>CAVZEA010000008.1:0-257500 GCA_963774225.1 uncultured Thermoleophilia bacterium
GGCTGGTGAGGCTTGAAAGCGCTCTCTCTATCCCAACGGAGGGCGGCGAATGAGCCAAAACCCCATTCGGTCTCAGACCTCTTGCCACTCCTCCGGGATAGCTGTCGGTCGGCACACTTGAGCCCCGCGGAGGCGACATTAACGAGCCGCTGCACGCCCTATGTCGAAAACCGCACCCTCACACCCGCCAGACACGGCGAAATTTGGTCTTACGCCCCGAACCGCATTTTCCTTCAGATGGTTCAGCATCTCGTCGTCGTGACCTGGGTCGTGATGAAATGCAACTAACTTCCTCGCCGTAAGATGCGAATTCGAGCGCATGTCGGTAGGAGCTATGCCCCCACCCCACATGGCTGTCGTACTCCTCATCCGTATATTGAGCGTCGTGTATGAGTAAATCGGTCTCGGCGGCTAGATCGAAGCCAGAGACCCACTCGCGTCCGGGCCACTGGCCGTTGCGAAGGCAAAGTGCAGGTTCGTGATCGCTCAAGTAGGAAATGACGCCACCATCTGCCTCAATTCGGTAACCCACCGTCGGCCCAGGGTGAGAGACAAGCACTGTCAGTATCCGGAACGGGCCAATATCGAAGCTGGGGCGTGGGACGCGATGACACGATACACTCGGCAGATCGCGAAGGCGTATTGGAAACAGAGGCGGGGAGAGATAGCGCGATAACCGGGCCTCCAGCGAGAGCGTGCTGCTCGCAGGTCCCCAGAGGTGAACCTCGACCGCCGGGTTGTACAGTGGTGGGAAAAAGCCCAACCCTTGAATATGATCCATATGGAGGTGGGTCAGAAGGACGTCGACCCAAGTCGTCGTTGCTGAGAGTTGAGCGCCTAGCCGGCGGATACCGCTCCCGGCGTCTAGGACTAGAACAGCGCCATTCTCCGCGCAGACCTGCACGGCTGGCGTGTTGCCGCCGTAGCGCATCGTTTCAGGTCCAGGCGCAGGTATCGAGCCGCGAGTTCCGTAAAGCGTCACGCGCATTATTGACCGAGCTCCCAGAACAGGGCGACTGCACCTAGAAACTCGCCCTGTATCCCGAGTAATGGTATCGCCACCACTTCAAGATGACGCCGGACACCGTTCAGCCCCTGGATGAAGAGCCGCTCGTGGGCAGGACGCCGCTCGTGGAGGGCAATCATCAGCGCGAGTTCGGCGGGTGGTATAGGCTGGCCTTCCTTGTCTACAGGAGCAAAAATCGTCGACCATTCTTCCGCCGGCATCGCGCCAGTCTCGTCGAACCGCCTGCCCAACAGAACCTCAGCCGGCTCGTTGTAGAAGAGGAGCGTCCCGTTTGGGTCGACAAGAAAAGTAGGGACGCTTAGGTATCCAGCGAGTTGCCTTGTCAAAATAATTTGGATGGGGTGGGCCATAACGGCTCTCCTGAAACGCCTCGATTCCGAGCTTGGAAGGTCAATTTCGTCAGCGAGATCCCTGTGTCCCTCGTGCCGGCGCCGATCCACAGGACCGGCGCGTCGAGCGGCGGCCGATCGATGTTGAGCCAGAATTCCGCTTTGTTGAGTGTGTCTTCCGCGCGCTCCAGGCTAAACAGCCCGTTGACGAAGTCCCGGTTTTTCAGTTTCGCGTCGGGTCTGCGGCGACGATGACGATTGCGGCGAGTTCGCCGTCGACGGTGGCGATCAGGCCGATGAGCAGCGCCGCTTCGGTTCTGAGAACGATGATCAGGGCGTATAGGATTTCTGCGGCCTCCCTCGGCGTTCCCTGGCCGTAAATGGCGCGCATCAGGACGCCGAGATTGAACCCGGCGACATGGATCAGGTAGCGCTTGTGGAGGTTCTCCCGTCCGCGCAGCCAGGCTCGACGCATACCGCGGCGATCGAGGATATGAGCGAAGGAGCGCTCGACCATTTCTCCGCGTCGGCGCATGGTCTCGCGCCCGATATCCGATCTCAGCCGCACGCGATTGGCGTAGACCGCTTTGCGCGCCGCCTCGTCGCCATGCCAACGCAGGTAGCCCTTGGCCGGCTCGGGTTCGGCGATGCGCGTCTCCAGCTTGCTTTGTCGTTCGGTATCCGAGTCCCGAGCCCTACTGCATGACGCGGCTCGTCTCCGAGCACGATCAACCTCACATACGGTCGCCGCTTAAGACGGCTGCACCAACATCCCGCTTGCGGCGGCGGGGGCTCAGGCGAACGAAACCATTCTTGTCATCGGCGTTTCAGGCCATGGGCTATCGCGGTTCGTCCACCCGGATCAGCCAGGACTGATCAGGTCCTGGAAGATTTGAGAATCTCCTCTGTTGAGCGTTTGTCGTCAGGCATGGTCGGCTTTCATGACAGCTCCCTCGATGACGACGCCGACGGTGACATATTTCCATAGCGCCACCAGAAGCTTGCGCGCGAGCGCGACAATCAGCGTCTTTTTCATGCGACCGCCGTTGCGAGTGACCCGTTCTTTGAACCAGAGAGCCAGCGCCGATTGCGGCTGATGGCGCAGCCATAGCCAGGCGAGTTCGATGAGCGTGGCTCGCAATCGTGGATTCCCGGCTTTGGAAACGCCTTGCTCGCGATCGACCGATCCGCTTTGCCAAGGCGTCGGCGCCAGCCCCGCGTAAGACGCGATCTGGCGGCGATTGTCGAAATGGCGGAATAGCGCCTCCAACCAGAGGATAGCGGCAAACTCCGGACCGACACCCTTGAAGTTGCGCAACATCCTTCCTGCTGACGCGGGCGCCGCGGCCGGTTGCGCGGCAAGCATCGCGTCCCGCTCCGCCTCCACCATCCCGATTTGCTCAAGCAGGAGTTCGAGCCGATCGAGTTCGCGGCTGATCTGGGTCTTGAGATGCGTCGGTAGAGGACCGCCGTCGCCCGTCCTCAATTCCTCGAGCCGTTGGCGTCGATCGCGGCGCAGCGCCTCGTAACTTGATATTCCCTGCGAGAACAGCAGCCCCTTGATGCGATTGATTGCTCTACACGCTCACTGATCAGCAACTTGCGTTCGCGGCAGACGCGGCGGCGATCTTCTTCCTCTGGCGTCGGCGCCTTGACCATCGCGCAGACCCGGGGTTCGCCGCGCTTATGCGCCAGCAAAGCGCGAAGCAGCGTCTCACCGTCGATCCTGTCGGTCTTGGCCCGCCGCCGTCTGCGCGACGTCGCAATCGAGGCCGGATCGACGACGTGGCTTTCGATTCTTTCCCGCTCCAGCACTCGATGAAGCCAGAAACCATCCAGCCCAGCTTCCTGGACGGCGATGATCGGAAAGGATTTCCCCGTCCGCGCCAACGCTTTCTCTTGCAACTCCGAAAACCGCGCCAGCAGTGCCGCAACATCCCCCGCTCGCAAGGAATGCTTCGACATCTTCTCCCCAGAGCCTGGCGACAGCGATGTGATGAGCCAGATCGAGCGGCTGAGTTCCAAAGAGATGAAAATCGCGGCAAGATTGGTTTGGATGGCGGTCGGCCTGTCGGGTCGGTCAGCTATGGTTGGCATGGTCGTCTCCAGAGTGGGTGTTCGCAACCTCACTCTGCCAGAGCTGGTCGCTATCCACCTCCCCATGGGATCTTGTCGGCGACCACGACGCAGGGCGCATCCTCGCTCGGCGCCAGCCCGACCGCGTCGAGGTTGCGCGCGGCGGCGTCCAGCGTCGGCGAAAGCGTCGCCGTATCGCCTTCGTCGGCCGGATGGATCGGCGCGGCCACGACGACGCCGGTGTCGAGGTCGACCGCGTGCTCCGGCTTGTAAGCCAGATGCGTCGTTCCGTCCTTCATATTGGCGCTCCTGGCGTCGGGGTCGGTCGGGCTCTTCCAGTCGGCGTTCGACAGCGTCTTGCCCTTGCGCTTGCGGTCGAAGCGCGCCAGGTCCTCGGCCGTCGGCGTCTCAATCCCGCTCTCTTGCGCCATCCGCGTCAGCATCGCGCGATAGCTCTCGCCGCTGTCGCGCCGCACGATCGTGCGCAACGCGGCGTTGGCCTCCATCGTCGAGCCGTCGACGCCGATCCGCTCGCCCTTCACAAGGCCGCGCTCGGCCACGAGCCTCAGCACCCAGCCGAACACCGTCTCGTGCGCCTCGTGCGGCAGACGTGAGCGCGTGCGCGACAGCCAGGAATGGTCGGGAACTTTCTCCCGGTTCGACAGCTGTAGGAAATCGCGTAGCGAGAACGAATCCGCGCAACGCCACGCGATGCCCCGCTCGCTGTCGATCCCCTCGAAGTAGCCGATCATGTGCATCCGGAAGTACCGCCCCGGCGGAAGCGACGGCGCGCCCATCCGCGGCGCGTAATACGGCCTGCACACCCCTTCAACGAACGCGTCGAATCCGGCTTCCCGAAGCAGGTCCTGCAAGCGATCGTAGAACGCGTGTCCCGGCGAGCGCGGCATCTCCGCCCACGTCGCCATCAGATCGCCCTGAACCGCCTCCGATCGCCCCATCGCCATCGCTGATTCCCGCCATGCCTCGACCACAACACGGAATCAGCGGAACTCGACTTCGTGAACGGGCTGTAAAGGCCCAGAAGCGGATGTGGTGGCGCTTGCGCGGGCTCATGTCGATCGCCTTCTGGAAGCCGACATCCTATTTGCGGCCGAACAGGTAGAGCGAACTGAACGGCGCGGCCGGATAAGGCCTGTTCAGTACGAAGGCGACGGCCATCCCCCTTGAGCTTCTGACGTTGAGCGGATCGGCTTCGATCCAGCCGGCGCGGGCGAAGGCCGCGCGCAGCCTCTCGAACTCCCCGATCAGCGCCAGATTGACCGGGTCAGCCGGCAGGCCATCGCCGGTCAGGGTGAAGCACGGCACGCTCTTGCGCTGCAGGATCTTGAGCCCCATCCGCACCACTCGTGGCAGGATCACATAAGCCGCGATCGCGTAGGTCAGGCTCAGCGCCAGGATCGTGGGCAGTCGGCGATCGGTAATTCTGAGAACGAAAACGATGAACCAGACGCCGACGATCCCCAGCCCGAGAACCGCGAAGCGACGAAGCCAACGAATTAGAAGCCTCAATCTCTCCGCCCTCCGCGCCAGGCGGCTGCTTTAGGCCCAGCCTGCCTGCCTTAGCCAATATCACCCGCGCCGCGAAGGCAGTCTTGACGAGCAGTTGTCATTGCCGACGATCGCACGGGCGACCGATCGGGAGAAGCCGGTCGTTCGCGACGCACGCGCCGCCAAGATGACGCCTGCTCGATTCGACGGCGGCGCTTGGCTCTATAGCCACCCACGTTCGCCGAAGGCAGCAAGTTCGACGCCCGCGGGGGCATACCACCCGCCTGCTCGATATCGAGCGCCAAGTCTCAAGGCAGCATCCTTGTTGCCGTAGGGAATCCGTAGTGCGGTATCGGTTCCCAAATTCCCCCGAGCCGGCGTCGACGGAGTAGCTGTGGCAACGACATTTGCCGCGCCTTTCCGAGATCTCTTTCTTTGAACCGCGGATTTGGGAGCGATTGATTTCGTCGGCGTGTTGACGCGCTTGCGGCGCCTCTTGTCACGCTTGTTGACCTCATTGGAGTCGATCCACGTCGACATGGCAGCCGAACTGGCCTTGGCCTCGTCGGGAATAACAATGCCTTTCTCCTGTGCAAGCTTCTCGGCAAATAATATCTGCGCCGGACTTGCGGGCTTGGAGCCAGACGCTCCAGGTATTCCAGCGTCGGCTTTCCTGGGCGCGTGCTGATCGAGGAACGCGCGGCAGATCGATCCCGTTGTCGCATAGCCAGGCGGAGGCTTGACGCCTTTCTCCCGAGCGATTCTGTCGGCAAAGCGTTTCATCGCCGGCGTTGGGGGGCGTGATCCCGCATCAGCGGCGATGGCGGCGCCGAGCAACGGCAGTCCTCCGATGGCGGCGCCTTCCTGCAGCTTGCCGATAATTCGCTGAGCGACGTCGCACACCGCATCAATCGCGCCGATCATCTTCTGCTTGCCGATCACGACCTCGTCGAGCAGGCATTCGAGTTGCGCGGTTAACCCGGGGTCGACCAGCGAAGGATCCGCCTGTTTAAGAACCCCGAATAGCGACAGCCCAGTCTCGGTGGGCACGATGTTCTTTCCCTGGGCAATGAGGAAGGCCTGTTTCTTGAGTCCGCCAATAATCTCGGCGCGGGTGGCCGGAGTGCCGATCCCTTTGGCGTCCTTCAGTCGCTCCCGCAGCACCTCGTCGTCAACGAAACGCCAGGCGTTCTGCATCGCCTCGATCAGAGTGCCCTCATTGTATCGCGGCGGGGGCCGCGTCTCTTTGTCCTCAATGGTAGGGTTTTCCAGTTTCGTGGTCTCGCCGTTGCGTAGTGCTGGCAGCAATTGCGCTTCATCGCCCTTTTCGTCGGCGGGTTGCCACTCCGGGAATGCCGCGCGCCAGCCAAGATCAATGGGCTGGCGACCGGTGGCGCGAAAAGGGAATCCCCGGACGTCGAGCGTTGCGGTCGTCTGACGGTAACGGAAGTCGGGCATGACGGCGGCCAGATAAGCCCGCGCGATGACGTCGAACAGTTTCTTCTCGTCGATCGAAAGACGCGGCCAGACCTCCCGCAGGTTGTCGACCGTGTTGACGTTGGGAATGACGGCGTGATGGCTGGCGCCCTCAAGTCCCTTGTCATGGAAACTGCCGCTTGCGCCCTTTCTGATAATCGGGGGACCGGGCACGGGGATTGCGCTGAACGACTTGCCCGCCTGCAGGCCGGGGACGATCTTCGGAACATCCGATATCAAGCTCTCCGGGAGATAACGCACCTCGGCGCGGGGATATGTGATGATCTTCTTGCCCTGGCCGTCATAGAGTTCCTGAGCGACTTCCAGCGTCTTGCTGGCCGGCCAACCGAAGCGCGAGCTGCACAATTTCTGGAGCGAGGGCAGATCCTGGAGCTTTGGCGGCCCTTGCCGCTTATCTTCAACACGCACGCCAAGCGCGCCCTCGACGCCCTGGGCCGCGTCGACGACCGCCTGGGCGACCTCCCGCCGGACAATTCGGTCCTGCGGCGCGTGCCGCATCTGGAATTGACCGCGGGCCACGGTCGCGGTGGCGACAACTTTCAAAATCGCCGCCGGCACGAGAAGCTCGTCGAGCGCGGGGCGTCGGTGCGACTACCGACGGAGTACGGCGAGTTCACCGCGGTCGCGTTCCGCGAACGCCTCACGGGCAAGACGCATGTCGCGCTCGTGAAGGGTGACGTCGACGGTCTCGAGAACGTGCTCGTGCGCGTCCACTCCGAGTGCCTGACGGGCGACGTCTTCCACTCGCTCCGCTGCGACTGCGGCGAGCAGCTCGAGCAGGCGCTTGCGCAGATCGAGGGCGAAGGAACCGGCGTGCTGCTCTACATGGCGCAGGAAGGTCGCGGCATCGGCCTGCTCAACAAGCTGCGCGCATACGAGCTGCAGGAGCAGGGGAGAGACACGGTCGAGGCGAACCTCGAGCTCGGCTTCCCGGCGGACGCGCGCGACTACGGCATCGGGAACCAGATCCTCGCCGACCTCGGCCTGACGACGATTCGCATCCTGACGAACAACCCGAAGAAGCTCGTCGGCATCGACGGCTTTGGCCTCACCGTCGTCGAGCAAGTGCCGATCGAGGTTGCGCCCCAGAGTGAAAACAACCGCTATCTCGCCACCAAGCGGGATAAGCTCGGTCACCGCTTGCATCACCAGGACCTGAGGAACCTCGACTACGAACCGGAGCCCGAATGAATGAATTCAGCGAGCAGGCAGAAGCCCCGTCGGAGCCCGACGCCACGGCGAAAACCGTCGGCGAGGACACGGAGGAGTCCTCCGAAGACCCGTTCGAGGGCTGGCCTGCCGCCGAATCCGCGGCCGTGATCGAGGAAGCACCCGACGACGGTGCGAGCGTCGAGCACGTGCGCGGCGAGATCGAAGTGCCCGGCGGGTACACGAAGCTCGAAGGGACACCGCTCGGCGCGCGGCGATCGGTCGGCGTCGTCGTGTCGCGCTTCAACGGCGGCGTCACGAGCCGCCTGCTCCACGCGGCGCTCGAGGCGCTCGCTGCCGCGGGGGTCTCGCAGGAGTCGGTCACCGTCATGCCCGTGCCGGGAGCGTTCGAGCTGCCGCTGGCTGCGATGGCCCTCGCCAAGACGCGTCGCTATGCGTGCATCGTCGCGCTCGGCGCGATCGTGCGCGGGGAGACGCCGCACTTCGACTACGTCGCCTCCGAGTGCGCGTCGGGGTTGCAGCTCGCGGCGATCGAGACCGGTGTTCCGGTTGCGTTCGGCGTGTTGACCGTCGACAACGTCGACCAGGCCGAGGCCCGCATCCACAAAGGTGCCGAGGCGGCGCGCTCCGCCCTCGAGATGGCCGACCTCTTCGCGCGCCTGCGGGCGAGCGCGCGCCAGTAGCGAACGCGGATCGCTACACTGCCGCGGTCATGAGCAAGGTCTGCGCAATCTGCGGCAAAAAGCCGTCGTTCGGCCATAACCGCTCGCATTCGATGGTCGCCACGAAGCGCCGCTTCGACCCGAACCTCCAGCGCGTCCGCATCCTGCTCAAGGGCTCGCCCACGCGGGCCTACGTGTGTACGCGCTGCCTGAAGGGCGGCAAAGTAACCAAGGCCGTCTAGTTCAGGTCTAATTGTCCGCCGTGGCGGACGACCTGACGCTGGACCTGAAGCTCGGCCGGCTCACGATTGCGCGTGAGGCGGTGGCTGAGATCGTCGCCGAGACGACACTCGGGAGCTACGGCGTGGTCGGGCTGAGCGCCGGAACTCGTGTCGGGCGGATGTTTCGCCGTGAGGGCATCTCGGTGGACGGCAGCGCGGATGCACTCCGGATCGGTGTGCACATCGTCGTCGAGCACGGGCTGAATCTCGCCGAGGTGGCCGGGACGGTGCGCTCGCAGGTCGCGTACGAGGTCGAGCGGCTGACCGGTCTCACGGTCGCTGCGGTGGAGGTCGTCATCCAACGCGTCAGGGAGTCCGCGTGAGGACGTTGGTGCGGCAGCTGGTCGCAGGCGCACGAGCATCGATCGAGGCGAATCGCCGCCGGATCGACGACCTGAACGTGTACCCGGTGCCCGACGGCGACACCGGCACCAACCTGACATTGACGGTGCGCGCCATCGACGAAGCGTTGGCGCTCGACGGTCCGGACGACCGTGCCGGCCTCGCGCGCGAGGTCTCACGTGCCGCACTGATGGGCGCGCGCGGCAACTCGGGTGTGATCCTGTCGCAGATCGTGCGCGGCGCCTGTGACGCGCTCGCCGAGGCCGACGACCTCCGCAGCGCGTTTCGCTCTGCGAGTGACGCTGCGTACCGCGCGGTCAAGAAGCCTGTCGAAGGGACGATGCTCACGGCCATCCGCTCGATGGCGGACGCAGCCGAGCACGGTGGAGACCTCGCGACGATCATCGCCCGCGGCGACGACACGGTCGCGCAGACGCAGGAAATGCTGCCGGTGCTGCGCGACGCAGGAGTCGTCGACGCCGGTGCGGCAGGGCTCGTCGAGATCGTGCGCGGCATCCAGTTCGCGCTCTCCGGCGAGGCGCCGCCGGCACCGGTGCACCACGAGCGAGAGTTGAGCCTCGACGCAATCCACCAGGACCTGTCGCGCTACCGCTATTGCACGGTCTTCGTCGTCGAAGGGGACGGTCTCGATGCGGACGAGCTCGAGTCCGAGCTCGAGCAGATCGGGGACTCGCTGCTCGTCGTCGGCGACCCGACCGCGCTCAAGGTGCACGTGCACACCGACGATCCGGGCCGGGCGCTGTCGCTGGGCGTCGCGCGTGGAGTCGTCGCGGGTGTGGAGATCGCGAACATGCACACGCAGACACAGCAACGCGAAGAGCGGCTGTTGCACGCAGCGCCCGACGAGTCATCCTTCACGTGCGGCGTCGTGGCGGTCGCCGCCGGTACGGGCAATCGCGCTCTCTACGAGAGCTTCGAGGCGACCGTGGTCGACGGCGGAGCGACGATGAACCCCTCGACCGCGGACATCGTGGCTGCGATCGAGCGTGTTTCGGCCGACGAAGTGGTCGTGCTCCCGAACAACGGCAACGTGATCATGAGCGCGGAGCAAGCCGCCGATCACGCATCGAAGCTCGTCCGCGTCGTGCCGACGCGCTCGATCCAGGCAGGGCTCGCAGCGCTGGTTGCATTCGACCCGACAGCCGGTGCGGAGTCGAATGCGGCAGCGATGGGCGAGGCGGCAGCAGCTGTCGCAACCGGCGCAGTCACGATCGCGAGCCGCGACGTGCAGCTGAACGGCGTCGCGATCGAGTCCGGCAGGTGGCTCGGTCTCGCAGACGGCGAGCCGGTCGCGGGCGGCGAGACGTTCGACGAGGTCGCGCACGCCGTCCTCGAGTTGCTGCTTCGCGAGCCGCGTGACGTCGTGACGCTGCTGACCGGCGACGAGCCGCCCGCGCTCGAAGGCCTGATCGCGCGCATCCGCGCCGAGCACCCGTCGCTCGAGCTGGAGGTGCACGAAGGCGGCCAGCCGCACTATCCGCTCCTGCTGGCAGCTGAATGAAGCCGGTTCGGCTGGTCCTCGTCGAGGACAACGACACGTTTCGCGAGACGCTCGAGCTGCTGTTCGGGCTGCGGGACGAGGTCGAGGTCGTCGGGAGCGTCGCATCGGGTGACGATGCGCCGCCGGTGTGCGCGGAGCTCGACCCGGATGTCGTCCTGATGGACTATCGGATGCCGGGCATGAACGGAGCCGAGGCCGCACGTGCCGTCCTGGCCGCGGCGCCGCGGACGAATGTCGTGCTGCTGTCGGCTTCGGTGACGGCCCAGGAGAAGGCCGAGGTACTCGCGGCCGGCGCCGTCGCCTGCGTGTCGAAGGACGAGGACTTCGATCGCCTGGTGCAGGTCGTGTGCGAAGCTGCTGCGTCGTGAACCTGACGAGCGCGAACACCGCGGTCGTGCTCGACTCGACCGCCGACTTCCCCGAAGCTCCCACGCGCTTCGCGAACTTCCGCGTGGTCCCGCTCTACGTTCGCTTCGGCGACGAGAGCTACAAGGACTACGTCGACATCGATCCGACGCAGTTCTACGCACGGCTGCAGTCATCCGCTGTGTTGCCGACGACGTCGCAGCCGACGCCGGCGGACTTCCTGGAGGTGTACGAGGAGCTCGCGCCGCACTACGAGCGCATTCTCTCGCTGCAGATCTCCTCGACGCTCTCCGGCACCTATGGGAGCGCGGAGACCGCGGCCTCGCTGCTCGGCGGTGACGCGGTGCGCGTGATCGACTCGCGAACGGTCTCCGCGTCGCTCGCGATGCTTGCACTCGGCGTGCAACGGCGCCTCGAGCGTGGGACGACCGACGAAGAGATCGACGCGTTCGTCGCGGAGTACGACCGGAAGCACCGCCTGCTCTTCACAGTGAACACGCTGGAGTACCTCGCGAAGGGCGGCCGGATCGGCAAGGCCGCGGCGTTCGCGGGCAATCTCTTGAACGTGAAGCCGATCCTGACGCTTCGCGACGGGGAGGTCGTGCCGCTCAAGCGCGTGCGCGGAAATCAGAAGGCGTTCGAGGAGTTCCGCTCGAGCTTCGAGGGCAGCTCGTCGGACACCCCCGCGCTGAAGGTGGGGATCGCGCATGCCGCGGCGCCGGAGCGACTAGAGGCGCTGCGCGGGCTCGTCGAACGCGTGCGTCCGCACGCAGAGATCGAGATCGCGACGCAACTCGGTGCCGTGCTCGGCACGCACGCAGGGCCCGGAACGATCGGCTTTTTCTGGTTCGAGGACGACGTCGGTTAGAGGCTTGGTGCGTAGTGGGGTGTGCGCGGGGACGCGTCAGACGCACCAGCCGCGTGCGCCCCTCAAATGCGCATCGAGCCTCTAAGTCCGTCCGGACCGGGTCCTATCCTCGGTCCCGGTGGCGACGATGACCCGAACGCATACGGGTTTCGCAGGCGTGGTCCAGGACCGGTGGCCCCGGCCTCGCGGCTGGACGTCCCCCGAGCGCGTCGATGCATTGCCCGCAACGACGCTTCCCGGTGTCGGCCAGACGTTCGCGAAGCGGCTGCGGGTTCTCGGGATCGAAAGCGTCGGCGATGTGCTCGCGCACGCGCCGCGGCGGTACGAGAGCGCGGCCGACGAAGTCTCGATCGCGAAGCTCGGACTGGCCGAGGGCGAAGTCGCGATCGAAGGTCGAATAGTCTCCGCGCGCTCGCGGCCGCTGGGCGGCCGGCGGACGCTCGTCTCCGCGACCGTGGCCGACAACTCGGGCGGCCAGATCACCGCGTCGTTCTTCAATCAGCCGTGGCTGCTCGACAAACTGACGCCCGGCGCCTCGATCAGGCTGCGCGGGAAGCTCGGTAAGTACGGCTTCGACGTCAAGAGCTACGACCTCGGCGAGGCTCGGCGCACAGCGGACTTCGCGCCGGTCTACCCGGCGAGCGAGCAGGTGCCGTCGACGCGGCTGCGGGAGCTCGCTCGCGCTGCGCTCGCGGCGCACGGCCGCTTCCTGCCGAACTCGCTGCCGGCCGAGCTCGAGCAGCCGTTGCGTGCCGACGCGCTGTGTGCGCTGCACTTCCCCGAGACCGACGAGCAGGCCGAAGTCGCACGTCGTCGCCTGGCACTCGACGAGCTCGTCGCTCTGCAGATCGTCGTCGCACGACTGCGCACGACCGATGCGGTGGCGTCGTCCCTCGCCGAGCCCGGAGACTTGAGTCGCCGCTACCGCGATGTGCTGCCCTTCGAGCTGACCGCGCACCAGGAGAAGGCGATCCTCGAGCTCGACCTCGATCTCGCGCAGACGACACCGATGCACCGTCTGCTGCAAGGCGACGTCGGCTCGGGCAAGACGGTCGTTGCGCTGTACGCGCTGCTGCGAGCAGTCGAGAACAGCCGCCAGGGCGCGCTGATGGCTCCGACCGAGACGCTCGCCGAGCAGCACTTCCTCACGCTCGAACCGCTGTGCGCGCAGCTCGGCGTCCGCTGCGTCCTGCTCACAGGCTCGCTCGGCGCGAAGAAGATCCGCGAAGAGATCGCAAACGGCGTCGCGCAGATCACGGTGGGCACGCACGCGCTGATCCAGCGCGATGTCGAGTTCGCCGACCTCGCCGTCGCGGTCGTGGACGAGCAGCATCGGTTCGGTGTAGAGCAGCGCGACGCGCTCTCGCAAGGGCGATCACCGCACGTGCTGCACATGACGGCGACTCCGATTCCACGCACGCTCGCGTTGACGATCTACGGTGACCTCGCTGTGAGCGAGATCGCGCAGCCTCCGGCCGATCGCAAGCCGATCATCACGGCGCGCGTCGGCGCGGAGCGTTCGAGCGAGGCGTACAAGCGGCTACGCGTGCACCTCGACGCCGGGCGGCAGGCGTACGTCGTGTGCCCGCTGATCGAGCAGTCGGAGACGCGTCTTGCACGCGCCGCCGAAGCCGAGGCCGAGCGCCTGCGTCGCGCGGAGCTTGCCGATTACCGGGTGGGCCTGCTGCACGGCAAGTTGAAGCCGGCCGAGCGTCGTGACGTGATGCGCCGCTTCAAGGCGCACGAGCTCGACGTGCTCGTCGCGACGACGGTGATCGAGGTCGGCGTCGATGTCCCGAACGCGACGATCATGATCGTGCAGGAGGCGGATCGCTTCGGCCTCGCACAGCTGCATCAGCTGCGCGGTCGCGTCGGGCGTGGAGCCGAGCAGAGCTATTGCCTGCTTGTGTCGCGCCCGGTCGACGAGCTCACCGACACAGCGGTCGAGCGCCTCGACGCGCTCGTGCGGACGACCGACGGGTTCGAGCTCGCGGAGGTCGACCTCGACCTGAGGCGTGAGGGGCGTTTGCTCGGGACGCAGCAGTCGGGCCTCTCGGACCTGCGGTTCACGAAGCTGCGCAAGGATCGCGACCTGATCGACGAGGCGCGCGAGCTCGCAGCCCAGCTGGGCGACGAGGACGGCCCCTGGCAGGCCGAGGCCGACAGAATGCTCGGCGATGCGGATCATCGCGGGCTCGCATAGGGGCCGCCGGATCGCAGCCCCGAAGGGCTCCGACACACGGCCGACCTCCGATCGCGTACGGGAGAACGCGTTCAACCTGATCGGGCCGATCGACGGCGCCGAGGTGCTCGACCTGTTCGCCGGGTCGGGCGCGATGGGGCTCGAGGCGCTCTCGCGCGGCGCCGCCCGGGCCACGTTCGTCGAGTCGAGCCGCGAGGCGTGCCGGGTGATCAACGCGAACCTGGACACGCTGAGCCTGCACGCGACCGTCCTGTGCCAGGACGCCGCGCGGGCGCTCGCGCAGGAGCGCGGCACCTATGACCTCGTGCTCTGCGACCCGCCCTACGACCTGGTGCCTGGCACCATCGCAAGGGACCTGGCCCGGCTCGTCCGGCCGGACGGGTTGCTCGTCTGGGAGTCCTCGAGCCGCGAGCCTCCGCCGGAGGTGCCGGGGCTCGAGGAGCGAACATCCCGCACGTACGGCTCCGCACGGCTTACCCTGTTCGATCGATGATCACCGCCATCTACCCCGGCACCTACGACCCCGTCACGAACGGGCATGTCGACGTGATCTCGCGCGCGGCGCGCGTCTTCGACCGGGTGGTGGTCGGCGTCGTCGGCAACCCGCACCACAAGACGCCGATGTTCGACGTGCCGGAGCGCGTCGCGTTCCTCGAGGAGGCGCTCCAAGGCATGGAGAACGTCGAGGTGGACGTCTTCAGCGAGCTCGTCGTCGACTTTGCGCGGCGCTGGGACGCGAAGGCGATCGTGAAGGGGCTACGAGTCGTCTCGGACTTCGAGTGGGAGTTCCAGATGAACCAGCTGAACCGTCACCTCGCGCCGGACATCGAGACGGTCTACGTGATGGCGAGCCCGCAGGTGAGCTTCGTCTCGTCGAGCGGGATAAAGGAGATCGCCTCGTTCGGGGGAAATGTCGAGGAGCTCGTGCCCCGGGCGGTCGCCGCGCGTCTGAAGGAGATGTTCCCGAACGGGCGCGGGGAGCCCCTCTGTCCGACCAGGAGTAGAATCTTCACCGCAGATGGACGTTCTCGTTCTCATCGACAAGCTCGACGACCTGGTGCACAACGCCAAGGCCGTGCCTCTCACCGACCAGGTGCGGATCGACCGCGAGGAGATCTACGACATCCTCGATCAGATGCGCGCGACGATCCCCGAAGAGATCAAGCAGGCCCGGTGGATCGTCAAGGAGCGCCAGGAGATGCTCGCGGAGGCGAAGCGTGAGCAGGATCGGCTGCTGCAGGAGGCACGCGAGCAGGCGGTGCGCGAGGCGTCGCAGACGGAGATCGTCAAGCTCGCCGAGCGGCAAGCGCAGGAGATCATCGACGAGGCCCGCCGCGGAGCGCGCGAGATGCGGCTCGAGATGGAGGACTGGGCGGACGGCATGCTCGCAACGCTCGAGACGAATCTCGACAAGTTCCTCGTCGCGGTGCGCCGCGGGCGGGAGCGGCTGCACGAGCGCTCGCAGGAGTCGGTCGTCGCCGGCATTGGGCCGGTCGACCTCTCCGACAACGGCTCGGGCCTCTAGGCCCCGGCCAGAGCGGGCGTGTCCCTCAGGATGGTGCCAGGCACCGTTCACAGGTGTCACGAGCCTGCGCCGGTTCGTCCACACCCCTGGCGCCGGCGGCGCTGGACGGGCATGCTCGAGGTGCGCTTTGGTTGTCGCCGATCGGTGCCAGTGGCCGGTCGGTAACTGCGGCGGGATACCGCGTCAGCCGAGGACGCATTGGTACCGTCATAGCCGTGACGAGCTTCAGCCTCAGACAGGTGAGGCTTCGTCCCGGCGAGCAATACCGCGACGAGGTCGACGTGGAGCTGCCGGCGTTCGAGTTCGGCGGCCAGCGTTACGTGCCGGTTCCCGAAAGCGTGCCGTCGGCGCTCGAGATCACGCGCGCGACCTCCGGGACGGTCTTCACCCTCGCGTTCACCGCGCGGCTCGTCGGGCCGTGCTACCGCTGCCTGGGCGACGCCGTGCTCGAGATCCCGAACGATCTGCGTGAGTACCAGGCCGAGTCGCCGGACGACGAGGAGCTGACGACCCCGTACGTCGTCGGCAACGAGCTCGAGCTGTCTGACTGGGCCCGCGACGCCGTCGCGCTCGCCCTTCCCGAAAAGATCCTGTGCCGCCCCGACTGCGCCGGCCTCTGCGGCACGTGCGGTAGGAACTTGAACGACGAGCCGCATACACACGAAGAGGCGCACAGCGATCCGCGCTGGGCGGCGCTCGAAGCGCTGCGCGAGCAGAGCTAGCTAGAGCGCGATCGTCCGCTCGACGTTCAGGCGCTCCAGGAAGCGGCGGTCGTGCGTTACGACGAGCAGGCAGCCCTCGTAGCTTGCGAGCGCGGTCTCGAGCTCCTCGATCGCCTCGAGATCGAGGTGGTTCGTGGGCTCGTCGAGCACCAGGCAGTTGACACCACGCGCGGCGAAGAGCGCGAGTGCCGCACGCGTCCGCTCGCCGGGAGAGAGCGATGCGGCAGCTCGACTGACGTCGTCGGCCCCGAGCGCGAACTTCGCGAGCAGCGTTCGCGACTCGGTCGAGGTCAGGCCCGCGAGACGCGTGAAGTCGTCGAGCAGCGTCCCCGAGAAGACCTCGCGAGCCTGGTCGAGCTCTCCGAACACCGTGCCTTTGCCGACGTGACGCTCCCCGCCGGCCAGCGGCAGCTCGCCCGTGAGCGCGCGCAGGAGCGTCGTCTTGCCGGCTCCGTTCGCGCCCACGATCGCGGTGCGGTCGCCGAAGCGAAGGAGGAGGTCGATCGGGCCGAGCCGGAAGCCGCCCGTCTCGACGACCGCGCCGCGCAACTCTGCGATCGCTCCGGCCGGTGGAGCTGTGGCGAAGCTCAGTTGCAGCTGCCACGGCGACCACGGCTTCTCGACCACGTCGAGCCGCTCCAGATGCTGCTTTGCCTGCGCGACCTTTCCCCGCAGCGCGTTTGTCCCGCGCCGGTCAGCCATCGCCCCACCGGCGCGCGCTTCGCCCTGGCGTCGTGAGAGCAGGCTCGTGTACCGGTCGCGCTCGTCGGCGTAGTCCTCGTACGCAGCCTCGTGGCGCGCCCGGTCGCGGGTCCGTGCGGCCTCGTAGTCGGACCACGTGCCGGGGTATTCGTGCACCTGCCGGGTCTCCGCCTCCAGTTCGAGCACTCGCGTGATGGTGCGGTCGAGGAACGCGCGGTCGTGCGAGACGAGGGCAACGCCGGCCGGCAACTGGTCGAGGAAGCGCTCGAGGCGCTCGAGGCCGACGAAGTCGAGGTTGTTCGTCGGTTCGTCGAGCAGAAAGACGTCGAACCGGGCGAGCAGAATCGCGGCGAGCGCAACCCGCGCCGCCTCGCCGCCGGACAGAGTGTCGATCGTGCGGGCAACGCGGCCCGCGAGACCGACGTCTGAGAGCGTCGCGGAGGCACGCGCGTCGAAGTCGGCACCGCCGAGGAGCAGGAAGCGATCGACGGCGTCCGCATAGGCACCCGCGAGGTCGGGCTCTGCTCCGAGTCGGCCCGCGAGCGTGTCCATCTCCCGCTCGGCCTCGTCCATCCCGGTGCGGCGTGCCAGGTAGGTCCGGACGGTCTCGCCGCGCTGCGGCGCCGGCTCCTGCGGCAGGTAGCCAACGACGCCGCTGCACGTGACAGTGCCTCGGTCAGGCGCGTCGAGCCCGGCAAGCACGCGCAAAAGCGTCGACTTGCCGATCCCGTTCGGGCCGACGATGCCGACGCGGTCGCCGGGCCCGATCGTCAGCGAAACACGGTCGAGGACCTGAACGGCGGCGTAGCTCTTCGAGATGTCGCGGGCAACAAGCGACCCCGGCATGGGGCGGACCTCCTCGGATCGAAACGGGCGAGACGAGCGCGGGTATCGATCTAGAGATCCGTCATCAGCACGGCCCGAAGGCCAAACGTGACTCTACCAGCCCTGTTTTGCACTCTCGTCACATTTGCCCTGAACGGAATTGGCCCTGCGAGTGCATCTCCGCCGACCGCGTTGCACTTCCGTCACCCTTGCTTGGGAACGGTTACAGAACTGCCACGGCCGGATCCGAAGGGCCCCGATCCCACTCAGCGGACGCCTTCGGCTAGACTGGCGCCCGCTCATGGCCGTCCCCAAGAGGAAAACGTCGAAGTCACGCCGCGACAAGCGCCGGGCCACGCACAAGCTCGAGGCTCCGCGCGTCAACACGTGCCCTCAGTGCGGGTCGCCGAAGCGCGCGCACCGTATCTGCCCGACCTGCGGCACCTATAAGGGCCGCGAAGTCGTGCCGCTCCGCCTCAAGGCGCCCTGAGCAGCGACGCCGTGACCCGCGTCGCAGTCGACGCGCTTGGCGGGGACAACGCCCCCGGTGAGGTCGTTCTCGGCGCGCTCGACGCAGCCGCCGACGGCATTCACGTGACGCTCTACGGCCCGGCGGGCCTCGACACCCACGGGCTCGACCTCGTGGAGACGACGGACGTGATCGAGATGGCCGAGAAGCCGGCCGAAGCGGTGCGGGCGAAGCCCAACTCGAGTCTTGTCGCCTCCGTGCGCGCCGTCGCCGACGGTGAGGCAGACGCAGTCGTCTCCGCCGGCAATACCGGCGCGATGCTCGCAGCCGGGCTGCTCCACCTTCGGCGCCTTCCGGGTGTGATGCGCCCCGCGATCGCCGTCCCCATCCCCGCACGGCGCGGGCCGAGCGTGCTGCTCGACGCGGGCGCGAACGCCGACGCACGGCCCGAGCACCTCGTTCAGTTCGCGCACATGGGCTCCGTCTTCAGCACCGAGCTGCTTGGCGTCGCCCAACCGCGGGTGTGTCTGCTCTCGATCGGCGAGGAGGACGAGAAAGGCAACCAGCTCACGCTCGAGGCGAACCGTCTGCTGCGCGAGGACGAGCGCATCGACTTCGCCGGTAACGCCGAGAGTCGTGACCTGCTGCGCGGGGCTGCAGACGTGCTCGTGACCGACGGCTTCACCGGAAACATGGCGCTGAAGTTGCTCGAGGGCACGATCAAGGAGGTCCTCGACGCGCTGCGCGAAGAGATCAACGCGACGACCACGGGCAAGCTCGGCGGCGCGCTGATCAGACCCGCGGCCCGGCGGCTGCGCGCACGGCTCGACCCCGACACCTTTGGTGGCGCCTACCTGCTTGGTCTGCGCGGGCTCGTGGTGATCGCGCACGGCTCGAGCGGTCGCCGTGCGATCGCGAACGCGATCCGGCTCGCCGCGCGCGGTGCCGCCAACGGCGTCGTGACCCGGCTCGCGGAGCGGCTTCCGGATCGGGTCGGTGTATGATCGCCCGGCTTTCCCCACCCCCCAAAAACGACATATCGAGGTGACATGGCAGCGTCGCGTGAAGAGGTCTTCGAGCGGGTCAAGGAAGTACTGACCGAGCAGCTCGGAGTCGAAGAAGATCAGATCTCGGAGGAGGCATCGTTCCAGGACGATCTCGACGCCGACTCGCTCGACCTGGTCGAGCTGATCATGGAGCTCGAGGACCAGTTCGGGATCAAGATCTCCGACGAGGACGCCCAGAAGATCACCACCGTCGGCCAGGCCGTCGACTACGTCACCTCGCACCAGTAGGGCGCCGACGCTGCGGGAGCTGATCGACGGGCTCCCGGAGGAACGAACCTCCGCGGTCTTCACGCACTCGTCGTGGGCGGTGGAGCGCACAAGCTCGTACGAGCGGCTCGAGTTCCTGGGCGACTCCGTCCTCGAGCTCGCGGTCGCGCGTGCGCTCTACGACCGTTTCCCCGAGTTCAGCGAGGGGCGGATGGCCAAGGTGCGGTCGCACGTGGTCTCACGGGCGAGCTGCGCCCTGATCTCGCGCCAGCTCGGGCTGGGAGACCGCATGCGCCTCGAGGCGTCCAGCCTCCCGCCGGCCGACGTGGAGCGGCTCGCCGAGAACAGGAACGTCCTGGCAGCGCTGCTCGAGGCGGCGATCGCAGCCGTCTACCTCGAGCACGGCTTCGAGGCGATCGAATCCGCGATCGTCGACGCGTTCGACGAGCAGCTCGAGTACGCGCTGACGACGCACGTCGACCACAAAACCGAGCTGCAGGAGCGGCTCGCGCGCTCCGGCCGGAGCGTCTCGTATGTGACTGTGAACATGGAAGGCCCGCCGCACGACCGCTCGTTCACGGCCGCCGCGCAGATCGGCGAGGAGGTCCTCGGCACCGGCACCGGCCGCTCGAAGAAGGACGCCGAGCAGCAGGCGGCACGCGAGGCGCTCGCAGCGCTCGGCACGCCGACCTGAGCCACCGGCGGACGGCGTCCGCGGCCGACGATAGCCTCCCCTTCGCGTGCATCTGAAGGCAATCAAGCTGCGCGGCTTCAAGTCGTTTGTCGACGCGGTCGAGGTCCACCTCGAGCCGGGCGTTGCCGTGGTCGTCGGCCCGAACGGGTCCGGCAAGTCGAACGTGTCCGACTCGATCCTCTGGGCGACCGGCTCGATGAGCCCGGGTGAGCTGCGGGCCGAGAAGCCCGACGACGTGCTCTTCGCAGGCTCGGTGGGACGGACACCTCTCGACTTCGCCGAGGTCGACCTGCTCTTCGACAACTCGGACGGAGCGTGGCCCGACCTGCCGTACAGCGAGGTCTCGATCACGCGGCGACTCCACAGGGGCGGAGAGGGCCAGTACCTCGTCAACAAGACGGCCGTGCGCAGGATCGACCTCGTCGAGCTGCTCTCCGACGTCGGCCTCGGCGGCGGTCTGCGCTCGGTGATCTCGCAGGGTCGCGTCGAAACCGTCCTCAACTCGAAGCCGGCTGAGCGCCGCGAGCTCGTCGAGGAAGCTGCGGGCCTCGGTCGGTTCAAGCGCCGCCGTCACCGCGCCGAGCTGAAGCTCGCGCGCGTCGCCGTGCAGGTGGAGCGCGCGCGCGACCTCGAGGACGAGGTAAAGAAACGTCTCCGGCCGCTTGCGCTGCAGGCGACCGCGGCCGAGCGCGCCGAGAAGCTGAGCGTCGAGATCGGACGCCTGCAGGCGGCGATCGCGACGCTCGACCTCGCCCGGCTCGCAGAACGTCGAGCCGAGGCGGAGCAACGCCGCGCGTCGACCGCGCAGGAGCGCCGCGCGCTCGACGAAAAGATTGCCTCGCTGGTCGGCGAGCGCGAGCGCGCCGAGGAGGAACTGACCGACTCGGCCGGCGCGAGAGAGCAGGCGACTGCGGCGCTGTACCGCCTGCGCAGCGGTGGCGAGCGGATCGTGCTCCGGCGCGAGGCTGCTGCATCCCTGTCCGCGTCTCTGCGCGGCGAGCTCGAGGCGGCCCGCGCACACGACCCCACGGCCGCAGTCGGGCTCGAGGCTGCGGCGCGCGACGCGGCGGCCGCGGCGCAGGCGGCCGCAGGGGAGCGGGCGCGTCTGCAGGTCGAGGCCGAGGAACGCTGGGCACGCGTTGCTGCAATCGAGCGCGCGGTGCAGCTTGGCTGTGCAGGCGAGCTCGATCTGCTGCTCGCACGGCGCGCCGACGCCGAGTCGACGCTCACCGGTGGTGGACGCGACGCGCTCCTCGCGTTGCGCGGGGCGACGCAGGGCCTCACTGTCCGGCACGAGTCCGCGCAGCGGCTCCTCACCGAGCTACGCGCAGAACTGGCCGACGCACGGCGCACACCCTCCGGTCCCACGCCCGACGCACTCGGACGCGCGGCCGATGACGCCGACGCAGCCGCACGCGCAGCGACCCGCGAGCACGAGGATCTGGCAGCCCGGGTCGTCCTGGCGCGCGAGCGCCTCGCGGGGCTCGAGCAGTCGCTCGCGGAGCGGGAGGGGCTTCCGCCCGCGGCGCGCGCGCTCGCCGAGGAGGGCGAGTTGCTCGCGTTGCAGCAGCTCGAGGTCGAGGCGGGACGCGAGCGCTCGACCGCCGCAGCGCTCGGCCATCGCGCGTCGGCCGTACTGGCGGGCACCCCGCAGCGCGGCCTCGAGCTGGTCGAGAAAGCGAAGGCAGCCGGTCTCGGCTCGGTGCTGGTGCTCGTCGACTGCGATCCACAGCGGCTCGCAGCGCTGCCGGTCGTGCCGCACGACGAGCTTCTTGCGTCGCCGGTTCCGGCGGTGACCATCGAAGGAATCGGCTGGGACCCGACGCGCGGCGAGCTGTGGTTCTCCGGCGAAACGGCCGAGGCGGTGCTGTTGGAGCTCGAGGCGCGGCGGCGCGAGCTCCGGGTCGAGGTGGAGACGCTCGTGGCGCGGGCAACGACGGCGGCCGCGAACGCGGAAAGCGCGCACGACGAGGCACGGAGCGCGGCGGCGGCGTTCGCACCGGTCGCGCACCTCCGCAACCTGCGTCGTGCCGACGCCGGCCGGCTAGAGCGGCTCGTGCGCTGCGGCGAACGGCTCGACGAGACGTTGCGCGTGGTCGCGAGCGCGGCAGGCAGGCTCGAAGGGCCCCTTGCAGAGCGTGCCGGCAGGCTGGCCGGCGACCTGCGTGAGATCGCGACCCGCGAGGCCGATCTCAGGCGGTCGGCCGGCGACGCGGACGAACGCGCGCGTGCAGCCGAGCGCCGCGCCGGCGGCCGGAGCGCGGAGGCGGCGGTCGGCGGCGACGTCGCGATGCTGCGTATCGAGGCCGAGGATCTGTCGACGCGCGCAGCAGAGGCGGCGCGTGCGGCTGAAGACGCGGCAGAGCGTGCCGGAAGCGCGGCGCGTGCGCTTGCCGACACCGATCCGGGCCGTCGCGGCCGTCCGAGCGAGCTCATGCTCGAGCGGCTCGTGCGCGGCGCCGGCCGGCTCGAGCACGCGCTCGAGCTGGACGTCGCCCGGTTCGAGGTCCCGGTGCGCGAGCGTGCGGAGGCGCAGGCGGCGCGTACGGGAGAGCTGGGCGCGGCACTGCGACGCCTCGGCGCCGAAGAGGTCGGCCTTCGCGCGGCCACGGCCGAGGCGGGCGAGCGGCTCGCTGCCGTCGACGTCGAGCTCGCGCGCACCGACGCGGAACGAGACGAGGCGCGGCGCAGACTGGAGGCGGCTTCGTCCGAGCCTGCCGAGGGGGAGGATCGCGACGAGCTCGCCGAGACGCTCGCCCGGTACGAGAAGCGTCGCGAGCAGCTCGGCCAGGTGAACCCGCTTGCGAAGGAGGAATACGACGCGGAGAAGGAGCGGCTCGAAGAGCTGTCGACGCAGCGCGCCGACCTCGAGCGGAGCCTCGCCGAGTTGGAGAAGCTTCGCGACGACCTGACCCGCACCGTCGAGACGCGCTTCGCCGAGACGTTCGCCGCCGTCGAGCACCATTTCCACGAGGTGGCGCTCACGCTCTTCCCCGGCGGCGAGGGCCGGCTGCGCCTCACCGAACCCGAGGAGGAGGGTGAGGAGCCTGGGATCGAGGTCGAGCTCCGTCCTGCCGGCAAGCGCGTGACGCGGCTGTCGCTCCTTTCGGGCGGCGAGAAGGCGCTCGGCGCGATTGCGTTCCTGTTCGCGTTGTTCCTCGCGCGGCCGAGCCCGTTCTACCTCCTCGACGAGGTCGAGGCGGCGCTCGACGACACGAACATCGGCCGCTTCACCGAGCTGCTCCGCACCTACGCCGATCGCGCGCAGTTCATCGTGATCACCCATCAGAAGCGCACGATGGAGGCAGCAGACGTGCTGTACGGCGTCACGATGGGCCCGGACGGCGTGTCGCAGATCGTCTCGCGCCGCCTGCCGCGCGACGAAGAGATCGCACAGACCGCCTAGGCGCGATTTTTCTTGCGCGGGCGCTTCGCGTCGATGTACGCCCAGGCGTCTTCGATGCGCCCCGCGAGCTCATCCTCGTCGACGGTGTCGAGTCGCACGAGCACCGCTTCCCAACCGATGTAGTGCGGCGTGAGGAAGTAGATGTCGGGCCTCGCCTGGATCAGGAGCTCGAGCTCCTCCTGAGGCGCACGGGTCGAGATCGCACCGTCCTCGCGCGACATGTTCGTGAAGATGCGTCCGTTCGTCCTGAACGTCTGGCCGCGCTCCTCGACATTCGGCAGCGAGAGCGCAATGCGGCGGACGTCCTCCCAGGTCGGCATGCGTCAACGCTAACGTGCCGCCCGTGGCGAGAAGCTGGGCAGAGCTGCTCGGAGACACCGACGCAGAGCCGGAGAGCGAGAGCGAGCAACGCGGGTTCTTCGGACGGTTGCGTGAGTCGCTCTCGAAATCGCGACGCGCGCTTACCGAGCAGATCCAGGTCGCTGCGTTCGACCCGGCGGACGACGCGTCGTGGGAGCGGCTCGAGGAGGCGTTGATCTACGCCGATGTCGGCGTCCGTGCAACGGCGGAGCTGATCCGACGCCTCGAGGCACGTCAGGATCTGACCGAGCTGAACGCGGCGCTCGCGGAGGAGATCGCGGCGCTCTTCGGCGAGCCGCCGACCCTCGCGCTCGGCGCACGCCCGGCCGTCATTCTCGTCGTGGGAGTGAACGGCACCGGCAAGACGACGACGATCGGGAAGCTCGCAAGCAGGCTCGGCGCATCGGGACGCACGGTGACGCTCGGTGCCGCCGACACGTTCCGAGCCGCAGCCGAGGAACAGCTCGAGATCTGGGCCGAACGTGCCGGGGCGTCGTTCATCGGCGGCGAGCGGGGCGGCGATCCCGCAGCTGTCGCCTACGACGCGGTGGGTGCCGACACGGACGTGGTGATCGTCGACACGGCGGGGCGGCTGCACACGCAGACGAACCTGATGGACGAGCTGGCGAAGGTTCGGCGCGTGATCGCCGGGCGCCGCGAGGGTGCGCCACAGGAAGTACTGCTCGTCGTGGACGCAACGACGGGCCAGAACGGGCTGCAACAGGCGCGGCTCTTCAACGACGCCGTCGGTGTGACCGGTGTTGCTCTGACGAAGCTCGACGGCTCCGCCAAAGGCGGCATCGCCGTCGCGATTGCCTACGAGCTCGGCCTGGCGGTGAAGCTCGTCGGAGTGGGCGAGGGGCTCGACGACCTGCGCCCGTTCGACCCGTACGACTTCGCGCATGCCCTGGTGGCGGCATGACGTTCGTTCCTGCGTCGACGCTCTCTCATGCGGAGCTCGCCGCGCTCTTCACGGCCGCCTACGAGGGCTATTACGTGCCGATCCACGTCGACGAGGCGACGATGACGCGCATCGTCGCGGCGTGGGACCTCGACCTCGACCGTTCGCGTGTTGCGCCGGGCGAGGGCATCGTCAACCTCGGCGTGCGCGGCGAGCGTGGTTGGATCGGCGGTCTCGGCGTCGTGCCGTCGGCGCGTCGCAAGGGCCTCGGACGCGCTCTGATGGAAGCCGTGCTCGCGGACGCCCCGCCCGTCGTCACGCTCGAAGTCCTCGAGCAGAACGAGTCGGCGATCGCGCTCTACGAGAGCCTCGGCTTCGAGCTCGTGCGCATGCTCGAGATCTGGAACGCGCCCGAGACACCGCTCGTCGAGGCCCAGGACGCCGAGCCGGCTCCGCTCGGTCAGGCCGATTTGCCGTGGCAGCGCGACGACGCATCTCTTCCCGCCGCGTACGAGCGGGTCGAGGTCGACGGCGGCGCGATGCTCTACAAGGGAACCAACGTGTTGCAGCTCGATGCGCGCGACGAAGACGCGGCGGTCGCGCTGCTCTCGCGCGGCACCGCGATGAATTTCGTCAACGTGCCGGAAGGCGACGTTGCGAATGCCGCCCTCGCACGGCTCGGTGGGCAGCGGACGCTGCGTCAGCTCGAGCTTCGTCTAGCTCGCTGACGAGCGCGACCAGATATTGATGCCGCCGTCGGTCGCGTGACGGTCGATCTCGGCAAGCTCGTCGCTCGTGAACGACAGGTTGCGCAAAGCCCCGAGTGAGTCCTCGAGCTGCGCAACGCTCGAGGCGCCGATCAGCGTCGACGTCATGCGTTCGTCGCGGAGCGTCCAGGCGAGCGCGAGCTGCGCGAGCGACTGACCACGGCCTGCCGCAAACTCGTTCAGCGCGCGGATCTTCGCAAGCGCCTCGTCCGTCAGCAGGTCGGGTGAGAGCGAGGTGTTCTCGGCGGCACGCGAGCCCTCGGGGATGCCGTTCAGGTACTTGTCGGTGAGCATCCCCTGCGCGAGCGGCGAGAAGCCGATGCAGCCGACGCCGAGCTCGCCGAGCGCATCCAGCAGGTCCGGCTCGATCCACCGGTTCAGGAGCGAGTACGAGGGCTGATGGATGAGGAGCGGCGTGCCGAGCGCGGCGAGGATCGCGTAGGCCTCGCGCGTCTTCTCGGCGGAGTAGGACGAGATGCCGGCGTAGAGCGCTTTGCCCGAGCGCACCGCTGAGTCGAGTGCTCCGAGCGTCTCCTCGAGCGGGGTGTCCGGGTCGTAGCGATGCGAATAGAAGATGTCGACGTAGTCGAGCCCCATGCGGCCGAGCGACTGGTCGAGTGAGGAGAGCAGGTACTTGCGGGAGCCCCATTCGCCGTAGGGCCCCGGCCACATGTCATAGCCCGCCTTGGTCGAGATCACGAGCTCGTCCCGGTAAGGGCGGAAGTCCTTGCGCAGCACCCTCCCGAAGGTCTCCTCGGCCGAGCCGTACGGCGGCCCGTAGTTGTTCGCGAGGTCGAAGTGCGTGACGCCGAGGTCGAAGGCGCGGCGAAGGATGGCGCGCGGCCCTTCGAGCGGCCGGTCGCCGCCGAAGTTGTGCCAGAGACCGAGCGAGATCGCGGGCAGCTTGAGGCCGCTCCGGCCGGAGCGGCGGTACTGCATCGAGTCGTATCTGGAGTCGTCGGCTGTATATGGCATGGCGGAATCGTAAAGGCACGACGCACCTAGACTTTTAGGTTCGCTTCAGACATGTCACTCAGACTTCCCTCGTGGCGATCCTCGTCGTCGACGACGACTCCGGGCTCCGGAAGGCTCTGCGGCGGGTTCTCGTCTCGCACGGGTTCGACGTCGAGGTGGCCGAGGACGGCGACGAAGCTCTCGACTTCCTGCGCGCGCGGACCTTCGACGCGGTCGTGCTCGACGTGATGATGCCCGGCCCCGACGGGATCGAAGTGTGCGAGCGACTTCGCGCCGACCGCAGGAACATCCCGGTGCTGATGTTGACCGCTCGCGACGCGGTGCGCGACCGCGTGGCGGGGCTGGACGCAGGTGCCGACGACTATCTCGTCAAGCCCTTTGCGAACGAGGAGCTCGTCGCGCGGCTCCGCGCGCTTCTGCGTCGCGCAGGCGGCGGTGGCGAGCGGCTCGCTTTCGGTGACCTCGAGCTCGACTTGCGCACGCGAGAGGCTCGGCGAGGAGCACGCGCTATCGAGCTGAGCCGGCTCGAGTTCGGGTTGCTCGAGCTCTTTCTGCGACACCCGCGCCAAGTGCTCGAGCGGGCGTTGATCTATGAGCGCGTCTGGGGGTACGACGGGTCGCTCTCCTCCAACTCGCTCGACGTGTTCGTCGGGCATCTGCGCCGGAAGCTGGAGGCGGAGGATGAGCCTCGGATCATCCAAACCGTGCGCGGCGTCGGCTTCACGCTGAGGGCTCGATGAGCTTCCGCCTTCGCGTCACCGTGCTGGCGTCGCTCGCCGTTGCCGTCGCGATCGCCGGCACGTCGATCATCGTCTACTACACCTACCGGCACGAGGTTATTCGCGGCGTCGACAGCGACCTCAGCTCGAGCCTGTCGATTCCCGCTGTCAAAGCGGTTTTCGCAGCCCGTGGGCCTGCCAATCGCCTGCTGAAACTCCCCCCGCCGGGAACGAAGCCCACGCAGATCAAGTCGATCGTCGTGCCCGATGCGGGTGCTGCCTTTTCGGTCCAGGTGAGTCGCCCGGGCGGGCTGCGGCTCCGTGGGGGCGGCTCGGTTGTGAGCATCGACCCGGAGTCGGGCTCCTTCATGACCCAGACGATCCGCGGCGTGCGCTCCCGCGTCCTGACGGTCAAGGCGCCGGGACTGCAGATCCGCGTCTCGCGCTCGCTGGCCGATGTCGACCGGAGCCTGAGTCGACTGCGGTGGCTGCTCGTGCTGATCACGCTCGGCGGCATCGGGTTCGCAGCCGCGGTCGGAGCGGTCGTCGCGGGCGCCGCGCTCGGCCCGCTTCGCCGCCTCACCGAGAAGACGGAGCGGATCGTCGAGACGGGCGACCTGAGCGAACGGGTCGGGCAGAGAGGGCGCGACGAGATCAGCCGCCTCTCGGGGCGCCTGGACGAGCTGCTCGCGACGCTCGAGACGTCGCTCAACACCCAGCGCCGGCTCGTCGCCGATGCGTCGCACGAGTTGCGGACGCCGCTTGCGACCCTGCGCGCCAACGTCGAGCTGCTCGCGTCGAAGAACACGCTGGACGCGCGAGAGCGCGCGGAGATCGTCGCCGACGTGCGCGAGGAGCTCGAGGCGATGTCGGATCTCGTCGGCGAGCTCGTCGAGCTCGCCCGCGGAGAGGAGCCCGATGTAGTTCGCTGCGAATTTCGGCTGGACGAGGTCGTGCGCACCGCCGTCGATCGCGCGGCACGGCGCGCGCCCTCGCTCGCCTTCCACACCGACCTCGAGCCGGCCACGGTCGTGGGCGTGCCCGACCGGGCCGAGCGCGCAGTCTCCAACCTCCTCGACAACGCCCGCAAGTGGAGCCCACCTGGCGAGACGGTGGATGTCTCCGTCCGCGCTGGGCTCGTCGAGGTGCGCGACCGGGGCCCGGGGATCGATCCCGAAGATGCACCGCTCGTCTTCAACCGGTTCTACCGTTCCGCGAAGGCGCGAGGGATGCCGGGGGCCGGGCTTGGGCTCTCGATCGTGAAGCAGATCGCCGACGCGCACGGTGGCGGCGTCGAGCTCGCGCGTGCGGCCGACGGCGGCGCGATCGTGCGGCTGCGCCTTTCACCCAGTCGTTAGGGCGACTTCAGAGGCACTTTAGAAATCACCGGTTTCCTGCGGGCATGGTCGTACGTCGGGGGGTCGGGGTTGTCGTGCTGGGGGTGCTCGCGTTTCTCGCGGCAGGCTGCGGCAGCTCGAACTCGCCGTCGGTCGCGAGCCTCGGGCCGTCGACGACGTCGACGACATCGACGAGTTCGAGCGGAAAGGGAAGCGGTGGGAGTTTCCTCAAGTTCGCCCACTGCATGCAGTCCCACGGCGTCAACGCGCAGGTCGGGGCGGGTGGGAGGGGGATCAGCATCTCCGGCGGCCCGACCCCGCAGGTGCAGCGGGCCCAGCAGGCGTGCCAGAAGCTCCTGCCCGGCGGCGGGCCGCCGGCGCTCACGCCAGCGCAGCAGGCGAAGTTGCTGAAGCAGCTCGTGTCGCTGGCCAAGTGCATGCGCGCCCACGGCGTCGCGAACTTCCCGGACCCGACGCCGACCGGCGGGCTCCAACTCAACAAGGCGTCGCTCGATCCGGGGTCGCCGCAGTTCGAGGCGGCCGCGAAGGCCTGCAAGGCGATTGGCCCCAACGGCAAGGGCTTCGCCGTCCGGGTCCGGGTGCCGTGACACGGTCGCGACTCCTCGTTGCCGCCGGAGTCGTCGCGGTGGTCGTCGTCACGGTCGTGATCGCCTTCGCGAGCGGCGCGTTCGGCAGCGGCGGCAGCAAAGGAACCTCCTCCGACAACAGCTATCCCACGTCGCTCCAGACCGTCCAGCGACGTGACCTCTCTTCGCAAACTCAGGTGAACGCGACGCTCGCCTACGCCGATTCCACGACGATCGTCGTGCCGGCGGGCACGGCGCCGTCTGCCGTTGCCCAGGCGGCGCAGGCGGTGACGACTGCGACCACCCAGCTCGCGACGGCGCGGACGTCGGCAGCCTCGGACGGGGGAACGCTGACCGAAGCGCGTGCGACGCTCGCGGCTGACCGGCAGAAGCTCGCGGTCGACTGCGCAGGCGACAACGCCGGGCAGGCGCCTGCGGCCGGGTCTGGCTCCTCGGCTGCTGCCGGGAGCCCGTGCGCGAGCGACCAGCAGGCGGAGACCGCCGACGAGCAGGCGGTCGCCCAGGCAGAGGCGAAGACACAGGCCGACTCGCAGGCAGTTGCCTCTGCCCAGGCCGGGCTCGACGGGGCTCGCTCCGGTCTTGCCGAGGCTCAGTCGTCGGCAACGCTGGACGGCACGAGCTCGACCTACACCGCTCTGCCGGCGATCGGCGCGATCATCCGGCGTGGCGAGACGCTCTACGGGGTGAGCGGCGAACCGGTCCTTCTGCTCTACGGAGCCGTCGCCCCCTGGCGGTCGTTCGCCGCCGGGATGTCGCCGGGTCGCGATGTCGCCGAGCTGAACGCGAACCTGCGCGCTCTCGGCTACGGAACCGCTCTCACCGGAGACGCGTTCACGAGCGCGACGGCCGCAGCGATCGAGGAGCTGCACGCGGCACGGGGTGGCAGCCGAACCGGGACCCTCCTGCTCGGTGCGGTCGTCTTCGAACCGAGTGCAGTGCGCGTCACGAGCGTCACGCCGACACTCGGCGCGACCGTCCAGCCCGGACCAGTGCTCACGGTGACGTCGACGCGGCGCGTCGTCACGATCGCGCTCGACGCGGCCGAGCAGACGTCGGTGAAGGTCGGCGACCCCGTCGAGATCACGCTTCCGGACCAGAGCACCACCTCGGGGCGCGTCACCTACGTCGGCACCGTCGCAACGACGCCCTCGTCGTCGGATCAGGGAAACGGCAACGGCGCCAGCACCCCCACGATCGAGGTAGATGTGACTCCCACCGATCCGGCTGCGACCGGCCGACTCGACCAAGCGCCGGTGCTCGTCGCGATCACAACCGCGAGCGTGCGGAACGCACTTGTCGTGCCGGTGGCGTCGCTGCTGGCGCTCTCGTCAGGCGGCTATGCGCTCGAGGTCGTCCAAGGCGGTGTCCATCACCTCGAAGCGGTCGACCTTGGGATCTTCGACGACACCGACGGCCTCGTGCAGGTGACGGGCAAGGACGTCGTGCCGGGGCAGCGCGTTGTGGTGCCGGGCGAATGACGGCCGTTCTCGAGCTCGACGACGTCACGAAGACGTACGGCAGCGAGCCCGCGTTCGTGGCACTGGCCGGGGTCAGCTTCCGCGTCGACGCGGGCGAGCTGCTCGCGATCGTCGGTCCTTCCGGGTCGGGTAAGTCGACGCTGCTTCATCTGATGGGAACTCTTGATCAGCCGACGTCCGGGACAGTGCGGGTCACAGGGCTCGACGTCGACGGGATGTCGGATCGCGAGCTCTCGGCGCTGCGGGCGGGCCGGATCGGCTTCGTCTTCCAGCAGTTCTTTCTCGCCGAGCATGCGACGGTGCTCGAAAACGTCTCCGACGGATTGCTCTATGCAGGTGTCGGTGCGGCCGAACGTCGTGCGCAGGCGGGAGACGTGTTGACGGCAGTCGGCCTCGGCGATCGCCTCGCGGCGAAGCCGACTCAGCTCTCGGGCGGCGAGCGCCAGAGAGTGGCGATCGCGCGAGCGCTTGTCGGGCGACCCGCGATCGTGCTCGCGGACGAGCCGACGGGCAACCTCGACAGCACGACAGGCGAGTCGATCCTTGCCCTGCTCGAGACGCTGCACGAGGGCGGCGCGACCATCGCGGTGATCACGCATGACCGCGATCTCGCCCGGAGATTGCCGCGACAGGTCGAGATGCTCGACGGACGCATCGTGAAGGACACAGCCACCGAGGAGGCACGATGATTCGCACAGCCGTGTCGGCCGCTGCCGTCGCCGCGCTCGTGTGCGTGGCTGCCGGCGCGGGTCGGGCCGGGGCGTCAACGTCTGCGTGCCCGGCGTCGAATTCGCCGAACACGCTCGAGCTCACCGGCGGCTCGCCGCAGACGGCGCGCCTCAACATGCCCTTTGGTCAGCCTCTCCAGGTGACGCTTGCGAACACGAACGGCTGCCCGGTCACGACGAGCACCGCAGGAACGTCCATCACGTTCACCGCTCCGGGGAGCGGTGCGAGTGCGACCTTCGACGCCAGTGGCGCGGACAGCGTCGTCGTCGGAGCAGACGCTTCTGGTGGAGCGGGTGCCCAGTTGACCGCGAACAGCACTGCCGGGAGCTACACCGTCGTTGCGACCTCCGCCTACGGAACGGTCTCGTTCTCGCTCACGAACAGCGCGAGCGGCCTCCCGGCAAGCGTCGCCGCCCTTGCACCGATGACGCGCTCGGCGGTCGTGACGAACCCGTACGGCGCTCCCCTTGAAGTGACCGTTCGCGATGCGAACGGCAACCCGGTCGCCAACGCAAGCGTGACCTTCGCGCTCGGCGGAGGAGCCGGATCGGGTGGCGGCACCGGTTCCGCGGGAGCACTATTCGCGGACGGATCGTCACAGGCTGTCGAGCAGACCGACGCGTTGGGTGTGGCGCGTTCGCCGCTCTTCACGGCGAACGGGGTTGCAGGAACCTTCACGGCGACCGCCTCGGTTCAGGGCGTCGTCGATCCCGCGCAGTTCGTTCTGGAAAACCTCTCCGCAGCGTCGCCGAGGATCAAGCCCGTCGGGGCGGCGTCGCGACGCGCGGTCGTGAACGGGCGCTACAGCAAGCCGTTGACAGCACAGGTGCGGAGCCCGAAAGGCAAGCCGCTTCCGGGTGTGTCGGTCACGTTCACGCTCGGCGCGACCGGCGGAGCAGGAGGTGCCGACGCAGCGGGCGCGACGTTCGCGGGCGGTGACGTGCAGGCCGTCGAGATAACGAATGCCGACGGCGTTGCAGTCTCGCCGCGACTCGTCGCGAACACGGTGGCCGGCACCTTCACGGCGACCGCCTCGACGCCCGCTGCCCCCACCGGCGTGACCTACGCCCTCCGGAACGTCGCGGGGCGGCCCGCTGCGATCGCAGCCGGGGCCGCCGCTACCGAGGCGGCGACTGTGGGAACGCGCTTCCCGGTCCGGCTTGCGGTCAGCGTCGACGACACGTACGGCAATCCCGTGACGGGCGCCGTCGTGATGTTCGCAGCGCCGTTGCGTGGCCCCGGTGGACGCTTCGGATCGCACCGCGCCCGTATCGTCCGTGTGCGGACCGACGCGACCGGTGTCGCGGTTGCGCCGCCGTTCGTCGCCAATCGTCGAGCCGGCGGCTACGTCGTCCGAGCGCGTGTGCGTGGGCTCGCGCGTTCGGCTGCGTTCGCGCTCGTGAACCGCGGTCCGTAGTGTCAGTTGCCGCGCCGACGCCGACGAAGCTTCGCCCGGTCGACCTCGCCCGCGTCGCGAGCGTCGGCTTGCGTACACGCCGGCTCCGCGCCGCGCTCTCCGCGCTCGGAATCGCGATCGGCGTGGCGGCGATCGTCGCCGTGCTCGGTCTCTCGGCCTCCTCGCGGGCCGGGCTGCTGGCGGAGATCGACCGGCTCGGCACCAACCTGCTCACCGTGTCGAACGGCCAGAGCTTCTTCGGACAGACTGCGGAGCTGCCCCTCGCTGCCCCCGGGATGGTTGCGCGCATCGGGCCGGTGATGCAGGTGGCGGACGTCGGGACGACTGCGGCGTCGGTCTATCGAAGCCCGCTGATTCCCTCCGTGAACACGAACGGCCTTAGTGTCGATGCGGCGACGCTCGGGCTCCTGCCGGTGATCGGCGCGTCGATCGCGCATGGTGCGTACCTGAACGCGGCCGGCAGCACCCAACCGGTCTGCGTGCTCGGTGCGCAGGCTGCGCAGCTGCTCGGCATCGACCGGGTGTTCCCGGGCGAACGAGTCTGGATCGGGAACATGTGGTTCTACGTGGTTGGCATCCTCACGCCGGCGGTGCTCGCCCAGGAGATCGACAGCTCGGTGCTCGTCGGTTTCCCGGCCGCGCAGCGCTATCTCCAGTTCGACGGCCATGCCACCGAGATCTACGTCCGTACGGTGACGACCCAGACGGCAGCCGTGCAGGGCGTTCTCGCCGCGACCGCGGATCCGGAGTCACCGAACGAGGTCGATGTCAGCCAGCCGTCGGCAGCGCTCGTCGCGCGTGCGGATGCCCAGGGTGCGCTCAACGGGCTCTTTCTGGGGCTCGGGGCCGTCTCGCTCCTCGTCGGCGCGGTCGGCGTCGCGAACATCATGGTGATCTCGGTGCTCGAGCGACGATCCGAGATCGGTCTTCGACGGGCCCTTGGCGCGACTCGTGCGAGCATCCGCCTGCAGTTCCTCACGGAGGCGATCCTGCTTGCCTCGATCGGCGGGCTCGCGGGTGTCCTGCTCGGCGCCGCCTCGACCGCGATCTACGCCTCGAGTCGCAATTGGGCGATCGTGATCCCGACCCTCGCCTGGGTCGGCGGGCTCGCCGCGGCGTTCGCGATCGGCGCGATTGCGGGCCTCGCCCCGGCGATCCGAGCTGCTCGCCTGTCGCCGACCGATGCCCTGAGGACCGTCTGAGGGGCGTCCGTTTCCTCGGGCTACGATGCCCGGTCGATGTTCGACACCCTCTCGGACAAGCTCCAGAGCGCGCTCGGCGACCTGCGCAAGCAGGGAAAGCTGAACGACGAGTCGATCTCGCGGGCGATGCGCGAGATCCGGCTCGCGCTGCTCGAGGCTGACGTCAACTTCACCGTCGTCCGCGACTTCGTCGCGCGCGTGCGCGAACAGGCGCTCGGCGACGAGATCCTGAAGAGCCTGACGCCCGGGCCAGCAGGTCGTGAAGGTCGTCCATGACGAGCTCACGTCCTTGATGGGCGAAGGCGAGTCCGGGCTCGCGTTCGGCAAGTTCACGGTGATCCTGCTCGCCGGCTTGCAGGGTTCGGGTAAGACGACGACTGCCGCGAAACTCGCGTTGCACCTGCGCGCCCAGGGGCGGAAGCCCGGACTGGTCGCGGCGGACCTGCAGCGCCCCGCTGCGATCGATCAGCTCGAGCAACTCGGTGCACAGATTCAGGTCCCCGTGTATCGGACCGACACCAAGGACGCGGTCGAAGCGACGCGCAGCGGGCTCGAGCGGGCGCGGTCCGCCGGTCTCGACACGGTGATCGTCGACACCGCCGGCCGCCTGCAGATCGACGACGAGCTGATGGACGAGCTCGCGCGTGTTCGCGACGAGGCAAAGCCGACGAACGTCCTGCTCGTGCTCGACGCGATGACCGGCCAGGAGGCCGTGAACGTCGCCGAGGCGTTCCACGACCGGATCGCGTTCGACGGCGTGATCCTCACGAAGCTCGACGGTGACGCGCGCGGCGGCGCGGCGCTCTCCGTCAAGGCGATCACCGGCAAGCCGATCAAGTTCGCCTCGACGGGCGAGAAGCTCGACGCCCTCGAGGTGTTCCACCCGGACCGGATGGCCTCGCGCATCCTCGGCATGGGCGACGTGCTGACGCTGATCGAGCGTGCGGAGGCGGCGGTCGAGGCCGATGAGCAGGCGGAGATGGAGAAGCGCCTGCAGCAGGGGCACTTCAGCTTCGACGACTTCCTGAAGGCGTACAAGATGCTTCGCCGGATGGGCCCGCTCCAGGGGGTCCTGAAGATGATCCCGGGCCTCGGCTCGCAGATCGGCGACCTCGACGTCGACGAGAACCAGCTGGGACGGGTCGAGGCGATCGTGCTCTCGATGACGCCCCAGGAGCGCCGTTCGCCTATCGTGATCGACGGCAAGCGGCGGATTCGCATTGCCAACGGCTCGGGCACGTCGGTCGAGCAGGTCAACCAGCTGCTCGAGGCTCGCAAGCAGATGGAAAAGATGATGAAGCAGATGGGTCGGGGAACGATGCCGGGCCTCCCGACCCAGCAGACGCCGACGACCTCGCTTTCCGCGAACCGGAAGACGGGGATCAAGCGCAAGAAGCGAAAGGCACGCCGTTGAACAGACACTCGTTGAAAGGACGCGAATGGCAGTAAAGCTGAGGCTCACCCGCGTGGGCTCGAAGAAGAATCCGATCTACCGCGTGGTCGCGGCCGATGCTCGCGCTCCGCGCGACGGGAGGTTCCTCGAGATCGTGGGTCGCTACAACCCGCAGACCGATCCTTCGACCATCGACCTCGACGCGGCGAGAGTGAAGGACTGGCTCGGCAAGGGCGCGCAGCCCACCGAGGCAGTCGCAAAGCTGATCAAGATTGCGGGCATCGAGAAGTAATGACCGAGCTGCTCGCGTTTCTGGCGCGCGAGCTCGTCGACGAGCCCGACGCCGTGAGGGTGGAGGAGGAGGAGCGCGACGACGCGCTCGTTCTCGTGCTTCACGTCGCGCCGGACGACGTCGGCAAGGTGATCGGCCGCCAGGGCAGGATCGCTCGTGCGCTGCGAACGCTGGTGCGCGCGAGTGCCGTGCGCGACGGACGCCGCGTGCTCGTCGAGATCGCCGACCCCGAGTAACGCATTGAGGGTTGCCGCGCTCTTCGACGTGCACGGCATGCCGTGGGCGCTCGACGCGGCGCTCGCGGAGGCGCAGACGGAGGCCGACGCGATCGTCTTTGGCGGCGACTACTTCGGAGGTCCCTACGACGAGGAGACCTACGCGCTGATCTCGTCGCTCGGCGCGACCGTCTTACGCGGCAACGCCGAAGATGCCGACCCGCGCACCGCGCAGTTGCCGCTGACGGCCGAGCTCGACGGCGTTCTCTACTGCCACGCGACGCCGGCGTCGAACACGCCGATGACGACGGTCTTCACACCCGACGATGACCTGCGCGCCATGTTTGGTGAGCGCGGGACGTTCGTGATCGGGCACACGCACCATCAGTTCGACAGGCGCGTCGGCGACCTGCGGGTCGTCAATGCCGGCTCGGTCGGAATGCCGTACGAAGGTCGCGTCGCTGCGTTCTGGTTGCTCGTCGTCGACGGCGAGCCACACTTTCGGGCGACCGAGTTCGACGTTGCAGCTGCCGCGGAGCGAATTCGTGCGAGCAGCTGGCCGTCTGCCGACGAGTTCATCGCCGAAAACCTGCTCGCCGCCGTCGACCGCGACGAGACCGCCAGGTACTTCGAGTCGCAGCGGTGAGGATTCCCATCGGCAAGATTGGGCGCCCGCATGGGGTCGATGGCGCGTTCTTCGTCGAGCAGCCGTCGGACGACCCACGCTGGTGGAGGACCGGCGCGACGTTCCTCGCAGGCGGAGTGCCGGTCGCGGTCGTCGCTCACCGGACCTCGTCGGGGCGACCCGTGATCAAGCTTGATGCCGACATCGAGCGGGGCGCGATCCTCGAGGTGGAGAGAGATGCACTGCCGCCGACGGAGGAGGACGAGTACTACGCGTTCGAGCTCGTTGGGCTCGAGGTCGTGGAGGAGACCGGCCGCGTGCTCGGAACGGTGAAGGCTGTGATCCCCGGTATCGCGAACGACGTCCTCGAGCTCGACGGTGGCGTGCTGCTACCGATGGTCGAGGACTGCGTACGCAGCGTGGATCTGAGCGGGCGACGCATCGACGTCGCGAGCGGCTTCACGGACTGACGGAGACTTGATGCAGCTCGACGTCTTCACGCTCGTCCCGCACGCGTTCGCCTGGCTCACCGAGCAGCGCCCGGTCGCGACCGTGCTCGGCGACGAGCTCGACCTGCGGCTGTTCTCGTACCGCGACACGACACCGCTTCGCAACGGTCAGGTCGACGACGACCCGTACGGCGGCGGCGCGGGCATGGTCCTGCGCGTCGACGTCGTGGCGGCCGCGCTCGACGCCGCGTACGGCGGGCCGCCAAGCCACCCCGTGATCGCGCTGACGCCGAAAGGGCGTCAGCTCACGCAGAGCGTGGTCGAGGAGCTCGCGGGGGTGGATCACCTCGCGTTCCTCTCGGCGCGTTTCGAGGGCTTCGACGAGCGCGTCGTCGAGCACCTGGCGACCGACGCGATCTCTGTCGGCCCGTACGTCCTCTCGAACGGCGACCTGCCGGCCATGATTCTCGTCGACGCGATCGCCCGGCGGCTGCCCGGCGCACTCGCAGAGGGCTCGGGCGAGGTCGAATCGTTCTCGGACGAGCTCGGTGGCGGACTTGAGTACCCTCACTACACGCGCCCCGCGGATTTCCGCGGCTGGCGGGTGCCCGACGTACTGCTCTCGGGCGACCACGCGAAGATCGAAGGCTGGCGAAGGGAGCAGGTGCGTTGAGGAATCCGGTCGACTACCTCACGAGAGGACTGCCCCACGGCTGGCGTGTGACGATCGACTGGCTCGTCACGATCGTCGGTGCGATCCTGATCGTGCTCGCGATCAAAGCCTGGGTCGTCAACCCGTACCGCATCCCGTCGAGCTCGATGGAGCCGACGCTTCACTGCGCGAAACCTGACGTCGGCTGCGAAGCCCACTACTCGGATCGCGTGCTCGCCTGCCGCTTCTGTTACCGCTTCTGGTCGCCGAAGCGGGGGACATCATCGTCTTCAAGACTCCGCCGAAGGCTGCGCTCCAATGCGGAGCCGGTGGCACCTTCGTCAAGCGTCTGATCGGCCTGCCCGGCGACACGATCCACGAGGACGGGCACGGCTACCTCTGGATCAACGGCAAGAAGCTCTCGGAGCCCTACATCCAGGCGTCGCGCCGAGCAGCGGACACCGACCACTACCAGATGACCTGGCACGTCCCGAAAGGCGACTACTTCTTCATGGGCGACAACCGCGGCTCCTCGTGCGACTCCCGGGCGTGGGGCCCGGTGCCCCGGAAGAACCTGATCGGCAAGGTCGTTGCCACCTACTGGCCGCCGAACCGGATCTCGATCCAGTAGTCGGCCGATTTCGCTACGATTCCGCGCGGCCTCCGGCCCCCTTTCGACATGAGCACAATCATCCAGGACATCGAGCGCCGCCAGCTGCGCGAGGTCCCGCGCTTCAAGGCGGGCGACACGGTGCGGGTGCATTTCCGGGTCATCGAGGGCAGCCGCTCGCGCATCCAGGTGTTCGAGGGGATCGTGATCAAGCGGCAGGGCGCCGGAGCACGCGAGACGTTCACCGTCCGCAAGAACTCGTTCGGCGTCGGCGTGGAGCGGACGTTCCCGCTGCACTCGCCGAAGATCGACAAGATCGAGGTCGGCGCGATCGGCGACGTGCACCGCGCGAAGCTGTACTACCTGCGCGGCAAGGTCGGCAAGAAGGCTCGCGTTCGCGAGTTGCGCCAGAACTAGCGCCGACTCGTACCTTTTCCGCTCATTCCGCCTTTCGCGTCGCGTGGGCGACCGCGACCAGGGCTACGCTCGTCGCATGCCGGCGAAAGGACGCACGGGCCAGAAGCTGCTCCGGTACGACCGAAACCTCGGCGGCCGACTCGTCGCCGGCGCGGACGAGGCCGGGCGCGGCCCGCTCGCCGGGCCACTCGTCGTCGCGGGCGTGCTGCTCGACTACGACTGCCTGCGCGACCATCGTGTCCGCCCGCTCGCGCTTCTCAACGACTCGAAGCAGGTCGATCCGGAGACACGCGCCGAGCTGTATCGGGCGGTCTTCGCCTGCGCGGAGCGGATCGCGGTGCGCGTCTTCCCGGCGACGGTGATCGACCGCGACGGCCTCCACAAGTGCAACCTGCGCGGTCTGCGCGAGGCGCTGTGGGCGTGTCAGCCCGCCGACGTGTCGCTCGTCGACGGGTTCAAGCTCGGCCCGACCGCACCGCCGCATCGCGCGGTCGTCGACGGCGACACCAAGAGCGCGGCGATCGCGGCCGCGTCGATCGTCGCGAAGGTGACGCGCGATCGCTACATGCGGACCGCCGATGCGCTCTATCCCGGCTACGGCTTCGCCTCGCACGTCGGCTACATCACGCCGTCGCACACGCGAGAGGTGCGCGAGCGCGGGCCCTGCGAGATCCACCGTCGGTCGTGGCGCGCGCGTGCGTACCTCCCGGACGACACGATCGTCGAAGCGAAGCCGCGGCATCCGTCTGAGGACCGCGCAGCCTGGTGGTACCGCCGCCGCGGCTACCGGGTGCTGGCGAAGAACGTGCTGGCTCGCCGGCGCCGAGCTCGATCTCGTCGTCCGCCGCGGGCGCGCGATCGTCTTCTGCGAGGTGAAGTCGAAGGCGGGCGACGGCTACGGCGATCCGCTCGAGATGGTCTCGCCGGTGAAGATCGGGCGCATCCGACGGGCTGCCGAGGCCTGGCTGGCGGCCGGCCCGGCGTGCCGGCCTCGAGGTGCGCTTCGACGTGTCGCGGAGCGCGCGCGGCCGGGTGGAGACGTTGCCGGACGCGTTCTGAGGAAACGTCCCAGCGGCGTCGAACTCCGCCACTGTGGCCGCGACGCAGGAGCAGCTGTACTGCCGGCCTGGACCTCGACCTCTCGTGGTCGGAGCGTGACCTGCCGGAGCGGGAGCGGACGAAGCACGTCCACCGACTCCATCCGTATCTCGGCAAGTACATCCCGCAGCTCGTGGAGGAGCTGTTCCGTCGCCACGTCCCGGCGCGCGGCCGGGTGCTCGACCCGTTCGCAGGCTCGGGGACGACGCTCGTGCAGGCGCTCGAGAGCGGCCTCGACTCGACCGGTGTCGACATCGCCGCGTTCAACTGCCTGCTGATGCGCGTGAAGAGCGAAGAGCACAACCCGTTCGTGCTCGAGCGCGAGCTGCGCGACGTGCTCGCGCGCTTCGAACGCGGGGACGGAGTAGGCCGGCCGCCGAACGCCTACGTCCGCGCGTGGTTCGCGCCACAGGCGCAGCGAAGACCTACTGCGCTTCCGCTCGCTCGTCGGCGACTACGAGCACGCCGACGTCCTGCGCGTCGTGCTCGCGCGTGCCGCGCGGTCGGCGCGGCTCACGACGCATTTCGATCTCGACTTCCCGAACGCACCGCAGGCCGAGTCCGTACTGGTGTCACAAGCACAAGCGCGAGTGCCGTCCGGTCGAACGCGCGGAGCACTTCGTGCGCCGCTATACGCTCGACACGCTTGACGCGTCTCAAGGACTTCGGCCGGGTGCGCAAGCAGCGCGGCGTCGCCGTCGTGCACGGCGACGCGCGCGAGGTCGACCTCGGTGGGCCGTTCGACGCGGTCGTCACCTCGCCGCCATATCCGGGGCTGATCGACTACCACGAGCAGCACCGCTACGCCTACGAGTTGCTCGGTCTCGACGACCGGCGCTCACATGAGCTCGGCGCCGCCGAGCGCGGCACGACGAAAGCGGCGATCGCTGCGTACGTCGACGGGATCGCCGGTGTGCTCGCCACTTGCCGTGCGGCGGTGAAACCGCGCGGGCGCATCGTGATCGTCGTCAACGACCGGCGCGATCTCTACCCGGTGATTCTCGAGCGGGCGGGTCTCGTGCTCGAGCAGAGCTACCAGCGGCACGTGAACCGCCGCACCGGTCGGCGGACGGGCGAGTACTTCGAAGACGTGCTCGTAGCGCGTCGCGCCTAGCGCCTAGCGCTTCTCGGCGCGAGCGTACAAGAGCCCCGGCACGCCGCCCTCGCCCGGGTCCGCTGCGTGTCGAACCTCGATCAGGCGTCGTAGGTGCAGCCCGTTCGCGTCGAGCTCGTTGACGTAGTCCGCGAGCGGGCGATGGTAGGCGTAGGTCGGTAGCGCGTCGTTCGGTAGCTGCTTGGCGTAGCGTTGGTCGAGCATGTAGTCGGACACGATCTGGACGTGCGGGCCGTAGCACGGGTGAACGATCGAGAACACGAACCAGCCGCCCGGGTTCAGAACCCGCGCGACCTCGCCGATCGCCGCCCGCAGGTTCGGGATATCCATCAGCGCCATGTGACACGCGATGCCGTCGAACGAGGCGTCGACCAGTGAGAGCGCCTGCGCATCTCCCTCGAGGTACGTGATACCGCGTGGCTGCCTCACCTCGTGGGCGCGTGCGCGGCCGAGCATCTCCCGTGCGATGTCGACGCCGGTGACCTCGGCACCCAGCGATGCGAGGAGTCGCGCGTCTCGGCCTTGGCCACACGCGAGTGACAGCACGCGTTGTCCCCGGACGTCGGCGAGGAGAGCTTTGAAGGCCGCATCCTCGAGCGTCCCTCCGCCCACGTCGAAAATGCGGCTGTACGCCTCCGCGACGACGTCGTATGGAGTCTCGCTCACCATCGCGTTCCGGTGAAGAGTATTTAAACCCGCCGCCCGCGACGATCGGCGTCACGGACTTCGTGTCTAGGCTTCGGATTTCCTCGGCTGCGCAAGGTGGAGGATGCAGCTCCACGCGAGCCACCGCACGGCGGGCAGCCGTAGAAGCACGGCGTCCGCCCAGCGCAACGGCGGTCGGACGATCCGCGCTGCTCGACCTCCGGTCGCAAAAGCCGCACCGAGAAGCTCCGCCAGAAGGTACTGCCGAACGTCGATGCGCCCGAAGTATTCCTTGGCTGTCGAGATGTCGCGCTTGACGAGCGGGTGTTCATCGGGCGTTCGGATCGTGGGTGTCCGGTTCCGAAACCAATTGATTGCCGGGTTGTAGCCGAGCGGCTCGATGAACCACCCTTCACCGTCAGGCCGAAGGGCCCGCGCGATCTCACGGTACGCGCGCTCTGGGTCCAGGTGGTGGATGATCGCACCGCCGACGATACGGTCGAAACTGGCGTCGGGGAACTTGAGGTCCTGAGCATCCATCTCGACAAACGTGATGTCCAGATGCAACGCGGATGCCCGCTCTCGGGCTTGCTCCAGACGATGCGCGGAGATGTCGATCCCCGTCACCTCGGCGCCGGCTCGAGCGAGATCCCACGCGAACGAACCGGCTCCGCAGCCGTATTCAAGCACCCGCTTTCCGGCGACGTCGGCCAGGATGTGACTTTTGAAGTCCCGGTGCATGCGGCCGATGACCGCGTCCGAGTAGAACCGAGAGACGCGGTCAAGGCGCTCGGGATTGTCGTGGTCGTGGTACTCGATCTCTCGGGCCAGGATGTCGGCAGCCGAGCGGTCGTCCCCAGGGGTGCTCATGCCTGCTCTTTCGTCACTCAACCGCGTGCCCCTGCGCCTGCTACCAATCCGACGCCGCGGGCGCGCGCCAATTCGTCGCGAAGTCGACACAGACACGTGACACGTTGTCGCCTATGGTGGCAACGTGCTCGCGCGGACAGTCACCCACGCGTTGGTCGGGATCGATCCGCGTCGAGTCGAGGTCGAGGCGCACATCCAGCGAGGGATCAGCGCGTTCGCGATCGTCGGGCTCGCCGACCGTGCGTGCCAGGAGGCGAAGGAACGGGTCCGCTCGAGTCTCGCGGCGGCCGAGCTCGAGTGGCCCGCGAAACGCCGCATCACGATCAACCTCGCACCCGCATCGGTGAAGAAGGAAGGCTCGGGCTTCGATCTGCCGATCGCGCTTGCGCTGCTCGCAGCGTCGTATCAGGTGCCGGCCGAGGCGCTCGAGGGGCACGCCGCCTTCGGTGAGCTGGGCCTCGACGGGCGGCTCCGGCCGGTGCCGGGCGCGCTCGTTGCGGCCGAGGGAGCGCGCAGGGCCGGGCTCACGCACCTCGTCTGCGCGGCCGAGTCCGCACCGGAGGTCGCCCTGGCCGGGGTCGAGCCCGTGGGCGTGCGGCATCTCGGTGAAGCGGTCGCGTATCTGCGCGGCGAGCGGGCGCCGCCTGAGGTGCCGCCACCTGCCGACGACTTCGAGACGCTGGCCGCTGTGCCCGACCTGGCCGATGTGCGCGGCCAGGAGCGTGCGCGGCGTGCGCTCGAGATCGCGGCGGCGGGCGCGCACAACCTGCTCCTCGCAGGGCCGCCGGGTACCGGCAAGACGATGCTCGCCCGGCGCCTGCCGGGCCTGCTGCCCCTGCTCGACGACGACGCGGCATTGGAGGTGACGCGCATCCACTCGGTCGGTGGTGTGCTCGCGCCGGGGTCGGGGCTCGTCCGCGTGGCGCCGTTTCGCGCGCCGCATCACTCGACCTCGGTGGCCGGGCTGGTCGGCGGCGGAGCGGGTGGGCCACGACCCGGCGAGGCGAGCTTCGCGCATCGCGGCGTGCTGTTTCTCGACGAGTTGCCCGAATTCATGCGCCCGGCGCTCGAGGCGCTCCGCCAACCGCTCGAGGACGGCATCCTCACGGTCGCCCGTGTCAGCGGGCGAGCGGTCTTCCCGGCGCGCTTTCAGCTCGTGGGCGCGATGAACCTTTGCCCCTGCGGCGCTCGTGGCGATGTCGCCGCAGTCTGCTCGTGCACGGCCGAACGCGCGCAGCGCTATCGCGAGCGTCTGTCGCGTGCGCTGCTCGACCGGTTCGACCTGCTGTTGACGGTGCCACGGCCGCGCGGAGACGCGTTGGCTGGGCCGCCCGCCGAACAGTCGTCGGTCGTGCGGGAGCGTGTGCTCGCCGCGCGAGGCGTTCTGCGCGAAGGCGAGCCGGCGCGAACGCCGCCGGCTGACGAGCTTCTGACGCGGGCTGTCGAGCGGCTGCCGCTGTCTGGCCGTGGCCGCGCGCGTGTCGCGCGAGTCGCCGCGTCGATCGCCGCCCTTGCAGGTGCCGAGCGCGTCGCGGCCGAGCACGTCGCCGAAGCGCTCTCGTATCGTCCGCCGCCGGAGCTGACCGAATGAGCGAGCTCGCGGCAGCAGTCTTCGCAGCCGAAACCGGCGCGCACCTCGTCGACGAGCCCCGTTCGCTGCGCTTCGAGCGTTTCCGTTCCGGTTTCGACGAACAGGGGTGCCGTGCACAACTTGCGGCCGCCGGGCTGCGCTTCGTCGGCCGGCGCGACCCGGCGTTTCCCTCACGGCTCGCGGCGATTCACGACCCGCCGCTCGGGCTCTTCGTGCGCGGTTCCGCGTCGCTCGACCTACTCGACCGTCCGAGCGTCGCGATCGTCGGTGCGCGCGCGTGCTCTTCATACGGCACCGCAGTTGCGCTCGGCTTCGGACGCGAGTTGGCCGCGGCAGGCGTCCTGGTCATCTCGGGTCTTGCCCGCGGAGTCGACGCGGCCGCGCATCGAGGCGCGCTGGACGCCGGTGACACGGTCGCGGTGCTCGGCTGTGGCATCGACCGCGACTATCCGCGGGCGCACGCCGGGCTCGCCCGCTCGATCGTCGAGCGTGGGCTGATCTTGTCGGAGTACGCGCCCACGGTCGAACCCGCACCGTGGCGGTTCCCGGCGCGCAACCGCATCGTCGCCGGGCTCGCCGACGTGACGGTTGTGGTGGAGGCTCGTGAGCGGAGCGGTGCACTGATCACGGCCGACTTCGCGCTCGACGAGGGTCGCGAGGTGCTGGTCGTGCCCGGCGAGATCACCTCGCTCCTCTCCCGCGGAACGAACGCGCTGCTTCGCCTCGGTGCGGTCCCGGCCACCTCCGTTGACGACGTGCTCGCAGTGCTCGGCGTCGAGCGGGCCCCATCCGGCGACGATCGTGATCCGCCGACGCTCGACGGGCAGTTGGCGACCGTGCGGGCGGTTGTGGCGGACGCGCCGGTCGAAGCGGACGAGGTGGCGCGCCGCACGGGGCTCGCGGCGGGAACGGTGGCGGCGGCGCTGGTCGAGCTCGAGCTGCTCGGTCTCGTCGCGGAAGCGGACGGTCTCTACAGGCTGCGCTAAGCGGGAGCGGGGCAGGCGCCGAGGGCGGGCAGGGCGCCGCCGGGGCCCACGAGGTAGGCGGTTCCGCCTGCGGCCGTGTCCTCGACGCAGTATTGCGTTGCCTCGACCCAGCCGATTTGGAAGCCGGTGGGGAGCGCGTCGCCGCCCGCGGCCTGGAGGGTCTGGACCGTCATCCCGGCGAACGTGCCGTTCGCGGCGGAATACGCCTCGAGTGCGGGAACCGTGAGCTGCAAGTTCTGCATCGCCGCCACTGCACCCTGCGTGGGGGAGAGCGTCGTCTGCTTTCCGGAGCTGACGCCCAGCTTGAGGACGAGCACCGTGGCGAGTAAAAGACACACGATCGAACCGAGCCCTGCGACAGCTTTCAAGGTCACGTTGCTCATATCGGCAACCCTCGAGGGTCGCTTGAGCAACCATCGCTCGACCGAGCGAACGTAGGATCGAGGGTCGTGCAGACGACCTCGTACTGGCTGGACGAGCCGCGCGAGCCGTTGCGCAGCCACCGCTTCGAGGGCCGTGCAGAGGTGGCTGTGATCGGTGGCGGGGTGACCGGCTGCTCCTGTGCCTTGACCCTCGCGGAACGAGGTGTTCGCGTCCGGCTCTACGAAGCGCGCGAGATCGCCGGTGGAGCGAGCGGTCGCAACGGTGGCTTCGCGCTCCGCGGACCAGCTGCGCCGTATGACGAGGCACGGGTTTCGCTCGGAGCTGACGCTGCGCGGCGCGTGATGGAGCTCACAGAACGGTCGCTCGACCGAATGGAGGTACTCGCCGGAGACGCCTTCCGTCGCGTCGGCAGTCTTCGGCTTGCCTCGGACGAGCTCGAGCTGGCGGCGCTTCGTGGCGAGCACGACGCCCTCCGCAGCGATGGCTTCGCGGTCGAGTGGGTCGACGAGCTCGCCGCTCCGCTCGACCGGCTGTACGTCGGCGCCATTCTGCACCCGCGCGATGGGGCGCTGCAGCCCGCTCGTTGGGTGCGAAGGCTCGCAGCACGTGCTGCCGCTGCCGGGGCGGACATCCGCGAGGGCGAGTCGGTCAGCGTCGACGGCGTCGACGCGGATGCGGTGGTGGTGGCGTGCGACGGGTTCACCGTTTCGCTCCTGCCCGAGCTCGCCCCGATCGTCGAGGCGACGCGCGGTCAGGTGCTCGCGACGGAGCCGCTCGACGAGCCGCTCTACGCGCGTCCGCATTACGCGCGTTGGGGGTACGACTACTGGCATCAGCTTCCGGATGGACGGCTGGTGCTCGGCGGAGAGCGCGACGCGTCGCTCGACACCGAGTCGACCGATGTCGAAGAGACGACCGGGCTCGTCCAGGCGCGCCTCGATGCGCTGGTCGAGCGCCTGGTCGGATCGCGACCGCGGGTTCTGCACCGCTGGGCGGGAGTCTGGGGGACGACGCCCGACCGGCAGCCGCTCGTCGGCCGCGTCCCAGGACGGTCGGACGTCTGGGTCGCGGGCGGCTACTCGGGGCACGGCAATGCGCTCGGTCTCGCGTGCGGCGACCTCGTCGCCCGCGCGCTGCTCGGCGAGTCGCCGCGGGAGCTCGCGCTGTTCGACCCTGTGCGACCAGCGATCTCTGCGTTGCTTGCCGCGTAGTCACCCGCGAGAATGGCGCCGATGGATCGCGAGGGACGGATGCAGTGGCGCGGCTACGAGACGTGGTACCGCGTCGTGGGTGACCTGGAGTCGTCGGAGCTCACGCCGGTTGTCATCTGCCACGGCGGCCCGGGCGCCGGACACGACTACTGCGAGCCGATCGCGGAGCTGAGCCGATCGGGGCGCGCGTGCATCCTCTACGACCAGGTCGGTTGCGGCCGGAGCGAGCTCCTGCCGGATGCGCCGGCGGACTTCTGGACGACGCAGCTCTTCAAGGACGAGCTCGTCGAGCTGACCCGCGAGCTGAGAATCGCCGAGCGGTACGCCGTCGTCGGACAGTCATGGGGCGGGATGCTCGCAATGGATCACGCGCTCGAGCATCCGCCGGGGCTGCGCGCGATCGTCGTCGCGGACTCGCCGGCGAGCATGACGCTCTGGGTCTCGGAGGCGAACCGACTCCGCGCAGACCTCCCGCCCGATGTGCAGGAGACGTTGACACGGCACGAGGAAGCAGGCACCACCGACGATCCCGAATACGAGGCGGCCGTGATGGTGTTCTACGAGCGTCACGTCTGCCGCGTGTCGCCGCTGCCCGAGTGCGTCGTCCGGACATTCGACCAGATCGCGAGGAACCCCGCTGTCTACCACGCGATGAACGGCCCGAGCGAGTTTCACGTCGTCGGCTCGCTGAAGCACTGGGACATCACGGAGCGGTTGCACGACATCGACGTGCCGACGCTGCTCATCTCGGGTCGTCATGACGAGGCGACACCTCTGATCGTCGGTCAGATCAGGGATCGCATCCCGGGCGCGCAGTGGATCGTCTTCGAAGAGTCGAGCCACATGCCGCACGTCGAGGAACCGGAAGCGTTCCTCGACGCCGTCGATGCATTTCTTCGCGCGGTCGACTGACCGCTCGCGCGGTTACAGGTGGAAGATGCTGTTGACCAGGGTCTGTCCGAGCCCGACTCCGGCACCCATCTCCATCGCGCGCGCGAACCCGCCGCCCATGTAGCCGCCCATCATCGGGCCGCCGAACATGCCGCCTCCGCCGAACATGCCGCCGGCCCGCTGGGGCGGCGGTGCCTGCTGTGCCGGCTCCTGCCCCGGCGCGAACAGCGGCTGCTTGCCCTCGGCGTCAGCCCCGCTCGCGGCGTTGGTGATGAAGCCGTGAATCGCGGTGAGCAGGGTGTTCGCCTGGATCTGCTCGTCGGAGATGTCGAGCGCGATCTGCTTCAGGTCGCCGAGCCACGCGGTTGCGTTCGCGTCGCCGCCCTGCGCAGCGGTCTGCAGCTTCGCCGCGAGCGTCTGCACGCTCGTTGCGACGTCCTGGAACTCCGTCTGGAGCTTTTCGTACTCCTGGTCGATCGTCTGTGCGTCCATGGGGCGATCTTTGCACCGCCGCCGACGCCCGTGCGTTAGGCGTTCGAGTAGCGGGCTCGATGGACAGCGGACGGAGGTGCCGCGTAGAGTCGATTGCCATGACGGAGACCTATACGCATGGAACGTGGCTCGTGAAAGCAGGCGAGGAGGACGCGTTTGTCACGGCGTGGACGGAGTTCGTGACGTGGGCGAGCAGCTTCGCCGGCTCGGGGACCTTCAGGCTGGTTCGGGATGTCGACCAGCCTGCGCGGTACATGAGCTTCGCGCCGTGGGAGACCTTCGAAAACCAGGCGGCGTGGAAGGACACGCCGGAGTTCCGTGAGCAGATCATGCGCGTCCGGGCGCACTGCGAGGACTTCCAGCCGTCGGTCTTCGAGCTCGTGACCACGGTCGCGTAGCCAATGCGGGGCAGCCTCGCTCTTGCGTTGTCGGTTCCGCGGCTGCGTTAAGCGTTGCACCCTCCGTGGACGTAGAGCTCGTACTCACTGGCGGAAAGCAGCCAGGTCCAGCGGCCGTTCACGGGCACGAGATGGAAGATGTGTCGGGAGACGATTGGGTCGCGCGGGCCATACGACTGGAGCGCGAACCGCACGGTCAACGCCACACCGGCGATCCGGTGTGCGAGGCCGGAGACATGCACCCTGGCCCTGACGACACTCTCGACAGAGATAGCTCGCAGCGGTGCCGGAAACGGCGTTTGATTTTCGCACTTGACGTAGGTACCAAGTGGTGCGACGCGCTGGTGGAAGGGATAGAGGGTCTGCCAGGCAGCCCCCCAGCGACCGTGGACTTTCGCCCCGACTTCCGCGAGGAAGAAGGGTGCTGCGGTGCTGATGGCCGGAGTGGCTCCGACAGCGTTCACTTCGCTACGAGCCGCACGGGGAGTCACAACGAGTAGGGCCAACAAGACGATCGCGGCGGCGCCGACGATTGGCAGGCGACGGGACGGGCTATGTGTGGACATGCGTCCGACTGTCGATGCTGCCGGTCATCGCGTGGCAACAATTCGGTCCTTCGCGCCCCATCGTCGCGTCGCGCTGCGGTAACTGCCTGGTAACCCAAGTTTTCGGCGGTTTCCCACGGTGGTACGCTCGCCGATGACCCTGGTCGCCTATCGCCTCCTCGGACCGCTCGAGATCGTCTCCGATGGGGTTGCGATCGAACCTGGGAGCGGCAAGCAGCGCGAGCTGCTCGCGTTGTTCCTCGTCAACCCGGGCCAGACGTTCTCGCTTGACCGAATCGTCGATGCGCTTTGGGACGAGCCGCCCGCGAGCGCGGCGAAGATTGTCCAGAACTGCGTCGTGCGCCTACGGCGCATCCTGCCGGCCGGGGCTCTCGTCACGCATCGCCACGGCTACGAATTACAACTCGGTGAAGGAGACCACACCGATATCGAGCAGTTCGCTGCGCTCGTGGAACAGGCGAACGCTGCGGTCAATGCCGACGATCACAGAGAAGCGCTGCGGGTTCTGACCGAGGCGCTCGCCCTTTGGCGAGGTCCTGCGCTTGCCGACGTGCGGTCGTCGCCCGAGTTGCGTTTCGAGGCGGAACGGCTCGATGAGCTCAGGCTCTTCGCGCTTGGGGGCCGGATCGATGCCGAGCTTGCGCTGGGGGGGCACGAGGAGCTGATCGGTGAGCTGGCCCGGCTCGTGGCAAGCAATCCGCTCCGCGAGCGGCTGCGCGCCCAACTGATGCTCGCCTACTATCGCTCGGGCCGGCAGGACGACGCTCTGAACGTATACCGCTCCGCCCGAGCGGAACTGGACGCGCAACTTGGTGTCGAGCCGGGTCCGGCGCTGAAGCAGCTGGAGCAGTCGATCCTCCGCCAGGATCCCGCGCTCGACGCGCCCCTTCGGGAGCACGAGCCTCGCGCGTTCCATCGTCGGCATCAGCTCCGACGCTCCAGGCTTGTAATGGCACTCGTGCTCATCGTTCTACTGGCGATTGCAGCCGCGATCGGTGTCTTGGTAATGCATGGCGGCTCGAAGGTCTCGTTCGCCGGTAAGCGAGTCCTTGTGATCGAGGGCGAGCACCCTCGCGTTGTGAGCTCTGTGCAGACCGGGCCGGCACCGGTCGGGATCGCCTTCTCCGGCGATCAGGCGTTCATCCTGGACGAGGGCCGGGGGACGCTTGCGACCGTGGACGTCGCAAAGCCGACATCAGCTTCTGATGTGTTTGCCGTCACCACCACCGACATGAACCTCGCGCTGACGTCGGTCGCCTCTGATTCGGACGGCGTCGTCTGGGTGATCGACAGTGCGAACGGAGCACTTACGGAAGTGTCCGACGTCAGTGACGAGACCATCGTGCCGTTGATTCATGCCGCTCCGTACGGCGACTACATGACGCTCGCAAGCGGCCTCGGGAAGCTCTGGGCGACGAGTGCGACCAAACACGCCGTTCTCGCCTTCGACTTCACCCGCCAACGCCTCATGTGGCAAACGCACGTCGACGGCCAGCCAGACGGCGTCACGACCGGTGCCGGTGCTGTCTGGTGTATCTCCGGCAAGGCCGGCCGACGTGGCGTCGTTACACGAATCGATCCGCGGACGCATCGGCTGGTCACCCAATTCCATCTGGCAGGTGTCCCCACCGACATCGTCTATGGGTTGGGGTCAATCTGGGTCGCGGTGCCCGAGGAATCGACCATCTATCGCATCGACCCGACGCGAAACGCCGTTACGCGCACCTACGAGATCTCTCAACTGCCACGATCACTCGCGATTCTCGGGAACCGACTCTGGGTTGGCACCGCCGGAAACAACAGCGTTTCGGTAGTCGACCCCGGCACGGGTCGTATTACTGCCACCGTCGATGTCGGGGCTGCGCCGTACAGGCTCGCTGCATACGCCGGTCGCGTCTGGGTCGTGACCTAACGTTCTGGGCATTGCCTAGAGCGTCAGTGTCCCGAGGCTCTCAGGCTCCGCCTCGAGTGCGGCGACGGCGATCGCCAGGTCTTGAATTGCGAGCCCGGTCGAATCGAAGAGGGTGATCTCCTCGTCGCTCTGACGGCCTTCGGCCTCGCCGGTCAGAACGCTCCCGAAGTCGACGACGTCACCACGGCCGACGAGCCCTGCCGCCACCGCATGCGCAAGCTCGCCGCCATGCGAGGCTTGTTCCCAGTCGTCGCAGAAGAGTCGCGCGCGTTGCAGCTCCGCGTCGGATGCCTCCGCCTTGCCCGGCCCGTCGGCGCCCATCAGCGAGACGTGCTGGCCCGCACGCAATGTCCCATCGCCGATCACCACCTCGTGTCCCGGAGTCACCGTGACGACGAGATCCGCTGCGAGCGCCTCCTCGCGCGACGACGCGACTGCAGCACCAAGCTCCTCCGCAACGCGCGTGGCGCGCGTCTCGTCGACGTCCCAGATCGAAACGGCGCGGCCCCGCGCGAGAAATGTCCTCGCTGCCGCGCGACCGTTCACACCCGCACCGATCACAGCCGCCTTCTTCGCATCCGCACGCCCAAGCGCTTCCGCCGCGAGCACTGCGGCCGCACCCGTGCGCAGCGCCGTGACCGAGGCCGCGTCGAGCACCGCACGCAGCTCCCCTGTCTCTGCATCCGACACGAGCACGACTCCCGACACCGTCGGCAGCCCGCGCGCCGGGTTGCCCGGGAACGACGTGATCCACTTGAGCAACGCATACCCACCGCCGAGCGCCGGCATCGCACGGAAATCGCCGGCCGGATAGTTCGTCACGTACACCTTCGGCGGCATCGACCACTCGCCGCGCGCGTGTGCCACGAACGCTGCGCGCACCACTTCGACCGCACGCGAGGGCGACACCGCCGCCTCCACGTCGGCGCTGGTGAAAACCCGAACCGCGGCGCTCACAGCGACTTGACCGCTGCCGTCAGCTTCGCGACCGACTCCTTCGCGTCGCCGAACAACATCATCGTGTTCGGCTCCGCGAAGAGTGGGTTGTCGATGCCTGCGAAACCCGGGTTCATCGACCGCTTCAGCACGACAACCGCCCGTGACTCGTCGACGTTCAGGATCGGCATGCCGTAGATCGGGCTGCTCGTGTTGTTCCGCGCATCAGGGTTCACGACATCGTTGGCGCCGATCACCAGCGACACATCCGTGCGTCCGAATTCTGCGTTCGCCTCGTCCATCTCCTTCAGCGCCGGGTAGGGCACGTTCGCCTCGGCCAGCAACACGTTCATGTGCCCAGGCATACGACCTGCCACCGGATGAATTGCATACGTCACCTCGACGCCCTTCGACTCGAGCGCGTCGGCAAGCGCGCGCACATCGTGCTGTGCCTGCGCGACCGCCATGCCGTAGCCCGGCACAACGACGACCTTTTGCGCGTACGCCAGCATCACCGCGACGTCATCGGCAGTGGTCGGACGCACAGACCCATTCGTCCCGGCGACGGCCGGGCCACTGGTCGTGATCTGCCCGAAGGCGCCGAACAGCACATTCGCGATCGAGCGGTTCATCGCGCGGCCCATCATCAGCGTCAGCAACGTTCCGGACGCGCCGACGAGCATGCCCGCCACGATCAGCACGTTGTTCTCGAGCTCGAAGCCGCCGGCTGCGACCGCGAGACCGGTGAACGCGTTCAACATCGAGATCACCACCGGCATGTCCGCGCCGCCGATCGGGAGCACGAAGAGAACGCCGAAGAGGGCAGAGGCGGCGATCAGCACCCACAGCAGCCACTCGTCCTGAACGCCTGACGATCAGCGCAACCCCCGACGCGAGCGCGATCCCGAACACTGCGGCGTTCCCGAACTGCTGGCCCACGTACGTGATCGGCCGGCCGCCGATCAGCTCCTGCAGCTTCGCGAACGCGATCATCGAGCCGGAGAACGAGATCGAGCCGATCAGCGCCGACAGCGCGATCGCGACCGAGATGTCGACCTTGGGCATCCCCGGCGCAGGGAGGATCCGATGGAGCTCGGCGAGCGCGATCAGCGCTGCAGCACCACCGCCGACGCCGTTGAACAGCGCCACCATCTGCGGTATCGCAGTCATCTTCACCTTGCGCGCCCCGGCAGCGCCGAAGCCGCCGCCGATCACCATCCCAAGCACGATCGCCCACCAGCTTGTCGACCCGATCTTGATCCAGGTGACGACGACCGCGAGGATCATCCCGGCCGCGCCGATCTGATTGCCGCGCCGCGCGTGCGCCGGGCTCGAGAGGAAGCGCAGCGCCAAAATGAAGGTCACGATCGTGACCAGGTAGAGCAGGTTGGCGAGATTCGTGCTCATTCCCGCTCCGGCACCGGCAAAGCCGGTACCTGCGCTCCTTGTGAGCCTCCGTCAAGCCTACGGCTCATGCGTCCTCGCGCTTCGGCGGCGGCTCGCGTTTCTTGAACATCTCGAGCATCCGGTCTGTGACGACGAAGCCACCGACGACGTTCGCCGACGCCAGCACCACCGCAACGAAGCCGACGATCCACGTGAATGCGCTCTTGTCCGGCTGCGCCAGCACGATCATCGCGCCGACGATCACGATCCCGTGGATCGCGTTCGTGCCCGACATCAGCGGCGTGTGCAGCAGCGTCGGCACCTTCGAGATCACCTCGAACCCGAGAAAGATTGCGATCACGAGGATCGTCACCTCAAAAACGAGCAGTGTTCCATGGCTCATGTCGCTACATCCCTCCTCGTCACACACGCGCCCGCGAGGATCTCGTCATCCCAGTCGATCACGAGCTGGCCGTCCTTCGCGAGCAAGCCGAGCAGCGCGGCCATGTTGCGCGAGAGCAGTTGACTCGCGTGGGTGGCCATCGTCGCCGGCACGTTCGTCGTACCAACGATCGTCACGCCCGCTTCGACGACGACCTCTCCGGGCCGTGTCAGCTCGCAGTTGCCGCCGGTCTCTGCTGCAAGGTCGACGATCACGGAACCTGGGCGCATGCCTCGGACTGCGTCGGCCGTCACGAGCTTGGGCGCCGGCCGGCCCGGAATGGCGGCCGTCGTGATCACCACGTCGAAGCCGGGGATCCGTGACTGCAGCTCGGTCTGCTGCGCCTCCTGCTGCGCAGGCGTCAGCTCGCGTGCGTATCCGCCTTCGGTCTCCTCGCCGGAGACGCCGAGGTCGAGGAACGTCGCACCGAGCGACTCCACCTGTTCCCGCACCGCCGGGCGCACGTCGAACGACGACACGATGCCGCCGAGCCTGCGGGCCGTTGCGATCGCCTGCAGGCCGGCGACGCCGGCGCCCAGCACGAGCACCTTGGCAGGCGGGATCGTCCCGGCGGCCGTCATCAGCATCGGCAGAAAGCGCGGCAGACGGTCGGCCGCGATCAGCGCCGCCTTGTAACCGGCGACCGTCGCCTGCGACGAGAGCGCATCCATCGGCTGTGCGCGCGTGATCCGTGGGATCGACTCGAGCGCGAAGGCGTGCACGCCCGCTGCATCGAGCCGAGCGACGCCCTCGGCGTCGGTCAGAGGGGAGAGGAACGCGATCAGCGACTGGCCGGTGCGGAGTCGTGCCGTCTCGTCCGCCGTCGGGGAAGCGACCTTGACGACGACGTCTGCCGACCACGGGTCCCCAACCGAGGCGCCCGCGTCCGTATAGGCCGAATCCGAGAACCCCGCCGCGGCGCCGGCACCCGCCTCGACGATCACGGAGACGCCGTCGCCGAGACGACCGATCGTCTCGGGGACGAGCGCCACTCGGCGTTCGCCGGGAACCACTTCCTTCGGGACGCCGACCTCCATTGCCGCGGGCGACGCTATCGCATCCGACGGCCACCCCGATTAAGCGTCCGTAGACTGGACGCGCAGGTGACGAAGCTCCTCCTCGACCACGGGCTCGTCCTCCTCTTCGCCGTCATCTTCCTCGAATCTGCCGGTCTGCCGTTCCTGCCTGGGGAGGTGACGCTGATCGCCGCGGCCCTGCTTGCAGGCAAGCACCACTTCTCGATCGTCTCGGTCATCGCGGTGGCGGCGGCCGCAGCAGTGGCGGGATACGGCGTTGCGTTCTGGCTCGGCCGCGTCGGTGGGCGCCGGCTCCTGGAGCGCTGGCACGTGACGTCCAGGTACGCAGAGCGGGTACTGCCGCGCGCGGAGCGCTTCTTCCAGCGTCAGGGCTCCAAGACGGTGTTCTTCGGTCGCTTCATCGCTGTGTTGCGCGCGACCGTCGGTTGGCTCGCCGGGATCACGGAGATGCGGGTCGCGACGTTCGCGATCTGGAACGTAGCCGGGGCGGTGGTCTGGGCGACCGGCTACGGCCTCCTCGCCTACTACGCCGGCAAGGCGGTCGTCGACGCGGTGAGCCGGTACAGCGTCTATGCCGTCGCAGTCATCGTCGTGCTCGGGGTCGTCGGGTTCTTCGTGCACCGCACCTTGCACAAGCGACTCGTCTAGAGCGACGACCAGACGTCGAGCTTCGTGCGCGTGCGCCGGATCACTTCGTCGGTGAACTCCGTCGTCGTTGCGGGTCCGGCCAGATCCGCCGTCTTCACACCCTGCGCGACGGCCTCGAGCGCGGACTCGCGAATCGCCCGCCCGGCTGTCGCGCCCGCGCTCGTCTGCGAGAGCAGCGCGGCTCCGGCGAGGATCATCGCCAGCGGATTCGCGACGTTCTTCCCTTCGAGCGACGGCGCCGTGCCGTGTGCGGCCTCCGCCATCAGCGCGGTCGGCTCGAGCTCCGCGCCCTCGAACGCGACGAGCATCGACTCCGAGCCGGCGATCGAGCCGAAGAGCGGCAGCACGAGGTCGGAGAGGATGTCTCCGTCGCGGTTCAGGGCCGGGATCACCATCGGCTCGCCCGTCGAGGCGACGAGCAGCGCGAAGGTCGCGTCGATCAGCTGCGGCTCGTACGTGACCTCCGGATACCGCGCTGCCGCGGCGTCCATCTCCTCCTTGAGCATTCCCTCGTACGTGGGGGAGACCGTGTACTTCGGGCCGCCGAACACCTTCGCACCTGTGCGCTCCGCTTCGCGAAACGCGAACTCGGCGACCGCGCGACACACACTGCGCTCGATGCGCTCGGTGCGAAACGCGACCTCGGCGTCGCCTTCGCCCTCCCGCCACTCCGTCGCGCCGTACGCATCGCCGACCGCCATCCGCACGACCGAGATCGGTGCGTGCACGCCGCCGAACGGCACGACGCCCGGTAGGCGACGGCCGGTGCGCACGATCACTTTGCCGCCGATCTCCTCGCGCAGGATGCGGTTCGGGGATCCGACATCGTCACGAGACTCGGGTGTGACGGTCGCCGCCTTGAGCCCCAGGCCGTGCTCGCGGATCGCGGCCGCCGCCTCGTGCACGACGCCGTTCTCCGTTGCGCGCCGGGACGCGAGCGAGAGGTCGAACCGCGGCAGCTCGAGCGCGAGGCCGACGACGTCGGGAGCAAGGACGCGCAGCGATTCCTCGAGGAGCTCCTGGCCCGTCTGATCGCCCTCGAGGACGACGATTCCGTTCAGCTCCATCGGCGCCGAAACAGTAGCCACCTCGGCTACCGGCGATCAGTTCGTCGGCCGTCGATAACCGGGACGAGAACCTCGATGATTTCCACCCGGTTTCGGTGCTGCGTAAACTGCTCGAAATTCGCTTCCTGGGAGGATGAAGAATGGCTCGGAAAACGATTCTTGTTTGCGACAGCTGCGGGAAAGAGGTCGACGAGTCGCGTGGCGCGACCCTGCGCATCACCTACGTCGACGCACGCCGCGGTTCGAAGGTCGCCGATCTCTGTGACGACTGTGCCGGCACGATGCCGGGCCGCGCAGCGGCGCGTCGCGGCCGGCGACCGAAGGCCGCTGCGTAAGAGCGGGCCCGCACGAGGCCGAATTCTCCCTGTTTGCGCCGTTTTCCGGGCGTCCACCGTCCGAGGGCGAGCCTAGGATGGGAAGGTGGGACTGTCCCTCGTTGCAGGGCCTGCGAACGCGGGCAAGGTCGCGCTCCTGCTCGAGCGCTATCTGGCACGCCTCGACGACGAGCCGGTACTCATCGTGCCGAACGCCTCGGACGTCGATCGCGTCGAGCGCGACCTGCTCGCCCGCTGCGGATGCCTGTTCAGCGGCACGATCGGCACGTTCGACGACGTCTTCCGGCGTCTCGTCCGCGACGACCCCACGCAGCGCCCGGTCGCGACCGATACGCAGCGCGCGCTGATCGTTCGGCGCGCGCTGGCGGCCGCGCCGTTGAACGGCCTGGCGCGTTCCGCGCGCACGGCGGGGTTCGGCGACGCCCTCGTCCAGACGCTCGGCGAGCTCGAGCAGGGGATGCTCGATCCCGACGAGCTCGCAGGCGACCTCGGCCGGTTGTACGCGGCCTATCGCGCCGAGCTCGATCGGCTCGACCTGTGGGATCGCGATCTGCTCCGCCGCCGCGCCGCCGAGCGGCTCGAGGCCGACCTCGGCGCGTGGCACGGCGAGCCGGTGTTCGCGTACGGCTTCGAAGACCTGACGGGCGCCGAGTGGAGCCTCCTGAATGCATTCGCGGGACGCACCGATGTCGATGTGTCGCTGCCGTACGAGCCGGGGCGCGTGGCGTTCGCGTCTCTCTCGCGCACCGCCGACGATCTGGCACAGCTTGCGTCGGGACGCATCGAGGAGCTGCCGCCGCGGTCTTCCGAGTACGCGCATCCGGCACTCGCACATCTCGAGCGCGCTCTCTTCGAGGAGTCGCCGCCGCCCTCGCCCGAGCTCGATGCCGCCGTGCGCTTCCTCGAAGGCGCCGGCTCGCGGGGCACGCTCGAGCTCGTAGGGGACGAGCTCGCCGGCCTCATCCGGTCGGGCGTGCCGCCTCACGCGATCGCGCTGGTCGCACCGTCGCTCGAGGCGTGGCGGGGGCCGCTCGACACCGTGCTCGGCGGGCTCGACATTCCCTACGCCGTCGAGTCCCGCGTGCGCCTCGGCGCGACACCGCTCGGGCATGCGCTCCTGCAGTTTCTGCGCTACGCCTGGTCCGACGCGGGGCGTCGCGAGCTCTTCGCGTATCTCCGCAGCCCCTACTCGGGCCTCGCTCGTTCGTCCGTCGACTACGTCGAAGGACGCCTCCGCGGTCGCGCGATCCACTCGCCTGCGCGCGTCGAGGAAGAGGCCGAGAAGCTGCGCGAGTCGCCGATCACCGGGCTGGCCGAGCTGCGCGATGCGGAGCGCCCGGTCGACGCAGTGCGCGTGCTCTTGCGCGCGATGCTCCGGTCGGCGTACGGCACGGAGGCGCCGCCTGCGGGGGAGACGTCACGGCTCGACCTGCGGGCCTACGGACACGCGCTCGCGGTCCTCGATGAGCTCGACGGGTTCGAGCAGCTCGGCGAGCGTATCGAGCGCGACGACGTGCTCAGCGCGCTCGAACGGTGTGACGTGCGCCTCTCCTCGAGCGGTGAGACCGGGCGCGTCGCCGTTCTCGACCTGCTGCGGGCGCGGACGCGGCGCTTCGACATCGTGTTCCTGCTCGGTCTCGAGGAAGGCTCGCTGCCTCGGCGATCGCGCACCTCGCCGTTCCTCGACGACTCGACACGCGCCAGTCTCGGCAGGCGGCTCGAGCGGCCCGACGGTGTGAGCCGCGACCGCTACCTCTTCTACACCGCATGCACGCGCGCGACGCGTCGGCTGTATCTCGTCCGCGAGGCAGCGACCGACGACGGCGCCCCGCGCGAGCCGAGCCCGTTCTGGGAGGAGGTCGCCGCCGTCTTCGATCCCGCGGACGTCGAGCACGCGACGACGCGTAGACCGCTGTCGGCTCTGACGTGGGGGCTCGAGGCCGCGCCGTCCGAGCGCGAGCGGCTACGCGCGCTAGCGATGCTCGCGGCCGCCGAGCCGGACGAGGCGACCGCCCTCGCGGACGCGAACGACTGGGAGCGCCGGCTCGCGCGTGCGCGAAGGGCGCCACGGCGCAAGACCAGGCTCGAGAGCCCCGCCGCGCTCGCCTGGCTCGGGGCCCGCACCACGTTCGCGGTCACGGAGCTCGAACGGTTTGCCGACTGCTCGTCGGCGTGGCTCTTCGAGCGCGTGATCTCTCCGCGCACGATCGACGCCGAAGTCGACCCCATGCTTCGCGGATCTGTCGCGCACAGTGCGCTGCACAAGTTCTACGCGGGGCTACCGCGCGAGCTCGGCCACGACCAGGTCACCGAGGAGAACCTCGACCAAGCGGTCGGCTTCCTTCGGCGCTGTCTGGACGACGCGCTGCGCGGCGGCGTCCGGCTCGAGCTGACCGACCTGCAGGCCGCCGAGCTCGAGGAGAGCCTCTGGCGCGACCTCGAGGGCTTCGTGCGCGACGAGGCTGCGTCGCCGCTTCGCCTCGTGCCACGCAGGTTCGAGGTTGGGTTCGGCTCGGACCGCTCCGCACCCGAGCTGCAGCGAGGACTGCAACTCGGCGAGGGCATCCACCTGAGCGGGAAGATCGACCGCATCGACGTCGATCCGTTCAGTGCGCGCGGAATCGTGCAGGACTACAAGTCGGGGCGCGGCGCGCACTCCGCGAAGCAGATCGACGAGGAGTTGAAGCTGCAGATCCCGCTCTACATGCTCGTGCTGCGTGACCTCGTTGGGATCGAGCCGCTCGGCGGCGTCTACCGCGCACTCGCAGGCGCTCGGCTCACGCGCGGCTTGCTGGCGCGCAACGCCGAAGAAGACCTGCCCGGCTTCCAGCGCAACGACTACCTGGACGACGATGACTTCTGGGGGCTCGTCGAGACGGCCCGCGAGCGCGCGCTCGGTTACGCGCAGCGCATCCAGAAGGGCGATGTCCGGCACGATCCGAAGGGCGGCGACTGCCCAACCTGGTGCGACCTCTGGACGATGTGCCGGGTGGAGCGGCCGTGAACGCCGAGCAGCGTGCGGCAGTCGAGGCGAGCGGTGAGGTGTTCGTCTCCGCGGGCGCCGGAACCGGGAAGACAACGGTGCTCGTCGAGCGCTTCGTGCGCGCGGTCTGCGAGACCGGGCTGGACGTCGAGTCGATCCTCGTGATCACCTACACGCGCAAGGCCGCCGGTGAGCTGCGCGCACGCATCCGCGCTGCGCTACGCGAGCGGGGCCGTCACGATCTCGCTCGCCGCCTCGACGGTGCGTGGATCTCGACGATCCACGGGTTCTGCTCTCGGCTGCTGCGCACCCATCCGTTCGCGGTCGGCATCGACCCGCGCTTCTCGGAGCTCGACGAGGAGCACGGCGCCGTGCTCCGCGGCGAGGCGTTCGAGCGCGCGCTCGCCGCGTTTTGTTCAACGCGCGAGTCCGATCGGCTCCGGCTCCTCGCGACTTACGGCGCGCAGGGGCTTCGACGGATGCTCACCGGCGTCTACGAGACGCTGCGTTCTGCCGGCCGCGACCTGCGGCTCGAGTTGACCGGCGAGGCGGGCCTCGTCGAGCGTCTTGCCGACCTGCATGCGGCCGCGCAGTTGCTCGCGGACGATCCAGATGCAACCGATAAGCAACTCGCAGCCGCGCGTGCCGCGCTCGCGCTGCGCACGACGAACGCGGAGCAGTTGCTCGACCTCGCGAGCCTCCGTGCTGTCGGCGATCGCGCTGCCGCCTTCGAAGACGCGCGCAAGCGTCTTGAACAGGCGGCGTTCGACGACCTTGCAGCGCGGGACAAGGAGCTTCTGCAGGAGCTGCTCGATCGCTTCGCGGCCGAATACGCGAGCGCGAAGCAGCGCGAATCCGCACTCGACTTCGAAGACCTGCAGCTGCTGACGCGCGATCTCCTGCGCGACGATGCGGATGTTCGCGCCGTCGAGCAGTTGCGCTTTCGGGCGATCATGGTCGACGAGTTCCAGGATACGAACCGGCTGCAGTGCGAGATCGTCGACCTGCTCCGCGACGGTCCCGGCGCCCCGGACGCGTTCTTCGTCGGTGACGAGTTCCAGTCGATCTACGGGTTCCGCCACGCCGATGTTGCGGTGTTCCGCGACCGTCGTGAGCGTGCCGCACAGCGCCTACCACTCGCGCGCAACTACCGGTCGCGTCCGGAGGTGCTCGCGGCCGTCAACCATCTGTTCCACGAGGAGTTCGGCGACGGCTACCAGCCGCTTACCGCGTCGGGCGAGTTCCCCGACCCGGTCTTCGGTCACCCGGTCGAGCTGCTCGTCACCGACAAGCGAAGCTACCGCGACGCGCCGTTCAGCTGGCGCGAAGGCGAGGCACGCACGATCGCCGCTCGCGTGCGCGAGCTCGTCGACGCGAACGTGGCGACCCCGGGCGAGATCGTGCTGCTCTTCGCGGCAGGCACCGACGCCGAGCGATACGAAGCGGCGCTACGGGCCGCGGGGCTGCCGACGTACCGAGCTACGGGTCGCGGCTACTTCGGGCAGCAACAGGTGGTCGACCTGCTCTCGTACCTGCGGCTGCTGCATAACCGCTACGACGACGAGGCGCTCGTCACAGTCCTTGCTTCGCCGTTCGTCGGCGTCTCGAACGACGGCCTCGTGCACATCAGACGCCATGCGAGCAAGCGGCCGCTCTACACCGGTATCGAGCGCTCGCTGCCGGATGCATTCTCCGACGACGACGAGCGTCTCGTGCGCGCGTTCAAGCAGCGCTACGAGCGGCTCGTCGCCGCTTCGGCACACTCGAGCCTCGAGCGGCTGTGCGAGCAGGTCGTCTCGGCGCACGACTACGACCTCGCAGTGCTCGCGCAGTGGGACGGCAAGCGCCGCTACGCGAACCTACGCAAGCTGATGCGGCTCGCGCGCTCGTACGAGTCGCTCCGGGGCGCGGACATCGAAGGCTTCGTGAAGTTCATTCGCGATCAGCAGTCCGTCGGCGCGTCGCAACTCGAGGCTGTCTCGGAGGAGGAGGGGGCCGATGCCGTGCGGCTGCTCACGATTCACGCGGCAAAGGGCCTCGAGTTCAAGGTCGTCGTCGTCGCCGATGCCGGTCGGGACACCGGCAGTCAGCCGTCCGCAGACGAGATTCTGGTGCGGCCTGACGGCAGCTTCGGCTTCCGGATCGTCGACCCGACCTCGGGCAAGAGGCGCGGCGTCTTCGACTACCAGGCGGTGCGCGCCGCAGAGCAGGAAGATGACCGGGCCGAGCGCCTGCGCTTGTACTACGTCGCGATGACGCGGGCGGTCGACCGGCTGATCGTCTCCGGTGCGATCGATCCCGAGAAGGCGCGTGACCTCGAGACGCCGATCGGTTGGGTGCTCTCACGTCTGGGCCTGGCGGACGACGAGCAGGATGGCGAGATCGCGCAAGGGGACGCGCGCTTCGCCCTGCGCGTGCATCGGCATGCGCCGGCGTCGGCGGACCCGGAGCCCGCAGTCGTCGACGCCCAGGGACAGCTCGCGCTGTTCGCGGATCTGCCGACGACGCCGCTTCCGCGCGCGTACCGGCTCAGCGAGCTCGCGCCGATGCCGACCGCGCCTCTCCATCGTGTTCGGCGTCTGTCGTACTCGGCGCTCGCCCTCTTCGAACGCTGCTCGTACCGCTATTACGTGGAACGCGTTGCCGGCCTGCGCGAGGAGCGCGGAACCGTTCCCGGCTCGGTCGGTCTGAAGGCGACAGAGATCGGCGACGCGGTGCACCGACTGCTCGAGCTGGTCGACCTGCGCGCACCCGCGGTTCCCGACGTCGCGATCGTGCACGGCTGGTACCCGGGCGTGACCGGCGACGAGCTCGCGCGGATCGAAAGGTTTGTCGCTTCGTATTGCGAGTCGGAGCTCGCGCAGCGGATCGCGTCGCTCGACGGGGCCGAGCCGGAGCGTCCGTTCGCTTTCGATCAAGACGGCGTACTGCTGCACGGGCGGCTCGACCTGCTCTGGCGCGAGGGATCGCGCGCACTCGTCCTCGACTACAAGACGAACTCGCTCGCGGAAGGCACCCCGGAGGAGATCGTCGAGCACGACTACCGCCTCCAGCGGCTCGTCTACGCGCTCGCGTGCCTGCGCGCCGGGGCCGACGAGGTCGAGGTGGTCTACCACTTCCTCGAGCGCCCGGACGCGGTTGTGTCGACGACCTACCTGCGCATCGAATTGCCGGCGCTCGAGGCGGAGCTCTCTGCGGCGATTCGCCGCATCAACGACGGAGAGTTCGTGCCGACCCCCAGCGAGTTCACGTGCAACGGCTGCCCGGCGCTCGATCTCGTGTGCGCCGGGCCGAATCTCCGCAACGCGCCTGCGCGCCTAGTTGCGAGTGCCGCGTAGCTACCTCGTCGAGGCGCGCCGGAAGAAGGTCGCGCCGAAGAAGGACCGGATCCGGGCGGTGATCGAACTGCTCGCAGTCGAGCATGCCGATGCCCACATCGCGTTAGCGTTCCGCAGCCCGCTCGAGTTGCTCGTCTCAGTGATGCTCTCTGCTCAGACGACGGATGTGAACGTGAATCGCGTCACCGAGAAGCTCTTCGTGAAATACCAACGGCCGGAGGATTACCTGGCCGTCCCGCAGGCCGAGCTCGAGCGCGACATCTTCGCAACGGGGTTCTATCGCCAAAAGGCAAAGGCGCTGCGCGGAACGATGCAACGGCTGATCGAGCTGCACGACGGTGAGGTGCCCACGTCGTTCGACGAGTTGTTGAAGCTGCCCGGCGTCGCCCGGAAGACCGCGAACGTCGTCTCCGCCGAGCGTGGAGACCCGCAAGGTGTCGTCGTCGACACACACGTGCGTCGCTTGTCGCAACGCCTCGCGTTCACGCGTCAGGAAGATCCGGTGAAGATCGAGCGCGATCTGATGCGGCTCGTGCCGCGTGCGGACTGGGGGCGGTTCCCGCACCTCCTGATCTGGCACGGCCGTCGCACTTGCGACGCGCGGAAACCCGCCTGCGAGCGCTGTCCGCTCGCGGCGTCGCTCTGTCCCTCGAGCCGGGTCTAGGAGCCGGCGACGCCGCGTCGCGGCGTCAGCGCGACGAGCAGTCCGCCGTCGTCGTCGTAGGCCGGGAACACGTCGGCGACGACACGCTTCTCGCTGCCCCCTCGTGTTTTGATCGACAGCTGTTCGCCGAGCCTGCGCACGCCCCATTCACGCGCGAGGTCGACGGGCTTCGAATCGGAGAAACCGAGTGCCTCGACCACGTCCCGGCCCATCAGGTCGGCTTCGGGGAACCCGGTGAGCTCGAACACCCCCCGGCCGATCGCGAGCACTCGTCGCTGCTGATCGGTGACGAGCATTCCGGTGTCGGGAGCTGGGTAGTAGTCGTCGAGCAGCTCGAACAGGAAGCCGAAGCCGCAGTGCCTGCACGCGGGCGCTTGACCGGTGAAGCCCTCGTGTCCGTCGATGTCGAGCGAGCGCTCCTTGCAGTGCGGGCAGATGTAGTACGGCACGGCGGCAGGGTAGCCGTCGACTCAGATGCGACGCCTCGAAAACAAGATCCCCCGACCGGACTCATGCGCGCCGCTCGACATGCCGACAACTACCCCGGGGTCGATGAAAGTGCTCTCGTCGCGCATACGCATAGGTGGACTCGCCCTTGCGACGATCGTCGGTGTCGGATCGGCGCTCGCGTTCTTGTCGACCAGCAATGCGTCACGTGCTGCCGGCTGGATGCGCCCAGACCTGCGACCGGTCAGCCAGCCGGCATCGGTCGACGGCAGGTTTGTCTTCTACTCGGCGGCCGCAGGCCGTCTCGATGTAACTGCACTCGACGCCAAGACTGGTCGCACGGTGTGGTCTCATCTGGCATCCACTTCCGGGAATGCGCCAGGCGAGTCGCCGACCCTTGCCGTTGCAGGCGGTGTCGTGCTCTACCTGGAACCGAAAGGCAAGCGCGCAGCAGTTGCGGCGGCCGACGCTCGAACGGGCAAGGTGCTCTGGCAAAGCGTGACGGCCGACTTCTCGTCCTGGCCGGAGATCTGCCCAGGTGAATCTGATGCCGTGTGTTTGACCGGTGAAGGCGCCGTTCCCAGGTTCCGCGTCAGCGACGGCCATGTTCTCAGCGCGATCGCGTTCTCGTCACCGAATCTCGGGGGGAGATCGGTCGGGCCGGGCCTCTACGACCCCGGACTTCGCAAGCCCGAGTGGCTCGAAGCCTCCACAGGCGCGACGCTCACCTGGCACAAACAGTTGTCGGCGATCTTCACCGCGCCGGGAGCCTCGACCGACTACGGCTGGAATTTCGACCGGTATGCAGCGGACGGTCTGTTCGTCGGCAGCGTTGGGTGGCCGCCGATTGCCCAGACAAAAACCAAGATGACGGCCGATCTCTCGCGCTCCATGACCGCGGGCTTTCGAATCGACAACGGTAGGCCGGTCTGGCGAGACGCGGGGTCGATGTACGTCTGCAGCTACCTACCGTGCGTCGGGGAACCGAACCCGAGCGTGAGCAGGTCGTCTGCGAGTGCCGCACCGCAACAAGGCCTGCGGCTCCGGATGACGGGACGAGTTGTCTACACGTTCAACTCGGTTGGCGCGACGAACGTCACGGGCCCTGCCGACGTGCGGCTCGAAGGGTTCGATCCTCGGACCGGCAAGACGTCATGGACCTTCGACGCCGGCCGCAACGTGGGTCTGATCGAGGAACTGCTCTTGCCGCCCCAAGTCGGAGCGTTCGATCTGGCAATTCGTTCGAAGAGCGGCGAGCTCGTCGACCTGAGCCTCGTGAACGGCGCAGAGCGTCCCGTTCGCCGAGGGACAGTCGGTTGGTGCCGGAGGGTTGTCACGTACAACCTGAAAGCGGGCTACTCGGGTGGTGGGCGCACGACTCACCAGTACATCGGCGACTACGGTCTCGAACCTTGCACGGCGAGCGGAGCGGCGACGACATCGCCCGCGCGTGTCCCGCTCTATCTCGCGCAGCTCGGTGCCGAGAGCGGCGGCATCGTTGCCTGGAGCGACCGTTCCGGTGTGACCGCGCGACCGGTCGCGAGCTGAGCGCGCTCAGAGCTGGCGATCGTCGTGACGCCTGCCGGGTGTCCGGCTCTTAGCGGCCCGCGGTCATTGCCGTGCCCGGATGTCCCTCGAGCGTGGCGAGGTACCGCTCGGCGTCGAGCGCGGCCATACAGCCGGACCCCGCCGCGGTGACCGCCTGGCGGTACGTGTGGTCCTGCACGTCTCCGGCAGCGAACACGCCCTGCACGTTCGTCTCCGTCGTGCCCGGCTTCGTCACGAGATACCCCTGGGCGTCATGGTCGAGCTGATCGACGAAGAGCGCCGTGTTGGGATCGTGCCCGATGGCCACGAACAAGCCGTCGGCGGGCACCTCCCACGTCTCGTCGGTGACGGTGCTTCGCAGGCGCAGCGCCTCGACCTTCACGTCGCCCACGATCTCCTCGACGACCGCGTTCGGCACGAAGTGGAGCTTCTCGTTCCGCTCGGCGCGGTCGACCATGATCTTCGACGCGCGAAACTCGTCGCGGCGATGCACGAGATGCACGCGCGACGCGAACTTCGTCAGGAAGAGCGCCTCCTCGAACGCCGAGTCGCCGCCGCCGACGACGTAGACGTCCTTGTCGCGGAAGAACGCGGCGTCGCACGTGGCGCAGGCGGAGACGCCGCGGCCCTTGTGCTTCTCCTCCGACGGGATGCCGAGGAAGCGTGCGGTGGCTCCGGTCGCGACGATCACGGCGCGGGCCGCGTACTCGTCGTCGCCGACCCACACGCGCAACGGCTGCTCGGAGAAGTCGACGCGTGTGACGTCGTCGGTGAGGAACTCGGCGCCGAACTTCTCGGCCTGCCGCCGAAAGTCAGCCATCATCTCCGGCCCCATCACGCCGTCGGCGTAGCCTGGGTAGTTCTCCACGTCGCTCGTGATCATCAGTTGGCCGCCCCATTGGAAGCCCTCGATCACGAGCGGCTCCAGGTCGGCACGCGCCGCGTACAACGCAGCGGTGTAGCCCGCCGGACCGCCTCCGACGATGATCAGCTCGCGCACGTTCTGGTCGCTCAAATCGCTCCTTTCAGGGTATCTCTGTAGTAGTAAACGTCACTGGGCGGCCAGACGTTCCCGTGGCTCGAGCTCCTTCCAGAAGATGGTCGTCGAGCACGGTCGCCCATCCGGATAGAGCGCGTAGTTCGGGATCTCCCCGACCCGCGTCCAGCCGAGCCGGGCGTAGAGGCGCTCGGCCGCGTCACCCGTGACCGTGTCGAGGACGAGGAGCGTTCTGCCCTCAGTGACGCGCCGCCGCCTCCGCGGCGTCCATCAGCCGCTCTGCGACCCCGCGCCGCCGGGCGCCGCGGTGGACGAGCAGCTTCGCGATCTCGGCACGGTGCGGCTGGTTCGGCGGCAGCGACAGCACGACCTGCACCGTCCCCACGAGGCGGCCGTCCGTGAAGGCCGCCAGCACGATCCTGCGGCCGTGCTTCGCCTCGGCGGCGAAGCCCTCGAACGCGCGGCGCGCGTCTACCCGGTCGAACGGCTCCAGGTAGCTGACGGACGCGCCGCCGGCGACGCAATCGGCAAGCACCTCGGCGAGCCCGTCGAGCTGGGCGTCCAGAGCGGCACCCTCGAGGCGCCGGATTTCGACGTCGCTCGTCATCGGGATGGCATATCACGGCGTACGCTTGGCAGATGGTGACCTGCCCGAGCTGTGGTCTCGAGAACCCGGCTGCCTCGCGCTTCTGCTCGGCCTGCGGCTTTGCGCTCGGCGCGATCGCCGAGGCGCGGGACGAGCGGCGCATCGTCACGGTCATCTTCGTCGACCTGGTCGGCTTCACGGCGCGGGCCGAGCGGCTCGACCCCGAGGACGTTCGCGCCCTGCTCACGCCGTATCACGAGCGCGTGCGACGAGAGATCGAGTCGTTCGGCGGCGTCGTCGAGAAGTTCATCGGGGACGCGGTGATGGGCATCTTCGGGGCGCCGCTCGCCCATGGGGATGACGCCGAGCGCGCCGTGCGCGCGGCGCTCGTGATTCGGGACAGCGTCGAGGCGATCGCAGACGGGGGGCTGCAGATCCGCATCGCGGTCAACACCGGCGAGGCCGTGGTCTCACTGGGCGCGAGGCCGGCGCTCGGCGAGTCGATGGTGGCCGGCGACGTCGTCAACACCGCTGCGCGCCTCCAGGCGGGCGCGCCGACGAATGGAGTGGCGGTGGGCGAGAAGACGTATCTCGAGACCCGCGACGTGATCGCGTACGAGGCCACGAGGCCCGTTGTCGCGAAGGGAAAGTCGGATCCTGTCGCGGCCTGGATCGCGAAGTACGCGATCACCGAGGCGGGCGAGCGGCTTTCGCAAGAGCGTTCGATCGTTGGGCGGCAGCCGGAGCTCGCGATCCTGCAGTCGCTCTGGGAGCGCGTCCTCGCCGTCGAGCTGCCGCATCTCGTGTCCGTCCTCGGTCCGGCCGGCGTGGGAAAGTCGACACTCGTCGGCTCGTTCGCGCACGCGGCTCGCACCGACGGCGCGCGCATTTTCGGGGGCCGCTCGCTTCCCTACCGTGAAAGCGGCGCGTACGGCGCGCTGTCGACGCAGATCATGCGCCTCTGCGGCACCTTCGAAAGCGATGCGCCGGAGGTGATCTCGGAACGGCTCGCGGCCCGGGCCGTCGACCTGCTCGGAGAGAGCGACGAGGCTCGCCTTGTCGCTGGGCATCTCGGTGCGATCGTCGGCGCGAAGAGCGGGGGCGACGCCCCGGACCGCGATGCCTTGTTTTCGTCGGTGCGCCGCTTCCTGGACGGCGTGGCGCGCGAGCAGCCGACGATCCTGGTCTTCGAAGACGTTCACTGGGCGGATACGAGCCTGCTCGACCTGATCGAGGTGATCGCGACACGGTCGCACGGGTTGCCGCTGATGCTCGTCGTCGTCGCTCGGCCGGAGCTCTTCGATCTGCGTCCCAGTTGGGGCTCGCGTGTCGGCGGGTATACAAGTCTCGCGCTTGCGCCACTTGCGTCGTCCGAGGCACGAGAGCTCGCATTGCGCCGTCTCGGCGACGCCGAGCGGGTGAACGACGTCGTGAAGGTGGCCGAAGGAAACCCGCTCTTCATCGAGCAGCTCGCGGCGACGATCGACGAGACGGGTTCAGGGGATCTGCCTACCAGTATTCGCGGCATCGTCGCCGCACGGCTCGACGCGTTGCCGCAACGGAACCGCGCGCTGCTGCTCGATGCATCCGTGGTCGGCAAGGTCTTCTGGCACGACGCGCTGCGTGCTCTCAATCCGGAGAACGCCGACCTCGACGATCTCCTCGACGAGCTCGAGCGCCGAGATCTCGTCCGCCGTGAGCCGACCTCGATAATCGAGAACGACCTGCAGTTCTCGTTCACGCACGTCTTGATCCGCGACGTCGCCTACGAGCTCTTGCCGCGCGCGGATCGCGCGCGGCGTCATGCGACCGTGGCGGAGTTCTTCGAGCGGTCGACCGGGAGCTCAGGCGAAGCGGTCGGCGCGCTCGCGCGACATTGGCGCGACGCGGGTGACTTTGCCCGCGCGGTCGAGCAGTTGACGAAGGCGGCCGAGCAGGCGGAGCGCGGCTGGGCCAAGGACCACGCCGTGCTCCTGTACCGCGAGGCGCTGTCGCTCGTATCCGAAGACGACGAGGTGCAGCGAAGTGCGCTGCGCCGCAGACTCGCAATCGCGAGTACGGCGTCGTTTCACTTGCCTGACGTCAGACGGGCGGAAAATCCGCCGGCGTGACGTCCGCCGCGATCTCGTCTACGAAGTCGATTTTGTGCATGCCAAGGCGCGCGCCGTGCTCGCGCACCAGGGCCTCGCTGGGTGCGCTGTACACGCAGAACGTGCGTACCAGGCCGGTCTCGTCGACAATCACGTGGCTGTGCTCCCAGTCGATCTCGGAGAATTCGCCCTCGGTCAGCTCGCGTGACCGCCTGCTGACCGCCGGCATCTCGGATTCGCTGACGTCGAACGTGCGTTGAATCAGATACCTCGGCATGGGGCGATACTAACAGCGTGTCTTCGCAGCCTGGCATCAGCCGCGAGGAGTTGCAGCTCGCCGCGCGCAACCACGGGATGCCGCTCGAGCTCCTGCGAGAGCCGATCACGCCGATCGGCCTCCACTACCTACTGATCCACTACGACATCCCGAGCGTGGACGGCGCCGCCTGGCGGCTCGCGGTCGACGGCCTCGTCGAGCGCGAGCTGTCACTCGGCCTCGACGACCTGCGCGCGCTGCCGGTGCACGAGGTCGTCGCGACGATGGAGTGTGCGGGCAACGGGCGCGCACTTCTGGAGCCGCGGCCCATCAGCCAGCCGTGGGTGCTCGAGGCGGTCGGCACCGGCCGCTGGCGTGGCGTTCGCCTGCGCGACGTTCTCGCACTGGCCGGCTCGTCGACCGACGCAGTCGAAGTGCTGTTCACCGGGCTCGACCGTGGCGTCGAGAACGGTGAGGAGCAGTCGTTCCAGCGGAGCCTGCCGCGTGCCGAAGCGCTGCAACCGGACGTGCTTCTCGCCTACGAGCTGAACGGTGTGCCACTCCCGCCACAGCACGGTTTCCCGCTGCGACTCCTCGTTCCCGGTTGGTACGGCATGACGAACGTGAAATGGCTCTCGCGGATCACCGCGATCGACAAGGCGTTTACGGGCTACCAACAGTTGCGTGGCTACCGGCTCCGTCAGTCCGAAGACGAGGCAGGCACTCCGCTCGACCGCATCCGGCCGCGCGCCTTGATGGTGCCGCCGGGCGTACCCGACTTCATGAGCCGCGAGCGGACGCTCGAGGCAGGCGCGTGCACGATCGAAGGACGCGCGTGGTCCGGCGGTGCGCCGATCGCGTCCGTCGACGTCAGCACGGATGGAGGCGAGACGTGGCGCGAGGCACGACTCGAGCCAACCGACGCGGGGCGCTGGGCATGGCATCGTTGGACGGCGGAGTGGAATGCGACGCCGGGACGTCATGTGCTCTGCTGTCGCGCGCGGGACGAGGCGGGAGGCGGGCAACCGCTCACCGCAGAGTGGAATCTCGGCGGCTACGCGAACAACGAGGTGCAGCGCGTGATCGTCACCGTAGCCTGACCGCTGCTCACCCGAAGGACACGCGCACGGAGGCGCGGCGCATCAGCGCGCGCGACACGGTGTTGTGCGCGGCGACGTATGCATGGAGCTCTTCAATGCCTGCGGCGCGCGCGTCACCGGTGAGACGTGACATGAGCATCGAGCCGACGCGACGGCGTTGCCACGCGTCGGCGACCTCGATCGCGACTTCCGCCGATCGACCGTCGCGGACGAGCCGAGCGATTCCGATCGGTTCGCCGGCCGCGTACGCGACGAGCACGTGGTGATCGGCATCGACGCGCGCGAGCTGGGCGAGCTCCGTCGGCTTCAGCACGGTCTTCGCGCCCCCGAAGCGCAGCATTCTCGACTGCGGCCCGAGACAGTCGAAAACTGCTTGCACCGTCGCCGTGTCGCCGTTCCGCAACGACCGGACGGTGATCCCGCCGACTACTTCGGCGCGCATGCATCACTCCCGAGCATCGTTCGACGGTAGTCGGCAGTCGCCACGCGCCGCGTCGGCCGCGATGCCGATTTGGCGTCGTTCCGGAGAACGAGTTACACCGAGGTTGACGCTGCGGGCGCGAACTGGCAGCGTGGCGGCGATGCCGATTCCGACCGAGCCGATCGGGAGCATTCCGCGCCCACCCGAACTGGTTGCAGGAATGCAGGCTGCTGCTGGGGGTGAAATCTCGCAGGCAGAGCTCGACTCACTCTTCGCTGACGCCGTGCGGGACACGATCGCCGAGCTCGAGGCGACCGGCTCGCCGGTGATCACGGACGGCGAGCAACGGAAGCCGAGCTTCGCGACCTATCCGATCGCGGGCCTCGAGAACCTCGCCCCTGACGGAGTCGTGATCCCGTTCGCCGACGGGCACACACGCCGGCTGCCGGTGATCACATCCGGGCCGTTCCGCTACGCGACACACGCCGCCTCGTACCTCGCCGCCGCCAAGCCGCTGACAACCCGCCCTCTCAAGCAGGCGGTGATTTCCGCCTCGGCAATCAGCCTGCTCTATCCCGCCGACGGCATTGACGACTATTCGCGCGATGAGTTCATTGCCGATCTCGTCGACGAGGCAGAGGCCGACATCCGCGGCTGCCTCGAAGGCGGAGCCCACAACGTGCAGATCGATTTCACCGAGGCGCGGCTGTCGCTCAAGCTCGACCCGTCGGGAGGACTGCTGCGCAGCTTCGTCGCTCTGAACAACAGTGTGCTCGCGCGCTTCACCGAGGACGAACGAGCTCGGATCGGCGTGCACACGTGTCCGGGCGGTGACCACGACTCGACCCACAGCGCTGATGTCGACTACGCCGACCTGCTGCCGCTGCTCTTCGACCTCGACGTCGGTGCGTTCTACCTCGAGCTCGCGGGGGAGGCCGATCCGGAGCGCGTGCTCTCCTCGGTTGCGTCGATTCTGAAGCCGGGCACACATGTGTTCGTCGGCGTCGTCGACCCGATAGACCCGCGGATCGAGACGGCGGAGGAGGTGCGCGACCGTGTTCTCGCGGCTGCACGCCACATCCCGCTCGAGCAGCTCGGTACGACAGACGACTGCGGGTTCTCGCCGTTCGCGGACGACGCGTCGACGGGTCGTGAGACCGCGTTCGCGAAGATCCGCGCGCGCGTTGAGGGCACCGCTCTCGCCGCCGAGCAGCTCGGCGCGTAGTCGAGCTCGTGAAACGTGGAGCGACCGGGACTTGTAGTTCCGCCTACGCGGCGTCGGCGTCGGGCTGCGGTAGCGCGACGATCTCCGGGGCGCTGACGACCACCGGCTTACGCTCGATCTGTTTCGTCGCCGGCAGCTCGTCGTTCGTGACGCCGAGCTCCGGGAACTTGCGCGCTGTCACGAGCAGGCGCGTCTCGAACGAGCTGGCCGCCTGGTTGTAGGCGCCCACGGCCGTCTCGAGGCTGCGCCCGATCTTCGCGAAATACCCGGCGAAGACGCCGAGCCGGTCGTAGAGCTCACGGCCGAGCTTCGAGATCGCGCGTGCGCTCTCGGCGACGGTCTCCTGCTGCCACGTGTAGGCAACCGTGCGCAGGAGGGCGACGAGCGTCGCGGGGGAAGCGATGATCACACCCGCCTCGACGCCCGCCTCGAACAGCGAGGGGTCCTGGTCGAGCGCGGCCCGGTACAGGCCCTCGTCGACGAACATGACGACGAACTCGGGCGACTGATCGAACTGCTGCCAGTAGCGCTTCTGGCCGAGCTTGCCCACGTGGTCGCGTACCTGCGCGGCGTGGCGTGCAAGGTGCGTGCGCTTCGTGTCGAGGTCGTCGACGGCGGATGCCTCGAGGTACGCCTCGATCGGCACCTTCGAGTCGACCACAACGCTCTTCCCGCCCGGTAGCTGCACCACGAGGTCCGGCCGCAGCAGACCGCCTTCGTCGTCGCGCGTGCTCGCCTGCGTGCGGAAGTCGCAGTGCTCGAGCATTCCCGCCAGCTCGACGACGCGCTTGAGCTGCACCTCGCCCCAGCGCCCACGGACGTGCGGTGTGCGCAGCGCCGTGACGAGGCTGCCCGTCTCGGCGCGGAGCTTCTCCTGCCCTTCGGCGACGAATCGGAGCTGCTCGCCGATGCGTGAGACGTCGTTCAGCCGGCGCTCTTCCAGCGCCTTCGCCTGCACCTCGAACTTCTGCAGTGTCTCCTTGATCGGCGCGAGGCGCGCGTCGGCGAGCTCGAGCAAGGAGGCCTGGCTCCGCGTGAACGCGTCACCGGTCGCGGCCTTGACGCGATCCTCCCAGCCGGCCTGCACTTCGCGCAGCAGCACCAGCTTCTCGTCGGCCGCCCGCCGTTCGGCGGCGATCCGCCCGCGTGCCCAGAGGAGGACTGCACCGCTCCCGACCAGGAGACCCAGGATCAGAGACGTGGCCGCCATGAGCCGACGAACACTAGAGCGCGCGTCGGACGGCACAAAAAATCAGCCCCGACGAGTCCGAAGACCTACCGGGGCTGAGTGCCGGATCCAGCGACTCCGAAGAGCTACCGGATCCGACGAGGGGAACCTAGCGAGGCTGGTCACGGTCCGTCAACGCGACCGTCACCGGAAAGTCGCAATTTGCGGTCGAATCGCGGAGACGCCGTTCGACGGTGACCGGAACATCCGTTCGCCTGCGTAGGCTCTCCGTGAGCATGGACGAGGTCTTCGGCCCCGGTGGTGCGCTCGCGCGCGTGCTTCCCGACTACGAGCCCCGCAACGAGCAGGCGGTGCTCGCGGCCGCGGTCGAGCACGCACTGCTCGTCGGCGAGCATCTCGTCGCGGAGGCCGGGACGGGCGTGGGGAAGAGCCTCGCCTACCTCGTGCCCGCGCTCGAGTCGGGCCAGCGGGTCGTGGTCGCGACCGCGACGAAGGCGCTGCAGGAGCAGCTGTTGCAGAAGGACGTGCCGATCGCTGCCGCTGCGATCGGGCGGCCGGTCGACGTCCAGGTTCTGAAAGGGCGGGCCAACTACCTCTGTCGGCGGCAGCTGCAGGGGTTCCAGCCGTTCCTGCTGCCGGACGGGCGCGACGGCGCTGCCTGGGCGGCGATGGAAGGATGGCTCGACGCAACCGAGACGGGCGACCGCGCCGAGCTCGAGGTCGAGCCCTCGTCTGCGCTCTGGGGAGAGCTCTCCGTCGGCCCCGACCGCTGCTCGGGCCGCCGTTGCCCGTTCGTCTCCGCCTGCTTCGCCGAGGCGGCGCGTGGGCGCGCCGCGGAGGCAGATCTCGTGATCGTGAACCACGCCCTCTATTTCGCGCACCTCGCCGCCGGGCAGAGCGTGCTGCCCGAGCACGACGCCGTCGTCTTCGACGAGGCGCACCGGCTCGAGGAGTCCGCGGCGTCCTGGCTCGGCGGCCGCGTCTCGCGGCCGGTGCTGCGCCGGCTCGCCCACGACATCGAGCGCGCGGCGCGCGAAGCACAGCGAGTGCTCCCAGCCCGCGAGCTCGACCGCGTCGAGCGTGCAGGCGAGCGGCTGCTGCGCGCGGTCGCGCCCACTGCGGGTAGACGCAGGCTGCGCGAGGTGCCTGCGGAGCCGGCACTCGTCCTGATCGACGCGCTCAGTGAGCTCGCAGCCGCGCTGCATGGCCAGGGGGAGGACTTGGACGCGCTCGGGCGGCGCGCGCTCGCGGCCGCCGCCGATGTCGAGGCCTGTCTCGAGCTGAGCACCGTCGATCGCGTCTGCTGGTCCGAGCCCGACGCGCTGGCCTGGGCGCCGGTCGACGTCTCTGCCGAGCTCCGTGAACGTCTCTGGGAAGACGGCCCGACCGCGATCCTCGTCTCCGCGACCCTGACGACCGGCGACGACGCCGGCTTCGTACGCAATCGGCTCGGGCTCGACCGCGCGCGCGAGACCGTCGTCGGCTCGCCGTTCGACTTTCCCGACCAGGCGCTTCTCTACGTACCGCGCCAGATGCCCGACCCTCGCAGCGACGACTTTCTCGAGCGAGCGGCGGAGGAGGTCGTCTCGCTGCTGCGTCTGTCCGAAGGGCGCGCGCTCGTGCTCACGTCGAGCTACCGCGCCCTGGACGCCTACCGGGACCACATCCGCGGCCGTGTCCCCTACGACGTGCTCGTGCAGGGCGAGGCGCCGCGTGAGCGCCTGCTCGAGCGGTTCCGCTCCGAGGTCGACTCCGTGCTGCTCGCGACGTCGACGTTCTGGCAGGGAGTCGACGTGCCCGGCGAGTCTCTCTCGCTGCTCGTGATCGACAAGCTGCCGTTTTCGGCGCCCGGCGACCCGCTGCACGAGGCGCGTTGCGAGGCCGTGGAACGCCTCGGCGGGGACTGGTTCCGCGATTACGCGCTGCCGACCGCGATGCTGCAGCTGCGGCAGGGCTTCGGGCGTCTGATCCGCGGCCACGCCGACCGGGGCGTCGTCGCGATCCTCGATCCGCGGCTGCGCACGCGCCCGTACGGCCGTGCGTTCCTCGCCGCGCTGCCGCGCTGCCCGATCGTGGAAGACCCCGCAGCTGTGGCCGAATTCTTCGGCAACGTTGTGGCTGTTTCCGCTTGAATGGCGCGAGCCGATGGCCAAGAAGAAGCCGAGAACACCGCCGCCGCCTCGCCGCGTCCAGGCGCCGAAGCAGCGGACAACGCCGCGGAAGCAGCAACCCGCCGGGCTGGATATGGGCCTGCGCCACCGCGCGATGCTCTACGGCGTCGCCGCCGCGGGCTTCCTCGGGCTCGTGGTCGTCGTCGTCTTGATCGTCGTCGTCGGCAGTGGCAGCGGGGTCGGGAGCACGAAGCAGCTCGGTCAGGACCTCGCCGCGGCCAACTGCACCTTCCGGACAGTCACCGCGTACGTGCCGAAGGGCGGGCATACGCACGTGCCCAGCCTGACATCGAACGACCACTGGAACACCGATCCGCCTTCGAACGGGCAGCACTACCCCGAGTGGGACATCTGGGGCTTTTACACGGAGGCGCAAAACCCGCGTCAGGTCGTGCACAACGAGGAGCACGGCGGGGTGATCGCCTGGTGGGGGCCGAAGGTCGCGCCCGGCACCGTGAAGAAGCTCTACCAGTGGTATCTGGCGGAGCCGACCGGCTCGTTCGGGACGCCGTATGCCAACCTCGGCAGCAAGGTGGCGATCACGGCGTGGACCGGCGACACCTCGCGGTACCAGGTCAACGGCTACTACGGCCAAGGTCACATTGCGATCTGCCCGAGCTACACGCCCGCGACCGCGAAGGCGTTCGTCGAGTTCCGCAAGGTGTATCGCGGGCACGGCCCCGAAGGAATCCCGCTCTGCGCCGACGAGCCGGGCGATGGCCCGAACAAGTCGTCGTGTTAGCGGCGTAACCCCGCCGGGGTGGCGAAACCGGTAGACGCAGTCGGCTTAAAACCGGCGGCCTTCGGGCGTGGGGGTTCGAGTCCCTCCCCCGGCATGATCAGATTCGTCGCGTGTGCTCGGTCAGGTCGCGAAGCCGCGCGGCGCGGGCGGCGGTGAGCGCGCCCGGCCCGTAGCGCCACGTCCAGTTGCCGGTCTTGGGTCCCCGGCAGGTTCATCCGCGCCGCAGGACCGAGGCCGAGGATGTCCTGCAGCGGCGCGATCGCGAGCGCTGCGCGCGACGCCCAGGCGTGCCTGAGCAGCGACCAAGACGGGTCGGCCGGATCGAGCTCCGACCACGCACGGTCTTCGTCCGAGAGCGATTGCCACCACCCGAGCGTCGTGTCGTTGTCGTGTGTTCCGGTGTAGACCACCGATTGCTGCTCGTGGTTCGCGGGGAGGTGTGGGTTCGACGGGTCACGGCCGAGTGCGAACTGGAGGACTGCCATGCCCGGGAACCCCAGCTCGTGCCGCAACCTGACGACGGGCTCGGTGATCACGCCGAGGTCCTCCGCGACGACCGGCAGCGGGCCGAGCGCGGATTCGACGGCGTGGAAGACGTCCGCGCCCGGGCCGCGGCGCCACGTCCCGTTGCGGGCTGTCTTGTTCCCTCGGTGCACGGCCCAGTAGGAGACGAAGCCGCGAAAATGGTCGACGCGCGTCAGGTCGACGAGCTCGAGCGCACGCCGGAACCGCTCGATCCACCAGCGGTACCGGTCCGCCCGCATCGCCGTCCAGTCGTAGAGCGGGTTGCCCCACAGCTGGCCCGTCTTCGCGAACAGGTCGGGCGGCACCCCGGCGACGACGTCGCGCTGAAACAGCTCTGGATGTGCGTGATGGTCGGCGCCGCGGTCGGCGACGTAGATCGGCATGTCGCCGAAGATGCGAACGCCGCGTTCGGCCGCGTAGGAGCGAAGTGCCTGCCACTCGCGGTCGAAGCGGACCTGATCTTCGATCGTCCCGCCGTGGTCGATCCAGTCTTCGATCCAGTAGGCGTTCCGCTCTCTGTATTCGGCGATCTGTGCTGCGTTGACAGCGGCGCGCGGGCGGGCCAGCAGCGCGGGTGAGCCGGCGAACGCCGACGGTGACATGTAGGGCGATTGCGTGATCCCCTCGGGTGGCCCGAGAGGTAGCACCTGCCACCAGCTCTGCCCGGCCTCTGCGAGCCAATCGACAAAGCGGAAGGCGTGTGCGTCCAGTACCCCGTTCGGCAACGAGGTCGGATGAAGGAGGATGCCGGATGCGCGAGCGAGCTTCATGGTTTAGGACGGGTCGACCCTTGAGAATGTCACGCACGATGCCTCTTCCCAAGACACAGCCCTCACGCATCGTGATCCAGGCGGTCGAGCCGATCGTCGACTGTGGGGCCTACCCGGCGAAGCGAACCGTCGGGGACGTGGTGGAGGTGTACGCGACGGTCTTCAAGGACGGCCACGACACGCTCGGTGGCGCGATCCGGGTGAGAGGGCCCGGCGACCGCCGCTTCAAGGAAGAGCCGTTGCGCCCGTTCGGCAACGACCGCTTCGGCGGAAGCTTCGTCGTCGACCGTCCGGGCAAGTGGCAATTCGCGGTCACCGCGTGGACCGATCGCGTCGCCACCTGGCAGGACGAGCTCCGCCGGAAAGTCGGTGCGGGACAGGAGGAGCTCGCCGGCGAGCTCTCCGAGGGCGCCGTCTTGCTCGGTCGCGCTTCCCTGACCGTCGAAGAGGCGCTCGCGGCGCCGGCCGGCGAGCGGCACGGCGAGACGCTGTCTCCGACGTTCGAAGTCGACGTCGACCGCGTCCTCGCGCGCTTCGGCGCGTGGTACGAGCTCTTTCCACGTTCGTGGGGCGGCTTCCGCGGCGTCGCCGAGGTGATGCCGCAGCTCGCCGAGCTCGGCTTCGACGTCGTCTACCTGCCGCCGGTGCATCCGATCGGCCTGACGAACAGGAAGGGTCGCAACAACGCGGTGGTGGCCGCGGCCGGCGATGTCGGCTCGCCCTGGGCGATCGGGTCCGCAGACGGCGGGCACGACGCGATCAACCCGGAGCTCGGTAGCTGGGACGATTTCGACGCAATGATCGCCGCCGCGAAGACGGCTGGGATCGAGGTCGCCCTCGACTTCGCGATTCAGTGCTCGCCTGACCATCCGTGGCTCGCCGAGCATCCCGAATGGTTCAACCGGCGACCCGACGGGACGCTGAAGTACGCCGAGAACCCGCCCAAGCGCTACCAGGACATCTACAACGTCAACTTCGAGTCCGAAGACTGGCAAGGCCTGTGGCAGGCGCTCCTCGACGTCGTGCTCGGCTGGGTCGAGCGCGGCGTGACGGTCTTTCGCGTCGACAACCCACACACGAAGCCGGCGCCGTTCTGGGCGTGGCTGATTCGCCAGGTACGCGCCTGGCATCCCGACGTGATCTTCCTCGCAGAGGCGTTCACGCGGCCGTCGATGATGACGACGCTCGCGAAGCTCGGCTTCGCGCAGAGCTACACGTACTTCACGTGGAAGAACTCGAAGCAGGAGCTCGCCGAGTACATGGCGCAGTTACTCGCGTGGCAGGCGTTCTACCGGCCGAACGCGTTCGTGAACACGCCGGACATCCTCCACGAGTACCTGCAGCGCGGCGGCCCGCCTGCGTTCGAGGCGCGACTCGTGCTCGCCGCGACACTCATTCCGACGTACGGCGTCTATTCGGGCTTCGAGTCGTACGAGAACCTGCCGGTTCGCCCGGGCTCCGAGGAGTACCTCGACTCGGAGAAGTACGAAGTGAAGCAGCGCACGCTCGACGGTCCTCTGCTGCCGCTCGTGCAACGCCTGAACGAGATCCGTCGCGCCGAGCCGGCGCTGCAGCGGATCGACAACCTGCAGTGGCTCGAGACCGAGAACGACCAGCTGGTCGCGTACGCGAAGGGCGACATGCTGTGCGTCGTGAACATCGACGCGGTGAGCGAGCAGGAGGGCGTATGTGTCGTTCCGGTGTCGCTCGGGCTGCCGCCCGCGTTCGCTGGCCGCGAGCTCCTGTCGGATCGGGAGTTCACCTGGCGCGCCGGGCGCAACTACGTCAAGCTCGCCCCGGGCAAGGCGCACTCGTGAAAGTTGAGCGCTCATGACCGAGTCCAGCAACTGGTTCGAGCGCGACCCGCTGTGGTTCAAGATCGCGGTCTTCTACGAGATCCACATGCGCGCGTTCTTCGACGGGAACGACGACGGCTCGGGCGACTTCCGCGGCCTCACCGAGAAGCTCGACTACCTGCAGTGGCTCGGCGTCGACTGCATCTGGCTGCTGCCGTTCTATCCGAGCCCGCTCGCGACGGCGGCTACGACATCGCCGACTTCTTCGGGATCCACCCCGACTACGGGACGATCGACGACTTCAAGCAGTTCGTCGACCAGGCGCACCAGCGCGGCATGCGCGTGATCGCCGACCTGGTCATGAACCACACGAGCGCCGATCACCCGTGGTTCCAGGCGAGCCGCACCGAACCGGACGGGCCCTACGGCGACTGTTACGTGTGGGGCGACGACGACACGCGCTGGAGCGAGGCGCGCATCATCTTCGTCGACACCGAGCCGTCGAACTGGACGTGGGACCCGGTGCGCGGGCAGTACTACTGGCACCGCTTCTTCTCGCACCAGCCCGACCTGAACTACGACAACCCCGAGGTGCAGGAGCAGATGCTGAACGTCCTGCGCTTCTGGCTCGACCTCGGGCTCGACGGGTTCCGGCTCGACGCGGTGCCGTACCTCTACGAGCGCGACGGGACGAACGGCGAGAACCTCCCCGAGACGCACGACGTTCCTGAAGCGCGTGCGCGCCGAGGTCGACGCGCACTACCAGGACCGCGTCCTGCTCGCCGAGGCGAATCAGTGGCCCGCCGACGTCGTCCAGTACTTCGGCGACGGCGACGAGTGCCACATGGCGTTCCACTTCCCGGTGATGCCGCGCATGTTCATGGCGATGCGCCGCGAGGACGCACTGCCGATGGTCGAGATCCTCGAGCAGACGCCGGCGATCCCCGACGAACGCGCAGTGGGGGCTGTTTCTCCGCAACCACGACGAGCTGACGCTCGAGATGGTCACGGACGAAGAGCGCGACTACATGTACGAGGAGTACGCCAAGGACCCGCGGATGAAGCTGAACCTCGGCATCCGCCGCCGGCTCGCGCCGCTGCTCGACAACGGCCGCGACGAGATCCAGCTGCTGCACGCGATCCTCTTCTCGCTGCCCGGCTCGCCCGTCCTCTACTACGGCGACGAGGTCGGGATGGGCGACAACATCTTTCTCGGCGATCGCGACGGCGTGCGCACGCCGATGCAGTGGACCGGCGACCGCAACGGTGGCTTCTCGCGCGCCGACTTCCAGCAGCTCTATCTGCCGCCGCTCATGGACCCGGTCTACGGCTTCCAGGCGGTCAACGTCGAGGCGCAGCTGCGCCAGCCGAACTCGCTGCTGCGCTGGCTGCATCGGATGATCGCGCTGCGCAAGGACCACCCGGTCTTCGGCCTCGGCACCTACGAGGCGCTGCGCCCCGAGAACCCGCGGATCTTCGCGCACGTCCGCACCTACGAGGACGACATCGTTCTCTGCGTGCACAACCTGGCCCGGTCTGCGCAGGCGGTCGAGCTCGATCTTTCGCGCTGGGAAGGGCTCGTTCCCGAGGAGATGTTCGGGCGGACGCGGTTCCCACGCATCGGCGAACTGCCCTATCTGCTGACGTTGGCGCCGCGAGGGTTCTTCTGGTTCCAGTTGCGGAAGGACGAGGACGGATGACCGAGCACGAGCTGATCGAGTTCGTCACGGGCCAGCGCTGGTTTGGGTCGAAGACGCGCGAGGTGACCCACGCGACGATCGTCGATCGCGCGATCCTCGCGTGACGCGATCTCGCTCGAGCTGCAGCTCGTCGAGATCGGGTTCGACACGGGGACGCACGAGACGTACCAGCTGCTGACGGATGGTGCGAACGACGCGCTCGCCGACCGTTTCGGGTGCGCGAGCTCGTCGAGCTGATGCGAACGCGGCGCGCAGGTCGCAGGCGCAGAACGGGTCGATCGAGTTCGGCATCGGTCGAAGGTGATCGGCCGACGCGAGCACCGGCGAGCTGCGCGAGGTGCGCGCAGATCACCGCCGAGCAGTCGAACACGTCGATCGTCTTCGACGACGAGCTGATCCTGAAGGTGTTCCGGCGCGTCGAGGCAGGAGATCAACCCGGAGCTCGAGCTGCTGCGCTTCCTCACCGAGCACGGCTTCGAGAACATCGCGCAGCTCGTCGGGCTGGTACGCGTACGCCGGCCGGCAGATGACCGCGACGCTCGGGATCCTGCAGCAGTTCGTCGCGGCGGCGAGGACGGCTGGGAGCGAGCGCTCGACGCGGCGATCGAGCGGCGACGAGGCGTTCCTCGACTCGCTGCGGCGGCTCGGCGAGGTGACGGGGAAGATGCACACGCTGCTCGGCTCCGACCCGAACGATCCGACCTTCGCGCCGGAGCCAGACGTCCGTCGAGTCGCTCGGGCTGCTCACGGCGACCGTCGACGAGGAGATCGAGTCGATCTTCATCGACCTGCCCGACGACGTCGCCGGAGCTCGAGCCGATCCGCGGTCGCGGCGAGGAGGTGCGCGAGCGGCTGCGGCTGCTGACGAACCTCGGCGGCACCGGTCGCGTGATTCGCCACCACGGCGACTTCCACCTCGGCCAGACGCTCTGGTCGGCGGACGACTGGGTCATCCTCGACTTCGAGGGCGAGCCGGCGCGGTCGCTGCCGGAGCGCCGGCGCAAGCGCAGCCCGCTGCGCGACGTCGCCGGGATGCTGCGCTCGTTCGCGTACGCCGCGTCCGCCGCGGAGGTCCTGCGCGGAGACGAAGGCTCCCGACGACTGGGAGGAGCGCGTCGCGCGAGGAGTTCCTCGACGGCTACCGCGAGACCGTCGAGCCGAGTCGCTCATCCCGTCCGGCGCAGCGATGGACAAGCTGCTGCGCGTGTTCGAGCTCGAGAAGGCGGTGTACGAGCTCCGCTACGAGCTGAACAACCGGCCCGACTGGGTCGGGATCCCGGTCGCCGGCATCGTGCGGATGCTCGAGGAAGAGGTGCCGGTGTGAGCAGCACAGCGTCGGCCTTCGGCGAGCTCGACATCTGGCTCGCGCGGGCGGGGCGACACGAGGAGCTGTGGGCGAAGCTCGGTGCGCACCGGTCGAGGGCGGCGTGCGCTTTGCGGTCTGGGCGCCGAACGCGCGCTACGTCAGCGTCGTCGGCGACTTCAACGGCTGGGACCCGGCCGCCGACCCGCTTCGCCCGTCGACGACGACCGGCATCTGGGAGGGCGATCGTCGAGGGCGCCGACGGTCGGCGAGCACTACAAGTTCCACCTCGACGGGCACGAGAAGGCCGACCCGCTCGCGTTCGAGGCGGAGGTTCCGCCGAAGACGGCGTCGGTCGGTCTTCGAGTCGCAGTACGACTGGCTCGACTCGGACTGGCTCGAAGCGCGGCGTGCGCAGGAGCCGCTCGACCGGCCGATCTCGATCTACGAGGTGCACGCGCCGTCGTGGCGCACGCGGGCTCGGCTGGCGCGAGCTCGCGGAGCAGCTCGCGCCGTACGTGCGCGACCTCGGCTTCACGCACGTCGAGCTGCTGCCCGTCATGCACCACCCGTTCTCGGGCTCGTGGGGCTACCAGGTCACGGGCTACTACGCGCCGCTCTCGACGCTGGGCTCGCCCGACGACTTCCGCTACTTCGTCGACCATCTGCACGCGAACGGCATCGGCGTGATCCTCGACTGGGTGCCCGCGCATTTCCCGCGCGACGAGTGGGCGCTCGCGCGCTTCGACGGGACGGCGCTCTACGAGCACGACGACCCGAAGCGCGGCGCGCATCCCGACTGGGGGACGCTCGTCTTCAACCTCGGCCGCACCGAGGTGCAGAACTTCCTGCTCGCGAACGCGCTCTTCTGGCTGCGCGAGTACCACGCCGACGGCCTCCGCGTCGACGCGGTCGCCTCGATGCTGTACCTCGACTACTCGCGCAAGCCGGGCGAATGGGTGCCGAACAGGTTCGGCGGCCGCGAGGATCTCGATGCGGTCGCGTTCCTGAAGGACATGAACGAGCTCGTGCATGCGCGCGAGCCGGGGGTCATCTCGGCCGCCGAGGAGTCGACGGCGTGGCCCGGCGTGTCGCGCCCGACGTACGTCGGCGGCCTCGGCTTCGGCTTCAAGTGGAACATGGGCTGGATGCACGACACGCTCGGGTACTTCGCAGCTCGATCCGATCCATCGCCGGTATCCACCACCACGAGCTGACGTTCTCGCTCGTCTACGCGTGGAACGAGAACTTCATCCTGCCGCTCTCGCACGACGAGGTCGTGCACGGCAAGGGGTCGCTGCTCGCGAAGATGCCGGGCGACCGCTGGCAGCAGCTCGCGAACCTGCGCGCGCTCTACGCGTACATGTGGGCGCATCCCGGCAAGAAGCTGCTGTTCATGGGCGTGCGAGCTCGCGACGCCGTGGGAGTGGTCGGACGAGGACGAGTTGCCGTGGTGGCTGCTCGAGCACGCCGACCACGCCGGCGTCCGCGACCTCGTGCGCGACCTGAACCGCGTCTATCGCGACGAGCCGGCGCTGTGGGAGGTCGATTTCTCACCGGACGGCTTCCGCTGGCTCGAGCCGAACGACGCGATCAACAACGTGTTCGCGTTCATGCGCCGGTCGCGCGACGGCGCGCACCAGCTCGTCTGCGTCGCCAACCTCTCGCCGGTGCCGCGCGAGCGCTATCGCGTCGGCTTGCCGCTCGCCGGCGACTGGGACGAGGCGCTGAACACCGACTCGTGCACTACGGCGGCGGAGGCGTCGGGAACATGGGGGAGGTACGAGCCGAACAGCGCGACTGGCACGATCAGCCCTACTCGGCAGAAGTGACGTTGCCGCCGCTCGGAGTCGTCTGGCTCCGACCCAAATCCGCCTAGCGGTCGCCGGACTGGAAGAAGCTGAGGTTCCCTCGGGTTCGGGCCCCGAGCGGCGGGTACGGTTCGGCGCGATGTCCACGCAAGTCTGGTCGCGGCCCTTCGGGGCCGTTTGGCTCGAAGAGCTGCGGCGATGAGCAGGCAGGTCTGGGTCGGCAGCCCGTTCCCGCTCGGGCCGGATTGGGACGGGAATGGGACGAACTTCTCGCTCTTCAGCGAGAACGCCGAACGCGTCGAGCTCTGTCTCTTCGACGCCGCCGGCAACGAGGAGCGGATCGACCTCCACGAGCGAACGGCCTTCAACTGGCATTGCTACCTCCCCGGTGTGGGACCCGGCCAACGCTACGGCTACCGCGTGCACGGCCCCTACAACCCGCGTCGCGGCGTGCGGTTCAACCCCGCGAAGCTGCTCATCGACCCGTACGCGAAGCAGATCGACGGTGCGGTGAGGTGGAACGAGGCGAACGTGCTGCCGTATGTTCCGTCGTCCGACCCGGACGCCGACCTGACGATCGACACGAGTGACTCGGCGCACGCGGTGCCGAAGTCGGTGGTGATCGACCCGTCATTCGACTGGCAGGACGACGAGCTCGTGCGGCCACGCATCCCGTGGCACGAGACGGTGATCTACGAAGCGCACGTGAAGGGGTTCACCCAGACGCGGGAAGGGGTGCGCGAGGATCTTCGCGGCACCTACGGCGGGCTCGCGAGCGAGAACGCGATCGACTACCTGAAGCAACTCGGGGTAACGGCGGTCGAGCTCCTGCCCGTGCACCACATCGTCGACGAGGGCTTTCTGCACGGGCGCGGGCTCACCAATTACTGGGGTTACTCGACGATCGGCTACCTGGCGCCGCACTCGCTGTATGCAGCGACCCACGACCCCGTGCGCGAGTTCAAGGGCATGGTGAAGGCGCTGCATGGAGCCAACATCGAAGTGATCCTCGACGTCGTCTACAACCACACCGCCGAGGGAAACCACCTCGGGCCGATGCTGAGCTTCAAGGGCGTCGACAACCAGAGCTACTACCGGCTCGTGCCGGACGAACCGCGGTTCTACATGGACTACACGGGCACCGGCAACACGCTGAATCCCGTGCACCCCACAGTTCTGCGGCTGATCATGGACTCGCTCCGCTACTTCGTGACCGAGTGCCATGTCGACGGGTTCCGGTTCGACCTCGCGTCGGCGCTCGCGCGTGAGTTTTACGAGGTCGATCGCCTCTCGGCGTTCTTCGACATCATCCACCAGGATCCGATCCTGTCGCAGGTGAAGCTGATCGCAGAGCCGTGGGACGTCGGCCCTGGCGGATATCAGGTCGGCAACTTCCCGATCCTGTGGTCGGAGTGGAACGGGATCTACCGCGACACGATGCGTGACTTCTGGCGTGGCCAGGCGCCGCTGCGCGACTTCGTCTCGCGCTTCGGCGGCTCGGCGGACCTGTACGAGAACGATGGCAAGCGTCCCTTCGCGTCGGTCAACTTCATCACCGCACACGACGGCTTCACGTTGCGCGACCTTGTCTCGTACAACGAAAAGCACAACGAGGCGAACGGCGAAGGGAACCGTGACGGGACGACCGACAACCGTTCATGGAATTGCGGCGTCGAAGGGCCGACCGATGATCCGGCGGTGAACGCGTTGCGCGCACGCCAGATCCGCAACTTCCTCGCGACACTGATCCTCTCACAGGGTGTTCCGATGCTGCTCGGAGGCGACGAGTTCGGCCGGTCGCAGGGTGGCAACAACAACGCGTGGTGCCAGGACAACGACATCTCGTGGTTCGACTGGGAGCATTGCGACCAGGACCTGCTGGAGTTCACGCGTCGTCTGCTCGACCTGCGGCGGGCGCATCCGGTCTTCCGGCGCACGACCTTCTTCGAAGGCAAGGGCGAGCTGCTGCCCGACGTGTGGTGGATGCGCCCGGACGGCCGCCGCATGACGCGCCGCGACTGGGACAATCTCGAGTCGCGTGCGATCGGCGTCTTCATGAACGGCGACGAGCTGCACACCGAGACGTTGCGTGGGGAGGAGGTACGCGACGACTCCTTCCTTGTCCTCTTCAACGCGTTCTTCGAGGAAATCTCGTTCCGTCTGCCCGCGCGACGCTTCGGCACGCGCTGGGAGCTCGTGCTGGCGACGGGCGACTGGCACGGCGAGCGTCTCGTCTCCGGCGCGGAGGTGTCGATCGAGAGTCGCTCGTTGGCGGTGTTTCGGCGTGCCGCCTGACGGAAGCGTGTTGCACTTCTGTCACCCTTGCTTGGCACCGGGACGAGGCGCGCGGTGACGTGCCGGAAGGGGACTAGCCGGCGCTTGCGCCGGCGGCGTCACCGGGGGTGACGACGCCCGCTTCGTAAGCGAGGACGACGACCTGCACCCGATCGCGCAGGCCGAGCTTCATGAGCACGCGCGCGACGTGCGTCTTCACGGTCGTCTCCGACACGAACAGCGTCTTCGCGATCTCCGCGTTCGAGAGGCCGCGCGCGATCAGCGTCGTCACCTCGTGCTCGCGCGCCGTCAGGTCCTGCAGACGCGGGAACTGCGCCTGGGGCTTCGGGCCCGCGCCCTTCACGAACTCCGAGATCACGCGGCGCGTGATCGACGGCGAGAGCAGAGCCTCGCCCTCCGCGACGACGTGAATTGCGGAGACGAGCTGCTCGGGCGGAGTGTCCTTGAGCAGGAAGCCGCTCGCGCCCGCGCGCAGCGCTTCGTAGACGTACTCGTCGAGATCGAACGTCGTCAGCATCAAGATGCGCGGCCCGTCGTCTCCGTTTGCGTCGAGGATGCGCCGGGCGGCCTCGAGGCCGTCGAGCTCGGGCATGCGGATGTCCATCAGCACGATATCCGGCCGAAGCGCCCGCACCTGGTCGATCGCCTCGCGACCGTCCGACGCTTCGCCGACGACCTCCATCTCCGGCTCCGCGTCGAGAATCATCCGGAACCCGGCGCGTACCAGCGCCTGGTCGTCGACGAGCACGATGCGGATCATGGCGCCGCCTCGACCGGCAGCAGCGCGCGCAGGACGAACCCGCCGCCTTCGCGCGGCCCGGCAGCGATCGTTCCGCCGTACAGCGCGACGCGCTCGCGCATGCCGGCCAGGCCTTGCCCGTCGAGTTCGTCGTTGTTCGCGCCGGGGCCGTCGTCGGCAATCTCCACCTCGACAGCCGTGTCGCCGTATCGCACGACCACCTCGGCGTGCGCGCCGTCGCCGTGCCGCAACGCGTTCGTCAACCCCTCCTGCACGATCCGATACGCCGAGAGGTCGATCCCCGGCGGCAGGTCCGGTCGCGTTCCCTCGACTCGCAGGGTCACGGGAAGGCCCGCCTCTTCGAGCTGGGCGACGAGCCGGTCGAGATGCTGCAGGCTCGGCTGCGGCGCGAGCGACATCGGCTGCTCCTCACCTGTGCGCATGACGCCGAGCATGCGACGCATCTCGGCCAGCGCATCACGACCGATGCGCTCCACCGATAGCAGAGCCTCGCGCTCGCGTTCCTGATCCTCCGAGAGCAGCCGTCGCACGCCCGACGCTTGTACCACCATCACCGACACCGAGTGCGCGACGACGTCATGCAACTCGCGCGCGATGCGGGCCCGCTGGTCAGCCGCGGCACGCGCGGCTGCCGCTTGACGCTCGGCCTCCGCAGCGGCGAGACCCGCGCGCCGCTCCCGGGCGTGGGGCCTGATCCGCGTCAACCAGCTTTGCACGGAAGCACGGTATCGCCGTCCGGCTCGTGGCGCATCCTCCCCGCAAACGACCGCGAAATCATCCCTCGGGACGACGCGTCTTCCGGCCCACCACTACCCTCGCCGTGTGTCTGTCGACTTGACGCACGCGCGTGCGCTTGCAGAGGCCGCCGCGGCGGAGTGGGGTGTTGCGCTCGGTTCGCCTTTCGAGATGTCGAACTATTCGTACGTCGCGCCTGCCGGTGACGACCTCGTGCTCAAGGTCGCCTGGGAGCACGACGACGAGTCGCTCCACGACGCCGATGCATTTGCGTGCTGGGCCGGCAACGGCGCTGTTCGCGTACTACGGTCCGATCCGGCGCGGCGCGCGTTGCTGCTCGAGCGTGCGGTGCCCGGCACCGATCTCTCGACGATCGATGACGACGAAGCGACTGCAACAGCCGTCGACGTCGCTTTGCGGCTCTGGCGGCCGGCAGGCGCGCCGTTCCGGCGTGTGCGGGACCTCGTGCCGGAATGGCTCGACCGGTCACGATCTCCGTTGACGCCACTCGCGCGAGAGCTCTTCGAGCAACTCGGCCCCGACGAGGATTGGCTTCTCCACGGCGACTTCCACCATCACAACCTGCTCCGCCACGGTGAGCGATACGTCGCCATCGACCCGAAGCCCTGGCTGGGCCAGCGCGAGTACGACGTCTACGCGTGGCTGCACAACCCCATCCAGCACACCATGAGCCGGGAGAGCGCCGAACGGCGGATCGCGCACTTCGTGGAGGCCGGGCTCGACGACCGCCTCATCCGCGTTTGGGCGGTGATCCGAGCTGCGCACCTGAAGGAGCCGGGGCACGACCAGGGGGTGTTTCGCTCGCTGCTCGCCTAGAGCAGGAGCCGCAGCCAGGACGGCTTGCACTCGCAGTGCAGGTGCGCCTCGCCACACCTGCCGCAGCTCCAGTTCGCGAGCACGACGAAGCGGAGGCGCGCAAGCGCGAGAGCGAGCGCGACGCTGAAGGCGGGGAGGAGCTCCGGATGCCTCATCGGAGCGATCCTCGCCCACATCCGCGTCGCGCGCATGGGCCGTCCGACCCATGGGTCGGCCCAGGACGGCCCACGCGTTTCACGTACCCTCCTGCCCGTGGCGAAGGCCGTCCATGCAGTCGGAGCGCTCGAGTGGGACACGCCTCTCTACCAGCAGGCGACGATGCAGCTCGAGCACGCTCTCGAGCTGGCGGACGTCTCCGATCTCGTCTCGACGCGGCTCCGGCATCCCGAGCGAGCGTTGATCCTGTCACTGCCCGTCCGGCTGGACGACGGCACCTTCACGTCTTTTCCGGCGTACCGCGTGCAGCACTCGTCTGTGCTTGGCCCGACGAAGGGCGGAATTCGCTACGACGAGGGCGTCGATCTCGGCGAGTGCGCCGCCCTCGCGATGTGGATGACCTGGAAATGCGCGCTGCTTCGACTGCCCTACGGCGGCGCGAAGGGCGGAGTCCGCTGCAGCCCCCGTGAGCTGTCGATGAACGAGCTTGCGCGTATCACGCGCCGGTTCACGGCGGAGCTTGCGCCGTTCATCGGTCCGCAGCTCGACATCGCTGCGCCCGACATGGCAACCAACGAGCAGACGATGGCGTGGATGATGGACACGTACTCGATGCAGATGGGGTACGCAGTGCCGGAGATCGTCACCGGCAAGCCGATCTCGATCGGCGGTTCGGTGTTTCGCCACGAAGCGACGGGCGCCGGCGTGATCATGGTCGTCGAGCGCGCGTGTCAGCGGCTCGACTGGAATCTCGCCGACCAGCGCTGCGTCGTGCAGGGCTTCGGCAACGTTGGTGGCATTGCGGCGACGGAACTGCATGAGAGAGGCGCGGCCGTGATCGGGGTGTCGGACATCTCGGGCGGCGTTCATTCGTCGGCGGCGCTCGACATTCCGGAGTTGCACGCATACGTCACGGAACACGGATCGCTCGAGGGATACGAACGCGATGTCGACCGGATCACCAACGAGGAGCTGCTCGAGTTGCCGTGCGACGTGCTCGTCCTCGCTGCGCGCGAGGATCAGGTGACTGGGGCGAACGCTGCGAACCTGCAGTGCCGCCTCGTCGCCGAAGGAGCGAACGGCCCGACATCCGTCGACGGCGACCGTATCCTCGCCGACCGCGGGATCCCGGTGTTGCCGGACATCCTCACGAACGCCGGCGGGGTGACCGTCTCGTATTTCGAGTGGGTGCAGGATCTCGGGCGGCTCTTCTGGGACCGCGACGAGATCAGGCGCCGACTTGCCGACAAAATGTCGGACGCCTTCGATCGCGTGTGGGACCTCGCGCACGATCGCGGCATCTCGCTGCGAGACGCTGCGCTGGTCGCTGCGATCAAAGAGGTGGCAGGGGCGCTCGACGCACGCGGGATCTACCCCTAGCGATGGCGCAGCTCGTCCGCGACGCGATGGTGCCCGAACCGCTCGCGCTCAGTGCGAGCGCAAGCGCACGGGAGGCCGGCGAGGCTCTGGCGCGACCCGACGTACGCGCCGTGTTCGTGTGCGACGGCGACGAGCTGAAGGGTGTCGTCACTCGGAAGACGCTCGTGCGCGAGGTCGTCGCGAACGGCCTCGATCCCAAGACGACCGAACTGGGCGCGATCGCCGAGCCGCCGAACGCAACGGTCGACTCGACCATGCTTCTGAACGACGCGTTCGCGTTCCTCGAAGAGAACGATCTCGAGCGCGTGCCCGTCGTCGAGGCCGGTCGGCTCGTCGGCGTGCTCTCGCGGTCTGCAGTGCAGCGGCGCCTCGCCGAAGACGAGCCCCCGCCCGAGCTCGAGCTCTAGCTCTACGCGGCCACGACGGCCGGAGCGGCCTCCGCGAGCAGCGTGTCGAGCGCCTCGCGGAGACCTCGGCGCACGTCATCGTCGACGAGCGTGCCTTCGACGTCGAACTTCTCGGCCGCGTGCCCGATGGCAAGTTCCGCGTCGACCACGCGCGCGCCCATGGCGCCGAGCACCTTGCGTAGCTCAGCCGCTGCCCACACGCCGCCGAACGCACCGGCGCTCGAGCCGATCGCGGCGACGGGCTTGTTGCGAAACGCGTTCGTCGCCAGGGGACGAGAGGCCCAGTCGAGCGCGTTCTTGAGGGCACCCGGAACCGACGAATTGTACTCGGGCGTCGAGAAGAACACTGCATCGGCGTCGCGCACGAGCGCACGGAACTCCTCGACCTCGGGCGGGCCGGGGACGAGGTCGTCGTCGGCGTCGTAGGGCGGGATCTGCTTCAACCCGCCCCAGAGCTCGACGACGACGCCGTCTGGCGCTTCCTCGCGCAGGGCGCGCAGAAGCGCCGTGTTGAACGAGGCGGCTCTGAGTGAGCCGCTGATCGCGAGGATGCGCATCGGTCCTACGCCTCCTTGACGACGAGCGTCAGGTCGGCCTTCAGTGTCACCTCATTCGCCAGTGCCGGCTCGCCGTTCGGGAGCGGCATGTTCCACTTGATGTCGAACTGGGTGCGGTCGACTGTGGTCTCGAGCTTCAGCCCGATACGCGTCGCGCCGAAGTGATCGACGGTCGGCCCGACGATGGTGCCGCGCAGGACGGCCGGCTTCGTGATGCCCTTGATCGTGATCTCTCCCTCGACCGTGGCGTCGTCCCCGTTGCGCACGAGGTCGCCGCTGAACCGGATCGTCGGATGGCGCTCCGCGTCGAAGAACTCGGGCGAGAGCAGATGCGCCTGCAGGTTCTCGTCCTTCGTCTGGATGCTCTCGATCCGCGCCTCGCCGGTCAGAGTCCCGTCGACGAGGCTCGCCTCGAAGTCGGTGACGGTGCCGGAGAACGTGGCGACGGCATAAGGCACCTCGAAGCCGACGCTCGAATGCACCGTGTCGGCGACGAACGTCCCAGCCGGAACGGTCGTTGCCTGCTGTTCGATGGTGGTCATAACGTGCTCCTTCCGTGGAAACTTGCTCTCACAACTCTTGACTGCTCAAGAAGTGTAGCTGCTAAACCTTGCGGGCGCAAGTATCTAGCAACAAGGCCGCGGAATGCCTGTTTCTCCGGGCTCGGGCAGCTCGGCGGCGGCCAGCGCGACCCCGTCGAGGAGATCCCGGGCGGAGGCGGTGCTGTGGTCGAGACCGAGGCGGAGGAGGATCTCGCGCAGGATCACGATCCCGGCCGCGAGCACGTCGTCGCGGTCGGGCTGGAGCAGCCGCGCCCGCCGTTCGTCCTCCGACGAGCGCCCGAGCCAGACGAGCGCCGAGGCGATCGTCTGCAGCGTGACGGTTGTGCCTTCCCCGCCGAGGGCAGCAAGCTCGGCGGTCGTGCCGTCGACCCCGATCACGGCTGTCGCCGCGAGCGGAGGCAGGGCGTCGCGAACTTCGGCCGCGATCGCCCGAACATCCGTGCCATGGCGCTCGGTGAGACGAACGCAGCCGATGTCGAGGCTCGCCGCCTCGTGCTCGCGGATGAGCTCGGTCGAGCCGCCGCCGATGTCGACCACGAGCGTGCCGTGGTCGAGCGGACCGACGCCGCGCCGCGTCAGCGCAGCTTCCTCGTCGCCCGACAGCAGCGCCGTCTCGAAGCCGTAGGACCACTCGATCTCACCGAGGAACGCCTCGCCGTTCTCCGCATCTCGCACCGCGCTCGTCCCGACTGCGAGTGTCCGCTCCGCCCCGAGCGATTCGAGCTCGCGGCGGTAGTCGACGAGCACGTTGCGGACGCGGGTGATCGGCACCGGCAAGAGCCGCCGGCGCGCGTCGACGCCCTCTCCGAGCCGCGTGATGTGCGTCCGGCGGACGATCTCCTCGACGCGGCCGTCGACGACGTCGGCGACAAGCAGCCGCGTCGCATTCGTCCCGAGGTCGATTGCCGCGACGCGCGTCACTTGCTCGGAACGATGCCGCGAATCGCCGCGTACGCTGCCCGCGCTTCAGTGGCGGCGGTCTGCAGCACCGCGAGCTCGGCGAGTGACCGTTGCAGCCGTGCGATGGCCGAGCTCAGACGCTCGGTTGCGCTCGCGAGCGCCGTTGCTCGCTCCTCGGCTGTCGCCGCCGCGTCCGTCACGCGACCGACCGTCTCGGTGACGCGTCGCGTGACGCTGCGAATCGTCCGCCACAGGCGCCACGCGCGCGTCGCTGCGACCGCGAGCGAGCCGACGATGGCGATGACGAGAAACGCGAGCGGAAGCCACAAGAGCATGGTCGGATGGTAGAGCTAGAGCCCGTTTTCGCGGGGCCGGTGCTACAATTGACGCCGCGTCGCGGGGTGGAGCAGTCAGGTAGCTCGCCGGGCTCATAACCCGGAGGTCGCAGGTTCAAATCCTGCCCCCGCTATCGGAAAGGCCCTGGCAACGGGGCCTTTTCTCGTGGTCGACCCGGAGGGATGCGCTTGCCCGAACCGTTCGTCCTCGTCCAGCTGAGCGATCCCCACATCGGTGCCACCTGGGGCGGGGGAGGCGCGGCCGAGCTGCTTGGGGAGACAGTGGAGTGGGTCCGCACGCACGGCCCGAAGGCGGACGCCGTGCTCGTCTCGGGCGATCTGTCCGATCACGCGGCCGACGACGAGTACGAAGTGGTGCGCGAACTGCTCGAGCCTCTCGCGGTACCGATCTGCGTCCTGCCGGGGAATCACGACGACGCGGTCGCGATGCGTCGTCACTTCGAGGTGCCAGACGCCGCCGACGACCCGTTCCGCGTCGCGTTCGAGCTCGGGCCGCTGCGCCTCGTCGTCGTCGACAGCAACCGACCTGGTGAGGAAGCGGGAGAGCTCGACGGCGAGACGCTCTCCTGGCTGGAGGCGACGCTGGCGGCGGAGCCCGACCGGCCGACGCTGCTCGCGCTGCACCACCCACCGCTCCTCACCGGTATCGCAGCCTGGGACGAGATGCTCCTTGCGCCCTCCGACCGCCTGGCGCTCGGCGCGATCGTGGCAGCGAGCCCGCAGCTGCGGGTGATCGCGGCTGGGCACCTGCATCGACCTCTTGTCGGGACGCTCGGCGGCTGCCCTGTCTTGGCCGCGCCGAGCACCTACGTGCAGGCCGAGCTCGATGCCGGGCTGAAGGTCTCGCTCACGAACGAGCGACCGGGCTACGTGCTGCACATGTTGGTCGACGGGGAGCTCGTATCTTCGATACACACGATTCCGTGAGCTCTCATACTCGTTGGATGCAGCCACGCGTGTCATCGGACCGCAGGTGGCCGTTGCTCTACTTGGTACTAGCTCTCGTCGCGGTGGTTGCTTGCGCGGCGGTCGCCCACGGCGCACACGCGGGCGCTGCGAAGACGGTCTGGCTCTGCAGGCCGGGACTCGCGAACGACCCATGTACCGCCGACCTTTCGACAACAGTGATTTCGGCGACAGGCGCGCGCTCGATCGCCGATGCCAAGCCTGCGACGAGCTCGAAGTTCGACTGCTTCTACGTCTACCCGACGGTGAGCTCCGAGCTGACCGGGAACAGCGATCTAAAGGTGCAGCCTGCGGAGACGGCTGTCGCAGTCGCGCAGGCGTCACGCTTCTCGACCCAGTGCCGCGTCTTTGCGCCGATGTACCGGCAGGTGACGCTCGCGACCCTCGTCACGCAGCCGCTCCTGGCGGTGACGACGGACGCGCAGATCGCCTACCAGAGCCTGCTCGCCGGCTTCGACGACTACCTCGCCCATGAGAATGACGGGCGCCCGATCGTGTTCATCGGCCATTCGCAGGGAGCCGCCATGCTCATCCGTCTCCTCGCACACGTCGTCGACGGCAACGCCGCGCTGCGTCATCGCTTGATCCTCGCGATCATTCTCGGCGGCGACGTCGAGGTGAAGACCGGGTCGCTGACCGGCGGCAGTTTCGCGCACATCCCGCTCTGCTCGCACGCGAACGAGGCGGGTTGTGTGATCGCGTACTCGAGCTTCCCGAGTGAGCCGCCGGCGACCGCGCTCTTCGGGCGTGTCGGCCAGGGCGTCGCGCTGCAGTCTGGACAGTCGGGGACGGCCGGTCTCCAGGTCGCCTGTGTCAACCCGGCCGCTATCGGGAGTGCGAAAGCTGCAGTGCTTGCGCCGTACTTCCCGTCGCTGGGAAGGGTGCCGACGCCGTGGGGCTCGTTCCCCGGCCTCTACCGCGCGGCGTGTCGCACCCGAGGCGGCGCAACGTGGTTGAACGTCTCGAAGATCACCGGCGCGTCCGACAAGCGCGCCATCGTCACCGAGAAGGACGGGCCCGACTGGGGATACCACGTGGACGACGTGAACCTTGCGCTCGGGAACCTCGTCGACGACGTCGCGGCCGCCGAGCGCGCCTGGCCGAAGACTCACTGAGCGACTATTCGTGCCCGGAGACGGCGTGCGGCACGTACGGCTCTTCGAGCCGCGCGATCTCGTCTGCGTCGAGCTCGAGCTGCTCTGCCGCGAGCGCGTCCTCGAGGTGCGCGAGCTTCGTCGCGCCGACGATCGGCGCCGTCACGCCTGGCTTGCGCAGCAGCCACGCGAGCGCGACCTGTGCCGGCGAAACGCCGCGCGCCGCCGCCACTTCGCCGTTGCGGTCGAGGACAGCCTGGTCGATCTCCGGTGTGTAGAGGCTGTCGCCGAAGGAGTCGGTGCGTGCGCGCTCGGTGAGCCGCTCGCCTTCTCGCGTGCGGTTGCCCGCAAGCAGGCCGCGCGCGAGCGGGCTCCACGGCAGTATCGCGACTCCTTGGTCGATGCACTGCGGGATCATCTCGCGCTCTTCCTCGCGGTAGACGAGGTTGTAGTGGTTCTGCATCGACACGAACCGTGTCTGTGCGACCGACTGCGCCTTCGCAAACTGCCACGCGAACATGCTGCTCGCGCCGATGTATCGGGCTTTCCCGGTGCGCACGACGTCGTGCAGCGCGTCCATCGTCTCGTCGATCGGCGTGCGCGGGTCCCAGCGGTGGATTTGGTACAGGTCGACGTAGTCGAGCCCGAGCCGCTCGAGCGACGCGTCGATCGAGGCGAGCACGTGCTTGCGCGACAGGCCGCCACCGTTTTCTCCCGGCATCGTGTGACCGTGCACCTTCGTCGCGACGACGTACTCCTCGCGGGTGCCGAACAGCTTCCGGAGCAGGTCGCCGGTGATCACCTCGCTGGCGCCGCCGTTGTACACGTCGGCGGTGTCGAAGAAGATGACGCCGCCCTCGACTGCGCGCCGCACGATCGGCTCCGCCGCAGCGGCATCGATCGCCCACTGCCGGCCGGGATGGGGGCCGTAGCTCATCATCCCGAGACAGACGCGCGACACGCGCAGCCCGGTCCTGCCGAGGTTCACGTACTCCATCGCGTCAACCTAGCTACGCGTTCGGGGCCTGCGCGTACTCCTCGTCGCTCACCTGCGCGCCCCAGGTGACGGCGTTGCCGTCGTCGTCAGCCTGGTGCAGTGCGACGTGCACCATGAACCGGCTCGAGGTGGCTCCGTGCCAATGCTCCTCGCCCGGCTCGAAGAAGACGCGATCGCCCGGCTTGATCAGCTCGACCGGACCGCCGCGCCGCTGGCAAAGGCCGAGGCCCTCGGTGATCCAGATCGTCTGGCCGTGCGGATGCGTGTGCCACGCCGTGCGCGCACCGGGTGAGAAGTGGACGTTCGCGGCCGCAAGCTGGGAGCCGCCGCCGGCGACGGCGACCGTGTCGATGAACACGGTGCCCGTGAACCAGTCGCTCGGGCCCGGTGTCGTGTCCGGGCCGTTCCTCGTGATCTGCATACGTGCTCCTTTCGGTCAGCTCGAGCGCGAGGGCTGTCACGGCACTCTGGCAGACTCGGCTTCATGATCCGGAAGCTCCAGAGCCAAGGCGTTCACCACATCACCATCGTCGGTGCCGACCGGAAGACGTCGATCGAGTTCTGGGAGGGCGTGCTCGGCATGCCGTTCGTCTTCGAGCAGCCGAATCTCGACAACACGGCGGAGAGCCACCTCTACTTCGACCCGGGCGACGGAAGCCTGGTCACCGTCTTCACGAACGAGGAGCGTGTGCCCGACCCGACTCGAACGTCGACCGATCAGGGGGCCGTCCACCACGTTGCGTTCTCGCTTTCGAAGGCGAGCTTCGACCAGGCAGTCGAGCGTCTCGACGAGCGCGGGATTCGCCACAGCGGCGTCAAGGACCGTGGCTTCATGGATTCGATCTACTTCGAGGACCCGCTTGGGCTCCTGATCGAGCTGGCGGCGTATCGGTTCGAGCCGCCGGCCGGACACACCCATGCGGATGTGTTGCTCGAAGCGCATCGACTGCGCGTGCGTCGCAGCGACCATCACATCGCCGAGGCCCACCTCGCGGACGCGATCGAAGGTCTCGTTGCACGATCCCGTCAGTCCCTCTCGAGCGATCGCTCGCCGAAGGATCCCTACCCGGGCCGCTAGTCCGGCAGGAGCGGCATCGCGATGCTCGCTCGGCGTCCGACAAGGACGCCGCGGGTGATCGCGTCGGTGCCGAAGCGATCACGGACTTCGTCGATGGCCTCGTCGACTGCGACGTCGGAAAGCCCCGGGAAGGGCAACGGCAGTTGAACGGCGGCTGCGTCGTCGAGGTTCGCGACCGTGATGCCCACGAGCGTCAGCCCTCGCTCGTCGAGCAGCGGCAGCGAGTCGACGACGAGCCTGCGTGCGATCGCAAGCACGACGCCGGTGCTGGCGGTCGGTCGCAGCAGCGTGTGCGAGCGCGTTGCGCGACCGAAGTCGTCGAAGCGGAGTCTCAGGACAACCGTCCTGCCGACGCGATTCGCGGCACGCAGCCGACGCGTGACGCGGTCGACGAGCGCCACGAGATCGGCATCGACCGAATCGGGCGTCCAGCCGCGCCGCCCGCGCGCGCGTTGCGCGCCCACGGAGCGGCGACGGCGACCGGGCCGCACCGGCCGAGGGTCGAGGTTGTGGGCGAGCGCGTGGAGCTGGCGCCCGCCCGCAGAGCCGAGCAGCGAAACGAGCTCTGCTTCCGGGAGCCGTGCGACCTCGCGCACCGTGGTCACGCCGTGTCGTCTCAGCGCACTCGACGTGACCGGCCCGACACCCCAGAGGCGTTCGACCGGTAACGGATGGAGAAAGGCGAGCTCGCGGTCGGGTGGCACGACGAGGAGCCCGTCGGGCTTCGCGACGCCGCTTGCCACCTTCGCGAGGAACTTCGTCCGCGCGACACCGATGGTGATCGGTAGCCCCACCCGTTCGCGGACGGCGCGCCGCAGCCGCACTGCGATTTGCGTCGGGGAGCCTGCGCATCGCTCCATCCCGCGCACATCGAGGAACGCTTCGTCGATCGAGAGCCCCTCGACCACGGGCGTCGTGTCTGCGAAGACGCGAAAGACGGCCCGGCTCGCCTCCGTATATGCGGTCATGCGTGGTGGGACAACGGTCGCTTCGGGGCACAGGCTCAGCGCGCGACGGAGCCCCATCGCCGTCCGGACGCCACACGCTTTCGCCTCGTAGCTCGCGGCGAGCACCACGCCGGCGCCGACGAGGACCGGCCGGCCGCGAAGCCGACGGTCGTCACGTTGCTCGACCGAGGCGAAGAACGAGTCGAGATCGGCGTGGAGGATCGAGGCAGCGCGCGACACGAACACATGTTCGCACAGCGCGAGCGCGCGGCCAAGGCGCCGTCGAAATCAGTCGAACGGTGTTTCGGGCTCGCCCTGAGGCGGTGTGTCGGTGCCGATCACCGACTGCAGGGTCCGCCGAAGCTGCTCGCGCAGGTCGTGCTCGATGGTTCGCAAGCGGGTCACCTCGAGTGACGACTGCCGAATCGAGGCATGCGCCTCTTCCTCGATCTCGGCTGCACGCTTCCGCGCCGCCTTCAGAAGTGCCTCGCATTCCGCGCGCGCAGCGTCCCGCAGTTCGCGCGATGCGCGCTGTGCGTTCGAGAGCAGAGCGCGTGTCAGCTCGTCGCGATCCTCGTGCGCGGCGAGCGCGGAGGTCAGCCGGGCAACCTCTGCCTCGAGCGTTTCGCGCTGCTCGCGCAGCTCCTCGTCGTAGCGACTCCGGAGCTCCATGTGCTTGCGCCCGAGCGCGTCACGGTCTGACTCGCTCCGCGTCTCGAGCTCGTCGACCTGCTTCTTCAGCCGCTCAGCCTCCTCGGCCGAGGCTGTCTGGTTTCGCACCACCTGCCGGTAGTCCCAAGCGATGAGCTTCAGGAAGGTGTCGGTCGCCTCACGCTGGTAGCCGCGCATGCCGACCGGGAGCTTGCTTGGATTGATGTCTTCAGGGGTGATCGGCACGCGGTATCCCTCCTCGAGTCGTCCAAGGCTACAACGGTGAAATCGCCCGCGCCAGGGCCGATGAGTTGTTGTGACCTGGCCAGTCGTATTGATCGTGCACACGACTGCTGCGGGAGGCCGGCCGTGACGTCGGCGCTAGGATCGACCTCGGTGAAGGACACCGCCCTGGCCGGCCCGGATCTTGATGCGCGCCTCGAAGCTCACCGAACGGAGCTGACGGCGTACTGCTACCGCATGCTCGCCTCGCCGTTCGAGGCCGAGGACGCGGTACAGGAGACGATGATCCGCGCCTGGAAGGCGTACGACCGGTTCGAGGGCCGGGCGGCGCTGCGGTCCTGGCTTTATCGGATCGCGACGAATGTTTGCCTCGACATGCTGAACGGGCGGGAACGACGCCCGCGGCCCATGGATCTAGGGCCGGCCGGAGCACCCGTGATCGAGAACCTGAACGTGCCGGTCGACGTCGCCTGGCTGCAACCCGTCCCGGACGCGCTCGTCGCGCCGGACGGTGACCCGGCGGAGGTCGCACAGGCGCGGGAAAGCCTGCGGCTTGCCTTTGTCGCGGCGCTTCAGCATCTGCCGCCGCGCCAGCGCGCCGTGCTGATCCTCGCGGAGGTGTTGCGGTGGCAGGCGACCGAGATCTCCGAGCTCCTCGACACCTCGGTGGCGTCGGTGAACAGCGCGCTGCAACGGGCGCGCGCGACGATCGCTTCGCGTGACATGACCGAGATCACGCCGCTGGACCAAACCGACGGCGCGCTGCTCGAGCGATACGTGACCGCGTTCCAGGACTACGACCTCGAGGCGCTCACCTCGCTGATCAAGGAAGACGCATCCCAGTCGATGCCGCCGTTCGACCTGTGGCTCCAGGGTCGCGAGGACATGCTCACCTGGTGGTTCGGGCCCGGGATCGGGTGCAAGGGGTCGAAGCTGGTACCGGTCTCGCCGGCGAACGGCTGCCCGGCGTTCGGACAGTACAAGCCTGCGGACGGCGGCGGGTGGGAGCCGTGGGCTCTACAGGTGCTCGAGATCGAGAACGGCCGGATCACCGAGTTCACGTTCTTCCTGGACACGGAGTCGCTCTTCCCGTTGTTCGGGCTACCGCTTGGCATTCAGAGCTTCTGACAAGCCCATCAACTCGACGAGCTCGGTCAGCTCGCGCGAGACGTTCTGCAGCACGAGCGTGCACCCGCGTCGCCGCGCCGCGAGTTGGAGCCGCGCCAGCGCATCCACCGCGTGGACATCCGGTCGGAGGATCCAGCCGACGTCGTAGGGCAGGACGGTGTCCGCCATGTGTCTGGTGGACCGTCTCGGCGGCTCGAACTCATCGGTCGCGACGCTGGGCGCGCCTGAGCGCCTCGAGCCTGCGACGGTCCTGCTTCGTCGGCCGCGTGCCGAGGTCGGCGCCGAGCGGCTGCGCCAGGCGCCGTTGGATCGACTGTTCCTCGCGCCGGGCGCGCGACTCGCTCGTCTCCTCGTACAGGGTCGCGGCAACGCTCGCCGGGCCGCGCTTGTCCGAGAGCCCGCGAACGCCGACAGTCCACTGCGTCGTCGCGATCCGGATCTGCACCGTGTCGCCGACGTGAACCTCCTTCGCGGGCTTCACGCGCGCGCCGTTCAAATGCACGTGGCCACCGAGCACCGCGTCCGTCGCCAAACCGCGCGTCTTGAAGAACCGCGCTGCCCATAACCACTTGTCGATGCGCACCTCGTCCACGCCGGCCGTATCATCGCGCCGGTGAGGCTTCCGGCGCAGACGCGGATGGGAACGGTGTATGTGACCGTTGCCGACCTCGACCGCTCGATCGACTACTACGAGCGCGTGATCGGCCTCCGCGTTCACGCGCGGGACGACGGCGTCGCACGGCTCGGAACGGGCGGGGAGGACCTGCTCGTCCTGCGCGAGCAGCCCGGTGCGATCCCGGCCCAGGGATTCGCCGGACTCTTCCACTTCGCGCTGCTCGTCCCGGCGCGGGACGATCTTGCGCGCTGGCTCGGGCACGCGTCGCGCGATCACGTGCAGCTCACGGGCCTCTCGGATCACGTCGTGAGTGAGGCGATCTACCTTCGCGATCCCGATCACCACGGGATCGAGATCTATGCCGATCGCCCGCGCGAGACGTGGGAAGGGAAGGTCGGGGAGCGAATGACCACGCTGCCGCTCGACACCCACGACCTACTCGCGTCGCTCGACGGCGACCCCGGGGCATTCGACGGGCTCGCGACGGGCACCGTGATGGGTCATGTGCACCTCTGCGTCTCCGACATCGACGAGACGGTGGGCTTCTATCGCGACGTGCTCGGGCTCGATCTTGTTGCGGCGATGAGGGATCAGGCCGCCTTTCTCTCGGCCGGCGGCTATCACCATCATGTCGGCACCAACACGTGGGAGAGCCGCGGCGCTCCGTTCGCGCCCAGTGATCGCGCCCGGCTGACGCGCTTTACCGTCGTTGTGCCCGACGAGAGCACGCTCGACGACGCCGAGACCCTGCCGGGAGCCCGCCGCAGCGACGCCGGCGTCGAGCTCGCCGACCCTGCGGGAAACCCGCTGCTCGTCGCCGCTGACCCGAACGGTCGTTAGGCTTCCGGCCGATGGAGGTCGAAGCGCGCATCGAAGAGCTGGGGCTCGAAACCGATCGGGACCTGAGGGGCGTCTATCGCTACTACGAGCTCGCGAAGCGCGCGGAGTGGCAGGTACGCGATCTCGCCTGGGGTGAGATTCCGCCGATCCCGGAGTACACCGGATCGCCGCAGAAGCTCGCACGCCGGCGCGACGTTTGGCGGTCGGTCGTGACGCAGCAGCTGCAGGCCGACGAGCTCGCGGTCGAGATGGCGACGCAGCTGTTCGCGATCGCGCCCGACAAGGAGGCGAAGCTCTACTACACGACGATGGTGCAGGACGAGTCGCGGCACACCGAGGCCTGGCTGAAGCTGATCGACGAGGCCGGCGGCATGGCCGAGCGGGATCCCTACCTCGACAAGCTTGCGCACATGACGCTCGACGCGGACACGCTGGAGGAGAAGGTGTTCCTGATGCAGGTGTTCTACGAGCGGCTGATCATCCCGCGCTTTCGGATGATCGCCCGGTCGTCGCGCGGCACCGTTCTCGAAGATCTGTGCAACCGGCTGACGATCGACGACGGCATTCATCACGGCGCCGGCATGGCCTACGAACGTGTCCTGCTCGAAGGCGCGGGCCGCAGCGTGCAGACCCGGCTCGTAGACGCTGCGAACCGGCTGCTCCCGCTCTTCGCGCAACATGCTCTCTGGAGGCCCAAGGCGCGCGAGTTCATCGGCGCCCTGATGCGCGAGACCGACATTCGCATGCTCAAGGAAGACCTGGAGCAGGGCGTCCGGCTTGCCAGGTCTCTCGGCGTCGACGTCAGCGGGATCGACCTGCCCGCCGAGTTCCACTGAGCGGGCTTCCCCTCACCGGCGGCTGTCTCTGCGGCGCCGTGCGCTACGAGGTCGACGCCCCGCTCGAGGTTGCGTCGTATTGCCACTGCACTCGTTGCCAGCGCCGCACCGGAACCGCGGCGTCGGCGCAGGCGAGGGTCGCGTCCGGATCCCTGCGCATCGTGGCCGGCGAGGAGCTCGTCAACGCGTGGCAGCCACCCGACGGCTGGGCGAAGTGCTTCTGCAGTGCGTGCGGAGGAGCGCTCTGGAGTCGCGATGCCGAGTCCGGAGCGATGAGTGTTCGGCTCGGCTCGTTCGACGCCGATCCCGGAATCCGGCCGGCCTTCCGGCAGTTCGTCGCGTACGCGGCGCCGTGGGAGCCGATCCCGGACGATGGCCTGCCGCGCTTCCCCGAGCGGCGCTCCGCGTAGATCCGGGCGGCCCGCGACGGTACCGTGGAGCGATGCCTCGCTCGCGGGTCAATGCTCGGCGTGCCGGAAAGTCCGGGAAGTCGGCGTCCTCGCTGAAGGCTCGCATCGCAGAGCTCGAGCGCGAGCGGCTGCTCCTGAACTCGATCGCGAACAATGCGCCGAGTCTGATCTGCCTCATCGACGCAGACGGCTACGTGCGCCCGTATGCCTCGAACAAGGCGTTCGAGCGGACGCTCGGCTACGAGCCCGACGAGACCGGTGGTATCCCCTTCTGGGACCGCTACGTGCCGGACGGCGAGCGTGCCCTCGCGCGCGACTGCATCCTGAGCGCGATTCGAAGCGGTGGCGCGAGCGAGTGTGAAGGCCGCTGGTTGCAGCGCGACGGGAGCGAGATCGACGTCGCGTGGTCGTGCACTCCGCTGCCGAAGATCGACAGCGGCCCGGTGTGGCTGATCACCGGCACGGACGTCACCGACCGCAAGCGGCACGAGGAGGAGGTGCGCCGGTCGCGCGCGCGCATCGTCGCCGCGGCCGACGACGCCCGCCGCCGGCTCGAGCGGAACCTGCACGACGGCGCCCAGCAGCGCCTGATCGCGCTGTTGCTGCAGCTGCGAAACGCGCAGCGGGGGCGGGTCGAGCCGTCCGACGCCGTCGACAGGGCGGTCGTCGAGCTGGCCGCTGCCGTCAAGGAACTGCGCGAGCTCGCGCAGGGGATTCACCCGTCGGCGCTCGCCGAGCGCGGGCTCGCCGCGGCGTTGCGCATCGTCGCCGCGCGGGCGCCGATCCCCGTCGAGCTCGACGTGACAGATCGCCCACTCGACACGAATGTCGCTGTCGCCGCGTACTACATCGTCTCCGAATCGCTCACGAACGTCGCCAAGTACGCAGGCGCGACGCGCGCAGCCGTGCGCGTCCGTGAGACCGAGCGCGCGGTCGTCGTCGTCGTCGAGGACGACGGCAAAGGTGGCGCGGATCCGCGCGAAGGCACCGGCCTGAGCGGTCTCGCCGACCGGGCGACCGCGCTCGGAGGCACGCTCAGTGTCGAGAGCCCGCCCGGCGGTGGAACGCGCGTACGCGCCGAGCTCCAACTCGACTAGAGCGTGGCCGCGCCCCGCACGCCATACCCGCCCGACCCCGACGACGACGCGGCTCCGGCGGAGGAGCTCGGCGATCTCGTCGACGCTGTCGTCGAGGGGCGCGAGTGGTCGAACCTCAAGGCGCCGCGTCTCTCGCTGCGCCGCGTCGAGCTTCGCCTCTGCCGGCTCACGGGAACGGAGCTCGCCGAGTCGATTCTGGAAGACGTTACGTTTCGGGAATGCCGGCTCGACTTCGCCGGCCTTCGCTTCGCGAAGCTCGAGCGGGTTGTCTTCAGCGACTGCCGCATGGCCGACTGCGATCTCGGCGGTGCGACGCTCGAGGATGTGCTCTTCGAGCGCTGCGAGCTGCGCGAGGCCGACCTGTCCGCTGCAAAGACGACGCGCGTGGAGGTACGCGGCTGCGATCTGGAGGGGCTCCGCGGGGTCGAGGCGCTGCGTGGGGCGCGCATGCCGTGGAACGACGTGCTGCAGAACGCGCCGCTCTTCGCTGCGGCGCTCGGAATCGAGATCGTCGACTAGCTCGCCGCGCCGGCGCCTTGCTGCTCGCGCAAGCGGCCCTCGCTGATCGTGCGCGCCATGTCCTTGGACTGCTCGCGGTACCAGCTCCCGTTCTCGAACTCGATCGCCGGGTACGACGACTGCCCGGTGCCTGCCTGGACGGCGCCCCGCGCACCGCGGCCCGGCCAGGGACCGAGCACCAGTTCGTACTCGACGCCCTGGTCGTCGAGCGCCTTCTGCACCTTCCAGCACGGGTGCCCGCCGAACTTCGCCCACGTGTTCTTGCAGCGGTGCAGCTTCACGGCCATCTCGCTCTTCTTTCAGTTTGAGAGCCGCGATCATCGCACGCCGATCCGTGGCAGGATGCGGGCGTGGCCGAGCTCACCGGCTTCTGGGCGTATGCGCACGTCGCGGATGTGCCGCGCTCGATCGCGTTCTACTCGAAGCTCGGTCTCGAGGCGCGTGCGACGCACGAGGTGGATGGCAAGACGGTATGGGCGTTCATGACGACGTCCGAGGACACGTGCGTCCAGTCGACGGGGCTGATGCTCGCCGAGGGGAACGGGGCCATCGATGCCGGCGTGCAGGCGGTGCTCTTCTATTGCTGGACGCCGGACGTGCAGGCGCTTCGCGACGAGCTCGTCTCGAAGGCCTGGATGTCGGCCGCGTGACCCATCCCTTCTACATGCGGGCCGGTGAGATCCGCGTCGTCGATCCCGACGGCTACGTGCTCATGATCGGCCAGCTGGATCCCGACGAGTAGGCTCGCGGCATGTGCTTCGACACCGACTCCGAGCCGCCGATCCCCCGGATCGCAGGCGCTGCCGTCTCGCACGACGATCTCACGCTCGACTCGGCCGACGGCACGTCGTTCGCCGCCTTCCTCGCGACGCCCGACGCGGCGACGACGACGACCGGCATCGTCATCTATCCGGACGTGCGTGGCCTGTACCACTTCTACGAGGAGCTCGCGCTTCGCTTCGCCGAACGAGGTCACGCCGCGATCGCCTTCGACTACTTCGGTCGCAGCGCTGGTGTGGAGAAGCGAGACGACGACTTCGAGTACATGCCGCATGTCGAACAGACGACGGACGCGGGCGTGCAGGCGGACGCGGGTGCAGCGATCGCACGGCTGCGCGAGTTGGGATGCACGTCCATCTTCTCGGTCGGCTTCTGCTTCGGTGGTCGCGCCTCCTGGATCGCCGCTGCTTCCGGTCACGGGCTCGCGGGCTCGGTCGGGTTCTACGGATCGCCGACGCGTGAGCGCGGTGGGGCGAGCGCCGTCGCACGAGCGCCCGAGATGGAATGTGCGATCCTCGCGCTGCAGGCGGGCGACGACCAGAACATCACCGCCGAGGACAACGCGGCCTTCGATGCTGCGCTCGCGGCTGCCGGTGTCGAGCACGAGATCGTCACGTTCGACGGGGCGCCGCACAGCTTCTTCGACCGTAAGCAGGAGCAGTTCCAGGCCGCGTCCGACGACGCCTGGCAACGAACGCTGGGGTTCATCGCAGCGCATTCGTGATCCTCGCGATCGACCAGGGCACGACCGGGACGACGTGCCTGGTCGTCGACGACGACCTGCGCATCGTCGGCCGCGGCTACCGCGAGCTGCCGCAGCACTTCCCGCAGCCCGGTTGGGTCGAGCACGACCCCGCGGAGATCTGGGCGAGTGTTTGCGGCGCCGCGGCGGACGCGGGCGACGCGTTCGACGTCGTCGCGATCACGAATCAGCGCGAGACGACGCTGCTCTGGGATCGCGCGAGCGGCGAGCCGGTCGCACCGGCGATCGTGTGGCAGGACCGTCGCACCGCTGCACGCTGCCGCGAGCTCGACGCCGAGCTGATCAGGCGCCGCACGGGCCTCGTGCCCGATCCGTACTTCTCGGCGACGAAGCTCGAATGGCTGTGCGCGAGCACGGGCGCGACGGGCTCGCGTTCGGCACGGTCGACAGCTTGGCTCGTGTGGCAGCTGACCGGCGGAGAGCACCACGTGATCGACGTGACGAACGCATCCCGCACGATGCTCGTGTCGCTCGAGACACTCGACTGGGACGACGAGCTGCTCGCGCTCTTCGGCGATCGACCGACGCCTCCTGCCGCGCATCGTCGGCTCGGGCGACGAGATCGGCGAGGGCCGGCTGAACGGCCGGTCCGTCGTCGTTCGCGGGATCGCCGGCGACCAGCAGGCGGCGCTGCTACGGGCAGGGTTGCCACGCTGCAGGTGAGGGGAAGGCGACGTACGGCACGGGCACGTTCGTGCTGGTGCACACAGGGGACGATTCGAGCCCACCGCCGCACGGACTGCTGAAGACGGCTGCGACCGACGGCTACGCGCTCGAGGGCGCAGTGCTGGTGAGCGGCGCGGCGGTGCAGTGGCTGCGCGACGGCCTCGGCGTGCTTGCGAGCGCCGAGGAGAGCGAGGCGCTCGCGACGAGCGTTTCGTCGACGGAGGGTGTCCACTTCGTGCCGGCGCTCACCGGGCTCGGCTCGCCGTGGTGGGACGCCGACGCGCGCGGGCTCGTGACCGGGCTGACGCGCGGCACGACGCGCGCGCACCTCGTGCGGGCGACGCTCGAGGCGATCGCCCACCAGGTCGCCGACGTCGTCGACGCGCTGCCGGAGCCGCTCCGGGTGCTGCGAGCCGACGGCGGCGCCACCGCGAACCGTTTCCTGATGCAGTTCCAGGCAGACCTGCTCGGTATCCCGGTCGAGGTCGCCGCCGAGCGCGAGACGACGGCGCTCGGAGCGGCAGCGCTGGCCGCCGGCCTCGCTGCGGGCGTCGGCGTCGGCGCGGTCTACGAGCCGTCGCGGTCGGCCGACGAACGGTCGCTCTTAGAAGGGATTGGCATAACGCCCTAAACCGGTCACGGTCTTGACGAGAATTTCTTAGGTAAAGGCGGCACTCTGGGTCGACCACGATGAGCGAGGAGGACCGATGGAAGGAGGCAGTTGGAAAGCGCCAAGCTCGAACAGGCGCTGTTCGAGATCCGGCGGGTGATCGCCGGGCAGGAGGAGATGCTGGAGCGGGTGCTCGTCTGCCTGCTCGCCGGCGGTCACGTGCTGATCGAGGGCGTGCCGGGCCTCGCGAAGACGCTGACGATCAAGACCACGGCCGCCGTTCTCGGCGGCTCGTTCAAGCGCGTGCAGTTCACGCCCGACCTCGTCCCGTCCGACCTCGTCGGGACGCGCGTCTACCGGCCCGACCGCGCCGACTTCGACACCGAGCTCGGCCCGGTCTTCTGCAACTTCCTGCTCGCGGACGAGATCAACCGCGCGCCGGCGAAGGTGCAGTCGGCGCTGCTCGAAGTGATGCAGGAGCATCAGGTGACGATCGGCCACCAGACGTTCCCGGTGCCGAATCCGTTCCTCGTGCTCGCGACGCAGAACCCGATCGAGTCGGAGGGCACCTATCCGCTGCCCGAGGCGCAGGTCGACCGCTTCATGCTCAAGGTGCTCGTCGACTACCCGACGCACGACGAGGAGCTGACCGTCGTCGCGCGCTCGCTCGAGGCGCCGCCCGAGCTCGCGCAGGTGCTGTCGCTCGACGAGCTGAAGGAGCTGCAGCGGCAGACGGCCGAGGTGTACGTCGACCCGGCGCTGATCAGCTGGACGGTCGACGTCGCGACCGCGACCCGCCGTCCCGCCGAGCGCGGACTCGACGAACGTCGGCGAGTACGTCTCGTACGGCGCGAGCCCACGTGGGCCGATCAGCCTCGTCGCGGCGTCCCGTGCGCTCGCGCTGATCCGCGGCCGCGACTACGTCGTGCCGGCCGACCTCGCTGTCGCTCGTTCGCGACGCGTTCCGGCACCGGCTCGTGCTCTCGTACCGTGCGCTCGCGGAGGAGGTCGCGCCCGACGCGCTCCTCGACCAGGTGCTGGCGGTCGTGCCGATACCGCAGATCGACCTCGGCCGAGCGCGCCGAGCGCGGCCTGACGGGAGGAGCCAGGCAGGTGGCAACCTCCGTCGATCCGCTCGCACCGACCCGTACGCCGGAGCAGCCCGGGCCCCGGCGCGCTCTCGGCGGCGTCGCTGCGCGCGCTCGAGCTGGCGGTCGGACGTCGCGTCGACGGGCTCCTGGCCGGCGACTACCGCTCCGCGTTCGCCGGCGTCGGCAGCGAGCTCTGGCAGGTGCGGCCGTACGAGCCGGGCGACGACGTGCGTCGAATCGAGTGGAACGTGACGGCACGTACGGGCGAGCCGCACGTCCGCGTCGAGCTCGCCGAACGCGTGCTCGTGACGTGGCTCGTGCTGGACGCGTCGGCGTCGATGGCGTTCGGCACCGGCGACCGGCGCAAGGCAGACGTCGCGGAGGGTGTGGCGATCGCGGTCGGATACGCGGCGACGCGTCGCGGGAACCGGCTCGGCACGATCACGTTCGGCGAACAGATTGCCGTCGAGCCGCCGCGCCAGGGCCGCCGAGCGCTGCTCGACACGCTGCAGGCTGCTGCGCGACGCTGCCGCCCGGCGGCGGCGGCACGCTCGGAGACGCGCTCGAGCTCGCCGATCGTGTCGTCCGGCAGCGCGCGCTCGTCCTCGTCGTGTCGGATTTTCGCGGCCCGCTCGACGTGGCGTGCGCCGCTGCTTCGTCTCGCCGCGCGTCACACCGTGCTCGCGGTCGAGGTGCGCGACCCGCGCGAGCAAGAGCTCGCGGACGTCGGTGAGCTACGGCTCGTCGACCCGGAGACGGGGAGGCAGCTGCGCGTCGACACGGGCGATCGGAACCTGCGCGAGCGGTTCAAGGCTGCGGCGGCGGCCGAGCGCCGGACGTTCGTTTCGTCGCTGACGTCTGCGGGCGTGCGTCACGTCGCGCTCTCGACCGAGGGCGACTGGCTGCGGCCGCTCGCCGGCTTCCTGCGCCGCGGGGAGCGCGTGAGATGAGCTTCTGGGTCGCCGTTGCTGCTGCTCTGCCTCTTGGCCGTGCCGATCTCGGTCGGCGGGCTCGTGCTGCTCGAGAGGCGACGGACGGCAGGCGCCGCTGCCTGGGCCCCGGCGGCCTTGCTGCCGAACATGGTCTCGCAGCCGCCGTCGTGGCGCAGACACCTTCCGACGGCACTGCTCCTGCTCGGTGCCGTGCTGCTGCTCGTCGGCTTCGCGCGGCCCCGCGCGTCGTTCCACGTCACGACGCAGGAAGCGACGCTCGTGTTGGTGCTCGACGTCTCCGGGTCGATGGCTGCAACCGACGCCAGCCCGACGCGGCTCGGCGCAGCGAAGGCGGTCATCGCGCGCTTCCTCGCCAAGGTGCCGCACGGCTATCGCGTCTCGCTGATCACGTTCTCCGATCACGCCGCTGTGGTTGCGCCGCCGACGAGCGACCTGACCCAAGTGCAGGCAGCGCTCGCGCGCGCGAAGTCCGGGCCGCAGGGAACCGCGCTCGCCGATCCGCAGTCGCGAAGGCGGTGCACGTCGGGCTGTCCGTGCACGGAAGCGTCAAGAACAAGCGGCCGCCGGCGGTGATCGTCCTCCTGTCCGACGGCGGCCAGACCGCCGGTCGCGTCACGCCGCAGCAGGCAGCGACGTACGCGCTGCAGAACGCACATGCCCGTGACGACGATTCTGGTCGGCACGCCCGACGGTGTCGTGCAGCAGAAGCTCAAGGGCGGCTACACCGAGCGGATCCAGGTGCCCGCCCAGGCGCAGACCGCTCGAGCAGATCGCGCGCGGCAGCCGCGGCCGCTTCGTCGGCGGCGCAGCGGCCGTCGACGTGAAAGGCACCTATGACGAGCTCGGTTCGCGCGTCGGGAAGAAGAAGAAGACGGTCGAGGTGACCGCCGCCGCCGCCGCGGGCGGGCTCGCGTTCATGCTCGCCGGCGGCCTGCTCTCGGGCGTCTGGTTCCGGAGGCTCGTGTGAGGCTTCGCTCCTCGCAACCGTTGCGGCTCTCGCCGTCGCTGCAGCAACCGCACCTGTCGGTGGCGCGACGAACGAGTGCCAGCGACATCCAGCCGTGCATCCGGGTGCCCGGCCCGTGGGTCGTCGTGCCGGCGCACGGCACCGCGCAGTACCTGCTTACGTGCCCGAAGGGCGGCAGCGTCGTCGGCGGGCTCGACGCGCAGGTGACGTCGCGTGACGTGCATGTCGACGTTCGACGGGCGGCTCGGCGCTCCGGTCTCGCCCGGGCAGACGACGACGCGCTACGCGCTCTTCCGCGCGGTGTCGACGTCGTCGAAGGTTCAGGTGTTCCAGCCGCTCCTCGGCTGCATCCCGGTCCAGGGCGGCGGCGGGCGCTCGACGGTCTCTGCACGGGTCTCCCCGCCCGGGCTTCCGCTCGAGTACCGCTCACGGATCGTCGTCATCGGCCCCGGGGACGTGAAGTTCGCACGCGTGTCGTGTCTCGCCAGCGAGCACCTGGTCGGCGCCTGGCACGCGGTCGCGTTCCGGACGAAAGCCGCCGCCGGACCTCGCCGGGGCGCGCCTCGTCAGCGCGACGGCACATCGTCGTCGGGAAGAAGGTCGTCGTCACGGCGTCGTCCACCGACGCGCTCTCGATCGACGCGCACGCGATCGTGCAGGCGGTGCGGAGTGCGCGCCTTCATGAGACGTAGGCTTGACGGAGTCTCACAAGGAGCGGAGGTGCCGGCTTCGCCGGCGCCGGAGCGGATCGTGAGCTTTGGAACGCCGTATCTGCTCCTCTTGCTCCTGCTGGTGCCGCTCGCGGCGCTCGGGGCCTGGTGGTTCGATCGGCGCCGCGCGCGCTACGCGGTGGCGTTCACGAACTTCGACGTGCTCGCGTCCGTTGCAACTTCGCGCCGCCGCTCACTGCGCGCTCGTGCCGTTGCTGCTGTTCCTGCTCGCCGCCGCGGCGGCGACCGCCGCGATCGCGCGGCCGCAAACCGTGCTCTCCGAGGCGTCGGACCGCGCCACCGTCGTGCTGCTCGTCGACGTGTCCGGCTCGATGCGCTCCGACGACGTGAAGCCGACGCGACTCGACGCCGCCGCGCACGCCATGTCGGTCTTCGTCGAGCAAGCTGCCGAAGAACGTCAAGGTCGGGCTCGTGCGTTCTCGAGCGACCCGAACGTCCTCGTGCTGCCGACGACCGACCGGTGCTCTGCTGCAAGAAGGGATCGACCTGCTGACACCCGAGGGAGGCACGGCGATCGGAGATGGGCTCGGTGTTGCGGTGCAGGTGGTGAAGTCCGCTGTCGGCGATGCACCGCGCGACAAGGACGGGAAGATCCCGGGTGCGATCGTCCTGCTCTCGGACGGCGCGCAGACGCGCGGCACGCTGACACCGCTTCAGGGCGCGGCCCTCGCGAAACGCGCAGGCATCCGCGTGTTCACAGTCGTGCTCGGCACGAACCACGGAACGCTCGGTGGGTTCTTCGGCGGTGGTGGCGGTGGCTTCTTCCCGGGTGGCCCGCTGCTCGTTCGGCCCGACCCGGTGACGCTCGCGGCGATCGCGAAGGCAACCGACGGCAAGACGTATCGGGCACAGAGCGCGTCGAAGGTCGACAAGATCTACAAGCGACTCGGCTCGAGCGTCGCGCAGAAGCACGTGAACCGCGAGGTCACGTCGTGGTTCGTCGCTGCGGCGGCGCTGCTTCTGCTCGGCTCGCTCGGCGCGGCGCGCGTTACCGGCGGGCGGCTGCCCTAGGGGCAGCCGCCCGCATGGGTTCCGCTAGCTCAGTCCGTTCGCCTTCAGGAAGGCGGCCGCGACCTTCGCGGGATCCTGCTTGTTGACCTCGACAGCCTTGTTCATCGCGACGATCGCGTTCAGCGTCAGCTTCGCCGAGACGGCGTTGACCGTCTTCGTGAACTTCGAGCCGAGCGCGGTCGCGACCGACGTCTTGACGATCGGCGCGACGTTCTGGAACCCGGTCACGTGCTTCGGGTCCTGCAGGACGGTGTACTTCGAGCCCTTGCCGAGCGGCGGATCGGTCGAGAAGCACGTCGGCCGGCGAGCACCTTGCCGGCGTCGAGCGCCGCGTAGGCCGAGATGCCGGCGAGCGGCAGGAACGACGCCTTGGTCAGCCCGTACTGCTTCGTGTAGCCGACGAAGCAGGTGTTGCGCGTCTTGCACTCCGGGAAGCCGCCGAGCTTGAAGCTGCCGGCCTTCTTCAGGTCGCCGATCGACTTCAGCCCGTACTTCTTCGCCGTCGCGTTCGTCACCGCGAGCACGTCGGTGTCGTAGAACGGCGTCGGGTTGAGCACGGTGAAGCCCTTCGCCGCCTCGAGCTTCTTCGCGAGCTGGTAGGTCGCCGCGGCCGTCTTCGGCGAGTTCGTCGTGATGGAAGACGTCCTGCACGATCACGCCCGTGTACTCGGGATAGAAGTTGATCTTCCCGCTCGTCAGCGACGTCTGGATCAGCTCGGTCGAGCCGATGTTCTCCTTGTAGGAGACGTGGAAGCCCTTCGCCTCGAGCGCCTGCTTGTAGAGCTCGCCGAGGATGAACTCCTCCGGGAAGTTCTTCGTCCCGATGATGATCGTCGGCCCCGTCGTCGACGTTGCGTGCGCCGGCCGCGTGAACGCCGCCGCGAACAAGCCGATGACAATCGCGACCCCGAGGGAGATCGCGAACGCCGCCTTGGCCGCTCGCCTCGTGTGCTTGCGGATCACTGCTGCTCCTTTCGGGAGAGGTCGCCGATGACACTAGTACGCCGAAGCCCCCTGGGCGTTACGGCGATCTGAACCCCAGCTAGGGCGACGAACACGACGGCGGAGAGCGCCATCACGCAGAACGAGGCGCCGAGCACGCCGGAGAGCCGGTAGCTCGCCTGGTTGACGATGATGTCGCCGAGCCCGCCGCCGCCGGCGATCGCCGCGATCGGCGCGGTCGCGACGATCGTGACGGCGGCGATGCGAATTCCCGTGAAGAGCAGCGGGACGCGCGAGCGGCAGCTCGATCCGCCGCGAGGATCTGCCGGCGCGGTCATGCCCATCCCGCGGGCCGCCTCGACGACGTCGCGGTCGACACGCGTCGATCGCGTCGTAGCGTTCGTCAGGATCGGCCCGGTGCCGAGCACGGCGAGCGCGACCATGTTGTTGACGAAGCCGATGCCGAGCATCGTCAGGAACGCCGCGATCAGCACGAGGCTCGGCAGCGCGCGGCCGATGATCGACGCGCCGATCGCGACGCCGGAGCCGCGATGGAAGTGCCCGAGCACGACGCCGAGCGGGAGGGCGACGACGACGGCGATCGCGAGCGCGGCGCCGGACAGCTCGAGCTGCTCGAAGCGCCTTCGTGAGCAGGAAGGCCGGGTGGTCGCCGATGAAGCGGAACGCGTCGACGAACGTGTGCAGGTTCGCGGCGTCGGCGAGACATCATGCGACGCCCTTCGTCTCCCACGGCACGAGCACCCGGCGCAGCGCGACGAGCAGCAGGTCGCACGCGAGCGCGAACGCGACCGCGAGTAGCGCCGGCCGAGTAGATCTCGGTCTTGAACGGCGTCGGGTCCTTCAGCGCGAGCAGATCGGGTAGCCGAGCCCGTCGGGCAGCAGGAATGCGGCGATCGTCGCGATCGCGACCGTCGAGACGACGGCGACGCGCAGGCCGCCGATGATCGCCGGCACGCGCGAGCGGCAGCTCGACGCGCACGAGCACCTGACCGCGCGTCAGCCCCATCCCGCGCGCGGCCTCGAGCACGTCGTCCGGCGCGCTGTGCAGGCCCGCGACGATGTTCGGGAAGAGGATCACGAGCGTGTACGCGACGAGCGCGATCTCGACCGTCGTCCACGTGAGGCCGGTGAACGGGATCAGCAGCTGGAAGAGCGCGAGGCTCGGGATCGTGTAGAGCAGCGCCGAGAACACGCCGATCGGCTGCTCGAGCTTGCCGTACCGGTGCGCGAGCAGCGCGAGCGGGAACGCGATCGCGAAGCCGATCACGACCGCGATCAGCGGTCAGCTCGATGTGCTGGACGAGCGCCGGCTGCGAGCGTGTCGCCCCAGTGCTCGCTTGCACCCAGCCCCAGCAGAAGGTGTGGTCGCCGGTGACGCAGGCGCTGCCCTGGCCGAAGTTCGGGATGACGGACCGGCCGGCGGTCCTCACAGCAGCTCTCCCGCGTCCGCGAGGCGGAAGACGCCGAGCTCCGTCGCCGTCGACCACCGTCACGGCATCCTCGCCGTTGCTCGAGCATCAGCTGAGACGGCGTTCCGCACGGTCGTCTCGCGCGACACGCGCAGCTCCCGGTCGCCGTGCTGCGTGCCGGGATCGAGCTCGACGCTCGCCGAGCGTGCGCAGCGCGAGGCCGCCGCAGCGCGCGGTCCTCGCCGATGAACTGCGCGACGAAGTCGTCGGCGGGGTGCGCGAGGATCGCGTCCGGCGTGTCGTACTGCGCGAGCACGCCGCCCTCGCGCAGGATCGCGATCCGGTCGCCCATCCGGATCGCCTCGTCGATGTCGTGCGTGACGAAGATCACGTCTTGCCGACCTCGCGTGGAGCCGCTGCAGCTCGTTCTGCAGGCGGAAGCGCGTGATCGGGTCGAGCGCGCCGAACGGCTCGTCCATCAGCAGCACCGGCGGGTCGGCCGCGAGCGCGCGCGCGAGGCCGACGCGCTGGCGCTGGCCGCCCGAGAGCTGCGCGGGATAGCGCTTCGCATCGGCGGCCTCGAGCCCGACGAGCTCGAGCAGCTCGATCGTGCGCTCGCGAGTCTTCGCCTTCGGCCAGCCGAGCAGCCGCGGCACGGTCGCGATGTTCTCGCCGATCGTCATGTGCGGGAAGAGGCCGATCTGCTGGATCACGTAGCCGATGCCGCGCCGCAGCTCGGTCAGCGGCAGGTCGTTGATGCTGCGTCCGTCGATCCGGATGTCGCCCGAGTCGAACGGGATCAGCCGGTTGACCATCTTCAGCGCCGTCGTCTTGCCGCCGCCCGACGGGCCGACGAGCACGCAGAACGTCCCCGCCGGGATCTCGAGCGAGAGGTCGTCGACCGCCGCCGCGTCGCGTCCCGCGTAGCGCTTCGTGACGTGGTCGAAGACGATCTCTGCGCGGCGCGGAGTCATGTGGTCTCCTGCACGGAGTCGGTTCCGGATCCCGAGGAAGCCGATGACGCCGCCCGCGACGACGAGCAGCCGGCGGTGATCCCCATCGCGAGCCGGAAGCCCGCCAGGTCGAGCTTGTTCGTCGGGCCTGCGACGGCCGCGCCGACGACGGCGATCCCGAGCAGGCCGGCGACGCGCGCGACGGCGTTGTTCACGCCGCTCGCGATGCCGGCGTCGCGTCTCGCCCGCGTCGGCGAGCACGGTCGCGGTGAGCGGCGCGACGATCATCGAGAGGCCGACCGAGAAGACGAGCAGCGCCGGCAGGAGCTCCCACCAGTACGAGAAGCCGGGCTGGAGCCGGACGAGCGCCGAGCGAGCGCCGACCGCCGCGACGAGCGGGCCGACGCCCATGAAGAAGCGCGGCCCGAGCCGCATCGAGAGGCGGCCGACGCGCGGCGAGAGCACGAACATCACGACGGTGATGGGGAGCGAGGGCCAGGCCGCTGCGCAGCGCGGAGTAGCCGGCCAGCTGCTGCAGGAACAGCACGAGGAAGAACGTGAGCGTCGAGAGGCCGGCGTAGACGGCGAACGTCTCGAGGTTCGCGAACGAGAAGTTGCGGCGCGAGAAGAGCCGGAGCGGCAGCATCGGCTGCGGTGCGCGGCTCTCCCAGAGCACGAACAGCGCGAACAGGACGAGGCCGCCGAGAGCGGCACGAGGATCAGCGGGTCGCCCCAGCCGCGCTGCGGCTCCTCGATCAGCGCGAACACCGGGCCGCCGAGCCCGAGCACGCAGAGCACGCCGCCGAGAACGTCGACGCGCGCGCGTGGCGTGGCCGGTGTCGCGGCGGCGGCACCGCGTACGCGACGAGCGCCGCCGTGACGATCGCGAACGGCACGTTGATGAGGAACACCCAGCGCCACGATCGCGTTCGTCACGAGCCAGCCGCCGACGAGCGGCCCGATGACGAACGCGATGCCGGTCCACGCGGTCCAGGCGCCGATCGCCGCGCCGCGCTCCTCACCGCTGAACGTCGTCGCGATCACGGCGAGCCCGGCCGGCGTGAGGATCGCGCCGGCACGCCCTGCAGCCCGCGCGCGACGATCAGCGTCGTTCCCGTCGGGCGCCGCGGCGCAGAGGACCGACATGACGCCGAAGCCGACGATCCCGAGCAGGAAGAGCCGCCGCGGCCCGAAGAGGTCACCGAGCGAGCCGCCGACGAGGAGCAGCGAGCCGAGCGTCAGCAGGTACGCGTCGACGACCCACTGCTGCAGCGCGAGGCCGCCGCCGAGATCGCGCTGGATCGCCGGGAGCGCGACGTTGCACGACCGTCGAGTCGACGAAGACGATCACCGAGCCGAGGATGCAGGCGACGAGCACCAGCCGGTTGCGGGTTTCCGGCGCCAGGTGTTCGATACTCGCAGACCAAGGGAGGTGGCGATGGCGAGTACCAACGAGTGCGGCTCGACGAGGTCGACGACTGGCTCGGCGACTACCCCGGCGAGATGCGCGGCATCACGTACGCGATCGGAGCGGAGCAGGTGGCGCTGACCTATCGGCGGATGCCACAGCACACCGGCAGCAAGGGCTCGTACGGGCACCGTCACAAGACGCAGGAGGAGCTGTACTTCGTGATCAGCGGAAGTCTGCAGTTCAAGCTCGGCGACGACATCGTCGAGCTCGGGCGCCACGAGGCGGTGCGCGTGCCGCCCGGCACGGTGCGTGGTGTCTGGAACGACGAGCCCGAGGACGCGGAGCTCATCATCGTCTCGACGCGGATCGACGATCCGAGGGGCGACGCCGAGACCATCGACGGCTTCTGGCCCGAGTAGGAGTTAGTTCGCCCGGGTCGAGCGCGGCCGCCGGGGCAGCCGGCGGCCGCGGAGCTGCTCGATGTGCGCGTCGGTGACGAGCTTGGTGAAGACGGGATCGGAGGGTCTCATGGCTCATGCGGCTCCCTCTCTCTCTCGACCTCGAATATCTCGATGTCGAGAGACTACACCTCGAATCTCTTGACGTCAAGAGATTTGATGTCAAAATGTGGTGACGATGGCAGCCGAAGACCACATCGACCGCTTCCTGGGAAGATCGCGCCGCCGGAGTCGAGATCGACCTCGAGGTCGAGGGGATCGTCGACCGGATCGGCGGCATCAACCGGCGCATTCACGCCGCGCTCAAGGAGACGCTCGCCGAGTACGACCTGACGCCCGAGGACTGGCAGGTGCTGTCGCTCGCTCCGCCTTCGCGGTGACGGCGCACCGGAGCTCGCCCGGCGCGCTCGCGAGCGATCTGGAGCTCTCGCGCGGCGCGATGACGAGCCGCCTCGACCGGCTGGAGAAGCTCGGGCACATCCGGCGGCTGCCGCGATCCGGACGATCGCCGCGGCGTGATCGTCGAGCTGACCGACGAGGGCCGCGACGCGTGGGACACGGCAGCGAGCGTCCAGGGCCGCAAGGAGGCGTTCTTCGCCTCCGCGCTCTCGCCCGCGGAGCAGAAGCAGCTGAACGACCTGCTGCGGAAGCTGATGCTCGCGTTCGAGGCGCGCGAGCAGGCCGCCGGCATCAAGCAGAAGGCGTAGCCTCTAGCCCTTGCCGGTGCGCAGGCCGGCGTCGCCGGCGCGCGGGCCGAGCGCGTGGAACGGCTCGGGCTCGCGCTGTTCCTCGATGCAGTCGGCGACGTACTCCGCGAGCGCGGGGCCGTGCTTGAAGCTGTGCCCGGAGCCGCCGCCGACGAGCCACCACGACGCGTTCTCGGGGTGCCGGTCGACGACGAAGTGCGTGTCCGGCGAGAGGTCGTACTGGCAGACGCGCGCGCCGAGCACCGGTGCGGCGGCGAGCGCGGGAAAGCGCACGGCGGCGTAGTCGCGCGCCTCCTCCCGGCGCGAGCGGAAGCGGCGATCCGGTCGAGCGTGTCGGGGTCGACGCGGTCGCTCGGAAAGTCGGGCGCGATCTTGACGCCGAGGCCCGCGACGTCGCCGTGGCCGTAGAAGCCTGCCGTCGTAGTCGACGAAGCCCGGCGTCCCCGTCCACGCGGCGTCGCCGCCGAGGAAGAAGACGTCGCGCCGTTCGACGACGACGGGCACGAGGGTGGGGAAGAGGGCGGGCAGCCACGCGCCGCACGCCCAGACGACGACGTCGGCAGCGGGCGGGTCGTCGGGAGTTGCTCTGCCGGCGTGACGCGCGACGCCGCGGCGCTCAGCGTCCTCGACGAGCAGCTGGGTCGCGCGGCGTGCGTGCAGCACGCCGGCGTCGGGCTCGTAGAGGACGCCGTGCAGGTCGTCGACGGCGAGCGACGGGAAGAGCGTGCGTGCGTCGTCGGGCGTCAGCCATTCGAACGGGACGCCGAGTCGTTCGAGCGACGCGAGGCTGCTTCGCTCGAAGCCGTCTGCGCGGCGCGCGAACCAGGCGAGCCCGACGGGCTCCCAGATGCGCGTGCCCGTCTCGTTCTGCAGCTCGAGCCAGAGCGTGCGCGCGCGCCAGGCGAGCTCCGTGTACCAGTCCGCTTCACCGTGCGCCGCGCGCAGGAGTCGCGTGTCGCCGCCGGAGGCGGAGCGGACCGTCCCGGGCGAGTACTGCTCGACGAGTGTCACGTCCCAGTCGCGCGTGCGCGAGCTCACGCGCGAGCGACGCGCCGAAGACGCCCGCGCCGACGACGCCGCGCTGGAGCTCACGAGTGCGGCGTGACGTTGAGCGACAGCACGTCGGGCCGATGGTAGTGCCCGGCCGGGTCGAACCGCTGCCGCGCCTGCGTACAGCGCGCCGGCTCGAGATCGGCGAAGAGGATGCCCTCCTCGTCCCACAGCGGTCCGGCCAGGATGTCCCCCGTCGGGGCGAGGATCGCCGAACCGCCCCGACCGAGCAGGTCGTCACCGGCCGCGAGCGGGACGTCGGCCGGGTAGCTCGATGCGCGCTGGAACACGCAGCACGAGAGCACGAACGCGCGCGACTCGCGTGCGATGTGCCGCATCGAGTCGTGCCAGCCCTCGCTGTCGTCGGCGGTCGGCGCGAGGTAGGTCTCGACGCCGCGCTCGTAGAGGGCGAAGCGCGCGAGCGGCATCAGGTTCTCCCAGCAGATCAGGCCGCCGATGCGCGCCGGCGCCGATGTCGACGACGTCGAGCCCGCGCCCGTCGCCCTGGCCCCACACGAGGCGCTCGTGATTCGTCGGGACGAGCTTGCGATGGTGCAGCGCAAGCGTCCCGTCGGGCGCGTAGATGAGCAGGGAGTTGTAGATCGTGCCGCGCTCGAGCTCGTTCACGCCGACGGCGAGCCAGATGCCGGCGTCGCGCGCAGCGGCGCCGACGCGCGGCCGCCGGGCCCGGGAGCTCGACCGACTCCTGGGCGAGCCGAGCCCAGAGCTGCGCGCCCTCGCTGCCGTGCGCGAGCTCGCGTGCCCAGCGGTTCGACGGGTACACGGGCACGAACGTCTCCGGGAACAGCGCGAGCGTGGCGCCGCCCGCGCAGCCTCGCGAGCGAGCTCGGCGAGCTTGTCGATCGTCGCGTCGCGGTCGAACACGACCGACTCGGCCTGGACGCACGCGACGCGGACGGCTCGTTCATGCGTAGGAGCCTACGCGGCGCGTCGAGCCCGGCGCGCAAGCGCCGACCAGCGTCGTCAGCGCAGACACGCCCGGCTCGGCTGCCTCGACCGCTGCCGACCCGACGACGACCCCGTCGACGAGCTCCGCCGCTGCGCGCGCGTGCGCGCCGGTCGAGATGCCGAAGCCCGCGTAGAGCGGAGCTCGCGTGATCGCCACGCGCGCGCTCGGCGAGCGGCGCGAGGGTGGGGGCGAGCTCGGCGCGCGCGCCGGTCGTGCCGGTGACCGTGACGAGGTACAGCCAGCCGTCGGTCGCCTCGGCGGCGAGGCGCAGCCGCTCGTCGGTCGACGTCGGCGCGACCAGCTGGACACGACGAAGCTCGGGCCGCACGTCGACGGGCAGGTCGGGGACGATCAGCGACGTCGCTCCCGCCGCGCGCGCGTCGCGCTCGAGTCGCTCCCAGCCGTACGCGTCGAAGATCGAGGCGTACGTCATCGGGATCAGCGGCACGTCGACGAGCGCCCGCGTCTCGGCGAGCACCTCGAGGCAGCGAGCCGTGCGCATGCCCGCTGCGAGCGCCCGCTCGCCGGCGCGGCGGATCACCGGCCCGTCGGCGAGCGGATCGGAAAACGGAAAGCCCGAGCTCGATCACGTCCGCGCCCGCGTCGACCGCCGCCCGGACGAGCTGCGGCGTGTCGGGCATCGCCATCAGATAGACGACGAGCGTCTTCACTGCGCCGCTCCGACGCCGCAAGCCGCGTCTCCGCTCTTGGAGCCTCCGTCGAGCCTACGGCTCATCGCTCGTCCGGAGCACTTCGGCGAGGTCCTTGTCGCCGCGGCCCGAGAGGCAGACGAGCACGAGCTCGGCGTCGCAGTCGAGCGCGCGCGCGAGCGCGTGCGACGACTCGAGCGCCGGGACGATGCCTTCGGTCTCGCACAGCCGATGGAACGCCGCCAGCGCCTCGTCGTCGGTGCACGTCACGTACTCGGCGCGACCGCTGTCGCGCAGCTAGGCGTGCTCGGGGCCGACCCCGGGATAGTCGAGCCCGGCGGAGATCGAGTGCGCATCTACGATCTGACCGTCCTCGTCGGCGAGCAGCGACGAGCGCGCTCCGTGCAGCACCCCGCCGCGGCCGGTGCCGAGCGAGGCCGCACCCGCTGCCTCGACGCCGATCAGGCGCACGTCCTCGTCGCGGGATGAAGTCGTAGAACATCCCGATCGCGTTCGAGCCGCCGCCGACGCACGCGACGACCGCTGTCCGGCAGACGTCCTTCGACGGCGAGCAGCTGCTCGCGCGCCTCGCGCCCGATCACGCGCTGCAGCTCGCGCACGATCTCCGGATACGGCGCAGGACCGACGCACGAGCCGATCAGGTAGTACGTCGTCTCGACGTTCGCGATCCAGTCGCGGATCGCCTCGCTCGTCGCCTCCTTCAGCGTGCGCGTGCCGAACTCGACCGGGCGCACCTCGGCGCCGAGCAGCTGCATCCGTTCGACGTTGGGTGCCTGACGCCGGATGTCCTCGCTGCCCATGTAGACGATGCACTCGAGCCCGAAGCGCGCGCAGACCGTCGCCGTCGCGACGCCGTGCTGGCCGGCGCCGGTCTCGGCGATGATCCGCTGCTTGCCGAGCCGCTGTGCGATCAGCGCCTGCCCGAGCGCGTTGTTCAGCTTGTGCGAGCCGGTGTGCATCAGGTCCTCGCGCTTGAGGTACATGCGCTGGTCCGGCGCGAAGCGCTCGACCCGCGTGAGCGGCGTCGGCCGGCCCGCGTAGCTCGTGCGCAGTCCGTGCAGCTCTGCGTGGAACGCCTCGTCGTCGCGCAGCGTCGCCCACGCCTGCTCGAGCTCGTCGAGCGCCGGGATCAGCGTCTCCGGGACATACCGCCCGCCGTACTCGCCGAACTCACGCGTGACGTTCATCGCGTTTGCCGCCTCTACCCAGGCGCGCACCGCGTCATGATCCTTGATGCCCGGTCGCCGACTCGGTCGAGCGCGCCGAGTCGACCGCCCAGGGATGCACGGCCGCGATCGCCTCGCGCACGTTGCTCGCGTCGAGCCCGCCGGCGAGCATCACGCGCCCCTGCGTCGAGCGCGCGCGGTCGAGATGCGTGGATCGTCCCCCTCGAGCCACGGCAGGTCGACGACCGTGCCGACGCGCTCGTCGCCGCGCAGCAGTGTCGCGTCGCGCGAGCGATGCCCGTCCTCGCGTGCGTAGAACTGCGACGACGTCGGCCTCCGTCTCCTCCGGCTCGCCGACGAAGACCGCCACGCGCAGCACTGTCGGCGGCGCGTCGAGCAGTCGCGTCGCCCGGCGCGGGCTCTTGTCGGCGAGGATGAACCCGACCAGGTCGGCGCCTGCCTCGACGGCGGCGTCGACGTCCTCCTGGCGGGTCAGGCCGCACACCTTGACGAGGGGCCGCGAAGCAGCTCGCGCAGCTTCGCGCCGGGATCGGCGGCACGCATCAGCGTCGAGCCGACGAGCACTGCGTTCGCGCCGGCCAGCTCGGCGGCGGCGGCCTGCGCGCGCGTCTCGATCGCGCTCTCGGCGATCACGACGCGGTCGCGCGGCGCGCGCGCGACGAGCTCGAGCTGCGCGGCGCGGTCGATCGCAACGTCGACAGGTCGCGCGCGTTGACGCCGATCACCGGCGCGTCGAGTCGCGACCGCACGCGCGAGCTCCTCTGCGTCGTGCGCCTCGACGAGCGTGTCGAGCCCGAGCGTCGCCGGCGACGCCCAGCAGCTCGGCTGCGCTGCGCGTCGTCGAGGTCGCGCAGAGCAGGAGCAGCGCTGCGTCGGCACCGGCGTCGCGCGCTTCGCGCAGATGCTCCGGCGTCGAGAAGAAGCCCTTGGCGAGCAGCGGGAGTGACGTCGCAGCCCGTGCGGCGCGCAGGTCGTCCCACGTGCCGCCGAAGCGCTCGTCGACGAGCACCGACATCGCGCGCGCGCCCGCTTGCTCGTACGTGCGCGACGATCTGCGACATCGTCCGCCGGGCGAATGTCGCCGGCCGACGGCGAGCGGCGCTTGAACTCCGCGATCGCGCCGAAGCCCGTGCGCTGCGAGCGCCGCCTGAAACCTCATGCCGGCACCGTCGCTGCGAGAACGCGATCAGCTCCTCGAGCCGCTCCGCGCCGCGCCGTTGTCGATCGCCTCGCGTGCCACGCCGACGCCCTCCTGCAGATCGTTCGCATGACCGCCCGCGGCGATCGCGCCGGCGGCGTTCAGCAGGATCGCAGAGCGGCGCCCGCCGTTGCCGCCGTCGAAGACCTCGCGGATGCGCTGCGCGTTCTCGGCCGGCGTGCCGCCGCGCAGCTCCGCCGGGTCGCAGCGCGCGATGCCGAGGTCGAGCGGGTCGATCTCGCGCCGGCTGCACGTCCCGTCGACGACCTCGCAGACGAGGTTCGGGCCGGCGGGGGAGAGCTCGTCGATGCCGCCCGCGCCGTGGACCACGAAGGCGCGTCGCGCGCCGAGCTGCGCGAGCACGTCGGCGATCACCGGGACGAGCTGCGGCGAGTAGACGCCGACGACCTGCGCGCGCGCGCCGGCCGGGTTCGTCAGCGGGCCGAGCACGTTGAAGACCGTCCGGGCTGCGAGCTCGCGGCGCACCGGGCCGGCGTGCTTCATCGCCGGATGGTGCGTCGGCGCGAACATGAAGCCGAAGCCGAGCTCGTCGATCGACTCGCGCGATGCGCTCGCGGCGCGAGGTCGAGCTCGAACCCGAGCTCCTCGAGCACGTCGGCGGATGCCGGAGGCCGACGACACCGAGCGGTTGCCGTGCTTCGCGACGCCCGCGCCCGCGGCGGCCGCGACGAGCGCGGCAGCGGTCGAGATGTTGAAGGTGTTGCCGCCGTCGCCGCCGGTGCCGGCCGTGTCGACGAGGTCGTCGCGCTTCGGATGCACCGCGATCGCGTGTGCGCGCATCGCCTCGGCCGAGCCGGCGATCTCGTCCGCCGTCTCGCCCTTCAGCCGCAGCGCGACGAGGAAGCCGCCGATCTGGCCCGGCGTCGCCTCGCCGGACATGATCGTGTCCATCACGCGGCGCGCCTCGTCGCGGCTCAGATCCTCTCCGTCGAGCAGCCGTGCGAGCGCGTCCTGGATCATCCCCGCACACCCTGCAGGAAGTTCTGCGCGATGTCACGGCCGAGCGGAGTCAGCACCGACTCGGGATGGAACTGAACGCCGTCGACCGGCAGCTCGCGGTGGCGGACGGCCATCACCTCGCCGTCGATCGCCGTCGCGGACATCTCGAAGCAGTCGGGCACCGAGGTGGCGGCGAGCGAGTGGTAGCGGCCGGCGAGGAAGTCCTCGGGCAGGCCGGCGAAGATCCCACGGCCGTCGTGCTCGACGATCGTCGCCTTGCCGTGCACGAGCTCGCGCGCCTGGCCGACCTCGCCGCCGTAGACCTGGACGAGCGCCTGGTGGCCGAGGCAGACGCCGAGGGTCGGGACGCGTTCGCAGAGGCGCTCGCAGGATCTCCGGGCGTCGCGCCGGCGTCCTCGGGCCGGCCCGGGCCGGGGGAGATGACGAGGTGCGACGGCTCGAGCGCGCTCGGCCTCGTCCGGCGTGATCGCGTCGTTGCGCCGGACGACGACCTCGGCGCCCAGCTCGCCGAACAGGTGCGCGAGGTTGTAGGTGAACGAGTCGTAGTTGTCGATCGAGCAGAAGCCGTCATGCGCGCGCCTCCGCGAGGTCGATCGCGGCTTCGAGCGCCGCGAGCTTGCGCAGGCACTCCTCGTGCTCGGCGCGCGGGATCGCTGTCCGCGACGATCCCCGCGCCGGCCTGCAGCAGCGCGACGCCGTCGTGCAGCACGACCGTGCGGATCGCGATGCACGCGTCGAGCGGGCCGCCGGGCAGCGAGTAGAGCACGGCACCGGCGTACGGGCCGCGCCGGTACTGCTCGAGCTCCGAGATGATCTGCATCGCGCGCACCTTCGGCGCGCCCGAGACGGTGCCCGCCGGGAAGGTCGCGCGCAGCAGGTCGAACGGCGAGACGCCCGGCGCGAGCTCGCCGGCGACCTCCGAGACGAGATGCGTGATGTGCGAGAACCGCTCCGCCTCGAGGAACCGCTCGACCTTGACGGTCCCCGGCAGGCAGACGCGCGACAGGTCGTTGCGGCCGAGGTCGACGAGCATCACGTGCTCGGCGCGGTCCTTCTCGCGACGCGAGGAGCCGCTCCGCGTCGCCGTCGCCCGGGCTCGTCGAGCCGGCGATCGGGTTCACCGACGCGCGCGCGCCCGTCGAGCCTGACGAGCGTCTCCGGCGACGAGCCGACGAGCGCGAGCGCCGTCGAGCTCGAGCAGGAAGAGGTACGGCGACGGGTTGATCCGGCGCAGCGCGCGGTAGATCGCGAGCGCGGAGGCGCCGGTGCGCGCGCTCCGCCCGCTGCGAGAGCACGATCTGGAAGGCGTCGCCGCGCGCGGATGTGCTCCTTGCAGCGCTCGACTCCGCGCTCGTAGTCGGCCGGGCTCGGCGAGCGGCGTGTCGTTCGCTGCCGCGCCGGCCACGCTCGTGCGGCAGCGTCGGCACAGCGCCGTCGAGCAGTGCGACGACCTCGGCCGGATCGCCTGCGAGCACCTCGGCCGACCGAGCGGCGTGGTCGAACCGCACGAGCATGTCGGCGACGACGAACCGGCTCTCCGGCAGCCCGCGGCCGGCGTCCGGCAGCGGCACCGTCGGCTCGAGCTGCGCGACGTGGTCGTAGCCGAGGTAGCCGACGACGGGCTCGTCGAGCGCCTCGGCCTCCTCGAGCGTGACGAGGCGGTCGCCGCTGCCGACGAGCGAGTAGCGACCGAGGCGCCCCTGCTCGACGGACTCGAGCAGGAAGGCGGCGCGGCCGGTGCGCGCGCAGGTGGAGGTAGGCCCCGAGCGGGGTGAGGAGATCGGTGTTGAGGACGGTCGTGTTGTTCACGGATAACGAAAAACGACCCTGTCGGGTCGTCGGTTGTCGAGCGGTTCGGGCTGTCTCGCGCGCGTGCTCTAGGCGCGCAGGCTCCCGCCCCGCTCGTTGCGCCACGCCCACCAGGTCGAGGATCGAGAAGCTCATCTACGGCCAAGGGTAGCGCTCCTGCTTCAATGCGCAAGCCGATGGCGACTCCCGAGCTTCTGACCGCGCTCCTGACCGCCTCCGGGCCCTCGGGCCACGAGGAGGAGCCGGCCCGCATCTGGCGCGAGGCGGCCGCGGCGTTCGCGGAGGTGACCTCCGACACGCTCGGCTCGTCGTTCGCGCGCGTTCGCGCCGGCGACGGTGCGCCGACGCTCGCGATCGTCGGCCACATCGACGAGATCGGCATCGCGATCACGAACATCGAGGACAACGGGCTGCTCGTCGTTCACGACGCTCGGCGGGCATCGCCGCCGAGACGCTGCACGGCCAGCGCTTCGAGCTGTCTGACGCGCAACGGCCGCGTCCCGGCGCCGTCTCGCGCAAGCGGATCCAGCCGGAGCAGGTGCGCGACCGTCCGCGGCTCGAGCTCGCCGACCTGCACCTCGACATCGGCGCGAAGAGCCGCGAAGAGGCGGAGAGCCTCGTGCGCGTCGGCGATTCCGGGGTGTGGGCCGGGCCGCCGGTCGAGCTGCCGAACAACCGGCTGCTCTCGAAGGCGCTCGACAACCGGCTCGGCGCGTACATCGCGCTCGAGTCGGCCCGCCGGGTCGCCGAGCGCAGGCGATGCACAGGTCGACGTCGTCGCCGTCGCCGCGGTGCAGGAGGAGATCGGCCTCTACGGCGCGCGCGCAGCGGCGTTCGGGCTCGAGCCGCAGGTTGCGATCGTCGGTCGACGTCACGCCGGCGACCGACTATCCCGGCGGCGACGCACGCCGCGCCGGGCGCATCGAGCTCGGGATGGGCGCGATGATCGCGCGCGGGCCGACGCTGAACAAGCACGTCACCGATCTGCTCGGCGACGTCGCGGAGGCCGAGGGCATCGCGCACGCGTACGAGGTCTACTCGCGCATCACGTCGACCGACGCCGACGAGATTCATCTCGCGCGCGCCGGCATTCCCGACCGGGCTCCTCTCGATCCCGACGCGCTACCTGCACAGTCCGAACGAGATCTGCGACCTCGACGACGTCGAGTCGATCGTCCAGCTGATCGTCGCGCTTCGCGCACGCGATCTGCCGCCGACCAGTCCTTCGTGCGCTGATGGCACCGCGCAGCGTCATCGTCAGCGCGCTGCGGACGCCGTTCGGCAAGCTCGGCGGCGGCCTCGCCGCGCTACGAGGCGACGGAGCTCGGCGGCGCTCGCGATCAAGGCGGCGCTCGAGCGCGATCGGCCTCGAGCCGCACGAGCCGCAGTACGTGATCATGGGCCAGGTGCTCCAGGCCGGCGCCGGTCAGGCGCCGGCGCGCCAGGCCGCCGATCGGCGCGGGGCTTCCCGAACGAGACGCCGTCGGACACGATCAACAAGGTGTGCGCGTCGTCGATCCGCGCGATCGAGATCGCCGACTCGATGATTCGCGCAGGCGACGTCGACGTCGTCGTCACCGGCGGCATGGAGTCGATGTCGAACGCGCCGTACCTGCTGAAGAAGGCGCGCTTCGGCTACCGCCTCGGGAACGGCGAGCTGCGTCGACTCGATGGTCTACGACGGGCTCACGTCGACGTTCGACCAGCTGCACATGGTCGTGCAGAACTCGCAGGTCGCGCGCGAGCTCGGCATCTCCCGCGAAGACGCAGGACGCCTGGGCCGCGCGGTCGCACGAGCGAGCCGCGGCCGCACAGGACGCGCGGCCGCTTCGACGACGAGCTCGTCGCCGGTCGGCGACGTGACCGCGGACGAGTCGGTGCGCCGCGACACGACGCGTCGAGAAGCTCGCGTCGCTCAAGCCCGTCTTCGATCCCGAGGGAACGACGACCGCCGGCAACGCGCCCGGTGTGAACGACGGTGCGAGCTGCGTCGATCGTCTGCTCCGAGGAGTGGGCGCGCGAAGCGCGGTCTCGAGCCGCTCGCGACGATCGTGTCGCAGGGCTACGTCGCCGACGACTTCGCCTATCTCGCGCGCACGCCGGCGAAGGCCGGCGCGATGGCGCTCGAGCGCGCCGGCAAGACGATCGCCGACGTGCAGCGCGTCGAGATCAACGAGGCGTTCGCGTCGGTCGCGCTCGAACTCGACGCAGCTGCTCGGCGCCGACGAGGCGGACGTGAACGTGAACGGCGGCGCGATCGCGCTCGGCCATCCGATCGGCGCGTCCGGCGGCCGGATCGTCGCGACGATGGTGCACGAGCTGCGCCGCTCGCGGCGGCGGCCTCGGCCTCGCGGCGATCTGCTCCGGCGGCGGCCAGGGCGACGCGCTGCTGATCGAGGTGTGAGTGGCCGTGTCCGCGCAGCCGGCGGGCTCGTCGTTCGCGACGGCGCGGTGCTGCTCGTGCACCGGCCGAGGTACGACGACTGGTCGTTCCCGAAGGGGAAGCTCGAGCAGGGCGAGTCGTGGGAGGAGGGCGCGCTCCGCGAGGTCGAGGAGGAGACCGGGCTTCACTGCGAGCTCGGCGAGTACGTCGGCTCGACGCACTACGACGTCGCGCAGGGCGCCGAAGGAGGTGCGCTACTACCGCATGACGTGCGACGGCGAGGCGCGACGCGCAGAACGAGGTCGACGAGGTGCGCTGGGTGCCGGTCGACGAGGCGCGCGCGCTCTCACGCTACGACCTCGACCGCGAGCTCGTCCGCAACGTCTTCCGGTAGCGCACCTCGGCGGCGCGCACGCCCCAGCGCTCCTCGACCTTGCGCGACGCCGTCCGGCGCCCAGCCGGCGCGCTCGTAGAACTGCCGGGCGCGCGGGTTGTCCTCGAGCACCCAGAGCGTCGCCTCGCGAACTCGCGCGCGCAGCTGCTCCTCGGCACCGCTCGATCAGCGCCCGACCCGCGCCGGTCGACCACGCTCGGGCTCGACGTAGATCGCGTAGAGCTCGCCGATCCCGCGCTCGTCGCGGCTCGGGCCGACCGACGCGAACCCGACGACGCCGCCGCTCTCGTGCACCGCGACGAACGTCGACCAGCCCGCCGGCGGCTCGTCGAGCCGCTCGCGCCAGCGCTCCGGCGTCGATCAGGCCGCCGCGTCGAGCTCGCCCGCCGGGAAGACGTGCCGGTAGGCCCGCCAGCCGGATGCGCTCTTGCACGCTGGCGATCCCGTCGGCGTCGCCGCTCGTTGCGACCTGACCTCCACCTCGCTGAAGGGTAGGCTCCCTCGCCGTGACGTTCGAGCACGTACTCGTCGTCGGGGCCGGCCAGATGGGCGGCGGCATCGCGCAGGTGGTCGCGGCCTCGGGCCGCCGCGTGTCGCTGCACGACCCGTATCCCGGGCGCGGTCGAGCAGGGCCTCGCGGCGATCGAGAAGAGCCTCGCGCAGGCTCGGCGCCGACGTCGACGAGACGCTCGCGCGGATCGAGCCGGTCGACGAGCTCGTCGCCGGCCGACCTGATGATCGAGGCGATCACCGAGGACGCCGCGGCGAAGGAAGAGCTCTTCCGGCGCGCCGACGCGGCGCTGCCTGCCGGCGCGATTCTCGCCTCGAACACGAGCTCGATCCCGATCACGTCGCTCGCCGCCGTCACGGGCCGGCCCGATCGGGTGATCGGCATGCACTTCTTCAACCCGGTGCCGGTGCTGAAGCTCGTCGAGGTGATCCGGGCGGTGCAGACCTCGGACGAGACCGCCGCGGCGATCGTCGAGCTCGCGCGCGAGCTCGGCAAGGAGCCGGCGGAGGCGAACGACTTCCCCGGCTTCGTCTCGAACCGCATCCTGATGCCGTTCATCAACGAGGCCGCCTACGCGCTGATGGAGGGCGTCGCCGAGCCGGAGGCGATCGACACGATCGCGAAGCTCGGGTTCGCGCATCCGATGGGACCGCTCGCGCTCGCCGACCTGATCGGGCTCGACACGTGCGTCGCGATCATGGAGGTGCTGCACCGCGGGCTCGGCAACCCGAAGTACGCGCCGTGCCCGCTGCTGCGCCAGTACGTGCAGGCCGGCCGGCTCGGCCGCAAGACGCGGCCGCGGGCTTCTACGACTAGCGACGAGCGCGTCAGCTCGCGGCGCCGAGCGCGCCGCGCCGCGAAGACGTCGTCGTCGAGCGAGTAGGCGCTCGTGAAGTCGACCGCGCCGTTCACCTCGAGCACGACCCAGGTGCCGACGTCGGCCGGCAGCAGGTCGATGCCGACGAGCGCGCCGTCGATCGCCTCGGCGGCCGCGAGCGCGACGTCGCACGCGTCCGGCGGCGGCACGATCGGCTCGCGTCGTGCGCCGAGCGCGACGTTCGTGCGCCACTCGCCGGGCGCGGCGACGCGCCGCACGGCGCCGACCACCTGGCCGCCGGCGACGACGATCCGCAGGTCGTAGCCGCGCGGCGCGACGAGCTTCTGCGCGACCGCTCCGGTCGCCTCGTACCACGGCTTCGTCTCGAGCTCGAGCAGCGCGTGCTCGATCGACGCCTCGTCGTCGCAGCGGATCACGTCCTGGCCCCACGAGCCGAAGCGCGGCTTGAAGACGATCGGCGGCTCGAGCTCGGGCGGCGGCAGCCACGGCGCGACGTGCACGGTGCGCGGATGCGGGATGCCGGCGCGCGGCAACGTCGGCGGCGGTCGCGAGCTTGTCGTGCGCCGCGACCAGCGTGCGCCGACCGTTCAGCACGGTCACGCCGGACGCGGCGAGGCGCTCGAGCGCCCAGAGCCCCGGCTCGACCCCGTCGAGCGACGGCAGGACGTCGAGCCGGCCGAGCGCGACGTCGCCGGGCTGCAGGCGCGTCACGCGCCTGGGCGGGTGAGACGACCGGCCCGAGCCGGGTGTTCGTCGGGCGTGACACGGTGGGCGACGACGGCAAAGGTGCTCATTTGCGGGAATGTTGGGGCCGCGCGCACCAGACCGGAAGGGGGTGCGGCCAGGCCGCTCCCCGACTGTTGCCGCTTCGTAACCCCTGTCCCGCGCCGGCGGTCGTAGGTTGGCGATCGGCACGGCGTCGCGCTCTGCATCCGTGAGCCCGGCGAGTTGCCTGGGGGAATGCGTGCAGCGGGGCCCGGGGAGGTCGGGGGACACCCTCCGGGCCTCGCTCGCACACCAACCGTGTAGGCTCGCCCGGATCGCCGGAGCGCCCTTCGGCGGTCGGTCAGGTGGGGCCGCCGGTCGGCAATCCCGGCGGCTCCCCTCTTTTTTTTGGCGTTGTCACACATGTGAACGCCGCCGCCGCCTACGATCGAAGTGATGCGCTCGACTGTCGAACGCGAGCTGAAGCTCGACCTGGATCCGGCCTTCGCGCTCCCGGAGCTTCCCGGTGAGCCGATCGAGGACCGCGTCTTCACGTCGACCTACCACGACACGCCCGACCGCTCGCTCGGCCGGGCCGGGATCACGCTTCGCCGCCGCGTCGAGAACGGAAGCTCGCTCTGGCAGCTGAAGCTGCCGAGCGAGCCGACGACGCGCGGCCGAGCTCGAGGAGGCAGGCGGCCCGGTCGGGCCGCCCGAGTCGCTCGCGCGCCTTCTGGCGACGCACCTGCGGCACGGTGGGCTCGAGGAGGTCGCGACGCTCCGGACCCGGCGTACCGGTGTGCGGGTGGTCGACGGCGAGCGGCGGGTCGCGGAGGTGACGGTCGACGAGGTGGAGATCCTCGACGACGGAAAGCACGCCGGGGCCTTCGCCGAGCTCGAGGTCGAGCTCGTCGAGGCGGCGAGCCCGCCGATCTCGAGCGCCTCGGCACCCTCCTGCTTCGGTCCGGGGCGCGACGCTCGTCCGGCGCGCCGAAGCTGATGCGCGTGCTGGAGCTCCCGTCGGAGGTGCGCCTCGAGGAGGGCGCGTCGCTCTCCGACCAGCTCCGCTGCTTCCTCGTCGCGCAGTTGAACGAGCTCGAAGCGCACGACCCGGGGGTTCGGCTGGGCGAGGACCCGGAGGACGTCCACCGCTTTCGCGTCGCGACGCGACGCACGCGCGCTCTGATCCGAGCGACGCGACCGCTCTACGGCCGTGCGCTACGCCCGCTCGCCGCAGAGCTGCACTGGCTCGCAGGCCTGCTTGGCCCGGTGCGCGATCTCGACGTGCTGCTCGCGCATCTGCAGGACGAAGTCGCGGCGCTCGACGACGATATGCCTGACGGCGCTGAGATCCTGCGCGTGCTCGACGAGCAGCGAGAACGAGTGCCGCGCACGCTGCTCGAGGCGCTGTCGTCGCCGCGCTACTGCGGCGCTGCTCGATCGTTCGAGCGCAGCGATCGCGCTGCTCCCGCCGCTCGGCGCCGACAACGGCGCGGCGACGATCGCCGCAAGCGAGCTGCGCAAGCTGCGCAAGGCGGGACGGGCGCTCCGCGCAGATCCCGACCGACGACGAGCTGCACGCCGTGCGGATCGAGGCGAAGCGTGCGCGCTACGCGGCCGAGCTTGCGGCGCTCGGCGGCAACGAAGAGCGCGCAGCGTGTCGTCGACGCCGCCAAGAAGCTGCAGGACATGATCGGCGAGCACCAGGATGCGGTCGTGGCCGAGGAGCGCCTCCGAAGCTCGCCGGCGGGCCCGGCGCGATCGCCGCTGGACGGCTGATCGAGCGCGAGCGGGCACGACGCGCCCGGGTTCGCGCGCACTATCCCGACGCGCTCGCCGCCGCGCTCCGTGCGGGCCACAAGGCGTTCGGCTGATGCCGCTCCTCCTCGTGCGTCACGCGACCGCCGGCGAGCGCGGTGCGTGGGGAGCCGACGACCGCGAGCGGCCGCTCGACACGCGCGGCGAAGAACGTGCGCATGCGCTCGTCGCGCTGCTCGCCGAGCGCCCGATCGACGAGATCCTGACGAGCCCGTTCACCCGCTGCGTGCAGACGGTCGCGCCGCTCGCAGCTGCGCGTGGGCTCGAGCTGTCGCTGCGAGAAGAGCTCGGCGAAGAGCGGCAGTCGACCGACGGGATTGCGCTCGTGCGCAGCCTCGCAGGCCGCGACGTGGTCGTCTGCGGTCACGGCGGCCTCGAGGCCGCGATCCCCGACGCGCCGAGCTGGCACAAAGGCGACGTGTTCGTCGTCGACGACGCGTTGCGGATCGTCGCGGAGCTTTAGGCGTTATGCCGCAGCCGCGTGCTCGGCCGCGAGCGCGAGCACGGCGCCGTCGCGCAAGCCCTCGCGCACGACTCTCATCGACACGCCGAGCCGGTGCTGGAGCTCCGCGAGGATCACCGTCGCCTGCGGCGAGCGTTCGCGCGCGGTCCTCGTCGATTCCGTAGCGGCGCGACGAGCTTCGCGGTCGGCGTCTCCGCGAGCAGCGCGAGCGCGTCGTCGAGCTCGTCGCTCACCGAGCCTCGGCCCGACGATCCGCTTCAGCGCGCGGGCGCTGCCGCCGACGGCGAGCGCAATGCGGGGGAGAGGCGGGTCGAAATCCTCGAGATAGCGCTCGACCTCGTCGCAGGCGGCCGCGACCGCCTCCGCTCCGGGCGGGTCCTCCGAGAGCATCCGGCTCGTCAGGCGCTGCGAGCCGAGGTCGATCGACCGGACCCAGACCGGCCCGTCGGCGCGCGTGCCGACGACCACCTGCGCCGAGCCGCCGCCGACGTCGATCACGGCGACACGGCGGTTCGCCGGCTGGCTGGCGGCCGAGAGCGCACCGAGGAACGCGAGCTGGCCCTCCTCGCTCGCGCTGAGGATTCGCGCCGGGCAGCTCGACGCCGTCGCAACCACATCGCGGAGCTCCTCGCCGTTGCCGGCCTGACGGCCGGGGCTCGTGATCAGCACTTCGATTGCCTCCGCGCCGGCCGCCCGGGCGTCTGTCGTGAGGCGCGAGACGACGGACGCCGTTCGCTCGAGCTTCTCCTGCGGAATCGTCCCGTGCAGCTCGATGTCTGCACCCAGGCGGAGCATCTCGCGCTCCGAGAGCAGCGTGTGCTCGCCGTCGGTGACGAGCACGCGCACGGTGTTGGACCCCACGTCTATGACCCCGACGGGCACTCCGCCATGGTGACGACCCCACACGACGGCAGCTCTAATGCGCTCGAGCAATCCGCCTCGCGCGGTCGCGTCGGCGCATGAATGCGGCCTGTGCGGAGCGCCGCCGCTCGGCCTTCTTCGGCGTCACGCGCTCCCAGCTGCCGTTCGACCGGAGCTCCCAGGCCTGCGCGTTGTCGGCGAGGAGCGCCTTCAGGATCGACTCGATCTCGGTGCGGACGTGCTGATCCTCGATGGGGATCATGACCTCGATGCGATGGTCGAGATTGCGCGGCATCAGGTCGGCGCTTCCGAGCAGGTACGTCTTCTCGTCCCCCGCCTCGAAGCAGTACAGCCGGCTGTGCTCGAGGTAGCGGCCGAGGATCGAGCGGACGCGGATGTTCTCGCTGAGGCCGGGCACGCCGGGAACGAGCGTGCAGTTCGCGCGCACGATGAGGTCGATCTCGGCGCCGGCCTGCGACGCCTTGTAGAGCTCGTCGATCACCTCGACGTGCGTGATGCTGTTGCACTTGAGCCTGATGCGTGCATGCTTGCCCGCTTCGGCCGCAGCTGCAACCTCGCGAATACGTTCGACCAGCTGCTTCCGCAGGTTGAACGGGGCAACGAGGATCTTGCGGAACCGTTGCGGACGGCCGAAGCCGGTGACGAAGTTGAAGAGGTCGGCGATGTCGGCGGCGATCTCCGGGTCGGCGGTGAAGATGCCGACGTCCTCGTACGTCCGCGCGGTCGTCGCGTGGTAGTTGCCGGTGCCGACGTGCACGTAGCGGCGCAACTCGTTTCCCTCGCGGCGCACGACGAGCGTCGTCTTCGCGTGGATCTTCATGTCCGGGAAGCCGTAGACGACGTGCACGCCTGACTGCTCGAGCGACCGCGCCCATTCGATGTTGCGCTGCTCGTCGAAGCGTGCCTTCAGCTCGACCACGCACACCGCCTGCTTCCCGTTCTCGGACGCCTTGATCAGCGCGGGTGCGATCGCCGAGTCACGACTCGTGCGATACACGGTCGTCTTCAGCGTGATGACGTGCGGATCGCGTGCCGCCGCCCGCACGAACGCCTCGACGCTCGTCGCGAAGGAGTCGTATGGGTGCTGCACCACGATGTCGCGGCTTGCGATCTCCTCGAAGATCTCCTCGTCGCGCTGGCTCGCGAGCCGTCGCTGCGTGTACGGGAGCCACGGCGGGTACTTCAGGTCGGGGCGATCGAGGCCGTGGAGCTGCGAAACGTCGGCGAGGTCGAGCATGCCGCGGATCGGATACACGTAGTCGCTCGCGACGCCGAGACGCTCCTCGAGGCGTGCCAGCATCGAGCGAGTAACCGAGCTCGACACTTCGACGCGCACGACGGCTCCGAAGCGGCGCTTCTGCAGTTCCGACTCGACCGCCTCGAGCAGGTCGTCCGCGTCATCCGAGATCTCGGTGTCGCCGTCGCGCGTCAGTCGGAAGGCGACGCGCTCCACGACGTCCATCTCGGGGAAGAGATGATCGAGGAAGTGCGCGATCACGTTTTCGAGCGGCACGACGAGGCCGCGCGCGCCGATCCCGACGAAACGGTCGAGCCCTTCGGGCACCTTCACCCGCGCGAATCGTTCCTCGCCCGCCTCGGGGTCGCGCACGAGGAGGCCGAGGCTGAGCGAGAGACCTGAGATGTACGGGAAGGGTTGCCCAGGGCCGACGGCGAGCGGGGTCAGCACCGGGAAGATCTGCCGCACGAACACGTCCTCGAGCTCGCGTAGCTCGTCGTGCGTGGCGTCGACGACGGTGCCGACGACGATGCGCTCGGCTGCAAGGGCAGGGCACAGCTCGTCGCGCCAGAGCGCCGTCTGCGCGCCGGTGAGCTGCAGCACTCGGCCCCTGATCTCCTCGAGGGTCTGTTGGGGGGTTCGCCCGTCCGGCGTGCGCACCGCGGCGCCGGCGATCACCTGCTCCTGGAGGCCCGAGACGCGGACCATGAAGAACTCGTCGAGGATGGACGAGACGATCCCGCAGAACTTGACGCGCTCGAGCAGCGGCTCCGAGGGGTCGGCCGCGAGGTCGAGCACCCGTCCGATCAGGTCGAGCTGCGACAGCTCCCGATTCAGGAACGGGGGAGTGAGCTCGTCGGACTGTGGCTCTCTGATCGTCGTCATGGGGCGTTCAGCATCTCGGAATCATGGTAAACGGTGGGTTGCTGTTTGGTTACCGCGGCGGCCGATCCGGCGCGGTCCGTATGCTCCGGCTCGTGCGGAACGACCGTCTGCTCGTCACTCTGGCGCTCGTCGCCGGGCTTGCGCTGATCGTGATCGCCCTCGTGTACTTCGCCGAGCCTGCCAAATCCCTGCCGGGCTTCTTTCCGGGGCACCAGGCCGGCTCGGGACACCATCACGTGAAGCATGGCATCGCCTCGCTCCTCGTCGGCCTCGCGTGCCTCGTGTTCGCGTGGTTCAAGACGGGGCCGAAGCGGACTACCGCGGCGTGATCCTCGCGTCGCTGATCTCGTACCCCCAGGCGATCGTGCTGGGGCTGCTCCAAGGCGTCTCCGAGCTCTTCCCGATCTCGAGCCTGGGGCACAGCGTCATCCTGCCGAAGCTCCTGGGGTGGAACATCCATCAGAACGATTCGTACTTCCTGACGTTCCTGGTCGCCACCCATCTCGCAACTGCACTCGTCCTGCTCGGGTTCTTCTGGCGCGACTGGGTGCGGATCTTGAAGGGGCTCGGTAGGTCGCTCCGCGACCGCGGCATCGACCCCGACGACACCGATGCGAAGCTCGGCTGGCTGTTGGTGGTCGGCACGATCCCGGCCGGCATCCTGGGGCTGACGCTCGAGCACGCGTTGCGGAAGCTGTTCGCGTCGCCGACCTCCGCCGCGATCTTCCTGATGTGCAACGGGCTGCTTTTGTTCGGCGCCGAGCTACTGCGTCGCCGCGCGCCGCAGGTCGACGCCGACGACGACGCACGCATCGCGCATCAGGTGGGCTGGGGCGGTGCCTTCGGCGTCGGTGCGGCGCAGGCGCTTGCGCTCGTCCCGGGCTTCTCGCGCTCCGGGGCGACGATGGGCGGCAGCCTCCTGATGGGGCTCTCGAACAAGGATGCGGCACGCTTCGCGTTCCTGCTCGCGACCCCGGTGATCGGCGCCGCTGCGCTGCTCAAGCTGCCGGAGCTCTTCGGAACGGATGGGAACGGCGTTCGCGGGCAGGCGCTCGTCGCCGCCGTCTGCTCGGCGGCCACCGCGTGGCTCGCCGTGAAGTTCCTGATGCGCTTCTTCGAGACGAACACGTTGACCCCGTTCGCCGTGTACTGCCTCGTCGCAGGCCTGGCCTGCACGATCTACTTCGTCGCGTAGCACGTCCCGGTCTCGTCCCGAGCCGGTGAAGGGTTGGTGGCGGAGTGGAGACTGCACATGGAATCCCACGATTTCCAGGGAATACTGCGAGTGGATGGCAACGAAGCCAAGTCCGCTCCTCTGCGAGCTGCACGCGCACACGACCTGGAGCGACGGCGCGCTGACGCCTCGCGAGCTGTGCGATCTCTACGGTCGTAGCGGCTTCGACGTCCTCGCGATCACGGATCACGCGACACGCGGGACAACCGAGGTCCACGAGGGCAACTACGACGCGTATCTGCGCGACGTTCGGGCGGAGGCGCTCCGCGCCCGCGAGCTCTACGACCTGCTCGTGATCCCCGGCCTCGAGCTCACGTACGACGACCCCGACCCACACAGGGCCGGGCACGCGGTCGCGATCGGCTTGCGGTCGTACGTCGACGTCTCGGCCGGGCTCGACGCTGCGCTCGCCTCGGCGCGCGCGCACGGGGCGGCGCTTGTCGCCGCCCACCCGTATTCGCCCGAGCAGCTCTCCACGGCCACGCGCGGGACCGGCGCATTCGGTCTGCGGCCGGAGCTCGCCGAGCGCAGTCGACCGGTACGAGCTCTTCAATCGCCACACGCTCTTCAGCTGGGTCGCTGCGGCAGGCCACGCGACCGTCGCGACGGGCGATTTCCACCGGCCTGAGCACCTCGCGACCTGGAAGACACTGCTGCCGTGCCCGAACGACGAGCCGTCGGTGATCGCGTATCTGCAGTCGAAACGACCCGCGTACCTGGTTCGGCTCGAGGACGAGCCGCTGCGCGCGGCAGCCTGAGCCGAGTGCGTAACCGTGCGCGGCTAGCGTTGCGTCGGTGAGCGCAGAGACCGTCCTGCTCCTTGTTGCACTCGGAGCGGCCGTCGGTGCGGTCGGCACGCTCGTTGGTGCCGGCGGTGGGTTCCTGCTGGCCCCCGTACTGCTGGTTATCTATCCCCACGACTCACCCGAGACGCTGACGTCGATCAGTCTCGCGGCCGTTTGGGCGAACAGCACTTCTGGCTCGATCGCCTACCTCCGGCAGCGCCGCGTCGACATCCGCAGTGGGCTCGTCTTCGGAGCTGCGACCCTTCCTGGTGCGGTGGGCGGCGCAATTGCGGTTGGGTACGTCCCGCGTCGGGCATTCGATGTCGTGATGGCCGTCGCGCTCGGGTCCGTCGCGATCTGGATCGCGCGTGCCCGCGAGTCAAGGCCGTCGTCGAGGGGCGCCGACCGATTGATCGTCGACCGCGAGGGCAAGGAGTGGCGCTATCGGGTGCGGACCAGGCGCGGCGCCCTCTACAGCGTCGGAGTTGGGTTCGCCTCGAGCTTCTTGGGGATCGGTGGCGGGGTCTTTCACGTGCCGATCCTTGTCGCCGGCCTCGGGTTCCCTACCCATGTCGCGACCGCGACTTCGCACTTTGTCCTATCGATCATGAGCGGTGCCGGGGTCATCACCCACCTGGCACAGGGCTCGTATCGCGTCGGTCACGGCCTACGGCGGTCGCTCGCCCTCGGAGTCGGAGTCGCAGTTGGCGCGCAGCTAGGAGCTCGGCTGTCGACGCGGACACCGGCGCGGGTTATCGAGCGGCTGCTCGCGGCGGGCCTCGTACTCGTCGCGGTGCGACTCGCGGTGGCGGCCGGCTGAGACCTTAAGCCGTCGGATGCGAGGCGTCGCTGAACTCGCGGAACTCACCGGTGACCATGTAGACGACCTGCTCGCCGATGTCGACGGCGTGGTCGCCGATGCGCTCGACGCAGCGCGAGACGACGAGCATCCGTAGCCCGTACTCGCGTTCCTGGGGCGAGTCCCCCAGCGAGAGGACGTCCTCGGTCGCGTTGCGGTTCGCCCGGTCGATCAGCTCGTCGAGCTCGACGAGCGTCTCGGCTTTCTCCGCGTCGCGGTCGGCGAACGAGTCCATCGCGACGCGGATCATCTGCTCTGCGCGCTGGCCCATGTCCTCGATCGAGCGCGCGATCGCGTCGTCGGAGACGTTCAGGTTGCCCATCAGCTTCGTCAGCTTGGCGACGGTCACGCAGTAGTCGGCCATACGCTCCAGGTGGAGGTTCACGCGGAGCACGGCGAGCACGAATCGCAGGTCGGCGGCGACAGGCGTCTGTCGCGCAAGCAGCGACTGCACGCCCGCCTCGATCGAGACGTAGCGCTGGTCGACCTCGTCGTCGAAGCTGATCACCTCGTCTGCGAGCTCGTCGTCGCCGCGGGCGAGTGCGTTCAGCGCCGAGCGGAGAGCGCGTAGGACGAGGTCGCCTTCCTCTTGCAGCGCTGCTTCGAGTTGCGCAAGCTCTTCGCCGAAGGTGACCCGCATCGGTTAGCCGAACCTTCCTGTCACGTAACCCTCGGTGCGCTCGTCGGACGGCTGCGTGAAGATCTTCTCGGTCGCGTCGTACTCGACAAGGATCCCGTGCCGCGAGCCATCGTCCTTGACATCGAGGCTGAAGAACGCGGTCATCTCGGCGACACGCGCGGCCTGCTGCATGTTGTGTGTCACGATCACGAGCGTGTACTCGCGCTTCAGCTCGTGCATCAAATCCTCGATCGCCGACGTCGAGATCGGATCAAGCGCCGAGGCAGGCTCGTCGAGCAGGATCACGTCCGGCTCGACCGCGATCGCCCGGGCGATGCAGAGCCGCTGCTGTTGACCGCCCGAGAGCCCGAGTGCGCTCCGTTTGAGGCGATCCTTGACTTCGTCCCAGAGCGCAGCGCCGCGGAGGGCGTTCTCGACACGCTCATCCATTGGGCCTGAGAGCCCAAGCTTGCGTGGAGCGAAAGCGACGTTCTCGTAGATGGACTTCGGGAACGGGTTCGGCCTCTGGAAGACCATGCCGATTCGCCGCCGGACCTCGACGGGATCGGCGTCGGAGCCGTAGAGGTCGACCCCGTGGTAGAGGATCTGGCCCCCGACCTGCACGCCCGGTACGAGGTCGTTCATGCGATTCAGGCAGCGGATGAATGTGCTCTTGCCGCATCCGGACGGCCCGATCATCGCCGTGATCAGATTCTTGTAGATGTTGAGATTGACGCCGGCGAGGGCCAGTTGCGACCCATAGGACACGCTCAGGTCGCGCGTCGAGAAAACGACCTCCTGTTGAGCTCCGAGCTGCGGTGATTTCAGGCTCGCGGAGATGTCCAATGGGGCGGCTGCTGCTGAGTCGGACGTCATCACGTCGAGAGTGTCACGCATGCCCGAACCAGGGCGGGTCACTGAGATGTGAAGATCCCGTGTCGTCCTGGTGAACGGGGGCGCGAGGTCTCCGGAGGAACTGTAAGGGTTCCACGTGATGAGCACCTCGGCCGCGGCGGGTGGACCAGGACGGCTCGCGTCTCGGCGTTCGATTCGGGACCGCATAGGCGACCGCGGGCTCCGGTGGTTGTCCGCGTCGGCTGCCCTCGCCGTCGTCGCGTTGATCGTGCTGATCGTCTACAAGGTCATCGGTCAGGCCCGACCCGCGATCGGAAAGTTCGGGATTGGGTTTCTCTGGCACCAGACCTGGAACGCCGTCACGAACCAGTTCGGCGCGCTCGACTTCATCGTCGCGACGCTGTATGTCACGGGCCTCGCTGTCCTGCTCGCTGCCCCGGTGGCGATCGCGATCGGCCTCTACTTGAGCGAGTTGGCGCCGGGAGGGGTACGCGGCGTCGTCGGTTCGCTGGTCGAGATGCTGGCTGCGATCCCAAGCGTCGTCCTCGGATTGTGGGGAATCATCGTCCTCGGCCCCGTCGTCCATGACCAATTTGGCCCATGGCTCAACGATGCCTTCGGTTGGACGCCGTTCTTCGCAAGTCGGCCGATTTCCGGAAGCACGATGTTCACGGCAGTGCTCGTCTTGACGATCATGATCGTGCCGATCACCGCCTCGATCAGCCGGGATCTCTTCCTGCAGGTCCCGACCGACATCAAAGAAGGGGCAGTCGGCCTCGGCTTGACCCGTTGGGAGATGGTTCGCGGCGTCATCCTTCCGTACACGCGTGGCGGGTTGATCTCGGCGGTCCTGTTGGGTGCCGGCCGAGCGCTTGGCGAGGCGATCGCCGTCACTCAGGTGATCGGCACGACGGCACACCTCACCGCCAACTTGTTCGACACGGGTGACACCCTGGCGAGCCGGATCGCCGCGCAATACCAGGCGGCGGCGTCGAACCTGCAGGTTGCGTCGCTGTTCTACCTCGGCGTGATTCTCTTGGTGATCTCACTGATCGTGAACTTCTCTGCACTCCTGATCGTCCGTCGCTACGAGATCACGGACAGAGTCTGAGATGGAAGCCGCGTCCGTAGCACCGCGTCTTTCGCTGCAAGCCAGCGGAAAGTCCCGGCGCCGCCAGCGGATCAATCGCGTCGCCGAAGGCCTGGCGACGTTGGCGGCCTTCCTTGCGATCGGCGTCCTCGCGCTTGTCGTCGGCTCCGTCCTGTTGCGCGGTGTCAAGGCACTGAATCTCGACTTCTTCACGAAGAACCAGGTCACCTTCGGTCAAACCGGCGGCGGGATCGCGAACGGCCTGGTTGGGACGGCGATCATGGTGGCACTCGCCACGGCAGTGACCTTGCCGGTCGGCATCCTCGTTGCCATCTATGTCGCGGAGTTCGGCTCCAGTCGTGTTGCGCGCTTCATCCGGCTCGCGCTCGACATTCTCAACGGCGTCCCGTCGATCGTGATCGGAATCTTTGCGTACGCGCTGCTCGTCGTAGGCTCCGGATACGCGGCGTGGAAGGGCTCAGCTGCCCTCGCGATCGTCATGCTGCCGCTCGTCGCCAGGACGACGATCGAGGTTCTTCGTCTCGTGCCCAACTCGTTGCGCTACGGGAGCTACGCGCTTGGCGTAAGCAAATGGCGCACGGTGCTCTTCATCGTCATGCCGTCTGCGATCGGATCGATTCTGACTGGCGCAACGTTGGCGGTCGCGCGCGCGGCGGGTGAGACAGCGCCGCTTCTCTTCACGACCTCGATCTTCCTTCCCAACCAAGTGGTGACAGACCCGAGCCACGCGATGGCTGCGGTTCCGCTCCTGATCCTGTTCGACTCAGAGTCACCCGACACGAATCTGAACAACCAGGCATGGGCGGCAGCGTTCGTCCTGATGATGTTCGTCCTCGTGTTGAGCCTGACGGCTCGCTACGTCCTCTCGCGGCGCGAACGCAAGCTACGAGCTCGCTGAGCGACACCAGGTCGTAACCAGAACGTCACTGCGAGTACGCCCATTTGCGTTTGATACGCGGCGACACTGGCGCGGAAACACACCTGTGAAAATTGACGATGAAGGGAGAACGTCCCGAATGATCAGTGTCATGAAGCGCAGCGCGTGGATCCTGGCCGCCACCGCGCTGGTCGCGACCGCGCTCGCTGCGAGCGCAACTGCGAGCAAGAGCTCGAGCGCCTCCGGCCAGCTCGTCGGCGCGGGCAGCACGTTCGTTGCGCCGCTGGTCTCTCAGTGGGCGGCCGCGTATCCGAGCGTCGGCGGAACGAACATCATCTACCAGCCGATCGGCTCCGGCGGTGGGATTCAGGCGATCACCAATCGAACCGTCGACTTCGGTGCATCGGATGCGCCGCTTTCAGCCGACCAGCTCGCGGCGTGTAAGGGATGCCTCCAGATCCCTTGGGCGCTCGGCGGGACGGCGGTCATGGTGCACGTCAAGACCAACGCACATGCACCGCTTCACATCACAGGATCCGTCCTCGCGCAGATCTATCTCGGCCAGATCACGAGCTGGAACGATCCCAAGATCCAAGCGTTGAACAAGGGCGTCTCGCTCCCGAACGAGAAAATCACGCCGGTCTATCGGTCCGACGGATCGGGCACGTCGTACAACTTCACTGACTATCTCGCCTCCGTTAGCGCAGCGTTCAAGTCAAAGGTCGGGGTATCGACGCAGCCGCCGTTCCCGACCGGTGTCGGAGGCAAGGGCTCATCCGGGGTTGCGGGTGTCGTCAAGAACACCGAAGGCGCGATCGGCTACGCGGACATCGCGTATGCGGTCACGAACCACATCTCGGTGATGGCCGTGCAGAACGCTGCCGGCAAATACACCACGCCGGGCGTCAAGTCGATCACTGCTGCGGCAGCTGCCACGACGGCGATCGGCGCGAACAACGAGATGCACATCGTGAACCCGCCGAAGTCCGCAGCGACCGCGTATCCGATCTCCACGTACACGTACGTCATCGTCGCGCAGTCGAGCAAGAACGCCGGGCCGCTCAAGAAGTTCATCTTCTGGGCGATGACAAACGGACAGAAGCTCGGTGTCCCTCTGCGGTACGTGCCGATTCCGAAGCACGTGCTGGTGGCAGCTGAGAAGACGCTCAACAAGATCCAAAAGGGATAGTCCAACAGTCCTGCAGCTCGACGGAGGGCGCCGCAAGGTGCCCTCCGTCGTTCGGGATCAGCGCGGGAACGTGGCGCGAATCCGCAGGCCGCGGCCGGAGCCGCCACCGGCTTCGATGTCGCCGCCCGCAGCGACGACGATGTGCTTGACGATCGCAAGCCCGAGCCCGGTGCCACGACTCGTGCGCGCAGCGTCGGAGCGGTAGAAGCGCTCGAAGAGGCGCGGAAGCTCGTCGTCCGGCACGCCGGCGCCGTTGTCGGCGGCGGTGACGACGACGAAGTCGCCCGAGATGGTCGCCGAGAACAGGAAGCGCGAGCCGTGCCCGGCATACCTGATCGCGTTCTCGGCGAGGTTCTCGGCGACGATTCGCAACATGCGTGGCCGAAGCGGCACGTCGGCGTACGGGTCGCCTTCCACGGCGAGCTCGACGCCTGCGCGGCCGGCGGCGTCGCCGAGCCTGCGCACGACGTCCTCGAGCACGGGCAGCGCGCTCGTATGCCCGAGCGAGACGACCTCCTTGCCGCTCTCGAGCTCGGATAGAAACAGGATCTCGTCGATCAGCGCTGTTGCGCCCTCGACCTCGGCGCGCGCCTGGTCGAGCAGCCCCGGAATGTCGGCGTCGGGGAGGTCGGCCGAGTCGAGGAGCGCGAGGATGCGTGCGAGTGGCGTGCGGAGCTCGTGCGAGACCGCGGCGGTGAACCCCGTCCGGAGCGCATCGAAACTGCGGTCGTACGTCGGCTCGTGGGGCGGTGGGTGCTCCATTGGTGGCATGCCGGCGGCCGGGGCCTCCTCCGCTGCATCCTCCCTGCGCGAGCGACCTCTGAAGAGCCGGGTCACCAGATAGACACCATTTCGTCACCCGGAAACTACCGAGTGGCGCTTTACGATGGCTACGTGGCAAAGGTCCTGATCGTCGAGGACGACAACGTGATCGCCGACGGCATGGCGCGCCATCTTGTCGCCGCCGGTTTCGATCCGGTCGTTGTCGGCCGCGGCGAGCTGGGTCTCGCACGGTTGCGTTTCGAAAACCCGGACGTGTGCGTGCTCGACCTCATGCTGCCCGAGCTCGACGGCTGGAAGCTGATCGAGACTGCACGAGCGGAGGGGATCGGCACGCCGATCGTCGTCGTCTCTGCGCGCGGCACCGAGCATGATCGAGTGCACGCGCTCGAGATCGGCGCCGACGACTATCTCGTCAAGCCGTTTTCGATGCGTGAGCTCGTCGCGCGTGTCGGCGCTGCAGCGCGCCGGGGTGTGCGTCCGCAGGAAGAGCGCCGCGGCGACCCGATCGAGATCGAAGAGCTGCGCATCGACCCACGCGAGGTGCAGGCGTACGTCGACGGGCGCAGTGCGGAGTTGACGCCGACCGAGTTCAAGCTGCTCTACACACTCGCGCTCGACCGTGGCCGCGTCGTGACACGCGACGAGCTGCTGCAAAAGGTGTGGGGGAGACGCGAGACGCATCGCGACCGCACCGTCGACGTGTTCGTGCGCCGTCTCCGTCAGAAGATCGATCGCACGGCGTCGCGGCACTCGTTCATCCAGACGCGGTTCGGCGTCGGCTACAAGCTCGAGCCCGAGCTGAAGTCGCTCTAGGCGATCTGGCTGCCCGCCGGCGGCGGTGTCGCCGGCGCCGGGGTCTGGTGCCAGAGCACGATCTTGCCGCCGACGACACGGAAGAGCGCAGCAGCCTTCTCTCCCGGAGCGTCGCAGCGATGACCTGGCCGCCGGATCAGGTCGAAGACGACGAGCACCTCGTACTTCCCTTGCTTTCGTACGCTCGTGATCCGTCCGCCGCACGGCAAGCCGTCGTTCCACGTCACGGCGTCCGCGTGATCACGCAGCGTGAGCTCGCCGTTCTGCACGATCTGCGCTCCGGCGGCGAAGAGGCTCGCGGCCGAGTCGTCGTCGGAACGATCGAGCGCCGAGCTCCACGCGCGCGCAACGGCCTCCGGCGAGTGCGAGCGTGAGCCGCCGCAGCCGACGAGTGCGAGCACTACGGCAAGGATCGGCAGAAGCCTCACAGGGGTAGTCTGCCGCCCGTGGACTTCGAGCTGACGCCGGAGCAGCGGGAGATCCAGGCGGTGGCGCGCGATTTCGCCGCCGCCGAGATCGAGCCGAACGCCGGCGCGTGGGACCGAGCGCACGGCTTTCCGCGCGATCTGCTGACGCGGCTCGGCGCGCTAGGGCTGCTCGGCGTCTGCGTGCCCGAGCACCACGGCGGCGCGGGCGCAGACTTCTTGTCGTACGTGCTCGTGCTCGAGGAGCTCTCGCGCGCGGATGCCGGGGTCGGCGTCACCGTCGCGGTGCACACCTCGGCGTGCACGTTGCCGATTCTCGCGTTCGGCACGGCAGCGCAGATCGATCGCTTTGTGCCGCCGCTGGCGGCGGGTGACCAGATCGGTTGCTTCGCGCTGACGGAGTCCGGCTCGGGCTCCGATGCCGGCGCACTGCTCTCCTCTGCCGAGCCGGTCGACGGTGGGTGGCGGGTGCGAGGTGCCAAGCAGTGGATCACGAACGCGGCGTTCGGCGGCCCGATTCTCCTGTTCGCGCGCACCGATCCGAACACGCGCTCGGCGCGCGGCGTGTCGGCATTTCTGCTCGACGGCAACCAGGCAGAGATCACGCGCACCGAGGAGAAACTCGGTCTCAACTCGTCGGTCACGAACGACATCGCGGTCGATACCGTCGTCGCGACCGATCGGCTGCTCGGTCAGCAGGATCACGGCTTCCGGATCGCGATGTCGACACTCGACGGCGGCCGGATCGGGATCGCGGCGCAGGCGGTCGGCATCGCACGGGCGGGGTACGAGGTCGCGCTCGCGTACGCGCAGGAGCGCGAGGCTTTCGGTCGCCGCATCGCCGAGTTCCAGGCGATCCAGCACAAGCTCGCGAACATGTCGATGGAAATCGACGCCGCGCGGCTGCTCGTGTTGCGCGCCGCCTGGCTGAAGGATCAAGGCCGCCCGCACACCGAGGCGGGAGCGAAGGCGAAGCTCTTCGCGTCCGAGGTGGCGCGCCGCCAGACGGCCGAGGCGATTCAGGTGCTCGGCGGCTACGGCTACACGCGCGAGTTTCCGGTCGAGCGGTACTACCGCGACGCGAAGATCACGGAGATCTACGAGGGAACGAGCGAGATCCAGCGGCTCGTGATCGCGCGTGCGATTCTCGGCAATCGGAGCGTCGATGCCGCGGCGCCCTGACGAGCCGGTTCGCCTGACGCGGATCTACACGCGTGGTGGCGACGGCGGCGAGACATCACTCGGCAGCGGCACGCGGGTGTCGAAGCTCGATCCGCTGGTCGAGGCGTACGGCGCGGTCGACGAGCTCAACTCGCTCGTCGGATGGGCCGCTGTGGTCGCGTCGCTCCCGCTCCTCGAGCGCGTGCAGAACGAGCTCTTCGACCTCGGTGCGGATCTCTCGGTGCCGTACGTACCCGATGACGGCAAGCTGCGCATCGAGCAGGCGGCGATCGACCGGCTGGAGGCAGACTGCGACGACGCGAACGCTCCGCTTCCGGAGCTGCGGAGCTTCGTCCTGCCGGGCGGCACCGAGGCGGCTGCTCGCCTGCACGTCACGCGCGCCGTTTGCCGCCGCGCCGAGCGAACGGTGCTCGCCACGGCTCGCGAGCGCGCGATCAACCCGCTCGCGTCCGTGTACCTGAATCGCCTCTCCGATCTGCTCTTCATCCTCGCGCGGGCGGCGAACGGCACGGCGGGCGAGCCGCTCTGGCGCCCGGGCGGCCAACGGGATTAGGCAAGATCCCGCGGATGGCGATCGCACGAGAGCCGCGGAAGACGACACCGACCGACGCCTGGCGCAGCGAGCACTACGACGCCGTCCCCGAGCGCGAGGGCGAGCTCTTCACCACGATCTCCGGCGTCGAGGTCGACCCGTTGGCGACACCCGACACTGTCGCCGTCGATTACGAGCGGGATCTGGCGTACCCCGGCACGTATCCGTTCACGCGCGGCGTGTATCCGTCGATGTACCGCGGGCGGCTATGGACGATGCGTCAGTTCGCCGGTTTCGGGACCGCGGAGGAGACGAACGAGCGCTTCCGCTACCTGCTCGATCATGGCCAGACTGGGCTGTCGACGGCGTTCGACATGCCGACGTTGATGGGCTACGACTCCGACCATCCGCGCTCGCTCGGCGAGGTGGGACGCGAGGGAGTCGCGATCGACTCGCTGGAGGACATGGAGACGCTCTTCGCGGGCATTCCGCTGGGCGAGGTCTCGACGTCGATGACGATCAACTCGCCGGCGGCGATCCTGCTTGCGTTCTACGCCTGCGTCGGTGAGGAGCAAGGCGTGCCGCGCGCGGCGCTGCGCGGGACGATCCAGACCGACATCCTCAAGGAGTACATCGCGCAGAAGGAGTACATCTTCCCGCCCGAGCCTTCGATGCGGCTCGTGACGGACATGGTCGAGTTCTGCACGAAGGAGATGCCGCTCTGGCATCCGATCTCGATCAGCGGCTACCACATCCGTGAGGCCGGCTCGACGGCGGCACAGGAGCTCGCGTTCACGTTGGCGGACGGGTTCACGTACGTCGAGTGGGCGCTCGAGCGCGGGCTCGACGTCGATGACTTCGCGCCGCGCCTGTCGTTCTTCTTCAACGCGCACCTCGACTTCTTCGAGGAGATTGCGAAGTACCGTGCAGCTCGACGCATCTGGGCGCGCACGATGCGCGAGCGTTTCGGCGCGAAGAATCCGCGTTCGTGGCTGATGCGCTTCCACACGCAGACGGCCGGCGTGTCGCTGACCGCGCAACAGCCCGAGGTGAACATCGTGCGCACGGCTATCGAGGCGCTCGCGGCGGTGCTCGGCGGCACGCAGTCCTTGCACACGAACAGCTTCGACGAGGCGCTCGCGCTCCCGACCGAGGATGCTGTGCGGATCGCGCTGCGCACGCAGCAGGTGATCGCGCACGAGACGGGCGTTGTCTCTGCGATCGACCCGCTCGGCGGCAGCTACCACCTCGAAGCGCTCACGGACGAGCTCGAGCGGCAGGCGCTCGACTACTTCGAGCAGATCGACCGGCTCGGCGGCGTCGTCGCTGCGATCCGCGAGAACTTCTTCCAGAAGGAGATCGCCGATGCCTCGTTCCGGTACCAGTCGGAGGTCGAGGCGGGGCAGCGGATCGTCGTCGGCGTCAACCGCTATCAGCGTGAAGCTGAACCTGAGCTTGAGCTTCTGAAGATCGATCCCGCGCTCGAGCGCCAGCAGATCGACCGCGTGCAGGGGCTGAAGGCCCGGCGCGATGCACCCGCGGCGGAGGCGGCGCTCGCCCGGCTCAGAGACGACGCGGCGCACGAGGACCGCAATCTGATGCCGTCGATCGTCGACGCTGCGCGCGCCTATGTGACGATGGGCGAGATGTGCGATGTCTTCCGCGAGGTGTGGGGCACCTGGCGGGAGACGCCGGTCTTCTAGAGCTGGATCTCGAGCCCGTCGTGTGCGACCTCGAGCCCGTCCGGTGTCGGCAGCTCGACGCCACGGTGGACGAGCACGAGCCGCTTCGCGTTCGCCGTCAGCGCGGTCGCGGCGGCCTCCGACGCCTGGAGATGGCCGCGGAGATCGCCCTCCGGCGCGCCGAGCGTTCCCTCGCAGAGGAAGAGGTCGGCCTCGCGCGCGAGCTCGACCAGGCTCGCGGTTGGGCCGGTGTCGGCCGAGTACGCGACAGTCGTCCCGTTCGCCTCGACGCGTAGCCCGTACGTCGGCTCGGCGTAGTGCCGGACGGCGCGAGCGGTGACGGAGAACCCCGCAGCAACGAACGGAGCGCCATCCCCGTATTCGCGGATGGGGAACACGTCGTCGAACTGACGCGCCTGGCGCTCCAGCACGCTGCGGCCGTCGGGCGGCAGCCAGAGCTCGGGCGCATCACCGTTCGCAACGACGTGGAGGTGTCCCCAGAGCCACGGGACGAGATCGCCGTAGTGGTCGAGGTGGAAATGCGTGATCGCAATCGCGTCGACACGCGGCCAGCCCTCTGCCGCGCGTAGTCGCGCGAGGACGCCGGGCCCGCAGTCGAGGAGCAGCCGGCGCCCGTCGTGCTCGAGGAGGTAGCCGGAGTGGGCGCTCCCCGGGTTCGGCCAGGCGGGGGAGCATCCGACGACGGTCAGCTTCACCGTTCCTATACTGACCGACCGTGGCAGGGAAGATCAGGGTCGTGGTCGCCAAGCCAGGGCTCGACGGGCACGATCGCGGCGCGAAGATCATCGCGCGTGCGCTCCGTGACGCCGGCATGGAGGTGATCTACACCGGCCTGCACCAGACGCCCGAGCAGATCGTCGAGACGGTGATCCAGGAAGATGCCGACGCCGTCGGGATCTCGATCCTCTCGGGCGCACACATGACGCTCGTGCCGCGCATCGTCGAGTTGCTCGCTGAGCAGGGAGCGGACGACGTTCTCGTCGTGGTCGGCGGGACCATTCCGACGGACGACGCCGCGGAGCTCAAGCGGCGCGGCGTGGCGGAGGTCTTCGGCCCGGGAGCCCCGACAGGCGCGATCGTCGAGTTCCTGCAGGGCGCCGTCACCACCGCGTGACGGCGGCGCCCCGCTAGCATCACGCCCGCATGAAGATCGCTGTCTGCGTAAAGGCGGTGCCTGACGCGGCCGCCGGCCGCCGTCTCGATCCCTCGACGAATCGCCTCGACCGCTCGGGCGAGCTCGCGATCTCCGATTTCGACACGTATGCGGTCGAAGAGGCGTTGAGGTTGAACGAGGCGTCCGGCGACGGCGAGGTCGTTGTCGTCTCGATGGGGCCTGAGCGCGCGCTCGACGCGCTGCGCAAGGCGCTCGCGATGGGCGCGGACCGCGCCGTGCTCGTGAGCGACCCGTCGCTCGAGGGCGCCGACCTGCTCGGCACCTCGAAGGCGCTGGCAGGTGCGCTCGAACGGGAAGGCGCGGACCTCGTGCTCTTCGGTCAGCAGTCCGCCGACGGCGGGGGTGCGTGCTTGTGGGCCGCGGTTGCAGAGCGGCTGCGACGGCCGGTCGTCTCGCAAGTGAGCGAGCTGTCGGTCGAAGGCGGCGCTCTCACCGGCAAGCGGCAGACGGAGTTCGGCTACGACACGATCCGCGCCGAGCTGCCGGCGATCGTTGCGGTGTCGGATGCGATCAATACGCCGCGGTACCCGTCGCTCAAGGGAATCATGGGTGCGAAGAAGAAGCCGCAGGAGACACTCGCGGCGGCCGACGTCGGCGGTGCCGGCAGCGTGGGTACGACCGTCGTCGCATTGAGCCCGCCGCCTCCGCGCGGCGAAGCGCGGAAGATCGAGGACGACGGCAGCGCCGCGGAGAAGATCGTCGAGTTCCTCGCGGAGAAGCGGCTCCTCTGATGTCGAAGACGCTCGTCTTCCTCGAGCATCACGAGGGCGCGGTGCAGAAGGCGTCGCTCGCCGTGCTCGCGAAGCTGCCGGACGCGCACGGTGTGCTCGTCGGTGCGGATGTTCGCTCGATCGCGGCGGGAGTTGCCGCGACTGTGTGGATCGCGGACGACGAGGCGCCTGACGGCACCGCTGCCGCAGCCGCGTGTCGACGTGCTCGCGAAGCTCGTGCGCGACGAGGGGTACGACACCGTGCTCTTTGCGCAGTCGGTGCTCGCGAGCCGACGTCGCCGCGGGTCTCGCTGCGCGCCTCGAGGCTGGTCTCAACTGGGGTCTCGTCGACTTCGACGGCACGCAGGGACGCGCGCCGGCGCTGCAGGACACGGTCGTCGTCGACGTCGGCTGGACGACGCCGGTCCGGCATCGGGATCTTCCGCGCCGGCGCGCTCGACGACGGCGACGTCGCCGGAACGAGCGAGGTCAAGGAGGCGGCCGGTCGAGCTCGAGGACTTCTCGACGCTCGCAGAGATGGTCGAGCAGGCGCATGCCGAGCAGCAAGGGCCGTCGATCGAGGACGCCGACGTGATCGTCGCCGGTGGGCGTGGGCTCGGCCAGCCCGAGAAGTTCGCGCTCGCCGAGGAGCTGGCGAAGGCGCTCGGCGGCGCGGTCGCCGCGACGCGCGCGGTGGTCGACGCGGGGTGGTACCCGTACTCGGCGCAGGTCGGGCAGACGGGCAAGACGGTCGTCGCCGAAGCTGTACGTCGCGCTCGGCATCTCGGGCGCGATCCAGCACAAGGTCGGCATGCAGGGCTCGAACGTGATCGTCGCGATCAACAAGGATCCGAACGCGCCGATCTTCGAGTTCTCCGATCTCGGCGTCGTCGGCGACCTGCACGAGATCGTGCCGAAGCTGACCGAGCTCGTTCGCGCGCGCCGGTCGTGAGCGTTCGGCCGTCGGACTTCCCGCCGCCGTGGTCGCCGTCGGAGGCGATCGCTGCGCCGACCGATCCGGTCGACGAGCGGATCGACGTCGGGTTGCTGATCGTCGGCGCCGGGCCGGCCGGTCTCGCCGCCGCGATTCGGCTCGGGCCAGCTGATCGAGGAGCACCCCGAGACGCGCGGAGCGGCTCGGCGACGTGCCGGTCGCAGTGCTCGAGAAGGGCAAGGCGCCGGGCTCGCACCTGCTCTCGGGTGCCGTCGTCAACCCGCGCGGGCTCCAGCGGCTCTTCAAGGGCCGGAAGACGCTCGACGGAGATGCCGTTCTACGGCCAGGTGCGAGGCGAGTCGGTGCTGTTCCTGACGCGGAAGCGCGCGCGTGCGGATCCCGACGCCGCCGACGATGGTCAATCACCGCAACTCGTCGCGTCGGTGTCGCGGCTCGGCCGCTGGCTCGCCGAGGAGGCGGAGGAGCTCGGCGTCACGATCCTGCCGGAGACGTCGGCGGAGAAGCTGCTCGTCGACGGCGGCCGTGTCGTCGGCGTGCGCACCGGCGACCGCGGGCGCGGGCGCGACGGGCGAGGAGCTCGGCAACTTCGAGCCCGGCTCGGACATCGCGGCGCGCGTGACGATCCTCGCCGAGGGCACGCAGGGGCATCTCACCGGCGCGGCGCTCGATCGCTTCGGGCTGCGCGGCGACAACCCGCAGGTGTGGGCGCTCGGCGTGAAAGAGGTGTGGAAGGTCGCGCGGCCGCTCGATCGAGGTGATGCACACGATGGGGTGGCCGCTGCGCGCCGGGAAGCGGTACCGCGAGTTCGGCGGGTCGTTCATCTATCCGATGGGCGAGGACATGGTGACGATCGGCATGGTCGTCGGGCTCGACTACCGCGACGCGGAGCTCTCGGTGCACGATCTGCTGCAGGAGCTGAAGACGCATCCGCGGGTGCGGGCGGATCCTCGACGGCGGCGAGCGCGTGCAGTGGGGCGCGAAGACGATTCCGGAGGGCGGGCTTCGTCGCGCTGCCGACGCGGTTCCACGCGCCGGGGCTGCTGCTCTGCGGCGACGGCGTCGGGCTCGTCAACGTGCCGGCGCTGAAGGGGATTCACTACGCGGTCGAGTCGGGACGGCTCGCGGCCGAGGCGGCTTGGCGCACGCTCGCGCGCGGGGCGTCGGCGCGAGCGGCGCTCGCGTCGTACGACGATGTCGCTGCGCGAGTCGTTCATCTGGCGCGACCTCCGCGAGGTGCGGAACATGCGCCAGGCGTTCGGGCACGGCTTCTACGTCGGCGGCGCACTCGCCGGCGCGATGACGGCGTCGAAGGGTCGGTTCCCTCCGGGCGACACGTGCGACGGAGCGCGACGCGGAGCAGTCGCTCTTGAGTACGTCGCGCGCGTCGTCGTATCCGGCGCCGGACGGGCAGCTGACGTTCGACAAGCTGTCGAGCGTGTTCGCGTCGGGCAACCGGACGCGCGACGACCAGCCGAACCACATGCGCGTGCAGACGAAGGTGCCGCGCGAGCTCGCGGAGCTGTGGGCCCACATGTGCCCGGCGCAGGTGTACGAGGTCGGCGAAGCCGGACGGCGACGGCACGGTCGAAGTGCAGCCTCGCCCCGTCGAACTGCGTCCAGTGCGGCGCGATCACCGCCAAAGGCGGCCGCCTCACGCCGCCGGAGGGCGGCAGCGGCCCCGAGTACACACTTACGTGACTCGGGGGCGCGGCTCAGGTCACGGTGGCTGCCACCGGACGCGGCTCGTCGAGTCGCTGGCTCGAGCAGAAGTTCCGGAACGCTTCGATCGCGCGGGCCGGCGTCGACGCGAAGAACGGGAGAAGTTCGTCTCTCGCGAGGCGCGATCTTGCGCTTGTGCGAGCCCGATCGTTGCCGCGTAGCTCGACCAGGTGTACATCTCGAGTGGCTTCGAGCCGCCGGCGCGCCGCGGGTTCTGGACGACGTACCGGATCGTGTTCAGGATCGATGCTTCGTCTGCGGATCCGCCGGTTCCAGTACCGCTTTCCGAAGAGGTGGTTGATCCGTCCGTGTCGTGCGTTGAACGACCGGGCATGGCCGGTGTTCAGCTCGCACATCCCGCGAGACAGCCCCTTGGCGCCCACCGAGATGACGAGGTGGTAGTGGTTGTCCATCAGGCAGTACGCGAGGATCGTCCAGCCGTACCGGCGTGCGACCAGCGCAACACGTCATGCAGAAGAACGTGCGCGATCGTGATCGTCGACGAAGATGCGCCGCTTGTTGTTGCCGCGAGTGACCACGTGGTGGAACCCGGGGCTCTCGTCGCGAGCGCTCGACCTTCATCGCGTCGACGGTAGAGCGAGAGTCGTTACGAATCTGTGCCGGCGCCCTTTCGTCACGTTCTTGGTGCACTTCCGTGATGGTGGCAGCCACCAGACGCGGCTAGATTCGACCTGTCAGTGATCACGTCGATCGAGAATCCGCGCGTCAAGGAGGTGCTCCGCTTGCGGAAGGCGCGCGAGCGGGCGCGGAGCGGGCTTGTTCGTCGCCGAGGGGCCGCGCGAGGTTGGGCGCGCGCGCGATGCCGGGCTCGCGATCCGCGCGACCTACTTCGCGCCCGCGCTGCTCGCGTGGGACGACCGGCGACGAGGTCGACGAGCGCGTGCTTCGCAAGATGAGCTACCGCGCCGAGCCGGAGGGAGTGATCGCGATCGTGGAGATCCCGCACCGCACGCTTCTGCCCGATGCGCACGCTCATCCTCGTCGCGGTCGGGTCGAGAAGCCCGGCAACCTCGGCGCGATGGCGCGCACCGCGGATGCCGCCGGCGTCCGACGCGCTTCTCGTCGCCGGCGGGAACTGCGATCCGTGGAACCCGAACGCGATCCGCGCCTCTACCGGCGCCGTCTTCACGCTCCCGATCGTCACCGCGACGCTCGACGACGTCGCACGCCTGCCGCACCAGAAGGTCGCCGCCGTCCTCGGGGCCGCGCACACGCACACCGATGTCGACTACACCGCACCGACCGCAGTCCTGATCGGCGCAGAGGACGACGGGCTGCCGGACGAGTACCGCACGCTCGCCGACGTCGAGGTCGAGATTCCCATGCACGGCTCGACCGCCGACTCGCTGAACGCGAGCGCGTCCGCCGCCGTGCTGCTCTACGAGGCCGAGCGCCAGCGCCGCGCGGCCGCAGCCCCGACTGACTACCGTTCCGCCCCGTGGAAGCACACCGCCGCCCGACGAGAGACGACGTTCTGCGCGCCCGCGAGACGATCGGCGACCGCCTGCAGCGAACGCCGCTCCTCTCGAGCCGCACGATCGGCGCCCGTCTCAAGTGCGAGCTGTTCCAGCGCACCGGCTCGTTCAAGGTTCGAGGCGCGCTGAACAAGATCAGCAGCCTCTCCGCCGACGAGAAGGCGCGTGGCGTGATCGCGATCAGTGCCGGCAACCACGCGCAGGCCGTCGCGTATGCCGCGGCGACCGAAGGAATCGACGCGCTCGTCGTCATGTGGCAGGGCGCCTCCGAGCAAAAGATCGAAGCGACGCGCGGCTACGGCGCAACGGTCGACCTCGAGGCGGACGGGCCCGGGTCGGCGTTCGCCCGCCTCGACGATCTGATTGCCGAGACCGGGCGCACGCTCGTCCATCCCTTCGACGACCCGCTCGTGCACGCAGGCGCCGGCACCGTCGGCCTCGAGATCGAGGAGGACGCGCCTGACGTCGACGCCGTGATCGTTCCCGTCGGCGGGGGCGGTCTGATCACCGGCATCCAGACTGCGATCGGCGAACGCACGCGCGTGATCGCCGTCGAGCCCGAGACGAGCACCGCGCTCAGAAGCGCAATCGACGCGGGCGAGCCGGTGCCGGTGCAGCCGACAAGCATCGCCGACGGCCTGAACGCGCCGTTCGCCGGCTCGCTGCCGCTCGAGATCTGCGGGCACCTCGAGCACGTGCTCGTCACCGAGGACGAGATCGAGCATGCGTTTCGCGTGCTCTATGAGCGTGCGAAGCTCGCCTGCGAGCCGGCCGGCGCGGCCGCGACGGCGGCGTGGCTGGCAGGCAAGATCAAGGCCGAAAGGCCTGTGCTTCTCGTCTCGGGGGGCAACGTCGCCGCGCGAACTGCCGCTGCTATCCTGGCCCGGCGATGAAGGCCGACATCCATCCCGAGTATCAGCTGACGACCGTTCACTGCGGTTGCGGCAATACGTTCACGACGCGCTCGACGAAGTCCGAGCTGCACGTCGAGATCTGCTCGGCCTGCCACCCGTTCTACACCGGCAAGCAGAAGCTCGTCGACACGGGCGGGCGCGTCGAGCGCTTCCAGAAGCGCCTCGAGAAGGCCGAGCGCGCGCAGCGCGCGTCCGCGTAGGTCCGGACAATGGCGCAGGCCATCGGAGGGCAGGCCGTCCTCGAGGGCGTCATGATGCGCGGTCCCCGCAACTGGGCGGTCGCGGTCCGCAAGCCCGATGGGGAGATCGCGCACGTCGCGAAAGAGATCGACCCGCTCGCCGCGCGCCATTGGACGTTGCGGCTGCCGGTCGTCCGCGGCGTCGTTGCGCTCGGTGAGAGTCTTTCGATCGGCTTCCGCGCCCTCGGCGTGTCGGCGAACTACGCGGCGCAGGAAGAACAGGAGGGTGACGAAGAGCCGTACGAGATCGGACGCTGGGCGCTCGCGTTCGCGTTCCTCGTTGCGATCGGCTTTGCGGTGATGGTGTTCAAGGTTGGTCCCGCGCTGCTCGCCGACCTGCTCCCGATCTCGAACGGCAGCTGGTTCGTGCTCGCCGAGGGCGGCATTCGCGTGACCGTGTTCGTCCTGTATCTGACGGTTCTCAGCTTCATCCCGTCGCTCCGTCGCGTCTTTCAATACCACGCGGCCGAGCACAAGGCGATCAACGCGTTCGAAGCGGGCGAAGAACTGACGCCGGAGGTTGCGCAGCGCTACTCGCTGATCCACCCGCGCTGCGGCACTGCGTTCCTGCTCTGGGTGATGGTCGTGAGCGTGTTCGTGTACGCGCTGCTCGGCCGTCCGGTCTGGTACTGGCTGATCATCAGTCGCATCGTTCTGCTGCCCGTGATTGCCGGCATCGCGTACGAGCTGATCCGGTTCGCGGGGAAACACACCGACAATCGCGTGCTCATGGCCGTGCTCTCGCCCGGCCTCTGGCTCCAGCGCCTCACGACGCGCGAGCCCACTCTCGACCAGCTCGAGGTCTCGATCCGCGCCTTGCGGGAAGTGCTCGAGCGCGAGGGCGCCTTGCAACCGGACGACCGACGAGTGGAGGTGATGGCGTAATGGCGACGGAGCGCACTGCAGGTGTTGTCTGGCTAGGCGACCTGATGAACGGCAGCGGCACCATCGGCGAAGTGGGGAGCGGCGCGTTCGGCCCGCTCGACGTCTCGTGGGCTGCGCGTGCCGAGGAACCGAACGGCAAGACGAGCCCGGAGGAGCTGATCGCAGCTGCGTGGGCGTCCTGCTTCTCGATGGCGCTCTCGAACGGCCTCGCCAAAGGCGGCAACCCGCCGGAGAAGCTCGAGACATCGGTCACCGTGACGTTCCAGCCCGGTGAGGGAATCGTCAAGGGCGCGCTGACTGTGCGCGGGACCGTGAGCGGTCTGGACGAGGGTGCGTTTCGCGACGCAGCGACGACTGCAAAGGAGAATTGCCCGGTGTCCAAGGCACTCGCCGGCATTCCCGAAGTCACGCTCGACGCTTCGCTAGCGTAAGTGGCTGCGCTCGACGATCTGATCTCCGAGCTCGAGCGCTCCTATACGGAGACGCGCGACCGGCTGTCGGATCCCGCCGTCTACAACGACCATCGCGAGGCGGCGACCGTCGGCCGCCGGTTGAAGCAGCTCGAGGGCCCGTTCGCGCTTTCGCAGCAATGGCGGCAGGCGACCGCGGATCTGGAGGCGGCGCGCGCCGACTCCGAGCTCGCGGAGATGGCGGGCGATTACGAAAATGAGGTCGCCAGGCTCGAGGAAGAGCTCAAGCTCGCGCTTGCCGAACGCGACCCGGCCGACGACAAGGACGTGATCGTCGAGCTACGCCAGGGCGTCGGTGGTGACGAGGCCGCGTTGTGGGCTGGGGAGCTGCAGCGGATGCTGCAGCGCTACGCCGAGCGGCGCGGCTTCACGTTCGAGCAGCTCGAGGTGAACGCCAACGACGGCGGCGGGTTGAAGGAAGGGGTGTTCGCGATCAAGGGTGACGGCGCGTACTCCGTGTTCAAGTTCGAGGGCGGCACGCATCGCGTTCAGCGAGTGCCGGAGACCGAGTCGTCCGGGCGTATCCACACCTCGACCGCGACCGTCGCCGTCATGCCCGAGGCGGAGGACCTCGACCTGGAGATCGACGAGAACGACTTGAAGATCGACGTGTTCCGGTCATCCGGCCCCGGCGGCCAGTCGGTGAACACGACCGACTCGGCGGTGCGCATCACGCACGTGCCTACGGGGATCGTCGTCGCGATGCAGGACGAGCGCTCGCAGCTGCAAAACCGGGAGAAGGCGATGCGCGTCCTGCGCGCTCGGCTGTTCGAAGCGGAGCGCGAGCGACAGGCGGCAGAACAGGCAGCGGCGCGCAGCGCGCAGGTCGGCACCGGTGCGCGCGCCGAGAAGATCCGCACGTACAACTTTCCGGAGAATCGCGTCACCGACCACCGCATCAAGCTGACGACCTATCGCCTCGACCAGGTCTTGCAGGGCGACCTCGACGAGTACACAGACGCGCTGACCGCCGACGAGCGCCGCCGCGCTCTCGAGGGTTGACGCTCGCCGAGGTCCTCCGCGGCGCCACCGAGTACCTCGCCGCGCGCGGCGTCGAGAGCCCTCGTGTCGACGCCGAGCTCCTGCTCGCGCGTGCGCTCGGGCTCGAGCGGATCGAGCTCTACACCCAGCACGACCGGCCGCTGACAGAGAGTGAGCGGGCGGCGGCCCGCGCGCTCGTGCAGCGCCGGGGCCGGCGCGAGCCGCTGGCCTACGTGCTCGGCGACTGGGATTTTCGCCACCTCACGCTGAAGACCGATCGACGCGCGCTCGTGCCGCGGCCCGAGACGGAGATCGTCGTCGAGCGCTGCCTCGCGCTGCTTGCCGGCATCGAGGAGCCCCGCATCGTCGACGTCGGGACAGGAACCGGCGCGATCGCGCTCGCGCTCAAGCACGAGCGGCCTGACGCGACCGTGCTGGCAACCGATGCGTCGGCGGAGGCACTCGCGCTCGCACGCGAGAACGCAGCGGCGAGCGGTCTGGAGGTCGAGCTCGTCGAGACCGACCTCCTCGCCGGTCTCGAAGGCCCGTTCGCGCTCGTCGTCTCCAACCCGCCGTACGTGCTCGCCCGGGAGATCGACGAGCTCCAGCCCGAGGTACGCGACTGGGAGCCGCGGGCCGCCCTCGTCGACGACGGCCAGACGGAGCGCCTGATCGACGAGGCCCGCGCGGTCCTGAACGGGTACATCGTGCTCGAGGTGCACGAGCTCCGTGCGAGCGAGATCGCGTCGGCACTACAGACAACAGCCTACGAGCGCGTTAGTGTCGTTCGTGACCTCGCGGGACGCGAGCGAGTGGTGGAGGCGGCGCGGTGGGGACCGAGCGGCAGATCGAGGGGGTCGTAGCGGCGATTCGCTCCGGCCTGCCCGTGTTGCTGCCGACCGACACGGTGTACGGGCTCTGCGCCGCTGCCGGGCAGGAAGAGGCTGCGCTCGCCGTGTACCGCTTGAAGGGACGTTCGGAGACCCAGCCGACGGCTCTTCTCACCGCCTCGGTGGAGGCGCTCTACACCGCGCTGCCCGACCTCCGTGGTGACGCGGGGCTCGCTGTGCGCGCGTTGCTGCCGGGGCCGTACACGCTCGTGCTGCCGAACCCAACGCGTCGTTACCGCTGGCTTGCCGGCACGCGCACCGACGCGATCGGTGTCCGGGTGCCGGTGCTGCTCGAGCCCGCCCGCCTCGCTATCGACGCGGTCGGCGCGGTGCTCGCAACGAGTGCGAACGAGCCGGGTGAACCGAGCCCTGTCGCGATCACGGACGTTCCCGAGCGCATTCGGGCCGCCTGCGCCGCCGAGCTCGACGTCGGCCCGCTGCCCGGCACGCCGTCGACGGTGATCGACTTCACGGGCCGCGAGCCGTACGTGATTCGCGAGGGATCCGCGTCTGCGAGGGAGGCGATCGAGCGGGTGCGAGCCGCCCGAGCCGCCGAACCGGAGAACTAGACTGCCTCCGTGGCGGTCGCGCAGCAGACGTTCGAACAGCTTCGTGCTGCGGGTCTCGCCGAGGTCGACCCGGAGATCGCGGATCTCCTCGGTCGCGAGCTCGAGCGTCAGCGCGGCCAGATCGAGCTGATCGCATCGGAGAACTTCACCTGGCCGAGCATCCTCGAGGCGGTCGGCTCGGTGCCGACGAACAAGTACGCGGAGGGGTATCCCGGCAAGCGCTACTACGGCGGGTGCGAGGTGGTCGACGAGATCGAGGATCTCGCACGCTCGCGCGTGAAGGAGCTCTTCTCTGCCGACCACGCGAATGTGCAGCCGCACGCGGGGGCGCAGGCGAACATGGCGGTGTACTTCGCGGTGCTTGCTCCCGGAGATCGCGTGCTCGGGCTCTCGCTCGACCACGGCGGCCATCTGACGCACGGACTGAAGGTCAACTTCTCCGGGAAGCTCTACGAGTTTCACCACTACGGCGTCTCGCGCGAGACGATGCGTGTCGACTACGACGACGTGCTCGCACGGGCGAAAGAGGTGCGTCCGAAGCTGATCGTCTGCGGCGGCTCCGCGTATCCGCGCACGGTGGAAGCCGACCGTTTCCGTGAGATCGCGGACGAGGTCGGCGCACTCCTCATGTGCGACATGGCGCACTTCGCCGGGCTCGTCGCAGCGGGACTTCACCCGAACCCGGTGCCCCATTGCGACTTCGTGACCTCGACGAGCCACAAGACGCTCGCAGGCCCCCGCGGCGGCTTCGTGCTGTCGCGTGAGGAGCACGCCTCGAAGCTCGATCGCGCGAACTTCCCGGGCATGCAGGGCGGCCCGCTGATGCACGCGATCGCCGCGAAGGCGGTGTGCTTCGGTATCGCGTTGACGGACGCGTTCCGCGAGTACCAGCGCCAGGTGCGCGCGAACGCCGATGCGCTCGCAGACGGCTTGATCGCAGGCGGTCAGGACGTGCTCACGGGCGGCACCGACACGCACCTCGTGCAGCTCGATCTCCGCCGCACGGACTGGACCGGCCTTGCCGCGCAGGAGCGGCTCGAGGAATGCCGGCTGACCGCGAACAGGAACACCGTGCCGTTCGACGAGCGGCCGCCGATGGTCGCGTCCGGGGTTCGGCTCGGCACCCCGGCGGCGACGATCCGAGGCTTCGACGACGACGACTTCCGCGAGGTGGCAGCGATCATCTGTGATGCGTTGCACGACGGTGCAGACGTCGACGCGCTGCGCGGCCGCGCGCTTGCGCTGTGCGACAAGCGGCCGCTCTACCCAGGCTTCCGCGGGTATACGACCTACGACGCCTGACGATGCCGGTCATCGAGGTCACGCACCCGCTCGTCCAGCACAAGCTGTCGTACCTCCGCGACAAGGACACGCCGACCGTTCACTTCCGCAAGCTCGTCGAGGAAGTGACGCTGCTTCTCACCTACGAGGCGACGAAGGACCTGCCGACGGAGCTCTGCGACATCGAGACGCCGCTCGAAGTCGCGGCACTGCCGCGCATCTCGGGCAAGAAGGTTGCCGTCTGCCCGATCCTTCGCGCCGGGCTCGGGATGTTGGACGGGGTGCTGACGCTCATCTCGGGCGCGCGCGTCGGCTTCATCGGCCTGTACCGCAACGAGGAGACGCTGCAGCCCGTCGAGTACTACGTGAAGCTGCCTCAGGACGTCGCCGACCGCGACGTGATCCTGCTCGACCCGATGCTCGCGACCGGCAACTCGACGGCGCACGCGGTGCAGCTCGTGAAGGATGCGGGCGCGACGAGCGTGCGCTTGATTGCGATCATCGCCGCGCCGGAGGGCATCGCGAACATCGAGCGCAGCCATCCCGAGGTGCAGATCGTCGTGGCTGCGATCGACCGTGGTCTGAACGAGAAGGGGTACATCGTTCCGGGTCTTGGTGACGCGGGAGATCGCCTCTACGGAACGAAGTAGGCGCCGTGGTCTGGGATCAGCTGACCGATCACCTCCAAGTCCTCTACGGAGCAGCCGCCGCCCTCGTGATCGTGCTCGTCCTGACGCCCGCCGTCGGCTCCGCAGCGCGCTACCTCCGCCTGATCGAGCGGAAGCCCGAAGGCGAGCGCGAGCGACCGACCGTGCCGCGCTTCGGCGGTCTCGCGCTCTTCCTGGGCGTGATCGTCTCGTCGGTCGCGTTCCTGCCGTTCGGCGGCGGCATGCGCGGCGTCGTGCTCGGCGCCGCAGTTGCGACGACGATCGGCGCGATCGACGACTTCCGAGGGCTCTCCTGGTGGCAGAAGCTCAGCGGCCAGCTGCTCGCAGCTGCGATCCCGGTCAGTTTCGGCGTGTATCTCCACACGTTCACGTTCCCGGTGCTCGGCCGGCAAGACGTTCCGATGTGGCTCGGGACGACGCTGACCGTCGTCGGGATCGTCGCGGTCATGAACATGGTCAACTTCCTCGACGGACTGGACGGGCTGGCCGCCGGCGTGTGCGCCATCTCGGGCTTTACGTTCGCCGTGATCGAGCTCTCCCTCGGGCGCATCGGCGCAGCGGTGCTCGCGGCGATCGTCTTCGGCGCGTGTCTCGGCTTCCTGCGCCACAACTTCTATCCGGCACGGATCTTCATGGGTGACTCGGGAGCACTGCTGCTCGGCTACACGCTCGCGACGATCTCGGTGCAGGGGCTCCTGAAGACCGCGGCCTTGGCGACCCTGATCCTGCCGTTGCTCGTGCTCGCGGTGCCGGTGCTCGACACTTCCTTTGTCGTCGCCAAGCGGCTGCGCAGCCGCCAGCCGATCTATGTCGCGGACGCGCGCCATCTGCACCACCGCTTCATGCGTGTCGGCTTCTCGGAGCGCCGCGCGGTCGTGCATCTCTGGATGTGGTGCGCGACGCTCGCAGTCGCCGCGCTCGCGACCCGCTTCGCCCCGCCGCACCCGCACGGTCGGGAGTGGAGCGCAGTGCACATCGCGATCGACGTTGCTGCGGGCTCCCTCGCGATCGCGTTCTCCGCCTATGTGGTCTACGTGCTCGAGATCGTCAAGCTCGCGAACCGGCGACCCCGCCGGCGCGACGCGTCGTCTTCACGCGCGGCCTAGGAACTCCAGCAGCGCTTCGTTGAAGCCGGGCGCGGTCTGCACCGCGTGTCCGCCGCCGGGCAGCACGAGCCGCTCCGCGCCGAGCTCCCGCTCGAGCACGTCGCCGACGACCTCGAACGCCGGATCATGGTCGCCGGTGACGACGAGCGTCGGAAAGGGAAGAGGTGCGAGCGGTACCTCGGCGTCGGTCGGGTGGCGCTCGCGGAAGAGCGCCTCGACGCCCTGCTCGAGGTCCGGAGGCAAGTCGCGCGGCAGGAGGAACGGTGCGCCGACGAGCCGGAGAAACGCCGCCGCGTGGGTGCGCGGATCGCTCCGCGGCAGCGCATCGGCCCGTGCGAGCCAGGCTTCGACGACCGGATCTTCGCGGGCGATCGAGAACGCGGGCGGCTCGATCACGACGAGCGACCGGACGGGCAGCGACCCCGCCGCGACGAGCGCGACGACGGCACCGTAGGAATGCGCGACCACGTGGTCGCCCGGCCGAACGATGTCGCGGAGCCACCGGGCGTCAGCCTCGAAGTCGACGCGCTCCACCGGCGGTCCGGGGTAGAAGCCCGGCCGGTCGGGGGCGACGAGCTCGAACTCGTCTGCGAGCTCGAGCTGTCTTGCCCAGGACCGGGCGCTGCCCGTGAGACTCCCGTGAATCAGCACGAGGCGCGTCACAAACATCACCTTAGCGGCGCTTGCAGACGGGAAAACGGGTGTCACAAAGGGTGCTATGCTCTCGCCTGGTGGAGCCCCAGCGACCGACGTTCTCTCTCGCCGGCGCCGGCAGTGTGTTGATCGGTTTCACGTCCGCGTGCGTCGTCGCGGGCACGCTGATCGGCTGGGCGGTGGGAAACCTCGGGTACGGGCTCGCGTTCGGCTCGGTCGTCGGCATTCCCGTCGGCGTCGCCGTAACCGTGATTCGCTATCGCAATGCCTGAGAGGGGACGACTTGCCCGCCTGGACTGAGCCGCGCACCGCACCGCCCTCGCTGTTGCCTGCCGTCGCCGGAGCGTTCGTGATCCTGCTCGCACTGCCGGTGTTCTTGATCGCAGGCTGGCGCGTGAGCGGTTGGGCGCTCGGTGCTGTGCTGTGGTTCGGCTTCGAGGGGTTCGGAATGCTCCTCACGCGTGTGGGAACGCGAACGGGTAACCTCGCCGCCGCAGGCGTGGTTGCTTTCGGAATGCTCTTTCGTGGAATCGCCGTGATGGTGGTCGTCTTCGCCGTCGCCGTGTCCGACAAATGGCTCGGGCTGGCAGCCGCATTGACGTATGCCGCCGGCTACTCGGCGTCGCTCGGGCTGCAGATGATCGCCTATTACACAGGCCCGAAAGCGGGAGCCACGTGAGACTCCGGAGGCTGCTCCTCTTTGCATTCACGCTCGCGCTTCTCACGCCGTCGACGGCGTTCGCAGATAGCACCTTCGACCCGACGACCGAGTTCAAACAGAAGGACTGGGTGCCGATCCACCTCGGGCCGCTGAACCTCTCGATCACGAAGGCGGTCGTCTACCTGATGCTCGGCGCCGCGCTGACGATTGTCGTCGGACTCGTCTTTATGCGAATCAAGATCGCGGCGATCAGCCGCAAGCAGGCGGTGGGCGAGCTCATCTACGACCTGGCGCAGACACAAATCGCCGAGCAGGGTCTGCCGTCGAAGGCGATCAGCCGCTGGTTCCCGTACGTGGCGTCACTGCTGCTCTTCATCTTCGTGCTCAACATCATCAGCTTCGTTCCGTTACCGCTGACAGGAGAGACGTGGCATGGCATCCCGGTGTTCGGGATCTACGCCGCGACGAGCTCGATCTCGGTCACGCTCGCGCTCGCGCTGCTCACCTTCGTCTTCACGCACGTCGAGGGCGTCCGCTGGAACGGCCCTGTGCGCTACTTCAAGAGCTGGATCCCGGATGCGCCGAAAGGCCTGCTCGTTTTGATCGTGCCGCTCGAGATCCTCGGCCAGTTCATGCGCCTGATCTCGCTCTCCGTCCGACTCTTCGCCAACATGCTCGCGGGTCACATTCTGATTCTCGTGTTTATCGGCCTGATGTTCATCATTCACTCTTGGCCGTGGCGGGCCTTCGGCCTCCCCGCTGCCGCTGTCTTCTATGTCTTCGAGGTCGTGATCGTCGTCGGGATCCAGGCGTTTATCTTCGCTGCCCTGTCCGCCATCTACATCGGCTCGGCGATCGAGCCGGAACACTAAGGAGATCGCATGTTCCAGCTGCTCTTCAGCGCGGCGTCCAACTCGCCGATCACGCACGCCGGCAAGGCCATCGGCCTTGCGCTCGGTGTGGGTCTCGGTGCGCTCGGCGCCGGCGTCGGCATCGGCAACATCTTCGGCTCGATGATCCAGTCGGTCGCCCGCCAGCCCGAGCTGCGCGGCGAGCTACAGGGCATCCAGTGGCTCGGCTTCGCGCTCACCGAGGCGGTCGTCTTCTACGGGCTCCTCGGCTCGATCCTGGCGTACGTCCTGGTCTGATGCTCGCGTCGAACCCACTCATCCAGATCACGCCGGGCCTGATGATCTGGACGATCGTCTGCTTCCTCGTGGTTTGGTTCGTGCTCAAGCGTTGGGCGTTCGGGCCGATCCAGCAGACGATCGACACGCGTCGCAAACGGATCGAGGATTCGATCAAGGAAGCAGACGACGCCCGCGAAGAGGCGCGCAACCTGCTCGAAGAGCACCGCAAGCTCATCGGCCAGGCGAAGGCGGAGTCCGAGGAGATCCTCGGCGAGGCTCGACGTGTCGCCGACGCGCAGCGCGAGCGCGTGCGTCTGGAGACGGAAGAGGACCGCACCCGCAGGCTCGAGGAGACCCACCGCCAGATCGACCAGGCAACCGTGCAGGCGATCGGCCAGATCCGTGATGAGGTCGGCAAGCTGAGTCTGCTCGCCGCCGAGAAGATCACACGCAAGTCGCTGAACGAGGACGACCAGCGGCGCTTGATCGACGAGGCGCTCGCCGAGCTCGACTTCTCGCAGCTCGAAGGGAGCCCGTCGTAGCAACTGCGGCACGCATCTACGCGCGCGCGCTGTTCGGTGCAGCGCAAGACCGAGGCAAGCTCGACACGGTGCACGAGCAGCTCACGGCACTTCGAGCGGCGATCGACTCGGTCGACGAGCTGAGCCTGCTGCTCGACAACCCGGAGATCGACTCGCGGGTGAAGGAGGACGTGCTCGCGCGCATCGCCGAGGGCTCCGACGAGCTCGTCGTGAACTTCGTGCGGCTGCTCGCCGAGAAGGGCCGCGCGAACGAGATCGGCGAGATCGCAGACGAGCTCGAGGGGCTCGTCGCCGCCCAGGAGCAGATCCTCGACGTCGAGCTGACCACCGCGCATGCGCTCTCGGACGACGAGTTCGCGCGCATCACGCAGCAGATCGCGACCGCCTCGGGCCGCAAGGTCCAGGCCGAGCGGAACGTTGACCCAGACCTGATCGGAGGGATCGTCCTCCAGGCCGGATCGATGAGGCTCGACGCGAGCGTGCGCGGCCGGCTCGAACGACTTCGCCACGACCTGACGCACGCAAGGAGCTGAGACGAATGAAGCTGCGCCCCGAAGAGATCACGTCGATCCTCAGGGAACGGATCGAGAAGTTCGACGTCGAGACGAACCTCGCAGAGGTCGGCTCGGTGCTGCAGGTCGGTGACGGCATCGCGCGCATCCACGGGCTCGAGAACTGCCTCGCGCTCGAGATGCTCGAGCTCGAGCACGGCGTCGTCGGCCTCGCGTTCAACCTCGAGGAAGACAACGTCGGTGCTGCGCTCTTCGGCGAGTGGGACAAGATCAAGGAGGGGGATACCGTCCGCCGCACGGGCAAGGTCGCCTCGGTGCCCGTCGGGCCCGGCCTGCTCGGGCGCGTCGTCGACCCGCTGGGGAACCCGATCGACGGCCAGGGCCCGATCGAGGCCGCCGAGACCCGGCCGGTCGAGTGGAAGGCGCCGGGCGTGATCGCGCGCCAACCGGTGAAGGAGCCGCTCCAGACCGGGATCAAGGCGATCGACTCGATGACGAACGTCGGCCGGGGACAGCGCGAGCTGATCATCGGCGACCGCTCGACGGGGAAGACGGCGATCGCGATCGACACGATCCTCAATCAGCACGACCAGGACGTGAAGTGCATCTACGTCGCGATCGGCCAGAAGGCGTCGACTGTCGCGCAGGTCGTCGAGCGTCTACGCGAGGCCGGTGCGATGGAGTACACGACCGTCGTCACCGCGTCGGCCGCGGAGGCCGCGCCGATCAAGTGGATCGCGCCGTTTGCAGGCTGCGCCATGGCCGAGTACTTCCTCTACAAGGGCGAGCACGCGCTGATCATCTACGACGACCTGACCAAGCAGGCCGACGCGTACCGGCAGCTCTCGCTCCTGCTTCGCCGCCCGCCGGGCCGCGAAGCGTTCCCCGGTGACGTCTTCTATCTGCACTCGCGGCTGCTCGAGCGCGCGTGCAAGCTCTCGGACGAGCGCGGCGGCGGTTCGCTGACGGCGCTCCCGATCATCGAGACGCAGGCCGGTGACATCTCGGCCTACATCCCGACAAACGTGATCTCGATCACGGACGGGCAGATCTTCTTGCAGTCCGACCTGTTCTTCTCGGGCGTTCGCCCTGCAGTGAACGTCGGCACGAGCGTGTCGCGCGTCGGGTCGTCAGCGCAGACGAAGGCGATGAAGAAGGTCGCCGGGCGTCTGCGCCTCGACCTTGCTCAGTACCGTGAGCTCGAGGCGTTCGCGCAGTTCGGCTCTGAGCTCGACCAGGCGACGCAGTCGGCACTGAACCGCGGCGAGAAGATGGTGGCGACTCTCAACCAGCCGCAGTATCAGCCGTGGCCGATGGAAGAGCAGGTCGCCGCGCTCTACGCGGGTGTGAACGGTTTCCTCGACGAGATCCCGACCGAGGACATCCCGCGCTTCCAGGAGGAGCTGCGCGAGAGCCTGCGTGCGCAGGGCTCGATCTACAAGACGATCCGCGAGAGCGGCGACCTGTCCGACGAGACCTCCGAGCAGCTGAACGCAGAGATCGACAAGCTCAAGGGCCGCTTCGCGACGACTACCGAAGAGGCCGCATAGCTTGGCCTCGACGCAGGACCTGAAGCGGCGCGTCCGCTCGATCACGAACACGCGCAAGGTGACGCGGGCCATGGAGCTCGTGGCATCGGCCCGTCTGCGCCGCGCGCAGATGCGGATCGAGGCGATGCGTCCGTATGCCGACCGCATGCTCGAGCTGATGGCCGGCGTCTCGAGCGCCGCCGGCGCCGTTCGGCTGCCGCTGCTCGAGCGGCGCGAGCAGGTGAAGACGGTCGCGATCGTCCCGGTGAGCGCCGACCGCGGCCTCGCGGGCGGGTTCAACGCCCAGGTGATCCGCCGCTCGCTCGCGCTCCAGCGTGAGCACCGTGCCGAGGGCCGCGACGTCGTTTGGTTTCCGACGGGCCGCAAAGCGGGTTCGACGCTCCGCTTCCGCCGCCTGAACGTCGTGCAGTCGTGGACGGGGTTCAGCGAGCGACCCGCCTACAGCGACGCGCAGGCAGTCGCCCACGCGGTCTCGGATGCATATGTCTCGGGCGATGTTGACGCCGTGTACGTCGTCTACAACGCGTTCGTCTCCGCCTTGACGCAGAAGGTGACTGTGCGCGAGCTGCTGCCGATCCCGACCGATCTGCTCGAAGCCGGCGACGAGACCGGCGAAGCCGAAGGCGAAGCGCACGCTTCCTCGGGCACGCCGGACTTCATCTACGAGCCCGAGCCGGAGGAGATCCTCGCCCGGCTGCTCCCGGTCTACGTCGAGACGGAGCTCTACCGTGCGCTGCTCGAGTCGGCCGCGTCGGAACAGGGCGCGAGGATGACGGCGATGCGCAACGCGTCGAAGGCCGCCGGGGAGCTGATCGACAGCCTGACGCTGGCAATGAACCGCGCACGCCAGGCCGAGATCACGCAGGAGATCCTCGAGGTCGTGGCCGGCGCGGACGCGCTCTCCGGCTGACCAATTCGCCGACCAATTCGGCGGTCAGCTACCAGGAATCAGCGATCCGGTGCCTAACTTTCAAGGGCGTGCGGCGTCTCAGTCACGAAATGTTTACGACTGTCCCCGTGATCGGCTAGTGTTGCGCCGCCCGTGAGCACGAAGGTCGATCTCCACGCGGAAGACGCGGTCCTCTCGAGCCGGCAGCAAGCGACGGCACGGGGTTCATCGCTCGCGGCTATTGGGAGCTCGTCTGGATCAGGTTCAAACGGGACCGGCTCGCCGTTGCGAGCATCTTCTTCATCGTCTTCCTGCTGCTTGCGGCATTCATCGGCGCGCCGATCGCCGCGCATTTCCTGCATCACGGGCCGAACGACATCTTCCGGAACGGCGTCGACCCGAATACGTTCGCACCGGTCGGCCCGTGGACGCACATCACGCTCTTCCCTGGTGAGCCAGGGTATTCAGCGACGCGTCACTCGGCGTTCCTCTTGCTCGGCGGTGACAGCCAGCTTGGCCGCGACCTCTTCCTGCGCCTGCTCTACGGCGCGCAGACGTCGCTCGAGGTCGCGCTGCTCGCGACAATCGGCTCGGTCGTGGTCGGCATCATCATGGGCCTCATCTCCGGCTACTTCCGCGGCTGGGTCGACACCGTGGTCTCCCGGATGATCGAGATCGTCATGGTCTTCCCGGCGCTCCTCTTCATCATCGCGGTGCGGATCGTCATGGGCCCGAGCCTGAACAACCTCACGTTCGGGTTCCTCTCGAAGGGTGTCCTGACGCTCGCGATCATCTTCACGATCTTCGGCTGGTTCTATCCCGCGCGCATCATTCGCGGCATCGTCCTCTCGCTCCGCGAGAAGGAGTTCGTGGAAGCAGCGCGGATGACCGGCGCCAGCGACGTGCGCATCATGCGCTCGCACATCCTCCCGCACCTCGTCGCACCGATCATCGTCTACTCGTCGTTGATCGTGGCGCAGACGATCATCGGTGAGGCCGGCCTCTCGTTCCTGGGGCTCGGCATCGACCTCCCGACCGCGAGTTGGGGCAACCTGCTCTCGACCGCACCCGAGTTCTATCTGACCCAGCCGTGGCTGATGGTCTGGCCGGGCCTGTGCATCCTGCTCACGACGCTTGCGTTCAACTTGCTCGGCGACGGGCTGCGGGATGCGTTCGACCCGCGCGCCCGCATCTAGCCGGCTCCGAATCGCGCTCGCACCCCTCATGACGCTCATCTCCGGTTTCCCTAACCATCGGCAGGTCCCAGCGTCTTAACGAACGCTGGTGTTTTCACCATCCCGTCACTACGATTGGGCGCCGCCGCTTCCTAGGGCGGGGCGGAACGAGAGGAAGGAGTCTTAATGCGGAAGAAGCATGTGCTCTCCCTGTTGCTTCTGACAACGGGAGTAGCTCTGCTTATTGCGGCGACGGCTGTCGTGGGCGCGAGCTCAGCGACCAGGCCCTCGGCCGTGTCTGGCACGAAGGCCCACAAGGGCGGCATCCTCCGGATCGATCAGTCCAGCACGGACTTCGACACGGTCGATCCCGGCCTCGCCTACGTGACCAATGACTGGTCTCTTCTCTACGCGACGCAGATGCTGCTCGTGAACTTCCCCGAGAAGAACGGCCAGGCTGGCAGCGAGCTGTATCCGGAGGCGGCAACGTCGTTCCCGACCGTCTCCAAGAGCGGCCTCGTCTACACGTTCCACCTCCGGCCCGGGCTGAAGTTCAGCGACGGCTCGCCGGTCACCGCCGCTGCGTATCAGCGGGCGTGGGAGCGGAACCTGAGCCCGAAGATGGGCTCGCCGTACGGCGTCAACGACCAGTTCCAGAAGGTCGTCGTCGGCGGTGACGCATTCCTCGCTGGCAAGACGCAGCACATCTCGGGTATCAGCGCGAGCGGTCTCACCCTGACGTTCCACCTGACCCACCCGAACCCGACGTTCGTGTCGTACCTCAGCATGCAGTGGTTCGGCGCAGTCAAGCCGAGCATGCCGTACACGACGACGGGCGAGAACGTGTATGCGTCGGCCGGGCCGTACTACATCGCGAGCCGCGACCCGGGCCGCACGACGGTGCTGAAGCGGAACCCGTACTACAAGGGCAGCCGCCCGGCGAACGCTGATCAGATCGTGTTCACGAGCAACACGGATCAGGATCAGTCGCTCCTGCAGACCAAGGCCGGCCAGACCGACATGGACATGAGCGGCGTTCCTCCGACCGCGGCCGCGAGCCTCGGCACGCCGAACGCGGGCCAGTTCAAGGTCGGCCCGACCTCGTGCGTGATCTACGCGCTGCTCAACACTGCACGGGCCCCGACTGACAACCTTGCCGTGCGCAAGGCGCTCAACTGGGGTATCGACCGGCCTGCGCTGCTCCGCCTGCTCGGCAAGTACGCCGGCGCGCGGACAGACCAGATCCTGGTCCCGGGCATTCCTGGGTACAAGCCGTACAAGATCTACGCTTTCGCCGGCGCGGACTCCGCCAAGGCGAAGCAGATCGGCGGCAGCGCCCTGACCAGCGCCCCGGCGCTGAACGTGATCCACTCGACGAGCGCTGCCGGCGTCGCCGGTGCACAGCAGATCGAGTTCAACCTCAAGCAGATGGGCCTGAAGTACAACGACGTCCCGACTCCGGGCACCGTGTACTACAACACGCTTGAGACCAAGGGCACCTCGTACAACATCGCCCGCGCAGGTTGGTGTGCTGACTACTTCGACCCGTTCGACTACATCAACGTCCTTCTTGATGGTCGGTCGATTCAGGCGAACAACAACACCGACATGTCGTACCTGTCGGCCCCGGCGCTCAACAAGCAGATGGACGCCGCGGCTGCACTCTCGGGCAAGGCCCGCTCGGAGGCGTACGCCGCTCTCGACCTGACGGTCATGCGCGACTACGCACCGTGGGTCCCGTACGAGATCGCGAACGACCGCTTCTACGTCTCGAAGCGCGTCGGGAACTGGATCTACAGCACGTACTTCGGCGAGCCTGACTTCAACGCCATGACGGTCGGTTAGCCCAAGTTAGAAGCAGGATCAATTACTGTTTGGAGGGGCGCTCCGGCGCCCCTCCAAACGGTCTTCGAGGCTGGTGAAACGACATGACCTACTTCCTCATCCGTCGCTTGTTCTGGGCGCTGTTCCTGTTCCTGACGGCGACCATCATCACGTACCTGATCTTCTTCGTGATCCCCGCGGATCCGGCGAAGCTGATCGCAGGTCGCAACGCCGATGCCACCGACGTGGCGCGCGTCGCGCGCTTCTACCACCTGAACATCCCGGTGTGGCAGCAGTACTGGATCTTTCTCTGGAACATCATCCACAAGGGATCGCTCGGAACCTCATACATCAGCCGGCAGTCCGTCGCGTTCCTGATCAAGCAGGACGCTCCTGTCACAGCCACACTCGTTTTCGGCGGCGCCGTTTTCTGGCTGACGCTCTCGATCCCGATCGGGATCCTCTCGGCACTTCGTCCGCGGTCGCTGATGGACCGCGCGTCGATGATGTTCGTGCTCGTCGGGATCTCCGCTCATCCGGTGTGGATCGGCCTGATCCTCTCGTTCGTGATCGGCTACAAGCTCCACATCACGCCGATCGCCGGCTACTGCAACTTCTTTGGCGGCTCAGCGGGGGCGTCGTGTAGTGGGCCCATTCAATGGGCGTACCACATGCTCTTGCCCTGGATCACCTTCATGATCCTCTTCGCCGCGCTCTACGTGCGCCTGATCCGGGCGAACGTGATGGAGACGATGTCAGAGGACTACGTCCGCACGGCGCGGGCGAAGGGCGCTTCGGAGCGCCGGGTCATGGTGCAGCACGTGCTCCGGAACAGCATGCTTCCGGTCGTGACGATCCTCGGCATGGACATCGGCCTCGCGCTCGGCGGAGCGATCTTCACCGAGACGATCTTCAACCTGCCTGGCCTCGGCCACGAGATCATCCAGGCCTACAGCGTCTTCGACCTACCGGTGATCGCCGGTATCGTCTGCTTCGCAACGATGGCGGTGATTGTGTTCAATCTCTTTGTGGATGTTGCCTACGCGTTCCTCGATCCAAGGATCCGCCTGAGCTGATGGCCCTGCTCGACGTCAAGGACCTGCAGACGAGCTTCCGAACCGACGACGGTGTCGTCAAGGCTGTCTCTGGCGTCAGCTTCGAGCTTGACAAGGGCCGGACCCTCGGTGTCGTCGGGGAGTCCGGATCGGGGAAGAGCGTGACGTTCCTTTCCGTGATGGGGCTCGTCGAGAAGCGCAACGCAATCGTCAGCGGCTCCGTGATCTTTGACGGGAAGGAGCTGCTCGGCGCGAGCACGACAGAGCTGCGGAAGATTCGCGGCTCGCGCATCGGGATGATCTTCCAGGACCCGATGACGTCGCTCAATCCGGTCAAGCGGATCGGTTGGCAGCTCGAGGAGACGGTGCTGCTGCACAACGACGTCACCCGCAAGCAAGCGAGGCAGCGGGCGATCGAGCTGCTCCAGGAGGTCGAGATCCCGCGTGCCGACCAGCGCGTCGACGACTACCCGCACCAGTTCTCGGGCGGTATGCGCCAGCGCGTGATGATCGCGATGGCGTTGATCAACAACCCCGAGGTCGTGATCGCCGACGAGCCGACGACTGCGCTCGACGTGACGACGCAGGCGCAGATCCTCAAGCTGATGCAGCGCCTGCAGGAAGAGCACGAGATGGCAATCGTGATGATCACCCACGACCTCGGCGTCGTTGCCGAACTCGCCGACGACGTGTTGGTGATGTACGGCGGCCGGGTTGTCGAGCAGGCGAAGGTCGAGGATCTGTTCGCAAAGCCCGAGATGCCCTACACGTGGGGCCTGCTCGGCTCGCTGCCCCGCAGCAACGTCGTAACCGATCGGCTCGAGCAGATCCCCGGCCAGCCGCCGTCGCTGCTCAATCCGCCGCCGGGCTGCGCGTTCCATCCGCGGTGCGAGTTCGTGATGAGCGAGTGCCGCGTCACGATGCCCGAGCTGCGCGCGTCTACCGTCGGCGAGGACCATCAATTCCGCTGTCATCTCGACGAGGAGGCTCGCGCGCGCATCTGGGCACGCAAGCGCGCCGTGATGATGGCGGAGGATGCGGCGTGACGTCCACGAACTTCGACGGCATGAGCCGTAGGCTTGACGGAGGCGAACAAGTCGCGCAGGTGCCGGCTTTGCCGGCGCCGAAGCAGAACGGGAAGCTCATTGGTCAACCGGAGGTTGGCCGGTGAGCGACGATCTGCTGGTTGTCGAGGGTCTGAAGAAGTACTTCCCGGTCACGCGGGGGCTCGTCTTCCAGCGAGAGGTCGGCCAGGTCAAGGCCGTCGACGACGTCAACTTCACGGTCAAGCGCGGCGAGACGCTCGGCGTCGTGGGCGAATCGGGCTGCGGCAAGTCGACGATGGCGCGCTGCATTGCGCGGCTGCTCGAGCCGACCGGGGGCACGATCACATTCGAAGGGCGCGACATCACCCACCTGAACCGGGCGCAGATGCGTCCGGTCCGTCGCGACATGATGATGGTGTTCCAGGATCCGTACGCGTCGCTGAACGCACGCAAGCGCGTCGGCTCGATCATCGCCGAGCCACTCGAGGTGCACGGGATCGGCGAAGACGCCGAGCGCAAGCGCCGCGCGCAGGAGCTGCTCGAGATCGTCGGTCTGAACCCGGAGCATTACAACCGTTTCCCGCACGAGTTCTCCGGCGGCCAGCGGCAGCGGATCGGCATCGCGCGCGCCCTGGCGATCAACCCGAAGCTGATCATCTGCGACGAGCCGGTGTCGGCCCTCGACGTGTCGGTGCAGGCGCAGATCCTGAACCTGCTGAAGGACCTGCAGCGCGACTTCGACCTCACGTACATCTTCATCGCGCACGACCTGAATGTCGTCCGCCACATCTCGGAGCGTGTGCTCGTGATGTACCTCGGCAACGTGGTCGAGGTGGGAGGGAGCCAGCAGCTCTACACGGGGCCGAAGCACCCGTACACCGGCGCACTGTTGTCTGCGGTGCCGATCGCAGACCCGACACTCGGCCGCACCCGTAAGCAGATCGTGCTGACCGGCGACGTGCCGAGCCCGCTCAACCCGCCGACTGCGTGCCGCTTCCATCCACGTTGTCCGCGGTTCGTCGAGGGCAAGTGCAACGTCGACCCGCCTTTGCTCCGCCCAGTGGGCGACGGCATCCACGAGGCCGCGTGCCACTTCCCGCTCGAGCGTTGGCCGATGGACGACGACGAGATTCGTCGTACGTCGGCAGTGCCTGTCGCCGCCGACTAGTCGCCGCCGGTGCGCGCAGCCGCCCGCCGCATCGCACTGATCTTCGGGTCGGTCGTCGGCATCACGACCGTCCTCTCGGTCACGATCGGCCTGCTGGCCGGCGCGCGCCTCGCCAGGGCGGTCGCGACGGGGTTCTACGCCGCCGGGGCGCTTGCGCTGATCGGCACATTCGTCTTCGGCAGCCGAGGTCCGCTCCGGCCGGTCTTCCGCGACTCACAGGGCGGCGGCTTCCTCGGCGCCCGCGGTCTGCGCAAGGCGACGCCGGACGAGCGCACGGATAGCGCGAGCACCGCGATCCTCCTATTCACGCTGGGAATCGCACTGATCGGAATCGGCGCAGTGGTCGACCCGGAGCGGCGCGCGTACTAACTTCTTTCTGTGAAGTAACGTCCTACCAAGAGAAATGCGCGCAGCACATTGTGACCGCGCACGCTTTTGGGTCTCACTTCAGCTCGACGGCGTGCTCTCGGAGTTCGAATCGGCGATGCTCGAGCAGCACGTGGGCCGCTGCGCGGACTGCCACGCGTTCAAGGCGGATGCCGCCTCGCAGACGAGCCTGCTCCGTGCCGCCTCCCCCGAACGAGTGAGGGTCGCCATCGATCTGCCGGCTCGTCCTCAGCCGCTCCGTCACGCACTCGCGGGACTCGGCACGCTCGCCGCCTCCGCAGCTGCTGCGGTGATCTCGTTGCACCTCGTCGCGGGCTCTCATGCGGCGCCGACCGCTGCGCGTGGGGCGATTGCGCGCCCCGCTGCGCTCGCCGTGCTGGTGGTCAACGCGGACACGCTCGGCGTCCGGCGCGAAGGCGCGCACACGCAGAAGACGGACAGCTCGATCGTTCGCGGTACCTTCGGCCTCCCGGCCTGATCGAACGCCTCTCTCGCTCTAGCAGCGCGCGCGTCGCGGACTGACCGAGTGCCGGTCGTCAGTGCTCGACCCGGAGAGACGGGAGCCTGTCGGCTCAGCCGACGCCGGACATCGGCACTGGCGGCCGCCAGTGCGGCTCCCAGTAGTTCACGAGCCAGCGTCCGTTCAGCTTTCCGTGTGCCCGCTTCAAGCCGAGGAAGAAGTCCAGGTTCGGCCGGACACCGCTCCCGGGCTTCGCGACGAGGTTCACCTCGAGGAGCATCTGCGTCTGGTACGAGAAGTCGACCTGGAACGCTGCGGTTTTGGCGTTGTTCGCGGGGTAGTCGATCACCGGGATGTTGCCGGTGTCCCACTGCTTGCGGGTCATCCGGCCCCTCAAGTCGACGTGCACGAGGTTGTAGGACGCATCGATGTTCTTCCGCAGCACGGCGGTCTCGATGAATCTCCGCGCCACCGTGAAGGCGGCCTTGGACGGCGGCGCCTTCTTCTCCTTCGGGATCACCGTTGCGGGCTTGTTCGAGAGCGTGCCGACAAAGGCGTTGCTCGTGCCGTGGAGCCACACGATCGAGACGAAAGCGATCACGCCCGCCGCGAAGACGATGCTGCTGCCGATCAGGAGCCGGCGCTGCGCCCGCGGCGAGCCGAGGCGGCCGGGGCTGGAGGCGTGGGGGGTCGACGACGCCATTACCTCTTAGACCACGGTAGCACCGGAAAAGTTAGGGTCGCCCCGCCGGTTCCTGCTCGCGCTCTGCGGTCTCGCTCCTGTAGCCGGCTGGCAGCGGCGGCAGGGCGCGGTTCCGCTCGACGTTCGCCGTTCGGCGCTTCCAGCGCCGCGCCCGAACGAGCGCGATCACGCCGAACGTGAGGGGCGTCAGGAGGACGAGCGCGAAGATGATCACGATCGGCAGCAGGCCCACTGCGCCGAGCACCGACTTCTTCTGCGGCGGGTTCGCAGCGGGCCCAGGCGCGGCGAAGTCGGCTGGGCCGACCTCGTGCTTCGAGCCGCGAACCGGCTGGAAGATCGCGATCGTGTAGAGACGGTTCACGAGCCAGTTGCCGTTTCGCTTGACCATCTGCCCGGCGAACGTCCACGCCCCGATCTTCACCCCGGGGCGCGGATGAACCAGAAGCGTGAAATCGACGTAACTCTTTCCGTTGTCGAGAGTCGACCAATCATGGAACGGCTCGACCTTGACCGGGTACGACGGGACCGGGGAGGTGCCCGCGCGCCACTCGGCGAGCGTGGATCCCGCCCTGAGCTCGGGGCCGGCGAGGGACCACGCGAGCGCGGCGGATCTGCGGCCGACTGCTGCCGGCACGAACTGGTCGAGGGTCCTGTTGATCGCGCGGCGATCGGCGGCAGTGATTTGCACGGGAACGTGGGCGGCGAGTTGCGCCGCGCCCTCGTTCACCGTGGGCGTCGCGTTCGGCGCGCCGGAGCTCGGGATCAGGAAGATGATGCCGCCGACGACCGCGGCGATGGCAACGACCGCGGCCAGCCAAAGCACACGCCGACGCTTACGAGGGGATGCGGGGAGGCCACGCATCCCGCTCGACACTATCATTACGAGGATCGTGCGGACCGTGACGAAGCTGGCGCCGGCAGTCGCACTCGCAGCGATCGTCGCCTGCGTTGCGGTTGCAGGGTCGAGCGCGCATTCGTCGTTCATCATTCGCCGCGTCATCTTCGTCGCGATCTCCGGGCAGGGCCGTGTCACGAGCCTGCCGAAAGGGATCTCGTGCCCGGGAACGTGCCGCTCGGCGGCGTTCAAGAAGGATCAAACGGTGCGCCTCGTCGCGCACCCGGCGCCCGGATGGGAGCTCGCGAAGTGGAGCGGCTCGTGCACCGGCAAGAACCAGGCGTGCACGTTCGCGCTCACGGACACGCACGATTGCGCAGGAGGCGGTTGCCCTGTGGGAGCCTTCGGGGAGCGCATCGCGTTCGTCAAGAGCACCGGCCAGTGACCAGAGGAGGCTCGGTAGGAGCCGTAGGCTCGACGGAGGCTCCCCAGAGCGCAGGCACCGGCTTTCGCCGGCGCCGAAGCGGGAATGAATGCTTCCGAGCCTGATCAGCTCCTACACCTGACAAGTCGACCACGCGGACCGTGTGTCCGCGGCGTTGAAGCGCTCGGAGCTCCGTTGGCACGTGGAGCGCACCCCTCGTTCCGGTACATTCCGGCTGCCCGGCAGGCTGGCGCGCGCGTTTCGCGCCCGGCGCCGCGGCGAGACCACGTCCACCGCGCGCGTTCAGGAGCTATAGATCGTGTCGACCACGACTGAGAACACCGGCAAGCTGCTCGAGATCAAAGGCGTCGTCGTCGACGCAGTGTTCCCGGATGAGCTGCCCGAGATCTACTCGGCGCTTCGGATCCGTCGTCCCGATGGGACCGACCTGATCGCGGAGGTGCAGCAGCACCTCGGAGACGACCGGGTTCGCGCGGTCGCGATGGATGCGACCGACGGCATCGCGCGCGGCACCGACGTGGTAGACACCGGCGGGCCGATCTCGGTGCCCGTGGGCGACGTGACGCTCGGCCGCGTGTGGAACGTGCTCGGCGAGCCCGTCGACGAGAAGCCGGCTCCCAAGGATGCTGAGCGCTGGTCGATTCATCGCGACCCGCCCGCCTTCGCGGACCTGACGCCGAAGATCGAGATCTTCGAGACGGGGATCAAGGTGATCGACCTGATCGCGCCGTATGTGCGCGGCGGCAAGATCGGCCTCTTCGGCGGCGCCGGCGTCGGCAAGACGGTGCTGATCCAGGAGCTGATCCACAACATTGCGCGCGAGCATTCCGGTGTCTCCGTGTTCTCGGGCGTCGGAGAGCGCACGCGCGAGGGCAACGACCTGCTGCTCGAGATGACCGAGTCGAACGTGATCGACAAGGTCGCGCTCTGCTACGGCCAGATGAACGAGCCGCCGGGCGCGCGTCTGCGCGTCGGCCTGTCGGGCCTCACGATGGCGGAGTACTTCCGCGACCAGGGCCAGGACGTACTGCTCTTCATCGACAACATCTTCCGCTTCGTGCAGGCGGGCTCCGAGGTGTCGGCGCTGCTGGGCCGGATGCCGTCGGCGGTCGGGTACCAGCCGACGCTCGCAACCGAGATGGGGCAGCTTCAGGAGCGCATCACGTCGACGACGAAGGGCGCGGTGACCTCGGTGCAGGCGATCTACGTACCGGCCGACGACCTCACCGACCCGGCGCCTGCGCAGACGTTCGCGCATCTTGACGCGACGACGACGCTTTCGCGCGCGATCGTCGAGCAAGGGATCTATCCCGCCGTCGATCCGCTGGACTCGGTGTCGCGCGCTCTCCAGCCGGGCATCGTCTCCGAGGATCACTACCGCGTCGCGACGGGTGTGCAGGAAGTGCTGCAGCGCTACAAGGACCTGCAGGACATCATCGCCATCCTCGGCATCGAAGAGCTGTCGGACGAGGACCGGCTGACGGTCTCGCGTGCGCGCAAGATTCAGCGCTTCCTCTCGCAGCCGAACTTCGTTGCGGAGCAGTTCACCGGCACGCCGGGCCAGTACGTGAAGCTCGAGGACACGATCCGCGGCTTCGACGAGATTCTCGAAGGGCAGCACGACGACCTGCCCGAGCAGGCGTTCTACATGGTCGGCCCGATCGAGGGCGCGGTCGAGCGCGCGAAGCAGATGGCCGGCGCCGCCGCGTAGTTGGTGGGTCGCTGATGGCCGATCGCAAGCTGTTCTCGGTCTCGGTCGTTACGCCTGACGGCCCGGCGTTCGAAGGCGACGCGGAGATGATCATCGTCCCCGGCGCCGCGGGTGAGATCGGCGTGCTCGCGCGGCACGCCCCGCTGATTGCGACGCTCAAGGCCGGCTCGACGCGCGTGCATCCGGGCGGGGGCGAGGTGCTCGAGTTCGCGACCGGCCCGGGGTTCTTCCAGGTGCTTCAGGATCGTGCGATCGCCCTTGTCGACGATGCCGTCGAGGCGTCGAAGATCGACGACGCGCGTGCGCGCGAGCAGCTCGACGCGGCGAAGGCCGAGCTCGACGCGATCGAGCGGGGCGAGTCGACGGCGGACCGCTGGCAGGTCGAGCAGCGCCTCCGCCACGCCGAGAACCAGCTCTCCGTCGCTGGTCGATCGTGATCCGGCTCCGCCTGCGGCGGAGCCATGACGATCACGATCGATCATTGGGCTCCGCCCAGGCTGGTGAGCGGACGCCGGCAAAGCCGGCATCCGCGGCGAAGACACAGGGGTTCGACGCGCGTGGCAGCTTCGCTGCCGCGAGCTCACTGCGGTGGGGCCGAACGGACACCCGTACGAAATCGGTAGATTTCGTACGGAGAAACCCCGGGCTTTGAGAGCAGCTTGGCGACCGGGTTACCAAACGCCTAAAGAGCTTATGCCGGCCCGAGACGCAGCCACCGACATCCGCCGACTCGCCGAGGAGCGCATCCTCGTGCTGGACGGTGCGTGGGGCGTGCTCCTGCAGAACCGCGGGCTCACGGAGGCCGACTTCCGGGGCGAGCGCTTCGCCTCACACCGGCGCGACGTCAAGAACGACCCCGATCTGCTCAACCTGACGCAGCCGTCGATCGTGCGCAGCGTGCACGACGCGTACTTCGCCGCCGGCGCCGACATCACCACGACGAACACGTTCACTGCGACGTCGATCGGTCAGGCCGACTACGGGCTCGAGGACGCGGTCTACGAGATGAACGTCGAGGGCGCGCGGATCGCACGCGAGGCCGCGGGCCCCGACCGGTTCGTCGCCGGCTCGGTCGGCCCACTCAACATCACCCTGTCGCTGAGCCCACGCGTCGACGACCCGGGGTTCCGCACGCACACGTTCGACCAGGTCGTCGAGGCGTACGCGGAGCAGATCCGAGGGCTCGCGGCCGGAGGCGCCGACCTGCTTCTGATCGAGACGATCTTCGACACGCTGAACGCGAAGGCGGCGATCGTGGCGGCACGCGAGGCAGCGCCGCAGCTACCCCTGTGGATCAGCGTCACGATCGTCGATCTCTCGGGCCGCACGTTGAGCGGCCAGACGATCGACGCTTTCTGGACCGCGATCGAGCACGCCGAGCCGTTGATCGTCGGTGTCAACTGCTCGCTCGGCGCACGCGAGATGCGGCCATACGTCGCGGAGCTCTCACGCATCGCGAACTGCCTGACGTCTGCGCATCCGAACGCCGGGCTGCCGAACGCCTTCGGAGGCTACGACGAGACCCCCGACGTGACGTCGTCGCTCCTGCACGAGTTCGCCCGCGACGGTTTCCTGAACGTCGCCGGATCGTGTTGCGGCTCGACGCCGGAGCACACGCGTGCGATCGCCGAGGCAATGCGCGGGCTCGAGCCACGGAGCACCCCGCCCCCTCGAACCACGACGCGGTTCAGCGGACTGGAGCCGTTCGAGATCACGGAGGACACCGGGTTCGTCGTGATCGGCGAGCGCACGAACGTCACCGGCTCGGCGCGCTTCCGGCGTCTGGTCGAAGCGGGCGACTTCTCGGGCGCGGTCGACGTCGCGCTGGAGCAGGTGCGCGGCGGCGCCAACCTGATCGACGTCAACATGGACGCAGACCTCCTCGAAGGCGAGGAGGCGATTCGCAGGTTCCTCAACGTGATCGCCACGGAGCCGGAGATTGCTCGGCTGCCGGTGATGATCGACAGCTCGAAGTGGTCGGTGCTCGAGGCGGGCCTTCAGTCGATCCAGGGCAAGGGCATCGTCAACTCGATCTCGCTCAAGGAAGGCGAGGAGGAGTTCCTCGCGCACGCCCGTCGCGTGCGCGACTACGGCGCCGGGGTGATCGTGATGGCGTTCGACGAGCGGGGACAGGCGACGGACGTCGACCGCCGGGTCGAGATCTGCGGGCGCGCCTACGACCTGCTCGTCGAGCAGGTCGGCTTCCCGCCGTCCGACATTGTCTTCGACCCGAACATCCTCGCCGTTGCCACGGGCATGGAGGAGCACGACGACTATGCGCGTGCGTTCATCGAGAGCCTGCCCCGAATCAAGGAGCGTTGTCCCGGGACACGCACGTCGGGCGGCGTGTCGAATCTCAGCTTCGCATTTCGCGGCAACGACGTCGTGCGCGAGGCGATGCACGCCTCGTTCCTGCTGCATGCAGTTCGCGCAGGGCTCGACATGGGAATCGTCAACGCCGGCCAGCTCGCGGTATACGAGGACGTCGAGCCGGAGCTGCTCGAGAGAGTCGAAGACGTGATCTTCAATCGCCGGCCGGATGCGACGGAGAGGCTCGTCGAGATCGCTGGACGCGTGCGCGGCGAGGGGACGGCCCGGGTGCTCGACCTGAGCTGGCGCGAGGCAACGGTCGAGAAGCGCCTCGAGCATGCGCTCGTCCACGGGATCGTCGACTACATCGAGGACGACACCGAGGAGGCGCGTGCGCGGGCCCACCGGCCGCTCGACGTGATCGAAGGGCCGCTGATGGACGGCATGCGGGTCGTCGGCGACCTGTTCGGCTCGGGGCGGATGTTCCTGCCGCAGGTCGTGAAGTCGGCCCGCGTGATGAAGCGCGCGGTTGCGTACCTCCAGCCCTACATGGAGGACGAGCGTGACGGTGTGCACACCTCGCAGGGCAAGGTGCTCCTCGCAACGGTCAAGGGCGACGTCCACGACATCGGCAAGAACATCGTCGGCGTCGTGCTCGGGTGCAACGACTACGAGGTGATCGACCTCGGTGTGATGGTGCCGCCCGAGCAGATCCTCGACATTGCAGAGCGCGAGAGCGCCGACATCATCGGCCTTTCCGGGCTGATCACTCCGTCACTCGACCAGATGGTCGACGTGGCGCGTGAAATGGACCGGCGACGGCTCGAAGTGCCGCTGCTCGTCGGTGGCGCCACGACGTCGAGGCAGCACACTGCGGTGAAGATCGCTCCCGAGTACAGCAACGAGACGGTGCACGTACTCGACGCGAGCCGGGTCGTCGACGTCGTGTCGAGCCTGCTCGACCCCGGGCGTCGGCGCGAGCTCGACGTCGAGAACCGCGCGCTGCAGGTGAGGTTGCGCGACGCGCACGCAGAGAAGCTGCGGCGGCCGCTCTTGCCGCTCGGCAGTGCACGCGAGAACCGGCCGCCGACTCGGTACGACGACCTGCCGCCGGCGCCGTTCGAGGGCGTGCGCACGGTGCAGCCGACGTTGTCCGAGCTCGTCCCGTACATCGACTGGCAGTTCTTCTTCCACGCGTGGGACCTGAAGGGGAAGTTCCCTGCGATTCTCGAGAACCCGGCGGCACGCGAGCTCTATGACGATGCGCAGGGGCTCCTCCGCGAGATCTTGCAGGGCGCGTCGCTGCATCCACGCGGGAGTTACGGGTTCTGGCCGGCGCACGCCGACGGCGACGACGTCGTGATCGGGGGGACCCGCTTCTGCTTCCTGCGCCAGCAGGCGGATCACGGGGACGGGCGGCCGAACCGCTGTCTCGCCGACTACGTCGCGCCGGCGGATGACACGATCGGCGCGTTCGTGGTCTCGATCCACGGAGCCGACGAGCTGGCGGCACGCTACGAGGTGGCGCACGACGACTATTCGGCGATCGGGGTGAAGGCGCTCGCGGATCGGCTGGCCGAAGCGTTCGCGGAGTGGCTTCACCAACGGGTCCGTCATGAGTGGTACGCGCCCGACGAGCATCTCAGCGACGAGGATCTCCTGAAGGAGAACTTCCGCGGCATCCGCCCTGCGTTCGGGTATCCGGCCTGCCCCGACCACAGCGAGAAGGCGAAGCTCTTCTCCCTGCTCGATGGTGGGACGGCCGGCGTGACGCTCACGGAGACGTTCGCGATGCTCCCGGCCGCGGCGGTGAGCGGCCTCTATTTCCACCACCCGCAGGCGAAGTACTTCGCGGTCGGTCGGATCGGCGAGGACCAGGTCGCCGACTACGCCACGCGCAAGGGCGAGCCGGCCGACGACGTCGCGCGCTGGCTCGGCCCGTCGCTCGCCTAGAGGCTCGCTCCGGCAGGTCGGGTATCCTGGCCCCGCGGGCGCCCACTGGGCGCCGTAGCCGTTTCTATGCGGACGACATTGAAGAGAGGGGTCGGGCGCGGGTCGTCCCACAACGGGAACGGCAACGCGATCTACCCGCCCGGGTCGCTCACGACCGTTACCCAGTATCGCCAGCCCGAGCCGGAGGGCTCGAGCGCGCTCGGCCTCTTCGGCCGGATCGTCCTCGTGACGGTGCTCGTCCTCACCTCGAGCGCGCTCGCCGTCGCAGGCGGTGCCTACCTCTATTTCCACCAGTCGGTCGCGGCCGTGCGGGCGCACACACCGTCGGTCGTTCGCGCGGCGCGAAGTCTCGACGTGCCGCTCGCCCATCACGCGGCGATCGCGCTGATTATCGGTGAAGATCATCGTGCGAACGAAGCGAAGAACTTGCCCTCGCTCTCGGACACGATCATGCTCGTCCGTGCAGACCCGGTGACGAAGACGATCTCGCTGCTCTCGTTTCCGCGCGATCTCGAGGTGCCGATCTACTGCGGCACGACCGCCACCGACACAGTCGGCCATGTCGTTGCCTCGCTCGATCGGATCAACTCGGCCTACTCGCGTTGCAGCGAGACAGGGACGCTGCTCACGGTCAAGCACCTGACGGGCCTTCCGATCAGCTACCTGATCACCGTCGACTTTCACGGCTTCAAGGAAGTGGTCGACAAGCTCGGCGGCGTCTGGATGGACGTCGACCGCCGCTACTACAACCGGAACACGGGCTCCTCGTACGACGACTACGCGAACATCAACCTGCAGCCGGGCTACCAGCTGCTGGGGGGCCAGGAGGCGCTCGACTTCGTGCGCTTCCGCCACACCGACAACGATCTCGTCCGCAATGCGCGCCAGCAGGAGTTCGTCCGTGCGCTGCGCGAGCAGGTCTCGCGAAGCTTCTCGATCACCGAGTTCCCGAGCATCGTCAGCACGATCACGAAGAACATCGAGGTCGGCGAGGGAGGCGGCTCGCTGCAGGGCAACCAGGTGCTCTCGTACGCGCTGTTCGCGCAGGGGCTTCCTTCGGGTCATCTGTTCCAGGACAAGATCGAGAACGTTCAGTGCCAGAACACATGCACCGCGAGCTCGAGCGACGTCCAGGCGGCGGTGAACCAGTTCCTGAACCCTGACGTCGAGTCGTCGAAGCTCGCCAACGCGGCCGCGCTCGGCGTCAAGGTGAAGCAGAAGCAGAAGGCTCCCCCGCCCACGAGCACGACAGTGACGGTGCTGAATGGCAACGGCGTCCAGGGCGCGGCCGCCAACGCCTCATATCTGCTGGGGGGGCAGGGCTATCAAACGCTGACGCCGCCGAACGGTCTTGACCCGAACGTCTTACCGCAGACGTACTTCCACTCGAAGATCTACTACGACCCGGCGCAGAAGGGGTCGAAGCTCGCGGCCGTCGCGCTGCAAGCGCTGATGCAGCCCGCGGACGTCGCGAAGCTGCCACGGGCCCGCAAGATTTTGCGCCTCGACCCCGGCTCGATGCTCGTCGTGGTACTCGGCGAGACGTTCCACGGGACGATCACGCCGGTGCCGGTGCACACCATCCCGAAGCACCAGCCGGCGGTGGTTCGCTACGACGCCTACTCCGGCACCGACCTGCTGCGGCCGCTCCAGAAGAAGGCCGGCTTCCCCTTGTTCACTCCGACGGTCCTCGAGCACAGCTCCTATCCGGACACGCTGCCGGGGGACAAGCCGGTACGGCTCTACTGGATCGACTGTCAAAAGAGCGTCTGCTCCCCGAAGAAGGATCACAAGGCGGTTCGTCTCGTCTTCCACACTGCGGGGAACGCGTTCTGGGGCATCGAGGAGACGACGTGGACCGGTGCGCCTGCGCTCGCCGACCGCAGCTTCCGTCGTGCGATCGGCGGCCGCGAGTACCAGCTGTACTACTCGGGCTCGAACCTGCACATGGTCGTGCTGAACGCACACGGCGTGAGCTACTGGGTGATCAACTCGCTGCAGGACGATCTGTCGAACGAGACGATGCTGGCGATCGCCAAGGGCCTCAAACCGCTTACAAAAGTCAAGTAGGCTGCCGCGCCGGATGGCAAAGGTGGGCATCTTCGGCGCTGGTTGGGTCGGGCTCGTCACGGGCGTCTGCCTGGCGGAGCTCGGTCACGACGTCGTGATCAGAGACGTCGTGCCGGAGAAGATCGAGGCGCTGCGCGCAGGACGCGTGCCCTTCCACGAGGAGCGTGTACCCGAGCTGCTCGCGAAGAACAAGAGTCGGCTCACGTTTTCCCTCAGCGTCGACGACCTGGTCGACCGGGAGTTCCTGTTCGTCTGTGTCGACACGCCGCCGACGTACTCGGGCGACGCCGATCTTTCGCGCGTGTGGACCGTCATCGACGAGCTGCCGCCGCTCGAAGGGCATCCGATCCTGGTCATGAAGTCGACCGTTCCGGTCGGCACCGGCGAGAAGGTGAGGGTGGGGCTCGCTCAGCGCGGTCTCGACCACATCGGGTACGTGTCCAATCCCGAGTTTCTCGCGGAAGGCCATGCGGTCGACGACTTCATGCAACCCGACCGCATCGTCGTCGGTGCGTCCGACCCGGACGACGCGGAAGCGGTAGCGCGCCTGTACGACGGAATCGAGACGCCGATCGTTCGCGCCGACGTGAACTCCGCCGAGATGATCAAGCTCGCTGCGAACGCCTTCCTGATGACGCGGATCTCCTTCATCAACGAGATCGCGAACGTCTGCGAGGCGACGGGCGCCGACGTCGTCAGCGTCGCGGAGGGCATCGGCCTCGATCGACGCCTCGGTCCGCACTTCCTGCGAGCGGGCATCGGGTACGGCGGCTCGTGTTTCCCCAAGGACTCGCTTGCGCTCAAGCAGCTCGCGTCGAACTCCGGCTACCACTTCCAACTTCTCTCCGCGGTGATCGAGGTGAACGAGCTGCAGAAGCGCCGGGTGATCGGGAAGCTCAAGCGTCACCTCGGCCCGCTGCGCGGCCGGACGGTCGCACTGCTCGGGCTCGCCTTCAAGCCCGACACCGACGACATGCGCGAGGCGCCGTCGATCGTCCTCGCCTCTCGTCTGCTCGCGGAAGGCGCGGACGTGCGCGCCTGGGATCCGGTCGCGAGCGGGGCGAGCCTGCCGAAGGGAGTCGACGTCGTCGACAGTGTGCTCGCCGCGGTCCGCGGCGCGGACGCCGCGGTCATCGTCACGGAGTGGCGTGAGTTGCGCGACCTCGCGTCCGTTGAGGTCAAGGAGGCGATGGCGAATCCGCTGATCGTCGACGGTCGCAACCTGCTCGATCCTGCAGCTACGCGGGCCGCCGGCTTCGCCTATGAGGGGATCGGGCGCCCGACGTCGCCGACCGACGTTCTGCCCGAGACGCCCGAGCCTGTTCGCGCCGAGGTCTAGCGGCGTGTTGGAGGCGATCATCCTCGCCGGTGGCAAGGCCGAGCGGCTCGGTGACGCTGCCGCCGGGCGGCCGAAGGCGCTCGTCGAGGTCGCAGGACGCCCGCTCGCGGCGTACCAGGTTGGGCGGCTTGCCCGCGCCGGCGTGGAGCGCGTGATCTTCGCCTGCGCCGCCGGTCAGGGCTTCCACTTCGAGCGCGAGCTTCAGGGTCTCGGCGCCGAGATTGCCGTCGTCGAGGAGCCCGAGCGCCTCGGACGCGGCGGCGGCATCAGGCTCGCGGCGCAGGCGCGTCGTGCGTCGGGCGACGTCTTCGCGCTGAACGGAGACGAGTTGGTCGACGTCGACTACGCGAGCCTGCTCGACACGCATCGCGCTCACGGAGCGCTGGCGACGATCACGGTCGCGCGTCCGCGCTCGCAATTCGGGCTGGTCGACATCGGCGACGACGACGTCGTGAACGGCTTCGAGGAGGCGGGTCGCGTGCCGTATTGGGTCAACTGCGGCAATTACGTTCTGTCGAGAGGAGGCGATCGCGCGTTTCCCGGAGCGTGGCGACCACGAGTCGACCGCGTTCCCCGAGCTCGCGGCCGAGGGCGCTCTCAGGGCGTTCCGCCATGAAGGGCTCTGGCTGACGGTGAACACGCCGAAGGAGCTGCGCGTCGCGCAGGAGCACGTCGCGGCGCACCCGGAGTGGCTCGCGTGACAGAGCGCGCCGACACCGGCGTAGGATCGGCGCACGTGGACGTGGACTCGAGCAACATCGGCACGCTCGACCGGTGGGCGTTCGACGTGCGCCGGGTCGACAAGCCGTGGGGCTACGAGCTGATCTGGGCGCTGACCGGCGTCTATTGCGGGAAGGTGCTGTTCGTGAAGAGCGGCCACTCGCTCTCGCTCCAGTTCCATCGCGAGAAGGACGAGGCGTGGCTCGTCCAATCGGGGCGCGCGAAGCTCGAGCTCGGCGATGTGGGGGAGACGGTGCTGCACGAGGAAGTGATCGCGGCGGGGGAGGCCTTCCACTTCGCGCCGGGGACGGTGCACCGGGTGACCGCCCTCGAGGACACGACGATCGTGGAGGTCTCGACGCCGCAGCTCGAGGACGTCGTCCGGCTCGAGGACGCCTACGGCCGCGAAGGCACCTCGGCGCCCTGAGCACGCTCGCTCAACAACCTTCACACAAGTGTGGTAAGGTTGGTCCGTGCAGGGCACCCTGACCGTCGGAGCAGCCGCAGCCGAGACCGGCTGGTCGGCCCGCATGCTCCGCTACCTGGAGCAGCACGGGCTCGTCACTCCGGCCCGCACGAAGGCCGGCTACCGCGCCTACGGGCTGCCCGAGCTGAACCGGCTGCGGACGCTGCGCGAGCTTCGGCGGGCCTTCGGGCTCGATCCTGCAGACCTCGCGTTCGCGCGGCGGCTCCGCCGAGAGCCGGAGCTCCGGCGGGCGGTCGACAGCTGGCTCGCAGCCGGTGACGACGCAGGTTCCTGGGTCGAGTGGGAGCAGCGCAAGCACGAGCGGCTCCTGGCGGCCTGATTCACGTACGGATCTACACTCCCGCGACCATCGAGACAGGGGACTGACTGATTTATGGCGACGACCAAGCCACACGACGTGAAGGATCTTTCGCTCGCGCCCGAAGGGTTGCGGCGCATCATGTGGGCCGACCGGCAGATGCCGGTGCTGACGGCCATTCGCGAGCGCTTCGAGCGCGAGCAGCCGCTCGCCGGCTACCGCGTCTCCGCGTGTCTCCACGTCACGAGCGAGACGGCGAATCTCATGCGCACCCTCAAGGCCGGTGGCGCCGACGTCGTGTTGTGCGCGTCGAACCCCCTGTCGACGCAGGACGACGTCGCGGCCGCACTGGTCGAGGAGTTCGACGTCCCGGTGTTCGCGATCAAGGGCGAGGACAACGACACGTACTACTCGCACATCGAGGCGGCGGTCGATCATCGACCGCAGTTGACGATGGACGACGGGGCCGACGTGATCAGCGTGCTCCACAGCTCTCGGCGTGAGCAGCTCGGCGACATCATCGCGGGCATGGAGGAGACGACCACGGGCGTCATCCGGCTGAAGGCGATGGAGGCGGATGGAGCCCTCGAGTTCCCGGTGATCGCGGTCAACGAGGCGCGCACGAAGCATTTCTTCGACAACCGCTACGGGACCGGTCAGTCGACGATCGACGGCATCGTCCGTGCGACCAACGTCCTGATCGCCGGGAAGCGCTTCGTGGTCGCCGGCTACGGCTGGGTCGGCCGCGGCGTGGCGCTGCGCGCGCGCGGCATGGGGGGGCATGTGATCGTCACCGAGATCGACGCGATGCGGGCGCTCGAGGCGCTGATGGACGGCTACGAGGTGATGCCGATGGCGCAGGCGGCGGCAATCGGTGACATCTTCTGCACCGCGACCGGCGACAAGCATGTTCTCGCGCGCGAGCACATCGAGCAGCTGAAGGACGGCGCGATCGTCTGCAACACGGGCCACTTCAACGTCGAGATCGACATCCCCGCATTGCACGAGCTGGCGGTCGAGACTCGCGAGGCGCGCAACTTCGTCGAGGAGTTCCGGTTCGAGGACGGCCGCCGCGTGTATCTGCTCGCCGAGGGCCGCCTCGTGAACATCTCGGCTGCCGAGGGTCATCCGGCGATCGTGATGGACATGAGCTTCGCGAACCAGGCGCTCGCGACCGAGCACGCGGTGCAGAACGCCGCCTCGCTGGAGAACAAGGTTTATCCGGTGCCGCAGGAGATCGACGAGGAGATTGCCCGCCTCAAGCTCGCGACGATGGGCGTTTCGATCGACACGCTCACCGAAGAGCAGGCTACGTACCTCGCAACGTGGAACGAGGGTACGTGACCGCAGGTACACGGGACGTTGCTCGAGCCTGAACAGATCGTCAGGCTCGAGGCCGACGCGGTCGTCCTGCTCGACCAGCGCCGCCTGCCGGATGTGGTTGAAGAGGTTCGGTGCGCCACCGCGGCGGCGCTGGCACAGGCGATTCGCGACATGGTCGTGCGTGGCGCTCCCGCCATCGGCGTCGCCGCGGCGTACGGCATCGCGCTCGCAGCTGCGGCGGGGGACGACCTCGACGAGGCCGACCGTGTGCTGCGCAACTCGCGGCCGACTGCGGTCAACCTCGGGTGGGCGCTCGACGCAATGCGCGACGACCCGTCTGCCGCGCACGCTCGGCGGCTACATGCCGAAGAGGTCGCGCGGTGCCGGCGGATGGCCGGCCACGCGGCGGACCTGCTCTCGTCGGGCACGCGCGCACTCACGCACTGCAACGCGGGGGGCCTCGCGACGGGTGGCTACGGGAGCGCGGTCGGCGCGCTGCTCGAAGCGTCACGTCGCGGTCTGATCGCACACGTCTGGGTCGACGAGACGCGCCCGCTTCTGCAGGGAGCGCGGCTCACTGCCTGGGAGCTCGAGACCGCGCGCGTGCCACACGCCGTCGTCGCCGACTCGGCCGCGGCTTCGTTGATGGCCGCCGGGGAAGTCGACTGCGTGATCACCGGCGCCGACCGAATCGCGGCGAACGGCGACACGGCGAACAAGATCGGCACCTACTCGCTCGCGGTGCTCGCGCACCATCACGGGCTGCCGCTGTACGTCGTCGCGCCGAGCTCGACGGTCGACGGGGCCACCGCGAGCGGCGCCGAGATTCCGATCGAGGAGCGCGATCCGAAGGAGATCACCGAACGCTTCCCGGCGCGGAACCCGGCCTTCGACGTGACGCCCGCCGAGCTCATCTCCGCAATCGTGACCGAGCATGGCGTGCATCGCGCCCCGTACGCCGGCTCGCTCGTCCAGGCGGTGGCCGCGTGAAGGCGTTGATCCTCGCGGCCGGCTACGCAACGCGCCTTCGCCCACTCACCGACACGTGGGCGAAGGAGCTGCTTCCTGTCGGCGGCCGGCCGATCGTCGACTGGATCGTCGCCGCGATCGAGGCGGTGCCGGAGGTCGACGAGGTGCATCTCGTCACGAACGGGCGCAAGGCTCCTGCGTTCGCTCGCTGGGCCGCCGGGCGCGACGTGGTCGTTCACGACGACGGGACGACGTCGAACGACGACCGGCTCGGCGCCATCGGCGACATGCAGTTCGTGATCGAGCGCGCGGGGATCGATGACGACCTGCTCGTGATCGCCGGCGACAACCTCTTCGAGTTCTCGCTCGCCGAGCTCGTTGCCTTCTGGCACGGCAAGGGTGTTGCGAGCGCAATCGCCGTGCGCGACGTCGGCTCGCTCGAGCTCGCCTCGCAATACGGCGTCGTGGACCTGGCGGAGGACGGGCGGATGCTGTCCTTCGTCGAGAAGCCGGCCGAGCCACGATCGACGCTCGCTGCGACCGCCGCGTACGTCTACCACCGGGAGCACGTCGCGCTTGTTCGCGCGTACCTGGCCGACGGCAACCCGCCCGATCAGCCCGGCCGCTTCGCCGGCTGGCTGCAGGCGCGTGAGCCGGTGTATGGGTGGGTCTTCGACGCCGCCTGGTACGACATCGGAAACCGGGAGCAGCTGCTCGAGGCCGACAACCGCCTCCGTGTTGCGGCGGGCCTTCCCGCGCGCGCCGTCTATACGCCGGACTAAAGATTCGTTCCGGGCGTCTTGTGCCGGCTCTTTCCATTGCGAAGAGGGAGCGCGAGTGTCGGCAGCCAGGCAGGGCGGATCACGGTGTCCGCAGGGCTGATCAGCGTGTCCTTCGTGACCTGATGCAGATCGGACCCGTCGGTGTGGACCTCGAAGAGCCCGCGGAAGGTGGCGATTGCGAGAGTGAGACCGTCTGGGGCCCACACGGGCCAGCCGTGAAGCCCCACCCCGGGGCACGAGCCCTTCGTGCGGCCGGGAGTGACGTCCCGTCCGGCTGGGGTGACGAGCCGGACGCCGCCACAGGTCGATCGGTAGGCAATCGTCCCGCCTCGCGGCGACCACACCGGCGCGACACCGCCATGTGCGAGCAGGCGCCGGTGCGAGCCGTCGAGGTCGATCACGTAGACGTTCGACGAACCTGTTGGTCCGTCGCTGGTCGAGAAGGTGATCCGTCGACCGTCGGGCGACCACGACGGCCACGCCGCCGAGGTCGTGCCGGTGCGAAGCTGTTCGGGATCAGACGCGTCCGCGTTGACCAGCCACACCTGAGATTCCGGGTCTGCTCTTCCCTCGAACTCGTAGAGCCCGCAGCTGTACGCGAGCCGCCGTCCGTCGGGTGACCACGCGACGCTCTCGGGATCGATACAACCAAACCGCTTGTCGAGCACTCTCAACCGCGCGACGGCGGCTCTCCGTTGCGCACCGGGTGCTCCCAGCGAGACCGTGCCGAAGGGTTGCCTGTCAGTGCCGCTCGAAATGTCGACGATGTGCAGTCCCGGGTAGAGACTGTTCGCCCCGTACTCGACGAGAGTGAGCGCGAGCCGGCGGCCGTCGGGGGACCAGTCGAGGCCCTCTGGTTCGCCGCAGAACCGATCGTGCGGGCACCGCCAGACGGTTTGACGACCGCCGTCTGCACGAACCGCGACGATCGTGGCTGCCTGACTCGAGCCGCTGGTTTGAGGCGGCATCTCGAAGAACGTCAGCGCTCCGCCGCGAAGGTCATGCGGCTTTCCCGCGTCGAGCAGCAGGTACGTGGCCGTCGCGATTCCTGCGAGCACGATGAACAGCGCGACGGCGATCAGGGCAAACCGGAGTCTTGAGTGCTGCCGAAGCAGTCGAGTTGGCGCAACGCCGCGCGAGCGAGGCGCTTGCAGCTCACCCAGTAGCCGGCCACGCAGCTCCTCGACGAACTCGGCTCGCGGAGCAGTCGGACGATCGAAGTCAGCAAACAAGGCGGCGAGGGGATCCACAGTGCTCACCGGGGCGCCTCCTTGTAGGCGAGCTTGAACCCGCGTCTCCCGCGCGCGAGCAATGACTCGACCGCTTCGACACTCCGCTCGAGCGTTGCTGCGACCTGTGCGACCGAGAAGCCGTCGAGGTAGTGCAGGACGAGAACCGCGCGTTGCGCCGGCGGAACGGCAGCGAGCGCTGTAATGACCCGCTCGCGCACGTCGTCGCCGTCGAGGTCGATCGACATCGCCACGTCGACCTCGTGTTCGCCATCGAACCTGGTCTCGAGTTGCCTGCTGCGACGGTAGTGATCAAGCAGTTTGTGGCGCGCAATTCCGAAGATCCAGGCGGCCGGTGTCTCGACGATCCGGCCCTTTCGAAGCTCGTTCACCGCGGCGAGAAACGTCTCCTGGCAGAGATCTTCCGCAACGACCACCCGCCCACCGCAACGCGCGAGCAGGTAGCCGTACACACGCGGCAACGACTGTTCGAAGAACCCGGGGAAACCCTCGGCGTCGATCGCGCCGACCGGCTGATCCGGGCTTGCTGATTCCATGGAGGGAGACATTGACATCCGCATCCACTACGTCGTTCTGGGCGCTCGAAATCTGTCGGTCGCGGTGCGCATCGCGTCCACCAACGAAGTCGCATATTCGGCACATTCGCGTCACTCACATGTGACGCGCGAGCGGCTACGGTCGAACAGTGGCTGCTCGAACTCCTCTTTCCCACGCGCTGCGTCTCCTGTGGCACCGCAGCGGACCTCGTCTGCGAGCAGTGCTTCGGCTCGGTGCACCAGCTCGCGCCGCCGTGGTGCGAGCTTTGCGGCGCACCGACGCTCTGGCCGGTCTCGCGGTGCCGCGAGTGCAGCGGCCGCCGGCTCGGCTTCACTTCGGCGCGGGCCGCGGTTACCTACGCCGGCCCAGTCAGGCCGCTGGTCGCCGCGTGGAAGGAGCACGGCCTCCGCCGCGCATCGCACCTGGCAGCCGAGCTCGTCGTGGGCAGCATCCCGCGACCCTCTGCGTCGGCGATCACATTCGTGCCCCCCGATGGCGACCGCGTGCTTCGGCGCGGCGCGCATCCGGCACAGCAGCTGGCGCACGCGCTCGCGGCGCGATGGGAGCTCGAGTTCGCGTCGATGCTTCGGCGACGTTCGGGCGCGACCAGGACACGCCAGGCCGGGCTCTCGCGTGAGCTGCGGGCACGAAACGTACGGGGCGCGTTCGTCGCCGACGGAGCGCCGTCGAGTGTCGTCCTCGTCGACGACGTCTATACGACGGGGGCGACGGCGTCGGCCGCCGCCACGGCGCTCCGCCGAGCCGGCGCACAACGAATCGAGGTTGTCACCTTCGCGCGCACGATGCGTTAGTCGAGTCGCGATCAACTCGCCGCCTGGCCTCGAACAGAGTTGGTAGCGACTCACATTCCGGCGCGGTGGCGACGGGCGCTCAGCCGCGCCAGGGCCGAAGCCGGCGCCCAGGCCGGCCTGCCGCCGCCGTACGCACCGATCCCAGTGACCGTGGTGACCAGGTGGCGACCGCCGCCGTCGAGGTGCACGACCGTGACGCCCGCGTTGTGTGCGATTGCGAGCCGCGTGCCGTCAGGCGACCACGTAGGGGTCCCGGGAAACCCGCCGATTCGGAAGCACGCCGGAGCTCCCGGCGGCATGGCACGGCCCCCGGTCGGTGTGACGATTCGGATCCCGCAGGGTGCGACGTAGGCGATCGTCTTCCCATCGGGCGACCAGGCCGGCCCGGACGCGTGCGGCGCTACCAACAGGCGGCCGGTCCCGTCGAGTCGGACGGTGTAGACGGCCGACCCGTCGAAGAGACCGGGCTCGGTTGCGAACGCGATCCGGGTTCCATCAGCCGACCAGGACGGCGAATAGGAGGCGAAGGTTCCGGTCGGCACGCGACGACGGTCGGTGCCGTCGGTCCGAATGACGTAGATCGACGTTGGCACGCCCAGGTTTCCCAAATCGTTGCCGCAGACGTAGGCGATGCGCGTGCTGTCCGGCGACCAGGCGACATCGTACGGCAGCGGACAGCCGAGGGTCCTCGTCTCGGCGGCGAAAAGTCGCCGCAGCACCGACGCCGGTTGCTCGCGCTCGAGATGGGCGATCGGCAACGAACCGAGGTGCCTGTCGACGCCGGTCGCAAGGTCGATGACGTGCAATCCGACGTAGCCGCTCCGGGCGCCAACCTCCGTAAGGGTCAGCGCCAACCGGCGGCCGTCGGGTGACCACGCGACGCTCGTCAGGGTGCCGCACCAGATGTGACGCGGGCACGCCCACACGATCCGCAGGCGACCGCGGGGGTCGACGACCGCGATCTTTGCCAGGCTCGTGTCTGGTTGCGTTACGCGTGCGTGCCCCTGTTTGATCACGCTGACCTTCCCCGGTCGCAGCGTTGGGCGTGTGGCGGCGTCGCGTAGGGCGACGTACGTCGCTGTGGCGACTGCAGCGAGCACGAGTACGAGCAGTGCGACGGCGACTGTGACCCGCAATCGGCTGTGTCGGTTGAGAGCGCCTCTCCTCGTTCGAGGAGAGAGCTCACTGAGACAGCTGGCGAGCAACGATTCCGCGAAGTCGGCGCGCGGCTCGATCGGGCTATCGAGCCTGGCCAGCAGGTCGAGCGGGTCGACGTAACTCACGGTGCTACCCCCGAATAGGCGCGCCGGAATCCGACGCGACCGCGCGCGAGCAGAGACTCGACCGCCTCGATGCTTCGCCCCAGCGCGGCCGCCACTTCCGGGACCGACAGCCCGTCGACGTGGCGGAGAATGAGTGCGATGCGCTGATCCTCCGGTACTGCCGCGAGGGCGCTGATCGCGCGACCGTCCGAGTCGTCCGGCGCGCTCACCGGCTCCTCGGCCACGACGGCTTCGAACGGCCGCGTGCCACGCGAGCGGCGGTAGTGATCGACGAGTTTGTGGCGAGCTATCCCGACGATCCACGGAAGGGGGTCGTCGATCTGCCGCTCAGTCCTCAACGCGACGACCGCGGCAAGAAACGTCTCTTGGGTCAGGTCCTCGGCCACCGATACGGAACCGCAGCGCCGCAGCAGGTAGCCATAGACGCGCGGAAGAGCGGCGCGGTAGAACGTACGAAAATCCTCTGCGCCGAGGTTCAGGCGTCGGCTCGTCGCAGCGACGAGCTCGTGATCGGCCATTGCGAGCATTCGATCCTATGTCGTTGAATTGGCCGAGATTCCGTCGGCTGTTCGCGCATCGCGAGCGCCTACGGCACCATCTCTCTTGATCGCCCACGGCCGCTGGTGAGCACCCACAGGCCGCTCTTAGGGCCGTTCGATACGCTCAGTGTGTCGACCACCACCACCCGAAGGAGGCAGGAATGAGGCTTCAGGTGAAGGGCAAGAACGTGGAGGTCACGCCGTCGATTCGCGAGTACACGGAGCGAAAGCTCGCCAAGCTCGCGAAGCAGCTCTCCGACCAGACGCAGGTCGAGGTCGAGCTGTCCGAGCAGCGCAACCCATCGATCGCGGAGAGCCAGGTTGCAGAGGCGACGATCTTCACGAAAGGCCCGACGTTGCGTGCCCGCGAGGCGTCGTTCGACATGAAGGCGTCGATCGACCAGCTCGTCGACAAGCTCGAGCGCCAGGTAAAGAGCTATCGCGAGCGGCGGGTCGTCGAGCCACGCCGCCACACGGACCATCACGGCGACCTCGCCTGAGGCGAACAGCAGCGACCTCGTCCCATGGGCCTGTTCCGACGCGCGAAGCCGCTCCACCAGCAGCTCGCCGAAAACGCCGGGCTGTCGCTTGCTTCGGCAGCGGCACCGGCGCAGCCGCGCGCGCTCGCAGCCGAGCCGCCCGGCTGGGACGGCGAGCAGCGGGGTGAGGTAGGGATTCACGGGGTCTCGCGCGCCCGACGCTGGGATGTCGTGGCGACCGCGGTGGCGCCGGCGTTGGCAGGAGACGCCGTCCGCTTCACGGTGCTGCCAGACCGCACGTTGCTCGTCGATGACGATCAGCCGGCCGGTGCGCTCGACCCGCTCGCACAGGCCGTCGAGGCGACGCTCAGGCCGCCGTACGCCGCCGAAGGAGTCCGTCGTGGCCGCGAGACCTGGGCGGTCGCAGCCCGGCGGATCGTTGTCGTCGCGGCGCCGGGCCTCGACGGCGAGCACGCGGAGCTTGCCGTCCGAGGTGACGAGCGGTCGCTGAGCGTCGACGGTTACCGCCGCTTCGCGCGCGCTCCCGCACTCGAGGCTGCCGGAGAGCGCCACGGGGCCGACTACGTCGTTCGTGCCACGCGCCTCGAAGGCGAGCTCTGGGAGGTGGAGTCCGCGGCGCTGTAGGCGGCGCGACGGCAGCGGGGAGGAGACTGAAGGGGCGCCCGGTACCCTGTCCGAGATGTCGCCCGCGGTCGGATCGCTCGAGAAGGCTCTCCGTTTTGGGGAGGGACGGCGCCTCAAGCGCCTGGCGGAGCAAGCCTCCTACATCGCGACGCTCGAACCGGACTTCCAGTCGCTCTCCGACGAGGAGCTGCGCGCGAAGGCGGTCGAGTTCAGGCAGCGTGTCGAGAACGGTGAGCCGCTCGAGGATCTCCTCTTCGAAGCCTTCGCCGCTGTGCGCGAGGCGCGCCTACGCGAGTCCGGGCAGCGCATCTTCGACGTGCAGATGATGGGCGGCATCGTCCTCCACGAGGGCGACATAGCCGAGATGAAGACCGGCGAGGGCAAGACGTTCGTCGCGAGCCTGCCGCTCTACCTGAACGCGCTCGAAGGAAAGGGCGTCCACCTCGTCACGGTGAACGACTACCTCGCACAGCGCGATGCGGAGTGGAACCGGCCCGTATTCGAGCGCCTCGGCATGACCGTCGCGTTCATCGAGAACAACATGCGGTTCGTCGAACGCAAGGCGGCGTACGACTCCGACATCACCTATGGCACGAACTCCGAGTTCGGCTTCGACTACCTCCGCGACAACATGTCGACGAACCTCGAGCTGGTCGTCCAGCGCGGTCACCACTACGCGATCGTCGACGAGGTCGACTCGATCCTCGTCGATGAGGCCCGCACGCCGCTGATCATCTCGGGTGAGCCGACGACTGCAGCGAAGACGTACCACGACTTCGCGCGCATCGTGAAGACGCTCGAAGGTGCGCAGTCGAAGGGGACGAAGCTCGAGGACGAGCGCCTCGCGCAGGAGTACGACTTTCTCTACGACGAGAAGCACAAGACGATCTCTCCGACGGAATCGGGGATCGAGAAGATCGAGCGCGCGATGCGCGTCGACAACCTCTACAGCCCGGGGAACGTTCAGCTCGTCAACCACCTGATCCAATCCCTGAAGGCGCAGGCCCTCTACAAGCGCGACGTCGACTACGTCGTGCAGGAGGGCGAGGTGAAGATCGTCGACGAGTTCACCGGCCGCATCATGGAGGGCCGGCGCTGGAGCGAGGGTCTGCATCAGGCGGTCGAGGCGAAGGAAGGCGTCGCGATCCAAGAGGAGCACCAGACGCTCGCCACGATCACGCTGCAGAACTACTTCCGCCTCTACACCTCCGAGAAGGCTGATGGGAGCGTCGGGAAGCTCGCCGGGATGACGGGTACTGCGAAGACCGAGGAGAAGGAGTTCGTCGAGATCTACGGCCTGAGCGTCGTCGAGATTCCGACCAACGTCAATGTCGCGCGCAATGATCGGAATGACCTGATCTTCAAGACCGCCGAGGCGAAGTTCGCCGCCGTCGTCACGGACGTGAAGGAGCGCAACGAGAAGGGTCAGCCGGTTCTCGTCGGCACCATCGCGGTGGAGACATCCGAGTACCTGAGCGAGCTGCTCAAGCGACAAGGCGTTCCGCACACGGTGCTGAACGCGAAGGAGCACGCGCGCGAAGCCGAGATCATCAAGGACGCAGGCACTGTCGGCGCGGTCACGATTGCGACCAACATGGCGGGCCGCGGCGTCGACATCAAGATCGACGACCAGGTGCGCGAGCTCGGCGGGCTGTACGTGCTCGGTACCGAGCGTCACGAGGCGCGCCGCATCGACAACCAGCTCCGTGGGCGTTCCGGCCGGCAGGGCGATCCGGGCGAGACGCGCTTCTACCTCTCCGGCCAGGACGATCTGGTGCGCCTGTTCGCCGGTGACCGCATCCAAAACATCATGGAGCGCTTCAAGCTGCCCGACGATCAGCCGATGGAGGCGAGCATCCTCTCGCGTCAGATCGAGAACGCGCAGAAGAAGGTCGAGGAGCAGAACTTCGTCGCCCGCAAGAACGTCCTCAAGTACGACGACGTGATGAACGTCCAGCGCCAGGTGATCTACGAGCAGCGGAACAGGGTGCTGCACGGCGTCGACCTCTCCGAGGAATTGCGTGAGGAGTGGCTGCCCGAGGTCGTGTCGAACGTCGTCTCCGACTACACAGCCTCCGAGCTCGACGAGGACTGGGAGCTCGATGAGCTGATCAACGCGATGGACGCGCTCTACGGCACTGGCGTCACCGCCGACGAGCTGAAGGGCCTCGACCGCGAGGGGATCGTCCAGGAGTTCCTCGACGACGCGTTCGACGCGTACTCCGAGCGCGAGAAGATGATCGAGGAGATGCAAGAGGGCCTGATGCGCGACCTCGAGCGCTTCATCGTTCTGCAGACGGTCGACGTCCGCTGGCGCGAGCACCTCGAGAACATGGACTACATGCGCGAGGGCATCGGCCTTCGGGGCCTGGCGCAGAAGGATCCACTCGTCGAGTACCGGAACGAGGGTGCTGGAATGTTCCAGGAGCTCACCCGCTCGATCCGCGAGGAGGTCGTCGCGCTTCTCTTCCATGCGGAGGTCACGGCCGACGACGGCAGCGAGCTCCAACAGCCGCAGGCCGAGAGCGCGAATGGATCGCTCAGCTACGAGCATCAGTCGCTCGCGGGGTCCGACGCGATCCTGGCGGCGGGCGGCGGCGTCTCGACCGCCGCGACAGGCTTCGCGAGCGGGGGCGGCGTCGCGACACCGGTCGCCCAGCGGCCGAAGGTCAACTCCGACTTCGAGAACGTCGGCCGGAACGACTTGTGTCCGTGTGGCTCGGGCAAGAAGTTCAAGAAGTGCCACGGCGCTTGAGAGCGCCCGAGCTCGCCGACGAGGTCATCCGGCTCGACCCGCTCAGCACGTCGCTCGCGCCGGAGCTGGGCTGGGTGGCGCAGGCGGACGAGTCGATCGCCCGCTTCACGATGATCCCGACGTCGCCCGGCGCCGACTTCCTCGAGCGCTGGCTCGGGCGCTACGAGCGGGGCTGGGACGACGGCAGCTGCGCCGGGTTCGCGATCCGCGCGATCGAGGACGGAAGCGCGATCGGCTTCGCCGCGTTCGTGCACCTCGAGCTCGACGCGTGCCAGGGCGAGATCGGGTACGTCGTCGCGCCGGCGGCTCGTGGCCGCGGGGCGGCCACACGGTCCGTCGGGCTGCTCACGAGGTGGGGCTTCGACGAGCTCGGTCTCGAACGGATCGAATTGCGCATCGACCCGGCGAATACGCCGTCGACGCGCGTCGCCGAGCGCTCCGGCTATCGCCTCGACGGGGTTCTGCGCAGCACCTACTTCAAGGAAGGTCGACGCGCGGACGTCGGTGTTTGGTCACGCCTCCGCTTGGAGTGATCTCGTAGGGTGGTCGGCATGCGTCGATGTCCCGCCTCGGAGCTGACCTGAGCTTCTCTGACCGGAAGCTGCTCGCCCGGGAGGCGACGATCTCCGCGGCGCTCGCCGCGACGCTCGCAGCGCTCCTGCTCTGGTCCACTCCGCCCGGCATCGACTGGGCCGCACACGCGTATCAGCGCACGTTCCTGTTGCAGCACGGCTTCACGATCTGGAACAACTTCTGGTACGCGGGCCGGTACTCGTTCATCACCTACAGCGTGCTGTACTACCCGCTCGCTGCGCTGCTCGGAATCAGGATTCTCGCCGTCGCCTCGATCGCGACCGCAGCCTTCGCGTTCAGCATCGTCGTGTTTCGCCAATGGGGGCTCCCGTCGCGCCTGTCGAGCCGGTCGTTCGCCGTGCTCTGGGTCGGCATCGTCGGCGCTGCGGCGTTCCCGTTCGCGCTCGGGATCTCGTTCGCGCTGCTTTCGCTCTGGGCGTTGCAAGGGGGCCGACGTGGTCGCTTCGCGCTCGGTGCCGTGCTCACGCTCGCGGCCAGCCCGCTCTCGTTCGCATTCCTCGTCCTCGTGCTGGCCGGGGTCGTCCTCGCGCGGCGCCGGGTGAGTGACGCACGGGTGCAGATCGCAGCCGTGGGCGCGTGCATCGCGGCTGAGTTGGTTCTGGTGCGGCTCTTCGGTGGCGGCGGCCAGTTCCCGTACAGCGCGTGGCAGTTGGCGCCGTCGCTGATCTTCGGTGTCCTGGGGCTCGTCGTCACGCGCGGCGTGCCTGCGGCGAAGAGCCTGCGCGGCCTCTTCTGGATTTATCTCCTGGTCTGCATCGTCGCCTACCTCGTGCCGACGTCGGTCGGCTCGAATCTCGAGCGGCTTCGCTACATCGCATTGCCGCTTGCGTTGATGATCGCGGCGCTGCGGAGCTGGCGCCCGCTGTGGCTCCTCGTGCCGACAGTCCTGCTCGCTGCGACGTGGAACATCACGCCGATCTGGTCGAGCTTCGCGCGTGCGAACACCGACCCGGAGGCAGCACGCGCCTACTGGCAGCCGGCGATCTCCTACCTCGATCACCGGTTGAGCCCGTCGTACCGCGTCGAGGTGGTCGACACCGCGGAGCACTGGGCGGCCGCGTATTTCCCCGATGCAGGGATCCCGATCGTCCGCGGCTGGTACCGGCAAAGCGACTTCCCGCAGAACGAGCTGCTGTACGACTCGCAGCTCGGGCCCCGCGCCTACGACAGCTGGCTGCGACTCATGGCCGTGCGTTATGTCGTCGTCGCCGATGCACCGGTCGACTACAGCTCGCGCAAAGAAGCGGCACTCGTGCGCTCCGGCCGATCCGGGCTCGTGCTCGTCAAGCGATTCCGGCACCTGTCGGTCTACGCAGTACCGAACGCGACACCACTCATCACCGGACCAGCGCACCCGACGGTCGTCAAGTTCCAATCGCAGCAGCTCGTCGTCGCGCTCGGCGCGCGAGGAACGTATCGCCTGCGCATCCGCTGGTCGCCGTTCTGGCGCACCTCGAGCGGCTGCGTCTCCCGCCGCCAGGACGGGATGACCCAGCTGACGGTGTCAAACCCCGGCTTCATCACTCTCTCGTTCGGTGTGAACGTGAAGCGGAGTCTCGAGACACTCGCCGGACAGTCTCCGACGACGCAGTGCGCACCTGCCGCGGGCGCGTAGCTACGATCCCGCGCATGCTCGAAGACGGGAAGACACTCACGGAACAGCTCGTAGAGCTCGGGGCCCAGCTCGACTGGGTCCGTGAGTACCTTTGACCCGGCTTCACTCGAACGCCGCATCGTAGAGCTCGAGGAGGAGATGAACGCGCCGGGGTTCTGGGACGACCAGAGCCGAGCCGCGTCAGTCGGTGCCGAGCATGCGCGTGTCTCGCGGCGGCTCGAGGGCTACCGGCGGCTGTCGACCGAGTACGAGGACGCGCGCGAGCTCGCCGAGATGGACGGCGGCGAGATGGAGGACGAGCTTGCAGCGTCGCTCGGCCCGCTTCGACGCGAGCTGGCGGATCTTCAGGAGGCGGCGCTTTTCAACGGCGAGTACGACACGGGCGACGCCGTTGTGACGCTTCAGTCCGGGACCGGTGGGACGGACGCACAGGACTGGGCCGAGATGATGCTGCGCATGTACGAGCGCTGGGCGGCGAACCGCCACTTCGGCCTCGAGCTGCTCGAAGCGAGCCCGGGCGAGGAAGCCGGGCTCAAGTCGGCGACGTTCACGGTCGTCGGTGAGAACGCATACGGAATCCTCAAAGCGGAGCGCGGCAAGCATCGCCTCGTGCGGCAGTCGCCGTTCGACCAGGCGCATCGCAGACACACGGCGTTCTCGACGGTGATCGTCGCGCCGCTCCTGCCGGACGGCGCGGACGTCGAGATCGACGAGGGCGATCTGAAGATCGACACCTACCGCGCACAGGGTGCCGGCGGCCAGCACGTGAACAAGACCGACAGTGCAGTTCGCATCACGCATCTGCCGAGCGGAATCGTCGTGCAGTGCCAGAACGAGCGCTCGCAGTCGGCGAACAAGCAGACGGCAATGCGCGTCCTCAAGGCGCGGCTCGTCGAGCGCCAGGAAGAGGAGAGAGAGGAGCTGTTGGCGAAGGAGCGGGGTGGCTCGGCCGACACCGGCTTCGGCGGCGAGTCCGTCCGTTCCTACGTTCTGCACCCGTATCAGCTCGTGAAAGACACACGCACAGGATTCGAAATGGGGAATACGCAGGCAGTGCTCGACGGCGAGCTCGATGGGTTCATCCGCGAATACCTGCTCGCCAAGGCGGCAGGGAGGATCGTCTAGACCGTGGGTTACACTTCCCGCACCTTCGCACAGGGCGCCCCGGTAGCCGGCGTCCGCAGGAACGAGCCGTGCAGGAACCCGAGCTGACAGCCCCGAGCGCGTCTACCGCCGTCATCGACGACGTGCCCGTCGTCGCGACGCCCCCGAGCGCGGCGTCGATGATCGTCTTTGACTCGGTGACGAAGGTCTACGAGCCCGACGTGGTGGCGCTCCGCGATGTCACCTTCCACATTGACAAGGGCGAGTTCGTGTTCGTTGTCGGCGCGTCCGGCTCCGGGAAGTCGACGCTCGTTCGGCTGCTGCTCAAGGAGCTCGAGCCGTCCAGCGGCAAGATCGTCGTCGGTGGCCGCGAGCTCGGTCGCCTGAAGCGCTCGAAGGTCCCGATGCTCCGCCGGAACATCGGCTGCGTCTTCCAGGACTTCAAGCTGCTGCCGCGCCGCACGGCATCCGAGAACGTCGCCTACGCGCTCAAGGTGCAGGGTGAGTCGACCGCGGCGATTCGCAAGAAGGTGCCTGAAGTCCTCGCGATGGTGGGGCTCTCGCACAAGATGAACTCGCTTCCCGACGAGCTCTCCGGTGGTGAGCAGCAGCGCGTCTCGATCGCGCGCGCATTCGTCAATCACCCGCCGCTGCTCGTGTGCGACGAGCCGACGGGCAATCTCGACCCCGACACGTCGGTTGGCATCATGCAGCTTCTGTACCGCATCAACCGCAGCGGCACGACGATCCTGATGGTGACACACGACCGCGAGATGGTCGACAAGATGCGCAAGCGCGTGATCCAGCTCGAGGACGGGCGTCTCGCCCGCGACGAGCGGCGCGGCGGCTACGCGGGTGAGACCGTATGACGGGGCGCTCCAGACTCGTCTTCGCAGAGGCGTGGCGCTCGCTGGGCGCGAACCTGTCGACGACCGCTGCGGCAACGATGACCGTGCTGATCGGCATGTTCCTCCTCGGCCTGTTCATCGGGCTCGGCACGTGGACCGTCTCCTGGTCGAATCACGTGAAGGACGAGCTCGCGGTGAACGTGTATCTCAAGGACTCGGCGACGGGAGTGCAGAAGACCGACTACGCGCGGATGCTGCAGCAGAACCCGCTGGTGAAGCAGGGCGGAATCCAGTACGTGACGAAGGCGCAGGCGCTCGCGACGATGAGGAAGCGCAGCCCGGAGCTTGTTCAAGGGCTCCCGTACAACGTGCTGCCTGCGTCGTTCAAGGTGACGCCCGACAAGGCGGAGGACGTCGATCGCCTCTACACGTCGCTCTCCGGCACGCACAAGGCGACGATCGTGCAGAAGGTGACCGACGGGCGACAGGCGTCGCACCGAATCCTCCAGGTCGCGCACGTGATCGAGGGTGTGTTCGTCGTGTTCACGCTGATCTTGATCGTCGCGTCGATCCTGCTCATCTCGAACACGATCAGGTTGTCGATCTTCTCGCGACGCCGGGAGATCGAGGTGATGAAGCTTGTCGGCGCGACGAACTGGTTCGTGCGCGGCCCGTTTATGCTGGAGGGCCTGATCTGCGGTGTCGGCGGCTCGCTGCTTGCGGTCTTTTTTCTGGTGATCGGGCGATCGGTCGTGCTGCCGGCGATCAACCTGCCGCATCTGTCCGGCGACTCCGATGTGCACGCGATGGCGTTCCCGCTCGTCGCCTTCTGGCTGCTCATCGGCGGGGTTGCGCTCGGAGCGGTCGGCTCCGGCCTGACCATTCGCCGCTTCCTGCAGGTGTAGCGTCACAGAGCCCGGCTCCGATCGCGTCGTCGTCGAGGTCGGCAAGCGAGGGCGCCTGGTCGTCGGCGAGCCGTACTTCACGCCGGGCGTTCCGCTCGTCCTCGAGAACAAGGGTCTCGGCGACCTCGAGCCGGGCGATCTCGCGCTCGTGCGCACCGGGCGCGGGCGGGCGCGCGTCGAGCGTGGCCTCGGCTCGGCGGCTCGCATCGAGAACGTGCTCGAGGCGCTCCTCGTCGAGCGCGGCGCCCGTCACGAGTTCGAGCCCCATGTCGCGCCCGTGCCCGACACCGCCAACCGCGTCGACCTGCGCGACCTGCTGACGTACACGGTCGACCCGGACACGGCGAAGGACTTCGACGACGCGCTCTCGTTCCGGCGGGAAGAAAACGGTATTCGCGCGTGGGTTCACATCGCCGACGTCTCCTACTTCGTCGGGGCCGGGGTGCCGCTCGACCGCGGCGCCGAGCGGCGGGCGTTCTCGACCTACGTGCCGGGTCTCGTCGCGCCGATGCTGCCGCACGAGCTCGCCGACGACCTCTGCTCGCTGCGGCCACACGAGGATCGGCTCTGCGTAACCGTCGAGATCCCGCCTGTCGGCGAGCCGACGTTCTACCGATCGGTCATCCGCTCGGACGCGCGCCTGACATACGGCGAGGCGGCGCGTCGCGAGGCCCCGCCCGAGGTGCTCGACGCTCTCCAGCTGAACCACGAGCTCGCGACCCGGTTGCGTGAGGCTCGGTTTGCGCGCGGTGCGTTGCAGGTGCAGACGCCCGAGGTGGTCTTCGCGTTCGACGGCGAGGGCGGCGTCGCCAACGCGTGGCTCGAAGGCGAGCCGGACGCGCACATGCTCGTCGAGGAGCTGATGATCCTCGCGAACGAGCATGTCGGCGCGTTTCTCGCCTCCCGGAACCGGGCGGCGCTCTATCGCGTGCACGAGCGGCCCGACCCGGCCGCGGTCGAGCTCCTACTCGCGAAGCTCGCGGACCTCGGCGTGCCGACGCCGCCCGTGCCGAAGCGGCTGTCGCCGCAGGAGGCGGCGGCAGCGGCCGGCGAGACCTCGATCCTGGTCGCGCGCTACACGGAGCAGTCGGGGCGCGGGCGAGAGGCATTCCCCGGGCTCGTCCTGCGTGCGCTGAAGCAGGCGCGTTACGACCCGCGCAACCTCGGGCACGCCGGGCTGGCGAGCGCCGCGTACTGTCACTTCACGTCGCCGATCAGGCGCTTTCCCGACCTGGTGGTGCATCGCGCGCTGCTGCGCGAGCTCGGGCTCGCAGACGACGAGTTGCCAGAGAACCTGCAGCGCTTGGCAGAGCACGTCTCGGAGCGTGAGCGCGAGGCATCGCGCATCGAGTACCAGGCGGACGCGATCTGCCTCGCGTGGCTCCTCGACCGGCTGCTGTTCGATGAAGGCTGGGAGACGACCTTTGCCGGGGAGATCATCGGGGTCATCGGCTCGGGGCTCTTCGCGCGCTTCGGCGAGGTGTTCGAGGGCTTCCTGCCGGCGCGCCGTCTGCGCGGCGAGTTCTTCGAGATCAATCAGCTGGGTACGTCGCTCTCGGGGCGCACGACCGGCAGGACGTACCGTCTCGGCGATGCGATCGAGGTGCGCGTGCAGTCGATCGCGAAGAACGAGGGCAAGGTGGAGCTAGCGCCGGCCGAGTAGGCGGAGCGTCAGGTGCATGCGGTACGGGAACGTGCCGCCGATCCGCCGGTCGATCGTCTCGCGCAGCGTCAGGCCGGTCGCCGGGCTCTCCCACGAGACGTCGTGCTCCGTGCCCGGATGCGCTCCCGCGACCGTCGAGTCGGCGACGACGACGAAGCAGCCGTCCCCGCAGCGGCTTGTGACGTCGTTGCGTGACCTGCTGTGCACGCCGCCGACCGTGTAGTCCTGCACCCACCGCTGACCGACACGCAAGTGCGCGGGCTCTGAGAGCGTGGGCGGCGTCGCAGCGTGCGCCTCGTCCTGCGTGATCACCATCGTCAGTCGCGTTCGCTCCCAGATGACGTAGCTCCCCTTTGCTGTCACGCGGTCGCGGGTGGCCTCCAGATGCTGCTTCGAGTACCGCCACTCCTGTTGCACGACGTGGCCGCTGCCGGAGACGACGAGCAGCCCGGTCGCCGGGAACCGGCGGTGGATCGTCAGCGGCCCGGCCTTCGCCTGCTCATAGCCGCTTTGCGCGTAGCGGTAGACGCCGGCACGCGGTACGACGCCGGCTGCGAGGCGCGACGCGACGCGCGCGGGAGCGACCGCGGGGCTCGAGGTGCTCCCTTTCCGGAGCAGCAGTACGGCCGCCGCGCCGGCGGCCGCCACGAGGAGCACGAGGACGACGAGCAGCTTGCGCACGCGACTAGACCAGCTTTCGCTCCTGCGCCCAGCGGGTGAGCTCATGACGCGTGGAAAGCTGCAGCTTCCGGAGGACGCTCGAGACGTGCGCTTCGATCGTCTTCACGGAGAGATGCAGGCGCGCAGCGATCTCCTTGTAGAGGTAGCCACGCGCGATCAGCTGCAGCACTTCGCGCTCACGTGCTGTCAGCGTTTCGAGTTCCGCATCCGTTCCGATCGGCTCGCCGGAACGGAACGCATCGAGCACAAAGCCGGCGAGCCGCGGCGAGAAGACGGCGTCGCCGTCCGCCACGCGGCGGATCGCGTCGGCGAGCTCGTCGCGAGAGATCGTCTTCGTGACGTAGCCGCGAGCGCCCGCGCGGATCACGGCAATCACGTCCTCGGCGGCGTCCGACACCGAGAGCGCAAGGAACTTGACGCCGGGCCGGTCCGGGGCGACGTTCGCGATCACCGCCTCGCCGCCGCCGTCGGGGAGGTGGACGTCGAGGAGCACGACGTCGGGGTCGAGCTCGCGGATGAGCTGCGTCGCTTCGGACACCGAACCGGCTTCGCCGACGATCTCGACCAGGCCGGCGAGCTCTCCACGCACTCCGGCTCGGAAGAGCCCGTGGTCGTCGACGAGAACAACGCGGATCACGGCGCGGCCTCCCGTGGGATCGTCAACTCGACCTCTGTGCCTGCCTCTGGGGCAGATGTGATCTTTGCCGACCCGCCTGCGCGTCGAAGTCGCGCCTCGATCGAGTCGGACAGGCCACGCCGGTCCGCGGCGACGGCGGTGGGGTCGAAGCCCGTGCCGCGGTCGCGCACGAAGACGGAGACGGTGTTTTCGTCGACCTCCGCGTAGACCGAGACCTCCTCGACCCGAGCATGCTTCGCCGCGTTGACGAGCGCCTCTCGTGCTGCGAGGACGAGCTGTGCGAGCCTGTCGTCGAGCGGCGTGTCGCCCGAGGTCGCGACCTCGATGCGAATGCCGTGTGCCTCCTCGACGTCCGCGGCCGCCTCGGAGAGCGCGTCGGCGAGCGTGGCGGCGTCGCCGAACCCGCTTCCGTACAACCAGCGCCGAAGCTCGCGCTCCTGGCGACGGGCGACCGTCCGCACGCGCTGCGGGTCATCCGCTTCGCGCTGGACGAGCGCCAATGTCTGCAGGACCGAGTCATGGACACGGGCGGCGATCTCTGCACGCTCCTCGAGGCGGATCCGTTCGCCGCGCTCGGACGAGAGCTGCCAGAGCCACGGGACGAGCACGAGTGCGAGTGCGCCGGCGAGCGCGCCCGGCCCGATGAATCCGTTCGACGCGCCGATGTGGTGGAGCATCAGCACGGCGCCCGCCATCGCGAGGGCGATCCCGGGGATGAACAGCGCGTTACCGCCTGGGCGGAGTGTCGCGCCGCGCCGTGCGAGCAGCAGGACGCCGGCGACCAGCATTCCGGCGCCGAGGTAGACGGGAGCCGGAACGCCGAGCGCATCGAGCAGCGTCATGGTCGAGCCGGCGAGGATCACCACGCCGAGGAGAGGACGACGAGAGCTCGACCATGCCCACAACGCGAGGTAGAGCAGGATCCCGGCACCGCCGGCGAGGGCGAGCAGCGCGAAGACGAGCCGCACGAGCGTGGGGTCGACGCGCAGAGACGCGGCGACGCCGGCACAGACACCGGCGACGACGCGCTCTTGCTCATGCCGTTCGAACGGCAGTGCGGGGATCTGGCTCATGGTGCGCGCAGCACCTCGACGTTGCCCGCGCCGACGTTCGTGACGATCGTCAACGTGCTGCCCGAGCCTCGGACGACCCGCACGTTCGTTCCGTCGTCGTGGTGTCCGAGCAGGTCGACCGAACCTGCCTTGACGTGTGCGGTGACGAGCGCCGGAACTCCAGGCGGCAGGATGATCCGCAACTTGCCGATCCCGACCGAGGCGGCGACGCTCGCGGGGCGGCCGCTCGGCAGGTGCGTCAGGTCGACCTGCAGCTTGCCGACGCCGAGGTGGTACCCCTGTGTGGTCGCGGCGATCGTTGTCGGTGCGTAGGTGTGGTTGCCCACGCCGTCGCCGAGACTGACGTTGAACCACGCGAACGCGGTGATGAGCGCGGCGACTGCCGTCACGAGCAGCAGCGTTGCGAGTGAGACGATCCCGACGACGATGCGGCGTGCGCCCCGACGGCGGCTCGTCCAGAGAAAGACGACGCCGGCTACGAGCACCAGGAACCACGCTGCTCCCGCTGATGGCAGCGTGTCGGCACGGACGAGCAGTGAGAGGATCGCGACTGCGATCAGCCCGAGTGCGACGAGCCTGGCCGGGTGGTCGCGCCGGTTGGCGAGGATCTCCTCCGCGGTCGAACGCTCGTCACCCTCCTTCGGGATGACCAGAACGCAGGTGAGGTAGACGAGGACGCCGGCGCCGCCGAGCAGCGTCAGCACGATGAACCCGAGCCTGAAGACGGCAGGCGTGAGGTCGAAATAGCGGCCGAGCCCGGAGGAGACGCCCGCGAGGATCTTGTCGCTCCGGCTGCGCTCGAGACGCTTGATTGCTTGGGTGTGGATTGTGTGTTCGCTCATGGCTCCAGGGTGCTCGCAGAGAGGCGCCCGGACAATGCGGGATGACCCTGGTCCGACCCTCAACGCTACTCTCGGGGCCGGAGATGGCCGAGAAGACGATCGCCGAGAATCGCCGTGCGCGGCACGACTACCAGCTCCTCGAGCGAGTCGAGGCGGGCATCGCGCTGACCGGGACCGAGGTCAAGTCGCTGCGCGTCGGCCGGACGACGATGGCACACGCCTTCGCGGACATTCGCGACGGCGAAGCCTGGCTGCACGGTCTCGAGATCGCGATCTACGAGCAGGGAAACCGTGCGAACCACGAGCCTGTGCGGGCGCGGAAGCTTCTGCTGCACCGCAGACAGATCGACTCGCTGTTCGGAACGGTGCGCGAAAAGGGTCTGACGATCGTCCCGACGCGCCTCTACTTCAAGGATGGCAGGGTCAAGGTCGAGCTGGCGGTCGCGCGCGGCAAGGAGCAGCGCGACAAACGACGGGACGTTGCCGACCGTGACGCGCAACGGCAGATCGAGCGGGCGCTGAAAGGACGAGGGCGCAGCGGCAGCGAATAGAGACCGCGGTGACGAAGGCGGGTATATCCGTAATCGGTGGGCTGGTCGCGCTTCTGGCCGTCGCCGCGACGGCGGGAACGGCAACCGCGGCACCGCCGGCAGGGACGCCGGATCCGAAGGCGATCGTGTTGACCGCGGCGGACTTCCCGAGCGGGGCGAAGGACGTCTCCAACGAGGCGATCGCAGGCAAGGGAACGCTGCTCGACGGCTACACGAACATCATCGTGTTCTCGCGCCCGTATGGGCAGTCGCGGTACGAGGCTCTGGTCAGCGAAGTGCTGATCGAGAGGGACGCGCTGTCGGCGACGAGCGACTACGGCGTGCTGCAACGCGAATATCAGTCGGCGTCGGTTCGTACGCAGCTGATCAAGGACTTCACCAAAGGGATCAAGAAGCCGAAGGTGACGCCGGTGAAGCTGCATGCACTCGGAGTGGGGCAGTCGGTCGAGCTCGGTTTTATCGTCTTCGATCCGAAGAAGAAGACGACCTCGAACTTCTCGATCTCCATCCTTCGAGTCGACCGTGTGCTCGCGTTGCACGTCGCGGTCGGAATCGGGAGGCACATCTACAAGGCGGACGCGCGCACCTTCGCGACGAAGGTCGCGGCGCATGCAGCCTCGGTGCTTGTCCCGATCTCGGTCAGCGTGCCGACCGTCACCGGCACGGCACAGGGAGGGCAGACGCTGACTGCGGGGGCGGGCACATGGGGCGACACGCCCACCTCGTACACCTACCAATGGCAGGACTGCGACCCGGCCGGAGCCACCTGCGCTCCGATCGCGAACGCGACAGCTTCGACCTACATCGTGCAGCCGACGGACGCGAACTTCACGATCCGCGTCCAGGTGACCGCGACAAACGGGTTCGGCTCGACGGTCGAGACTTCGGCGATCACAGCGGTCGTCACGCCTCCGCCGCCACCGCCCACGACGACAACTGGGCCTTGAGGCGGCCCGGAGCTACACTGCCTAGGACACAACATACGGGGGCGCCATGGCTTCGACGTGGTCGGTTCTCCGGGTGAGCTGCAAGCGGAGGTCTCCGGTCGGCCTCCTTAAACAACCGGAACCAAACGCAAGTGCGGATAACAATCTCGCACTCGCTGCCTAGTCTCAGGACTAGTTAGCGTGTCGCCCCGGGCAAGCCTGCGTCCCGGTGGCGGCATCAACAAGCAGGCTAGGCGCCAAAGGAAAGCCACTCGCCGGCGGCGCGACACTTCAGGAGGGCTAGCTCGTCGGTTGGTCGGTCGCACACCGGCCGCCGAGTGAATCTCAAGGGCGACCTAGGCTTGTAGATGCTCACACCGGTGCGTCCGCGGACGCGGGTTCGATTCCCGCCGCCTCCATATCACCCCGGCGATGAGACGCCGAGTTGCCGCCACATGCCGGCTTCGTCGTAGACCTCCCAGGCCTCGACGATCTTGCCGTCGGCGATGCGGAAGATGACCATCTCGTCGACGCGCGCGAACTTCCCGGTCGGCGTGACGCCGTAGATCGGCCGCTCGAACGTCCCCTCGTAGGGCATGTGGGCGACGACGAGATCGCCCTCGGCGACGAGGGCCCAGCAGGTCGAAGCGCCAGTCGGGAAATGCCGTCGTCCACTCCTCGGCGATGGCCCGCGTGCCCGCGGGGTCGCAGGGGACGGTCTGGCCGCCGACGGTGAGAATGGCTCCTTCGCCCATCAACCTGTCGAAGGCGACGAAGTCGCGGTCGTTCCAGGCCGCCACGAAGGCGCGGACGACGTCCTTGTTGGTCTCGGACGTGCTGGTCATCTGTCTCCTCCTCGGTCGGCTGTGTCAGCTGACTGCTGGATGCGGGAGGAGAGTGGAGAAGTTCGCGAACTTTCGCGGCGGCTGGTGCATCCTTCGAGCGTGGCGGAACGGCTGCCGAGCGATGCCGACCCTGGCGCACGCGCCTTCGGCCGGCGACGTCGAGGCGCTGGCCGGGCTGCTCGAGCGCTACCGACCGTCCCTGTACGCATCGGCAATCGGCTTGCTGCGGAACCGCGACGAGGCGCAGCGACGCCGTGCAGGAGGCATGCGTCGTTGCGCTCGTCCGCATCGGATCGCTGCGTGACCCGGCTGCCGTGGGCGGCTGGCTTCATCGCGTGCTGCGCAACGTGTGTCTGATGCGCCTCCGCAGTCAGCCATATGCAACGCCCCACGCCGACGAGGATGTTCCGGAGCTCACGCCGCGCATCGACGAGGCGCTCGAGCGACTCGTGCTGCGCGACTGGGTGTGGGAGGCAATCGACGACCTTACACCCGAAGATCGAGTCACGCTGATCTTGCGCCACTTCGCCCGGAGCAGCAGCTACGAAGCGATCGCCGCGCTGACCGGCGTCCCGGTTGGAACCGTACGCAGCAGGCTGAACCGGGCGCGAACGCGGCTCGCCACCGCGCTGGAGCGCGAAACCGCCGACCCGCTCCTCTCCCGCGACGAGGTCGAGCGCAACACGCGCGCTGAATGGGAAGGATTCTATGCCGAGGTCCACGAGAATCCGGTGCCGCGCAGCTACCGGGCGACCTACGCACCCGACGTCGAGGTGACCGATCGCAACGGCCGTTGGCAGGGCATTCGAGAATGGTCGAGCCACGAGCGTGAGGCGATCGTGCTGGGCGTCCGCGCGCGGATCGTCGGCCTCGTTGCGAGCCGCGACATCACGGTGATCGAGATCGACTTCACGAACCCAGATTGGGCAACCGATCACTGCCCGCCGCGCAGCACATTCGTGCATCGCCTTGCAGGCGGGCGCTCGCGGCGAGTCGACATCCACTACGTCTGAGACCCGCCGGTTCCGAGCTCAGGATCGGGAGCAGGATGCGGAGTAGCGGTACGCGTCGGTTGGTCTCGCGATACGATGGGACTCGGCGATACCAGATCCCGTCTACTACGAATTGCCGGCAGGGAGGCACGGGCAGCATGATTCGGACGCGACTCACCGACCTCGTCGGATGCATGGCGCCCATCCAGCAGGCTCCGATGGGCACGGTCTCCTCGCCGGGCCTCGCGGTCGCCGTCGCCGAGGCTGGAGGCATCGGCTCGATCAATACCCTCGACGTTTCGCCCGAAACCCTCAGGCAGCGCCTCGACGAGATGCGCGAGCAGACCGACGGCGTGCTCGCGGTGAGCTTCCTGACCAACGACATCGACACCAAGGCCGTCGCGGATGCTGCATCCCGTGTACGCATCGTTGACTTCTTCTGGTGCGATCCCCGGCCGGACCTCGTCGACCTAGCCCACAAGGGTGGAGCGCTGGTCAACTGGCAGGTCGGGTCGGCGGCGGAGGCACGAGCGGCCGTCCGGGCCGGCGCCGACATGGTCAGCGCCCAGGGTGTCGAGGCCGGCGGTCACTGCCGCGGCGACACCGCCCTGTTGCCGCTGCTCTGCGAGGTGCTCGACGCCGTCGACGTGCCCGTCCTCGCCGCCGGAGGCATCGCCGACGCCCGTGGCGTCGCCGCTGCTCTCGCTGCGGGAGCCTCGGGCGTGCGGATGGGGACGCGGTTCATCGCCACAGAGGAATCGGGAGCGCATCCCGACTACGTCGCCGCGATCCTCGCGGCAGGCGCGAACAGCACGCGCATCACCGACGCGTTCAACGACTGTCCGCTGTGCGCGTCGTCGCCGCGCGCCCGCGTGCTCATCTCGGCAATCGACGCTGTCGAGGCAATCGACGTCGAAGTCGTCGGCACGATGCCGAGCGCCGACGGGGAGATGCCCGTGCCGCGCCGCTCCTGGATACCGCCGACCCGAGGGATGAGCGGGCACATCGAGGCGATGTGCATGTATGCAGGCGAATCCGTCGCCCTCGTCAACACCGTCCTGCCCGCGTCACACCTCGTGCGCTCCCTCGCCGAAGGCGCCGAGGCTTTGCTTAAGACGGCGCAGCTGAGCTAATTCACCTGCTGCGGTGCCTCCGGGCAAAGCTTCGACGTTCTCGCCCGATGGAACGGAGCTTGTCTTCAGCACCGCGACGCACAACCCAAAGACAGACGCGTGGTCGAACTACCACCTGATGGCGGTACACGTCGGCGGCGGAACTCCCGTCCCGCTCGTAAGGAGCGGGCTACTAGGGGCGCGCTTTGTGACAGACCACATGGGGCCTCTGAAATGGTCGCCCGACGGAAACTGGATTGCAGCTTGGCTCGGGACCAGCACCGCCTTACGCCTGATCACCATCGATACCCACACCGGCCGAACCACGACTGTCGCCCCCTTGAACACCGAGGGATCGTCGCCGGTTTTATGGTCGCCCGACTCGGCACGGATCGCCTACGAGGCGACGCTCAGCTTGGGCAACAACGCTCAGTTCGCGATTGCCACGGTCGACCCAGATGGAAGCAACCGCAAGGTGTTCTGGAACCGAAGCTCCAAGCTGTACGCCCAGTCTCTCGCCTGGTCGCCGGATAGCAGCAAACTTCTCTTCCTCGCCCGCACCGGCGGGGAAAGCGGCCCGCTGGAACTTTTCACGGCGAGCGCGGACCGCAGCGGATTCACGAGAATCCATTAGACCCGAGATGGTCGCCTAGTGAGTAGGTTGATCCCGTTCGCATTGGTCGTCGGGCTATTGGTGTCGGTCTCGACTGCGATCGCGAGCTTGGGGAAGACTCCGGGCTTCGGGAAGACCCCCACGGCTGCAGCCCACGCGCGAACGGTTCGATTCGCAGCGCGCGAGTCGCGGAGCATCACCAATACGACATATTCGGTCGGTGCCTGCACGCTGGTGCATCGAACGCCATGGATCGCCTACGGCTGTCGATATGTGCTTCGTCCCGCAACGCCTGATCCGCAACAGATGACCTGCCGTCGCACACTGATCGTCGGTGTTAGGCGACTCTCGAGCGGTCTCTATGAGGCACGGGCGATGGCTGTTCACTTCGCTCCCGGATCCTGTTAAACGCCAGGAGCGTTATTCCGGTGAAACCTTGCGCGGGTTCGATTCCCGCCGCCTCCACCTCTGGGCCGGCGGCGCGAATCCTCATTGCCCGTTCGAGGATTTGCGCCGCCGGCTTCGAGTTCGATTGAGTGGGGCGGACTAGGCCTCTATGTAGGTCGTGATAGGAGGGACGACCCCGTGCTCGTCCATCTGTGCCTGGACCTCGGCAGGCGGCGCCGCCAACATCGCTTGCACTGCGGCGAAATCGTCGACGTCTGCCGTGATGGCGATGTTGTTGCTCCCGTCTTCGGCCACATAATCGACCACATTGCTACCGAGGGCTGCTGCGCGATCGGCTTTGCCCTTCAACCAGCGGTCGACGTCGACAACCGCGTGGGTGAACACGACCTTTGGCATGGGAGTTCCTTTCCGCGTCGTGGGGGGCCCGCTTGGAGACCCTAACCTCACACTACTCTGGGCCCGCGGTTGCAACCGGGAAGCAAGTGGGCCCGAATCCTGGAGCCATCACCGAATTTTCGTCCGCTTCGCACCCGCCGCCATTCTCCTGATCGCGTTGATTCGCGCGGTTGGCAATTTCGCAAGCAAGGCTGCATCGCTGACTGACTCCGGCGACTCTGCTTCGAACAGCACAAAGCACGTCTCCTCGTCGGGCACGAAGATCGACCAGCGGACGTGGATCGCAGAGCCGCGCCGTCTGAGCTCATCGGCGGCCATCCGGGCGCTCTCGCCGCCGTCGGACGCACCCTGCTCGTCCTCCCGGGCAACGTAGAACTCGAGCAAGTACTCCGACATCGGTATCGACGGTAGGCGTGCCGCCCTATGTCGGCAATATCGGGAACCCTCAATCTTTGACGCCGGCAGCGGCCAGTCGCGCCGCGAGCTGGCCGCGCGAGGTGATGCCGAGCTTGGCGTACGCCCGCGACAGGTGAACCTCGACGGTGTGCACCGTCACGACCAGCTCTCGCGCGATCTCCTTGTTCGTCCGACCGCTCGCCGCGAGCAGGGCGGTTCGCCGCTCCGACTCCGTCAGCTCGCCGGCCGGCCGGGGCCGCCTTGCGCCAACGCGCGTGAGCTGCGACCGCGCTTCGTCAGCCCACGTCGGAGAGCCGATCGCCTCGAACCCGGCCACTGCCTCCTCCAGCGCCGCACGCGCGAGCCCCCACTGCTTGAACCGGCGAGCGCATCTGCCGAGCGCGAGCAGGCAGCGGGCGGAATCGAAGCGCAGGCCGATCGCCTCGTACGCCTGTGCAGCCGCGCGCAGGCGTTCGGCGGTCGCGACGTCGAACGAGCTCGCGCCAAGCACGATGAGCGCCTCGCAATGCTCGGCCGCGGCGAGCCCCCACGGGTGCGCCTGCTGATCGGCGAGGGCGCGAAGCCTGGCCGCCACGGCCGCAGCCTCCTCGGCATCGCCCAGCTCGAGCAGAACTTCGACGAGCTCCGTTGCGACCGGAAAGACGCCCGGCTCGTCCACCCCTTCGACCAGCGTGTGCTGCCAGACGTCGCGAAGGAGCTCGGCGCCTTTCGCGGGCTCGTGAGCGATCATTGCCGCAAGCGCGAGCGCTCGCTGTGCCTCCAGGCCGTCCCAACGGCAGCCGGTCTCCTCGGCCCGTGCGAACGCCTGCGCGCCCCATCGCTCCGCCGTGGCGCCGTCGCCGCGCCCGGCCGCGAGCAAAGCCTGGCAGCGCTCGAATTGCGGACGGAACATCAACCCGCGGTCCGAGGACTCGGCCCAGTCGTCGAGCAGTGCCGTCGCCGCGTCCCATTCGCCGGCGCGGAGGTGCAGCTCGCACAGGTGAAGACGGGTCAGCGCGTACGACTGGACCTCTCCTCGCTCGTCGGCGACCGACATCAGGCCCGAAAGCGAGGCTCGCGCCTTTGCGGTTTCCCCGCGCCACACGAGCCGCTGCGCCGCCACTCTCTCCGGCGAGCCGGCGACATGGGTGGGCTCATCGGACAGAGCCCGGTACGCCTCGCAGAGCTCGTCGACCGAACGGCCCTTCAACACGCGCGTCCACGCAAGCGCGTACAGCGCGAGCCGCTGCGCGCTCGAGCTCGCCCCCTTCGCCGCCACGGCCGCTTCCGCCGCCCACACCTCCGCCTGCTCGAGCCGCGCGACCATGCTCCCGGCCGCGTTCGCCGCCTTCTTTGCGAGCACCGTTGCCCGCAGCTCGGCATCGTCTTCGCACTCGGCGAGCGCATGGTCGCGATAGCGCGCCATATCGTCCATCGTCCGTGGGCCTGTCCCTTCCGACAGCATCAGCCACGCGCGAGCGCGCGGCGTGCCAGGCGGAACCGACTCGAGCTGTGGAGCGAGCAGATCGGTCATCCGCTGCAGCTCCCCAGCTTCTCCGAGGTGGTCGGCAAGGGTAAGCAACCGCTCCGGGCGCGCCGGTGACGCAGCCGGAGTGAGCCGCAGCGCATGCTCGGAGAGCTCGACCGCCTGCTGCCTGGCTCCGCGGGCTGCGGCGTCGGCAGCCGCCGAGGCCACGCTCGCCGCGAGCTCGTCGTCGGGTCGTCTTGCTGCAAGGGCGAGATGCTTGGCCCGCAACGCGTTGTCGGAAATCGCCGCGGCGAGGGCGGCGTGCACTTCGCGCCGATCGGACGGGGACGCCATGCGTCGCGCGGCCTCCGCGAGCAGGGGGTGGGACGGACGGCCGCGATCATCCGTCACGACGATGACCCCGGCGTCGATCGCCTGGTCGAGTACCAGTGGAGTCTCGACAGCCGCGAGCTCGGACGTGTTCAGATCCCCGCTCAGAGCGAGCGCAACGAGCAGACGGCGAACCGGCGCGGTCTGCGAAGCGACGCGCGTTCCCAGCATCTCGTCGATGCCCGCCGGCAACGGGATGTCTGCGGCTCCTTCGGGCAGGCCGTGCTCTGCGAGTGCGCGGCCCAGCTCGACGATGAACAAGGGGTTGCCGAGGGTGGCGTCGACGACTCGCTGCAACAACGCTCGCGACATGCTCAACCCGAAGCGCTCGGCGAGCACGCGCCTCGTCGCGCCGAAGCTGAGCGGTCCAATTTCGAGGCGACCGCGCCGCCGGGGGTCGAGGACGCGCTCGAGTGGCGCCGCTTCCCGGCCGCGCGTCGAGAGCAGGAAGCCCACCGGCTCGCCCTCGAGACGTCGGGCGGCGAAGCCAAGCACGTCGGCAGACGAAGCATCGAGCCACTGGACGTCGTCGATCGCCACGAGCACCGGGCCTCGTGCCGCGAGAGCGCGAACCACGCTCAGAAACCCAAGTGCCACAGCCTGTTGCTCCGGCGGCGTCGCCGGCGGCTCGGCCCGTAGCAACGCCACCTCGAGGGCCGCGCGCTGGGGCGACCTCAGCGTTGCGAGCACGTCTTCCTCGACGCGGTCGCAGAGATCGATCAGACCGGCGTGCGAGAGCCGCGCCTCTGCGCTCGACGCTCGCGTGGCGAGCACGCGGACGCCGCGCCCGGCGGCCTCGTCGATCCCGGCTTCCCAGAGCGTCGTCTTGCCGATCCCTGGGTCGCCGTGGAGGACAAACGAGTCGCCCGAAGACAGGGCAGCGATCGCAGCGTGAATTTGGGCGATCTCGGATTCACGCCCGACCACCACAAGTTCCGCCACGTTGGCTCTCGACCCTGCCACAGATGTCGCCCCGGGTGGTGTAGGCGCCAGCGGCGCTCAACTCTCCCGATCCGACTGTAACCGACACGAGCCAAGACTCAACCCAGCGTCCTCACATGGAGGGTTTCCGTTATTGCCGGTCGCAGAGGCTCCGCGTACGTTCGAGCTCGAGATGCACGAGTCGAGCAGAAGGGGAGAAAACGAGATGAAGCGGTGGCTACTGGGACCCTTGTTCATGTGCCTGGCACTGCTGGTGCCGTCCACGTCCATGGCGGCGTCGAACGCGCCGACGATCACCCAGCAGCCCGATCTCGGGCTCGTGGCCGGCCCCGGGTACGTGACGCAGTTCTCGGCAGCAGCGACGGGCACCCCGGCGCCGACCGTGCGCTGGCAAGTGGCTCCGGACCGGAACGGACCTTGGACCGACGTGTCCGGCAACCCCAATGAGACCACCAACACGCTGGTGGTCGCCGCGAACAGCCTCAACCTCGGCGATGCCTACCGGGCGGTCTTCACGAACTCGTCCGGCACCGCGATCTCGCGCCCCGCGAAGCTCGTGTCTCGCATGGACTGGATGGGCAACCTCGGCAACGACATCGCCGACGTGCCGCTCAACGAGCTCACGATTCCCGGCACGCACGACATGGGGACGTTCGGCATCAAGGCCGACAGCGCCGTCTCACTGGACGGCCAGCTCTCGGACCTCGATTGCGAGATCCAGTCGGTCTGCGTCTCCTACGCGCGAGCGCAGGACCCGAGCAACACCGCGGCGGAGGAGCTCAACGACGGGATGCGCTACTTCGACCTGCGCGCGTGTGGCAACGACAGCAACGGTGAGGCCGACGTGCCGGAAGACTGGTACGACTTCAGCGCAGGACCCGGTCACCTGCCACGGTCTGGTCGGCGGCGATATCGGGTCGATTCTCTCGGACACTCGGTCATTCGTGCTCGCACATCCGACCGAGGTCGTGATCCTCGACTTCAACCACGAGTTTCAAGCTGATACCGTTCAGCTCGCGCAGGAGATCGTGGACGCGTTCGCCCTTCCAGGCGGCAAGTCGCTTCTTATCTCACCGCCGACGTGCACGCTCAACAACCGTCCAGACCCGGCGAATGCGCGAGCCAGCTGACTCTTCGCAAGATCCGGAACGGGCAACTCGGCAATGTCATCGTCAACTTCGAGAACGACGGTGCACCCGGGGCGAGAGCAGCGACACCGACTTCGAGGGGCAGGATCAGGTGTTCAACATTCAGCCGGTCCCGGTACCACGTTCTACGACGAGTACCCACAGCTGTGGGGCGCGCTTCCGGGGCCCCCAACACGATGGAGTACTGCACCGAGAGCTCCGCCACCACCAGCTGCTTCGGCAACAACAGCGACCGCTACAGCCGTGCATGGCCAGGGTCGAGAACACGCTCTCGACACGCCAGACCTTCACCGACACGCGCCAGTTCTTCATCCAGTTCCTGCAGACGACGCCGGACGGCAGCTACATCTTCCACAATCGCGGACCGCAGCCTGCTCGACATGGCCGTCTCGCCCGACATCGGCTCGAATCCGATCGTCGGTCCGGCGCTCTTCGACTGCGCCCCTGGTGACGGCACGTGCTTCGCCGAGCTGCGTCCGGAGAACATGAACATCCTGGCGATCAACTTCTACGACCGCACCGACTTCCCAACGGTGGACATCCCACTGTCGCTCGACGAGATCAATGACTGCGTCGACGGCAACGGCACCTGCGACCTGACCACGGCCGAGCAGGCGACGGTCTTCTGCACGATCGTCAACGACCCCGACCCGACGCGCGAGTGCTTCTACACGAAGTCGGTCGACTTCGATCTCATCGACCAGGTGATCCGCTTCGACGAGTACGCGAGAACGGCGCCGGTCGTGACCGTCAGCACGCCGTCGACACCCGCTGCGACCGGTTGGTACAACGCGTCGTCCGGCCTTCTCGGCAGTCAGCTCGGCGTCGGCGTGACGGCGAGCGACTACTGGTACTCGACGGGCCTCAGCGCTCTGAGCTGCACCGACAACGGATCGCCGATCTCGCTGTCCGGCGGCCTGCCCACGAGCGCCTCGTCGACGCTCGGCCTGGCGTTCCTGTCGGACGGCTCCCATTCGATCGCCTGTCAGGCGACCGACGGCGCGAACCAGGGGTTCAACGGCGCCGGTAACAGCGGCGCGGGTCCCGGCTCGACGACCCCTGCCGTGTTCAAGGTGGACACCCACGCGCCCGCGGCCTTGTCCACCCAGGCTCCGAGCGCGAACGCCGCCGGTTGGAACCGCTCCGACGTGACCGTCACGTGGAACTGGGCCGATCCAGCAGGCGGATCCGGTATCGACTCGACGCACTGCACGACGTCCAGCACCTCCTCCGGCGAAGGGGCGTCGATCACGCTGCCGGCGACGTGCGCCGATCTTGCCGGCAACACCGGTACCGCGTCCGACGTCGTGAAGGTCGACAAGACGCCGCCGACCGTCAGCTACTCCGCCCACCCCGCCAGCTACTCGCTGCTCGCTCCAGTCGCGATCACGTGCAACGCGAGCGACGCCCTCTCGGGCATCGCGTCGAGCATGTGCCCGAGCGCATCGGGAGCCGCGTGGACGTTCGGTGCGGGGAGCCACACACTTTCGGCCTCCGCGACCGACGTGGCCGGAAACAGCAGCACCGCCTCTACCACCTTTGCGGTGACCGTTTCGTCCGCCGACCTCTGCACGCTCACGCGCCAGTTCGTGGACGGCAGCGCGAAGTACATCGCGCTCTCGACTCATGCGAAGGCGACCGTCGACGCGAGCGTGGCGACGGCGTGCAAGCTTCTGACCTCGTTCCTGCCGAAGCTCTCCGCTGCGCAGAAGCAGCTCTTGATCAAGGACTACCGGAACGCTGTCCTAGTCCTGGCTCAGGGGGGCTGGATGACGTCCTCCCAGGCGAGCGCCCTCAGCAGCTTGGTGGGCGCGCTCCTCTAGCCACGATCGGGCTGACTTGAGCGTTCGTTCCCGCGCCCCTGGTGGCGCGGGAACGAACGGGAGAGAATCGCAGGATGCAGCGCCGAGCTCCCGACGGGGACGGTGACGTTCCTCTTCACCGACATCGAGGGCTCGACGCGGCTGCTGCAGGAGCTCGGCGACGGGTACGCCGAGGTGCTCGCCGAGCACCATCGGCTGCTGCGAGAGGTGTGGTCGCGGCATCGCGGCGTCGAGGTCGACACCGCCGGGCGACGCGTTCTTCGTCGCGTTCACGCGTGCGTCGGACGCAGTGGCGGCCGCCGGCGAGGCGCAGCTCGCGCTGGCAGACGGCCCGGTGCGCGTGCGGATGGGCCTCCACACGGGCGAGCCGATCGGAGGACGTCGAGGGCTACGTCGGCCTCGACGTGCACCGCGCCGCGCGGATCGCTGCCGCCGGACACGGCGGCCAGGTGCTGCTGTCGCAGGCGACGGCCGACCTCGCCGGCGTCGACGTGCGCGACCTCGGCCTGCACCGGCTGAAGGATCTGAGCGCGCCGGAGCGGCTCTTCCAGCTCGGCACCGGACGTCTTCCCGCCGCTGAAGACGCTGCACGAGACGAACCTGCCCGTTCCGGCGACGCCGTTTCTCGGACGGGAGCGGGAGACTCGACGAGATCGCTGCACTGCTGCGGCCGGCCCGAGTGTCCGGCTCGTGACGCTGACCGGGCCGGGCGGCAGCGGCAAGACGCGCCTTGCGTCTGCAGGCGGCGGCCGCGGCCGCCGACGACTACGACCACGGGGTCTGGTGGGTGCCGCTCGCCTCGCTCGCCGATCCCGCGCTCGTCGAGAGCGGCCGCCGCCCAGGCGCTCGGCGCCGAAGGACACGCTCGCGGCGGCGGTCGGCGACAAGCGGCTGCTGCTCGCTGCTCGACAACTTCGAGCATCTGCTCGACGCGGCCCCCGTCGTCGCCGAGGCGATCGCTGCGTGTCCGCGCCTGACGGTGCTCGTGACGAGCCGCGAGCCGCTGCACGTCGACGGCGAGTGGGAGGTCGCGTCGATCCACTGCGGGAGCGCGGAGGCGGTCGAGCTGTTCGTGCAGCGGGCGGCCGCCGTCCAGCTCCGACTTCGCGCCGAACGGCGAGGTGGCGAGATCTGCCGGCGCCTCGACTGCCTGCCGCTCGCGATCGAGCTGGCGGCCGCGCGCGTCAAAGGCGCTCTCGCTGCCGGCGCTGCTCGAGCGGCTCGAGCAGCGGCTGCCTCTGCTCGCCGGCGGCTCACGCTCGGCGCCCGAGCGCCAGCGGACACTGCGGGCGACGATCGCCTGGAGCCACGACCTGCTGACGCCGGCCGAGCAGGATCTGTTCGCCCGCCTCGCCGTGTTCGCCGGCGGTTGCACGCTGGAGGCCGCGGAGGAGATCTGCGGCGCCGACGTCGACGCGATCGCGTCGCTCGTCGACAAGAGCCTCCTCCGCCGCACCGGCGACCGCTACTGGATGCTCGAGACGATCCGCGAGTTCGCGGCCGAGCAGCTCGACGAGCTCGCCGGATGCCGACGCGCTGCGCGACGTCACGCGGCCTGGTACGTCGCGCTCGCCGAGCGCGCAGCGCCGGAGTTGCGCGCGCGGCAGGGCGCGCGAGTGGCTCGATCGGCTCGACGCCGAGCACGCGAACCTGCGCACGGCGCTCGATCATCTCCTCGCGTGCGGGGACAGCCGCGGCGCGCTGCGATTCAGTCGCGTCGCTCTGGCAGTACTGGGCGATACGTGGGCACTGGACGGAGGGCCGACGATCGCTCGCGGCCGCCCTCGCGGTGAGCGTTGACGGGGATCGCCGAGCACCTCATCGAAGCACTCTGGGGTGCAGCGATCCTCGCGATGTGGCAAGGCGACCCCGACGAGAGTGAACGGTGCGCCCTGCGGATCCTCGAGCTTGCGGAGGAGATTGGACTCCAGCGCGGTAAAGCGATCGGGCTGCACCTGCTCGCCATGGTGGCGCACGAACGCGGAGACCTCGACAAGGCGCGGCCGCTATACGACGAGGCGCTGCAGCGCGCGCGAGCGCTCGACGATGTCTGGTTCCTCTCGGTTGCCACGAACAACTTCGGCGCGCTGCACAGCGAGGAAGGCGACTACGCTCGCGCTGCCGAGCTGTTCGAAGAGAGCCTGGCGATCGGCGAGGCGCTTGGTGACCTGGAGCGTCGTGCCCGTCAGTTCAACAACCTCGGGTACGTGAAATATGTGCTCGGTGACCGCGACGGTGCGCTCCAGCTGTATCGCCGCGCGCTGGCTGCCTCCGTTGCGCTCGGTGTCGTCAGCACCGAAAGCCAGACGCCTTCCGGGATCGCGCTGCTGCGAAGCCGAGGCCGGCAACGTGGTCGTAGCGGCACGGTACGCTTGGCCGACGCGACGCGCTGAATTCGAGTCTTGGCGTCATCCAGGACGACGGTGGCGAGCGCGAGCAGCCGCTGGCGAGATCGCCGCGTGCTCAGCCCCGATCGCCTGGCGGTGGAGCTCGCCACCGGGGCTGCGCTGTCGCCCGAAGAAACGCTCGAACTCGGCGCACACCCAGGTGCCGAATGAACGCAACGGTTCAAGGAGGTTGAGATGAAGCGAATCTCGGCAGTGATCTGTTCGACAGACCTCGAGCGCACCCAAGCCTTTTACGAGCAGAAGGTCGGCCTGACGCTATCGAGCGAGACGATCAAGAACCACCTGCTCTTCGAAGGCGGGGACGGTACGACGCTGCTCGTCTATGGACGTCCTGGTGCGAACAACGCCGACCACACGCAAGTGCGGTTCTGGTCTGACGATGTTGCGGCCGACGTCAGCCGGCTCAAGGCGAATGGCGTTGTTTTCGAGGAGTACGACTTTCCGGCGCTGAAGACCGTTGACTCGATAGCCACGAGCTCAGGGATCGGAACGTCAGCGTGGTTCAAGGATCCCGACGGGAACACGCTCGCGCTGTTTCAACCGGAATAGTCGAGGACGAAGGAGAGCGCCTCAGCGCGAACTTCGAAGCCGACGCCGGCATAGAGATCGCGTGCCGCAGCCGACTCGCAACTCACCTTCAGTCGCTCGGCACCTCGAGCGACGAGTCGCGTCAGCCCTTCCGCGAGCAGTGCCGTCGCGAGACCTTGCCGCCGGTACGGCTCGTGGACGCGCATCGGCTCGACCAGGCCGACATTCGTCACGGGGTCGAACCAGAAGAGCGCATAGCCGGCGGTCTCGCCGCCGGGCGCCTCGACGCACAGGTCGAGCCCCGCGTCGTAGAGCGACGTCGCCGCGAGCCGCTCTGCGATCTGCGCGTGGTTGCGCGCCGCCATCGGATGCTCGCGATCCTCTCGCGACGCACGATCGACAAGCGCGTAGCCGTCGGGAAGCACGACACGCCGGCCGACCGCGCGCGGCTCCTGCCACATGATCCACCACGGCTCGCCTCGCTCCAGCCCGCGCGCTTCGAGCCGGGCGACAAGCTCGTGGTCGTCGGCGCGGCAAAGGACTTCGACGCGCTTGGGACGGAGCTCGTCGAGCAACGTGAACGCTCGCTCCCACAAACCATCGGGCACGTCGGCGTCCGGCACCATCAACACATCGCACTGCACGCCGTGCCCGAAGTCGGTGGGCACGATCCCAGCGACCGGGCCGTCGTCGTCGAACCAGAACGGCTTCGCGAGTGCGTCGGTCGGCCGTGGCTTGCGCCACCACCACTGCATGTCGGCGGCTTCCCACAGCCCTGCCTCGCGATCCGCGAGGCGCGCTCGCTGCAGCAGGACGGTCGCCGCTTCGATCGCGGCGAGACCTGAGAACGCCTCTTCGCGGATCATCGACCTACGGCTTCGCGCAGACGACGTACGCCGCGCCGCTGTACCCGACAGCGACCGTCATGCCGACCGACCAGCCCGTCGGCGTGCCGCCGTTCGTGTTGGGGGACGGCTTGCTGTCCGTCACGGTGACACCACCGCCCGCGTTGTTGATGGTCGAGCCTCCGCCGCCGCCGACTGCGACCTCTCCCGGCTCGCACGAGACGCTCACCGTGGCGAACGTCGGTGTGCCGCTGGCTGTGACCGGATCGCTTGCCCTGACGACGACGCTGGTCGCTCCGGGATCTCCCTTCGCGCCGGTGTCGCCCTTCGGGCCGACGGCACCGATCGCTGCGGGCAACTTCCCGGTCGCGTCGAGCGCCAGCAGCATGCCGGGCTTCGGCGTCCGGCTTGCCTTGATGCCGTCGACCTTGACCGCGTTCTTCGCGGTGTCGGCCAGATAGGCGCGCTTCGCGAGCGGGACGGGAAGGACTGCGTGGAGCGCGGCTCTTCCTGCCGACGTCGCGCCGAGGAGCGAGATCACGAGTGCCAGAACCGACAGCACGACCGCCACCTTGTTTCCCATGTGGCCTGACACTCTCTCGAACGGGCCAGACGACAGCGAGCCGGCTAGCGAAGGCGCACGTGGAGGACGAGCGGCGTGGGCCGGAAGCCCTGTCCGACCCGCACGCCGGGCAGGAGCACCGCACCCGGCTTCGGCGATTGCGACGTGACGACGAAGTTGTCGGGGTAGCTCGTCGCATTCCCATCGACGAGGCGCGGCAGCTGGTCGAGCTCCCAGAAGAGATCGTGGCTCTCGACCCAACGGACCGCAGCGCCTGCGGACCGCCCGACGAAGCTCGGCACACGTGCGTGCACGCCCTTGCCGACTGCCGGGCTGCCGAGCGGGCCGCCCTCGACCGCCGTGATCTTCACGACGGCGCCCGCGTCGACCCGGCGGCCCGCCGGCGGCGACTGCGAGCGCACGCCCGGCACGAACAGCGACGTGAGCTGTGCGATCGGCGGCACGTCGACGCGCAGGCCAAGTGCGTGTGCCTGCGTGTACGCGTACAGCACATCGGTCTCCGTCAGCTTCGGCACGACGACCGTCGACGGCGCGAGGCTGAACGCGCTCTCCTGACGCGAGTGGCCGCGGTAGACGATCGTGGCGACGTTCCCGGTGATGATCGTCTGGTTGTTGGGCGTCGAGCATGCGAAGCAGCGGAACCAGCCTCTCAGCTGCAGCTTGTAGTCGCGCCCCAGGAACACGCGAACGCGGGTCGGGTGCGGATCGCCAAGGGCCACCGCAGCCCGTCGCCAGCCTGAGAGGAGCCAGCTCGGCGTGCCGGCGGGCGCGTTGACCTTGGTCACCGGGTGCGAGCAGACGACGTGCTCGTAGCGGTCGGTGTCGATCACGATCGCGCTGTAGGTCATGTCGTGGGGGAGATGCGCATCGGCGGCGCGGATCGCGGCGCAGGTGTAGGAGCGCGTGAAGGTGTTGTGCGCCAGCCAGTCGCGGATCGGCGCCTTCCAGACCCGCAGTGGCACGACCGTGACGGCGGTCGGACGTTGTGTTCCCGTGCTCCCGCAGGCAGCGACGAGCGCGGCGAGCAGGGCGAGGGCGGCGAATCGCATCGGTGCGACGCTACGCCGACTCAACATGAAGTTCGAGATCCCGGCGGGTTTCCGAACCCATCTTTCACAGCGTCCGTACAGCTTCGGCGTACGCTCGGCTCGTGTTTGCTGCCAGGCGAACGCTCGTCGCCGCAGGAACCGCCGTCATCGTGGCGGCGCTGCTGGCGGGTGTCGCCGGTGCCAAGATCACGCCCGCGTGGAGCTACCTCTCGAAGCCGCTGCGAACGCAGCTCGCGGCCAAGAGCGGTGGGACGCTGTACCTGCCCGCACGCACGCCTCTCTTCTATCGCTACCGGAGCGGCGCGAACGTGACGAACGGAATCCTCTCGGTCACGTTCACGAACCGCGTGCGCATCCGGCAAGGCCTCTGGCGCTGGACGAAGCAGACGTTCGTCTGGCAGGTGATGCCCCTGCCGAGCGGCACGGCCTGCAGCGACTGGGCGCCGCGGACGCAGACCTTCCAGGTCGACGGCAACAAGGTGTTCGGCTCCGATGCGAACGGTGGCGAGGCCTGGCGCTGCGTCGTCGACAAGCACGGCATGACTCACGTGCTCGCCGCATTGCACGGCGCGAAGTTCGCCGGGGTCGGCTACGCGATCGTCGTCGCGAGCGGTCTCGACGTGAGCGGCCGGCCCTGACGTGCGCGCGGTGGCCCTCGCCGCGCTGCTCACGGCCCTCGGGCTCGGAGCATCGGCGTGCGGCGGTCACCCGCGAGCCGCGCCGACCACGACGACGACCACGACGACGCCCGTTGCGCGACCGGTTCCTGCGAGCTTCGCGCCGGTCGCGCTCAGCGCGCCCTCGGCGCGCGACATCTGGATCCTCGGCAACGCACACTGCTCGTCGGGGTCGTGCGCGGCCCTCGTCCACTCGACCGACGGCGGCCTCCACTTTGCTGCCGCGACTGCCCCGAGCGCGCGCGCCGGAACACTCGATTCGATCCGCTTCGCGACGCCCGACGACGGGTACGTCTACGACGGGCACGCATTCGGGCGAACGGCGCCGCTCTGGGTGACGGATGACGGAGGGTCACATTGGCGCCAAGCGCCGTTCGGCAACCTGCTTGCCCTCGGCACGGGCGGTGGCAAGGCGTTCGCGATCACGGCGACGTGTGCGAACGGCAACTGCCACCGCGTCGAGCTGCGGACTGCACCGGTCGGCGGAAACACGTGGAGCGAGGAGACGATCGAGTCCGGTCCGATCGATCCGCTCGTCGCAATGACGGTCAGCGGCTCCTCGATCTGGCTCTCGGTGAGCGACACGAGCTCGACGCACGCAAACCAGACGCTTCTTGTCACATTGGACGCCGGCCGCAGCTTTGCAGCCGAGCAGAGCCCGTGTGTCACGGGTCTCGCGGGCGCGCTCAGTGCGAGCTCCGCGAACGTCGTCTGGGCGATCTGCCCGACGGGGATGCTCGCCACCGCTTCTCGGACGACCGACACAGGCAAGACGTGGTCGACGCTGGACGTCGGCCGTGAGCTCGCGAACAGCTCGCAGCTCGTGCCCGCGAGCGATACGACGGCTGTCCTCGCGACCGGCGACCAGGCACAGCTGCTCCGCACCACGAACGGCGGATCGAGCTTCAGCGTCGTCCAGCCGGTCAGCGCCGGTTACTGGAACCACATCGATTTTGCGGACGCCGCGCATGCGTATGCGCTTCGCATCGTTGGCACCGGCCAGGCCGCCCCGAAGCTGTACGCGAGCGGCGACGGTGGCGCGACGTGGCGGTTGGTGCCGCTGCGGTGAGGAACTCGCGAGGAGTCGCCGGAGCCGCCGCGAACCCGGTCCCATGCAGCGGCCGCCTGCCCTCGTCGGGATCGCAGCCGCGGTCGTGGCCGCCGCGACAGTCGTCCTGATCATGCACACGGGCGACGCGAAGGTCTCGCCCGCCGGCGCGGCGACGTCGTCCCCGCTGACGGTGCGCACGAAGCTCCCCGCCTGGCGGGCGCCGGGCGCAAAGGTGACGATCGGTGGGTTCGCCACGGGGCTCGAGCGCGTCGTCCTGCGTGCCGACGGCCGGGCGGTCGCGCACACGACATCGGGTCGCCTTGGCCGATACCAACTCGGGTTCGCGGCTGCGAGGCCGGGGCGCTACCGACTCGCCGTCTCCTCCGGCGGCCGTTCGCACGTCGTCGGAACGCTCGTCGTTCGCGACCTCGTGCTCGAGGCGGTGGGAGACATCACCTTCGGCGAAGAGGTCGGGCCGGCGATCGCCGAGCACGGACCGAACTACCCGTGGACGTTCATCGCGCCGACGCTTCGTCGCGCCGACATCACCACCGGCAACCTGGAGACGTCCGTCTCGACGCGTGGTGTTGCGGCGATCAAGCAGTACACGTTCCGCGGCCCTCCATCGGCACTCCCTCCGCTCAGGAAGCTCGCCGGCTTCGACGTGCTGACGCTCGCGAACAACCACGCAGTCGACTACGGGCGCGAAGCGCTGCTCGACACGATTCGCTATGTGCATGCAGCCGGCATCCAGACGATCGGCGCCGGCGCGAACGATCTCCAGGCGCGCCGCCCGGCGATCGTCGACGAGGGCGGACTGAAGGTCGCGTTCCTCGGCTACTCCGACGTCAACCCGGCCGGCTTCACCGCGACCGCGACCGAACCTGGAACTGCGGCGGCCGACGTCTCGGCGATCACGGCCGACGTGCACGCTGCGCTTCGCCGGTCCGACCTTGTGGTGTGCTTCTTCCACTGGGGGGTCGAGCTGCATCCAGACCCCGACTCGCGGCAGGAGACGTTCGCGAGCGCGTGTCTGAACGCCGGCGCGAAACTCGTGCTCGGTGCGCACCCGCACGTCTTCGGACCGGTCAGTCGCCCCAGCGCGCGCTCGCTCGTTGCGTGGACGCTCGGTAACTTCCTCTTCCCGTCAGGCGGTGAGACGGCACGGACCGCAATCCTGCGGGTTCAGCTCGATGCTGCCGGCGTCCGCAGCTATCGCCTTCTGCCCATCCAGATCGACGGATTCCGGCCACGCCTCTATGCTGCCGCGCATGGCTAGAGGACTCGCGTCACTGCTCGTCCTCTCCGCGCTCGCTGCGGCTGCCGCGAGTACAGCCGGCGGTGCACCCGTGCTTGCGTTTTGCAAGGGCTCTCAACTCGCCGGCACGTTCAAGGCGATCCCCAACAGCGCCGGTGCCGGAAACATCAGCTACACGCTCTCGTTGAAGAACGTCTCGCACACGACGTGCGCTCTCAGCGGCCTGCCGCAAGGACGCCTGCTCGGGAAGACCGGGAAGGCGCTGCCGACGAACGTGCGCGCCAACAACCCCGGCGCACTCACCGCGGTGCTGGTTCGCCTGGCGCCCGGCAAGGTGACGCACGCGACGGCACGGTTCACGCCCGACGTGCCCGGGCCCGGTGAGCCGGTGTCGGGCACCCATTGCGAGCCGGTCGCGTACTGGTTCCGCGTCACTGCGCCCGGAGGCGGGACGACGAAGGTGAAGATCAGCCCGCCCACCCCCGTCTGCGTGCACGGGCGGCTGCTCTTCTCGGCCTACAGCGGCTAGCGGCGCTTTCGCTTGCGGTTGCTGCCGCCGCTCGAGCGGCCGCCGGTCCCACCGCGCGCCTGCTGCTGCATCCGCTCCGCCTGACGCCGCATCTGCCGGTTGGCCGAGTCGGGCACGCCGCCCTGCTCCTCAGCGGCCTCGAAGTACGCGCGGCGCTCTGCTGGAGTGAGCCGGCTCATCGCCTTCTGGACGGCCTGCGGATTTGGGTTCTGCGCGACCGTGTTGATCTTCTTGAGCGCGCTCGCCAGGTCGGGATTCTGTCGTTCGATCGCGGCGGTGCTGATGCGCGTGAAGAACCGACGCATGAAACCGATCTTCGACAGCGACGTGACAGGGGGCGGAGCAGCGCGCCGTTCGCGGAACCGCCCGAGCACGAGGAGGAGCAGGAAGAAGAGCGCGACGAACGCGAGAAGGCCGAGCGGGACCCAGAGCCACCACATAGCGCCAGATCCTAGCGTCGCGAGGTCAGCACGACACCGCCCACGACGACGATCGCCAGCACGACCGCGAGCGACGACCCAGCCCACGAGCGAGCCGTGCGGGGTCATCGGCCGGGGCGAGCGGGCGAAGTCTTGCCAGGAGCACGACGCCACACGGTTGCGGTGATCCGTAATTGGCGCGTGACGGGCGGTGTAAGGATTTGTTGAAGCCCCGCGCGCGCCGCGGGTTAGGCCTATCGCCCGGCGGGTACCCGACTCTCATGTCCGTCGATCCGATTTCCGTCCTCGTCGAGCACGGCGAGGAGCACGGCTGCGTCCACCTGACGGAGCTGCATGAGGTCGCGCACGAAGCTCGAGCTCGAGGAGGAAGAGATCGAGAGCCTGCTCGAGCGGCTCGAGACGCACGGCATCGAGCTCACCGACGACTGCTCGCGCGCCATCGAGGAAGAGGTCGAGCTACACGAACCAGCAGGTCGCGACGGCGACGACCGACTCGCTGCAGCTCTTCCTGAACGAGGCGGGACGCTACCCGCTGCTGACTGCGGCGCAGGAGGTCGAGCTCGCGAAGCGGATCGAAGGTGGCGACAAGGATGCGAAGGACCTGCTCGTCAATTCGAACCTGCGCCTCGTCGTGTCGATCGCAAAGCGCTACCAGGGTCACGGCCTGACGCTGCTCGACCTGATTCAGGAAGGGATCATCGGTCTCATCCGCGCAACCGAGAAGTTCGATTGGCGGAAGGGCTTCAAGTTCTCGACGTACGCGACGTGGTGGATCCGGCAAGCGGTGCAGCGTGGTGTCGCGAACAAGGCGCGCGTCATTCGCATCCCGGTGCACATCGTCGAGCGCGAGCAGCGCATCTCGCGCGCCGAGCGTGAGCTCGTTGCGCAGCTCGAGCGCGCGCCGACCGACGAGGAGATCTCGCGAGCAAGACGAAGCTGCCGATCAAGCAGGTGCGTGAGGTGCGCACCGCGGCGCGCGCGGTCGCGTCGCTCGACAAGCCGGTCGGCGAGGACGACTCAGCGTCGTTCGGCGATCTCTTCGCGAGCAGCGAGGCGACGCCGGACGAGCAGGTTGAGGTCGAGTTGACCGAGAAGGCTCTGCACGACGCGGTCGCACAGCTCTCCGAGCGTGAGCAGCGGATTCTCAATCTGCGCTACGGCCTATCGGGTGAAGCCGACCCGAAGTCGCTCGAGGAGATCGGCCGCATCCTCGGGATCACGCGCGAACGCGTGCGCCAGCTCGAAGGCGAGGCGCTGCGGCGGCTCGCCGAGCGGCGCGAGATCGCTGCGATGAAGGCCGCGTAAGACGTTCAACCTGGTTCCGGCTTCGCCGGCAACCAGGTTACGAGCCGACGACTTTGCAGAGCCAGCGGCGCGGGCGCGAGCGGTCGAGCTCGATGAAGAGCACACGCTGCCAGGTTCCGAGGCAGAGCTCGCCCTCGCCGACCGGGATCGACTCGCCGGCCGAGCCGAGGATCATCGACATGCAATGCGCGTGCCCGTTCGGCACTTCCATGTCCTCCTCGCAGATGTTCTCCGTGCGGCGGTCCCAGTCGTCGTGCGCGTAGTAGGTCTCGTGCGGGACGAGGCGGCGAAGGAGCGTGCCGAAGTCCTCGAACATGCCGGTCTCGTATTCGTTCACACGCACGCAGCAGGTCGTGTGCGGTGAGTAGACGCAGCAGATGCCGTCGATCACGCCGGATTCGCGGACGATCGCCGCGACCTCCTCGGTGATGTCGGTGACGTGCAGGCCCCCGGTGGTGCGGAAGTGCCGCTCGGCCTGGAAGACCTTCATCGGCCGCGAGTGTAACGACCGAGCCGGGATCTCCGCAGGGCTGATCGACCATCTAGGCTCGCGTTGCTGGGGCCCGTAGCTCAGCGGTTAGAGCAGGGAACTCATAATTCCTTGGTCCCTGGTTCGAATCCAGGCGGGCCCTCTCTCGAGCAGCGAGAAGTCAGTTCGAGGGGTCGTCGATCTTCACGCGGCCGCCGCGAAGTCTCGTCGCGTTCAGCGTCGCCACGACCAGACCGGCGAACAACAAGCCGAGCGCCCGGCCGATGTTCTCTGCGTCGGCCCAGCCCGGGTGTGCCCGCATGACGATCACACCGGTCGCTCCGATCAAGACGGCCAACAGTGGCAAGCCGACGAGCAGTAGCCACGCCGAACGCCGATTTGCGAACGTCCGCTGTTTCTTCGCCATGTCCTCTCTTATCGGCGGATTCGCCACGCTCTTTACGTTCGCGGCGTTAGGATCGGCCGATGGCGGCGAGCGCTGACGTTCTCAAACAGGTGCCGCTCTTCAGCGAGTTGAGCCAGCGCCAGCTCAAGCACCTCGCGGGGAAGTTCACGCCCAAGACCTATCCGGCTGGAGCGCCTGTCCTGCGCGAGGGCGCGATGAGCGGCGTCGGGTTCTTCGTGGTGTCGGCGGGCGAGGTGGTCGTCGCCGTCGACGGGCGTGAAGTGGCGCGGCTTGGCCCCGGTGACCACTTCGGCGAACTGGCACTGATCGCCGAACGGGAGCGCACAGCGACGGTGACCGCCGCGACCGAGCTCGAGTGCCTCGAGATCGCGGTCTGGGACTTTCGCGAATTCGTGCAGGGCGACTCCGAGGTCGCCTGGAAGCTCCTGACGTCCGTCGTGCACACGCTGCTCGACGAGCGCCCGCAGTTCTGACTTACCCGAACCGCGAATGGTCGAATCCCTCAGAAGGGGCAGACGGTCTGCCGATTCCGGCTCCGATGAATGGGCTGGCTTTTTCACCACTGTTCATCACGACCGAAAAGGGCATTTTCATGCGGCAGGCAGGAAGGTTCGAGGAGAACGACGGCTTCACACTGATCGAGCTGCTGGTCGTGATCGCGATCATCGGTGTCTTGCTCGCCATCGCAATTCCGTCCTACCTTGGGTTCTCGGGACGCGCAGGGCAGAGGTCGGCGAGCGCGGACATCCGCGCAACGATCCCCGACGTCGAGGCCTACTACAGCGACGTCGGCAACTACACCAACATGACGAAGACCGGCGGGGACGCGCCGGACGGCACCGGGCTCCAGGGGATCGACAGCGGACTGTCGCCGGCCGTGACGGTGACCGTCACCGGCAGCGGCTCGTCCCAGACGTACTGCTTGGGAGCGACGGTGAACGCCAAGACTTCGAGCTACAAGGGCGGCCCGGGTGCCTCCGGCTCGACGACTCACTGGTACACCACCGCAAACTGCTCGGGCACGGCGCAGGCGACCGCCCCGTAACGGTCTCCTTGCCCGGCCGGTAGCGAGCGGCTCGGGCTCGAGCGGCTCACCCGCAGTCGGTGGGGAACCACACGGTGCACCAGAGCAGCGCCGCGAGCCGTGACGGCGGAACCATGGGCTTGACCTCGTGCGCGACGAGCCACAGGTGCGCGCGATACGGCTGCAGCTTCGCTCTCGGTGCGAGGAACGCGTCGAGAGCGTTCAGCTGGTTCGTCAGCATGGTGCGTGTCTTCGCGTCAGTGACGGCGCCGATCTTCGTCGGGTCGCTCATGGCCGCCTGGATCAGCGCAAGGGCGTGGGCGCTCAGCTTCGGCGGTCTCGGCGCAGGCGGAACGGTGACGGTAGTCACGGTCGCCTGAGGGACGGTCACGGTGATCGTCTGGCCGGCCGGGCTCGAACCGCTCGCGACCGTCGAGGCAGCGGCAATGCCGCCTCCTGCGAGGACGATGCCTGCGGCGACAAGTGAGAGGCCGCGACGGATGATTCGACGCTAGTTACGCGTCCGGACGGAGCTGGGATGCTCACGGTGGCCCTGCGACGTCCCGCAGCAGGGCGAGCGCGGCACCGTGATGGCGGCCGCCGAGCGCGTCCAAAGCGGTCGCGACGCACGCCGCGTCGCCGATCGTCACGTCCTCGTGCGCCTGCAGATAGCGGAGGAGCCAGCGCGAGGCCGCGCGTCCGTGGCGCCGCGGATCCTTCTGCGCGATCAGCGCAGTCAGCTCGAGCAAATCGGCGAGGGACGGTCGCGGGATCTCGGCGCGCAATGTCGCCTCGGCGACGAGGAGATTGCCCCGCTCGATCGCCCGCGCATAGACCGCTCGTGGATGTTCCCGCACCGCCACATCGTCCTCCGTGGCTGGGGCCGAACGGCACCCGAGAGACTACCCCCACGAAGCGCCAGCAGAATCAGCCGTCCGTCTAGTGGTCACTCGGAGCGCCCGAATCCATGCTGCCAGTGGGGAACGAGGGAAGCAGGGGGGAGCAGTGAGCGTAGATCGGGATCACCGTGGACAGGCGGGAACGACCGTCCGCTGCGCCGAGTGCAATGGCTCGAGCGGCCTGTATTGGCAGGGATGGCGCGCCTACCGGATCGAGCGTCCGGAATCGGGTGAGGCTCCGACACTTGCGTTCTACTGCCCCTCCTGCGCCCCGACCGGGCGCGGTCGGGAGCGGAGGCCGGCATGACGCTGACCGACCGCCACCGCGAGATCCTGGACGCGATCGGCGCGGACGGCGCCTCCGCGAACGAGCTCGGCCCTCGCACACGTGCCCGCGAGTTCGCAGACCTCGACGTCGGCGGCTTGATCGTGTACTGGCCGCCGTCGCAGCCGCGGCCGCTCAGGGTGTTGAGCGACGACAGCCGCCGCGGGACGTGGAACCTGACGGCGGCCGGCGCCGACGCAATCGGCGCACTGAGCCCCGTTCGAGTGATCTGACGCGCATTTTCCAGCGTTTTTCGCCCAACCGGTCTGAATACGCCGAGACCGCTGCTACCCTCGGGCGCTCGTGCTGGGGGGCTCGTTCAGACGCACGGTGGCTGTGCTCGTTGCCGCCGGGATCGCTGCAGGTGCGTTCGCAGTGGTCGGAGTCGACGCTTCGCCGACTGCCGGCGGCTGCACACCGCAGGCGAACTGGCCGGCGGCCAGGCCCAAGCTCGCAGCGGCGGTCGTGTCGCTGATCAACGCCCATCGAACCTCTCTCGGACTGCGGGCACTCGTCGTCTCGCCGGCCCTGACCGCGTCGGCCACCTGGAAGGCGAGGCACATGGCCGAATACCAGTACATGGGCCACGACGACCCCGCGCCGCCCGTCGCTCGCGCCTGGTACCAGCGGATTGCTGCGTGTGGCTTCGCGGGCGCTGCGGGTGAGAACCTCGCCGCCGGCTTCCCGAGCGCGGGTGCCGCCGTCCAGGCGTGGCTCGCAGACCCACCGCACAAGGCGAACCTCGAAAGCACGTCCTGGAACCTGACGGGCGTCGGCGTGGCCGAGAGTGCGAACGGGATGGTGTTCTGGGCGCAGGACTTCGGCCGGGGGAACGTCGGTGCCGTCGACAAGACGTCTGCCGGGCCGCGCTGCGTCGTCCCGAACGTATTCAGCCTGCCGTTTGCGCGGGCCGCCGCGAAGGTGCGTGCCGCGGGCTGCTCCGTCCATCGCCGCTCGGCGTACGTGACGGGCTTGGACGTGCGCGTCGGCGCCGTCGCATGGCAGTCGCCGCGACAGCACGTGACGATGCCGCACGGCGCGGTCGTCACACTCGCGGTCCGCGCCGGGCGCTGAGCGCTTCCCGGGCCACCGGCGGGAGTAGGGTTCGTGGGTGAGCGCACGCGGCGAGAAGCGCGAGCAGATCCTGGCTGCGGCCGTGCGCGTGTTCGCGGCGGAGGGGTACGAGTCGTCACGCGTCGGCGACATCGCGCGTGAGGCGGGTGTCGCCTACGGGCTCGTCTATCACTACTACCCGTCGAAGGACGCCGTACTCGAGGCGGTCTTTCGCGAGGCGTGGGGGCGGCTGCTGGCAGCGGTCGCACTCGCCGAGGAGACCGGCGACGATGCGCCCGATCAGCTCTCGCTCGTCGTGAAGATCGTGCTGCGTGCCTGGCGCGACGACCCCGACCTCGTTCGCCTGCTCGTGCGCGAGATCACGCGCAGCCCGCACATTCAGGACGAGCTCGACGAGATCGGACAGGCATTCGCGACGCTGCAGCGGATCGTCGCGCGTGGGCAGGCCGAGGGAACCTTCCGCGCCGACGTCGACCCGCGCATCGCTGCGTGGATGCTCTACGGCGCGCTCGAGGAAGTGCTCACCGGTTGGGTGCTCGGACAGCTGCCCGACGACACCGAAGCTGTCGCTGCCGCCGAGCACGAGGTGATCGCGACGTTCGTGGGCGGCCTTCGCGCATGATCGACCCGCAGCGCCGCTGGCGGCCGCTTCCCGACAAGCCCGACTACGCAGGCTTCCTCTCGTTCGGTGGCGTGCCACTTGCGCAGGAGCCCGAGCAGCTCGCAGGGGTCGACGTTGCAATCGTCGGCGCGCCGACCGACGACCTCGTTTCCGATCGGCCCGGCACGCGCTACGCGCCGCGCGCCATCAGGGCCGCGTCATGCCCGCCGGGTCCGCACCTCGAGGCGAAGGTCGATGCGTTCGCGGACTTGCGGATCGTCGACTACGGCGACGCTGCGGTCGTCCCGGCCGATCCCGTCCGCTCGCACGAAGCGATCGAGCGCCTCGTCGGTGAGGTCGTCGACGCGGCGGCGCTTCCGATCACCCTCGGAGGCGACCACTCGATCACCGAGTCGTGCATCACCGCGATCGCGCGCCGGCGCGGACCGCTCGGGTTGATCCACTTCGACACGCACACGGACACCGGCCGCGAGCTGTTCGGTGTCGAGCGGTCGCACGGGACACCGATGTTCCGGCTGGTCCAGGCGGGCACGGTCGACGGTGCGCGGTACGCGCAGATCGGCCTGCGCGGTTACTGGCCGGGGCCGGACGAGTTCGCGTGGCAAGCCGAGCACGGAATCGCGTCGTTCTTCATGCACGACGTGCGCGACCTCGGCATTCGCGAGGTCGTCGGGCGTGCGCTGGCACACGTGGGGGAGGGGCTGGTCTACGTCACCGTCGACGTCGACGTGCTCGACCCGGCGTTCGCGCCCGGCACCGGCACGCCCGAGCCCGGCGGAATGACGTCGGTCGACCTGCTGTGGGCGGTACGCGAGGTCGCCGCGCGCGTCGATATTGCCGGCGCAGACGTCGTCGAGGTGCTCCCGAGCTCGATCGGCTCGGCGGACATCACCGCGCTCGTCGCCGAGCGCGTCGTGCGCGAGGTGTTGACCGGAGTTGCACTTCAGCGCCGACGTCGCTGAGTAGACACGAACATATGTTCGTACTACGATCGCCGGGTGCAACTCCGACTCGACGCCGCCGATCGCCTCGTCGAGCTCGTCGAGGATCGCCGCGGGCCGGTCGCGGCCGACGACGCCGCGCGCACGGTCTTGAAGCTGGGCGCGGCAGTGCCCGTCGGCCTTGCACGGTCCCTGCTCGACGAGGCCGTCCAGAGCGATGCGCGGCTTCGCTGGGCCGGCGACCTCGTCGCCCTGCAGGGCGCGCCCGCCGAGTCGGTCGCCCTCGAGGAGGCCACGTTCGTCGTCTTCGATCTCGAGACGACCGGCCTACGGCCCGGATCGGCGCGCCCCTGCGAGATCGGCGCGGTGCGCGTATGCGGGCTCGCGCTGGGCGAGCGGTTCCAGACGCTCGCCAACCCGGGCCTGCCCCTCGATCCGGCCGTCGCGGTGCTGACCGGCATTCGCGACGCGGAGCTGCGGCGCGCACCGCCTGTGGGAGCGGCGATCCGGCGTTTCCTCGGTTTCGCAGGCGACGCGGTGCTCGTCGCGCACAACGCACGCTTCGATCTCGGCTTCCTCGACGTCGAGACGATGCGCCTCACGGGACGGCGCGTCGAGGCGACATCGGTCGACACCGTCGGGCTTGCGCGCCGGTTGCTCGGCCGCCAGCCCGCGAATCTTGCTGCGCTCTCGTACCGGTTCGCCACCGATGCGCGGCCGTGCCACCGTGCGTTGCCGGACGCAGAGGCGACCGCAGAGATCCTGCTCTGTCTGATCGGGATGGCGCAGGAACGAGGCGCTCGCACGGTCGGTGACCTCGTCGAGCTCGCGGCGACACGGCCGCGGCGTGTGCAGCGGAAGCGCAGCCTCGCGTTCGGCGCGCCGCAACGTCCAGGTGTCTATCTCTTCCGCGACGTCCACGATCAGGTGCTGTACGTCGGCCGGGCTCGCGACCTGCGGGCGCGGCTCCGGTCGTACTTCCGGAGCGAGCGGCAGCGGCCCGCGGTCGAGGCAGCGCTCGGCGCGCTCGAGCGGGTCGAGTGGCGCGTGCTCGGGTCCGAAGTCGAGGCAGCCCTCGAGGAGCTGCGCCTGATCCGTGAGCTGCGACCGCCCGCGAACGCCCGCTCAGCAAGACCGGATCGCTATCTCTACCTTCGCCGTCGCGGCGATAGCGTTGTGTGCTCGTCGCAGCCGAGCCCGCTCGGCCCGTTGACAAGCCGCCGGCGCGCGCAGCTCGCAGCACGCGCCTTGCAGGGCGTCGAGTGGGAGACCCTCGAAGACGCGCTGCCGAAGCTGCGTGCGAAGCTCGTGCGGCTGGCGCGCGATCTGCGGTTCGAGGACGCCGCGCGTCTGCGCGACCGCATCACGGCGCTCGAGGACGCTGCGCGCGAGATCACGCGCATGGAGCGGCTACGTGGCATGGCCGTCTGTCTCGTGGTGCCGGGAGAGCGTGACGGCTCGCAGCGCGGCATCTTCATCGCCAAGGGCCAGGTGGTGTGCGTGCGCCCCTTCCGGGGTGTGCACGGCGTCGAATGGCAGTCGGCGCTCGCCGACGTCGTACGTGCCGAGGCGACGCTGGCGCCGGAAGCAGCCGACGAGCTGCGCGTGCTCGCCTCGTTCATCCGCAGGCCGCCGCCGGAGCTGACGGTGATCCGGCTGGCAGACTCCCCGGGGTGGACGAGGTCCGCGAGCGCGCGCTCGGCGTAGGGTGGCGAAAGCTGGTCGTCGACGGCGTTGTCGCGACGCCCGTCGACCTGCGGCGCGGTGCGGCCGTGAAGCTCGTCGACGGCGCGCGCACCGAGACGGTCACGCGCGACGCCTGGCCCGCGCGGCTCGATGCTCTGCTCGACCGCGCGCGCAACGCGCACCTGCTCGCGCCGGAGGGTGACGTGCACGCGCGCCGCACGAAGAAAGGGAAGTGGCTCGTCTCGAGCGGCAAGCCGTCGTCCGCGGCCCCCGTCTCTTCGGCGCACGATCGCCCGCGCGTCCATGCGCTTCCGAGCGAGCACCCGCTGTTCAAGGCAACGCGCAGCTCGCGCGACAAGGTGCGACAGGTGCAGCACTACGTCGAGCTGCTACGGCCGCTGCCGGTCTGGGAGCGCGACCGAATCACGGTCCTCGACGCAGGCTGTGGGAAGGCGTACATGAGCCTCGCGCTCGTCGCCTACGGTCGCGAGGTCGGTACACGAGTCGAGCTCGTCGGAGTCGACGCGAACGAGAGCGTGATCGACACCGTGCGCCAGATCGCCGTGGAGCTCGGCTACGACGAGGCGCGCTTCGTCCACTCGACGATTGCCGACCTCGACCATGTCGACGGTGTCGACCTCGTCGTCTCGCTCCACGCCTGCGACACGGCGACCGACGAGGCGATCGCGGTGGGCGTCACTCTCGGCGCCGAGGCGATCGTCGTTGCGCCGTGTTGCCAACACGAGCTCGCCGAGCAGCTGTCGTCTAAGCCGAAGGACGCGCTGCTTCGCCACGGCCTGCTGCTCGGGCGGCAGGCCGATCTCGTGACCGATGCCTTGCGCGTGGCGATGCTCGAGCTGCGCGGCTACCACGTCGACGTCATCGACTTCGTGCCGTCGGAGCACACCGCGAAGAACGTGATGCTGCGTGCCCAACGGTCGCCCTCGCCCGCGCGCGCGACGCGTGCACTCGCCGAGTACGTCGAGCTCCGCGACCGCTTCGAGGTCGAGCCTGCGCTCGAGCGTCTCCTGCCGCTGCCCGCGAAGGTGGGATGACAATGGGCATCTTCTGGATCGTCTTGATCGTCATCGTGGTGCTCGGGCTGCTCGGTTTCTGCTCGCGCGGCGTCTGGTAAGCCCGGGCCTCCAGCTACGATCTCTCCCGTGACGGAGAGCGGGACGATGCGGGTCAAGAGCGGCCTCGCCGAGATGCTCAAGGGCGGCGTGATCATGGACGTCGTCGACGCCGAGCAGGCGAAGATCGCGGAGGAGGCCGGCGCCTGCGCGGTGATGGCGCTCGAGCGCGTCCCCGCCGACATTCGCCGGGACGGCGGTGTCGCGCGGATGTCCGACCCGGACATGATCCACGGCATTCAGGAGGCCGTGACGATCCCGGTGATGGCGAAGTGCCGGATCGGCCACTTCGTCGAGGCGCAGGTCCTGCAGTCGCTCGAGATCGACTACATCGACGAGTCGGAGGTGCTGACGCCTGCCGACCTCGAGCACCACGTGGACAAGTGGCAGTTCACCGTGCCGTTCGTCTGCGGGTGCACCAACCTGGGCGAGGCGCTCCGGCGGATCAACGAGGGCGCGGCGATGATTCGCACCAAAGGCGAAGCCGGCACGGGCGACATCGTCAACGCCGTGACGCACATGCGCTCGGTGTTCGGAGGCATTCGTCGCCTGCAGTCGCTGCGCGGCGAGGAGCTCTACTCCGAAGCGAAGAACCTGCAGGCGCCCTTCGACCTCGTTCGCTGGGTCGCGGACAACGGCCGTCTACCCGTCGTGACGTTCACCGCGGGCGGGATCGCGACTCCGTCCGACGCCGCGCTGTGCATGCAGCTCGGCGCAGACGGTGTCTTCGTCGGCTCCGGGATCTTCAAGTCGGGCAACCCCTCGCAGCGGGCGCGCGCGATCGTCGAGGCGACGACGCACTACATGGACGCGGACGTGATCGCACGTGTGTCGGCCGGCCTCGGTGAGGCGATGGTCGGCATCTCCACGCAGTCGCTCGATCCGAGCGAGCTGCTGGAACGCCGCGGCTGGTAGCGCTCAGCGCGACCAGACGTTCTCGAACGTGCCGAAGCGCAGCTCCTGCACGTAGAGCAGTCGCGTCTCGTCGGCGCGGCGCAGATAGTCGTCACCGCGCTCGGCCAGAAAGGCGTTGTAGGCGTCGGACGACTCCCAGCGGTCGATCACGAGGTAGCGCTCGGGCTCGTCGACGTCGTGCAGGAGCTCGGTTCCGATGTAGCCCGCGCTCTGCCGGAAGAACGCGGCCCACTCGCCGTCGGCGCCGTAGACGTCCTCGAACGCGGCGGCGTCGCGTACCTCGTAGCGGAAGACCAGCGCGATCACCGCAGCCCGCCGCGCTCATGGTGGGCACGGAAGAAGTTCTCGCTGCCTGCGGTGGCCATTGCGGCGGACGCGCTGATCTCCAGGCATAGCGCTGCCGCGGCGACGATCTGTGCGAAGCGGTAGACGGTGTCCGGCCCGCTGCAACCGATCGACGCGAGCCACTCGCGTGCCGACGGCAGGGTCGTCCCGCCGCCGACCGTTCCGACCTCGAGCCCGCCGAAGCGGATCGAAGCCTGCAAGCCGCCGTCCACGCGCCGTGCTGCGCCGTGCGCCATGGAGCTTGTTCCGACCATGCCGAGGTCCTGGCCCGTTGCCGCGAAGAGAGCAGCGATCGCGGACGCAGGCGTGAACGCAACCGACTGCATCCCGCTCGCCACCGCGCCGTGCGTCCCGGCCCACGAGAGCGCCTCGAGATCCTCGGCGGTCGTTCGCAGCACGCGGCGGATCTGCTCGTCTGCGAGGAACGCCTCCGCGAGCACCGTCTTGCCATGACCCGACTGGAAGTACTCCGCCGACGGCTTCTTGTCGCCTCCCATGTTCGCCTCGAGGATCGCGCGCTCCGGCTTCACCGGGCTGCGCTGCATCACGTACCCCATGTTCAGTGCGTACGAGTTGCGCGTCATCATGTTCGGCCCGACTGCGTCGCCGGTCGTCCACTGCCACAGCACGTGGCACATCGGCCCGACGACGTGCGTCTTGGCGCCGCGCAGCTTCGCGCGCTTCGACAGGCTCGGATCGTCGGACGACGTCAGCCAGTCGCGCATCGCCGGCAGCTCGCTCTCGACCCAGGCCGCGAGCGCGATCGCGGACGCGGCATCCGCGCAGACGAAGCACGAGGCCCGCGTGATGCGGTCGTGGAGGACGTAGGTGCGGATCGTCCCCGCCGCCAGCGAGCCGCGCGTCATCGAAGCGGTCAGCCCGCCCTCGGTGTGTGCGAGCGGCACGCGCACCGTTTCGGCGGCGCGGTTGCGCTCGACGACCGCTCCGTCGTCGGTCAGCTCGTACGCCCCGAGCTCGATCTCGATCGGCACCGCCGACACCGGAATCACAGCCACGCCGACGAGTGACTCGGCCGCTGCGGCGAACGGCTCGAGGTCGATCGACGTGACGAGGCCGTCGTGGATCCCCATCGCCTCGCGGCGAGCCTCGATCGACGCAACATCGTTCTTCCTCGGCCAACGCATCTGCGGAGACTCTAAAGTCGTCCGCATGTCAGCGACGTTGATCAAGGGAAAGCCGATCGCCGAGCGCATCCGCGCGGAGGTCGCGGAGCAGGTCAGGAAGATCGGTCACATCGGCCTCGTGACCGTCCTCGTCGGGGACGACCCGGCCTCGGACGTGTACATCCGTCTCAAGCACAAGGCGGCGACCGAGGCGGGCTTCGATGCGCAGGATGTCCGCCTCCCGGCCACCATCTCGCAGGATGAGCTGCTCGCGCGCGTCGAGGCGCTGAACGCCGACGATGGCGTCGACGCGGTGCTCGTTCAGCTGCCACTGCCCGACCACCTCGATGAAGCTCGCATCCTGCGCGCAATCGCGCCTGTGAAGGACGTCGACGGACTGCATCCGTTCAATGCCGGCCAGCTCTTCCTCGGCAGGCCGACGCTGGTCGGCGCCACGCCGACGGGTGTGATGGCGATGCTGCGGGAGCACAAGGTCGAGCTCGACGGTGCGCGTGCCGTCGTGATCGGGCGGAGCGACATCGTCGGCAAGCCGATGGCGCACCTGCTGCTGCAGGCAAACGCAACGGTCACGGTGTGCCACTCGCATACGAGGGATCTACCGCGGCACACCCTCGACGCCGACGTCCTCGTCGCGGCCGTCGGAGTGCCGGCGATGGTGAGCGCGGACATGGTGAAGCTCGGCTCCGTCGTCGTGGACGTCGGCATCAACCGCACCGATGCGGGCATCGTCGGCGACGTCGATCCCGGTGCAGCCGAGGTCGCATCCTTCATGACGCCGGTGCCCGGCGGCGTGGGCCCGATGACGATCGCATGCCTGCTCGAGAACGCGGTGCGCTGCGCCCTCTATCGGCGGGGAGACTTTGCCTATCCGGCGTAAAACGGTGCTAGTGTTCCGCGCGCTCCGCCGTCGGCGGGCTTGTAGTAAGCGAGCAAGGAGTAGTTGGTAGTGGCTGAAGGCACGGTCAAGTGGTTCTCGAACGAGAAGGGGTATGGCTTCATCGAGCGCGGCGACGGAGAGCAGGACGTCTTCGTCCATTTCTCCGCCATCGCCGGTGAGGGCTACAAGTCGCTGACCGAGGGTCAGCGCGTGTCGTTCGAAGTCGTGCAGGGCGATAAGGGCCTGCAGGCGGCGGACGTCCAGGCGCTCTAGACCCTTTCGGAACCGTCTTAGCGAAGGGCTCCGAGAGGAGCCCTTCGTGTTTCATGTGGAGGTGGCGATGACGCGGATCACCAGAGACGAGGTTTTGCACGTCGCGAAGCTCGCGCGCCTCGAGCTGAGCGACGACGAGGTCGCGAGGTTCCAGGAGCAGTTGTCCGACATTCTCGAGGCGGTGTCGAAGGTGTCGGAGCTCGATCTCGCAGACGTGCCTCCGACTGCCCATCCGCTCGAGATCGCGAACGCCTGGGCCGAGGACGAGCCACGTCCGTGCCTCACCCTCGATGAGGTGTTCGCGAATGCGCCCGACCGCGACGACGACCATTTCCGGACGCCGCCGGCATGACCCTGGACACGCTCAGGCTGACCGCCGAGGAGGCCATGCGGCTTCTGGAGACGAGGGAGGTCTCCGGTGCGGAGCTCTTCGCCGCCTATCGCGGCGCGATCGACGAGCGCGACGAGGAGCTCCATGCGTTCCTGCACGTCTGCGACGACCCGGGTGGCGACGGCGTTCCGCTGGCGGTGAAGGACGTGATCGGGACGAAGGGGATCCCGACGACGGCCGGCTCCAAGATCCTCGAGAACTACGTGCCGGTCTACGACGCGACGGTGATCGCGAACACGAAGCGGCAGGGCCTGAAGATCCTCGGCAAGACGAACACCGACGAGTTCGCGATGGGCTCGTCGACCGAGAACTCCGCGTACGGCCCGTCGCGGAACCCGTGGGACCCGACCCGCGTGCCTGGTGGCTCGGGAGGTGGCAGCGCAGCCGCCGTGTCGGGCGGGCTCGCGCCCTGGGCGCTCGGGTCCGACACCGGCGGGTCGATCAAGCAGCCGGCAGCGCTCTGCGGCCATGTCGGGCTACGCCCCACGTACGGCACCGTCTCGCGGTACGGCGTGGTCGCGTTCGCATCGTCGCTCGACCAGGTGGGGCCGGTGGCGAAGAATGTACGCGACTGCGCGCTGCTCTACTCGATCATCGCGGGCCGCGACGAAAACGACTCGACGACCGTCGACGTCCCGGAAGTCGCCCTGCCGAGCGCCGACGACCTGAAGGGTGTGCGGATCGGAGTGCCGAAGGAGATGAACGGCGCCGAAGGGATCGAGCCGGGCGTCACGGAGGCCGTCGAGCGCGCGATCGCGCTTGCCGAGTCGCTCGGCGCGAGCGTGGAGGAGTGCTCGCTGCCGCGCTCCGTCGACTACGGCGTCGCGTGCTACTACCTCGTCGCGCCTGCCGAGGCTTCGGCGAATCTCGCGCGCTACGACGGCGTGCGCTACGGGCTGCGAGAGGACGGCGCCGACTTCCGCGAGATGGTGATGCGGACGCGCGACGCCGGATTCGGCGACGAGCCGAAGCGCCGCATCATGATCGGGACCTACGCGCTCTCCTCCGGCTACTACGACGCGTACTACGGCACGGCGCAGAGGGTGCGCACCGTGATCAAGCGCGAGCACGACGAGCTGTTCGAGCGATTCGACGTCCTGGTGTCGCCGACGAGCCCGACGGTTGCGTTCCCGCTCGGTGCCAAGGTGCACGACCCGCTCGCGATGTACATGAACGACCTGCTCACGATTCCGTCGTGCATGGCAGGGCTGCCCGGCCTGAACGTTCCCTGCGGGCTGTCGGAGGGGCTGCCCGTCGGGCTGCAGCTGATCGGCGCGCAGTTCGCCGAGAACACGCTCTTCCGTGTCGGCCATGCACTCGAGCTGGCGATCGGCTTCGACGTCGTCCCTGCGAGGTACCGCTCGTGACCTGGCAGCCGGTGATCGGGCTGGAGATCCACGTACAGCTGAAGACGGAGACGAAGATGTTCTGTCGCTGCCGCAACGGGTTCGGCGGCGAGCCGAACTCGCAGACGTGCCCCGTCTGCCTCGCGTTCCCGGGTGCGCTGCCCGTGCCGAACCGCCGAGCGATCGAGGAGACCATCAAGCTCGGGCTGGCGCTCGACTGCGAGATCGCCGACCGCGCGGTGTTCCACCGCAAGCAGTACTTCTATCCGGACAATCCGAAGGCGTACCAGATCAGTCAGTACGACGAGCCCCTGTGCTCCGGCGGGAAGCTCACGGTGCCGACGCCGGACGGAGAGATCACGATCGGGATCACGCGCGCGCATCTCGAGGAAGACGCCGCGAAGAACGTCCACGTCGCGGCGTCCGGTCGCATCCACGGCGCGACGGCGACGCTTGTCGACTTCAACCGCTGCGGGACACCGCTCGTCGAGATCGTCACCGAGCCCGACCTGCACGACGCGGAGACGGCGAAACGCTTCCTCCAGCTGCTGCGGCAGACGGTCGTCGAGCTCGGGCTCTCCGACGCCGAGCTCGAGAAGGGCTCGATGCGGTTCGACGTCAACGTCTCGGTACGTCCCGCCGGGTCGAGCGAGCTGCGAACGCGCACCGAGCTCAAGAACATGAACTCCTTCAACTTCGCGGCCAAGGGCATCGAGCGCGAGATCGCTCGGCAGGTCCGGATCTACGAAGAGGGCGGCACCGTCGAGCAGGAGACGCTGCACTTCGATCCGGCACACGAGGAGTCGCCGCCGATGCGCTCCAAGGAGGAGGCGCAGGACTACCGCTACTTCCCGGAGCCCGACCTCGTCCCGGTGCAGCCGCCGCGCGACCTCGTCGACCGACTGCGCGGCGAGATCGGTGAGCTGCCGGGGGCACGCGTCCGACGGATCACCGACACGCTGTCGTTCTACGACGCCGACGTGCTTGTCACCGGCGGCCTCGACCGGCTCTGGTCGACGGTGGTCGGTGCCGGAGCCGACGCCAAAGAGGCGGCGAACGTGCTCGCGAACCAGTTCGTCGCGACCGGCATCGATCCGGCAGACGTCGATGCGCGTGAACTGGCGAAGCTCGTGGTTGCTCGCGCAGAGATTCCCCGCGCGACGTTCGACGAGGCGCTCGCAAAGGTCGGCGAGCCCGGCTTCAGCGCAGCGCCCTACCTCGAGCAGAAAGTCGTCGCGGATGCGTCCGAGCTCGATCCGGTGATCGATCGGGTGATCGCGGCGAACGCAGACCAGGCGGAGCAGTTCCGCTCCGGCAAGGACGGGCTGCTCGGTTTCTTCGTCGGGCAAGTGATGAAGGAGACGGGCGGCAAGGCCGACCCGCGCGTCGTCAACGAGCGCGTGCGCGAGAAGCTCGGAAGCTGACTCAGCGGCGAGCGCGCGACGCGCCGTAGAGCAGCGCCGCCGCGAGCGCGAAACAGGCGGCTGCGGCCGCGGTCGCGGTCTGCGTCAACGCCGATGCACCGGCCGCCGCTGCGACGGCGCCGATCAGCAATCCGTTCCCGAGCGGCCGGCGTCGCATCGTCGCGATCGCGACGACGAGCACCGCGAGCGTGCCCAGAGAGCTGCCCGCGATTGCAACCACCCGCGGCAGCACATCGACGTGGCTTTGCGCGTGCGGGACGTGCGAGCCTGCAAACGCTCCGTGCACCGGCATCGCAACCGCGACACCGATCGCGAGCCCGACGTAGACGAGGCCGAGCGGTGCGGCCCAACGCCGCTCCCACAACGTGAGCGACCCGACCCCGAGGAGCGGCGCGGAGAGCAGGGCGCCCGCCAGGTAGTACACGCGAAACGCCCGCGCGTCCCAGCCGTGCGCGGCGCCCCAGGCCATCGCTGCAGCGGCCGCCGCGAAGGTCACGAGCCCGCCGGCCCACGCGAGCCGACGGCTGCGCAGCAGCAGGCCCGCGAGACGCAGCGAGATGAGGGCAGCGGCAAACGAGAGGAGAACGTCCACACGCGTAGTCTTGCCGGTCGCGACCCGTGATCTGGAACAACCGGGGGTCCGGCGGCCTCCGCCGCTACGCTGAAACCTTGGAGAAGCGGTACCTGTTCACGCCCGGACCGACTCCCGTTCCGCCTGCGGTGCTCGCCGCCGGGGCCGAGCCGATCGTCCATCACCGTGGCGCCGACTTTCGCGAGATCTACGCGAGCGCGCTCGGGCGCCTGAAAGACGTGTTCCGTACGCGTTCCGACGTGCTGCTCTTCACTGCATCCGGGTCCGGCGCGATGGAATCCGCCGTCGCGAATCTCTGCGCGCCCGGTGACCGCGTCGCGGTTGTCGTGCACGGCTCGTTCGGGGAACGCTGGCTCGCGATCTGCCAGCAGCACGAGCTCGACGTGCAGGCGATCCGCTACGAGTGGGGTGAGCGTCCCGATCCCGACGAGGTCGGGGCCGCCGTCCGTGAGTCCGGTGTCCGTCTCGTCCTCTGCCAGCAGTCGGACACGTCGACCGGGGTCGTCTCCGACGTGCGTGCGATCAAGGAGGCGGTCGGTGACGCACACCTCGTCGTCGATGCCATCTCCTCGCTCGGCGCCGTGCCGCTGGAAACGGACGAGTGGGGGATCGACGTCGTCGTCTCGGGCTCGCAAAAGGCGCTGATGGCGCCGCCGGGGCTGGCAATGGTGTCGGTGCCCGACGCCGTGCTCGCCGACGCGAAGCCGTCCCGCAGCTTCTATTTCGACTGGCAGCGCAACAAGAAGGCGCAGGATCAGCTCGACGCCGCGTTCACGCCGGCGGTGTCGCTGATCCGCAGCCTCGACGTGGCACTCGGCCTTCTGCTCGAGCACGGCCTCGAGGCCGCGTTCGACCGCCATATCCGCCTCGGCCGCGCGACCCGTGCCGGTGTGAAGGCGATGGGTCTCGAGCTCTTCTCGCCCGACGACGACTCGGCCGCCGTGGTGACGGCGATCAAATCGCCTGCGGGCATCGACGCCGACGAGCTGCTGCGGCATCTGCGCGACCGGCACGGTGTGACGCTCGCGCCCGGGCAGCAGCATCTGAAGGGCAAGATCTTCCGGATCGGCCACATCGGCTGGTTCGACATCTTCGACATCGCGACTGCGCTCGCAGCCGTCGAGCTCTCACTCACCGAGCTGGGTGCAGACATCGAGCGGGGCGCCGCAGTTCCTGCGGCGTTTGCCGCGTTCGAGACGCCCGTCGCCGCCTAGAGAATGAAGGTGCTCGTCCGTGAATCGATCGCGGATGCGGGAATCGCGCTCTTGCGTGAGCGCTTCGACGTCGACGTCGACACCGAGAGCCCGCTCGAAGAGATCATCGGCGGGTACGAGGCGATCGTCATCCGCTCGGCTACGAAGCTCACCGCCGACCTGATCGCCCGTGGTGACCGTCTCCGCGTGATCGGCCGGGCGGGAGTGGGGGTCGACAACGTCGACGTCGACGCCGCCACGCGCCGCGGGATCGTCGTTGCGAACGCGCCCGAGTCGAACGTCGTCTCCGCCGCTGAACACACCGTCGGATTGCTCCTTGCGCTCGCCCGCAACATCCCGCAGGCCCACGGAGCCCTGATCGAAGGACGTTGGGAGCGATCGCGCTGGGGAGGCATCGAGCTCGCCGACAAGACGCTCGCGGTTCTTGGCTTCGGCCGGATCGGCCGCCAGGTCGCGCGCCGCGCCCTCGGTCTGCAGATGAAGGTTGTGGCGTACGACCCGTTCGTGTCGGCGGAGCGATTTCGCGAGCTCGGTGTCGAGAGCTGCACGTTCGACGAGGCACTCGAGCGCGGCGACTTCATCACGCTGCACCTACCGCTCACCGACGACACACGCGGGTCGATCGGCGAGCAAGCGTTCGCGAAGATGCGCGACGGCGCGCGGCTCGTGAACGCTGCGCGCGGCGAGCTCGTCGACGAGGCCGCGCTCGTCGCAGTGCTCGAGTCGGGCAAGCTGGCCGGCGCCGCCATCGACGTCTTCTCGCAGGAGCCATACGACGGGCCACTGCTCGGTGCGCCGCACATCGTCGTCACACCTCACCTCGCAGCGTCGACAGAAGAGGCGCAGGACAGGGCCGGTGTCGTCGTCGCAGAGCAGGTCGTCGCGGCGCTCGAGGGAGGGCTCGTGACGAACGCCGTCAACATCCCGGCCGTCGGCGCCGAGGATCTCGAGATCCTCGGTCCGTACGTCCCACTCGCAGCGAAACTCGGCCGGCTCGCGCTCGAGCTCCGCGGCGGCGACGTGCGCAAGATCGAGATCGAGGTGCACGGCGAGCTGGCGGAGCACGACGCACGCCTGCTCACGGTTGCAGCGTTGAACGGGGCGTTCCAGGGCCACACCGACCAGCCGGTCAACTATGTCAACGCGCCGGTCGTCGCCGCCGACCGCGGGATCGAGGTGGTGGAAGGCAAGCGCCGCGGATCCCGCGACTACACCAGCCTCGTTGTCGTCTCGGCAGACGGCATTCGCGTCGCAGGCACAACCATCGGCAACGACGCGCGCCACTTCCTTGTCTCCGCGCTCGGGTTCGAGCTCGAGATGGAGCTCGCACCGCGGATGGCGTTCCTGATGTACGACGACATCCCCGGTGTGATCGGTCGGGTCGGCACGCTGTTCGGCGCCGCGGGTGTCAACATCGCGAACATGACCGTCTCCCGCAACCGCGCCGGCGGCAAGGCGCTGATGGCGCTGTCGATCGACGCGCCGGCGCCCGCCGAGCTGCAGGAGCAACTCCGCGAAGGCATGGATGCGGCCTATCTCATCGGCTGAAATTGAATGGCCGGAGCCCGTGCTTCGCGTGTCGGCAGCGCTGCGAGAGGCGGGTGTCGAGTCGCGCATCGAGGAGTTCGAGGAGGGCACGCCGACCGCACGCGATGCTGCCCGCGCGGTCGGTTGCGAGCTCGCGCAGATCGTCAAGTCGATCGTGTTCGTCTGCGACGGCGAATATGTGCTCGCGCTCGTTCCCGGCGACCGCCGGGCCGACGAGCGGGCAGTCGCGGCGGCAGTCGAGGCGACCGAGATCCGCGCAGCCCGCGGCGCCGAGGTGGTCGAGGCGACCGGGTTCGAGGCAGGGGGCGTCGCGCCGTTTCCTCAGCGCGCCGTCGCGCGAACCCTGATGGATCCGTCGTTCCTGCAGTGGCCGGTCGTGTGGATCGGAGCCGGCTCGTCCTCGCACATGGCTTCGCTCGATCCCGCGCAGCTCGTGCGCCTGGCCGGCGCCGTGACGGTTGCGCTCGGTACCCCCGGCTAGACTGAGAGCTCCCACGAGGCCAAAAGGAGCCGACGGTGCAGGAGACCGAAAAGATCTGGATGAACGGCGAGCTCGTCGACTGGGCCGATGCAAAGGTTCATGTCGGAGTTCACGGCCTGCACTACGGCACCGGCGTCTTCGAGGGGATTCGCTGCTACGAGACGCCCAAGGGGCCGGCCGTGTTCCGGCTTGGCGAGCACCTTCAGCGGCTACACAACTCGGCGAAGTTGCTGCACATGGAGATCCCGTTCTCGCCCGACGAGCTGAAGTCGGCGACGAACGAGCTGGTCGGTGCGAACGGCCTGCCGGAGTGCTACATCCGGCCGATCGCGTTCTACGGGTTCGGCGAGCTTGGCGTGTCGACTCGCGGCAACCCGGTCGAGACGGTGATCATGAGCTGGCCGTGGGGCTCGTACCTCGGTGACGACGGACTGAAGCAGGGCATCCGCGCGAAGATCTCCTCCTGGCAGCGCGTGTCTCCGAACATCGTCCCGCACGTCTCGAAGGCGACGGGCGTCTATCTCAACTCGATGCTCGCGGTCACCGAGGCGCAGAACGCCGGCTATGACGAGGCGATCCTGCTCTCACCCGAAGGAACGGTCGCCGACGGCTCCGGCGAGAACATCTTCGTCGTGCGCGACGGCGTGCTCTACACGCCCGACCTCTCGACGGGCATCCTGCCCGGGATCACGCGCGACACGGTCAAGCAGATCGCGGAAGACCTCGGGTACACGGTGCGCGAGAAGGCGCTCATCCGCTCCGATCTGTACCTCGCGGACGAGGTGTTCATGACCGGCACGGCAGCCGAGGTGACCCCGCTGCGTTCCGTCGACGACCACGAGATCGGCGTCGGTGAGATCACGCTGCAGATCCAGGCCGCGTATCTCGACACGGTGCGCGGTCGCAGCGAGCGCTGGTCGCAGTGGCTCGACTACGTGCCGCAGCTCGCGCGCTCTTGACCGAGGTAGCAGTCAAACGCGTCAACCTCAGCGCGCCGTGGATCGACGAGCGCGACGAGGAGCTCGTCCTCGAGGTGCTGCGTTCGGGCTGGCTCTCGCTGGGGCCGACCGGTCCCCGGTTCGAGGCGCTGCTCGCGGACGCCGTCGACGCGCCCTATGCCGCCGCGGTGTCGTCCGGAACGGCGGGGCTGCACCTCTGCATGCACCTGGCCGGCGTCGGGCCCGGCGACGAGGTGATCACGTCGCCGTACTCCTTCGTCGCCTCGGCGAACTGCGCGATGTACGAGGGCGCGACGCCGGTGTTCGCCGACATCGACCCGCACACGTTCAACCTCGACCCAGCCGCGGTCGAGGCGGCGATCACATCGCGGACGAAGGCGCTCGTCGCGGTGGACATCTTCGGCTACCCGGCGGAGTACGACGCACTGATCCCTCTCTGTGAAAAGCACGGGATCGCGCTCGTCGAGGATTCGTGCGAAGCGCTCGGCGCCGTCTATAAGGGCAAGCCGCTCGGCTCGCACGGGCACCCGGCCGTCTGGGCCTTCTACCCGAACAAGCAGATGACGACCGGCGAGGGCGGCGCGGTTACCGTTCACGATCCGGAGGCGCACGAGTTGCTGGTCTCGCTTCGCAACCAGGGTCGGCTCGAGACGTCGAGCTGGCTGCAGCACGGACGCCTGGGGTTCAACTACCGGCTCGACGACATCTCCGCGGCGCTCGGGATCGGGCAGCTCGAGCGGCTCGAGCAGATCCTCGCGGCACGCAGTGCGGTCGCGAGGCGCTACGGCGAGTTGCTCGCAGGTGTCGATGTCGAGGCGCCGCTGCCGGACGACGAGGATCACGTTCGCTCGTGGTTTGTGTACGTGGTCAAGCTTCCGAGTGGCATCGACCGCGACACGGTGATGGCGCGAATGTCGGACGAGGGGATCGCGACGGCGCCGTACCTGCCCTCGATTCACCTGCAGTCGTACATGCGCGAGCGCTACGGGTTCTCGGAGGGAATGTTGCCGGTGAGCGAGGACTGCAGTGCGCGCACGATGGCGCTGCCGTTCCACGCGCGGCTCGACCGCGGGGATCAGGAGCGCGTCGTCGACACGCTGCGCACCGTGCTGCAGGCTTTCTGACGTCGATGGCCGCGCCAAGCCGCTTCTAGTGCCTCTGCGCCGAGCCATCCCTGCCGATGCGGCCGGGATCGCTGCGGTGAAGGTCGCCTCCTGGCGCTGGGCCTATGCGGACGTCCTCCCGCGCGAGGTTCTCGCTGCGCTCGACCCGGTCACGGAAGAACTCGAGTGGCGCTCGTACCTCGAGGAGATCTCTGCCGAGGAGCGTCTGTGGGTCGCCGAGCAAGGCGGCCGGATCGTCGCCTTCGCGCGCACGGGCCCCGCCGAGGTGCATGGGTTGTACGTCTCCCCGGATTGCACACGCGCGGGCTTGGGCCGCCGGCTGTTCCAACACGCAGTCGCCGACTTGGCCGAGCGCGGCTACACACCGGTCGCGCTCTGGCACTTCGTCGGCAACGATCGAGCCGCCGCGTTTTACGACAGCATGGGGTTCCACGTCGACGGGGCCAGCCGGCCGAGCGACTTCGGCGTCGACGAGGTGAGGCGGCGTGGACCTGACGCGTAGCCCGCACGAGGTCGCGCCCGACTTGATCGGCGCCGAGCTCTATGTCGGCGGCGTCGGTGGTGTGATCGTCGAGGTGGAGGCCTACGATCAGAGCGATCCGGCCGCCCACGGTTTCGGGAATCGGCGCACAGCTCGGAACGCGTCGATGTTCCTCGTCGGCGGTCACGTGTACGTCTACCGCTCATACGGCATCCATTGGTGTCTCAACATCGTCTGCGACGGCGAAGGAATCGCGGGCGCGGTTCTGCTGCGCGCTCTCGAGCCGCTGCGCGGACTCGACGTGATGCGCGAGCGCCGCGGTGTGGACGACACACGCCTGCTTTGCTCCGGGCCGGGGCGCCTCTGTCAGGCGCTCGCCATCACCAGGGAGCTGGATGGATTGCGCGTCGATCGACCACCGTTCGAGCTGCGGCCGCGAACGCGGGAGGTCGAGATCGTGGTCGGCGTGCGTATCGGCATCACCAAGGCGGCCGACCTGCCGTGGCGCTACGGCCTCGTGGGGTCGCGCTTCCTGAGTCGCCCCTTCAAGAGCTCTTAAGGCTTGACCGAAAGCACGATCTCGGAGCCGGGATCGACGGCCGTGTGCGGCGCCTTCGACTGCGCGGTGACCCGTCCCTTGCTGCCACCCTCGACCTTCACCTTGAGGTGCAGCCTGCGCAGCTTCGTCTCCGCCCGGACGAGCGACAGCCCGACGACGCGCGGCACGACCCCGTGCAGCGACTTCTCCGAGATCAGCGTGATCTTGTCGTAGGCCGACGCCGTTCCGCGACGCGGGAACTGGCCGACGACATACCCGATGCGGTCGCCGGGCTTCGCAGGCTTGTAGACCACGGACGCTGTCAGGGGCTGGCCCTCAAGGCGCGCCCGCGCCGCGGTGAGCGGCTCGCCGACGACGTCGGGGATCTCGACCTCGTTTGGCTTGCAGGTCGCGAGCCGCGACCCGTGCCCGTCGAAGAGCGGCTCCCCGCCGAAGAAGACGAGTTGGTAGGTGTTCTTGCAGACGCCGTTGTCGCGCTCGAGCACGCCGTTTCGGTTCACGACCGTCACCGGCGAGGCGTCGAGCGGCGGCGGCGCAGGAAAGTCCTCGGGCTCCGCCTTGAGGTACGGGAGCGCCTTCGTCATGAACGCCTTCCAGATCAGCGCGGGATACGTGCCGCCAGCGACGGGATGCCCGTGGAACTGGTACGTCATCGGCACGAGCTTGTCGGGATAGCCGACCCACACTGCGACCACGAGCTGCGGTGTGAAGCCGACGAACCAGGCGTCGCCGTAGTTCTCGGTGGTGCCGGTCTTCCCGGCGACCTCGCGGTTCGGGAGTGCTGCCGCCGTGCCGGTCCCGCCCTGGATCACACCCTGCAGCATCTGGTCGACGATCTCGGCCTGCGTCGAGCTCAGCACCTGACGCGGCACCGGGTCGTTCGTCTGTGTCTTCCCGTTCGCCTCGACGGTGGCGATGGCGCGCGGCTCGTCGCCGAAGATCGACCCGTCGATGCGCTTGCCGCCGTCTGCGAACGCGGTGTAGGCACGTGCCATGTCGAGCGGGGTCGCGGGCTCCGCGCCGAGCCCGATTGCAAAGTAGCCCTGCAGCGGCGTGAGGATGCCGAGCTCGTGCGCGGTCCTCGCGACCGCGTCCGGGCCGACGATCGCGGTGAGCTGCGAGAAGACCGAGTTGTCCGAGGCGGCGATCGCCGTCGAGAGGTTGATCGGCCCGAGCGCCTCCCCTTCGTAGTTGTTCACCTGCCAGAGCCGGCCGCCCGCGTTGATCGTGACGTGCTTCGACGACGTCAGGATGCTCGTGGGCGAGATGTTCTCCTTGAGCGCGGTTGCGAGCACGAACGGCTTGAACGCGGAGCCCGGCTGGCGCTCACCCTGCGTCGCGAGGTTGAACTGGCTCTTGTGGTAGTTCGCACCGCCGATCATCGCCAGCACCGCTCCCGGCTGTTGCTGCGCGTCGATCGCGACGAGCGCAACCGCCGGGTTCGTGCCGTTCTGAGGCAGCACCTGCGCGATCGCGTCGCGCGCCATCTGCTGCATGTTCATGTCGAGCGTCGTCGTCACCTTCAGGCCGCCGCTGAACGCACGCGTCGGGCCGTACTCGCGGACGAGCTGGTCTTTGACGTAGTTCGCGAAGTACGGCGCCGCGGCGCTCTGGGTCGACGGCAGCGCGACCGTCGTCGGGTTCGGCATCGGGTACGCGAGCGAGTCCGCGAGCTGTTTCTTCGTCAGGTAGCCCTGGTCGTAGAGCTGGCGCAGCACGAGGTTGCGCCGCGCCCGGGCAAGCTTCGGGCGCCCGACCGGGTCCCAGAGGCTCGGATCCTCGGGGATGCCGGCGAGCAACGCCGCTTCGGCCGGCTTCATGGTCTTCGCGCCGTGGTGGAAGTAGATGCGAGCCGCCTGTTGGACGCCGTAGGCGCCGTTCCCGAAGTAGACGGTGTTGAGGTAGGCCGTGAGGATCTGATCCTTCGTCCACTTCTGCTCGAGCTGCCAGGCGAGCGCCGCCTCCACCAGCTTGCGGCCGATCGTCTTCTGGGACGTGAGGTAGGCGTTCTTGACGAACTGCTGCGTGATCGTCGAGCCGCCCTGCACCTCGCCGTGGTGCGTCACGTCCGCCCAGACCGCGCGTGCCATGCCGCGGAGATCGACGCCACGATGCTCGTAGAAACGCTTGTCCTCGATCGCGACGATCG
>CAVZEA010000008.1:262500-421757 GCA_963774225.1 uncultured Thermoleophilia bacterium
AAGGGTTCCTGAGTAAAGCTAATCTGCTCAGGGTTAGTCGGGACCTAAGCCGAGGCCGCAAGGCGTAGGCGATGGACAACTGGTTGATATTCCAGTACCACGTACCCACCGCTATCACCAATGGCGGGACGGGGTAGGTCAAGCCAACCCAGGCGATGGTCGACCTGGGGTAACCGCGTAGGGCGAGCAATAGGGAAATCCGTTGCTCACATAGCCTGAGACGGGATGCCGAGAGCGCTCAGCTCGAAGTGGCCGCCACCATGCCTCCTAGAAAAGCGTCTAGGGAGGTGGGACGTGCCCGTACCAAAACCGACACAGGTAGGCAGGTAGAGAATACCAAGGCGATCGGAAGAACCCTCGAAAAGGAACTCGGCAAAATGGCCCCGTAACTTCGGGAGAAGGGGCGCCATGGTAGGGTGATAATCCCTCGCGGATTAAAGCCCGAGATGGCCGCAGTGAAACGGCCCAACCGACTGTTTACCAAAAACACAGGTCTCTGCGAAGTCGTAAGACGACGTATAGGGGCTGACGCCTGCCCGGTGCCGGAAGGTCACGAGGAGAGGTTAGCCTTCGGGCGAAGCTTTGAATCCAAGCCCCGGTAAACGGCGGCGGTAACTATAACCGTCCTAAGGTAGCGAAATTCCTTGTCGGGTAATTGAATTGCCCGAGTCAGGAGTGATCCTGGCGGACAAACCGGCTAATAACGGGGAAGCCCTCCTCGTATGCGACGCTTTCAAGGACGTCGTAGTAGCGAAAGGGTAATCCCGTGGGAAGTCGCTGATCGCTGTCACGGAATGACCAGCGAGAGGTTGACCCCGTAACGACTGATCGTCCTTCGGGACGTGACATCGCGTTCTCCTGCCGCCGTACGAGGCGGTAAATCTATGGATGCGATCAGACGCCGGCCCTTGGTAAAGCTAGTCGCGAGTTCCATCACGCAGAATGACGCAAGTCAGCTCTGAGTGAGCGGGCTCGCCAAGCCACGTCAAGGTGAAGGGATAGTCTGCGCCTCCAGAAATGGAGGATGAACGCGAAGTTCCGACCTGCACGAATGGCGTAACGACTTGGGCGCTGTCTCTTCGAGGGATCCGGTGAAACTGTAGTCTCGGTGAAGATGCCGAGTACCCGTGGTTGGACGGAAAGACCCCGTGAACCTTTACTACAGCTAGATGTTGGAGTTCGGGGTACGTTGTCCAGGATAGGTGGGAGGCTTTGAAGCCGGCACGCCAGTGTCGGTGGAGCCAACCTTGGGATACCACCCTTCGTAGTTCTGGGCTTCTAACCCGCTGCCGTGATCCGGGGCGGGAACAGCATCTGGTGGGTAGTTTGACTGGGGCGGTCGCCTCCCAAAATGTAACGGAGGCGCGCAAAGGTTCCCTCAGCACGGTTGGAAATCGTGCGTAGAGCGTAATGGCATAAGGGAGCTTGACTGCGAGAGCGACAGCTCGAGCAGGTGCGAAAGCAGGCCATAGTGATCCGGCGGTAACAAGTGGAAGTGCCGTCGCTCAACGGATAAAAGGTACTCCGGGGATAACAGGCTTATCCTTCCCAAGAGTCCACATCGACGGAAGGGTTTGGCACCTCGATGTCGGCTCGTCGCATCCTGGGGCTGGAGTAGGTCCCAAGGGTTGGGCTGTTCGCCCATTAAAGCGGTACGCGAGCTGGGTTCAGAACGTCGTGAGACAGTTCGGTCCCTATCCACCATGGGCGTTGGAGCTTTGAGAGGAGTCGTCTCTAGTACGAGAGGACCGAGACGAACGGACCTCTGGTGTATCAGTCGTTCTGCCAAGAGCGCTGCTGATTAGCCACGTCTGGATGGGATAACCGCTGAAAGCATCTAAGCGGGAAGCCCACCTCAAGATGAGAGCCTCCCATCTCCTAGAGAGAGTAAGAGCCGTGGAAGACCACCACGTTGATAGGCGGGACGTGCAAGCACAGCAATGTGTTCAGCGGACCCGTACTAATTGCTCGAGGTCTTGATTTGAGAACTCATGTTCGCTGCTATGGAGTTTTGAGGGTGCGGCTGCTTGCTTAGCGCGCACGCCTCGACAAGTTGGGCGGTCATAGCGACGGGGAAACACCTCTTCCCATTCCGAACAGAGAAGTTAAGCCCGTTAGCGCCGATGGTACTCGGGGCGCAAGCCCCCGGGAGAGTAGGACGCCGCCCATTTCTTCAGGGCCCCACTAGGGGCCCTTCTTCTTTGGACCTCGCTGCGGATCCGCCCGTAGTTCGTGTGTGCGTCGCCTCGTCGTCCTGCTCGCGCTTGTCGTCGTACCGTGCGCGGTCGCCGGCGGCTCGCAGGTCGACCTCAGCGTGCACGGCGGGAGTGTCTTCGTCGTCGGCGACGCGGGGTTCCGCGAGCTCGACGCCGCGACCGGTCGCACGACGTGGGCGCCGACGCCGGTGGACGCCCGTTACGACTTGAGTGTCGATGTTGCCGGCGGCGCGGTGTGGGTCGTGAGCGTCACGAACGGCTCCGCGACGGGTCAGATCGACCGCATCGACTTGCGGACGCATGCGGACCGCGTCGTCTTGCGTGTGGACGACGGCGCCCCGCTCTACGTGACCCACGGCGCCGGCGGGATCTACGCGCTCCTCGCCCGCGGCAAGCGGACCGGCGTGGTTCGCCTGTCGACGAGTGGACGCGTGACGGGCCGGTGGCGCATCCCGGATGCGGGGCGCATGGCGGCCGACGCGCAGGGCTGCTGGATCTCCGAAACGGGCCGCCTGTTGAACATCGACCCTCGTGGCCGTCTCCGCGTCGCGGCACGCGTGCCGTTTGGCGACATCGCCGCGGGCGGAGGCGCGGTATGGCTCGGGCTTCGCACCGAGCTCATCCGCGTCGACGAGCGCACCGGCGCGGTGCGCACGTTCTCGACGACTCCGCTCGACCTCGGCGGCTTCCAGCACGACCTCGCCGTCGGCGGCGGCTACCTCTGGACGCTCGGCACGGGCGCCCTCGAGCGACGCAACCTGAAGACAGGACACGTCCTGCAGGCAGTACGCGTGCCACGCGTCGCGGACGCCGTGGCGATCTCGCGCAACGCCGTGTGGGTCGGCACGACGCAGGGCATCCTGCGCCTCAACGCGCGCACGCTCAAGACCACGCTGCGACTGAAAATCGTCTAGGCCGCGACGAGCTTGGCGCGCCACTCGGGGTCGAGCGCACGCAGCCGGCGTACCCGCTCACCGATCGGCGGGTGCGAGTCGAAGAGCGCACCGAGCCCGCGCTCGGCGAACGGGTTCGTCGTGTAGAGCGGCTCGGTGGCCGGGCTCGCCTCGAACGCGACGAGCTCCATCGCCTGTTCGAGCCGTAGGAGCGCGTCGGCCAGCCCGTGTGGCGAATCGCACAGCTCAGCCGCGAGCCGGTCGGCTGCGAACTCTCGCTTCGGCGAGAGCAGGAGATGAACGAACGACGCTGCAACGGGTGCGAGCACGAAGAGGAGTGCGCGCTGCAGCGCAGCCGCCGACGCGTGAGAGCTCGACGAGCGAGAGCGCAACGATCACGACGACTGTCTGCACGAGGACGTCGCGGTGGCGCAGATGCGCGATCTCGTGCGCGACGATGCCTTCGAGCTCCGCCGGCGAGGCGACGCCGAGGAGCCCCACGGAGAGCGCGAGCCCGGAGCCTCCGCCCGCGCCTCGGCCCGACGAAAGCGCACGCGGATAGCTGTCGCGGATCACATACAGACGCGGGCGCACGACGCCCGCGCGAAGGGCGAGGCGATCGACCGTCGAGTGCACCGCCGGCATCTCGCCTTCGACGAGCTCGCGCGCGCCGAGCATGCCCATCACGATCCGGTCCGCGTACGCGTAGATCGCCGCCGCGAGCAGCACGATCGAGCCGCCGAAGAGGATCCCCAAGCGGTAGCCGCCGAGCGCCCAGCCCGCGGCAGCGAAAAGGCCAGCCAGGACGGTAAGCATCGCCCAGCATTTGGCGATGTTGCGAGCGATCAGCACGCGGCTGCGCACGTCGGGCTACGTGTCTTCGTCGGTGCTGTCCGCGTCGTCCTCGGCGAGGCCACGCGGCGGCCAGTCCGGCTCCGGTGCGTCGCACCGGCTCGAGCAGTGGAGGGACGCCACGTTTTGCAGCGGAATCAGGATGTGCCCGTTCAGCTCGACGTGTGCGACGTCCTCGACGTAGCAGTACGCGGTCAGCACGCCGTCCTGATACTCACCGCCGAACAGCGCGATCTCGACCTGCTCGCCCTTGTACTTGTTGGTGTAGTCCTCCATCGCGCCTGGGCTTCGAGCCTATCCGATGGCCCCTACGAGGCGACTCTCCAGCACACGCAGCTCGACGACCTCGCAGTTTCCCAGGGACCCGAGGCCGTGACGCGACTCGTGGTACTCGACGCCCGCAGCGCTCGCCCGGCAGGCGCGCATCGAGCCGCCGTGCGACACGATCAGCACGGTCTGGCCAGGATGGCGGGCAGCGAGCTCGAGCACGGCGGCGACGACCCGGGTGCCCATCTCCTCGTAGCTCTCGCCACCGTTCCAGGCCTTCAGACCCGCTTGCCAGCGAGCCGCTGCTTCCGGTTCGCTCTCCTGGAGCTCGCTCCACAGGCGTCCTGACCAATCGCCGACGTCGACCTCGCGAAGACGCGCGTCGGTCGTCACGGATTGACCGAGCCGTGCGGCGATGATCTCCGCCGTCTCGCGTGCACGGGAGAGGTCGCTCGTATAGATCGCGTCGATCGGCCGGCCGACGAGCGTTTCCGCGAGCTCGCGTGCCTGTGCGCGCCCCGCCTCGTTGAGCGGCTGATCGGCGTGCCCTTGCCAACGGCGTTCACTGTTCCAGTCTGTTTCCCCGTGGCGTGCAAGCAGCAAGGTGGTCATCGCGAGCTACGGTAGCGACCCGTGGATCTCGGCCTACGCGACAAGGTGGTGCTCGTCACCGGCTCGACGGCCGGCATCGGGCTCGGCGCTGCGCGTCTTCTGCAGGACGAGGGAGCACGCGTCGTCACCACCGGCCGGCGGACCGAGGGCATCGGCAACCTGCACGTCCCGGCCGACCTCACCGAGCGGGGCGAGCCCGAGCGTGTGGTGGCCGCCGCAATCGAGCAGTTCGGCCGCCTCGACGGCCTCGTCAACAACGTTGGCGGCACCGACATCCGGCAACTCGACGAGCTCACCGACGACGACTGGCAGGCGTCGTTCGAGCTGAACCTGATGAGCGCGGTCAGGGCAACGCGCGCAGCGCTTCCGACGCTCCGGGAGACTCGCGGCGCGATCGTCAATGTCTCGTCGACCGCCGCGAAGCGTCCCTCGGGCGGCATGCCCGACTACTCCGTGATGAAGGCCGGCTTGCTCTCGTTCTCGCGGCTGGTCGCCGATCTGAATGCGACGTACGGTGTGCGCTGCAACGCGGTCACGCCCGGGCCGACCGGCACGGACGCTTGGCTCGGAGCCGGTGGGCTCGCGGAGCAGCAGGGCGACCGCGACGAGGTGCTCGCGCGCGTCGGTGCCGGCCGCCCGCTCGGACGACTGGCGGAACCGGACGAGATCGCATCGGTGATCGTCTTCCTGCTGTCCGAGCGCGCCTCGTACGTCACGGGGGCCGCCTGGTCGGCCGACGGCGGCACGGTCCCGATCATCATTTAACCCCCCGCTGCGACGGCTACCGTGGTCCGCGTGCCCGAGCTTGCTGGCAACGTTGCCGACGGCTTCGCGGAGCGGATCCGCGACACGGAGGAGCACGCGCTCTCCGACCTGGCCGTGCGCTCGTACGCGACCACCGGCCGCCCGATCCCGGAGGACGAGTGCAGCGTTCGCACACCCTTCCAGCGCGACCGCGATCGCATCCTCCACTCGAAGTCGTTCCGGCGCCTCAAGGGCAAGACTCAGGTTTTCATCGACCCGGCGGGCGACCACTACCGCACCCGCATGACGCACACCCTCGAGACGACAGGCATTGCGCGGGTCGTCGCACGGGCGCTGCGCCTCAACGAGGACCTCACGGAGGCGATCGGGCTCGGTCATGACATGGGTCATCCGCCGTTCGGCCACGCGGGTGAGGCTGCGCTCGACGAGCTGTTGCGCGACGAGGGTGGCTTCCGCCACAACGAGCAGTCCGCCGCGATCGCCGAGCGGCTCAATCTGACCAACGAAGTGATCGACGGGATCGCGACGCACACCGGCGATGGGGTGCCCGCGACGTTCGAGGGGAAGATCGTCCGCATCGTGGATCGGGTGGCGTACATCAACCACGACATCGACGACGCGATCCGCTACGGCATCCTGCGCGAGGGCGACTTGCCGCGCGACGAGATCGCCACCCTCGGCGCCACGGGTGGCCGGCGAATCGACACCCTCGTTCACGACCTCGTCGAGTCATCGTCGCGGGCAGGCGACATCGTGCAGGGCAACGAGATCGGCGAGGCGATGCTCTCGCTGCGCGCGTTCATGTTCGAGCACGTCTATCTCGGGCCGGAGACGAAGCCCGAGCACGTGCGGGCGCACGACACGATCCGGCGCATCTACGAGTCCGGAGCCTCGGTCGAGTTCATCGCAGGGATGACCGACCGGTTCGCACTGTCGTACGCTGCGGAGCTATAGGCATGGCCCGGATCAAGGACAGCTCCGTCGACGCGGTCAAAGCCGTTGCCGACCTCGTTGCGGTCGTCGAGGACCGCACGTCGCTTCGCAAGCAGGGCGCGCGTCTCGTCGGGCGCTGCCCGTTCCACGAGGAGCGCACGCCGAGTTTCTCCGTCAACCCTGGCACAGGCCTCTACCACTGCTTCGGCTGCCACAAGGGCGGCGACGTGATCCGGTTCGTCGAGGAGATCCACGGCCTCGACTACGTCGGCACGATCGAGTGGCTCGCCGACAGGTTCCGCGTCCCGCTCGAATACGAGGACGTCACGCCCGAACAGGCTGCGCGCCGCGATCGCAAGTCACGCCTGCTCGAGGTGCTCGACCAGGCCGCGACGTACTACGAGCGTGCGCTCTGGGAGACCGAGGTCGGCTCGTTTGCGCGCGACTACCTGAAAGGTCGCGGCCTGACCGAGGAGATCGCGCGCGAGTTTCGTCTCGGGCTGTCACTCGGTGGTGACACGCTTGCGCGGAAAGCGCTGGCCAAGGGATTCACGCGCGACGAGCTCTTGGCTGCGGGGCTGACGCGCGCGCGCGGCGACGACTACTTCCAGCGGCGGCTGATGTTCCCGCTCGCCGATGCGCGCGGCCGTGTGGTCGGCTTCCAAGCACGCAAGCTCCACGACGACGACCCGTTGGCCGGGAAGTACGTGAACACGCGGGAGTCGGAGCTCTTCCACAAGGGCTCTGTCGTATACGGGCTCGACAAGGCCCGCTCGGCGATCGCGAAGCAGGATCGCGCGGTCGTCGTCGAGGGGAACACCGATGTGATCGCGCTGCGCGGGTCGGGCTTCGAGCCTGTGATCGCCTGCATGGGCACGGCGCTGACGGCCGACCAGCTGCGCGAGCTCGGCCGGCTGACGAAGCGGTTGTGGCTCGCATTCGACGGTGACTCCGCGGGGGAGTCGGCGGCGCTTCGCGGTATGGAGCTCGCCGTCGAGCAAGGGTTCGACGTGAACGTCGTCGCGCTGACGCCCGGCGAGGATCCCGCCGACAACCCGAGCGGGTTCGTGCCGCTGCTCGCCGGCGCAGAACCGTATGTCGTGTATCGCGTCCGGATCGAGCTCGAGCGCGCCGACGACCGCGAGGCCGGCTTCCGCCGCGCCAAGGAGATCCTCGACGGCTACCCGGAGGGACCGGACAAGGATGCGGCTCAGCGGCTCGTCACCAACCATTTCGGGACGGCTGTGGCCTTCAAGAAGGGCGCGACCCCGATCATGCGGTCGTTGGGGTCTTCTCCGCGCGCGCTCGACGCCGGTTTACGGCTCGAGCAGAACGCGCTCGCCGGCGTCGTCGCCTATCCCGCGCTCAAGCCGTATCTCGCCGAGATGGGAGCGGAGCACTTCTACGATCCGGCTAATCGCGCGCTCCGCGAACACCTGGTGTCCGGCGTCGAGCTCGACCGCGACACGCTCGCGCTGCTCGCCGAGCTCGACGCGCGCGCCGACGCAGAGGGGATCGACGAGGGCACCGCGACCGAGCTGCTCGTGCGGTTGCGCGAGCGCGAGTTGCGGCGCCAACTGCAGGTGGCTGAGCCAGCGCAGACCAAGGAACTTCAGGACCGCCTCACACGCCTTCTCGAGCACGCGGTTCGCCCGGCCTAGGCAAACGGAGGCGAAAGCTCCCCGGGTTGGACTCGAACCAACAACCCTTCGGTTAACAGCCGAATGCTCTGCCAATTGAGCTACCGGGGATCGATTGGCGCGCGGCATTGTAGCCACGCTCACGCCGCCGATTGCCGCGTCTATCCTGTGAGAGGAATGAGCCGTAGGCTTGACGGAGGCGAACAGATAGCGGAGGTGTCGGCTTTGCCGGCGCCGGAGCAAAAATGAGCATCATCGGGATCGTCTTGCTCGCTGCGGCTGTGGTGCTTCTCGCGTATGCGGAATGGCCGAGACTGGCTCGACGGCTCGGGGTGCGTCAGAGCGTGAACCTGCCTCACCGGCGCCGCAAGCAGGCGAAGCGTCACCTGCGCGTCGTCGAGCCCGAGTCCGACCCGGACGACTTCCAACGGGCCGTCGAACGCGATCTCGCGAACCTGCCGACGTTCGACCCGCGCGCGAAGCGCGACTAACGCGTCGTCAGCGAACCCGGACGGTGGCGCGGAGCGTCGCCGTGTTCGGGAGGATCGGCGGCACGTCTTCCATGTTCTTCGTCTCCTCGTAGTCGGAGACCTGGAGCACGAGCTTGTGCGCGCCTTTCGTGGCCGCAATCCGGATGCGTCCCGATTCGTAGTGCTTGCGCGCAGCCTTGCCGTCGACGGTCGCGACGATCGACAGCGGATCCACCCCCGAGCCGGAGTCGGTCGCCGAGACGAGGATCGCCCCCTTCGTCGAGAGCAGCTTGAGCTTCGGCGGTGTCGTGTCGTTCACCCAGAACCGGAACGTGAACGGCCCACCGACGGCAAGGGTGTCGAAGACGAGGTCGTAGGTCCCCGCCGCCGGTAGCACGACTGCAGCGACGCGGCGCGGCTCGCCGTAGGTGTTCCGGTACGGGTTGATGTCGATCGGGAGGCCGCTGTACCCGGCGAGGTGGTCCTCGTCACCGTCGAACGTGACGTGCGGGTATGCGTTCCCGGAGAGAACGACAGCGCCCGCGTTCGCTGCTGTCGCCGAGACGTGGAAGCGATAGACGCGCTCCGGGCCCTGGTACAGCTGGTCGCCGCCCGTCGGGTAGCGGTAGCTCGAGATCAGCGACGGCGCTCCGAGTGTCGTCCCCTGGTAGGTACCGGGCTTCGTCAGCGTGGTCTTCGCTTCGCCGGCGAGCAGCGGCGATGACGTCTCGAACCAGAACGGGATGCGGCGCACGTCGGTGCCGCGCGTCAACAGGATGTAGCCGCTCGCATCGCCCGTCGCCGTCGCGCCCGTCGCCGTCGCGGTGAACGTCCCCGGCACGGTGACCGTCGCCGGGACGGAGAGCTGTCCCGCGCCCTGCACCGACGGGACGATGACGTTCCACGTCCCGGCCCCGCCGCCTGCGTCCGTGATCGCGACGTCGCGCGTCGCGACCTGGCCGGGCCGAAGCGCCCCGAACGAGAGCCCGGTCGGCGACGCGAAGATCAAAGGGTTGTCCGCGCGCGGCAGGTCGATGACACCGCCGCCCTCGCGCGTCACTGGGATCGGGCCGGCGATCGGGTCGCCTGTTTGCACGAGGGCCGATTTGATTTCCGCGACCGTCCAGGTCGGATGGCGCTCCTTGAGCAGCGCGGCCGCCCCGGCGACGTGGGGCGACGCCATGCTCGTGCCGCTCAGGAGGCCGAAGGTGCCCTCGCTCGGCGGGAGCGACGAGAGCACGTCGACGCCGGGTGCTGCGACGTCTGGCTTCATCTGCAGCGAGACGGGTGTCGGGCCGGCGGACGAGAAGTCTGCGATCTGATCCTTCGAGTCGACAGCCGCGACCGTGATTGCGTCAGGCGCGCTGCCCGGCGACGAGACCGACCCGTAGCTGAACTCGTCGAAGTCGTTTCCCGCCGCAATCACGGGCACGACGCCTGCCGCTGCCGCGCCGTCGATCGCCTTGACGACGAGGTCGCGCGACGGCTCGACCTCTGGCTCGCCGAGCGAGAGGTTGATCACGTTCATCCCGTCGGCGACCGCCGCTTCGATCGCGGCGGCGATCTCGGCGCTGTTGCCGTCGAGGCCGAAGCCCGGAGTTGGCGTCGTCAGCGCCTTGTAGTTCCCGATCCAGGCGTTCGGCGCGACGCCGGAGATCACGTCACCGCGTGCGGGTGTGCCGTGGTCGCCCGCCGCGATCCCGGCGACGTGCGTCGCATGGAACGACTGCGCAGGGTCGAACGGCAGCGAGGCGTTCTTGTAGGTCGAGCCCGGCGGCACGAACGTGCGCTGGACGATCACTTTCGCCGTCGCGAATTGCATCTGACCCTTCGGGAACCCGGCCGGGTATTGGAAGCCCGCCGGGTTGAAGTACGGGTTCGCGGCGTCGAGGCCGTCGTCGATGATGCCGATCTTCATGCCCTGCCCCGACGTGGCGAGTGTCGGGCCCCAGAGCTGGTCGGCGCCGATCTGGCCCGGGCCGTCGACCACCGCGAGCGCGTGGTACTGCACGTTCGGCCAGACCTCTGCGACACCCGGCACGTGCGCGAGCGCCTGCACTTCGGACGTCGGCAGGACGACGGCAAGGCCGTCGGCGACGAGCTTGTACCGCCAGCGGATCGACGACCCGGGCAAGCTCGAGCGAATGCGCTGCGAGAGCACGCTTTGGCTCGCCTCGATTCGGCGGAGGTAGGTCGCATGCGAGGCCGACTGCAGCGAGCGGCCGAAGATCGAGAGCGGGGGAGCCTTGAGCGTGACCACTACCTCGGTCATCGGGTTCGCGCGGCCCCCGAGCCCGTCGCCCGACAGCACAACGGCGGCCGTTGCCGCCGCCACCACGATCAGTAGGAACCGTTTCAGAGTGCGGATGAGAGGACTTGAACCTCCACGCCCTTACGGGCACACGGACCTGAACCGTGCGCGTCTACCAATTCCGCCACATCCGCGTGGGGAGGGGCATTGTAGCCGGGGGCGAACCACGACTTATCGAAACGAAGCGGCTCACGAAGGCGGACGGGACGGTGGTGTGCGAGCGCTGCGCGCTGGCGACGAGCCCGCTCACGCGGATGCGCGGACTGCTGGGCCGCGCGTCGCTCGACCCGTCCGAAGGGATGCTCTTCCAGCCGGCGGGGTCGATCCACATGCTGTTCATGCGCTTCGCGATCGACGCGATCTTCTGTGACCGCGAGCTCGTCGTGGTCGACGTCGTCCGCGGGCTGGCGCCGTGGCGCATGGCCGCGCGCAAAGGGGCGAAGATCGTGATCGAGCTCGCCGACGGGGCGGCGGCCGGCGTTGCCGCGGGCGACCGACTCGTACTGGCTACGATCGGTTCGTGAGCACGCAACCTCTGCTCGACCTGCTCGGGCAGGCGTTCCCCGACGCGACCGAGCTCGACGTCGTCGACCGCACCGGCGGCGGCGACCACTTCCAAGTCGTCGTCACGTCACCGTCACTCGTCGGCCTGTCGCTCGTCGAGCAGCACCGCCGGGTCTACGAGGCGCTCGCCGCGCCTCTCGCCGACGGGACGATCCACGAGCTGCGCATCCGGACCAAGGGAGAGTCATGAGCTACACGGACAAGATCAACGACGTCATCTCGACCTCGGATGTCGCACTCTTCATGAAGGGCACGCCGTCGTTCGTGATGTGCGGCAACTCGGACCGCGCGCTTCAGGCACTTCGCCGCGCCGGTGCTTCCGTGACCGCCATCGACATCCTCCCGGACCCGCAGATCCGGCAGGAGCTGGCGCAGATCTCGGGTTGGCCGACGATCCCACAGGTATTCGTGGGCGGAGAGCTCGTCGGCGGCGCCGACATCGTCGAGGAGCTCGAGCGGAGCGGCGAGCTCGAGCAAACCCTGCGCGCGAAGCTCGGCGACGACTATGCAGCGTCGCCCGCCGAGACGACGGTCGCGCTCTAACTCCGCAGCGTCTCGAGCACGTCGTCTGCGTGCTCGGCCGGCTTCACCTTGTGCATGACGCGCTTGACGATGCCGTCCGTGTCGATCACGAACGTCGAGCGTGCGACACCCATGTAGGTGCGTCCCATGTACTTCTTCTCGACCCAGACGCCGTACTGGTCGGCGACGACGTGACCCTCGTCGGCGAGCAGCGTGAACGGCAGGTCGTACTTCTCCTTGAACTTGACGTGCGACTTCTCGGTGTCGGGTGAGACGCCGAGGACGACCGCGCCTTCCCGTTCGAACTCGCCGTAGGCGTCGCGGATCCCGCACGCCTGCGTCGTGCAGCCGGTGGTGTCGTCCTTGGGATAGAAGTAGAGGACGACGGGCTTCCCGCGCAGTTCGGAGAGGCGGACCGTCTCGCCTGCGTCGCTCTTCAGTTCGAAGTCCGGTGCCGGCTTCCCCTCTTCGACCATCGGTCGATCCCCCTTCGTCTAGTTTTCGTTCGCCGATGCTAACGGCCCACCACGTAAACGCATTCCTGCTGATCGGCGTTTGCCTCGCTGCGTCGGCGGCCGCGTTCTGGGCACGACAGCGGCGGGCGGGCACGTTCGTGGCGCAGCTGCTCGCGCTGGCGCAGACGCTCCTCGTCGCTCAAGTGGCGATCGGGCTGCTGCTGCTCTCGCGCCATCACCGGGCGAAGGACCACCTGCACTACGCCTACGGGACGTTCGCTCTGTTGGCCGTGCTCTCGCCGTGGCTCTATGCCCCGAGCGAGCCACGTGCGCGGCTCCTCTGGTTCGCGGTCGCTACGCTCGTCGCGGCCGCGCTCGGCGTGCGTGCCTACATGACCGCATGAGGAACGTGAACCCTTTCCTGCGTAACCTGACAGTGCTTGCGCTGATCGCGCTCGGGATCGTCGTGCTGAACCAGGAGACGGCGCTCGCGACCGCCGGCACCCTCGTGCGCTTCGCGTTCTTCATCGTGCTCGGTGTCGTTGCCTACTTCTTCTGGCGCGACATCGGCCGGCACGAGATCGAGACGTGGCCCGACCGCCCGACGCGGATCCTCTACACGGCAGTCGTCCTGCTCGTGCTCGACATCGGCTGGTACGCGGTCGTCGGCGTGTCGGGGCAGGACGCCTTCGCGTTCTTCGTCGTCGCAGGCATTGCCGTCTACGTCGGCCTGCGCACCTGGTTCGACCAGAAGCGCCTGTACTAGCGGTCGTGCTCGACGAGCGCCGAGACACCGTCGAGCCGGGCGAGCGCGTCGCGTAGCGGCATGTGCTGCCCGACGAAGATCGGCACGTCGCGCTCGGTGTAGCGAGACGCCTCCGAGTCGCGCAGCCGCAGCATCAGATGCATGAAGTCGGCGGGCTCGTCGCATTCGAAGGCGGTCATGAACTCCTGGTCGTCGATTCCGAAGGAGTACGACGTGTGGTTGTGGATCGTCGGGAACTCGTCGCGGCCGATGCGGATGTGCTCGTCCATCGCGCGCTGCCGGTCGGTCTCGTCGAGTGCGTACCACGGCCGCACCTTCACGAACGGGTAGACGACGAGGTAGGGAGACCCCTTCGGGACGATCTTGCGTGCCTTTCTCGCCGAGGTGTACTGCGACGCGCGCGTCGTCGCGAGGTACGAGTAGGGCGTCTCGAGCCAGCCGCCGAGCGGAGTCGCGTTCAGCGCTGCGCCGAGCTCGCCGAGATCCTCGTAGCGCTCGGTGATCTTCCAGAGAAAGAAATCGGTGTCGGGCCGCACTCCGGTCGTCGAGTACGCGCGTAGATGCTCGAAGCGGGCCGTGAAGTCGTCGACGACGTCCGAGAACGCATCCTTCGCCGCCGCACGCTCCTCGACCGGAAGCCGGCGCCAGGCCGGGTCGACGCGGAAGAAGGTGTAGGCGATGTACTGGCCGGTCACAGCCCGAACGTTACCCTGGCTTCGATGCCTTCCGACCGCCTAGAGAGCCAGTTGAAGCGCGTTCCGACGGCGTCCGGCGTCTATCTCTTCCGCGACGAGGCGGGCGACGTGCTGTACGTCGGAAAGGCGAAGTCGCTGCGCCCCCGCGTGCGCTCGTACTTCCAGGCGGGCTCGAGCGATACCCGCCAGGGCATCCGGTCGATGGCCGCGCGCGTCGAGCAGATCGACACGATCGTCACCTCGAGTGAGGTCGAGGCGCTGCATCTCGAGCAGAACCTCGTCAAGCGTCACCGGCCGCCGTTCAACGTCCGGCTCCGCGACGACAAGTCGTTCCCGTACATCGCCGTGACCATCGAAGACGACTACCCGCGCGTGATGTTCACGCGCGAGCGGCACCGGCGAGGCGTCTGGTACTTCGGGCCGTACGCGAATGCCAAGAAGGTGCGCGAGACGCTCGACGTCCTGAACCGTGTCTTTCGCTACCGGCCGTGCGAGGGGCCACAGCCCGGTAGACACAGCGGCATCCCGTGCCTCGACTTCCACATCGAGCGTTGCCACGCGCCCTGCGTCGGCTACATCTCGAAGGAGGACTACCGCGAGGTGATCGACCAGGTGGTCGAGTTCCTCTCCGGCGACGACAAGCCCATTCGCCGTCGACTCGAGGCGGAGATGCGTGATGCCGCGGCGGAGGAGCGATTCGAAGACGCCGCGCGCTACCGCAACCGACTGCGCGCCATCGAGCGGCTGTCGGAGCGTCAGGCGGTAGAGCGGCCGTCCAGCGGCTCTGTCGACGTGATCGGGATCGCGATCTCGCCGGAGCGTGCGGCGGTTCAGGTGTTTCCGCTCCGCGAGGGACGCATGGTCGACCGCTACTCGTTCCACCTCGAGAACGCGGCAGGCGGCGAGGTGGGCGAGGTGCTCGAGGGGTTCTGCCTCGAGTATTACGGCGCAGCACCGTCGATTCCGCCGCAGATTCTGGTCCCGCGCGACTCCGGCGACACCGGTCCGCTCGAGGCGTTCCTGTCCGAGCTCCGTGGTGCGCACGTCGAGGTGCGCACGCCGGAGCGCGGTGAGAAGCGGCGGCTGCAGGAGCTCGCGCAGCAGAACGCGCAGCTCGCACTCGAGTCCGAGTCGTTCGTCGCGGAGACGAAACGCGCGCGCAGGCTCGAATCGCTCGAGGAGCTGCGCGAGCGGCTCAACCTCGAATCGCTGCCCATCCGGATCGAGTGCTTCGACATCTCGAACATCCAGGGGCAGGAGATTGTGGGATCGATGGTCGTCTTCGAGGACGGGATCGCGAAGAAGGCGCACTACCGCAAGTTCACCGTGCGCGGTCTCGACGGTCAGGACGACTTCGCCGCGATGCGCGAAGTGATCACGCGCCGCTTCTCGCGCCTCGGCGCCGACCCCGGCTCCGAGGAGTGGAACGAGTCCTTCGCCGCTGCGCCGAACCTCGTTGTGATCGACGGCGGCAAGGGCCAGCTCTCCGCCGGCCTCGCCGCGATCCAAGGGCTCGACCTGCCGCGCGTGGCGGTCATCTCGCTTGCAAAGCGGATCGAAGAGGTGTTCGTACCCGGCCGCTCGGAGCCGGTGCTCCTACCGCCCGAGTCGCCGGGCCTGCAGCTCCTGCAGCGGATCCGCGACGAGGCGCACCGCTTCGCGATCACGTTCCACCGCCAGCGACGGAACGCCGCCGCGCGGAGCTCGATGTTCGACCAGCTCGAGGGGGTAGGCCCGGTTCGGCGGCGCGCACTGCTGCAGCATTTCGGCTCGGCGGAGCGCGTTGCCGAGGCGACGCAGGAGGAGCTCGAGGGGGTGCCCGGCGTGCCCGCCAAGACCGCACGCAAGATCTACGCTCAGCTCCACCGGACAGGTCGGGCGTAGCCGTGGTCGCAGTCCGTCTACAACGTGCCGACTAGGCTGCGCGGCGTGCGCCGCCTGCTTCTGCTGACCGTGCTCGCGCTGGTCGCCGCCGCTTGCGGCGCGACCAAACACATCGAGGTCACGGTCAACACAACACCCGTGCAGCAGCCTGGCCCCGGGCATGTGCTCTACAACGGCGGCAGCTGGGCAGTCGTGCTCGACGGGCACACCGCGACGGCCGAGCATCTCGTCGGAGGGACGTGGAAGCCCGACCGCACGGGCCTCGTCAAGATCGAGATCCTCGGGCCGAAGCCGCACCAGAAGGTGGCTGCGACACCGCAGGTCGCCGTCGAGCTCGTCGGGAATGCACCGCTCGTCCAGTCGGCGCTCTGGGTCGACGGAACGGAGCTGCAGGAGAAAGGTGGGGGACTGGCCCCGAAGCGGGGAACGATCTACGGCGCGCCCCTGCTGCCGCTCGCGCGCGGAACGCACGTCGCAGTCGGCTATGCACGCACAGCGTCGCACGCCACCGCCGTGGCGTGGGTCTTCACCGTCTGACCGCATTTTTCTGGTCTTGAAAGCAGGGCTGGAATGTGGTCGAGTGAGGGCGTCGGCGTCGCCTCCAGGCTCACCCCCACCGCCCGGGGGGCGTGTTCGATCGACCTACTGCGGCCTGCGGAACATTCAGGCTTCGGGTCGGTGAGGCGGCCGCGAGGGCCTCATGTCCTCGCGGCCGCCCTCACGAAGTTCAGGGTCAGGTGCCCGCCGAGTCCGCGTCGTCGTCCATGAACGGGTAGCGGTAGTTCGTCGGCGGGGTGAACGTCTCCTTGATCGAGCGCGGGCTCACCCAGCGGATCAGGTTCCACAGCGAACCGGCCTTGTCGTTCGTGCCCGAGGCGCGTGCGCCGCCGAACGGCTGCTGCCCGACGACAGCGCCGGTCGGCTTGTCGTTGACGTAGAAGTTCCCCGCGGCGTAGCGCAGCTTGTCGCGTGCATCGTCGATTGCCGCGCGGTCCTCCGAGAAGACCGCCCCCGTCAGGCCGTACGGCGCCGTGCGGTCGATCAGGCCGAGCGTGTCGCTCCACTTCTTCTCGTCATAGACGTACGTCGTCACGACAGGCCCGAACAGCTCCTCGCGCATCGTGCGGAAGTCGGGGTCTCGCGTCTCGATCACCGTCGGCTCGACGAAGAAGCCCTGGGAGTCGTCGTAGCCGCCACCGACGACGATCTCGGCGCCCTCGGTCGCACGCGCCTCGTCGATTGCTGCACGCTGAGTGGCGAATGACGAGCTGTCGATCACCGCGCCCATGAAATTGCGGAAGTCGGAGACGTCGCCCATACGGATCGTCGACACCTGCTCCTGCAGGCGCTCGCGCAGCGCCGGCCACAGGTTCGACGGCGCGTACACGCGCGACGATGCCGAGCATTTCTGGCCTTGGTACTCGAATGACCCGCGCACGATCGCGGTCGCGAGCGCATCGACATCGGCGGACGGGTGCGCGACGATGAAGTCCTTGCCGCCGGTCTCGCCGACGATCCGCGGATAGTTGCGGTAGCGGTCCATGTTCGACGCAACCGACCGCCACATCCCGTTGAACACAGGCGTCGAGCCGGTGAAGTGAATGCCGGCGAGGTGCGGGCTCGCGAGCGCGGCGTCGCCGATCGTCGCGCCCGAGCCGTAGACGAGGTTGATCACCCCGTCCGGGAGGCCGGCCTCCTGCAGGAGGCGCATCAGATAGTAGGCCGAGAGCATGGCGGTGCCGGCCGGCTTCCAGACGACGACGTTCCCCATCAGCGCCGCCGAGGTCGTCAGGTTCGCTGCGATCGCAGTGAAGTTGAACGGCGACACCGCGAACACAAAGCCTTCGAGCGGGCGGTACTCCATCCGGTTCCAGATGCCCGGCGACGACTGCGGCTGCTCCGCATAGAGCCTCGTCATGAATTCGACGTTGAACCGGAAGAAGTCGATCGACTCGCAGGCCGAGTCGATTTCGGCCTGGTGGGCCGTCTTCGACTGACCGAGCATCGTCGCGGCGTTCAGCGTGTCGCGCCACGGCCCTGCGAGCAGCTCGGCTGCGCGCAGCAGGACCGCCGCTCGGTCCTCCCAAGCCCAGCGCGACCAGTCTTCCCACGCGGCTGCGGCGGCGTCGACTGCGAGCTGGACGTGCTCCGCGCCACCCTGGTGCACATCGGCCAGGACGTGATCCTTCGCATGCGGCATGACCGCCTGCTTCAAGTCGCCGGTCGTGACGTCCTTGCCGCCGATCACGAGCGGAACCTCGATGCGCTCCGAGCGCATCTGGTCGAGCCTTCGCTGCAGGCGCGCGCGTTCGGGCGAGCCCGGCGCGTAATCGTGGATCGGCTCGTTGTGAGCGGGCGGGGCGCGGAAGATGGCATGCGTCGTCATGCGCCGTACATTACGACGGCAGGCGCGTCGCCCGTCTTGTGTGGCTAGCGCCGCAGGAGGTACGTCGCCGTGACGATCACCCAGATCATGAAGCCGAGCGAGCTCGCGAAGACCGAGCTGTCGGCAAGCGTCCAGGTCGTTCCCGCCTCGACCGCACCGACGGCGAGCACGGCAATCCCGCCACCGACGCCCGCCAGCCCGAACCATTTCGGGATCTTGCGCGCGCTCCCGGCGGCCAGCGATGCGCCGATGATCGTCGTGGCAGCGCAGGCCGCGGCCGGGCCGGCGAGCAGGCGGTCGCCCAGAATCGCGATCACCTGCAGCGGCAGGTAGCTCGCCCCGCCGAGAACGACGATGCTCGCGAAGAAGCCATCGGGCGCGAACCGCAGCACCTTCGCCCCGACGCTCGCGATGAACAAGAGATACGCGAAGCCGGCGCCGGTGAGGAGGGCGGACTGCAGGTGCTGGTGCGACGGGCCGACGATCAACGCGGGGAGGGCGAGCGCCACATACCCGTACCCCAGCGCCGGCAGGTTCGCCCGAGTCACGCGCGCGAAGCTACAACATCGACCCATGAAGCCGACCTTGGTGCAGTACGAGGCAGACGGCTTCGGCGTGGGCGAGGTCTGGCTCGACGAGCAGGGACGCGTCTTCCACAGCGAGCTGCCACGTCCGCGGCGGACGAGTCCAGGGACTGTCCCTGGTCACGTCCTGGCGGGACGCCTCAGCGCGTGGTTCGAGGGCGAGCCCGACGACTTCCTCGACGTCGAGCTCGTGCTCCCGGACGGCTTCCACGGTGACTGCGCACGTGTGCTGCGCACGGTGCCCCGCGGTGAGGTGGTCACGTACGGCGAGCTCGCTGCGCTCGCCGGCCGGCCCCGCGCCGCGCGCGCGGCCGGAACGTTCTGCGCCCGCTGCGAGCTCGCGCCCTTCCTGCCCGTCCACCGCGTCGTCAGTGCCGGCGGAATCGGCAGCTGGGGCGACCATGGCGTCGACTACAAGCGCCGTCTGCTCCGGCTCGAAGGCGTGAAGCTATGACGTTGTCCGACGACGTCCGCGACGAGCTCGCGCAGATCGCTCCGACACGCAAGTGCTGCCGCCTGGCCGAGATCTCGGCCCTCTTTCACGGCGCGGGCTCCTGGCATCTCCGCGATCGGCACGTCGAGGTGCACCTCGACCTCGTCAGCTCCGCGGTCGCCCGGCGCGCGTTCGCGATTCTGCGTGACGAGGGCGTTCGCTCCGAGATCCGTACCTACCGGCGGCACGCGTTCGACCAGGCGACGCGCTACCAGCTGCACATCGTCGTCGACGACACCGGCCTCGATGTGCTTCGCGAGGCGGGTGTCCTCTCTGCTTCCGGCGCGCCGCTCGAGACGCCGCCCAAGCGCGTCGTCGGCCGCTCGTGCTGCCGGGGCGCGTACCTGCGGGGCGCGCTGCTCGCCGCCGGATCGCTCTCCGGCCCGCGAAACGCCCATCTGGAGCTACGCGCTTCGTCGCTCGACGGCGCGCGATTCATCGCCGACGTTGCGGCACGCGAGGGTGCCTCGCTCGGAGTCGCCGAGCGTCGCGCACACGCCGTCGCCTACGCGAAAGGACACGAGGCGATCGCCGGCGTGGTCGCAGCAGCCGGAGCGGGGGACACCGCGCTTCGACTCGAGGAGCACGCTCTTGTGGGTGCGATTCGCGCAGATGCGAACCGGCTTGCAAACGCGGACGAGGCGAACCTGGAGCGGGTCGCCCGCGCAGCTCACCGGCAGCTCGAGGCGATTCGGGAGATCGGCGTCGACGCGCTGCCGCCGGAGCTCGTCGAGATCGCGGAACTGCGCCTCCGGCACCCATCTGCGTCGGTCGCGGAGCTCGCCGCGAAGGCGCGGCCGCCACTTTCGAAATCGGCCGCGCATCGTCGGCTACGAGCCGTCACGAGACTCGTTGAAACCTAGTGTTGCCTCGCTTGCAAGTGCACTAGCGGACGGAAGACGTGCGTCCCCATACTCAGACCTGGCGGAGCTGGGGCCAGGCAGACGGTGGATACAGACCCCGTCCACCGTCATCGTCGTGTCCCGGTGAACCGGGGGGAGGGTCGTCCTCGGAGCCTCCCCCCGGGCCGCCGTAGAACTGCAGCTCGGTCGCCGGACGCTCATATACATTTCTCTGCCATGAACGAGGCAACGCCGTGAGCCAGGCGAAGTTCGACGAGCTGCGCGGGCGCCTCGCCGAGATCTCCGATCTCGGGAAGACGATGGCCCTGCTCGGCTGGGATCAGCAGGTGATGATGCCGGCGCGAGGCGCGCAGATCCGCGCTGAGCAGCTTGCGACCGTCGGCCGCATCGCGCACGTCAAATTCACCTCGGCCGAGGTCGGCTCCCTGATCGACGACCTGCGGAGCTGGGGCGAGACGCACGACTACGACTCATTCGAGGCGAGCCTGATCCGGGTCGCCGCACGCGACTGGGAGAAAGCCAGCAAGGTGCCCGCCGACCTCCGCGCCGAGATCTCCCGGTCGGCGTCGCTTGCGAACCCGGTCTGGGTGAAAGCGCGCCGCGAGAACGACTTCGGGTCGTTCCTGCCGGTGCTGCGCAAGAACCTGGATCTCCGCAAGCAGTACATCGAGTGCTTCGACGTCGGCGACGAGCCGTACGACATCGTGCTCGACGACTACGAGCGGGGCATGAAGACCGCCGAGGTCCGTCGCATCTTCGATTACCTCAAAGAGCACCAGGCGCCTCTCGTCAAGGAGGCTGCAGCCCGAGGTCTGGACGAGAAGCGACCGAAGACGTTCGAGATCGAGCCGCAGAAGGTCTTCGAGCTCGAGGTTGCACACGAGTTCGGCTTCACCGACGACGCCTGGCGTCTCGACCCGACCGTGCATCCGTTCGCGTCGGGCACCGGGATCACCGACATCCGGATCACGACGCGGTACTTCACCGACCGCCTCGAGGGTCTCTTCGGGACGATGCACGAGTTCGGACACGGGCTCTACGAGCACCAGATCGACCCGTCGCTCGAGCGCTCGCCGCTCGCCCGCGGCGTGTCGCTCGGGATGCACGAGTCGCAGAGCCGGATGTGGGAGAACCTGGTCGGCCGTTCGCTGCCGTTTTGGCGCCGGTTCTTCCCGCGGCTGCAGCAGCAGCATCCGGCCGCTCTGGAGGGCTACGACGCCGACTCGTGGTACCGCGAGGTGAACCGAGTCGAGCCGTCGCTGATTCGCGTCGAGGCCGACGAGGCGACCTACAACCTGCACATCATCCTGCGCTTCGAACTGGAGCAGGCGATGCTCGCCGACGAGTTCCCGCTCGAGCAGCTCCCCGAGGAGTGGAACCGCCGGATCTGGGACTACCTCGGAATCGAGGTGCCCAGCGACACCGAGGGCGTTCTGCAGGACGTTCACTGGTCCGGCGGCTCGATCGGCTACTTCCCGACGTATGCCCTCGGCAACCTGATCTCGGCGCAGATCTGGGAGCGTGTGCTCGCGGACGTGCCCGACATCTACGACTCGTTCGAGAACGGCGAGTTCGGCCCGCTCCGTGACTGGCTTCGCGAGCACCTCCACCGCCACGGGCGCAAGTACACACCGGGGGAGACGCTCGAGCGCGTCGCCGGCACCTCGCAGATCGATCCCGAGCCCTACGTGCGATACCTGCGCGGCAAGCTTGCGGACATCTACGGCATCTCTGTCTGAGACCGCTGGCGAGTGATGTAACCGAAGACATGCGGCCGGCTCCCCGGCCCGCGATCACACGGCGCGCTGCTGCGTCCTCGGTCGCGTCCATAGCCCAGCTATGAACGCGACCTGCGTCCTTGCATCGCTTGGTGCTCGCGCTCCAGGAAGCGGGCGACGTCATCGGTCACATCACTAGAGTCTTCGCCATGGCGAAGACTCGCGTGGGAATCAACGGATTCGGCCGGATCGGCCGTAACTTCTTTCGCGCCGCGCTCGAGCGTGGCGGCGACTTCGAGATCGTGGCGTTCAACGATCTCGGCGACATCGAGACGATGGCGCACCTGCTCAAGTACGACAGCCTGCTCGGATCGCTGGCCGACGACGTCGAGGTCACGGGTGGCTCGCTGAAGGTCGGCGGCAAGGAGCTGACCGGCCTCGCGGAGCGTGACCCGGCGAACATGCCGTGGCGCGACCTGGAGGTCGACCTGGTGATCGAATCGACAGGCTTCTTCACGGATCGGCAGGGCGCACAGAAGCACCTCGATGCGGGTGCGAAGAAGGTGGTCATCTCGGCACCGGCGACCGATCCGGACATCACCCTTGTGCTCGGCGTGAACGACGATGCCTACGACCCCGAGCAGCACTCGATCATCTCCAACGCCTCCTGCACGACGAACTGCGTCGCGCCGATGGCAAAGGTGCTCGACGATGCGTTCGGGATCGAGCGCGGCTTCATGACGACCATCCATGCGTACACGCAGGATCAGAACCTGCAGGACGGCCCGCACAAGGATCCGCGCCGTGCGCGCGCCGCTGCGATCAACCTCGTGCCGACTTCGACCGGCGCAGCCCGCGCAATCGGTCTCGTGCTGCCGCACCTGAAGGGCAAGGTCGACGGCATGTCGATGCGCGCTCCCGTGCCGACAGGCTCGGTCACCGACCTGGTCGTCGAGCTGCGCAGCGAGGCATCGGTCGACGCGATCAACCACGCGTTCGAGGCCGCGGCGTCCGGCGGCTCACTCGCGCCGTATCTGGACTACTCGACCGCGCCGCTCGTCTCGAGCGACATCGTGCACTCGTCCGCTTCGTGCACGTTCGACAGCGGGCTGACGATGGCGACCGGAACGTCGGCGAAGGTCTTCGGCTGGTACGACAACGAGTGGGGCTACTCGTGCCGTCTGGTCGACCTCGTCTCGAAGCTGCTCTAGTGGCGCTGCCGCGCTCCGTCGAGACGGCCGACGTCGCGGGCAAGACCGTGCTCGTCCGCTCGGACTTGAACGTCCCGCTCGAAGACGGGCGGGTCGCTGACGACACGCGGATCCGCGCGTCGCTGCCGACGATCGAGCTGCTCCTCGAGCACGACGCCGCCGAGGTGCGCGTCTGCTCCCATCTCGGCCGTCCGAAGACCGACGAGGATCGCGCGCGCTACGCAATGGAGCCGGTCCGGCGTGCGGTCGCGGACGCGGTCGGCGACGAACGCGTGCGTGTGCTCGAGAACACGCGCTTCAATCCGGGCGAGACGAAGAACGACCCGGGCTTCGCACGCGAGCTTGCGGACGGCTGCGACCTCTACGTGAATGACGCGTTCGGCTCCGCCCACCGCGCGCACGCGTCGACGGTCGGCGTTGCGGAGCTCCTGCCGGCGTACGCCGGCCTGCTGCTGCTCGAGGAGCTGCGGCAGCTCGGGCGGCTGCTCGGCGAGGTGGAGCGTCCGTTTCTGATCGTCGCGGGCGGTGCGAAGGTCGACGACAAGGTCGGCGTGCTGCAGAGCCTCGGCGGACGTGCTGACGAAGTGCTGATCGGCGGCAAGATGGCCGAGGACGTCAGGACCGAGAACCCGTTCGACTTCGACGTCGTGCTGCCCCTCGACGTCGTAGCGGCGTCTGCATTCGCCGCGGACGCGGAGACGCGTGTGACGCCGTTCGACGAGCTTCCCGACGGCTGGCTCGGGCTCGACGTCGGGCCCGAGACGTGCACCGACTTCGCGCGTCGCATCGCGGCGGCACGCACCGTCTTCTGGAACGGGCCGATGGGCGTCTTCGAGTGGCCGGCCTTCGCCGAAGGAACGTTCGCCGTTGCCCGCGCCGTCGCCGGGAACAAGGGCTTCACCGTCGTGGGCGGAGGTGACTCGGTGCGCGCCGTGCACGAAGCGGGTGTCGCTGATCGCATCTCGTGGATCTCCACGGGCGGCGGTGCCTCGCTCGAGCTGCTCGAGGGAAAGACTCTGCCCGGCGTGGCAGCGATTCCGGTGGGATGAAGATGCTGATCGCAGGGAACTGGAAGATGTTCAAGGGGCCGGAGGCGGCAGGGACGTTCTGCCGCGAGTTGCGCGACGCCGGTCTGCCCGACGGCGTCGACGTTGTCGTGTGCCCGCCGTACGTCTCGCTCGCCGACGGCCGTGCAGTCGCTCGCCGGCACCGAGATCGGCGTGTTCGCGCAGAACTGTCACTGGGACACCGAGGGAGCGTTCACCGGCGAGGTCTCGGCGCCGATGTTGCAGGAGGTCGGCGTCTACGGGACGCTCGTCGGCCACTCGGAGCGCCGTCGGTGGTTTGGCGAGACGGACGAGCTCGTCGCGCGTCGCGTCCACCACTGCCTGGCAGCGGGCCTGCACGTGATCGCGTGCGTCGGCGAGACAGAGGAGGAGCGGGAGCAAGGGGCGACGCATCTCGTCCTCCGCCGCCAGGTCGCGTCGTTCGAGCCCGACCCGAATCTCGTGATCGCGTACGAGCCGGTGTGGGCGATCGGCACCGGCAAGACGGCGACACCGGAGATGGCGCAGGAGGCGCACGAGACGATCAAGGAGCTGATCGACGTGCCGATGCTCTACGGGGGCTCGGTCAAGCCGGAGAACGCGGAGGAGCTCCTCGCGCAACCTGCGATCGACGGCGCGCTGGTAGGCGGTGCATCGTTGGAGGTCGAGTCGTTCGCGGCGATATGCCGGGCAGCGGCACGTATCCCCTCGTAACGCTCGTCGTGCTCGACGGCTTCGGCTGTGCGCCGCCGGGCCCGGGCAACGCAGTCGAGCTCGCGGACACGCCGGTGTTCGACCGTCTGTGGCGAACGTACCCGCACACGACGATCAACGCCTCGGGCGAGGCCGCGGGCCTGCCGCCCGGTCAGATGGGAAACAGCGAGGTCGGCCACCTGACGATCGGCTCCGGTCGACGTCTCTATCAGGACCTGATGCGCGTGAACCGCGCGATCGAAGACGGCTCGCTGTTCGAGAACGAGGTCTTGACGTCCGCCTTCGAGCGCGGCCGGCGCGTGCATCTGCTCGGGCTCGTCTCGCACGGAGGCGTCCACTCGCACATCGATCACCTGCAGGCTCTGCTTCGGTTCGCGCCCGAGAAGACGTGGATTCACGCCTTCACCGACGGCCGTGACGTCTCGCCCACGAGCGCCGTCCGCGACCTCGCACTGCTACCGCAGGATCGCATCGCGTCCGTGACCGGGCGGTATTGGGCGATGGACCGCGATCAGCGCTGGGACCGGACGCAGCGTGCCTACGACGCGATCGTCGAGCATGACGGTCGTCCGACGAGCGATGTGCTCCAGGCGGTGCAGGCGAGCTACGACAACGGGGTGACCGACGAGTTCATCGAGCCGATCGTCGTGGACGGCGCACCATCGCTCGAGCACGGCGACACGGCGATCTTCTTCAACTTCAGGCCGGACCGCGGTCGTCAGTTGACGAAGCTGCTCCTCGACGGCGGCTTCGACGTGACGACGATGACGCGCTACTCCTCGGAGCTGCCGACGCCCGTCGTGTTCCCGGAGCGGGAGGTGGAGCACACGCTCGCCGGGGTGCTCTCCGAGCACGGCGTGCGCCAGCTGCACGCGGCCGAGACGGAGAAGTACGCCCACGTGACGTACTTCTTCAACGGCGGCCGCGAACAGCCGTGGCCCGGAGAAGAACGTCTCCTCGTGGCGAGCCCGCGCGACGTCGCAGGCTACGACGAAAAGCCCGAGATGTCGGCCGAGGAGGTCGCGCAGGGCGTCGTCGACCGGCTCGGTGACGGCTTCGGCTTCTGCGTCGTCAACTTTGCGAACCCGGACATGGTCGGCCACACGGGCTCGATCCCGGCCGTCGTGCGGGCGGTCGAGACTGCCGATCACTGCCTGGGACGCGTCGTCGCGCGCACAACCGAGCTCGGCGGCGTCTGCCTCGTCACGGCAGACCACGGGAACGCCGAGGTCATGCTGGAGCCCGACGGTATGAGCCCGCACACCGCTCACACGACGAACCCGGTCCCGCTCGTCGCGACCCTTTCCGACGGATTTCTGCGGGCGGGTGGGGAGCTGGCCGATCTGGCCCCGACCGTTCTCGCACTGCTCGGTCTCGAGGCTCCTCTGGACATGTCCGGTGAAGCTCTCGTAAACCGTGCGTAATCTCGGAGATTCCAGCCGAAAAGGGGGCTATACTCCGCCCGCCTTGTCCCTCCCACAGCCTGACCTGGCGATCCTTCGGAAAGCCCAGCGCGGGGACGAGCGTGCGTTCGCGATCATCGTGCGGACGTACGAGGTGCCGGTCTACAACTACGTGCTCCGCCTGACGAACGGCGACCGCGCACTGGCCGAAGATTTGACGCAGGAGGTCTTCCTGCGCGTGTTCCAAGGCTTGCCGCGATTCTCACTGCGCTGCAAGTTCACGACGTGGTTGTTCCAGGTGACGAAAAACCGCGTGCTCGACGAGCTGCGTGCACGCGAGCGCCGGCCCGGCGCGACGGTCAACCTGGATGACGCGCCGCAGCTCGAGGTCGTCGACCAGCCGGTCGAGCGGGTCGAGGCAATCGACGCGCTCTGGCGCTCGATCGAGGCGCTGCCCGTCGACCTGAAGATGGCGCTGCTCCTCCGCGACGTGGTCGGCCTCTCGTACAACGAGATCGCCGATTCGCTCGAAGTCACGCTCGCGACGGTGAAGTGGCGCATCTTCAAGGCGCGCGAGGACGTACAGGTCGCGCTCGCCCGCGAGGGCATCACCTTCGGCGCCGACGCGCCGGAGATCGAAGCCGTCTAGCTACTCGTCGCGTACGCCTCGAGCCAGCGCTGCAGGTTCCGCGCTTCGCGCTCGACGCTCGCAGCATGCGGCACCGGGTCCACCTTCGTCGGCGCAGGGCGTGCAGGGCTCGGGGACGCAGGGTGTGCCTGTGCGTTCGCCTGGCACGCGGGCGACTCGGCGGCGAGCGCTGCGAACCCGGAGAGAAAGGGCTCCTGCAGCGCGTCGGGGACGCGCCCTGCGTTGACCAGCGCGATCGCACGCCGTTGCAGCGCGCGGATGTCCCGACGTTGTGCGCACGGTCTCTCGACCGCGATGCGCCCGGCGAGCGCGGCGAGCGGAGCTGCGTCTGCGCGCGCGAGCTGCGGCACGTGTGCGTGGCTCCCGCAGCCGGCAAGCACGAGCACGGCGGCGGCGCTAGACGCCGTGCAGAAGCCGCGTCGCGAGACCCTCGGGCAACCCGTTCGCACGAATCTCGTTCTGCGTCGTCTCGATGTCATAGGCGACGCGGCGGAACGTAGCGCGCTGTGAGGCGTGGTCGAGCAGCAGCCAGGCCGCACGCGGATCGCCGTCACGTGGCTGGCCGACCGAGCCCGGGTTGAGCAGCAGGCGCCCTGCCCCGAGCTCCAGCTCGGTCCCTCCCGGCGTCAGCCCTCCGTCGAGGCGTGCCTCTTCCCACGAAAGCGCGAGCGCGACGTGGCTGTGGCCGACGAGCACGATCGGTGCGTGGGTGGCGAGGAATGCCGCGAGCGCGATGCCCTCGCTCAGCACGTACTCCCAGACGGGATCGCGAGGGCTGGCGTGAAACAGCTGCGCGTCATTCCGTTCGGCGAGTGGCCGAAGGGTCTCGAGCCACATGCGCTGCTCGGCGCCCAGCACCTCTGCCGTCCAGCGCGCCGCCCGACCTGCGTCGCCGGCGAACTCGGACACCTCGAGCGAACCGAGGACGGCGAGGTCGTGATTGCCGCAGAGGGAAAGCGTCGCGCGCTCGCGAACGAGGTCACAGCACTCGTTCGGCCGCGGGCCGTAGCCGACGATGTCGCCGAGGCACCACACCTCGTCGACTCCCTCGCCGTCAATGTCCGCCAGCACCGCTTCGAGCGCGGAGAGATTGGAATGGACGTCTGAGATGACCGCGACACGCATGACGAAGGCCGCCACGCTAGCGATCGCGGCTGCGGTGTGGTGTGTGTGCGCGTGGCTGCTCGCCCGCACGAGCGTGCCGTCGCTGCACCTCTCCGGCCTGAACGAGCATTCGTATTTCGGCGGTCATGCGCTGGCGCGCGCGCGCAGCTTCAGCCGGGGCGAGGACGGGCTGTGGCTCTGCGGGACGCTCGCGCAGATCGTCGCGCTGGGGGTGCTCGCGTGGCGATTGCCGCGCAGCGTCCGTTCGATCGGCCTCGGTCCCATCGGGAGCGCCGTGATCGCGGGCATGGTCGTTCTCGTCACGCTCTGGGGAGCCGGCCTGCCGTTCAGCCTCGCCGACCTCTGGTGGCAGCACCACTGGGGGCTCGGGCCGTTCCACATCGGCGCGTGGCTCGTCGCGCAGTGGTCGACGCTCGGGCCCGAGGCGGTCTCGGTGATGGCGACGATCGTGTTGCTCGTCGGCTTCGCGGTGAAGTTTCCGCGCCGCTGGTGGCTCGCCGCAGGCCCGACGATCGTTGCCATCGCCGCTCTGTTCGCCTTCCTCTCCGGGTGGCTCGCCGCCGCGGGCTCGCATCCACTCGCCGATCCGGTGCTGCGCGCCGACGCGGCCCGGCTCGAGCGCGCCGAGCACGTGCAGGGAACACCGGTGCGGGTCGAGGACGTGTCGTCGTGGACGAGCCAGGCGAACGCGTACACCGTCGGCTTCGGGCCGTCGACTCGCGTTGTGATCTGGGACACGCTGCTCGACGGTCGCTTCTCGCGCGGTGAGGTCGACGCCGTGATCGCGCACGAGCTCGGCCACGTGCGCAGCCGTCACATCGTGAAGACGATCGGCTGGTCGGCCTTGATCGTGCTGCCGACGCTGTGGCTGCTCGCCGCCGCGACGCGCCGGCGGGGTGGCCTGGGCGACCCTGCGAACCTGCCGTTCGCGTTCCTCGTGTTGACGCTGCTCGCGCTCGTGACCGCGCCGATCCAGAACGCGGTCTCGCGCCGCTACGAGGCCGAGGCCGACTGGCGATCGCTGAACGCCACGCACGATCCAGCGTCGACGCAGAAGCTGTTCCAGAGCTTCGAGCGCACGAGCCTCGAGAATCCCGACCCGGGCGTTCTCGACTACCTCTGGCTCGAGGACCACCCGACGCTCATGCAGCGGATCGCCATGACGCGCGCGTGGCGCGCTCGCCAGCGTTAGGGCCGGTCGTCCGTCTCGGGCAGATCCTGAATGCCCTTGACGGTCAGGTACTTCGAGTAGGCATCCTGCATCGCGGCGAGCAGCTCTTTCATGAACTGCTGCGACATGTTGACGCGCGTCACGACCACCCCCGGCACGTCGCCCTCCTCGACCTCGTGGTCGATCTTCGCGAACGTGATCGTGAACTCATAGTCGGAGAACGTGATGTTCGCGAAGTTGGCGTAGACGCCGCCCAGCTGCGCCGGATCCATGTGGATGTTCAACTGGCGCTCGGGCTGCTCGTCCATCCGAGATGACGATACTAGAGGTGTGACCGACGCAATCGCACGCCTCGCGGGCCGGCTGACCGAGCTCGCCGGCGCCGAGGTCGACCTCGAACGGCCGAACGACTCGGATCTGGGCGACTTCGCGACGAACGTGGCGCTTCGGACCGCGAAGACCGTGGGCCGGCCCCCGCGCGAGCTTGCGGAAGAGCTGGCCGGAAGGTTCGCGGAGCTCGGCGAGGTGCTCTCTGCCGAGGTGGCAGGGCCGGGCTTCGTCAACCTGCGGCTGGCCGACACGTTCTTCCTCGAGGCACTGGCGGAGATGGGTGAGGGGTACGGTGGCGGCTGGGTCGACGCGCCGCAGTCGATCCAGATGGAGATGGTCTCCGCGAACCCGACCGGCCCGATCGTCGTCTCCGCGGCGCGCAACGGTGCGTACGGTGACTGCGTTGCGCGACTGCTCGCATTCGGCGGCAACCGCGTGTCCCGCGAGTACTACTACAACGACGCGGGCGCGCAGATCGAACGGTTCCGCGCAAGTGTCGACGCGCTGCGACGCGGCGAGCCGGTGCCCGAGGACGGATACCGCGGCGAGTACGTCGCGGCCCTCGCGCTCGAGGCGGGCGACCCGATTCCGCCGATGCTCGCGTCGATCGAGCGGACGATGGAGCGCTTCCGCATTCACTTCGACAGCTGGACGCTCCAGAGCGACCTCGAGCTGCGGTTGCCCGAGTTGCTGCCGAGACTCGACACGTACGAGCAAGACGGCGCGCTGTGGGCGCGCTCGTCGAACTACGGCGACGAGCAGGACTGGGTGCTGATCCGCTCGCCGGACAAAGGCGGCACGCCGACCTATCGCGCGGCCGATGTCGTGTACCTCGTCGACAAGCTCGAGCGTGGCTACGACCGCGCCGTTTATGTGCTCGGAGCCGATCATCACGCGACGGCGCGCTGGTACGCCGCGATTGCCCGGATGCTCGGCTACGACCCCGAGCGGGTCGAGGTGCTGCTGTACCAGTTCGTCCATCTCACCCGTGGCGGCGAGTCATCGAAGGCGTCGAAGCGTGCTGGGAACGTGGTGTTCCTCGACGACGTGATGGACGAGATCGGCGTGGATGCGGCGCGCTGGTATCTCGTGAACCGCGGCCCCGATCAGACGATCGAAGTCGACCTGGACCTCGCGGCGGAGAAGTCGAACAAGAACCCGGTCTACTACGTGCAGTACGCACACGCGCGCATCGCGGCGATCCTGCGGAACGCCGACGGAGCGGTGGTGGGTGGCGCGCCTCCGGGCCCGCTCGCGCCGGAGGAGAAGGAGTTGATCAAGCGCTTGACCGATTTTCCGCCGACGGTGCGCGAGGCCGCCGATCGTCGCGGCCCGCAGCTCGTGCCCGCGTACGCGATCAGGCTCGCCGACGAGTTTCATCGCTTCTACCACGCGTGTCGCGTGCTCGGCGACCCGGCGGAGTCGTTCCGCCTCGGCTTGTGCGAAGCCACGCAGCGCGTGATCGCCCGCTGCCTCGACCTGGTCGGCGTCGAGGCTCCCGAGAGGATGTAGGCGCTACCGGTAGCGCTCGAGGAACAGCCGTACTTCGCGCGTCGAACGGAGCCGCACGACCGGAAACGATGCGAGCTCCACCGGATACACCCGGCGGCGACGAACGTGCTGCTTGAAGGCCCAGTAGAAGAGACCGTCACGCGCGAGAACGGCGTTACGAATCGTCTCGCGGTTGCCGTTCCAGAGCTCCTCACGACGGCGGACGCGCCGCCAGGTGCGGCGGACGAGGCGAGGCAGCCACACGCGTATCGGCAGGTCGAGCCACACCACGAGCTCGGCGTTCTCGAGCACCAGATCGCCGAGCTTGCCGCGGTAGGTGCCGTCGATCACCCAGCCGGGCGAGCCGACGATCGGCGCGACCTGCGCGTGCAGCGCGTCGTTGGGCGTCTCGGCCCAGTTGGGCCCGTGCACGAGGGCGTCGAGCTCGACGAACGGCACCGCGAGTCGCTCGGCCAGCTCGCGGGCAAGGGTCGTCTTGCCGTTGCCGCTCGCGCTGGCGATGACAGCGATCTTTCGCGCGAGCATCCGGCCGAAGAGCGTATCGCCTGGCCTAGGATCCCCGGCAGATGACGGACCCGCGCCCCGACCGCAACCTCGCGCTCGAGCTCGTCCGCGTGACCGAGGCGGCGGTGATGGGCGCCGGCCGCTGGATCGGGCGGGGGGACAAGATCGCCGCCGACCAGGCGGCCGTCGACGCGATGCGCGCGATGCTCGACACGGTGTCGATGTGCGGCGTCGTCGTGATCGGCGAGGGGGAGAAGGACGAGGCGCCGATGCTCTACAACGGCGAAGAGGTGGGAGACCAGAGCGGGCCGAGCGTCGACGTCGCCGTCGACCCGCTCGAGGGCACCCGTCTCTGCGCGCTCGGGCAGCCGAACTCGATCTCCGTGATCGCCGTCGCCGAGCGTGGCTCGATGTTCTTCCCGGGCGCAGCGGTGTACATGGAGAAGATCGCCGTCGGGGCCGACTCGGTGCATGCGATCGACATCAACGCGAGCCCGACCGACAACGTCAACGCGGTCGCGAAGGCCAAAGGGAGACGGCCGACCGACATCCGGGTGGTCGTCCTCGAGCGCGACCGCCACGAGGAGCTGATCGGCGAGCTTCGCCAGGCGGGCGCACGCGTGAACCTGATTCGCGACGGCGACGTGGCGCCCGCGATCGCGGCGGCGCGGCCCGAGACAGGAGTCGACATCCTCTACGGGATCGGTGGGACGCCCGAAGGCGTCATCTCCGCCTCGGCGCTCAAGTGCGTCGGCGGTGGGCTCCAAGGAAAGCTCTGGCCGCGCAACGCCGAGGAGCGGCAGGCCCTCGTCGAGGCCGGCTACGACGTCGACCGGGTGCTCACGACCGACGACCTCGTAAAGAGTGACAATGTGTTCGTCGCCGCAACGGGCGTCACGACGGGCGCGTTGCTGCGCGGGATTCGCTACGTCAACGACGGGGCGGTCACGGATTCGCTAGTCATGCGTTCGCGCTCCGGCACCGTCCGCCGGATCGAAGCACGCCACAAGTTGAGCAAGCTGATGGAGTTCACCGGAAGGGAGTACTGATGACGATTGGACTCGACGAGCTCGGCTACGACGAGCGGCTGTACATCCTCGCATTCGACCATCGAGGATCGTTCGAGAAGATGGTCGGTGACGTCGGGCGGGTGCCGGGCGCGAAGACGCTGATCTGGGAGGGGTTCCAGCGAGCGGTCGAGCTGGGCGCGCCGAAGGAGTTCGCAGGCGTGTTGGTCGACGGGCAGTACGGGCCGTCGGTCGCACGCGAGGCGAAGGCCGGCGGCTACAAGCTCGCGATGCCGGTCGAGAAGTCGGGCCAGAACGAGTTCGACTTCGAGTACGGCGAGCAGTTCGGCGAGAAGATCGAGGAGTTCGACCCGGACTTCTCGAAAGTGCTCGTCCGGTTCAACCCGGAGGGCGACCGGGCGATGAACGAGCGCCAGATCGAGAAGTTGCGGCGCCTCTCGGAGTGGCTGCACGAACATCACCGCAAGTACCTCTTCGAGCTGCTCGTCCCGGCGGAACCGGCGCAGCTCGAAAGCGTCGGCGGCGACGTGGATCGCTACGACACGGAGCTTCGCCCACAGCTGATGATGGAGGCGATCCTGCAGCTGCAGAACGGCGGCGTGGAGGCGGACATCTGGAAGATCGAGGGACTCGACGACCGCGAGGCGTGCAACGAGATCGCGCAGCTTGCGCGGCGTGAGGGACGAGATCGCGTGTCGTGCATCGTGCTCGGTCGCGGCGCCTCGGACGAGAAGGTCGACGAGTGGCTGCGCGCCGGCTCCGGAGTCAAGGGCTACGGGGGGTTTGCCATCGGCCGCTCGATCTTCGCCGAGTCGGTCAAGGCGTACGCCGCCGATCCCGACGGCTTCGACCGTGACGGTGCCGTCGAGCGGATCGCGCAGAGCTACCTGCGCTTCATCGAGGTCTACGAGGGCGCACCCGCGCCTGCTTGAGCTTCGGTGCGGGGCTCGGCGACCGCGCCGGGCCCCGCGCTAGAGTCGGACCATGTTCTTGCTGCTTCGGCGCGCGATCCGGCTCGGGTTGCGCTGGTGGCAGACCCGCAAGCGGGTCTAGCGTCGGTGGCGGCTCAGCGCACGGCGAGAATCCGCAGCGCGATCGCGACGGCGAGCGCGACCGCGAGCAGCACGAGACCCGCGACGGTCGCGCCGGCCATCATGACCACGCACGAGAGCGCGCCAACGACCCAGAGGTTCTGAGCGACAGGAGTCGTCGGAATCGACCGCATGCCCGTGCTATCGGCAGGAAGCCCGGGCGACTGGAGTGGCGGGAGCCGGAGGATCGCGCGGCTAGAATCGGGGGGACGCGGGCGTAGCTCAGTTGGTAGAGCATCAGCTTCCCAAGCTGAGGGTCGAGGGTTCGAGCCCCTTCGCCCGCTTCTGCTTTTCAGGCGAGAGCGGCGCTCCGCCGCTGGTTTCATGGCGTTCGGGCGCAGGGAGGAGTAGCCTGCGTGTACTGGCGCTGCACCTAGCTTTCGGCCCTGGCCCTCAATCCACCGACGCGCTCCGCGCGCGAGGCGACGAGCTTAGGCAAACGACGGCGATGCAGGGCCAGCCTTTCCAGCGCTTCTCACGAATTTGAGGGGGGAAGATGACGAAGCTCAATGAGCTGTTGGCGCGTCTCCGCGCAACGTTCAAGAAGTAGCTCGCTGTCCGGCCGCCTGGCTCCGCGATTTGCGTGAAGCGGTGTCAGGCCCGCCGGGCACGTCCGAGCGCTGCGTCCGTGGCTGAGCAGCGCGTAAGGTGTCGCCGACCCGGATGAGCGACCGCGCCGTGTACATCACCTGGATCGAGCTCAGCGCCGCGGCGATGGTGGTTGGTGTCTACGGAGCGTGGGTGAAGGTCGGCCCGACCACGCTCGGGGGCACGACTGCCGGTGCGCGCGGTTGGATCGTGCTCGCAGCGGGGCTCCTTGCAGCAGGGCTCGCGTGGTTTCGGCGGGCGACGCGCAGCGCCGGCGTCTACGTCTTCGCGGCCGGTGCCGCAGCGCTGATCGCCGCGATCTACGACCGCACGCACCTCGCGGCGATCGTCGGGGGCGGCAGCGTCGTCACTGCGGCCGCGGGCGCGGGCTGGGGTCTCTACGTCGCACTCGGCGCGTCGATCAGCCTTGCCGTTGCGGGCGCGGTGTGGGTCGCCGCGTTGCCGAGCCTCCGGTGGGCGTGGCTCGAGCCCGACACGGGCGGAGACGGCTAGGAGGTTCGCCCTGGCCGGACGCACGACGAGGCGGGCGCTTCCGATCGCGGTCGTGCTGGCGGTTTCCGCCGTGCTCGCCGCCGCGAGCATCGCCCGCGGCGCCGCGGAGCCCCGGCTGCTGAATCCGTTCGCGCCCGGCTGGCTGCCGACGCAGGGCATCGCCGTCGCCCGGGCACACGAGGTGCTGCTGGTCGGTCTCGACGGCCGCGTGTTCGGGCGCCTCGCCGGCTTCCAGCTCGCACTCCAGAGCAACGATCTCCTGCTGGACGCGCTCGCGCAGGACGCAGCAGGGCCGAGCTACCTGACGCCGCAACCGCTTCTGGTCGGCCCGCACGGGAGGGAGTGGCAGCTCGCGGGCGGTCGGCTCGAGCCGCTCGCACGCGGGATCGTGCCGCTGCCGGGCCGCACGGAGCTCGTCGGTCATATGACCGGCTCGAGCTCGGATCGCGTTGCGAAGATCGTTCTCCGCGACACACGAACCGGACGGGTTCTCGTGCGAGCGGGCGACCACGACTGGTTCCTGTCCCAGAACGGTCTCCTACTGGCGCAACGCCACGTCCTGACCGATCTCGTCACGCGCGAGCAATGGACGCTGCCGCACGGCGTCACGTGGAGCGAAGGGGTCGGCGGTGTCAGCAGCTGCAATCCGGCCGGCCTCGCCCGCGACAGCGTGATCGCGGTGTGCGCCTACGTGGGCCCGCACTTCTCCCGAGTGTCGAACGCGGTCGTCCGCGTGTTCTCGATCGCGCACGATGGCAGACGCACCCTGCTCGGCAGGCCGTTCTTCTACGGCAACTTCGGAGCGATGTCCGCGCTCCTCTCACCGGACCGAGCCCACATTGGCGCGACTCTCGCCGTCGGATGCGGCCTCTCGCCGTCGATCGTCGCAGACACGACCGGCGGCAAGCCGCGATACATCGACGGCTCGACAGACATCCGCCGCGGGCCGGATACGCAGTCATACGTGCTCGGCTGGTCGTGGCAGGGGAAGCTCGTCACCCAGTTCGCGCATGGGGGATGCGAGCAGGAGGCGACGCCTGGGATCTACCTCGTCGACCCGGCGACGTATGCCCGGACGCTCGTGTTCGCGCTGCGTCCGGGTTGGCGGAACTACGCGATGTGGAACGTCGTGCCTGACGATCGCTAGCGCGTGAAGAACGCAGCGAGGCTGACCGCAAAGCCGGCAGCCGAGATGACCAATGCGAGCCGCAGCATGCTGTGAATATCGGCGGCGCCCGGCCGCAACTTGAGACTCAGCGAACGCGGAATTGTGCGTTCGTGGCGTTCGTACCGCGCAGGAGGCTCACCGTGTAGAGGCCGGCACTCGCCGGGTTGCCGACGTTGGCCGTCTTCGCAAGCAGGACGGTGACGATCCCGGGCGCGATCACATCGCACATCACTCCGGTCCGTGGCTTCTGGATGATCGTTACGGCGCGCCCGTCGACGGTGACCTTGGCGGAGGCTTGCCCGGAAATGGTCGCGCTTCCGGCCGCGATCGTCTTCGGGAGCCGCTCGGCTGCGGGGAACCGGAAGACGAGCGTGCCTGCAGTCAGCCGGCCGCACTGCAGCTCGGCGTGAATCTTCAACGTGACCGCGACCGGACGTGCGCTCGGGCTGCGCGAGGACAGGCTTACCGAGAGCGAGGTCGCGAGCGGTGATGGGGTTATCTCGACGCCGGCCGAAGCGATACTCACTCCGGCAAGTGCGAGCGATGTGAGCAAGACGAGCGGCCCCTTTCGCATGACTCGAGTGTAGAAAACCTCATAGGTCAACCGCGGTGGTCAACCGTAAATCGGGTGATGGCGTCAAGTGCCTGCCGTCGCGCATGCTCCGATCGTCGAGCACGGGGCTCGATGCGGCGGAGCCCCACATCGACGGGAAGACCAGGCGGATGAGCGTGGCGCGGGCGGCGCGCCTCGCTCTCCGTCCTAACTCGTTCGAGGGAGAGACGCGAAGTGCGGGCGTAGCCGCTCTGCGGAGCGCAGCAGCGATTCGGGCAGCACCTTGGTGTCGGCGAGCACGGGCATGAAGCTCGTGTCGCCGTTCCAGCGCGGGACGACATGCTGGTGCACGTGCCCCTCGATTCCCGCACCGGCGATGCGACCGATGTTCCAGCCGAGGTTGAACCCGTGCGGTCCGTACTCGGCGCGCAAAGCGGTGATTCCGTGCGCGGAGAGTCGGTGCACCTCCCCCGCCTCGTCGTCGTCGAGTGCACCGAATTCGCCCGTATGACGATGGGGCGCGACGAGCAGATGGCCTGACGAGTACGGGAACTTGTTCATGACGACAAGTGCCTTCGCGCCGCGGTAGAGGAGGAGCTCCTCTTCGGGCTCGCAGAAGATGCAGCGGTCGAGCTCGTCGGCGTGCTGCACGTACTCGAGTCGCCATGGTGCCCACAGGGGCTGTGGCATTAAAGCCAGCGCTTGTAGCGGAAGTACCCGACCATTCCAAGCACCGAAGCGACCATCATCCCGACAATCACCCAGAAGCCGACAGCGGTGAACTCGCCGGGGAACCTGACGTTCATGCCGAAGATGCCGGTGATCACGAAGAGCGGCAGCATGATGAACGAGATGATCGTCAGGATCTGCAGCACCTCGTTCTGACGGTGGGAGACGATCTGCTCGTTGGTTGTCTCGAGCGCCTCGACAACTTCCTTGTAGTTGTCGAGCATGTCCCAGATGCGCTCTGAGGCATCGACGATGTCCTCGAAGTAGAGCTCGAGCTCGTTCGGCAGGAACCGCTCGACGTGACGCTCGAGCAGGCGCAGCGTCGACCGCTGCGGCTTGATGATCTTGCGGTAGCTGATGATCTCCTGCTTGACGTTCGAGATGTCGCGCACGACCTCTTCGGAACGCCCGTCGAAGATGTCGTCTTCGAGCGAGTCGAGCTTGTAGCCGATCTTGTCGAGGATCGGGAAGCAGTAGTCGAACAAGTCGTCCAACAGCTCGTAGAGCAGACGACCGGAGCCGCGCGAGAACAGCTGCTCGCGGAACACCTCGTCGTCCTCGCAGCGAAGGAAGAGCCGCGTCACCGGCAAGAGCTCGACCGTCGGCAGCGTCACCAGGTAGTCGGGTCCGACGAAGAAGTCGAGCTCGGCCGCGTTCAGCCGCTGGATGTTGCGGTCGTAGACCGGGAAGTGGAGGACGCCGAACAGGTAGCCCTCGTCGGCGTAGTCGTCGACCTTCGGCCGCTGCCGCTTGGACATGACGTCCTCGACATCGAGCGGATGAAAGCCAAAACGCTCGGCGAGCTCCTGCGCACGCTCGAGCTGCGGCGCATCGAGATGAATCCAGGTGAGACCGGCTGCGCTGAGCTCAGCGGGTGCGGCAGCGACCGTCGCCACGGCCACGGCCGTGTCCCGAGTGCGCGTACGACGGATGCGAGGCAGGCTTGGCATCTAGAGGCCTTGCATCGGTACTGAGCGGATCCTCGAGGACGGGAATCATCTGCATGTTCCACAGTGTAACGCCCTTTCCTGGCGTCGTTGCGCGTCGAGCCGGCGCTATCGTCGTGAGGGTGGAGGCACGGTGGTGGACGATGCGGCCCGCGCAGAGCCTCAAGCCCGCGAGCTACGTCTGTCCGTTCTGCGACGGGATGTTGCACGCAACGAGCGAGCACGCCCTCGTCGCACCCGAGGGCGACGTGTCGAAGCGGCGGCACGCGCACATGGAGTGCGTCGTCGACGCGCGTCGGAAGGGGCTGCTGCGCACCGAAGACGAGTGGCGGAAGGAATGATCGCGGGCGAGCCCCGCAGCCGAACTTCCTCGGGGGTCGTCGAAGAAGTTCGGCCGCGCCGCAGGAGAGGCCTCGCGGCGGATCGCGAAGGGGAGAACACGGTGCGCCGCGGGCGCATCCTCTCGCAGCCGCGCGCGATCCACAACTGAGAACCGTCGGGGGGTCAGCCGATCGCGATCGCGGTCGTGCGTCCGAGCCGCCGGCGCTTCGCGTCGAGCGCTGCCACGGCGACGTGCGAGGCCGGGGCAGCGACCGTCACAGCGGTCTCGAAACCCTGCCGCGGGACCGAGGCCAGCTGCTTCAGGTTGCTCGAGCTCGAGCCCGACAGGAGCTGCCAGCGGGCGACATCCGTGGCGCCGTTCCAGCTCACGCGTGCGGTGAGTGCGCCGCCCGCGTCCTGCGCCAGGGTGACGGCGGGCCGCCCGGGGGGCGTGCCGTGCCACGGGAAGCGAAAGATGCGATAGCTCGCGCTGCCGTCGGCGAAGCTCGCGTCGTAGCGCACGGTGCCCGCCGCGTCGAACTCGGTCATCCCGCCGGTCGTCCCCCAGCCGACGAACACGCCTCCGTCAGGAAGCTCCTGCAAGTTCCCCATCGCCCAGGCCGAGCGGAGGACCGCGGGAACATAGTCCTGCACGAGCGTCGCGGTCTTGGCGGTCTCGCTGAGACGTAGGCGGATCGCGCGGGAGTACTGCGCGACTTGCTCGGTTGGATCCTCGGTCGCGCTGTTGTCGAAGAGCGTGATGGTTCCGTCGGCACGTCGGCGCGCGTCGTGCTGGTAGGCAAACGACGCGCCCGGCCGCATCGTGAAGTCGTTCAACTTGCCGCCCAGTCGCCAGATGATCTGGCCGCTCTTACGGTCGATCTTGTAGACGGTCGATGTATGCCGCGCCGAGACGAGCAGGTTTCCGTCGGTGTCGACTTCGATCGAGTTGAGGTGGAAGTAGTCGACGTTGCCGGCGGGCGTCACCTCGGTGCGATACGACTCGGACGGAGCAACGTGCTTGTAGCTGTGCCACTCGAACAGCACCTTGTTCGTGGTGATATCGACCTCTTGCACGATCCCTTCGACGAGGCGCGCATCGACAGCGCCGCCGACCGAGGTGAGGTCGGCTCTGAGTTCATTCGCGATCGCGAGTAGCGCCGTGCCTTTGTCGGTGAGCGTGAACTCGTGCAGGTCGGCCTGGTAGCCGTTGCCACCGTGCACACGCTTGACCTCGTGGTACGTCGCGTCGTAGATGACGCAGCTGCCGCCGTAGACCTGGTTGAGCTTTCCCTCGTACCACGTGAGCACGGGGGTTCCGCGGTAGGACTGCAGCGCGAAGTTCATGCCCTGCACCGTCGCGAGGGGCAGATACCAGATGGGCTGACCGTTGTTGTCGAAGATCATCGGGCCGGCGCCGCCCGGGCGTGGCACTCCGAAGAGGAACGGAGCGGCAAAGATCGAGCCGGGGGCGACTCCCGTCGCGGCGTGGTTGACGACGAGCGACGGCGGCGTCCAGCCGGGCTCGGTCGCGAAGGGGCCCAGCGTCGGTGTCGGAGTCGGCGCGTCGACGGAGGCAGCGTGCGCAGACCGGCCCTGGGCGAGCGCCGCCGTGCCCGCGGCTGCGAGCCCGACGAAGCCCCGGCGGGACATGGATCCACCCACGTGGCGACTGTACGAAAAAGTGGGTGGCGCGCGGCACCCCTTTCCCGATTCACCCGCGTGGGGGATGGCGCGACGCGCGCGGCGGACGCATGAAAGAGGGATGCGGCAGGTCCACCATCAGATGGTGGTTCTCTTCCTCGCGACGGGCGCGGCAGCGGTCTTCGCGAGCGGAGCGTCCGCACACGCGTTGCACGGCCCGATCACGCCGACGCCAACTGTGACGGCGCCTGTTGCGGCGGTGCCGAGCGCGAAGCCGGCGCGGCCGGCGAGCGGTACGAGCCGGCCGGCGCGCGGCCGTCGCTAGGCGCGACCTCCGCTCTGCTGAGGCTCTGAACCGGCTCGTGGTCGATGCAGAGTCGGCCGAGCGTCAAGGTGGTGCAGCCGGGCTCGGAGCAAATGCGCAACATCGACATGCCGATCCTCCTTGTCGCGGGAAGACCCGACCCTCACAGCGGTTCCTAAGAACTTCGCCGGGGCTTCTCTAAGAGACGTCTAAGGAGTACGCGCACGCGCTCCCCGGAGTCCATGCAGAAGCCGAAAACGTTTCTTACACGTGGCCGTCAGATTCACGCATGTGAAGAGCGCTGTTGCCGTCGGGGTCGCCGTCGTCCTGCTCGCCGCGATTCTCGGGCTGACCGCACGGGCCGCCGGGGAGGCTCCGGGTTTCACCCTCTGGGCCTTGAACACGAAGACGGGTTTGCAGGCAGAGCAATCGGGCTTTTCGTTGGATACCGCATCCGATCAGCTGTTGGCGCGATCGCGTGGAACCCGCGTCGCGGTTGCGACCGACACGGGGCTTGTGCTCGAGGACGCGGACGACTCGGGACGCGACGAGATCGCGTCGGGCCGTCCGGAATCGGCCGCCTTCTCTTCCGACGGCTCATCGATCGCGTACACGAGTCTCGGCTGTCCGAGCCAAGCGTCGCCAGACTGCACGCAGCTGTATGTCGCTCGGAGCGACGGGTCGGCGCTGCGGCTCGTTGCGAGCGACGCGTCGTCTCCAGCCTGGTCGCCGGACGGGAAGACGTTGGCGTTCGTGGGAGCAGTTGGGAGCGACGGATTCGGCCGACTGTTGCTCGAGCCGGCGACAGGAGGCGCGCCGTCGGATCTCGGCCGGTCGTTCGCGTCGCCGCCGGCGTTCTCGCCGAACGGACGCAGGATCGCCTATGCGTGCGGCAACGGTCTCTGTATTCGCGACCTCGGTAGTGCACACGACGTCGATCTCCGAAAGCTCACGAAGCTTCCAGTCACATCGAGCCGGTACGTCCTCTGGTCGCCGAACGGTCGCTTCCTCGCGGTCAACACGGCGTTGAACTCCGACCTCGGGCTCGCCGTAGTCGATCTTCACCGCGGAACCGTGCGCGTCTTGTCGGGCGTGGAGTGGCTGTTCGAGTCCGCCGTACCGCTCGCCTGGTCGCCCGACTCGACGACGCTCCTGTGGGGCTACCGCTACAACCGCACGCGCATCTTCGAGACGAACGTCGTCACCGGGCGGCGCGTCCGCGTCTCGCACGACGACCGGCAGTGGTACTTCGCGCGCTGGACACGGAGTGGCATCACGTTCCTCACGTACACCGGCGCGTTCCAGCCGCCGTACTGAGAAGCGTGGGGAGATAGGATCGCGCTAGTCCACGCGAGGAGGAGCCATGGCTGTCGTGTACGTGCAGGAGTTCGCGATCAAGGACGGCGATACCAGCACGACGAACTACGACCGCGTCGTTGCCGAGCTGGATCTGCAGAGTGCCCCTGAGGGGCTACTCATCCACACCGCCGGCTTCGACCTCGAAGCAGGCGTCTTTCGCATCCTCGACGTGTGGGAGACACGCGAGCACGGCGACAAGTTCATCAACGAGCGTCTGAATCCGATCACCGAGCCGATGGCTGCCGCCGCGCAGGAGAGAGGCGACACGACCTTCACGCCTCCGACCCGCGAGACGTGGTACGAGCTGCACGATTCGGTCACCGCCTGACCGGGATCAGCTCAAGCCGAAAATGCGCCCGGCAGGAATCGAACCTGCGACCTTTCGCTCCGGAGGCGAACGCTCTATCCCCTGAGCTACGGGCGCGGGGAATTGCCTAGTGTAGAGGCCGATGCAGCTCACGGCCCGCAAGGCGACGATCGCGCTCGCCGAGACGTTCACGATCTCGCGCGGGTCGGAGGACTCGGCGGATGTCGTGCGGGTGGAGATCCGCCACGACGACGTCGTCGGCTGTGGCGAAGCGGCTCCGATCGAGCGCTACGACGAGTCCGCCGGCTCGGCGCTCGCGTGGCTCGAGCACGTCGAGCTCGGCGACGATCCGTTCGCGCTCGACGAGATCGGCGAGCGTCTGCCTCCCGGCGAGTACGCCGCGCGCGCGGCCGTCGATGCTGCGCTCTACGACCTGCAGGGAAAGATCGTCGGCCAGCCGGTGTACCGGCTGCTCGGCCTGCGGCGGTCGGGGCCGCCGACGTCGTGGACGATCTGGCTCGGCGATCCCGACGACATGGCGCGCCGCACGGAGAAGGTGTTGCCGCGCGGCTTTCGGCGGCTGAAGCTGAAGCTCGGCGGCCGTGACGGTCTCGACGGCGAGCGCGTCAAAGCCGTGCGCTCCGTCACCGACCTACCTCTTCAGTGCGACGTCAACGAAGCGTGGTCGCTCGACGAAGCATTGGAGCTCCTGCCTCAACTCCCACTCGAATACTGCGAGCAGCCCCTCGTCGCGGGCGATCCCGACGGCCCCGAGCTGAGGCGGCGCTCGCCGATCCCGATCTACGTCGACGAGGACTGTCACACGCTGGCCGACGTTGCGGCGTGCTCCGAGCGCGCGCACGGGATCAACATCAAGCTCGCGAAGTCGGGTGGCATCCGCGAAGCCGTGAGGATGGTGCATGCGGCGCGTGCACTCGACCTCGGCGTGATGCTCGGCTGCATGGTCGAATCCGGGCTCGGAATCGCAGCCGGCGCACACGTCGCGAGCCTGATGGACCACGTCGACCTCGACGGCAATCTGCTGCTCGCCGACGACCCATGGCCGGGTGTCGATTTTCGCGACGGCGTGCAGCTCCCGTCGGAGCGGCCCGGACTTGGCGTTGCGCCCGCGTAGGCTGCTCGTCCTCGCGGAGGGCCGGTCGGGCGACCCGCACTTCGGCAAGACCGCGCGCGGCGTCATCCGGTACGCGCCGCAGGACGTCGTCGCAGTCCTCGACTCCGAGTCCGCCGCCTCCGAGCACGAGGGCTTCCCGCTCGTCCGGACTGTCGCCGACGCGCTCAGGTACGAGCCGACCACCGCGCTCGTCGGGGTTGCGACGCAAGGCGGCCGGTTCCCGCCTGCCTGGCGCGAGCTGCTCGTCGAGTGCATCCGCGCGGGGCTCGACATCGAGAACGGCCTCCACGAGTTCCTCTCGACCGATCCGGAGCTGACAGCGCTCGCGCGCGAGCACGGCGTCGAGCTGCGAGACCTGCGCAGGCCGCCCGACGGGTTGAACGTGCCCACCGGCGAGAACCTCACGCACGCCGCGACGTCGATTCTGATGGTCGGTTCCGACTGCGCGATCGGGAAGATGACCGTCGCACTCGAGCTCGACCGCGAGGCGCGCAGCCGCGGCGTGAAGAGCGAGTTCGTCCCGACCGGGCAGACGGGGATCGCGATCGCGGGGTGGGGGATCTCCGTCGATGCCGTTGTCGCGGACTTCATCGCCGGCGCGTCCGAGCAGCTCGTGCTCGAAGGGGTGCGGCGTGGAGGCGAGGTGCTCTTCGTCGAAGGGCAAGGCTCGCTGCTCCATCCGGCGTACTCGGGTGTCACCCTGGGGCTCATCCATGGCTCGGCGCCGCATGCGTACGTGCTCTGCCACAAGGCGGACGAGCGCCACGTCGACGGCGACGAGCGGTACGTGATCCCGCCGCTCTCGGAGCTCGTCGCGCTCCACGAGCAGATCAGCCTGCTCCCACGCCGCGCGAAAGTCCTCGCTGTCGCTCTCAACACTCGCGATCTCGACGACGAGGGCGCGCGCGCTGCGGTCGAGGCCGCCGAGGCCGAGACCGGGCTGCCGGCGGACGACCCGGTGCGCTTCGGCGCCGGGAAGCTGGTCGACGCCGTGCTTCCGTCCGAGTAGCGCGGCACCCTTGAGCTGTGAGACGCGTGCTGGCGGCAGCCTTCGCCGTCGCGGTCGTGCTGCCCGTGTGTTTCGCGAGCGCCGACCCGCTGCGTCTCGGCGTCGCTGACGACTGGCCCAAGTACCACACCTGTGGCGACGTCTGGTGGCAATCCGCGCTGGACATCGGCTACAGCGACCTGCGGCTGACGATCCAGTGGGACGACGCGAGCCCCGCGACGATCCCGTTCCAGGCGGACCTGGCAGCGGCGGTCGACTGCGCTCTCCTCGTCGACATCAGGCCGATTCTCGCGATCTACCCCCTGCACCCGAACGGCGTCGGGGGCCACATTCTCCGTCAGCAGGAGTTCGCGTCGTTCGTCGCTCTCGTCGGCGCCGCGTTCCCGAATGTGAAGGACTTCGTGATCGGCAACGAGCCGAACGTGAACAGGTTCTGGCAGCCGCAGTTTCGAAACGGCCACGACGCCGCCGCTACGGATTACGAGCACACGCTGGCAGCTTCCTATGACGCCCTGAAGACGGTGCGCCCGGACGCGATGGTGTGGGGGCCCGCGATCTCGTCGCGAGGCAACGACAATCCGCGTGCGATCTCGAACCCGAGTCACTCGCCCGTCTGGTTCATCAAGGATCTCGGTGACGCGTATCGCGCCTCCGGACGGACGAAGCCGCTCTTCGACGTGTTCGATCTGCACCCGTATCCGCCCGTGCAGGACACAGCACCGCTTCTGACGTCGTTTCGCTGGCCGCAAGCCGATGCCGCGAACCTCGACCGGATCAAGCAGTCGCTGTGGGACGCATTCCACGGCACCGCCCAGCCGATCGTGCGGTCGGTACCGGGTCTGTACTCGTTGCCGCTCGCGCTCGACGAGGTGGGCCAGCAGACCTTCGTCACGGGTCATGAGGCGGCGTACGTCGACCCGCCCGAGAACGTGGATCCGATCACGGAGGAGCAACAGGCATCGTCGTATGTCTCCCTCGCCGAGCTCGCTGCGTGCGACCCATCCGTCCACGTCGTCCTCTACTTCCCGCTGATCGACGACGCGTCGCTCGGCCAGGGGTACCAGTCGGGAAGCCTCTACGCCGACCTGACGCGCAAGGCGTCGTATGCGGCGATGAAGCGCGAGGTCGCGGCTGCGAAAGATGCGGTCTGCGCGAGCAGCGCCGACGTCGGCCAGTCGGGGAGCTGGCGTCACACGACCCACGTGGTCGGCGCGGCGGTCGGCTTCGGCCTGCTCGGGACGCGGCCCGCCGCGACGGGCGGGCTCGCGACGGCCGGGATCGTGCCGCTCCGCACGGTCGTCACCGCCGAGGAGGACGCCTCCTACACCGCGACACTGCGGAAAGTCGGCGGCGGCCCGGTCGGAAAGCCGCTCAAGGGCCTCGTCAAGGCGTACCGGACACCGCGGATCGGTTTCAAGGGCGCGTTGCGAGCGGGCACGTACGAGATCAGGATCGTGCTCTCGGCTCTCGCGAACCCCGGCCGGCGGACGTCGTTCACCTCGAAGCCCTTCGTCGTGCGGCGGCCGAGGCGCTGACGTGCGGATCGTGATCATTTCCGACACCCACATGCCGCGGGGCGGTAGGCGCCTACCCGAGGAATGCGTCGCGCGTCTCGGCCGGGCGGACCTGATCCTGCACGCCGGCGATCTCGTCCAGCGGTCGTTCCTCGACGAGCTGTTCGCCTACGGGGCACCGATCGCGGCGATCCACGGGAACATGGACGAGCCGGACCTGCAGGCGAAACTGCCCGGCGAGCGGATCGTGGAGGCGGGGGAGGCGCGCATCGGGATGGTGCACGACCCGGGCCCCGCCGAAGGCCGCGCCGCGAGGCTCGCGGCCCGCTTCCCCGGCTGCGACGCGGTCGTCTACGGACACACCCACGAGCCGCGCGTCGAGCGCCACGAAGGTGTGTGGCTCCTCAACCCCGGGTCGCCGACCGAACGGCGCCGCTCACCGCAGCGTGCGCTGCTCGAGCTCGTGGTGGAGGGCCGCGAGCTGCGGCCACAGCTCGTCGAGCTCGGTCCTTGACAAGGCGAACAGATGTTCGCTAGAGTGGCGAACACATGTTCGTTCGCATCCTCATGCTGGTGGTGGCGTCGGTGCTTATCTGGAGCATCGCAGCGCGCTCCTCGCAGGCCCATGGGGCCAAGCAGGTGGTGACGGTGAAGCCGTACGACACGCTTTGGTCGATCGCGGAAAGCCACTACGGTGGCGACGTCCGCGACGCGATCTGGCGGATCGAGCGGGCAAATCATCTCCACACTGCGGCCCTGCAGGTCGGCGAGCGGCTCGTGCTGCCGTAGAGCTGCCGCGGCCAGGCCGACGGCGTGTCGTCTCGCGGCTGCGAGAATCGGCGCTCGTGGACCTGGACCTCGTCTTCCTGGGCACCTCCGCCAGCGCGCCGACGCCCGCTCGGGCCCCCGCGGCGCTGCTCGTGCGCCGTGGCGGCGAGCGGTTGCTCTTCGACTGCGCCGAGGGGACCCAGCGTCAGTTGATGCGCTCCACGGTCGGGCTGCCCGACCTCGAGCAGGTCTTCCTGACCCACTTCCACGCCGACCACACGCTCGGGCTGCCGGGCATGCTGAAGACGTTCTCGCTGCGCGGGCGCGAGCTTCCGCTGACGCTCTACGGGCCGCCCGGGCTGCGTGAGCTCGTCGCCGACCTGCGCCGCGTCTTCGGGAAGCTGACCTATCCCCTCGAGCTCGAGGAGGTCCGAGCCGGCGAGGCGCTGGAGCGCGACGGCTACCGGATCCTCGTCTTCCCCGTCCACCACGGCGTCTCCGCCGTCGGCTACGCGATCGACGAGGAGGTGCGGCCCGGCCGGTTCGACGTCGACGCGGCAGACGCACTCGGGGTGCCGCCCGGGCCGGAGCGCGGTGCGCTCCAGCGCGGCGAGTCGGTGACCCTGGCCGACGGACGCTCGATCACGCCCGATGCAGTCCTCGGTGAGCCCCGGGCCGGCCGGCGCATCGTCCTGACCGGCGACACCGCGCCCGTCGAGACGGTGCGCGTGCTCGCGGAGGGCGCAGACGTGCTCGTCCACGAGGCGACCTTCGGCGACGAGGAGCGCGACCGCGCGCAAAGACACCCTGCACTCGACCGCCCGTCAGGCAGCCGAGCTCGCCGCCGCCGCCAAGCCACGGCTGCTCGCCTTGACGCATCTCTCGCCGCGGTATTTCGGCTCTGAGCTGCTCGACGAAGCGCGCGAGGTCTTCGCCGCCACCGTCGCTCCACGCGACTTCGACGTGATCGAGGTGCCGTTCTCCGAGCGGGGCGAGCCGCGGCTCGTCAAGAACGGCGCGCGCCCGCCGCGCGACCCGCCGCCGGCCTAGAGCTGCCAGGCCCCGGCGCGCAGCACGGGCACCTCGCGGCCGTCGTGCGTGAGCCCTGTCACCGAGACGTCGTTGCTGCCGATCATGAAGTCGATGTGGATCGCGCTGCGGTTGATGCGCGGACGGTCCTCGTCGCCAACCGGCGCTGCATAGGCGTTCCCGAGCGCAATATGACTCGCCGCGTTCTCGTCGAGCAGCGTGTTGAAGAATGTCGTGCCCGTGGCGCCGATGCGGCCGTCGCCGTCGACGAGCGCGACCTCGCCGAGGCGTGAGGCTCCGTCGTCCTTCGCGCAGCGTGCCCGTAGCGCCTCCGCACCCTCGTCGGCCTCGATCTTCGTGACGCGTCCGCCCGCGAAGTGCACCCGGAGCCCGCTCACGACCGTGCCGCCGACGTCGAGCGGCTTGGTCGCAGTGACGAACCCGTCCGCGCGCTCCGGGTCGGGAGTGGTGAAGACCTCCTCGGTCGGGAGGTTCGCGTGATGCACGATCCCGTCGATGGTCGTGCCGCCGGGCACTTCCTGCGCGAAGTGCGACGTCGGCAGCAACCCGACCGTCAGATCGGTGCCGGGCCCGTGCAGGCGGATGGCGTCGAAATGCGCATCGTCGAGCTTTCGCGCCGCTGCGTGGAGCTGCCCGATCCGCACCTCCCACGCGGCCTCCGCGTCGTCCTCGTCGAGACGCAAGACGTAGACGAGCTCCTCCCACAGCTTGGCCAGCGCCGCGTCGTCGTCGAGCTCCGGATGGACGACTCGAGCCCATTCCGCGGTCGCCCAGGGAACGACGCACCAGTTCGGTGGTCTTCGCGTTGATCACGTCGAGGTGCGCGGCGAGCGCCGGCAGCTGGTCTCGGCCGGCCCGGCCCGGGTCGATGTCGCGCAGGAGCCCCGGCGGGGTGTTCGGGCCGATCGAGATGCGGCAACCGTGCGCTTCGCCGAGGTCGAGCAGGCGCTTCGGATACCACGTCGGCATGAACTCCAGCGTGTCCTCGGCGGCTCGCTCGGCCCGGATCAGCTTGACGTACGGGTCGAAGTACCACGGGTCGACGAAGAGGGCGCCCCGCGCGTAGCACTCAGCCGCGACCGCGCGAACGAGCCTCGCGGAGGTGGGAGCGGTGATGATCAGCACCTGCTGCCCCGGCTGCACGTTCGCGCCGAACTCGACGATCAGCTTCGCGTAGCGGGCGAGGAGGGCGTCGTCCACGGAACGACGATAGACGATTCGAGATTCGGGCTCTGTGCGCTCCGTCCGACGCGATTCCGTATGCTGCTCGCGCACGTCGACCCTTTAACCCGGTCCAGAGAGGCCGGAAAGGAGCTGCATGACTCAGCCTGCCGTCACTCCGGCGCGGAACGTCCTGCTGGACGAGGAGCAGGTCGCCCGGACGCTCTCGCGGATCGCACACGAGATCATCGAGCGGAACGACGAGCTCGAGACGGTGGCGCTCGTCGGCATCCACACGCGCGGCGTCCCCCTGGCCCAGCGCATTCGGCGGCTCGTCGAAGAGCGCTCCGGCATCGAGCTCGCGCTCGGCCAGCTCGACATCACGTTCCACCGCGACGACGTGCACGTGCGCAACGGCGGAGCGCCACGTCGCGCGCAGCCGCTCGTCCGCGAGACACGGCTCGACTTCGAGCTCACAGGGCGCACGGTGATCCTCGTCGACGACGTTCTCTATACGGGCCGCACGATCCGCGCAGCGATCGACGCGCTCTTCGAATACGGCCGCCCGGAGCGCGTCCAGCTCGCCGTCCTTGCGGATCGCGGCCACCGCGAGCTGCCGATCAGGCCCGACTACGTCGGCAAGAACCTGCCGACCGCACGTGGGGAACGCGTGCAGGTCGAGCTGATGGAGGTCGACGAGGTCGACCGCGTCGTGCTCGTGAAGCGCAACGGGGAGGCAACGCGTGGCGAGTGACCTGAGAATCGTGGGCGGCGATCTCGTGCCGCCGGCGGACCTGCGCCGTCATCTCCTGGCGATGAACGACCTGAGCTATGACGACGTTCGTCGCCTGCTTGCGACCGCGCGGTCGTTCGCGCAGTCGCAGGAGCGCGAGACGAAGAAGCTCCCGACACTGCGGGGCCGGCTCATCGTCAACCTGTTCTACGAGTCCTCGACACGTACGTCGTCGTCGTTCGAGCTGGCGGCGAAGCGACTCTCCGCCGACACCATGACGCTGCGCTCCTCCGGCTCGTCGGTCGACAAGGGTGAGTCGTTGAAGGACACCGCGCAGACCCTCTCGGCCTACGACCCCGACGTGATCGTCGTCAGGCATCCGGAGGCGGGCGCGCCGGGCATCGTCGCGCGCTGCACGGAAGCGCGTGTCGTGAACGCCGGTGACGGGAAGCACGAGCACCCGACGCAAGCACTGCTCGACCTGTACACGATGCAGGAGTCGCTCGGCCGCCTCGAGGGCCTGCACGTGGCCATCGTTGGCGACGTCTTGCACTCGCGCGTTGCGCGCTCGCTCATCCACGCCTTGCGGCTCGTCGGTGCCGACGTGCTGCTCGTCGGGCCCCCGACATTGATCCCAGAAGGGCTTGCACCGGTGTCGCATGACATCGCTGCGATTGCGGACGCGGATGTGGTCTACGTGCTGCGCATGCAGCGCGAGCGCATGCTCCCGGGCGCCAACTTCGTACCGTCGCTCGGCGAGTACACGGAGCTGTGGGGGATCACGCCCGACCGCGTCCGCACTGGACAGCGCGTCATGCATCCGGGCCCGATGAACCGCGGGGTCGAGATCGACGGCCGCGTGGCCGACTCCGACGCTTCTCTCGTCGTCGATCAAGTGCGCGCGGGCCTCGTCGTGCGGATGGCTGTGCTCTACGACCTGCTCACGTCGGGACCGGTTGCCGTCGAGGTCGCAGTGGGTGTCGCGTGATGCTGTTCGGACCGGAGCGCACAGACGACCTCGTGATCCGCGGCGCACGTGTGCTCGACCCGGCCCTGGGCGTCGACGCTGTTCTCGACGTCCGCATCGACAAGGGGATTGTCGCGCAGCTCGGCGTGGATGTGGACGCGAATGGACATCGCGTCGTGGAGGCAGCCGGGCTGACGCTCGTTCCGGCCTTCGTCGACCCGCATGTGCACCTGAGAACTCCGGGACGCGAGGACGAGGAGACGATCGCGAGTGGGACGGAAGCGGCGGCAGCAGGCGGCTATTGCGCAATCCTCGCCATGCCGAACACCGACCCCGTCGTTGACGATCCGGCCGTCGTCCGTGGCCTCTGTGCGCGCGCCGAGCGCGAAGCGCACGTGTCCGTCGGGTTCCTCGCTGCGATCACGAAGGGACAGAACGGCGAGGAGCTCGCCGAGCTCGGCGCACTTGCGCACGCAGGCGCCGCCGGATTCACCGACGATGGGCGGCCTCTGGTGGCCGCCGGCCTGATGCGCCGTGCGCTGCAGTACAACGCCGTCACCGGCCGGACGATCGCGGTGCACTGCGAGGAGCCGACGCTGACGCGCGGCGGCCACGCGCACGCAGGCTCCGTCGCGACCGAGCTCGGCATCGGGGGCTGGCCGTCGCTCGGCGAGAGCCTGATGGTTGCCCGCGACGTCGACCTCGCCGAAGACACCGGCCAGCCGGTGCACCTGATGCACCTCTCGGCGCACCAGTCGGTCGAGCATCTGCGCCGTGCCCAAAGCGCCGGCGTGCGGGCGAGTGGCGAGGCGACACCGCATCACCTGTGCCTGACCGACGAGGCGGTACGCGGTCTCGACACGAACATGAAGATGAACCCGCCGCTGCGCGCCGACGACGATCGCGCGGCGCTGATCGATGCGGTGCGTGACGGCACGATCGCTGCGATTGCGACCGACCACGCGCCTCACTCCGCAGAAGAGAAAGACGTGCCCTTCGAGTCGGCGCCGTTCGGCGTGATCGGATTGGAGACGGCGTTCTCCGCGCTCTATACGAATCTCGTCGAGCCCGGACTGCTCTCACTGGAGACGCTGCTCGAGCGGATGTCGACGGGCCCCGCTGCCATCTTCGGGCTCGCGAGCCCGCGCATCGCCGTCGGCGAGCGAGCGAATGTGACCTTGCTGGACCTCTCGGGCAGCTGGCGCGTGAAGGCCGAGACACTGAAGTCACGGTCAGCGAACTCGTGGCTCCTCGGCCGCCGCTTGAACGGCCGCGTCACACTGACTGTCGCAGCCGGCGGCGTGGCGTACGAGGCATGAGTGAGCGTAGGCTCGACGGAGCTCACCAAGGAGCGACGGCGCCGGCTCGGCCGGCGCCGAGAGCGGATCGCCGGGGCGCGCTCATTCTCGAGGACGGGACGGTGTTCCCGGGCGAGTCGGTGGGTGCGCGCGGGTTCGCCTTCGGCGAGGCTGTGTTCACCACGTCGATGACCGGGTATCAAGAGGTCGCGACCGACCCGAGCTTTGACGGCCAGATCGTCTGCTTCACCGCGCCGATGGTCGGCAACTACGGTGTTGCCGAGAGTCGCTCGGAGTCGCGGCGCGCGCATGCGACGGCCGTCGTCATGCGCGAGGCGCGCGGTCCCGAGTGGACCGACTGGCTGCACGAACGCGGCCTGGTCGCGCTGACCGGTGTCGATACGAGGACGCTCGTTCTGCACCTCCGCGAGCGAGGCGCAATGCGCGCCGCCGCGGTGACCGGCGACGCCGACATCGAAGAGACGCTCGCAGCCGTACGCATGCGGCCGGCCATGGCAGGCTCGGCGCTCGTCGCGGGTGTGTCGACGCGCGAGCAGTACACATTCGCCGCGGACGGCGTGGTACGCGTCGCCGTCGTCGACTTCGGGTGCAAGCGCTCGATTCTGCGCCGTGTCGCTGCCGCCGGTGCCGCAGTCGACGTGTTTCCGCACGACGTCGACGCCGACACGCTCGCCGCCTACGACGGCGTTGTGCTCTCGCCGGGGCCCGGCGATCCAGCGCCGCTGCAAGGGGAGGCAGAGACACTGCGCCTGTTGCTCGGGCGGACTCCCGTGCTCGGGGTGTGCCTAGGCCACCAGCTGCTGGCGATGGCGACCGGCAAGGAGACGTTCAAGCTGCCGTTCGGGCACCGAGGCGCGAACCATCCGGTACTCGATCACCGCCGCAACACGGTGCTCGTAACCTCGCAAAACCATGGGTTCGCCGTCGCGGCCGGCGACGAGACCGGCGTCACGTACAGCTCGCTGTACGACGGGACCGTGGAGGGTCTCGACTATCCCGACCTACGCGCGCGCTCTGCGCAGTTCCATCCCGAGGCGTCGCCGGGCCCACACGACGCGGCGCCGATCATCGCCGGCTTCGTCGAGGGGCTGAAGGCCGTTGCCTGATTTCGGCACGTCCTTGAACCCAGCACGGGCCGCCGGAATCCGCCGGACGGCGCAATCCGGCGTCCTCGTGAGTAGCGATAGCGCTGCTATCGCTACTCATTGCGTCCTTGTCTTGCACTCGCCCGGCGAATCCCGTCAGCGCGTGAGGGTTCAAGCACATGCCTAGAAGAACCGACATCCGCTCGATCTGCCTGATCGGCTCCGGCCCGATCGTGATCGGCCAGGCGGCCGAGTTCGACTACGCGGGATGCCAGGCATTGAAGGTGCTGCGCGAGGACGGCTTCCGCACGATCGTCGTCAACTCGAACCCGGCGACGATCATGACCGACCCGGGCTTCGCCGACCGCACGTACCTCGAGCCACTCGACGTGGAAGGCGTCTCGGGTGTGCTGCGGCGCGAGCGGCCGGATGCGCTGCTGCCGACGATGGGTGGTGGCACGGCTCTCAACCTCGCCCGCGAGCTCGAAGGCGAAGGCATCTTGCGAGAGCTCGGCATCGAGTTGATCGGCGCCAACATCGAGGCGATTCGTCGCGCCGAGGACCGCGAGCTCTTCAAGCAGACGGTCGAGGCGTGTGGGCTGAAGGTCCCGTCGTCGCGCATCGTCACGTCGCCGGACGACCTCGAAGGCGTTGCTCTCCCCGCCGTCGTGCGGCCCGCGTTCACGCTCGGCGGCCACGGCGGCGGCTTCGCCGACACGGCGGAGCAGCTCCACCGGCAGGTCGAGCGCGGCATCGCCGAGTCGCCGATCGGCCAGGTGCTCGTGGAGGAGTCGGTCCGGGGTTGGGACGAGTTCGAGCTCGAGGTCGTCCGCGACCGCGTCGACAACGTCGTCATCGTCTGCTCGATCGAGAACCTCGATCCGATGGGCGTGCACACGGGCGACTCGGTGACGGTCGCGCCGCAGATGACACTGTCCGACGAGGCGTATCAGGAGCTTCGCGACAGTGCGATCGCCGTGATTCGCGCGGTAGGCGTCGACACCGGCGGCTCGAACATCCAATTTGCGCGCGACCGCGTGAGCGGCGACATCCGCGTGATCGAGATGAACCCGCGCGTTTCCCGATCGTCGGCGCTCGCCTCCAAGGCGACCGGCTACCCGATTGCGAAGGTGGCCGCGAAGCTCGCCGTCGGCTACACGCTCGACGAGATCCCCAACGACCTCACCGGTACGACGCCGGCGAGCTTCGAGCCGACGCTCGACTACGTCGTCGTCAAGATCCCTCGCTTCGCGTTCGAGAAGTTCCCGGGCGCCGACACGACGCTCGGGACGCAGATGAAAGCGGTCGGAGAGACGATGGGGATAGGCCGGTCGTTCATCGAGGCGTTCGCGAAGGCGAAGCGCGGACTCGAAGGGCCGTTCGAGTGGTCGCCCGACAACCTGCATCCGTGGTTTGCCCACGAGCTCGCGGAGCTCGAGCAGGAAGAGGCGCGACAGGCCGTCGACGCACCGGTCTACCGGCGGATCGACTCGTGCGCCGGCGAGGTCGCCGCCGCCTCGAACTACTTCTATGCGACCTGGGGCGAGCGCGACGAGGCTCCCCCGACCGGGACCGCGCCGCGCGTCGTCATTCTCGGCTCGGGCCCCAATCGCATCGGGCAGGGCGTCGAGTTCGACTACTGCTGCGTCCACGCCGTGCAGACCTTCCGCGCGCTCGGCTACGAGGCGGTGATGATCAACTGCAACCCGGAGACAGTGTCCACCGACTACGACACGTCCGACCGCCTGTACTTCGAGCCCCTCGATGCAGCGGGCGTGCTCGCGGTGTGCCGCCGTGAGCGGCCCGAGGGCGTCGTCATCCAGTTCGGCGGGCAGACACCGCTCAAGCTTGCGCGCGCGATCGAGGCTGCAGGTTTCTCCATTCTCGGCACGCCGTTCGAGGCTGTCGACCTCGCGGAAGACCGCGAGCGGTTCGGCGGTCTCCTCCGCGAGCTCGGGATCGTCTGCCCGGAGTGGGGGATCGCCGCTTCGGGCGCGGCGGCGGTCGAGATCGCCGACCGCATCGGGTATCCGGTCCTCGTTCGCCCGTCTTATGTGCTCGGTGGCCGTGCGATGCGCGTGTGCCACGACGCCGACATGGTGCGGGAGGCATTCGCGGGGGTGCAGGGCCCGACGCTCGTCGATCGTTTCCTCGAGAACGCAATCGAGATCGACGTCGATGCATTGTGCGACGGGACGGACACGTACGTCGCCGCAGTCATGCAGCACGTCGAGGAGGCAGGTGTCCACTCCGGCGACTCGACCTGCGTGCTCCCCGCGCAGTCGCTCACTCCTGAGTCGACGGCCGAGATCCACTCGATCGTCCGCCGGCTCGGCCCGGCGCTCGGCGTGGTCGGCGTCGTGAACGTGCAGCTCGCCGTGTCCGACGACGAGGTGTTCGTGCTCGAGGTGAACCCGCGCGCGTCGCGGACCGTGCCGTTCGCGTCGAAGGCGATCGGCGTGAATCTCGTCGAGGCGGCGTGCAAGCTTGCCGCCGGCGCGACGCTCGCCGAGCTCGACCTTCCCGACGAACGGCCGCCCCGCCAGGTGAGCGTGAAGGCGGCGGTTCTGCCGTTCGCACGCTTCCCAGGAGCAGACCCCGTGCTCGGACCGGAGATGCGGTCGACCGGCGAAGTGATGACGAGCGCCGCCGACTTGCCGACTGCGTTCGCGAAGGCGGAGCGCGCAGCCGGCCGGCCCCTGCCGCGCGACGGCGCGGTGTTCCTCTCGGTTCGCGACGACGACAAGGCGAGCAGCATCCCGGTCGCGGCAGCGTTCGCCGGGCTCGGATTCGCGCTGTACGCAACCGGTGGCACTGCGCGGACGCTGCGCAGCGCCGGCCTCGACGTGAACGAAGTGCGCAAGGTCGGTGAGCCGGGCACGGCGCCGAGCGTCGTCGACCTGATCCGGCGCGGCCGCTGCAACCTCGTCGTGAACACCCCCGACGGCGGCCCGGAGCCTCGCTCCGACGGGTACCTCATCCGCGAGGCGGCGCTCGTCGCGCGCGTGCCGTGCATCACGACGATCGCTGCCGCGAATGCCGCCGTGCACGCGATCGCGAATGCCCGAGCCGAGACGGCGCTCTCGCTGCAGGAGCGGATCGATGTCGAGACCCAAGCGCGAGCGTCGTAGCGTCCTCGCGGTCGAGCACGTCGGGCCGTATGCGCTCGTTCGGATCGATCGTGGTGCGCTCGATCCCGGCATCCCGGGCCAGTTCTTCATGCTCGAGGCCCCGGGTCGGCTGCTGCCCCGGCCGATGTCGGTCTGCATCGCACCGCGTGGCGAGCTGGGTTTCCTGCTCGACCCGATCGGGCCGGGGACACGCGCCCTCGCGGGCGTCGACCCCGGCGACCGCCTGCACGTCTTCGGCCCGCTCGGCAACGGCTTCCGGCTCGATGTCGCGAAGCCGCTGCTGGTCGGCGGCGGGATCGGGATCGCTCCGCTGCCGTATCTCTCCGAAGCGCTCGAGCATCCGCCGGCTGTGCTCGGCTTTCGGTCCGAGTTTCACGCAGAGGCTGCTGTACTCGTCCCGAACGCAGAAGTCGTGATCGACCCGGTGATGGTCACGGATGTGCTGCCCGAAGGTCGCGACGTGCTCGCCTGCGGGCCGGAGTCGATGCTCGAGGCAGTGCGTGCGCTCGCGCCCGCTGCGCAGCTCGCGTGGGAGGCGCCGATGGCATGTGGCTACGGCGGGTGCTACGGCTGCGTCGTCGAGATCGACGGTGAGCTGAAACGTCTCTGCGTGGAAGGGCCAGTCCTGTGCTCCTCGTAAATGCGAGTGGCTGCCTCGATGCGCTGACGGCCCCCGACGTCGCGCGCTCACTCGACGCCTTCGTGACCAAGACGATCACGCCCGAGCCGCGGCAGGGCAACCCGCCGGTTCGCATCGCCGAGACGGAGCACGGGATGTTGAACGCGATCGGCCTCGCCAACCCGGGACGAGATGTATTCGTGCGCGAGACGCTGCCCAAGTTGCGCTCGCTCGGAGTACCGCTGTGGGTGTCGGTCGGCGGGTTCTCCGCCGACGAGTACGCGGAGACCTGCGCGCAACTCGACGACGTGACGATCGAGCTCAACCTCAGCTGCCCGAACGTCGACGAGGCGGCAGAGAGCGCCGCCGAGATCGTGCGGGTCTGCCGCGACGTGACAGCAAACCCGCTCTACGCCAAGGTTTCTCCGCATTCCTGGGACATGGGAGAGCTCGCTCGTGCGCTCGAGGCGGCGGGCGCCGACGGCCTCTCGATGGTCAACACGCTGCGCGGTGTTGCGCTCGACGCGCACCTGCGGCCGACACTTGCGCGTGGTTCGGGTGGGTATTCGGGACCCGCGCTGAAACCGGTCGCGCTCGCAGCGGTGTACAGCGCGCGACACTCGACGAACATTCCGATCGTCGGAATGGGAGGCGTGACGAACGGTCGCGACGTGCTCGAGCTCGTCGCGTGCGGCGCGACGCACGTCGCGCTCGGGACCGTGTTGTTCTCGGACCCCGACGCACCCGCGCGCGTGCGTGACGAACTTGCGGCCGAGCTCACGAAGCTCGGGGCAGCCTCGATCGACGACATACGGGGCTCCGCACATGACTCTGTTGTCAGGGTGGCCAACTAGGCTCAACCGATGGCAGTTGCACGACGCGCGCAGGTTGGTAGGATGCTGCGTCCATGGTGCGGCCCCAGACCCAAGTGCAGGCGCCTGTCCGCTCGCTCGATCAGCGGATGGAAGCACTGAAGAGAGCAAACGACATTCGCGTCAAGCGCGCACAGTTGAAGAAGGACCTGAAGTCCGGGACCGTCTCCATCGAGCAGATCCTCGGCCAGCCGCCGGAGTACGTCTCGACCGCGAAGGTCTTCGACATGTTGATGGCGGTGCCGAAGTTCGGTCGCGTGAAGGCGGCGCGGCTGTTGAACCAGTGCCGCATCAGCCAGTCGAAGACGGTCGGTGGCCTGTCGGACCGTCAGCGCCACGAGCTGATTGCCCTCTTCAACGACCGCTAGTAGTTCGACGCGTCCGGTCTTCGTCGTCACCGGTCCAGTCCGGTGCGGGGAAGGGCACGCTCATCCAGCTCGTGCTGCCGCGCTTCCGCGAGCTCGCGCTTGCCGTGTCGGCGACGACGCGGCCGCAGCGGCCGGGCGAGCAGGATGGTGTCCACTACTGGTTCCTCGATCGCGAGGAGTTCGACCGGCGCGTCGTCGCAGGGGAGTTCCTCGAGTGGGTTGACTACGTCGGCAACCGGTACGGGACGCTCCATTCCGAGATCGACCGTCTCCGCGGGGAGGGGAAGGCCCCGTTGCTCGAGCTGGAGACCGACGGGGCGCTGCGGGTCAAGGCTCGGGTCTCCGGGGCGGTGACCATCTTCGTCACAGCCCCGGTCGAGGAGCTTGACCGGCGGCTGCACGAGCGGGCCACCGAGAGCTCCGGCGTGATCGAGGAGCGCCTCGCGACCGCACGCCGTCAGCTGGAGCTGCAGGACGAGTTCGACTACGTGGTCGTGAACGACGACCGCGACCGGGCTGCCTCGGCGCTCGCGGAAATCGTCGCCCGGCGTCTCGACGGTGCCGCTACGATGGCCCGGCCATGATTCATCCCCGCATCGATGAGCTGCTCGAACAAGTCGATTCGCGGTACGCACTCGTGATCGTCGCGGCGAAGCGCGCGCGGCAGATCAACAACTACCACCACCAGCTCGGTGAGGGTACGTTCGACGAGTTCGCACCGCCGTTGATCGAGTCCCGCTCCAAGAACTACCTGACGATGGCCCTCGAGGAGACCGCCGAGGGCAAGATCGTCTACGAGTACTCCCCGACGACCAAGAGGTAGGCAGGCTTCGGGCATGGCCCGGATCCTCTTAGGCGTCACGGGAGGCATCGCCGCCTACAAGGCGTGCGAGCTGACACGGCTGCTCGTGAAGGCCGGGCACGAGGTCATTCCTCTCGTGACCCCGGGCGCGCGGAGGTTCGTCAGCGAGGAGACGTTCCTCGCGCTCGCGCGGCGCCCCGCCGGCGAGGACGTCTACGCGCACCTGACGCGAGCGGATCTTCTCGTCGTTGCACCGTGCACCGCGAACACGCTGGCGAAGCTCGCGCACGGCGTTGCGGACAACACGCTCACCGATGCGGCCCTTGCGCACCGTGGGCCGACGTTGGTGGCACCGGCGATGAATCCACGCATGTGGGCGCATCCGGCCACGCGCACCAACGTCGAGACGCTCGTTGCGCGCGGCGTCGAGCTCGTCGGTCCCGACGAAGGCGAAATGGCCGAGGGAGAGTGGGGAGTCGGCCGGCTCGCAGAGCCGGAGGAGATCTTTGCGCGCGTCGAGGAGCTGCTGGCGCCGGGCGCGCTCGCGGGCCGCCGCGTGCTCGTCACCGCCGGTGGAACGCGTGAGCCGGTCGACAGCGTGCGCTTCCTCGGCAACCGCTCCTCGGGCCGGATGGGCGTCGCGCTCGCCGAAGAGGCGCGTAGGCGCGGCGCGGATGTGATCCTCCTCGCAGCGAACCTCGCGGTCCCGCCTCCCGGCGGTGTGGCAGTGCTACCGACGCCCACGGCGGACGCGATGCTCGAGGCGGCGCTCGCGCACGCCGACGTCGACGTCGTGCTCTTCGCCGCGGCGGTCGCCGACTATCGGCCCGCGCAGGCTCTCGCCACGAAGCGCGCCAAGGACGACCGGGCGTGGGCTCTCGAGCTCGAGCCGACCGTGGACATCGCCGCGACGCTCGGTGCGCGCAAGCGCAGTGGCCAGGTGCTCGTCGCGTTCGGGGCGGAGCACGGGCCGGACGGGCTCGAGCGCAAACGGGCGATGCTCGACTCGAAGCACGCCGACTTGGTGGTCTTCAACGACGTCGGCAAGCCGGACGTCGGCTTCGACGCGGTCGACAACGAGGTCGTGCTCATCTCCCGTGCAAGCGAGCGGAGGGTGGCCAAGACCTCGAAGCAGCGGGTTGCGGCGGCGATCCTCGACGAGGTCGAGCGGCTATTGGAGTCGCGATGACCGAGGCCTACAACCTGTTTCGAGAAGGGCAGAAGCGACTCCGCAAGGGAATGACGGCGCAGGCGACGGTGCCACTCGAGCGCGCAAGGCGGCTCGAGCCGCACAAGGCATCGATTCGGGAGGCACTCGGGATCGCCTACTTCCGGCTCGCGCGCTGGCAGGACGCAGAGCGCGAGTTCCGCGTCATCGTCGAGGAGCTCTCGCCGACCGATCACTACGCGCACTACGCGCTCGGCCGTGCCCTCGAGCAGCTCGGCCGCACGAACGAGGCGAACGGGCACTACAAGCTTGCAAGCTCGATGAAGCCGGGCTCCGAGACCTACGCGGCACGGATCCTCGAGCTCTAGAGACTCGATGCGGGCTGTCGTGCAGCGCGTCGCTCGAGCGTCGGTGTCGCCGGGCGGGTCGATCGGCGCCGGGGTCTGCGTGCTGCTCGGAGTCGCGCGCGGCGACGATGTCGCGACGGCCGAACGGCTTGCCGCGAAGGTGGCAAATCTGCGGGTGTTCGCGAACGACGAAGGCAGGTTCGACCGCTCCCTGCTCGACTCCGGCGGTGAGGCGCTCGTGGTCAGCCAATTCACGTTGATCGCCGATACGAGCTCGGGCAACCGCCCCTCGTTCTCCGGGGCGGCTGCGCCCGCAGAGGCGGAGGAGCTCTACGACCGCTTCGTCGGAGCCCTCCGTGGGCTCTCCGTTCACGTCGAGACGGGGGAGTTCGGGGCCAAGATGGCGGTCGAGCTCGTGAACGACGGGCCGGTGACGATCGTGCTCGACGCCTAAGGGCCGAGAGGGAGCCGGAAGTTCGCAGTCTGCTACCTTTCTGCGACCACATTTCGAGCGGTTTCGAGGTGGGCGCGCGGCGCCCACTTTTCGTCTGAAGGGGTGTTTTTCGAAAGTGGCGGTTGCACCACTCGAGAAGGAGCGTCAATTGCAGCGCGAGGTCGCACGGACGGTCGAATCGGCCCTGCCCGGCGTCGAAGTGCTCGCGCTGGAGCTGACCGGCAACGAGCGTTTCTGCGTCTACGTCGACCACCCGCAGGGCGTCGATCACGCGCTTTGCGAACGGGTGACGACCGTGCTGCGCCCCTTCCTCGACGAGTACACGGTTGAGGTCTCTTCACCGGGTCTCGACCGGCCGCTGCGGACGAAAGCCCACTTCGAGCGCGCCGTTGGGCGCAAGGTGCGAATGAAGACCCTGACAGGCCGCGTGCGCGGCGAGGTGCTGGAGGCCGGCGAGCGTGTCGTTCGCATCCAGCACGGCGCTGACGCGGCAGACATACCGTACGACTCGATCGTGCGGGCCAATCTGATCGACGAAGGGATTCAAGGATGAGCCAGGAGATCGTTGACGCGGTCCGCGAGATCGAGCGCGAGAAGGGAATCGAGAGCGGCACCCTGGTTGCGGCGCTCGAGGACGCGCTGCTCGCCGCCTACAAGAAGACGCCCGGCGCGTCGCGTCATGCGACCGTCGTGCTCGACGACCGCGGAGACTTCCGCGTGTTCGCGATCGAGATTCCCGACGACCTCGAAGTCCGTCTGCTCGACGAAGCGCGCGAGCGCGCGCTCGACGAGCTCGAGCGCATCGAGGAGGAGACGGGGGAGAAGAACCACACGCTGCTCGCGGACGACGACCTCGATATCGACTGGTCGCAGGTCCCCGAGGACATCATCCAGCGCGAGGACGTCACGCCCGACAACTTTGGCCGTATCGCCGCCCAGACCGCGAAGCAGGTGATCCTGCAGCGGATCCGCGAGGCCGAGCGCGAGATGATGTACGACGAGTACATCGACCGCGTCGGCGAGGTCGTGACCGGGATCGTGCAACAGACCGGCGACCGCCGGAACATCCTCGTCGACCTCGGCAAGGTCGAGGCGCTCCTGCCGGGGCCGGAGCAGGTCGACGGTGAGCGCTACGAGCAGGGCTCGCGCATCAAGGCGGTCATCCGCGACGTTCGTACCGGCACGAAGGGGCCGCAGGTCATCCTCTCGCGGCGCGATCCCGAGCTGATCAAGACGCTGTTCGAGCTCGAGGTGCCTGAGATCGCAGACGGGCTGGTCGAGATCCGCGGCGTTGCGCGCGAACCGGGGTACCGCTCGAAGATCGCAGTCGAGTCGCACGCGCAGGGCGTCGACCCGGTGGGTGCGTGCGTCGGCCCGCGCGGCTCGCGCGTTCGCATGGTCGTCTCGGAGCTCCGCGGCGAGAAGATCGACATCATCCCGTGGAACAACGAGCCCGCTCGCTTTGTCGCGAAGGCGCTGTCGCCCGCACGTGTGCGCGAGGTGTACCTCGACGACGAGGGTCGCGAGGCGACGGTCGTCGTTCCCGACGACCAGCTTGCGCTCGCGATCGGCAAGGAAGGCATGAACGCGCGCCTCGCCGCGCGCCTCACGGGCTGGAAGATCGACATCACCTCCGACTCCGAGTTCGCGCAGCAGGAGGCAGAAGCCGCGTTCGGAGGCGAAGAAGGCGAGGACGGCGACTTCTCGGGCCGCTGCTCCGCGGTGCTCTCGAACGGCAAGCGCTGCCCGAACGCCTCGTTGCCGGGTTCGAAGTACTGCGGCGTGCCGGCACACCAGGAGCTCGCGCTCCACGAGGTGAACGACGAGGACAACGCGATCGTCGAGGAGTCGGAGCCCGAGCTCGAGGAGCTCGTCTCCGAGCCGGAGCCCGTCACCGAGGATGCGGCGGCGTTCGGCAATCCTGAGCCCGAGGAGTTTCCGGCCGGTCCGGGGGATGCCCCCGTCGCGGGCGAGGATCAGACGCTCGAAAGCGGCGCGGTGGTGCTTCAGCGCGTCGAAGACGATCCGGACGGCGGCGTCCCGATCGAGCACGTCGAGGCGGAGCCACACGACGGGTAGCCCGGTCCGGACGTGCGCGGGCTGCGGGCGTAAGGCGCCGCAGCACGAGCTGCAGCGGTTTCACGGCGACGGTGGGTCGCTGGTGCCCGGTGTGGGCACCGGGCGGGGCGCGTACACCTGCCGACGCCTGCAGTGCTTCGAGCGCGCCCGCTCGCGCAGGGCGTTCAGCCGCATCCTGCACAGCACCGTGCTCGTCGACCCCGGTCTCTCCCGTCTCTACACTGGTTGAGCGCAATGGCAAACGGCAAACCGAACAGACCGATCAGACCGCGCGGCGGTGGCCCCAAGGGGCGGCGTCGCGTCGTCATCGACGGCGGTAGCGGCCGGCCCGGTGCGGGTCAGCGCCAGCGCCCGAGCGATCGTTCTGCAGACCGTACGCCGAGGCAGCCGCGCGAGGTCGCGCCGCCCACAGGGCCGGCGACCGTCGAGTCGGGCGCCACGCTGCGCGACTTCTCCCAGGCGCTCGGCGTCTCGATGCCGCAGATCATCAAGCTGCTGATGAACCTCGGGACGATGAAGACCGCGACGCAGTCGCTCACCGACGACGAAGTCGCGCTGATCGCTGCCGAGCTCGGGCGTGAGATCACGATCAAGCACGCGGACGACGACGACGCCGAGCCGGAAGCGTTCGAGGACGCGGAAGAGACCCTGCGCGCGCGCCCGCCGGTCGTCACGATCATGGGTCACGTCGACCACGGCAAGACGACATTGCTCGACGCGATCCGGAAGACGTCGGTCGTCACGACCGAAGCCGGTGGGATCACACAGCACATCGGCGCGTACCAGGCCGAGTTCGGTGGGCGTCGCATCACCTTCCTCGACACGCCGGGCCACGAGGCGTTCACCGCGATGCGTGCCCGCGGCGCGAAGGTAACCGACATTGCGGTCCTCGTTGTGGCGGCCGACGACGGCGTGATGCCGCAGACGCGCGAGTCGATCTCGCACGCGCGCGCGGCCGACGTGCCGATCGTCGTCGCCGTGAACAAGATCGACCTGCCTGACGCAAACCCCGACCGCGTGCTCAGCGAGCTCGCGACCGAGGGCCTGCAGCCCGAGGAGTGGGGCGGCGACGTCCAGATCGCGCGCGTCTCCGCGAAGCAGGGCGAGAACCTCGACGACCTGCTCGAGCGCATCCTGCTCGTGGCCGACGCCGAGCTCGATCTGCGCGCGAACCCTGCAACCGAGGCATCCGGTCCGATCATCGAGTCGCGGCTCGACGTGGGCCGAGGTCCGGTCGCGACGATGCTGATCCATCGCGGAACGCTGAAGGTCGGCGATGCCATCGTCGCCGGGGACGCGTGGGGACGCGTGCGCGCCCTCTACGACTATCGCGGCGAGCGCATCCAGGAGTCGTATCCCGGCGAGCCCGTCGAGATCCTCGGCTTCGACCGGCCGCCGCCCGCGGGCGAGCTCGGTCGTGTCGTCGAGAGCGAGCGTCGCGCACGGGACGTGGCCCAGCAGCGCGGTGAGCGCCTGCGTCGCGAGGCAATGGCGAAGCAGCGGACCGGTGGCGTCTCGCTCGACAAGCTGTTCGAGCAGATGCAGGCCGGTGCCGTGCAGGACCTGAACATCGTCATCAAGGGCGACGTCCAGGGCTCGGTGGAGGCGATCGTCTCCGAGCTCGGGAAGATTCAGCATCCCGAGGTGCGGGTGAACGTGATCCACACGGGCGTCGGCGCAATCACCGAGAACGACGTCAACCTCGCTGCCGCATCGACCGCCATGATCGTTGGGTTCAACGTGCGCCCGTCCGCGGAGGTGCGCGGGGTCGCCGATCGCGCCGGCGTCGAGATCCGGCTCTATCGCGTCATCTACCAGCTGACCGAGGAGATCGAGCAGGCGCTCGTCGGCATGCTCACGCCGGTCGAGACCGAGGCGATCCTCGGCGAGGTCGAGGTTCGCGCGCTCTTCAAGGCGTCGCGCATCGGCACGATCGCCGGCTGCATGGTCACGAGCGGCGTCGTGCGGCGAGGTGCGAACGTCCGCCTCTTCCGCGAAGGCACGCGCCTGCACGAGACCACGGTCGCAGCTCTTCGCCGCTTCAAGGACGACGTGCGGGAAGTGACCGAGGGCTTCGAGTGCGGGATCTTGCTCGAGGGGTTCAACGACCTGCGCGAGGGCGACGTCTTCGAGGTGTTCGAGACGCGCGAGATCGAGCGGACGTCGCTCGACGAGCCCAGCTCGTAGTTGTCGTCGGGCTTCGTCGCCATCCTCACGGTCGAGCTCCACTTTCCGGAAGCCGGATCGCTGAAGGGAAAGCGCCACTTCGTGCGCTCCGCGAAGGACACGCTGCACGGCCGCTTCGGGGCGGCGGTCGCCGAGGTCGATCACCACGACCTCTGGCAGCGGGCGGCGCTGACCGTCGCGTGCGTCGCGCGCTCCGCGCAGGACGCCGGAAAGCTCGCCGACGGAGTGGAGCGCTGGCTCGCGTCGGGCGACTGGGTGCTCGTTCGCTGTGACAGGGCCTTGCTGAAACCGGAAGACTTGCTGGCGTGAGCGGGCGGATGCGGAGGGTGAACGAGGCTGTGCGGGAGGTCGTTGCGGAGGCGGTGCGGGATCTAAAGGATCCGCGCATCGGCATGGTCACCGTCACCGGCGTGACCGTCACCTCCGATCTGCGCGAGGCGACGGTCTACGTCTCGGTCCTCGGTAGCGAGAAGGCCCGGCGGGCGAGCCTCGACGGTCTCGCCTCCGCTCACGGTGTGCTGCAGACGCGGATCGGCCGTGAGCTCAGCCTCCGGCGTACGCCGACACTGACGTTCACCTACGATGACACGGTCGAGCGCGGGGTCATGATGACGAAGCTGATCGACGAGCTCGCGGCGGAGCTCCCGGAGCCGACCCCAGACGATGACGGAAACGACGCAGACGACTGACCTTCTCGCGGCCGTGGACGCGATCCGGGCGCACGACCGGTTCGTCGTCGTCACGCACGAGAACCCGGACGGCGATGCGCTCGGGTCGTTGCTTGCGACCACGCTCGCGTTGCGCGCCGTCGGCAAGGACGTAGTGATGTACCTCGCCGGCGAGGGGTCAATGCCTGTCGAGTACGGCTTCCTCGACCTCGGCGATCTGGAACGTGAGCTCCCGGCGGACGTCGGTGAGCGCGTCCTGATCGCGGTCGACTGCGCGAGCGCACGCCGCATCGCGCCGGACTCGGAGGCAGTGACGCGCACGATGTCGGTGATCGACATCGATCATCACCACGACAACACCCGCTTCGGCGATGTGAACCTGATCGTCGCCGATGCCTCGTCGACAGCAGAGATCGTCCGTGATGTCCTACGCGAGCTCGATGTCGACCTGACGCCTCGCATCGCGGAGGCGCTGTACGTCGCGGTCGTCACGGACACCGGGCGCTTTCAGTACACGAACACGACGCCGAAGGCGCTTCGTTTGGCAGCGGAGCTCGTCGAAGCGGGCGCCGATGTGCACGGCATCTTTCGCCGCGTGTACGAGACCGTGCAGTTCGCGAAACTGAAGCTGCTCGCGCGCGCTCTCGACCGGGCGCAGCTCTACGAAGGCGGTCGCTTGGTGATCTCGTACCTCTTGAAGACCGACTTCGAGGAGGTCGGTGCTGAGGCGCCGTACTCGGAGGGGATCATCGACCACTTGCGGGCGGTGGAGGGCTCGGACGTCGTCGCGCTGATCCGTGAGCCGCCGGGAGAAGACGGCCCGACGAAGCGCATCTCGCTGCGCTCGAGCCAGGACGAGTTCGACGTGTCGGCGATCGCGCGCAAGCAGTCGGGTGGCGGCCACCGGCAGGCGGCGGGCTTCTCTTCGGACGACGACATCCCGGAGATCGTCGAGTTCATCCGGCGCGAGTTCGAGCATGCCGCCGCCCCGCGCGCTTAAGCCCGTCGGGATCGCGCTGGTCGACAAGCCGGCCGGCCCGTCGTCGTTCGCGCTCGTCGCGGCATTGCGCCGCCGAACAGGCGCGCGGACGGGGCATGCAGGCACGCTCGACCCGTTCGCGACGGGGCTGCTGCTGCTCCTCTCCGGAGCTGCGACCCGCCTCGCACCGTGCTTCGTCGGGCTCGACAAGCGCTATGTCACGGACGTCGACCTGACTGCGACGACGACGACCGGCGACCCCGAGGGCGACGTCGTCGAGCGCCACGAGCCGCCCACGCGTGTCGCGCTCGAGACGGCGCTTGAACGGCTGCGAGGCGAGATCGAACTGCCGGTGCCCGCGGCCTCGGCGGTGAAGATCGACGGCGAGCGGGCGTATCGGCTCGCACGGCGCGGGGTGGTGGTCGAGATGCCGCTGCGCCGCTCGACTGTCTACGAGCTGAAGGTGCTCGAAGCCGGCGGCGGCGAAGGTGTCGTGACCTCGGCTCGCATCGAGTTGCACGTGAGCTCCGGCACGTACGTGCGCTCGATCGCGCAGGCGATGGGCGGGCACTGCACGACGCTTCGCCGAACAGCAATCGGCGCGTTCGACGTAGGGGAGGCGCGTCCGGTCGACGACGTGCCCCTGCTGCCCGTGGCCGAGGCGCTTTCCAGGCTGCCGGCCGCCGCACGTGCGCGCGTCTCGAGCGCTCACCGCGCCAACGTGCTCGCACTCGAAGCTGCGACGCTCGGCGGTGTCGCATGACCGTGGCACGCCGGCCGGAGGACCTCGAGCTCGTGCCGCGCGCCGTCGCCATCGGCACGTTCGACGGGGTGCATCTCGGGCACCGCGCTGTCGTGCGAGCGGCCGTCGACGCAGGGCTGCACCCGACCGTCGTCACGTTCGACCCTCACCCGCGGGCCGTGCTCGGCAACAAGGTCGAGCTCCTCGCGACGGTCGAGCGGCGCATCGAGCTTCTGCTCGAGTGCGGTGTCGAGGACGTTCTCGTCGTCAAGTTCACGCCCGACCTCGCTGCGCTTCCACCGGACGACTTCGCGCGCGAGGTACTGCTCAGGATCGGCGCGCAGATCGTCGTCGTCGGGACAGGGTTCCGCTTCGGCCGGCGGCGTGAGGGTGATGTCGAGCTGCTTCGCTCGCTCGGCATCGATGCGCGGCAGGTACCGCTCGTCGAAGGCATCTCGTCGACTCGCATTCGCCAGCACGCGCTCGCGGGCGAGGTTGAAGCGGCCGCGCGGCTGCTCGGTCGACCGCTCGAGGTGGATGGGAACGTCGTGATCGGCGACCAGCGCGGCGGGACGCTCGGCTTCCCCACCGCGAATCTTGCGATCACGTCGAACGTGATCGTGCCCGGGTTCGGGATCTACGCAGGCGCCGTCGGCGACCGGCGCGCCGCGGTGTCGATCGGCGTCAACCCGCATTACGGTGGAACCGAGCGTCGCGTGGAGGCGTACCTGCTCGACTGGGAGGGCGACCTGTACGGATCGCGGCTCGTCGTCGAGCTTTGGCAGCGGCTGCGCGACGAGCGCGCGTTCGAGAACGAGGACGAGCTCGTCGCCCAGATCGCTCGCGACGTCGCGGACACCAGGGGCGCTATTCGGCCGATGTGACCCGTTGCGCGAGCCGGCTCCCGAAACGCGCGAGTCCCGCGCACGGGAAGTCGACGCGGTCTCGGGCATCGACGTGGCGGAACGCGAGCTCGCTGATCGGGCGCGCGATGCGTTCGACGCCGTCGATGCGGATCGCCAGCGCGTCGTCCGTTGCCTCGACCTCGTAGCGCTCCTCGCTGTTCGCGTACGTCCCAGCGAACCTCGAGAGCGAGCCGGCAGGAAGCTCGACGAACGGGAGCAGCCGTCTCGGCTCGCCGAGGACGCGCTCGAAGAATGCGTCCTCGATCTCGAAGAGGGCCTGCTGACCTTCATGCGAGCTCGTGAGACCGGCAAAGACCGCAGCGCGCTCAGGGATCGTGAGGAGAGACGTCTGAAACCCACCGTAGGAGCCACTGTGGCCCCAGACATCGACGCCGCCGACGCGCTCGCCGAACAAGCCGAGCCCATACACGCCGCCGATCGGCTTGCCGTGCGGGACGGCCATCTGCGCGAACGCGGGCTCTGTGAGCAGGCGACGGCCGAAGGCGAGCATGTCGGTCACGGTCGCGACGAGCCCGCCCGACGCGCGTCGCGCACGCGGGTACGGCCCGGCGTCGGCCTCCGGGCCGGTCCCGCTCAGGTCGGGCTCGTCGAACGACGTCGCCGTCAAACCGAAAGGCTCGATGACGGTTCGTGTAAGCGCATCCTCGAAGGGCGAGTTCGCGCGCAGTGCGGAGAGGTGGCCGGCGAGCCAGTACCCGGTGTTCGCGTACGACCACACCTCGTCGCTGCCGACGAAGCGCAGCACCGTTGGGAGCTCGGCAACGGCCGCGCCGAGCGCGTCGTCCCCGCTGCCGAACCGGGTCAGGTCACGCTCGGGCAGCTCGCAGTCGAACCCCGACGTGTGCGAGAGGAGGTGACGGACGCGGACGTCCGCGGGCCACACGCCCGTCTCCGCGTCGAGCTCGAGCAGGGAGAGCGCGAGGATGGCGGTGAACGGCTTCGTGATCGAGGCGATCCGGAAGCGCGTGTCGGGCTCGCAGCCGACGGCGACCGCTTCGACGTCCCCGCCGAGAGAGGTTGCGACCGCCACCGCAGGGATGTCCCGCCGGGCGGCAACCTGCTCGCAAAGGGCGTGAAACGGCGTATTCATGAGGAATTCGCTACCCTACTCGGCGACCCAGCCTCGGCCGTGCGCGTTCTTCCTTCGCGACGGCTGGGACTCGGGTGACTCATCGAGACGAGGAGGACGAGGTTGACCCTCACCAAGGAAGAGAAGCTGGGGCATGTCGAGAAGTTCGGCAAGCACAAGACGGACACCGGTTCTCCGGAGGTCCAGATCGCAATGCTGTCCCAGCGGATCAGCACGCTGACCGAGCACCTGCGCACCCACAAGCACGATCACTATTCGCGCCGTGGCCTGCTCAAGCTCGTCGGTCGCCGCCGCAGGTTCCTGAACTACCTGCAGCGAAACGATCTCGAGGGCTATCGCGCCCTCATCAAGGAGCTCGGCCTCCGCCGCTAGCTCCGCCAGTCCAAGAGGGGTGGAGCTTGGGCGAGCGCCCGAGCTACCAGCGGACGCTGACCCAATCTCCACCCTTCACAGAACGCCCCTCACAGGGCAAAAGCACAGTGGAGGAATACGAAGAATGAGCATTGTTGAAGCTGAGCACCCCGCCGGGGTGCCGGTTTCCGTGTCCGTCGAGATCGGCGGACGAGAGATCCGGTTTGAAACCGGCAAGCTCGCGAAGCAGGCAGACGGCGCAGTCGTCGTCTCGAGCGGGCAGACCGTCGTCCTCGGGACGGCGCAGGGCAGGCCGGAGCCGCGCGAAGGCGCGGACTTCTTCCCGCTCACCGTCGACGTCGAGGAGCGGATGTACGCCGCCGGGAAGATCCCAGGCGGCTTCTTCAAGCGCGAGGGCCGTCCCACCGAGCGGGCGATCCTGACTGCGCGCATGATCGATCGCCCGGTCAGGCCGCTGTGGCCGAAGGGCTACCGCAACGAGACGCAGTGTGTCGCGACGGTGTTCTCGGCCGACATGGTCGTCCCGCACGACATCCTCGCGATCAACGCCGTCTCCGCCGCACTGACCGTCTCGTCGCTCCCGTTCATGGGGCCGATCGGAGCGGTTCGCATGGGATTGATCGACGGCGAGCTGCAGATCAACCCGACGCTCGAGGAGACCGACAGCAGCTCGGACCTCGACCTGATCGTCGTCGGCACGAAGGATGGGCTCACGATGGTCGAAGCGGGCGCGAATCGCGTCCCGGAGCACGTCATCCTCGAAGCGCTCGAGATCGCGCATCGCGAGATCATCAAGCTCTGCGAGGCACAGGACGAGCTTCGTGCGAAGGCCGGCCGGACGAAGTGGCTCGACGCAGCGACGACCGAGCGGCTCGAGGGTCAGTACGGCCACGAGGTGTGGTCGCGGATCGAGCAGGTCGGCCTCCGAGAGGCCGGCGCGATCGTCGAGGAGATCGTCGCGAAGGAGTGCGGCACCGTCTCGATGAGCTCGAGCGAGAGCGACGTCACGCGTGAGCTGCAGACCCGGATGTCGCTCGGGATGATTCTCGAGAAGCAGCGGTCGGCGGCCGTCGAAGGCCCGGTTCGCGAGCAGTTCGAGAGCGACCTGCGCGGGCTCACCGAGGCTGAGCAGGACTCGAAGGACCTGAAGTCCGCGAAGCGCAATCTCCTGTACGACCGGATCATCGACTCGGTGAGCCTTGGCTTCCCGACCGGCGACGACGGCGAAAAGGACGCGCTGACGAAGAGTTACATCCGCAAGGCGTCGGACGCGATCTACAAGAGCCTCGTTCGCCGCAAGATCGCCGTCGACAAGCGGCGTCCGGACGGGCGCTCGGAGACGGAGATCCGCCCGATCGAAGTCGAGGTGTCGGTCATGCCGCGCACCCACGGCTCGGGCCTCTTCACCCGCGGGCAGACGCAGATCCTGACCCTGCTGACGCTCGGCACCGCGAAGGAGGGGCAGCGCATCGACGACCTCTCACTCGAGTCGGATCGCCGGTACATGCACCACTACAACTTCCCGCCCTACTCGGTCGGGGAGACCGGTCGCATGGGCTCTCCGAAGCGGCGTGACATCGGCCACGGTGCACTCGCGCAGCGGGCGCTCCAGGCGGTCATCCCGACGGCTGACGAGTTCCCGTACACGATCCGTCTCGTCTCCGAGACGCTCGAGTCGAACGGCTCGTCGTCGATGGGGTCGGTGTGCGGCTCGACGCTCGCCCTGATGGACGCGGGCGTGCCGATCAAGGAGCCGGTGTCCGGGATCGCGATGGGCCTCGTCAAGGAAGGCGACGACTACGTGATCTTGACCGACATCCAGGGAGCGGAGGATCACCTCGGCGACATGGACTTCAAGGTCGCGGGTACCCCCGACGGGATCACGGCGCTCCAGATGGACATCAAGATCACCGGCGTCAGCCGCGAGATCATGGAGCGGGCGCTCACCCAGGCCAAGGAGGCGCGTACTGCGATTCTCGGCCGGATGCTCGAGGCGATCGCGCAGCCGCGTGAGGCACTCGCCGAGCATGCCCCGCGGATCTCGACGATCCAGATCAACCCCGAGTACATCGGCATGGTGATCGGGAAGGGCGGCGAGACGATTCGCTCGCTCGAGTCCGACCACGACGTGCAGATCGACATCGAGGAAGACGGAACGATCCTCGTCTACGCCACCGAGGGCACCAAGGGCGACGCAGCGATCGCAGCGATCGCAGCGCTCACCAAGGAGCCCGAGGTCGGCGACGCCTACACGGGCCGTGTCGTGAAGACGACCGACTTCGGTGCGTTCGTCGAGCTGAAGAAGGGCACCGACGGCCTGCTGCACGTCTCGAACGTCGGCCCCGGTCGGGTGAACCACATCGAGGACGTCCTCCAAAGGGGCGACATCCTCGACGTGCTCGTCCAGGAGGTCGACAAGGCCCGGGGCCGCATCGGCCTCAAGCTGGTGCAGAAGCACGAGAACGGCGGCTTCGTCTCGCCGGAGGAGCTCGTCGAGCGGGCGAAAGACGCCCCGCCGCGCGAGCCTCGCGAAGAGCGGCCGCGCCGCGACGGCGGCCGTGGCGGTCGCGGCGGCCCTCGCCGCGAGCGCGAGGGATCGCGGAGCGAATAGGCAAACCTGCGGGTGTCTGACACCATCCGGTGTCAGACACCCTTGGGTCTCACGCTCCACTCGCTTCGACGTCGCGCCCTGCTCGTCGCTCCGATCCGCATCGGGCTCGGGGTCGTATGGCTCGTTGCCGCCCAGGTCGCGGGAGGGAGCGGGACCGGCGTTCTGCTTGCCTTTCTCGGTCGGCGCGTTCGCGGTCTCCTTCGCGGCGTTCAACGACCCGCGGGCGCGGTTCCTACGAAGCGGCGAGCCGCAGCCGGCACCGCCCGACGCCGAGATCGCTTCCTCGCTGAGACAGGCGCTGCAGGCCACTTTGCCGAGCACGGTCGGTGTGTCGGTGCTCGCGGCGATCGCTCTCGTCCCGCAGCCGGTGCTGAGCGCGTTCCTCGGAGGCATCTCCGCGGGGCTCGGGGTTGCGGGTCTCTACGCGGCGGTGCGCACCGACCCCGCTCTGCATCTCGACGTCCGGCGGGGCGTCGTGTACCGGGTGGCGCGCTGAAGGCGCGTACGCTACGCGCGTGCAGAACTGGGCCCTGACCGAGCTCGACTCCGGCGAGCGGGTCGTCTCGGAGCGGCTCGACCACGTTCGTTCCGCGGCGGTCGGGATGTGGATCGGCGCAGGCTCGCGCGACGAGGACGCCGCCGAGGCCGGTGTCACGCACTTCATCGAGCACCTGCTCTTCAAGGGCACCGAGCGGTACAACGCCCTCGAGATCGCGGAGATCTTCGACGAGCTCGGCGGGGAGCTGAACGCGGCGACTTCGCGCGAGCACACGCTCGTGTACGCGCGCGTCCCCGACCACCATCTCGAGACGGCGATGGACGTCATGAGCGACATGGTGTTTTCGCCTGTGTTCGCCGACCTCGACTCCGAGCGCGAGGTCGTGCTCGAGGAGATCGCGATGTACGACGACGCGCCGCAGGACCTCGTGCACGACCTGATCGCGGAAGCGGTGTTCGGCGAGCATCCGCTAGGGCGCCCCGTGATCGGCACTGCAGAGGTGATCTCGTCGATCCCGCGCGGAGGCGATCGCTCGCTACCACGAGCAGATGTACGTCCCCGGCGAACATCGTCGTCGCGGGTGCCGGCAACCTCGAGCACGAGCAGCTCGTCCAGCTGGTCGAACGCGCACTCGAGCGACGCACCACGGTTGGCGACGCACACGTCAATGTCCGCCCGCCGCTCGTGACAGCGCCGCCACCGCGCCTTCGTTTTCAGCGCAAGGACACCGAGCAGTACCACGTGTGCCTCGGCGCGCCGGGCATCTCGCGCTCCGACCGCCGGCGCTTCGCCGCCTCGCTCCTCGATGCGATCCTCGGTGGCTCGGCCTCGTCACGGCTCTTCCAGGAGATCCGCGAGAAGCGCGGGATGGCGTACGCGGTCTACTCGTTCGTGTCGCAGTACACGGACACCGGACAGATCGGCGTGTACCTCGGCACGCGGGAAGACAATCTCGGCGAGGCGCTCGCGATCACCGCCGAGCAGATCGCCGACATCGCGGGCGGCAACCTGCCGGAGCGTGAGCTCGTGCGTGCGAAGGAGAATCTGAAGGGCCGCATCCTGCTCTCGATGGAGTCGACGTCGACGCGGATGAACCGCCTCGGCAAATCGCTGATCAGCGATTCCGAGCTGCTCTCGCTCGATCGCATCGTGGCCGAGATCGACGCCGTCGAAGCGGCATCGGTCTGTGAGCTTGCCGCCGCGCTCCTCGACCCGGACCGGCTCTCAGCAGCTTGCATCGGCCCGAGTGAGGAGCGGTTCGTCGCAGCGCTCGAACGGGTCACGCCGAAGCTCGCGCGCGCGGCGTGAGAGTTCTGCTGAACGGGCGCCGTGGCCGGGTCGGCGCCACGCTCGGGCCGGGCCTCGTTGCGGCCGGTCACGCGCTCGTCGACGTGCTCGACGATGCCGAGGCGATGGTCGACTTCACACGGCCGGACGCGGCCGCCTCAAACGTCCGGGCGGCGGTGGCCGCCGGAGTGCCGTGTGTCGTCGGGACGACGGGGTGGGAAACGGAGGAGTTCGCAACCGCGCCCGTGCCCGTGTTCTACGCACCGAACTTTGCGATCGGCGCAGTGCTGATGATGCGCTTCGCCGCCGAGGCGGCCCGCTACATCCCGGACGCGGAGATCATCGAGCTCCACCATGCCGCCAAGGTCGACGCGCCGTCGGGCACGGCAAAGCTGACCGCCGAGCGCCTGGGGGGCAGCGTGCCGATCCACTCGGTCCGGCTGCCGGGACTCGTGGCGCACCAGGAGATGATCCTCGGCGCGGACGGCGAGACGTTGCGGATCCGGCACGACGCGGTCTCCCGCGCTGCGTACACGCCTGGAGTCCTGCTCGCGCTCGAACGCCTCTCGACGCTGCCGGCCGGTCTCACGGTCGGGCTTGACGCTCTCCTCTGAGACGGTCCGCGTCGCCGGAGTGACGCTCGAGCTGCTCCGCCCGGAGTCGCCGGAGTCGCTGATCGACGAAGAGGCGTTCGCCGCCGACGAGTTCCTGCCGTACTGGGCGGAACTGTGGCCGGCGGCGCTCGCGCTCGCCGAGGCGATCCCGGACGTGGGCGGGTTGCGAGTCGTCGAGCTCGGCTGCGGGCTCGGCGTGCCCTCGCTCGTCGCCGCGGCGAAGGGCGCGACGGTGACGGCCACGGACTGGGCGCCCGAGGCGATCGACCTCCTGCGCCAGAACGCAGCACGCAACGAGCTGGCTCTGCGCGCAGTGGTACACGACTGGCGTACGCCGTTCGATGAGCGGTTCGATCTCGTGCTCGCCGCGGACGTGCTCTACGAGCAGCGCAATGTCGAGCCGCTCGTCGCGCGTCTCGCCGAGCTGGCTCCGGTCGCCTTGGTCGGGCTCGCGGGTCGTCCCTACGAGCAGCAGTTCCTCCGCGACGCCGGCGGCGCACAGGAGATCGCCGCGCGAGTCGTCCGACTCGAGCGGTAGCGTCGCCCCGTGCGGCAACTGGCTGCGCAGGGGATTGCACCGAGTCGCGCGGAGCATTCGTACTTCGCGCACGTCTTCGCGTGGATGGGGTTGGCGCTCGCCGTCACCGGCGGCGTTGCCGCAGCGATCGGCCACAGCCAACGTGCGCTGAACGCACTGCTCACGGGGCCGGGCGGCTGGGTCTGGATCGGGCTCGTCCTGATTCAGCTCTTCCTCGTCGCTGCGCTTGTCGGCCTCGTGCAGCATATGGACACGTTCACCGCCGCGGCGACGTTCATCGGGTACGCCGCGCTCAACGGAGTTACGTTGTCGGTGATCTTCGCGGCGTTCACGACGAAGTCGATCTTCGCGACATTCCTCGTGTGCGCAGCGATGTTCGCTGCGCTTGCGATTGCCGGCTATACGACCGACATCGATCTCACGTCCTGGGGCAGCTTCCTCGGCATGGCGCTCGTCGGGCAGCTCGTCGGCCTCGTGGTGAACCTGTTTTGGCTGAACAACACGCTGTACTGGGTAACGACGGGGGTCGGCGTCATTCTCTTCGCCGCTCTTACCGCCTATGACGTGCAGCGCCTGAAGCGTTTCGACGACGAAGGCGGGAGCGTGGAGAAGGAGTCGATCGTCGGTGCACTCGCCCTCTACCTCGACTTCGTCAACCTCTTCCTCTACCTGCTTCGGATCCTGGGTCGCCGCCGCTGAGCTCGTCGAGCAGCTCCGCGAGCTCCGCGGGCTGCGTGAAGAACGGTGAGTGCCCGGAGTCGAGCTCGACGAGCTGCGCTCCGTGTTCCCGGGCGGTTTCGATCTGCCAGCCCGGGTCGATCGCCGCGTCTCGCAGCGTCGCGATCACGACGTCGTCGGCGCCGAACGCGGCCGGCGAGAAGTCGATGCGTGCCTGCCGGCGGAGCTGCGCGAACGCCCAGTCCGACTGCGCACGGCTGCAGTCGGGGTACATGCGCTCGGCACAGGTCTCGGCGTCGGGCCAGTACGAGCGATCCTGTTCGTCGCGCACGGCCCCGCGGAACGCCGGGGCGAAGCAATCCGGGGCGGGATCCTCGACAGGCAGCAGGCCGCCGAGGTAGACGCGAAGACGCGCTTCGACGTGAGGGATCGTCTGGGCCCCGAGCGAGTGGCCGAGCACAACTGCATCCGGCTGCGGCCCGACGACACCTGCATAGTCGAATTGGGTCAAGCCGACGACGTCGCACGGAAGATCGACGGCCTCGACCTCATGTCCCAGCGCTGCGAGCTCCGCCGCCAGCGCGCCGAAGCACCAGCTGCCGTGCCAGGCGCCGTGGACGAGAACGAAGCGCGCCACCGTGTTGCCGAGTATGGCGCGTAGAATCCCAAGCGTGCTCGGTCATGTCCTGACGGCGATGGTGACGCCGTTCCGGGAGAACGGGTCGGTCGACTACGACGCGTTCCAGCGGCTCGCGCGCCACCTCGTCGAACACGGGTCCGACGGCGTCGTCGTCGCGGGCACAACGGGCGAAAGCCCGACGCTCTCCGACGACGAGCGGCTCGAGCTCTTCCGGCTCGCGGTGGAGGCCGTCGGCGGAGACGCGACAGTCATCGCCGGGACCGGTACCTACTCGACCGCGCACTCGGTGCACCTGACCGAGGCAGCGCACGAGCTCGGCGTCGACGGGCTGCTCATCGTCACGCCCTACTACAACAAGCCGCCGGCGCGGGGGATCGTCGCGCACTTCGAGGAGATCGCCCGCGCGAGCGACAAGCCGATCGTCGTCTACAACATTCCGTCGCGCGTCGTCCTGAACCTCGAGCCCGAGACCATTTCCTGGCTGGCGGAGATCGAGACGGTGCGGGCGGTGAAGCAGGCCAACGACGACCCGGAGCAGGCGCGGCACATCGTTGCGACCGGGCTCGACCTGTACGCCGGCGACGACAACCTGATCCAGCCGTTCCTCGAGCTGGGCGGGACCGGCGGCGTCTGCGTGCACACCCATGTCGTCGGACCGCAGGTCGCGGAGCAGGTGCGTGCCGGGCTGGCGGGCGAGGTGGAACGGGCCCGCGAGCTCGACCGGGAGCTGGCGCCCGCCTACGACCTGCTCCGGGTGGCGCCGAACCCGATCGCGATCAAGGCGGCACTCACCCTCCTGGGCCATGAGGTCGGCGGGCACAGGTTGCCGCTCGTGCCGGCGACCGAGGACGAGCGCGCCGCGGTGCGGGAGTGCCTCGCGCGCCTGCAGCTCCTCGTCGCCGCCTGACGGCGGCAACCGGCCCTACACTGCTGGGCCAATGGACGTTCTTCGCATCATCCCGCTCGGCGGCCTCGGTGAGGTCGGGAAGAACATGACCGTGTACGAGTCGGGGGACGAACGAATCGTCGTCGACGCCGGCATGTCGTTCCCGCGTGACGAGCACCTCGGTGTCGACGTGATCCTTCCCGACTTCGGCTATCTCCGTGACCGTGGCGCTATCCGTGCCGTCGTGCTCACGCACGCACACGAGGATCACGTCGGCGCGCTGCCGTTCCTGATGCGCGAGGTGCGTGTCCAGGAGATCTGGGCGACGAGGCTTACGCTCGGGCTCGTCAAGTCGAAGCTCGACGAGCACGGCCTGCTGCGCTCTGCCGAGTTGCGCGAAGTCGATCCAGACGGGGCGCCTGTCGAGATCGGTCCGTTCCGGCTCGAGTTCATCCGGATGGCCCACTCGATTCCGGATGCCGTGGGGATCGCGATCGAGACCCGCGCCGGTCGTGTCTTCCATAGCGGCGACTGGAAGCTCGATCACACACCGGTCGACGGGCTGAGGACCGACGTCGGTCGGCTCGCCGACCTCGGGAACCGCGGTGTCGACTTGCTGTGCGGCGACTCGACGAACGCGGAGCGCCCCGGTTTCACGCGCTCGGAGCGGGTCGTCGGCGAGGCGTTCCGCCAGATCATTCCCGTGCGTCAGGGCCGGGTCCTCGTCTCGAGCTTCGCGTCGAACATCCACCGCATGCAGCAGGCGATCGACGTCGGCGTCGAGTGCGGGCGCAGCGTGGTCGTCGTCGGCCGCTCGATGCGCCGGAACATGAACGTTGCCCGCAACCTCGGCTACGTCGAAGTTCCGGAGGACGTGCTCGTCAAGCCGGCGGATCTCGATGAGGTGCCGGCAGATCGCCAACTCATTCTCTGCACGGGCTCGCAGGGCGAGCCGCTCTCCGCGTTGACGCGCATCGCGTACAACGACCACCCCTCGATCAAGGTCGAGCGCGGCGACACGGTGATCATCTCTGCGCGCCCGGTTCCCGGCAACGAGCTGCGCGTGCACGACGCGATCAACCAGCTGACGCGGCGCGGGGCGGAGGTGCTGCACGAGGAGAACGCGGACGTCCACGTCTCCGGCCATGCGCGTGCCGAGGAACTACGCACGCTGATCGGTCTCGTGCGTCCGAAGGCTGTGATGCCGATCCACGGCGAGTACCGCATGCAGTCCGCGCACGCACGGCTCGCGCAGGAAGCGGGTGTGCCTGCATCGTCGATCGTGCTTGCCGAGAACGGCGACGTCGTCGAACTGTCGGCCGAGGGGGTCCGCATCGCCGATCGCGTCGAAGTAGGCGTCACCTATGTCGATGGGCTCGGCGTCGGCGACATCTCGGATGTCGCACTCCGCGACCGTCGACACATGTCGGAAGACGGCGTCCTGATCGTGGTGACGACCCTCGCCGACGGCGGCGTCGCGCAACCGGAGTTGATCTCGCGCGGGTTTGCGGAAAGCGACGAGCTGTTCTCCGAGATGCGCGAGGAAGCCCATCAGATCGTGCGCGAGTTACTCGAGGACGACATCCGCGAGGTGAAGCTGCTGCAGGAGCACATCCACGACGGGATCGGCCAGCTCGTCTACGACCGCACGCGCCGGCGCCCGATGATCCTGCCGGTGGTGGTCGAGGTTTGAGAGCCGTAGGCTCGACGGAGGCTCCAGAGCGGAGGCGCCGGCTTTGCCGGCGCCGGGAGCGAGAATGACGGTTCCTCTCGGAACCCGGCCGGAGTGGGCTGCGGTGATCACCGAGCACGCGGTCGAGGAGCGGACGGCTCAGCGCCTGATCGGTCAGCTGCTCGCGGTCGAGGTGTCGTCGCTTGCGTTTTGCCGTCTGCTCGAGCGTTGGGCGCGCGGAGAGGCGGCACCGGGGACGCCGGGTCGACGCCAGGCCGCGCTCCGCCGTGCGGCCGACAGGGTCGAGACGGCGCTGCAGGGCCTCGAGATGCCGATCGAGCGGTACCTGCTCGAGCTCGAGGCCGACCAGGCCGAGGGGCGATCGTGGTTCGGCGAGCCGGGCCCCGCCGAGCTCGTCGACTGGACGCCCGTGCTCGATCGCGCAGGCGTCCGCGTCGCGCCGCACCGTGTTGCGCAGGCCTACCTCGAGCTCGCCGTGCTGGTGCGGGCGCTCGAAGGGCTCGCGGCGACAGTGCGGGTGCAGTCGACGGTCGACGCGAGCTCGCTCTGGGCGGGTCTCTTCGACCTACGCGACAACCTGCTCGGCCGCGCGCTGGACGACTTGCGCGCGATCGCGGCGTAGTCCTTCGCCGCCCCGACGCACCCAGCTCGTCGAGGTGGGCAAACCACGGATCCAAACGGGGACTGGGCGCCCGCTCACTGGCTATCGACTACCCCCTGACCAGTGGCCGTCCCGCTGGCACTATCTGACTGCGAAACCCATGGCCTGCGGGGGGCGTGAGACCCTAACCAGAACCAATGGAGGTGCGAGATGGCCGAGCTTCCATCGCCCCCAGACGGAATCGTGTTGGCGCACTTCATCGTCTCTGACGATGTCGAGGGCTCTCGACGCTTCTACACGGAGGTGCTCGGCGGCAGGGTCGCGTTCTCCGGCCCGGGAGGGCTGACCTACGTCGCTCTGTCCAACAGTTGGATCATCATCAACGGCGGCGGCGGCCCGACCGACGACAAGCCGGAAGTCACTCTCGAGACGCCCGCTGATCCCAACCGGGTCAGCAGCTTCCTCAATATCCGCGTCAAGGACATCGCGGCCGTGTACGCCGAATGGAGTGCGCGGGGTGCTCGATTCCTGACACCGCCGAAGCAGCACGAGTACGAGATCCGCTGCTACATCCGCGATCCCGACGGCCATCTGATCGAAGTCGGCCAGACCACGGATGTTGAGGGCGACTGGGTGCCCGCGCAATGGCCAGCAAGTACCTCCGCCGAGGACTCGGGGTGAGTTCCGTGCGTTGGTCAGAGACGACGATCTGCCTTCAGCACGGGACACGACGAAAGGAGATGCATGAGCACTGCCGTCCACGCATCCACCGATATCCGCCCGTTTCACGTCGACAATTCCGAAGAGAAGGTCGACGATCTGCGCCGGCGCATCGCTTCGACGCGTTGGCCGACCACGGAGCTTGTTGCCGACCGGTCACAAGGGGTCCAGCTGAACGCCCTGCAGGCGCTCGCCGGTTACTGGTTGAACGAGTACGACTTCGGGCGGGTGGAGGCGCGCCTGAACGCGCTACCGCAGTTCGTGACCGAGATCGACGGCGCGGACATCCATTTCATCCACGTCGAGTCGTCGCACGCGGGCGCGCTGCCGCTGATCATGACCCACGGCTGGCCCGGCTCTTTGATCGAGCTGATCGACACCGTCGGCCCGCTCACCGACCCGACCGCCAACGGCGGCGACGCCGAGGATGCCTTTCATCTCGTTCTGCCCTCCCTGCCGGGCTACGGGTTCTCGGGCGAGCCGGTCGAGATCGGCTGGGACCTGGCCCGCACCGCACGGGCCTGGGCCGAGTTGATGCGCCGTCTCGGCTACACCCGCTACGTCGCCCAGGGCGGCGACGTCGGCGCCGGCGTCACCGACGCGATGGCACGCCAGGCACCCGCGGGTCTGGCGGGCATCCACACCAACCTGCTGGTGCCGGCGTTGAGCGGCCCCATGCCGACGAACACCGACGAGGAACGCGCAGCGGCGGGGCAGATCGCCACCTTCGGGCAGTCGGGAAATGGCTATTTCGTGGAGATGGCCACCCGGCCGCAGACGATCGGCTACGCCCTGCTGGACTCGCCGATCGCCCTCGCTGCCTGGATGGTCGACCACGACACGGATGCCTACTACAAGATTGCAAGCGCGTTTGTCGACGGTCGGCCCTCGGGCAACCTCACGTGCGACCACATCCTCGACAACATCACGCTGTACTGGCTGACCGGCACCGGCGCTTCCGCTGCCCGGTCGTACTGGGAGGCCTACGGCGCCGACGCGCCCGCCGCCGGCCGCGAGCCCCTGTCCGCACCGACGATTCCGTTTGCGTTCTCGGCGTTTCCTGGCGAGATCTGGCGGACGCCGCGCAGCTGGGTTGAAAAGAGTTACCCCAACGTCACCTACTTCCACGAAGTCGACAAGGGCGGTCACTTTGCCGCTTGGGAGGAGCCGGAGCTCTTCTCGACCGAGGTGCGGGCGGCGTTCCGGCCGCTCCGCTAAGAGGCCACGTGTGAGCGGCGCGCATCGGACCGGTGCGCGCCGCATAGGCTCCGAATGTGCCCGTCGAGCTCACCGTCGTCGGCTCGATCAACCTCGATCTCGTCGCGCGAGTCGAGCGGCTGCCGCGCCCCGGCGAGACCGTCGCAGCGACGCACTACGCGCGGATCCCGGGCGGCAAGGGAGCGAACCAGGCCGTCGCAGCGGCTCGGCTGGGCGCTCAGGTGCGGATGATCGGCGCTGTCGGCGAGGACGCGTTCGCGGAGGAAGCGCTGGCCGGTCTCGAGGCAGCAGGCGTCGACCTCGTTCTGGACCGAAGCGGCGAGACTGGAGTCGCGCTGATCTTCGTCGCGGCCGACGGTGAGACGCAGATCGTCGTCGTGCCTGGCGCGAACGCGTACGTGACGCCGACATCGCCGGGCGGAGCCGTGCTCTGCCAGCTCGAGGTGCGTGACGAAGTCGTGGCCGCTGCCGCGCGCGGTGCGTCGTTCTTTGCACTGAACGCGGCGCCGGCACGACCGATCGACCTCGAGCCCGATCTCCTGATCGTCAACCGCCTGGAGCACGAGGTGGTCTCGCGCGGGAAGCTCGTCGCCGTCACGAACGGCGCCGAGGGCGCAGTGCTCTACGAAGGGGGCCGCGAGCTCGCGACTGCGAAGCCGCCGCAGGTCCACGCCGTCGACGGCACCGCAGCCGGTGATGCCTTTGCCGCCTGCCTGGTCGTCTCGCTGCTCGAAGGACGCGCGCACGCCGACGCGCTTCGCCGCGCCTGCGCCGCGGGGGCGCTCGCCGCATCACGTCCCGGCGCGCAACCTTCGCTGCCCACCGCGGCAGAGGTTGCAGCGATACTCGACGCATGACGCCGACTCCCACGCGAATCGTCCTCGACTGCGATCCCGGTCACGACGACGCGATTGCGATCCTGCTTGCCGTCGGCTCGCCGGAGATCGAGCTGACCGGAGTCACAACCGTCTCGGGGAACCAGACACTCGAGAAGACCACTGCGAACGCGCTGCGCGTGCTCGACCTCGTCGGCCGCGCCGACATCCCGGTGCACGCCGGCGCCGACGCGCCGATCGTCCGCAAGCGAGATGTCGCGGCGCACGTTCACGGCGAGTCGGGTCTCGACGGCCCCGACCTGCCGCCGGCCTCGCGCAGTGCCGAGCCCGAGCACGCCGTCGAGTTCCTCGCGGCGCAGTTCCGCCAGGTCGACAAGCCCGTCCTCGTCGCGACAGGGCCGCTGACGAACATCGGCCTGCTCTTTGCGACGCATCCCGACGCACGCCCGGACCGGATCGTTCTGATGGGCGGCTCGATCGGCGAGGGCAACCGCACCCCCGCCGCCGAGTTCAACATCTGGGCCGACCCGGAGGCTGCGCAGCGCGTGTTCGCCGAAGGGATCGACACGACGATGGTCGGCCTCGACGTGACGCATCGTGCTCTGATCAAGGACGCGCACACCGAGCGCATGCGCAGTGCCGGGCGCGTCGGCAAGGTCGTCGCGGAGCTGATGGACTTCTACGCGCGGTTTCACAAGGCGCGGTACCCGGATCTCGACGGCTCGCCGATGCATGACCCGGTCTGCATCGCGCATCTCGTCGACCCGACGCTGATGACAGTGCGCGACGCCCGGATCGAGGTCGACTGCGAGTCGGAGGCGAGCCGCGGACGGACGAACGTCGATTGGCGGAGCCGCGAGCACTTCGGAGCACCGAACGCGAAGGCCGGCATCGACATCGACGACGACCGCTTCGCCGAGCTCGTCGTCGAGCGCATCAGCGCGCTGCCTTGATTGTCTTTGCAGCGATCGCGCCGCACGGCGGGCCGGTCTTCGATCAGCCGGAGGCGCCGACCCGGCAGGGGATGGAAGAGCTCGGTCGGCGGTTCGCAGCGGCTGCGCCGGAAGCCGCGATCGTGCTGACGCCGCACGGAATTCACGTCGACGGCCACTTCGCGGTCGTGCGCTCCGTGCGGCTCGAGGGGGATGCGTCGCAGTGGACGACGGCCGACATCCACTACGAGGGGCCCGGCGAGCCGGCGCTCGCCGACGCGTGCATCGAGGCGTTGCGCTCGGTAGGGCTACCGGCGCTCGGCGTCACCTTCGGCTCGACAGCCGCAGGCGCCTCGACGATGCCGCTCGACTGGGGTGCGCTGATCCCACTCTGGTTCATGCGGGCGCCGGCGGTCGTCGCGAGCCCTTGTCGCGTCCGCTCGAACGCCGACCACGTCGCGGCCGGGAAGGCACTCGCTGCCGCGACCGGCAGTCGTCGCGTGGCTCTGATCGCGAGCGCCGATCATGGGCACGGCCACACGCACGACGGCCCCTACGGGTTCGCCGCCGAATCGGCCGACTACGACGCGCGCATCCAGGAGCTCGTGCGCGAAAACCGGCTTGGTGAGCTCGTCGCGTGGGAGGCCGACTTCGCCGTCGCCGCGAAGGCGGACAGCTTCTGGCAGCTCTTGATGCTGCACGGCGCGCTTGGCGAGGCGTTCGACGTGGAGCTCCTCTCCTACGAGGTGCCGACGTACTTCGGCATGCTCACCGCCGCGTACGCGCCGCGGTAGCAGGAGCACGGCCGCCGGGCGCGAAGCACGCGTCCATGGCGCGCAGAAAGCGGCCCCGCAAGCTGTCCCCGAAGACGCCCAGCCGCGTCAAGCGCCGCAAGCCGGCCGCTCGTCCGCGCGCGGCCGCGTACCAGCATCCCGAGCTGATCGGTCTCGCGCTCGCCGGGATCGGCGTGTTCCTCGCGGCCGTCCTCTGGTTCGGGTTCAACGGCGGCCCGGTGACGAGGCTCGTGCACGACGCGATCGGTGCCGCCTCCTACCTCGCACCGCTCGTCCTCGTCCCGCTCGGCGGTCTCGTCGTCACGCGCAGCGCGCTCGTCGACGTCCGGCCGTTCCGGCTCGGCCTCGCCGTTGCACTGCTCGGGCTTCTGCTCACGCTCGGGCGCTCGCACGGAGGTGCCGTCGGCCACGGACTCGAGTCGCTCGTCGGCGCGGGGCTCGGCTCGACCGGCGCGACGATCCTCGGCGTGCTGCTCACGATCGCGGGCTCGCTGTTCCTGACGGGTGCGAGCCTCGGCGCGATCCTCCGCCGCACCGGTCACGTAATGCATCGGGCGCAGCAGCGCGTCCGCCGCGACTGGCCCGTGCGCGAAGCGTACGACCCGATGCTCGAGAGCGAACCGACCCTTCGCGTCGAGCCGCCGGTCGACGTCAGGCACGACTATCCCGATCTGGTCTCCGACTCCGTCTCGGTCGGTCCACCGCCCGTCCTCTATCTGCAGGAAGAGGAAGCGGACGACGCCTCGAGCGAGCACGTCACGAACGAATCGCAGGAGCAGCTTTTCCCGACGCTCGCGCCGCTCGCCGACTACGTGCTCCCGGATCGCAGCCTCCTCAAGCAGTCGAAGCCCGGTGGTGGCCCGAGCGGGGAGGCGAACCAGCGCGTCGCGGAGGCGCTTGTCACCTGTCTCGCGCACTTCGGCGTCGAGGCGACGGTGATCGGTCAGATCGCCGGGCCTCGCGTGACGCGCTACGAACTGCAGCTCGCGCCGGGAACGAAAGTGGGCAAGGTCGCGAACCTGAAGGACGATCTGAGTTACGCGCTCGCGACCACGGAGATCCGGATTCTCGCTCCGATCCCCGGCAAGCAGGCGGTCGGAGTCGAGGTGCCGAACCTGAGCCCCAACCTCGTCACGCTGGGCGACATCTACGACGACCTACCGGCGACCGCGAGCCCGCTCTCGGTGTGGCTCGGCAAGGACATCTCGGGTGCCTCGGTGTGGGCCGACCTCGCCCGCATGCCGCACATCTTGATCGCCGGCACCACCGGCTCCGGCAAGTCGGGATGCATCAACACGATCCTCACGTCCATCCTTCTGCGCGCGACGCCCGACGAAGCGCGGCTGATTCTGATCGACCCGAAGCGCATCGAGCTCAACTACTACGAGTCGATCCCGCATCTCTTGACCCCGGTCGTCTCGAGCCCCAAGGAAGCAAGCGCGGTCCTGCTCAACGTCGTCACCGAGATGGAGCGACGCTACGAGCGGCTGTCGCAGGTGCGCGCGCGCAACTTGCCGGAGGCGAACCGCGCGTTCCGCAAGCGCGGCGAGGAGGAGTTGCCGTACCTCCTGATCGTGATCGACGAGCTCGCCGACCTGATGATGGTGAGCCCACAGGAGGTCGAGGACTCGATCATCCGGCTCGCGCAGAAGTCGCGCGCGGTCGGCATCCATCTCGTGCTCGCGACGCAGCGCCCGTCGGTCGACGTGATCACCGGCATGATCAAGGCGAACGTGCCGTCACGGATCGCGTTCGCCGTCTCGTCGCAGACCGACTCGCGGGTCATCCTCGACGCGAACGGCGCCGAGAGCCTGCTCGGGCAAGGCGACATGCTGTTCAAGCCGCTTGGCACCTCTCGCATGCAGCGCGTCCAGGGCGCGTTCGTCACCGAGGACGAGATCGCGCTGATCGTCGAGCAGGCGCGCGCGCAGCGTGAGCAGGAGGTCGATGAGACGTTCCTGGAGCTGCCGCAAGTCTTCGCCGAAGAGGCCGACTCCGACGACGGCGAGTTCGACCCGGACGAGGACCCCCTGCTCGACAAGGCGATCGAGATCGTCGTCACCGCCCAGACCGCCTCCGTGAGCCTGCTCCAGCGCAGGTTACGAGTTGGTTACACGCGTGCGGGACGGCTGATCGACATGCTCGAGCGGCGCGGGATCATCACGCCCTACGAAGGCTCGAAGCCGCGTCGGGTGCTCGTTTCCGAGCACGAGCTGGAGCGCGTTCCTCCGGCCCCCGTGGACTAACCGCCCGGCACTCGGCTACCCTTCCAGCTCCCAGTGGTCTTCACGAGTTGTCGGGGGCCGGAGTAGGATCGCCCGGTCGAAGTTCACGAAAGCTACTGAGGAGGAATAGATAGGTGAAGGTCTCACGCTGGATCGCGCTTGCGGGCGTTGCGGCTCTCGCGACGGTCGTCGTGGCGTCCGCGCTCGGGAGCGCGGCTGCGCCCAAAGCGCACAACGGTTCGTTCACAGCCGCGTTGGTGAGCGACATCGGCAGGTTCACCGACAAAGGGTTCAACGAGAACCAGCTGAAGGGCCTGAACGAGGCGAAGGCGAAGCTCGGAGTGACCACGCTCGCACTGCAGTCGAACGCGACGAGCGACTATGCGCCGAACTTCAACACCGCGATTCGCAAGGGCGCGAAGCTTGTCGTCGCGGCCGGCTTCCTGCTCGCTCCGACGGAGGCGACCGTACGCGAAGAAGTTCCCGAACGTCGACTTCGCGATCACCGACTACACGGTGCACACCTCGCCGTTCGCGGACAAGAAGGGCAACGTCCTGCCGGCGTTCAAGAACGTCGAGGGGCTGACCTATATGGCGAACGAGTCGGGCTGCCTCGTCGGCGTTCTCGCGGCGAAGATGGCGCTGAAGATGGGCGGCAACACGGTCGGCGCTGTCGGCGGCATCAAGATCCCGCCGGTCGACATCTGGATCGCGGGCTACAAGTACTGCGTCCACAAGATCGCCCCGAGCATGAAGGTGCTCGTCCAGTACTCGAACGACTTCGTCGCGACCGACAAGTGCCAGACAGTGGCACAGAACGAGATCGGTCAGGGCGCGAAGGTGCTCTTCCAGGTCGCTGGTGGTTGCGGTCTCGGCACGCTGAAGGCCGCCGACGACGCGAAGATCTGGGGCATCGGCGTCGACGTCGATCAGTACAACGACGCGAAGCGCGTGCTCACGAGCGGCGTGAAGAGGGTCGACAACGGCGTCTACGACGCCATCCAGCAGGCTGCAGCCGGCAAGTTCCAGGGCGGCTCCGACCTGGTGTTCGACCTGAAGAACGGTGGCATCGGCGTCGGCCGGATCAACCCGTCCGTCCCCAAGGCCTGGATCACGCTGATGAACACGTACAAGACGAAGATCATCGCCGGGAAGCTCAAGGTTCCGACCGTCCCTGTAACGCGGAGACGGTTGACGATGTGCGAAGGGCGGGCCGAGAGCCCGCCCTCTCGCGTCTTCTGTGCCGGCGGTAGGATCGCGGCACGGTGACCGACGAGCTCGTCCTCGAGATGCGGGACATCCGCAAGGAGTTCCCGGGCGTCGATCGCGAACGACGACGTCGGCTTCGACGTTCGACGCGGCGAGGTGCACGCGCTCCTCGGCGAGAACGGCGCGGGCAAGTCGACGCTGATGAACATCCTCTACGGCCTCTACCGGCCGGACGCGGGCGAGATCCGCGTCGCACGGCAAGCCGGTCAGCTTCTCGTCGGCACGCGACGCGATTCAGGCCGGGATCGGGATGGTGCACCAGCACTTCATGCTGATCCCGGTGATGACGGTCGCCGAGAACATCGTGCTCGGCGTCGAGCCGCGCGACGGACTCTTGCTGGACGAACGTGGGGCCGAGCGGCGCGTGCGCGATCTCTCGGAGCGGTTCGGCCTCGCCGTCGATCCGGGCGCGCTCGTCAGCGAGATCACCGTCGGCCAGGAGCAGCGCGTCGAGATCCTGAAGGCGCTCTACCGCGGCGCCGACGTGCTGATCCTCGACGAGCCGACCGCAGTGCTGACGCCTCAGGAGGCGCGTGAGCTCTTCGAGATCGTCGAGAGCCTCAAGGCGGACGGCAAGTCGATCATCTTCATCAGCCACAAGCTGAACGAGGTGCTCGAGATCGCCGATCGCATCACCGTGCTCCGCCGCGGCCGGACGATCGAGACCGTGCCGCGCGCAGGGCGCGACCGAGGAGTCGCTCGCGCGCGCGATGGTCGGCCGCGAGGTGCTGCTCCGCGTCGAGAAGACGAAGTCGCAGCCCGGCGACGTGCTGCTCTGCCGTCGAGGACCTGCACGTCCGCGACGACCGCGGCATCGAGAAGGTGCGCGGCGTCTCCTTCGAGGTGCGTGGCGGGCGAGATCGTCGGCATCGCCGGCGTCGACGGCAACGGCCAGACCGAGCTGATCGAGGCGATCACCGGCCTGCGCAAGACGCGAGAGCGGCACGATCAGCGTCGCGCGGCGAGCGCGATGCACGGCTCGAGCGCGCGGCGGATGCTCGACGCCGGCGTCGGTCACATTCCCGAGGACCGCCAGCGTCGCGGGCTCGTGCTCGAGTTCTCGATCGCGGAGAACATCGCGCTGCACGACTACGCGAAGGCGCCGGACGCGAAGTGGGGCTGGCTCTTCCCGCAGCGGCTGGTCGAGCGCGCACGCCGGTTGATCAGCGAGTACGACGTGCGCGGCGGCGGTCCGCTGACGCGCGCCGGCGGGCTCTCGGGCGGCAATCAGCAGAAGGTCGTCGCTGCGCGCGAGATCTCGCGCGACCCCAAGGTGCTGATCGCCGCGCAGCCGACGCGCGGGCTCGACGTCGGCGCGATCGAGTACCTCCACCGACGGCTCGTCGCCGAGCGCGACGAGGGCCGCGCGATCCTGCTCGTCTCGCTCGAGCTCGACGAGATCCTCTCGCTCTCGGATCGCATCCTCGTCATCTACGAGGGAGAGATCGTCGGCGAGCACACGCGGCGACGGTGTCGGAGGAGCGAGATCGGGCTCGAGATGCTCGGCGGGCAAGGAGCGGAGGCGGCGTGAGCGATCCGACGCGAGCGCGCCTCCGGAGACGCCCGAGGAGGCGGCCGCGACCGGGACGATCGCGGCGAGCATCGCGCTCAAGCAGCGCGCGGGCGGCATCGTCGTCCCGGTCGTGACCGTCGTCGTCGCGTTCCTGATGGGCGGCCTCGTCGTCCTCGCGACCGGGCACAACCCGCTGCTCGCGTACCGCGACATCTTCAACGGCGCCGGGCTCAACTGGATCTTCCATCCGACGACGAGCATCGTGCGCGACGGCGTCGTACAACCTCTCGCAGACGCTGCTGCAGACGACGACGCTCATCCTCTGCGGGCTCGCGGTCGCGTTCGCGTTCCGCTGCGGGATGTTCAACATCGGCGGCCAGGGCCAGTACTTCGTGGGCCTCTTCGTCGCGAACTGGCTCGGGCTACGACTTCGCGGGGATGACGCCGCTGCCGCACATCCTGCTCGCGGTCGGCGGCGCGACACTCGCCGGGCGCGGTGTGGGCCGGGATCGCCGGCTTCCTGAAGGCGACCGTCGGTGCGCACGAGGTGATCTCGACGATCATGCTCAACTGGATCGCGATCTGGGTCGGCGAGTGGCTCTTCGGCGACGGCGGGCCCCTGCAGAACTCCGCGAACAAGACGGTGCCGATCTCGAACGACGTCGCCGCAAGCGCGCAGCTGCCGGTCTTCTGGGGGCAACAGCAGCTTGCAGGGCCTGGACGTCGGCTTCTTCGTCGCGCTCGCCGCGCTCGTCGTCTTCTGGGTCGTCCTCAACCGGACGACGCTCGGCTACGAGGTGCGCGCGGTCGGCTTCAACCCGGAGGCCGCGGCGTACGGCGGCATCAACGTCAAGAAGAACCTCATCCGCGCGATGGCGATCTCCGGCGCCTTCGCCGGCCTCGCCGGCGCGCTCGACATGCTCGGCTACCTCTACCACTTCGGCCAGAGCGACATCCCGGTGAGCTCGGTGGGCTTCCTCGGGATCGCGGTTGCGCTGCTCGGCCGCAACACCGCGATCGGCACCGGCCTCGGTGCGCTGCTCTTCGGTGCGCTCCTGTTCGGCACGACGCACGGGCTCTCCTCGAACGTCATCGACCCCGAGCTCGCCGGCAACCTGACGTACATCATCCAGGGGCTCGTCGTGCTGTTCGTCGGCGCCGACGTCCTGATCCTCTACGTCTGGAACTCGCGACGGAAGCTCCGCCCGAAGCGGTCGACCACGGCTGCGGGGGCGTCGCATGAGCGCAGTGGGGTCGAGAAGCTCGACAACCCGGTCAGCGCTCGGCTGCGCGATCCGGCGGTCACCGGCTACGCGGCGATCGCCCTCGGCGTCTTTGCTGCGTTCCTCGGCATCCCGCCGATCGAGGCGCGCACCGTCGTCTGGCCGGTCGCTCGTGGGGATCATCGCCGTGCGTTCTCGGCATCTGGACGGCGACGCGCGGTCGGCACCGGCTCGGCTTCGGCGCCGTCGTGACCGGCGTCTCGGCATCGGGCTCGGCGTCCTCGCGACGCGCTCCGGGACGGGCAACCTCGAAGCCGTCTTCGACGCGTCGCTGATCGCGCAGATGTTCGCCTTCTCGACGCCGCTCGTCTTCGGCGCGATCGCCGGCATGTTCTCCGAGCGGAGCGGCGTCGTGAACATCGGGCTCGAGGGCATGATGCTGATGGGGGCGTTCTGGGGCGTCTACGGCGCGGACAAGGGCGGCAGCTGGGCCGTCGGCCTCCTCGTCGGGCGCGGCGACCGGTGGCCGTGCTCGCGCTCGTCTACGCGTTCTTCGCGATCCATCTTCGCGCGGACCAGATCGTCGGTGGCACCGCGGTCAACTTCCTCGCACTCGGTATCACCGGCTACTTCTTCTTCCAGCTGTACCACGGGAACTACGTGCCGAACGGCGTCTCGACGATCCCGAACGTCAACATCCCCGTGATCGGCGACTGGGCGTTTCTTCGGTGACGCGATCGGCCACCTGAACCTGATGATCTGGGTGAGCTTCGTGCTCGTGATCGCGTCGTACGTACGTCCTCTTCCGGACGCCGATCGGGTTGCGGATCCGCGCGTGCGGCGAGCATCCGCGCGCCGCCGACACGGTCGGGCATCAACGTCTACGCAATCCGCTACGGATGCGTCGTCCTCTCCGGTGTGCTGGCCGCGATCGGCGGCGTCTACCTCTCCGACGGCTTCGGGGGCGGGACGTTCATCGACAACATGACGGAGGGGCGCGGCTTCATCGCTCTCGCCGCGATGATCTTCGGCAACTGGCGACCGGCGGGCGCGTTCGGCGCCGCGCTGCTGTTCGGGCTTCTCGAGCGCGATCGCGCTGCGCCTCCAGGTGTACTCGGCCTCGGCGTCGACGCTCTTCAACGTCCTCCCGTACGTGCTGACGCTGGTCGCCGTCGCCGGCGTGATCGGCCGGACGGTGCCGCCGGCCGCCGACGGCAAGCCGTACCGCAAGCAGTAGCCGGCGATGACCGACGAGGTTGCGCCGGTGCGGCGGCTGCCGCGGCTCGGCGGCGTCGCTCCGCTGATCACGACGGCGGTGGCGTTTCTCGCCGGCGGGCTCGCTGTCGCGCTCACCGGCAAGAACCCGGTGCACGTCTATCGCGCGATCTTCGACGGCACCGGCCTCTCGTGGTTCTTCCACGTCGGAAATCACTCGGCACGCATCCCGTTCACGACCGCCCACGTCTTCTTTCCGTGGGACACCGCGTCAGTCGCGGCACAGAACCTGCAGCAGACGCTGCTGCTGACGACGCCGATCGTGTTGACGGGCCTCGCCGTCGCGTTCGCGTTTCGCTGCGGGATGTTCAACATCGGCGGTCAGGGCCAGTACCTCGTCGGCCTGTACGCGGCGGTCTGGCTCGGCTCGTCATTCGCGCACCTCGCGCCGTGGCTCCACGTAACGCTCTGTCTCGTTGCCGGGACCGTGCTCGGCGCCTGCTACGCGGGGCTCGCGGGGATCCTCAAGGCGACCGTCGGCACGCATGAGGTGATCGCGACGATCATGCTCAACTGGATCGCCGTCTGGGTCGGCTCGTACCTCGTCGGCGAAGGCGGACCGCTGCAGGGATCGCAGGCGTCGATCCCCGTCTCGAGCTCGGTCGTCCCGGGTGCGCGACTGCCGGTCTTCTGGGGAGCCGAAACTTCTGCAGGGCCTGACGATCGGCATCTTCTTCGCGCTCGCGATGCTCGTCGTCTACTGGATCGTGATCAACCGGACGACGCTCGGCTTCGAGGTGCGAGCAGTCGGGTTCAACCCGGAGGCCGCGCGGACAGCCGGCATCGCCGTCGGACGGAGCATGTTCCTCGCGATGGCGATCGGCGGTGGGTTCGCAGGGCTCGCCGGCGCGATCGACATCACCGGCTGGGAGTTCCAGCTCGGGCCGACGGACATCCAGGGCAGCCAGATCGGCTTCATCGGGCTAGCGGCCGCGCTGCTCGGGCGCAACACGGCGATCGGTGTCGGGGCGGCGTCGCTCCTCTTCGGGGCGCTGATCAACGGCACCTCGGGCAGGCAACTCGATCCGACGATCTTCCGCCCCGACCTTGCGGCGAACCTGACGACGATCATTCAGGGCCTGGTCATCCTGTTCGTCGGGCTCAACCTCACCGGCCTCTGGACCTGGCTGCGCCGGAGACGAGTCGCGTGAGCCGTGCGCTCGGGCTCGTGCGCGGTGCGCGCGGGGTTGCGGTCGGCGGGATGCTGCTCGGGGCGCTCGCGTTCTGGCTCGCGCTGCCGCCGCTCTCGAGCCGCACCGCGGCGCTGCCGTTCGCGGTCGGCATCGTCGCGGTCGCGGCAGGGATCTGGTCGTGGTCACGCGAAGAGCGCCGCGCAGGAGCGGGCGCGGTCGCAGCGGGCGTGCTCGGAATCGCGCTCGGGGCGCTTGCGACGCGATCGTCGACGTCACATCTCGACACCGTGGTCGCCTGGAGCGCGCTCTTCGCCGCGACGCTCCGCTACGCGACGCCGCTGACGTTCGCCGCGCTCGGCGGGCTGTACTGCGAGCGGAGTGGGGTGATCAACGTGGCGCTGGAAGGGATGCTGCTCACCGGAGCCTACTTCGGCATCTGGGGCGCGATCTGGGCGCACGGCTTCGCGGGCGGGTTCGCCTGGGTGATCGGGCTCGCGATCGCTGCGCTCGCCGGCATGGCGCTCGCGGCGATCCACGCCGTCTGGTCGATTCAGTTCAAGGTCGACCAGATCATCGTGGGCACGGCGCTCAACTTTCTTGCGCTCGGGATCACCGGGTATCTGTTCGTCGTGACCTACGGCGACACGGGCACGCCCGGAAACGTTGCGGACTACGGGATCCCCGACGTGCAGCTCCGATTCCTGCAGGGCTGGCCGTTCGTCGGACCTATCCTCGGGCAGCTCAACCTGATGATCTGGTTATCGTTCGGCTTGCTCGTGGCGACGTCGATCTTCGTCTTCCGCACGCCGTTCGGGCTCCGCCTCCGTTCGGTCGGCGAGCACCCACGCGCAGCGGAGACCGTCGGCATCTCGGTCTATCGCGTCCGCTACCTCGCGGTCATCGCCTCCGGTGCGATCGCAGCGATGGGCGGCGCGTACCTCTCGCTCGGCTTTGTGCACTCGTTCAACCAGGGCATGACGAACGGCACGGGTTTCATCGGGCTCGCGGCGCTCATCTTCGGCAAGTGGCGCCCATTCCCGACCTGGTGCGCGGCTCTGCTGTTCGGCTTCTCGAGCGCGCTCGCGACGCGGCTGCCCGCGGCCTATGGGGATCAGTGGGGCACGCTGTTCGAAGCGCTGCCGTATCTGCTCACCCTCGTCGCGGTGGCAGGCGTGGTCGGCCGCTCGATCGGGCCCGCTGCCGCAGGGAGGCCGTATGCGAAGCAGTAACGGCCCCGCCCGGGCGGCGATCGTGCTCGGCGCGGTCGCATTCGTGACGGTTCCGGCAGCAGTGGCCGCGGCGCAGACCACCAGCCTGCGCCTCCTCGAAACGCTCTACGCGGCGGTTCCGGCCAGCGTGGTGCTCGCGTTTCTCGGGCTGCTCGCCTCGCGGCGCGCGCGCCTCGCGCTCTCCCGAAGCCTTCATCCCGAGCGGGCGCGCCTCGTGCGCACGGCGCGGATCGTCGCCTGGGCCGGGGTCTATGCCGGGGTGACGGGCGCGCTCGCACTCGCGGTGTACGGCGTTCTTCGCTGGGCGCAGTAGTCGCGCCGTCCGCGGGCGGCTACGCTTTGTCGCCGTGTTCGAGATCGGAAACAGCCTGAGGGAGGCCCGCGTCCGCCGCGGCGTCGAGTTCGCCCAGGCCGAGCTGGCGACGAAGATCCGCGGCAAGTACCTGCGCGCGCTGGAAGAGGAGCAGTTCTCGGTCCTGCCGGCGCAGACGTACGTCAAGGGCTTCCTGCGCACCTACGCGGAGTACCTTGGCCTCGACGGCCAGCTGTACGTCGACGAGTTCAACTCGCGCTTCGTGAGCGGCGGCGACGAGCACGAGCCGCGCGCGCGCCGGTCGGCGGCACGGCCGCAACCTCACAACCGGCGCGTCGAGACCAACGTCGTCTTCGTCGCGCTGGCAGCGATCGCCGTCCTGATGGTGATCGTGATCGCCGCTTGGAAGGCGGGCGGCGGCAGCAACGACAACACGGTCACGCCGCCTGCGAAGACGCGCACGACGACGACGCAGACGAGGTCGCGGGTCCCGGCGCCGCTCCTCGAGGTGACTGCAGTGCAGGGCACGACGCATGTGATCGCGCGTCGGGGGAGCGCGACCGGCAACGTCGCCTTCGACGGGACGATCTCCCAGGGAGATGCTCCGCGCGCGATTCGCGGCTCGCGGCTATGGGTCGAGATCGACACGCCCGAGAACCTGGAGATTCGGGTGCGCGGGCGGCTCGTCCACGTCCCGGGCTCGAAGCCGCAGGTGATCATCGTCTCGAAGACCGGTTGGCGCCCCGCCTGACCGGACGTCCGCGCGCGGCGATCGTCGCGTCCGGCTCGGAGCTCGTCCGCGGCGACCGCCACGACCGAAACGGGCCGTTTCTCGCCGGCGAGCTCCTGCGGCGCGGTGTCGAGCCGGCGCGGATCACCGTCGTCGGCGACGACCCGGCCGAGCTCGAGGCAGCGCTCGCCGAGGGACTGCGCGAGGATCTCCTCGTCGTCTCCGGAGGGCTCGGTCCGACGCACGACGACCGCACGATCGAGCTTCTGGCGCGCGCAGCCGGCGTCGGGGTGATCGTGGACGAGGGTCTCGCAACCCAGATCGAGGAGCTCTCGCGCCGGGTCGCCGATCGCCTCAAGCGGCCGTACACCGACTTCGAGGCGGGTGTGCGCAAGCAGGCGACACTGCCGGTCGGCGCCGAATGGGTCGGGCTCGTCGGCACAGCGCCGGCCGTCGTGCTCGAGCTCGGCGGACGCATCGCGGTGGCGCTTCCGGGGCCGCCGCGCGAGTTGCAGGAGCTCTGGCCGCGCGTCCTGCAGACTGCGCCGCTGCGCCGGCTGCTCGAGCGTGCGCACGCGCCCGAGCGGCGCGTGCTTCGACTCTACGGCGTCTCGGAGTCGGCGGTCGCCCGCGCACTCGCCGAGGCGGGTGGAGACGGCGACGGCGTCTCGGTGACGATCTGTGCGCGGGAGTTCGAGCTTCACGTCGACCTGTTCGTCGAGCCCGGCGCGGCGGCCGCCGCGCGCGCGGAGTCGATCGAGCGCGCGCTGGTCGCGGAGAACGAGCGTTTCGTCTTCTCGCGGGACGAGCGCACGACTGCCGAGCTCGTGCTCGAGCTGCTGCGCGGCCGCGAGTGGACGATCGGCACTGCCGAGTCGTGCACCGGCGGCCTCGTCGCAGCGCGCCTGACCGACGTCCCCGGCTCGAGCGACGTGTTCCGCGGCTCGGTCGTCGCCTACGGCAACGAGGTGAAGGAGGCGCAGCTCGGGGTGCCCGCCGCCCTCCTCGAGCAGCACGGCGCCGTCTCCCAAGAGGTTGCGGCGGCGATGGCGTCTGGTGCTCGCACTGCGCTCGGCGTCGACGTAGCGGTCGCTGTCACGGGTGTCGCAGGCCCGGGCGGAGGGACACCGGACAAGCCTGTTGGCCTCGTGTTCCTGCATGCCACGGGACCGGACGGAGATCTCGCGCGCCGCCTCGACTTCCCGGGCGACCGGGAGACGATCCGGACTCGTGCGGCAGTGGCAGCGCTCCATCTCGTGCGCACACTTGTCACGAAGGCGTGACAGACACGCGACGAGTGCCCAGCTAGCGTGGCGGGGGATGATCGGATCAGGCTCTTCTGTGCCCTGCAGCTCCCTGGCGAGGCGCTCGACGAGCTCGTGGCGTGGCAGGCCGGTCACCTGCACGGCGGGAGGCAGGTTCGGCGCGACGACTTGCACGTCACGCTCGCGTTCCTCGGCGGGCGCCCGGCTCGCGACGTGCCGGCGATCGCCGGCGAGCTGCGCCAGGCGGCCACCGCGGCCCACCGGATCGAGCTTCGTCCGCTCCGCTACCGCGAGACCCGCTCGGTGGGGATGCTCGTCCTCGACGACGTCGCCGGTGCCGCCGGGGCGCTCGCCGACGACCTCCAGAGGCGCCTCGAGCGGCTCGGCGTGTATCGCCGGGAGGGACGGCGGTGGCTTCCGCACGTCACCGTCGTGCGCTTTCGGGAGCGGGCAGGAGTGACCGCACCGGCTCCGAACATGTGTTCGATTCATGTCGTCCGGTCGGCTCTCTACCGTTCCACGCTCGGCCCCCTGGGGGCGCGGTACGACGCACTCGAAACGGCACCTCTAGGAGGTCGGTGAACGATGGATCGCGAGCAAGCACTCGACACGGTTCTGGGACAGATCGAGCGTCAATTCGGCAAAGGCGCCGTCATGAAGATGAACGACCAGGCCGCGGTCGCGATCGCCGCCGTTTCCACGGGCTCGCTCTCGCTCGACGTCGCGCTCGGCGTGGGAGGCCTGCCGCGCGGACGCATCGTGGAGGTGTTCGGCCCCGAGTCGTCGGGCAAGACGACGCTCGTCTACCACGTGATCGCCGAGGCGCAGCGCCGCGGCGGCATCTGCGCGTTCATCGACGCCGAGCATTCGATGGACCCGGCGTACGCAAAGCGGATCGGCGTCAACATCGACGAGCTCCTCGTCTCGCAGCCGGACACCGGCGAGCAGGCGCTCGAGATCTGCGAGCTGCTCATCCGCTCGGGCGCACTTGCGGTCGTCGCGATCGACTCGGTCGCCGCGCTGACGCCAAAGGCCGAGATCGAGGGTGAGATGGGCGATACCCACGTCGGTCTCCAGGCGCGTCTGATGAGCCAGGCGCTGCGGAAGCTCGCCGGGACGCTGAACCGCACCGACACGATCTGCCTGTTCACCAATCAGCTGCGCGAGAAGATCGGCGTCATGTTCGGCAACCCCGAGACGACGCCGGGTGGTCGCGCGCTTCGCTTCTACGCCTCAGTGCGCCTCGACATCCGACGTATCGAGACGCTGAAGGACGGGGTCGAGGCGTTCGGCAACCGCGTGCGCGTCAAGGTCGTCAAGAACAAGGTCGCGCCGCCGTTCAAGCAGGCCGAGTTCGACATCATCTACGGCGACGGCATCTCGTGGGAGGGCACGGTGCTCGACACCGGCCTCGAGAAGAAGGTCGTCCAGAAGTCGGGCTCGTACTTCTCGTTCGCCGACGAGCGTCTCGGCCAGGGCCGTCAGAACGCAACCGCGTTCCTCAAGGAGCACCCGGATGTGGTGCAGGGGATCCTGCGGGCGATCCAGGAGCAGGCGCCGCCGGGACAGGTGATCTCGGCGCGGCTGCTGCCGCAGGGCGAGCCGTCCACCGAGGTGATCCCGGTCCTCGACGAGGAAGAGGTAGCAGCCGCGACCGCGTAAGTCGCGGCGGCCGGAGAGCAGTCGGCGTGCCGAGCGATCGCGACCCGATCGACATCGCCACCCGTGCGCTGCACATGCGCGACCGGTCGCGGCGCGATCTCGATCAGCGCCTCGAGCAAGCGGGTGTGGGCGCCGACGCCCGCACGGAGGCGCTCGAGACGCTCGAGCGCGTCGGCTATCTCGATGAAGAGCGGTTCGCTGTGACGCGGGCGGCGACGCTCGCCGAGCGGGGCCACGGTGACGCGTCGATTCACCATGCGCTCGACCAGCAAGGTGTCCCGGCGGAGGTGGTGGAGGCCGCTCTCGCCTCGCTCGAGCCCGAGCGGGAACGCGCCTTGCGCATGGCCGCCGGCAACGGCCGAGGGGCCTCCGACCGACGGCGAGTGGCGGCTCGGCTCAGCCGGCTCGGCTTCTCGGAGGACTCCGTGGAGGCGGCGATCGGAGCGTTTGCGGACGACGAGTGAGGGGCGTAGAGTTCGTTTCCTACCGTTTTCGACTCTGAAACCTGAACCCAAGCTCTACCGTCCCGTACTGCGTCGTTTTCACTCATCGAAGCTTCCGAGCACCTTGAATCCCGAATTCAGTCGACGAAACTCCTGCACGGTGCAGGAAACCACCCGGGCAGCACGCTGACCTGACATTCGTGGGGCGCGGTGCGACCGCGCCTGGAAGATCCGATTCGGCGAGGACGAGCGCCGTGCGGGCTGCAGAGCCCGTGAGGAGCGCCCATGGTCGTTGCCCTGGCAGTCGTGATCGGTCTCGTTGCCGGCGCGGGCGCGCTGCTGCTCGCACTTCGGCTGCGCACCGGCTCACGTCTCGACATGGCGCGGCGCACGCGCGTCCTGCTGCTCGACGAGGCGCAACGCGACGCAGAGTCAACGCGCCGCGAGGCGGCGATCGAGGTGCGCGAGCAGGCGATCAAGCTACGCGCCGACCTCGAGGCCGAGCTCCGCGAGCGCCGCGACGCAGTGCTCAAGATCGAGGAACGCGTGCTCGCGAAGGAGGACGATGTCGACCGCAAGCTGACCGAGCTGACGCGTCGCGACCAGGGAGTCGCGGATCGCGAGACGCACCTCCGGCAGCTGCAGGACGAGTTGAAGGATCTGAAGCTGCGCCACCGCACGGAGCTCGAGCGAGTGGCGGGCCTGACGACGGGCGAGGCGCGGCAGCGGATCCTCACGGAGTCGGAGGAGGAGGTTCGGCACGAGCTCGCGGGCCGCGTCCGCCGGCTCGAGGAAGAAGCCGCGACGGAGGCAAAACGCCGCGCCCGCAACCTGGTCGCAGACGCACTCCAACGGGTGGCCGCAAGCGCCGCGGCCGAGACCACGGTGACGCTCGTGGAGCTCCCGTCCGACGACATGAAGGGGCGCATCATCGGACGTGAGGGGCGCAACATCCGCACGCTCGAGCATCTGACGGGCGTGGACTTCATCGTGGACGACACACCGAACGCGGTTGTGCTCTCGTCGTTCGACGGCATTCGCCGTGAGATCGCGCGGATGACGCTGCTGAAGCTGATCGAGGACGGGCGCATCCACCCGACCCGGATTGAAGAGATGTACTACCTGTCGAAGGCCGAGCTCGACGAGCACGTGCGTCAGGCAGGCGAACAGGCCGTGTACGAGGCGAACTGCGGCGAGGTCGCCGACGAGCTCGTCCGCATCCTCGGCCGGCTCCGCTACCGCACGAGCTACGGGCAGAACGTGCTCAAGCACACCCTCGAGGTCGTTCAGCTGGCCGGGATCATGGCCGCGGAGGTCGAGGCATCGGTGCGCACGGCAAAGCGCGCGGCGCTCTTGCACGACCTCGGCAAGGCGATGACGCACGAAGTCGAGGGGTCGCATGCGGCGATCTCGACGCAGCTCGCGCGACGGCACGGAGAGAGCGCGGCGGTGTGCCACGCGATCGAGGCGCACCACTACGAGGTGCAGCCTCAGACCGTCGAGGCAGTGCTCTTGATCGCCGCCGACGCCATTTCGGCGTCACGGCCCGGGGCGCGCGGTGAGGGTCTCGAGCACTATGTGAAGCGGCTCGAGTCGCTCGAGCAGCTCGCTGCGAATCATCCCGGCGTGGAGAAGGTCTACGCGCTACAGGCGGGCCGCGAGATCCGCGTTCTCGTCAAGCCGCTCGAGGTCGACGACGACGCAGCCGTCCTGTTGTCGCACGAAATCGCCCGCGAGATCGAGGATCACCTCGAGTATCCGGGACAGATCAAGGTGACGGTTATTCGCGAGAGTCGAGCCGTCGACGTCGCCGGCAACAAGCTTGCGGAACGGCGTGGCTCATTGAGCGACGGCGCGCAACGCGTCGACGCCGCCTGAAAAGAGCCGTGTTGTGACCGGACGCTCTCTCGCCCACAAGGTCTTCCGCCAGTACGTCGGTCGCACGCTGTCGGCGGCCGCCGCGATCACGGTCGGCGTGTATTTCGTCGGTGTTCCGACTCTTACGATCGCGTGCGCCGTCGCGACTGCGTCGATCGCGCTGTGGTGGCTCTACTACTTGCTCTACGGCCCTGCTCGAACGTGAAGAGGCCAGCGGGGCGACGATCTAGCTTCGAGGGGTGTTGTAGCCGCGCCAGTCTTTCCGCATGGCGTGGAAGAACGCCCGGCCACGTGCCGCCACGCGCGGCAGCAGGCCAACAGTCGCGGCCTGACGCCAGCGGCGAGGGAATGGATAATTCACCTGCTCAGCGTAGGAAACGGTGAGCTATCGGCAAGACCAGGGTTTTTGCGGTCGCCACCTGCTGGGCGCCCCGGGGCACGCGTACGCGGTCGGGCTACTCTCTTGGGACTCGCGTGTCCCTCGGGGGCTGCGGGGCTTCCAGATGTCAAAGAGATATTTCGTCACGACGTTCGGCTGTCAGATGAATGCGCACGACAGCGAGCGCATCAAGGGGATGCTCGAGGAGCTCGGGCTGGGGGAGGCGGCGACCCCCGGCGACGCCGATGTCGTGGTCTTCAACACCTGCACGATTCGCGAAAAGCCGGATCAGAAGCTCGCGGCGTATCTCGGTGAGGCTGCCGCACGCAAGCGGGAGGATCCCGATCGCGTGATCGCCGTCGGCGGCTGCTACGCCGAAGCGCAGCGCGAACAGATCTTCGAGCGCTACCCGTTCGTCGACGTCGCCTTTGGCCCGGGCTCGATCGCGCACCTGGCCGAATGGCTCGGCGCCGGCGGGGTCGGCGTTGCGCGCGGACGGTTCGGTCTCGATGACCGCGCGTTCGCGTCGGCGCTGCCGATGCACCGCGAACGCTCGTTCCAGGCGTGGGTGCAGGTCTCGATGGGCTGCAACTCGAAGTGCGCGTACTGCATCGTCCCGGCGGTGCGCGGCCGGGAGCAGAGCCGTAGGCCGGGTGAGATCGTCGCCGAGGTCACGCGCCTCGCCGGCGAGGGCGTGCGCGAGTTGACGCTGCTCGGACAGAACGTGAACTCCTGGGGCCGCGACCTGCTGCCTGAGATCCGCACCGAGTTCGGGGAGCTCCTGCGCGCCTGCGACGCGGTCGACGGCATCGAACGAATCCGCTTCACCTCGCCGCACCCAAAGGACTTCCGCGAGCCGGTGATCTCCGCGATCGCCGAGTGCGGCTCGGTGTGCGAGCAGGTGCATCTGCCGCTCCAGTCGGGCTCGACGCGGATCTTGAAGGCGATGCGCAGAACGTACTCCCGCGAGAGGTACCTCGAGCTCGTCGCGACGCTACGCGGTGCGATCCCGGACGTTGCGCTCGGGACGGACATCATCGTCGGCTTCCCGGGCGAGACCGAGGACGACTTTCGGCAGACGCTCGAGGTCGTGGCAGAGGTGCGCTACGACAGCGCGTTCACGTTCGTCTACTCGCCGCGGGCCGGGACGGAGGCTGCGGCGATGGACGGGCAGGTTCCGCACGAGACGAAGATCGAGCGGATGGAGCGGCTCGTCAAGCTCGTCCAGTCGATCGCACGGGAGCGGAACCTCGAGCGGGTGGGACGCGTCGAAGAGGTGCTCGTCGAAGGCGCTTCGCGCACCGACCCGCTCCTCCGGAGAGGCAGGACGCGCCGTAACACCACGGTCAACTTCACGGGCGCGGCGGAGCCGGGCGAGCTGGTCGACGTCCTGATCGAGGACGCGACCTCGACGACGCTCAGGGGTACCCGCCAGGCGCTGGTCGCCGCCTAGCTTTGCGTATTCACTCCGCACACGTCCGTCACATCCACGCGTCAGACTAGAGGCCTGATGCGCGTTCTCATCACCGGCTCCTCGGGGCAGATCGGCACCAATCTCGCGTTGCGACTGCTCGAGGACGGTCACGACGTCTTCGGCGTCGACAAGCGCCAGAACACCTGGAGCGATGCGTTCCCGACGCTCCTGCAGGATCTCGCCGGTCACTACCCCGCGTTCCCGGGTGGCATCGGCGGCGTCGAGTATCCCGAGGCCGACCTCGTTGTGCACCTCGCGGCGCACGCGAAGGTGCACCAGCTCGTGCGCGAGCCGCACCGTGCACTCGAGAACGCGATCATGACATTCAACGTGCTCGAGTACGCACGCGGGCTGGGGCTGCCGCTCGTGTTCTCGTCGACGCGCGAGGTATACGGCGACGTGCACCGTTTCGAGGAATACGCCGAGGAAGCGGCGGACTTCGCCTACACGGAGAGCCCCTACTCGGCGTCGAAGATCACCAGCGAAGCGTTCATCTACTCGTACGCCCGCTGCTACGGACTCGACTATCTCGTGTTTCGCTTCTCGAACGTGTACGGCCGCTTCGACAACGACCTTTGGCGCATGGAGCGCGTGTTGCCGCTTTTCATGCATCAGCTGTCGCGCGGCGAGGAGATCACGATCTTCGGCGGCGATTCGAAAGTGCTCGACTTCACCTACATCGACGACTGCGTCGACGGGATCGCGCGCGGTGTCTATGCACTCGCCGAAGGGCGCGTCACCAACCAGACCATCAACCTCGCCTACGGGCAGGGAAACACGCTCGTCCGCGCGGCCGAACTAATCGCCGCCGAGTTGGGCGTCGAGCCACAGATGGCGATCGCACCGTCGTTGCTCGGCGAGGTCACGCATTACGTCGCCGACGTCCGCAAGGCGCGCGAGCTGCTCGCGTGGGAGCCAGGGACTCCGCTCGAGTCAGGCATCCCGAAGAGCGTCGTGTGGTTCCGCGAGTGGCGGGGCCGCCACCCGGAGGAGGACCGGCCATTCGAGCGGGCGCGCACGTCCGCCGAGATCGAGCATGGCTTCAAGCAGCCCGCCCGCGCCGGCGCCTGAACACCACGTCCTCGCGCTCTTCGGCCCGACGGCGTCCGGGAAGACGGTCGTCGCGGGCATCCTCCGCGAGCGCCTCGGCGCGGAGATCATCTCCGCCGACTCCGCCGCCCTCTATGCCGGGCTGCCGATCGTCACCGCGGCACCCGACTACCCGGCGCGCTTGGTCGGGGTCGTCGCGCTCGACCGGAATGTCTCGGTCGGCGAGTACCAGGGACTCGCACACGCCGCGATCGACGCCGCAGCGACACCGCTCGTCGCAGGTGGAACCGGGCTCTATTTTCGCGCGGCCGTTTCCGCGATGGAGATCCCGCCACCCGGCCGCAGAGAGCACTGGCAGGCAGAGGTCGATCGGCTCGGGCTCGATGCCGCGCACGCGCTGCTCGCCGAGCACGACCCGGAGGCAGCCGCGCGCGTCCATCCGAACGACCGGAAGCGGGTCGTCCGCGCGCTCGAGCTGTGGGACGCAGGCGCTTCACTCGCCCCGGCCACCAACCGCCTCTGGACGGAAGACACGCGGCACCCGACGACGATCGTCGCGCTCGACCTGCCGTTGGACGTGCTGGACCGTCGGATAGACGAGCGCACGCGGGCGATGGCCGCCGCCGGCGCGGCGGACGAGGCGCGTGCGGCGTGGGAGGCCCCGCTCTCGGGCACCGCACGCAAGATCCTCGGGCTCGAGGAGTTCGCAACGCTCTCCGTGGACGACGCAGTCGCAGCAGTCGCACAGGCAACGCGCCGCCTTGCGCGCTACCAGCGGAAGTGGCTTCGGCGCACCCCCGGCGTCGTTACGCTCGACGCGAACCGGTCGCCGGAGGAGATCGCAGATGCAATCGTCGCGTTGGGTCGCACAGGGAAACGTCTATCTGGTCGCGCGTGAGCCGCTCACGGCAGAACGGGTGCGCGTCGAGGTTCGCGACGCCGACGGCATTCTCGAGGTGCGCGACTCTGGTGCCGACTGGCTCGAGATCGCGATCTGGAACCCAGATGGCTCGCTCGCGGAGATGTCCGGCAACGGCACACGCATCGCGGCGAGCTGGCTCGCCGAACAAACGGGCGCGCGAGATGTCACCGTACGCGTCGGGCCGCGCGAGGTGCGCGCGCACATGCTCGACAACGGCCTCGTCGAGCAGGATCTGGGGGAGGTGATCGTCGCCGATCCGGAAACGGTCGACGGCGTGCGATTCACCGCTGTCGTGGTCGGAAACCCGCACGCAGTCGTGGAGGACGATCCAGCCCGCATCACCGAGCTCGGCCCGTTCCTCGAGACACACGAGCGCTTCCCGAACCGAACGAACGTGCAAGTCGCGCGCCGCATCGGACCGGGGGAGATCGAGGCGCGCGTCTGGGAACGTGGCGTCGGCGAGACCCAGGCCTCGGGGTCGAGCGCGGTCGCGGTGGCGGCTGCACTGGGCTTCGAGCCGGTGATCGTGCGCTTCCCAGGCGGCCCGCTCGACGTTCGCTTCGACGGGGGTCGTGCCTTGCTGACCGGCCCCGCAGCTCGAGACTGACTCAGCCGCCGATCGCGTACTCGCGCAGGGCGTCGTTCAGCGACGTGCGCAGATCGGTCGACTCGGACCTTCGGCCGATGATCAGTGCGCACGCAAGCTGGAACTCGCCTGCCGGGAACTTCTTCGGACGCGTGCCGGGCACAACGACGGAGCGCGGCGGAACGTAGCCGCGATGCTCGACCGGCTCGTCACCGGTGACGTCGATGATCGGAACGCTTGCTGTCAGCGAGACGTTCGGCGCAAGCACCGCCTCACGGCCGATGCGGACGCCTTCCGTGACGATCACACGCGAGCCGAGGAACGCGCCGTCTTCCACGATCACGGGCCTCGCGCCCGGCGGTTCGAGAACCCCCCCGATGCCGACCCCTCCTGCAAGGTGCACGTCGGCGCCGATCTGTGCGCCCGAGCCGACGGTCGCCCACGTGTCGACCATCGTGTTCGGCCCGATCCACGCGCCGATGTTGACGTACGACGGCATCAGGACGACGCCGCGCGAGAGAAATGCGCCGTAGCGCGCCGTTGCCGGCGGCACGACGCGCACCCCGAGCTGCTCGTAGCCGGTCTTCAGCGGAATCTTGTCGTGGTACTCGAACGGGCCGACTTCGCGCGGCTCCAGCTGGCGAATCCGGAAGTAGTCGAGGATCGCCGCCTGGACGTCTGCGTTCACCCGCCAGTCGTCGCCGTCCGGCTCCGCCACGCGAACCTCGCCGCGGTCGAGCGCGGCGATCGTCTCCTCGGTGGTGCTCAGAGGACGCTCCTGATGATCTCGGCTGCCCGCTCGCACTCTTCTTGGGTGGGGACGAGGGCGAACCGCGCATATCCCTCGCCGGCCTCGCCGAAGAACGAGCCCGGTGCGCACACGACTCCGTGGTCGAGCAGCCTCTTCGCAAACGGCTCGGCTGGGCCGCCGACGTCGACCCACAGGTAGAACGTCGCGGCCGAGCCGGCCAGGCGGAGGCCTCGGTCCTCGAGGGCGGGGAGGAGGACGTCGCGCTTGCGACCGTAGACGCCGCGCACCGCTTCGACGTGACGCTCGTCCGACCAGGCAGCGATCGACGCGCGCTGGACGAACTCCTGCGGCGCTGTGCCAACGGTCGGGCGGAACGCCTTCAGCGCCGAGATGATCTCCGGCGGTGCGCAGACGAAGCCCGACCGGTAGCCAGTCATCGACGAGCGCTTCGACAACGTGTTGAAGACGACGATGTTCGTGCGATCGTCGAGCTCGAGCGCGGACGAGGGCGGCTCGTCGAACCAGAGCTCGGAGTACGCCTCGTCGGAGCAGACGAGGAAGCCGTGCTCGCGCGCACGCGCGGCGAGCTCTTCGAAGAAGGACGGCGGCGCGACCGCGCCGGTCGGGTTGTTCGGGTAGCAGATCCAAAAGAGCGCCACCTCGTCCCAGCGATCGAAGCGGTCGAGATCGGGGAGCCAGCCGCTGCGCTCTCGCAAGGGAATCGTCGCCACCGAGCCGCCGGCGAAGAGCGCGCCGCGCTCGTAGACCGGGTAGGCGGGCTCGGGGATCACCACGAGCTTCCGGTCACCGAGCGCGAGCTGCGCGAACGAGAAGATCGCTTCCTTCGAGCCGAGCGTCGGCACAAGCTCGGTGCCAGGATCGACGGTTCTCCCGTAACGGTGTTCGATCCAGCCGGCGATCGCCGTCCGCAGCTCCGGCAGGCCCGCCGCGCGAGGGTAGGACGAGACCTCCTCGACGGACGCGAGCAGCGCCTCGCGAATGAATGCGGGCGTCGGCTCGCGTGGATCGCCCATGCCGAAGTCGATCAGCTCGATCCCGCGCGCTGCCGCATCCGCCTTCCAGTCGTCGAGGCGGGTGAACGGGTACTGCGCGAGCTCGGCGAGAACCGGCGAGAGCTCGACGGGCATGCTCAGACGCTACCGCCGAGGAAGCTCCGCAGCGCGTCGTACGTCCGCTGCAGCTCGGTGATCTCGACACGCTCGTCCGCAGTGTGCGCGTAGCGTGTCGCACCAGGGCCGAGGTTCACCGCGTCGAGGCCGCGGGCGGCGAAGTCGGCAACGTTCGTCCACGCCTGCTTCGGCTGCACCTCGAAGCCCCCCGCGAGCTGCAGCCGCTCGACGAGCGGTGCCTCGAGTGGCACGTGCGCGGGCGGCGCGTGTGACCAGATCTCGACATCGTCGCCGAGCACCTCGCGGATCCGCTCTTCCGCCGACTCCGGTGTTCTGTTCGGGGCGTAGCGGTAGTTCACCGTCGCCTCGGCATGGCCGGGAACGACATTCGAGGCGATACCCGCATGCAGCTCGGTGACCGTCATCACCTCCCGGAACACGAGCCCGGCCACGTCGACGTCGACCGGCTCGCTCTCGAGCACCGGCTGCAGCCCGCGCAGTGCAAGCCCGATTGCGTTCACGCCCAGCCACGGCCGCGCCGAGTGAGCGGAGCGCCCCTCGAAGACAACGCGCGCGTTCAGGTTCCCAAGGCAGCCGAGCTGGAGCGTGTTGTCGGTCGGCTCGAGGCACACGACGAGGCGCGCGTCGTCGATCAAGCCGCTGCGCTCGAAGACACCGGGAAGCGGGTTCTCCTCGGGGCCGATCTCCTCGCGCGGGAAGAAGAGAAACGCGACGTCGTACTGGAGGTCGGCCGTCGCCGCCCAACGCGCGAGCTCGACCATCACCGCAAGCCCGCCTTTCATGTCGCTCGTGCCGAGGCCGATGACTGCGCCGCCGTCGATGCGCCCGGGCAGGTTCCCCTGTGCCGGGACCGTGTCGGTGTGGCCGGCGAGCAACACGAGCTCTTTCCCCTCGCGCCGCGCAAAGATCAGCGACTCGCCGTCGTCATAGGCCTTCTCGATCGGGACGATGCCACGGAGATGTTCGTAGATCGCCTGCTCGTGCCGGGATTCCGAGGGGATGTCCACGAGCTCGAGGGTGCGTTCGGCCAGTGCCATAATCGAGTCTGATGATTTCAGTTTCCCCGGAGCCCGAGCGCGGCTTCGTGCTCGCGGTGCTGGCTCAGGGTGCCGACGCGGATGCGGAGCTCGCCGAAGTCAAGGAGCTTGCTCGGACGGCGGGGGTCGACCCCGTCGGCCAAGTCGTGCAGCACCGTGCGCGTCCGGCGCAGCGCACCTACGTCGGCAAAGGGAAGCTCGAGGAGCTGAAGCAGCGCTTTCGCGACTCCGGCGCGGAGAGCCTGCTCGTCGATGACGAGCTTGACCCTGCACAGCAGCGTTTTCTCGAGAATGCACTCGATGTGCGCGTGATCGACCGCACGCAGCTGATCCTCGACATCTTCGCGCAGCATGCGTCGAGCGCCGAGGGAAAGCTGCAGGTCGAGCTTGCGCAGCTCGAGTACAACCTGCCGCGAATGCGCGGCATGTGGCAGCACCTCGAGCGCCTGGGTGGTGGCGTCGGTACGCGCGGCCCCGGTGAGTCGCAGCTCGAGAGCGACCGGCGTATGGCACGCACTCGCATCACTGTGTTGCGCCGCCGATTGAAGGAGCTCGAGAAGCAGCGCGCGACGCGCAGACGCGAGCGCACGCGCTCGGAGACCCCGACGATCGCGCTCGCCGGCTATACGAACGTCGGCAAGTCGACGCTGCTGAACGCACTCACGGGCTCGGACGTCTCGGTCGAGAACCAGCTGTTCCACACGCTCGACCCGACGACACGTTCCTTCGAGCACGACGGCCGGAAGTACCTCGTCACGGACACCGTCGGCTTCATCCGCCGGCTGCCGCACCAACTTGTCGAGGGGTTCACCTCGACGCTCGAGGAGACGCTCGTCGCCGACGTCGTCCTGCACGTGGTCGACGGGTCTGCGCCGGAAGACGAACAGGACGCCCAGCGCGACGCGGTCGCCGACGTCCTCCACGAGATCGGTGCCGGCGAACTGCCCTCACTCGTCGTCGCCAACAAGATCGACCTCGTCGATCCGCTCGGGCGGCGACGACTGGCCAACCGCTTCCCGGGTGCGCCGCAGGTCTCGGCACGAACGGGGGAAGGCCTCGACGACCTGCGCGGCGAGCTTGCGCGCCGCTTCGAGGATCGGTGGGAGCGCGTGCGGCTCCTCGTGCCGTACGAAGAAGGCGGCCGCCTGTCCGAGCTGTACGCACTCGGCACGCCGATCGAGGAGCGCGAGGACACGCCCGACGGCGTCCTCGTCGTCGCGCGCCTGCCGCGCCGTGAGTTGCCGCGCTTCGCGCCGTTCCTGATCGCCGAGTCGTCCGGCTCGACGCATCGCGAGAGCGCGTGACGGTCGAGGTACTGATCACGCGGGTGCGGCCGGAGGCGGTGGTGCCGGTGCGCGCGTACGGCGGCGACGCAGGTCTCGACCTGTCCGCCTGCGAGCGTGTCGAGCTCGCGCCCGGCGAGCGGGCGCTCGTGGCGACCGGGCTCGCCGTGGCGATTCCGGATGGGTACGCCGGCTACGTGCAGCCGCGCTCGGGTCTCGCCGCAAAGCACGGCATCTCGATGGTGAACACGCCGGGTCTCGTCGATTCGGGTTATCGCGGCGAGCTGCTCGTGAATCTCGTCAACCACGATCTGAGCGAGACCTTCGTCGTTGAGCCGGGAATGCGAGTCGCGCAGCTCGTGATCCTGCCCGTGCCCGCCGTCGAGCTCGTGGAGGTCGATGAGCTGCCTGCCAGCGAGCGCGGCGTGCGCGGCTTCGGGTCCTCGCGGCACTGATGGAGCCACGGATCCGCGTCAGCGCGATTCTCCGCTGGCAGGGCCGCGTCCTCCTCTGCCGTCAGGAGAAACCCGGCAAGGAGTACTGGCTGCTGCCGGGCGGGGGCGTCGAGAGCGGCGAGACGCTGATCGAGGCGCTGCGGCGCGAGCTTCGTGAGGAACTGGGCATCGAGGCCGACGTTCAGTTCGAGGGGCCGGTCGCGATCGTCGACTCGATCGCGCCGAAGACGACGGTTCCGTCGCGGAAGCACGTCGTGCACATCATCTTCTCCGCCGATCTTTCGCACCGTTCGCTGTCGGACGTCGAGACGCGAGATGCAGCCGTGAAGGGAGCCCGCCTCTTCTCGAACGACGAGCTCGAAGACGTCGTCGTGCATCCGCCGCTCACGCGCTTCCTCGAGCGCTGGCAGCCGGGCGACCCGGCGGTGTACCTCGGCGCGCTCTGGGCCCGCTAGAAGCGGCCGCCGCGGGCCCGCGCCCGTTCGGCGGACACGGTGTGCGCCTCGTGCTCGAGCTCGTCGGGGAGCGGCGCCAGCTCCTGCTCGGCACCGGCATGGGCAAGTGCGTCCTCGAGCAGCCGGTCGGCGAACCACGGGTTGCGTGGCAGGAGCGGCCCGTGGAGGTACGTGCCGTAGACCCGGCCGGCGCGGCAGCCTTCGGCGCCGGAGGCGCCGTCGTTGCCGAAGCCCGACAACACGCGGCCGAGCGGCTCGGCGCCGTCGTGCAGCACGGTGCGCCCTGCGTGGTTCTCGAAGCCGGCGAGCGTCTGGCCGGCCCACGCGCAGTCGAGGAGGACGTCGCCGATCATTCGCCGCTCGCCCGCCACGGTGTGCAGCGGCAGCAGGCCGACGCCGGGAAGATCGGCGCCCGCGACGTCGACATACGAGTCGCCGAGCAGCTGGTAGCCGCCGCAGACGGCAAGGAATGCCGAGCCGCCGTCCACCGCAGCGCGCAGCGCGTCGGCCTTGGCCGAGAGGTCGGGCGCGACCAGCTCCTGCTCGCGGTCCTGCCCGCCGCCGATGTAGAAGAGATCGACTCCGCCTGCGGGAACCGTGTCGCCCATCCCGATCGGCCGCACGACCAGCTCGTGGCCGCGCGCGGCCGCGCGCCGCTCGAGCACCGCGATGTTGCCGCGGTCGGCGTAGATGTTCAGATAATCCGGGTAGAGGTGCCCGACGGTGATCCTCACGCGACCGTCTCCCAGTAGTTCGCCACGTGGCCGCGCCCGGCGACGATCCGGCGCAGCGCGAGCATCGCCGTGTACGTGGGGAGGACGGTCAGCTCGCCACCGGCCGGTGTGAGCTCGAGCCCGCGGTCGAGGGCCGCCTCGAGCGACGGGACGACCTCGATGCGGCTCCGGTCGAGCCCGCCGTAGGCGAAGCGCAGCGCCAGTTCGGCGGCGCGATCGCCGGTCGCCACGAGCCGGTCGAGCCCGGCGGCCAGCGGCTCGACGTCCACGTCCCAGATCCACGAGACGTCGCGACCGTCGGCGATCGCGTCGTTGAGGGCAACGACCGCGACGCTCGGCGCTGCACCTTCGACGAGCGTCCGGATCACCTCGTTCGCGCCGGCCGGGTTCTTGACGAGCAGCATCAGCAGGCGCCGGTCGGCAACCTGGATCCGCTCGAAGCGGCCGAAGGCGGCGGAAAAGCGGCCGAGACCCTCGCGCACCGCCTCGAGCGGAACCCCCAGCGCGAGCGCGAGCGCGCCGGCGCCGAGCGCGTTGTAGACGTTGTAGAGGCCCGGCAGCCGTAGCTCGATGCGGGCTTCGCCCTCCGCGGCCGCGAGCGTGAACGCCGCGCCGTCGAGGCCACGCAGGTCGATGTCGCGGGCGACCACGTCGAGCGGCGGCCGAGCGTGCCCGCAGTTCGGACAGCGGTAGTCGCCGAGGTGGCCGACGTAGGCGGCCGCGTAGGTGTACGGCGTCCCGCAGCGCAGGCAGTACTTCGAGTCGGCGGCATGCTGGAGCGCGGGGCGGGCCACGCGCGGGTCGTCGACTCCGAAGACGCGGCCGGAGCCTGGCCGCGCCAGGTCGGCGACCGGCGGATCGTCGCCGTTCACGACGAGGATCGTCCGCGGGTGCGCCGCGACGGCTTCGCGCCAGCGTGCGGCCACGAGCTCGAGCTCGCCGTAGCGGTCGAGCTGGTCGCGGAAGAGGTTGCCGAGCAGGATCGCCTTCGGCGACAGCCGGCGTGCGACCTCGGGCAGTGCGCCCTCGTCGACCTCGAACAGCCCGAGCTCGGCGCCGCGGGCGCGGAGGAGGGTGGAGGCAACGCCGGAAACGAGGTTCGCTCCCGAGCTGTTGTGCGCGACGCGGCCGCGCGGCCGGAGGATCTCGGCCAGCATCGCGGTCGTCGTCGTCTTGCCGTTCGTCGCCGAGACGAGCACCGAGCCCTGCGGCAGGCGCCGCGCCAGGCGGTCGATCGCGCCCGGGTCGAGCTTCCAGAGCAGCTTCCCCGGAAGGGTGGTGCCGCCGCCGCGCCGTGCCAGCCGGGACAGCGCTCCGGCGGCCCTGACGGCCGCAGACTCGACGGCCAAGGGCAAAGGCAACCGCATGGCGAGAACCTAGCGTCTCTAGCCTGAACTTGCGGTTTCTTCGGTTCACTCTACCATTCTTGTATGGCCCGTAAGCCGTACCGCGCGATCGCGAACATCGACCCGCAGGCGCTCGCCGAGTTCCGGTCGGGCATCCGCCGCCGGTACACCGACGAGCAGATCCTCGAGGCGCTGCGGGCCTCCGCGACGCGGCTGGGACGCTCGCCGACGATGAAGGAGTTCGCCGCCGACCCGGACGCGGCGATGCACCCACAGACCGTGATCGAGCACTTCGGGACGTGGAACGCGGCCAAGCGCGCAGCCGGCCTGATGCCTCGGCGGTTCGCGACTCGCGAGGAGCTCGTCGAGCAGCTGCGGCGCCTCGGCGAGGAGCTCGGTCGCACCCCGACTGCTCACGACATCCGCGACAGGCGGGGGACGATGCCCTCGGCGTCGCTCTACTGGCACACCTTCGGCTCGCTGTCGAACGCCCTGCGCGATGCGGGCTTCGACGTGGCCGTCGGCGAGGAGCGGCTCGAGCGCGCGATCGCGCAGGGAGCGGTGCTCGCGCGCCGAGTCGAGCGGCTGCCGAAGTTCGGCGACTGGCAGGCCGCACGCCGGGCCGACAGCACGCTGCTCACGGAGTGGCAGGTCTACCGCCTGTTCGATGCCCGGCGCGGGGCCTGGGCGACGTTCCAGTACCTCGTGCGCGAGCGGTTGCTGGACGAGGGTGCGACGGTGCGCGAGGACGGAACGGTCGGCGGCTAGGCCGGCGCAGCGATCGTCGCGAGACGATCGAGGCAGAACTCACGCTCGCCCGGGGCACGGACGGCCGGCAGCGGATCGGACTCGTGGTAGTCGAGATCGGGGCGGAACCGCTCACGGCGGACGATCTCGCCGTCTCGAACGGCGAGCCACGTCCCCGAGCGAAGCTCTCGCTTGCGCAACCGAAGCTCGCAGTAGCGCTCGACCACCTCGAGAGCGAGCTTGGTCGAAGCGAAGTAGACGCCGCCGCGCCCCTCGCCGATCCAGAGCGGGCGACCGCTGCCGCGGGCGACGAACAGCGTGTCGGGCTCGCGCTCGTCGACCCAGCTCGTCGCCATCGCTCCGCGCAGCCGCTCCAGGGCGCGCGCGTCGTTTCGCGAATGGGCGGCGAGAGCGAAGATCGCCTCGGAGTCGACGGTCATCCGCGGCTCCGCTCGGGCACAGGAGTGGGGGGCGAGCAGCTCGTCGTCGTTCGTGATGATCCCGTTGTGGATGCCGATCACCGGCCCGTGGCGGACCGGGTGGTTGTTGGCGGCGATCGACGGATGGCCCTTGGTGTAGTCGCGGACGTGCACGAGGAGTTGGCTCGCGCCGGCGGGGACCGTGACCCGTTCGAGGAGCTGGGAGGCAGGGGTCCGCTGCTTCACGACCGTCGTGTACGTCTGGCCCGGCGTCCGGTAGGCGTAGCCGACGGCATCGGCGCCGCGCTCGGCGATCGCTGCAAGCAGGGCCTGCGCGGCGAGCGTCCGGTCGACTTTCGACCCCGAGCGAACGCTATATCCCGCAATGCCGCACATAACTCGATCCTATGGACGTGGACGGATGTGTCGACGGGTTTATCGTCAGCCTTCGCCCATTCTTTACATCCTCAAGGTCACGGTTCCTCCCGCCGATAGACAGAGGGTGGAGCACCCGCTGCCAGAGCCGACTCCTGACCCGGAGCACGGCCTCGAGCTCCTCGCCGCGCTGGACGAGGTCGACCTCGAGGAAGAAGAAGAGGAAGAGGAGCAGCCCGGGAACGCGGTGCTCACGGACGCCGAGCGGCTCCAGACATCCGACCCGCTGAAGCTCTACGTGCGCCAGATCGGCGACGGTCGCCTGCTCACTGCAGGCGAAGAGCGCGAGCTCGCCCGGCGCAAGGATCTCGGCGACGATCGCGCCAAGCGTCGGCTGATCGAGTGCAACCTCCGGCTCGTGATGTCGATCACGCGGAACTACACGAAGGCGGGCGTGCCGCTCCTCGACTTGATCCAGGAGGGAAACCTCGGCCTGATCCGCGCCGTCGAGAAGTTCGACTACCGGATGGGCTACAAGCTTTCGACGTACGCGACGTGGTGGATCCGCCAGGCGGTCACCCGCGCGCTGGCCGATCAGGGCCGGACGATCCGCCTGCCCGTGCACGTCGCCGAGCAGGTGCGGCGCGTGCAGCGCTCGCGCAGGCAGCTCGCCCAGAAGCTGAACCGCGACCCGTCGAGCGACGAGATCGCCAGGGACTCCGGCCTCACGCTCGAGCGCGTCCAGGAGCTGTTCGACCTCGTCGAGGATCCGGTCTCGCTCGAGACGCCCGTCGGCGACGGCGAGAGCATGGTGGCCGACCTGATCGAGGACCAGAAGTCCGAGTCGCCGGACAGCGCGACCGCTGCCAATGCGCAGTCGGCCGAGCTGGCCGCCGCGGTCGACCGCCTGAACCCGCGGATGCGGCACGTCGTGATGCGCCGCTTCGGCCTGGACGGCCAGCCGCCGCAGACGCTCGAAGAAGTGGGGCAGAGCCTCGGAATCACCCGCGAGCGAGTCCGCCAGCTCGAGACACGTGCGCTACGTGAGCTGAGGGCCGTTGCGCCCGGGCTCCAGCACTATCTACGCACGTAGAGCGGCTCAGCCGGTCGAGTACGCGACGGCTTCCATCTCGTGCAGCGTCGAGAGGCGTTTCAGCGCCTCGACCTCGATCTGCCGAACCCGCTCTCGGGTCAGCCCCAGCCGGCGGCCGATCTCCTCGAGCGTCTTCGGGTCGGCGTCCTCGAGCCCGTAGCGCAGCACGACGACCGCCCGGTGGCGGTCGGGCAGTGAGCGCAGCGCCGTCGCCAGCACCTGGGAACGCAGAGTGCTCTCGACGACCTCGTCGGGAAGCGGCCCCTCGCCGGGCACGAAGTCGCCGAGCACGGCGTCGTCGCTCTCGCCGACGGGCGCATCGAGCGAGGCCGAGGCCCGCGCTGCGGCGCGCACTTCCCTGGCCTGGTGCAGCGGCAGGTTCGCTTCGGCGGCGATCTCCTCGAGCGTCGGCTCACGGCCGAGGCCGGCCCAGAGCGAACGCTCGGCGCGGTTCATCTTCTGCAGCCGCTCGACGATGTGCACCGGCATCCGGATCGTGCGCGCCTTGTCCGCGAGCGCGCGTGCCACAGCCTGGCGAATCCACCAGGTGGCGTACGTGGAGAACTTGTAGCCGCGGCGCCAGTCGAACTTCTCGACGGCGCGGATCAGGCCGAGCGTGCCCTCCTGGATCAGGTCGAGGAACGGCAGGCCCTGATTCCGATAGTTCTTGGCGATCGAGACGACCAGACGGATGTTCGACTGGATCATCCGCTGTTTGGCGAGCCCGTCGCCGGCCTCGATCTTCTTCGCGAGCTCGACCTCCTGGGCCGCGGTCAGCAGTGGATGCCGGCCGGCTTCGCGCAGGAAGAGCTGCAACGCGTCGGTGGTCGTCTCCCACGAGACCTGAAGGGGCTGGGCGGGCTCCGGCGGCGGCGGCTTCGCCTGCGGCTCGTCCTCGGCCAGGTCGTCGACGACGTCGATCTGCCGGGTCTCGAGCTCGTGATGGACGAGGTCGACTTCGAGCGGGTCGAGCCCGAGCGGCTCGAGCACGTCGTTCAGCTCGGACAACGTGAGCGTTCCACGTTCCTCGGAGCTCTCGACGAGCTGCCGTAGATCGTCGCTCAGCCTGAGGATGTCGGTTTCGACCGCCACGCAAGGATCCTCGTAGCCCAAACGGCGGCCGTCGAAACCACCATTGCGTGCGATTTCCTCGTTTCCGTTCCGTGCACGATAAGCCACGTTATGTCAAGTCAGGCGAAGACCGACTCGTGACTGCGCCACCCCACTGGGAGCCGGGCTCACTTCGGTTGCAGATTCGTGTGCCTTCCGCGTCGATGGCTGCCACCACACAGGTCTCGTCGAGGCAGGCTCGAGCGCGTTCACCGGCTCGACGCATCGAGCTGCGCGACGATCCACAGAGTTGTCCCCAAGCGTCGCGCAACGCCGCATGGACACTCGCAATGCGGCTGTGTGCAAAATGCGCCAATTTCGCATCGGCCGGGCCTTGCATGGCCGTGTCCGCACCCCTATCTTCCCCTGTGCACCGAGCACGGAGCGCGAGTAGGTCGAAGCCCTCCCGAGGGCCGGTAGGCGGAAGCCGAAGGTTCACGGGGAAGGTGGACGAAAGCGCAACCGGCTCGGTGAATTTTTGGTCCGACACCTTTGGAGCGCACTCGTCAAATCGCTACTACGAGCGGTCAAACGGAATTGTCCGCAAATTGCAGCAAACCCCATGACGCACCCCTTGCGTCGCTTTGGTGACCGCCGTATGTTCCCTCTTGCACCGAGCACGGAGCGCGAGTAGGTCGAAGCCCTCCCGAGGGCCGTAGGCGGAAGCCGAAGGTTCACGGGGAAGGTGGACAAAAGCGCAACCGGCTCGGTGAATTTTTTTTGGTCCGCCGCGGGTTGGTTGGTCTAAGATCGCGCGCGTGCACCTCCGCCCTCCCGCCTTCGACCACGGCATCACGTCGTTCATCTGGGCCGTCTTCTTCGGCCTCTTCATCTGGATCGGCGGTGCCGCCGTCGGGTACGCCAGCGCGATCTCGTTCGTCGTCGCCTGCGTTGCCGGCTTTCTGATCTTTCTGTTCGTCCGCGTCTACGGCGAGGACGATCCGCGCCGGCCCTGAGGGGGTGCGAGCGCGAAGACGAGCAGGCGCGCAAGCCGCCCGCCCACCTTTTCCTCGAGGCGCATGAACGCAGTCGGGCGAAGGTCGCCGGCGGCGCAAGAGCAATGTGCGAGGAGCAGCTCCTCGCCCCTGTGATGGCGCTTGTACACGGTCATCGGGACTCCCGTTCACTATCGGCCGCACGCTCGAACACCCGATCCCTAGCGGGAGGGAACGAGGATCACTCAGAGTGTGAGTCGTCGCGCGTCGAACGCGCTGGAGTGCAGTTCCGCGCGGAACTCGGCGAGCGCAGATGCAGCATCCTCCGCGAACATGTGCTGAACGACGCCCACTTCGCGGTCGTTTGCGAACGGCACGTCGACATGCTCGCGCGAGACGAGATTGATCGAAACGCGGCCGCACACAGGGCATCGCACGGCAACCCCCACGCGATCGCCGTCCGCCGCGGGTGCCAAGAGCCTGAACGCAGACGGGTAGACAGGGCGCGGCCGCTCCTCCGGCCAGCAGAAGAAGCTCCACGGCCACTCCCCCGCTTTGATGCGCGCGGCCGCGAGCGCACCGAGCTCCTCGCCGACCGGCTCGATGTGCGATGTCATCAGATTGAGGTATGACGTCTCGTCGAGCAGCCCGAGCGGCGCCAGGTCGAGATCGTCGTGAGTGACGAGACCGAGATGCTCTCCGCCGCACCCGCACGCGAACTCGATGCGAAACACCGCGGGATGGTGTGCACCCGGTAGCTCGTCCAGGCGGCGGAAGCGCGACAGGCGCACGTGTGTCTCGCCGTGCGTCGGGCACGAGAACGTGTAGGAGGTCCGCAGAGCGTCGTACATGGCGTTGTCCTATCCGAACGACCGGATGCCGAGGTGTTATCGGCAGATCGTACGGACTTCAGTAGGTGATCAACGCACGCAGATCGAGCCCGTCGAGGCGCTCGCGGCCACCGAGAAACGTCAGCTCGATGATGAAGCAGGCGCCGACGACGACACCACCCAGCTGCTCGACGAGGCCCTTGATCGCCTCCACGGTGCCGCCTGTCGCCAGCACGTCGTCGTGGATCACGACCCGCGCTCCGGCCCCGATCAGGTCGGGGTGCAGCTCCAGCGAGTTCTCGCCGTACTCGAGCGTGTAGCTCGCGCTGACGGTCTCAGGCGGGAGCTTGCCCGGTCGGCGCGCCGGCACGAACCCGACGCCCGCTTCGACGGCGATCGCCGAGCCGATCCAGAAGCCGCGGGCCTCTGCGCCGAGCACGATGTCCGCTTCCTTCGACCGGACCCAGCCCGCGAGCTCGCCGACGGTCTCGCGCAGCGTCGCCGCGTCGGCCAGGAGCGGCGTCACGTCCTTGAACCCGACGCCCGGCGTCGGGAAGTCCTGCACCTCGCGCACCTTCGACTTCAAATCGGTCATTCGGCCACCTCGCGCAGGTCGCGCCAGAAGAGCAGCGCAGCGAGCTCGCCTGCGAGCTCCGCAAGCTGTTGCAGGTCGCGCAGCGCCTGTGTGCGTCGCTCGGCGTTCCGGCCGCGCAAAGCAGGCGCGACGACCTGCTCGAGGAGCGCCGCCTGCCTCCCTGTCGCGGTGCGAAAGGTTCGCAGGTTGCGTGGCGCTACGCCGTAGCGCGTCAGCTGCGCGCACGTCGCGGCGACGTCGATGTCCGACTCCGGATAGCGCTTGTCGCCGCCGCTTCCGTGTGGCGCGAGCAGTCCGAAGTCCTCGAGCTCCTTACCGAGGTCGGGTGAGACCCCCGCGCGCTCGCAGAGCTCGGCGAAGGACACCGTCTCCTCCTCGCCCCCGAGGGTCGTCGGGCGCCGCCGCTTTCGCTCCGTCGCTCCCGGCGCGTCGAGCTCGTCCTTGATCACGCGCAGCGGCAGGAACTCGTCGCGCTGCAGGCGCAGGATCTTCTCGAGCCGCTCGAGGTCGGCCTCGCTGAAGAGCCGGTAGCCGCCTTGCGTGCGACGCGGCGTCAGCAGGCCCTCATCCTCCAGGTAACGGATCTTCGAGATCGAGATGTCGGGGAACTCGTCGCGCACGCGACGCACGACCTCACCGATCCGGAGGAGGCGCTCGCGCTGTGTGTCGTGGGCGGCCGCGGAGCTCATGCGATGAACGTCATCCGGTACTTGCCGACCTGCAGCTCGTCTCCTTCCTGGAGCGGCGCACGATCGATCCGCCGGCGGTTCACGAACGTCCCATTCAGCGATCCCTGATCCTCGACGCTGAACTGGCCGCCCTCTTCGATCAGGACGGCATGGTTGCGAGACACGGTGACGTCGTCGAGGAAGATGTCGCAGTCGGGTGAGCGGCCGATGCGCGTGCGTTCTCCCGCCGGCCGGAAGCTCTCACCGGCTCTCCCCCCGCCCGCTCGCACGACGAGCGCAGGGCCCTCGAGCCCGAGCTCGTCGTGATCCTCGAGGTCGGTCAGCTCGTCGGCCGAGAACGACTGCGTCGTCTCGACGACGGCCTCACCTCTCTGCAGCAGCGCACCGCAGCGTGAGCAGTAGTTCGACGCCTCCGGATTCTGGAAGCCGCACTCGCTGCAGTAAATCGCGGTCATACAGGCGGCGAGCCCTTACCGGTCAGGATCTCGGTCAGGCGCTCCACGTCGACCTCCTCGAGCACGCTGCGCCCACCCGAGCGCTGTAGCCGGGCAACGAGCTCGGCGCGCAGGATGTCGATCTTCCCGTGCAGCAGTCTTCGCTGGTAGCTGACCTCGTGCTCCTGCCGCTGCAGGTCGTCGATCAGGTTCTTCAAGTCGCTGTCTGAAAGCGAACCGAGCTCAGGGAGCGGTTCCACGTGTCGCCTTTCGTCGTCGGTTCCGATGGTTGGAGGGATTCCAGCAGAGGTTACCCAAACCGTCAACCTCAACTTAAGGGTTTCAGCGCGTGGCGCCGATCTCCTCCCGTTCGATCACGTCCAGCACGAGCGTGCGCAGCTCCGTCTCGAGCTCCTCCGACTGCGCCGGCGTCTCGCCCTCGGCGTAGAGGTGGATCGTCGGCTCATCGCCGTCGGGAAGTACCTGCACCCACCCGCGCGCGTCGAAGATCTTGATCCCGTCGGTCGTATCGATGTTCTCGTCGGCATACCGCTCGTTCAGCACACGCATCACTGTTCCCTTGAGCGCCCACGGGCACTGCATCTGGCGGTGGATCAGCGTCGGTCGCGGCAGAGTTGCGACGAGCTGCGAGAGCGTCTCGCTCACAGGCGCGAGCAGCTGGAGCAGCTTGCAGAGCGAGGCGATCGCGTCGTATGCGGGCAGGAAGCGGGGGAACACGTACCCGCCGCCGGGAGCGCCCGCGAAGATGACGCCGTCGCCGGAGGCCGCCCGGGTCAGCTCCTGCAGCGTCGCGGGAGTGCGCGTCACGCCGAGCCGGGTGCCGACGACCTCCTCCACCTGGCTCGTCGCCGTGATCGGGACGACGATCGTGCCCGTGTCGCCGCGGTCGGCGATCAGCTTCAGATAGAGCAGCAGCGCCTGGTCGGGTCGTACTTCGCGGCCGCGCTCGTCGATCAGATACAGCCTTTCTGCCGACCGGTCGAAGACGACGCCGAAGTCCGCGTTCACCGCGTCGACGAGACGCTTTGCTTGTTCAATCGTCTCCGGCAGACGGACGGGCGTCGAGCTCGAGTCCGACTCGAACGCATGCGCGCCGACGAACTCCACGCCGAGCGGGCCGAGGACGAGTGGCAGGACGAAGCTCCCCGCCGAGTAGCCGTAGTCGACGACGATCCTGAAGCCGTGCTCCCGGATCGCGTCTGCGTCGAGATCTGCGAGCAGGTCGCTGGCGTACCCCTCGCGCGCGCGGGCCGGGTAGGTGATCGTGCCGACGTCGCCGAACGGCACACGACGCAGCTCCTGGCGCGTGAAGTGCTTGTCGACCTCTCTCTGCATCGCCGCCGACAGGGCAATACCCGGCTGCTCGAAGAGCCGGATCTGAACCGCTTCGGGGTCGGTTGTCGAGGCGCCGACGTGGAATGCCGCGTCGTAGCCCTGCGTCTTCAAGAGATGCTTGCCGACCGGCGCGGGCAGCGTCCGCAGGTCGGCCACGTGCACGCCGGTCGAGTGCAGCCCCGAGATCAGCGCGCGCTTGATCATCCGGTAGGCGGAAGCGCTCTCACGACTTGCGACCACGCGCGCGCCGCGCTTCAGGGCGGTGCCGAGTGCCGCGCCGAATCTCAGAGCGATCTCCGGTGTGAGATCGACGTTGACGAGACCGACGACGCCGTCCTGTGCGAAGACGCGCGTCGTGCCCCGCGACTCCCAGATCAGGCTCTCGTGGATCTGCGCGCCGTAGTCGACTTCCTTGTACGGATAGATGCGCACGCCCGGATACACCACGGACTGATCGCCGATCGTCACCTGGTCGCCGATCGCGACGCCTTCGTGGATGCGTGCGTGCGGTCGGATGTCGCAGTTGCGACCGACGATTGCGCCCTCCACGACCGCGCTCCGGCCGACGTAGCACGACGCATCGAAGACGGAGTGCGAGATCCGGCCGCGTTCCCGCAGCGTCGTGCCGGCGCCGAGCACCGTGTACGGGCCGACCGATGCCTCCGGGGAGATGCGGGCGTAGTTGCCGATGAACGCCGGTCCTTCGACGCCTTCGACGTCGTCGATCTCGACCCCCTCGCCGATCCAGACGTCGCCGCGAATCTTCAGTCCGGGGACGTTCAGGCGAACCTTTTCGTCCAGCGCATCGAAGTTGGCTTGGCGGTACTGGTCGAGATTCCCGATGTCCTGCCAATAGCCCTCGCAGACGCAGCCGTAGATCGGGCGGCCCATCTCGAGCAGGAGCGGAAAGAGCTCCTTCGAGAAGTCGAACGGCCGGTCGGTCGGGATGTGCCGCAGCACCTCCGGCTCGAGCACGTAGATGCCGGTGTTGATCGTGTCCGAGAACACCTGGCCCCACGACGGTTTCTCCAGGAAGCGCTCGACCTTGCCGTCCTCGTCGGTGACGACGATCCCGAACTCGAGCGGGTTCTCCACCGACTTGAGGCCGATCGTCACCGCGGCACCCTTCTCGCTGTGGAAGTCGATGATGCGCTTCAGGTCGATGTCGCAGAGCGCGTCGCCCGAGATGACGAGGAACGTCTCGTCGAGTGCGTCGCTCGCGAGTCCCACCGACCCGGCCGTGCCGAGCGGGCTTTCTTCGACCGAGTACTGGATGTTGAGTGCCGAGGCTCGTGCCGTCGCCGAAATACGAACGAATCGCCTGCGGCAGAAACGCGACGGTGACGACGACGTCTGTGAGCCCGTGCGCGCGCAGCAGCTCGAGGATGTGCTCCATGCAGGGCTTGCCGACGATCGGCACCATCGGCTTCGGTTGGTTCGACGTGAGCGGACGCAGTCTCGTGCCCTCGCCCCCGGCCATGACAACGGCCTTCATGCAAACACTTCCCGCTTGGCCTTGAAGGCGTACTCCGCGAGCGCGACGAACGCGAGCGCGAGCCCGGCCCAGAAGATCCACACCGGCCAGTGGGTACTTTCGTGCGTCACCATCACGCAACCGAGCGCGAGGTAGAGCAGCCACGTCGCGGCCTTGCCGACGAGGTTCACCCGAAACTCGTAGCCGCGGCCCACCAGGACCGGTGTGCCGACCAGCGCGATGAGGTCACGGGCCGGAATCAAAAGAGCAACCCACGGCAGCCGCCCGGCATGGATCAGGAGGATCACCGCAGCGTCGATCATCAGCCGGTCGGCGAGCGGGTCGGCGATCGTGCCGAAGCGCGACTCGACGTGCCAGCGGCGCGCGAGGAAGCCGTCGACCTGGTCCGTCACGCCCGCGACCCCGAAGACGATCGCGGCCGCCCACGAGCGCCCGCCGTCGCAGGTCGTGATCACGGCGACAAAGACCGGGATGAGCACGATCCGCGCGATCGTCAATGCATTCGGGATCCGGGAGCGCACGCTGACAGGATATGCCCGTGAAGATCCCCGGCTTCGTCGACGCCCATTGCCACGCGTTCCAGCGGGCGCTGCGCGGGCGCGACCGCGGCGGCGACTTCTGGGCCTGGCGCGACGAGATGGTCGAGCTGGCCGCCTCGCTGACCGTCGACGAGATCCGGCGCGAGTACGTCGAGGTCTACCGCGAGCTCCTGCGGAACGGCTTCACGGCCGTCGGCGAGTTTCACTACCTCGGGCTCGAGGAGGCACGCGCGGCGGCCGAGGCAGCGGCCGAGGCGGGCGTCGAGTTCGTGTGCCTCTACGCCTGCTACCTGCGAGGCGGGATCCCGCGCTTCCGGCAGGCGTCCGTCGACGCGTATCTCGTAGACGTCGAGGCGTTGCGCGCCGACGGGATCGCTATCGGCATCGCCCCCCACTCCGTGCGCGCGTGCCCGGCGGACGCCCTGCGCGCGCTCGGCGACTACGCACGCGACCAGCGCCTGCCTCTGCACGTCCACGCCGACGAGCAGCCGCGCGAGATCGAGGAGTGCCTCGCCGAGCACGGGCTGCGGCCGATCGAGCTGCTCGCGCGCGAGGGGTGCCTCGGGCCGGCGACGACGGTCGTGCACGCGACGCACGCCGACGGCTCAGAGCTCGACCTGCTCGCCGACGCAGGCGCGCGCATCTGTGTGTGCCCGACGACGGAGGCGAGCCTAGGCGACGGCTTCCTGCCCGTCGCCCGCGTCTGCCATCGCAGCATCGGCATGTGCATCGGGAGCGACTCGAACGTACGCATCGACCCGCTCGAGGAGCTGCGCGAGCTGGAAGGGATCGGTCGCCGGCAGACGGGCACGCGCGGCGTGATCTCGGTCGACACGCTGCTCTCGATCGGCTCGGTCGAGGGAGCGGCGGCACTCGGGCTCGAGACCTGGCCGGATGCCGAGGTGGACGTCGCGCACGTGCAGCTACGCGGCGTCGACGAGGGATCGCTCTACGACGCTTTGCTCTTCAGCTGCACCGGCGACGTGCTGTGGAAGACGTCCGACCAGTAGCGCGTGCGGTTCAAGTACGCGTACTCCGCCTGCACGCCGTGCAGCCCCCACGCGCCGTCGTACGACAGGTAGCGGTACGCGCCGCGCCGCGCCGGTTGCGCCGGTTCGATTTGCGTGCCCTCGTGCCATTCGTTGAACGACGTGATCGTGACGCCGTCCGCCCCGCTCGCGATCGCGGCACTCCACATCCGGTCGTAGGTCTGACCGCGCCGTCGCGGCTTGATGCGCGGGTCGCCGTCGCCGCGCCGTGCGTCGTAGCCGGGCCCGACCGACGGCGCGCAGAGGAGGTGCTTCGCGTGTGCCTCGGTGCAGAGCCGCCGGAACATCGAGCCGGGATACGTGACGATGTCGTAGGTGTAGACGCCGTCGAAGCCGCCGGCTGCCGCAGCGCCGACCATCGCCGTCTGCGCGAACAGCGTCACGTGTGACGCGGCGTGCAGCTGCGCGTTCGCGACTGCCCATTGCGACACCGGTAGGTCGAGTGCGCGGTAGACGTAGAACGTGCGGATGCCGTAACTGCGCTCGAGGTACTGGATGTCGGAGACGACGTCCGAGACGGTGCGCCCCGCGTAGGGCTCGAGGTGTGCCGCAACGTCGATCCCGTCTGCACGCGCGGCCGCGACGACGATCGGCATGCGTTGATCCTCGGGCGACCCCTGCCCCCACCATGAGACGACGATCTGGTCGATGCCCGGCTCCGTGGATCTCGTCCATCTGCTGACCGACGACGACCCTGTCCGACGACGAGTACACGCCGAGGGCCGGGTAGTACGACGACGCGATGTCGTCCGGCGGCGTGTGGTTGTCCTGGCTCCAGTGGCTGTAGGAGCCGTCGAGCGCGACCGTTCCGTACCACGGGTAGTAGAACGCCGAGACGCGCCCCTGCGCGTACGCCGTTGCGGGCAGCGCCAGAGCGAGCACCAGGCCGATGAGTAGTTGCCGCATGCCGGGGGGTTTTCTCGGCCGATCATCGGGGACTGCGAACGCCGCCACAAGGGGCCGACCGGCTCATTCGCACAAGACGAAGGCCCAGACGAGCGCCTAGGAGCGAGGGAGCTCGCGGCGCTTGGGGCGCTCGGACGCCGGCCAGTAGAGAACGACGTAGTACGGAAGCGATGCGGTGCGCGTCGCGATCGCCCAGAACGTGATCTCGACCTCCGTGCCGTTCTTCCGCTTCAGGCCCCCGTTTCCGACCGTGCGCCGCTCGCCGACGATCTCGCGGAAGAGCTTCTGGTTGCGCTGCTCGTCGACGGCAAGGTCGATCCCGACACGCAGCTGGGAGACCTCTCCGCGGCTGTAGCCCGTGAGCTTGCAGAACGCCTCGTTGCAGGCGAGGTACCGGCCGTCGTCGGAGAACACCGCGGCAGCGACCGTGGCGTGGTCCCACGCGTCGCCGAGCAGCGTCTGGTGGAGCAGCGCGTCGATGTCGGCCCGTGCCCCCGGCTCGGTGCTTCCGGCCATGCGCCCTCCTGCTCCTCGGTGCCTACCTGCGCTGCCCGGCACGTCGCGGAGCAGCTTTGGCCACCTTATCCTGGTGAAATCCTTCCTGCCAAGCATTTCCGGGGGACGCACTTCTGGGCAGAAGGGTGAGAGCAGGCCGCCGCGAATCAGGGGCGCAGACGTCCGCGAGCCGCAGGCTTGGACGTCCAGGCGGCGGACGGCCCTAATCTCTCCCCAGGGTCGCCGCCGCCGCTTTTTCTCGCGCGTCAGCTTGCCGGCGAAGACAGGTCGTAGACGGTCGCGCCGCCGACTGTGGTCGAGGTGAACGTCGAGGCGACCCACGACTCGATCTCGCTGTTGCCGCCGCCGGGGCCGCCGAAGCCGCCGCCACCGCCCGCGACGTAGTAGTGGATCCTCCCGTCGGCGACGAGCTGCTTGAACGCGGCGAGCGTGATCGCGCGATCGCTGCCGTTGAAGCCGCCGATCGCCATCACCGCCCGGCCGGTTGCAAGCTCGAGCGGCGCAGCGGTCATCGACGAGCTCGTCGCAGCTGCCCAGCGGTAGCCCGTGGAGGCAGCCAGGAGCCGGCTGAGTGCGCTCGACGCGCTCGCGCTTCCCCCGCCCGGGCCGCCGAAGCCGCCGGAGGACGAGGGTCCGGCCGCGACGATCGACCCGGTCTCGGCGGTGGACGCCGTCGCGAGCGTGTAGGCAAGCGGCGCTGCCAGCGCCGCCGCTGTGGCGAGCGTGGCGAGTGCGGCGGTCGATGGTCTGCCGCCACGATCGGTCATGGCGACGACTGCGACGCCTGCAACCAGGCCGCCGACGAGCACGAGAGACCGGAGTGCAGGATGCCAAGACGGGGTTCTCTCGAGGAGCACATAGCCCCAGGCCGAGGTCACGATCAGCATCAGCGCGAGCCCGGTCGCAGCGAAGAGGTTCCCACGCCGCCGCCAGAGCTCTGTCCCGCCGACGCCGACGAGCACGGCAATCGGCGGTGCGAGGACGTTCGTGTAGTAGGGGTGGATGATGCCGCTCATGTAGCTGAACACGAGCCCGGTGACGACAAGCCAGCCGCCCCAGACGAGCAGCGCTGCGCGAGTGCGATCGGTGCGTGGCCGGCGTGCGGTGTGCACGACGCCGTAGACCCCGGCAAGCAGCGCAGCCGGCAGCAGCCAGCTGATCTGCGTGCCCATCTCACCGTTGAAGAGCCGGAAGAGCCCGGGCGTGCCGCTGAAACTCGCACCGTTCCCCGGACCGCCGCTTCCGTCGAGCCGGCCGAGGCCGTTGTAGCCCCAGATCAGGTCCAGGATGCTGTTGTTCGTCGAGCCGCCCACGTACGGGCGCGCCGAGGCGGGAGTCAACTCGACGAGCGCCACCCACCACCCTCCTGCGATGACGAGCGTGACGCCTAGACGAGGACGTGCGCGATGCGCCGCCGCACCGGTCCCGGCGCGGCGACCAGATACGCGGCAGCGAGCGCAGGCAGGACGAGGAACGCCTCCATCATCTTCGTCAGGAACCCGAGGCCGACCGCCGCGCCTGCGAGCGCGAGCCAGGGTGCGCTGCCGTTCTCGATCGCGCGCGTCGTCGCGTACGCGGCCACGACGAGCAGCAGCACGAGCAGCGCGTCCGGGTTGTTGAAACGGAACATGAGGGCTGCGACCGGCGTCACGGCGAGCACGGCGCCTGCGAGGAGCGCGGCGGGCTGCGAGAACCACCGCCGCACGGCGGCATAGAGCAGCCAGACGGAGGCAACGCCGGCGAGCGCCTCGGGCACGAGCATGCTCCAGCTCGAGAAGCCGAACACGCGCCCCGATAGCTCCATCAGCCAAAGCGACGCCGGCGGCTTGTCGACCGTGATGAAGTTCGACGGGTCGAGCGAGCCGAAGAGGAATGCTTTCCAGCTCTGCGTGCCGGCCTTGACCGCGGCCGCGTAGAACTCGTTCGCGTACCCCGATCGACCGAGCCCCCAGAGATAGAGAGCCGTGGTGGCTCCGAGAAGCAGCGTGAGCGGCGCGTGCGCACGGAGCCGTGCAGCGATCGCCGGACGCTCTGTCTCGACCCAGGTCGTCTCAGGCTGCGCGAAGGTCACCGTCGGCCTCCCCCACCTCGACCGGACGCGGCGCGAGCCGCGTGTGCATGAGCCGCCAGACGCCGCGCAGATCGCCGAGCGCGGTCGCAACGACGTCGACGCGCGAGTCCGGGTCGTCGACCCAGTCGACCGGAACCTCGTAGATGCGGAGGCCGGCACGCTCGGCGAGGATGAGCAGCTCGCTGTCGAAGAACCAGCCCTCGTCGCGGATCAAGGGCAGCAACTCGGCTACGCGGTCTGCGCGCACCGCCTTGAACCCGCACTGCGCGTCTGAGAATCCCGCACGCAGAGCCATGTGCAGGATGCGGTTGTAACAGCGCGAGATCAGCTCGCGCTTCAGCCCGCGCTGCACGCGCGACGAGCGGTCGAGACGTGTGCCGATCGAGACGTCGCTATGGCCTGAGAGCAACGGGGCAACGAGTGGAAGCAGCGCGTCGAGGTCGGTCGAGAGGTCGACATCCATGTAGGCGACGACGTCGGCGTCGGTCGCCGACCAGGCCGCCCGCAAAGCACGCCCTCGACCCTTCTGCGCGAGATGGATCGCGTGTACCGACGACAGCTCTTCCGTCAGCCGGTGCGCGACGTCCCACGTGCCGTCGGTCGAGGCGTTGTCGGCGATCGTGATGCGGAAGCGGAACGGAAACGTGTGCAAGAGGTAGTCGTGCAGCCGCCTGATGTTCGGTTCGAGGTCGACGACCTCGTTGTACACGGGCACGACGACGTCGATCGCGGGCGGTCGTCCCGTGGCGAGCAGCGGGCGCCGGTTTCTGAGGTGCATCACAGTGGTCATGGCCGTAGCCTCACCGGCGCCACTACGACTCGACTAAGCGGTCGCTGTGGGCTCGCTGTGAGCCGCTACAGGAAGGTCGACCGTGAACGTCGTGCCGCCACCCGGCGTTGCGCTCGCGGATGCGTGGCCGCCGTGTGCAGCCGTCACCGCCGCGACGATCGACAGGCCGAGGCCGGCGCCGCCGGCGGTGCGTGCCCGCGACGGGTCGGCGCGGTAGAAGCGCTCGAAGACGTGCTCGGCCTCCTCGGGCGTGAGGCCCGGGCCGCTGTCCGCGACCGACAGCCTCGCAATGCCCGCGTGCTGCTCGAGTGTGACCGCAACGGTCGCGTCGGGATCCGCGTGCGCGCGCACGTTCGACAACAGGTTGTCGACGACCTGACGCAGCCGTTCGCCGTCGCCGAGGACGGTCACCGCGTCGAGCGTGCGACGCGATGCGCCGGCCCGGCTCCAGCATCCGCGCGGTGTCGACCGACTCCGCGACGACCTCCTGCAACGCAACCGGCCGCTGCTCGAGCGGCCGTCCTTCGTCGAGTCGCGCGAGCAGCAGCAGGTCCTCGACGAGGAGACTCATGCGCTTCGCCTCGCGTGTGATCCCCGCCATCGACCGCTCGAGGTCGTCGGGGCGGGTCGCGGCACCGCGCGAGAAGAGCTCGGCGTAGGCGCGAACGGCAGCCAGCGGCGTACGCAGCTCATGCGATGCGTCGGCGATGAAGCGCCGCAGCTTCTGCTCCGATGTCTCGCGTGCCTTGAACGCCGACTCGATCTGCGACAGCATGGCGTTCAGCGCGAGCCCGAGCCGTCCAACCTCTGTGCGCTCGTCCTGTCGTGCGACCCGGTGCGAGAGATCGCCGGCGGCGATCGTTGCCGCCGTCGCACCGATCTCTGTCAGCGGCCGCAATCCGACCCGGATCACCCAGAGGCCGAGCAGCGCGATCCCGCCCAGCACTGCGAGAGTCACGATCAGCTCGACGAGGATCAGCTGGTGGAGCGTGTCGTCGACACTGTTAAGGGAGGTCGCGACGACGAGGATGAGGTTGCCGCTCCCGGGATCTGTCGACGCACGAACCCGGTACCGGCCGGCGCCCTTCGTCGCCGACACGGTGAAGTAGCTGACGCGGTCTACGCCGAGGCTCGCGCCGAGGACAATGTGCTTCGGCAGCTTCGGTGGAGGTGCCGCCTTCGCGCCCGAGAACTGCGGTGCTCCACCGCCCGCGACGATCGTGCCGTCGGCGCGCCGCACCTGGACGAAGAGACCGGGGACGGCCCGCTTCAGCCGGTCGATGTCGGGTGCGCCCTGCGGCGGCGGGCTGGTCGAGCCACCGTCACCCGGGCCGTGACCGGGCCCGTGCAGCGCGCCTTCCGCAGAAAGATGCGCGGCGTCGAGCGAGTCGTCGGTGCGCGCGACGAGGAACCTACATCCCGGCCTTCACCGACGTCGTGATCATGGTCGAGGGCAACGCCTCGATGTACCTCGGGTCGCCGCGGATGGCCGAGATGGTTGTCGGCGAGAAAGTGTCGCTCGAGGAGATGGGCGGTGCCCGGATGCACTGCACGGTCTCCGGGTGCGGTGACCTGCTCGCGGTCGACGACGCCGACGCCATCGAGCAGGCCCGGTTGCTGTTCTCCTACCTGCCGACCTGCTGGCGCGAGCAGCCGCCGTCGTACCCGTCCGAATCGCCTGTCGCGGCCGCTGGATTCGATCGGTGGTGCCCGAGGTGGAGAGCCAGCCGTTCGACGTCCACGCGGTGATCGAGGGGCTGGTCGACGACGGGTCGTTCTTCGAGATCAAGCCGCTGTTCGCGGCCGAGCTGGTGGTCGGCTTCGGCCGGCTCGACGGCGAGGTCGTCGGGCCTGCTGGCCAACAACTCGGCCGTCAAGGGCGGCGTGCTGTTCTCGGACAGCGCCGACAAGGCGGCCCGCTTCATCTGGCTGTGCGACGCGTTCAACGTGCCGTTGCTCTACCTCGCCGACGTGCCCGGCTTCATGATCGGCTCCGAGGTCGAGCGGGGCGGGATCATCCGGCACGGCGCGAAGATGATCACGGCGGTGTCCGAGGCCACCGTCCCGCAGGTGTCGGTGATCGTCCGCAAGGCGTACGGCGCCGGGCTCTATGCCATGGCCGGTCCGGGGTTCGGGCCCGACGCGTGCCTCGCGCTGCCGACCGCGCGGATCGCGGTGATGGGTCCCGAGGCGGCGGTGAATGCGGTCTACGCCAACAAGATCGAGGCGATCTCCGATCCCGGGGAGCGGGCCGACTTCGTGGCCGACCGGCGGCGGGAGTACGAGACCGACGTCGACCTCGAGCGCCTGGTCTCCGACCTGGTGCTCGACGGGGTGGTCGAGCCGGAGTCGTTGCGCGATGAGCTCATCCTGCGGTTCCGCTACGCGGTCGGACGCTCACGCCGGTTCTCCGAGCGCCGCCACGGCGTCCCGCCGGTCTGATGGTCCGACGGTCTGACGGGCTCGGGTAGCCGATGCGCAGGCATGATGACGGTATGGCGGCCGACGGCGTCGAGGTGGTGCGCGGTGGGGCCGGGGCCGAGGAGGTCGCTGCGGTGGTGGCTGTCCTCAGTGCGTTGGGCGAGCGGGACCGCGAGGCCGCTGAGCCGACCGGCTACGCCAAGTGGCGCCGGACCCGACTGGCTGCGCTCGGCCGGGTTGTCAGGTAGGGGTCAGGAGCGCCCGCGAGGTCATGCCGACCGTGTGACCCAGACCGTCGAGGAACCGGTCGCGCAGGAAGCTCGTGTGTCGCAGCGCCCAGATCGTCTCCGCCGTGGTCCAGGCCAGCTCGCGGGCCTTGTCGATGTCCCAGGTGCTGATGAGATGGACCACCGGGCCGAGTCGGTCATCCACCTCACGGCCGACCGTGTCGAGGAAGGATCGCCGGACTCCGGACTCGACCTGCGAGAGAACGTCATTGACCGCGTCATAGTCCGCGTGGACGTCGCCTGGCGCGAGGCCATGAGCCAGGCACAGGTCGACGACGGCGATCGGCAGGTCGTGCTCGATGTGGCTGTTCATGCCCGCGACGGCGTACTGCACCGGGAGACGACCACCGGCGCGGGCCTCGAACAGCGGCCGCCACGCTGGTGAGACGCACAGTCCCGGCCGCGTCGGCGTCGACGGCCGTCAGCCAGAGGTTGGCGAAGCCGACGTCGAGCTCGGCCATCGTCTGTGCGTCGCGGAAGGTCGACGGCCCGGCAGCGGGGCCGGCGATGATCGCCGCCATCCGCTCGGTGACGGTGAGGTACATCCGGTTGAACACGCCGACCCCGTCGTCGGTGGAGAGCGGCGCGTCGATCTCCTGCAACCGGGCGATGACGCCGTCGACCGTCGTGGGCAGGCTCACGGTCTCAGTATGAATCGAGCGGCGTTCATCTCAGCATCTCGTCGACGGCGATCCGGGCGGCGGACGGACAGCCCTTGGTGAAGCCGTAGAACGGGCCGAAGTCGCGGGTCGAGGCAAAGCCAGTGATCCAGAGTCCCGGCAGCGAGGTCTCGAATCCCTCCGAGAGGTCAGGAAAGCCGTCCGTGACCGAGATCTGGTCCTGGACGCCCGCCAGATACGGCACGCGGCGCAGATCGGCGCGATAGCCCGAGGCGAACACGACATGGTCGGCAGTCACGGTCGACCCGTCGGACAAGCGCCAGTCGCACGTCGGCGTCACTCGACGGCGACGGCGGTCACCTCACACCCTGGATGACTCTCGACGACGTCCGGCCGCAACCGCGGCACCAGCCAGGGCTCGAGGGTCAGCCGGCCCTACCTGCCAGAACTCCTGCGCGATCCGGTCCCGCTCCTCGGCCGCGAGCGAGCGCCACCACCCGCGCTGGGCCAGGGCCCGCTCGACGTACGCGTTGACGAACGCCCAGCTGACCTTCGCGAAGGTCGGCGTCGGGTGCCGGTGCACGACATCGACCCGTTCGGCGCCGTGGTCACACAGCAGCGCCGCCCACTCGTAGGCACTCTGCCGCCCGCCGATGATCACGACCCGGGCACCGGCCAGATCGTCGAAGGACACCAGTTCGCTGGTGTGCGAACGGCGCTCCGGCGGAACGTCGTCGTACCAGTCGGGGAGGTTGACGAAGTGCCGGATCCCCGGCGCCGCCAGGACCCGCTCGGCCGTGATGACGGATCCGTCCTCCATCGTTGCCACGAAAGGTCCGTCGGGTTTGGTCAGAGAGCTGACCAGCCGTTGATCGACCTCGAGCCTCTTGCGCCTCCCGAACCAGTCCGTGTGGTCGAGGAAGAGCGAGATGGGGATCGGGTCGACGTCCTCCGGCCGCAGACCACGGTCCTCGAGGTACGCCGCGAACGTGTCCTCCGCCTCCACGTCGAGGTGCCAGTCGGGCCCGGACCTCAGGTACATGTCGGCCGGCATCTGCTCACGCCAGAACGCCATCGGGATTCCGACCAGGTGGGTCCGGACACCGCGGTCCTGGGCGTAGGCCGCTGCCGAGTAGGCGTAGGGGCCCGCGCCGATGACGAGCAGGTCAGTGTGGTCCGACATGAGAGCTCCAGTACTAGCACTCAGCGGCCGGGCTCGAGGCGCTGGGACCAATCCGGAGTTAGGCGAAGAGGCTGCTGGCCCAGTAGTCGCCGCCGTCCTTGACGCCGGGCGGGCAGGCGAAGACGCGCGCTGCTGGTGTGCTCGATGTACTCGTTGAGCGCGTCGTTGGCGCCCAGCTTGCCGCTGCAGCGGCGACGAACTGGCGTGCGCGGGTCCTTCTGGTAGCAGATGAAGAACAGCCCGGCGTCGAGCTCGCCGGTGGCCGGGTCGGTGCCGTCGGTGAAGGAGTAGCCGCGGCGCAGGATCCGGACGCCGTCGTTGTTCTCGTGCGCGGCCAGCCGGATGTGCGCGTCGACCGGGATGACCGGCGTCGCCGTCGGCGCCGTTCGCCGCGAAGTCGGGGACGTCGAACTCGGCCTGCGCCGGCCGAGCGGGCGCCCCGGTGACCTTGTCCGGCCGAAGACGTCCTCCTGGTCCTGCAGGAAGTCCCGGTCCCAGCGCCTCGATGTGCATCCGGATCCGGCGGGCCACCAGGTAGGACCCGCCGCGCATCCAGGCCTGGTCGCCCTCGGCGCCGACCCAGACGTAGTCGTCCAGGTCGGCGCGCGTCCTCGGCCTTGATGTTGCGGGTGCCGTCCTTGAAGCCCATCAGGTTGCGCGGCGTCGCCTGGCTGGTGCTGGTCGACGACGTCCGGCCGAAGCCGAGCTGCGACCAGCGCATCGACGACGACGCCGCGGCCGATGCCGGGCCAGGTTGCGGATCGCGTGGAACGCCACCTGCGGGTCGTCGGAGCAGGCCTGGATGCCGAGGTCGCCGTTGGACCGCGTCGGGTCGAGGTCGTCGCGCGGGCAGCGGCGGGATGTCGGCGAGCGCGGCCGGCCGCCGCGCCGCCAGCCCGAACCGCTGGTCGAACACCGACGGCCCGAGCCCGAGGGTGATGGTGAGCTGAGCCGGCGGAGGTCCAGCGCCTCACCGGTGTCGGCCGGCGGCGCGTCCAGCTGTCGTCGAGCCGCCCGGCACCGGCGACCCGGCGCTCATCGCGACCGCCGCCGCGGTCCACGTCGCGGCAGCAGATCCTGCAGGTCGCTCGCGCTGGTGCGTCGGTCAGGTCGAACGCCGCGAACGCCAGCCGGTCCTGGGCGGCGGTGTCGATCCCGGCCTGGTGCGCGCCGTGGAACGGGCACCGACGCCGCCGGCGTCGGCGACTCGTCGTACGTCGCTCGCGTCACGAGCACGCCACCGGCCGCACCGGCCGCGGCGCCGGCGCCGACCAGCGCCGACCCGCCGAGGAACCCTCGGCGGGTCAGCCGGCGTGGCCGATCGCTCATGCGCCTCAGCTCACACGATCGCCGGCGCGACCTTGCTCAGCGTCTCGGCCAGCGCGTTGACCAGCGGTGGTCAGCTGGCGACGCTCGGCCGTCGCCCACCGTCGTGTAGTCGACGTAGCCGTCCGCCGTCTTGTACGTCGAGAGCGCGTCGGCCGACCGCGGCGAACTGCGCGTTGGCCGTCGCCAGCAGCGCCGGGTCGCGCTGTCTTCAGCGCCGGCGCGAGGACGTCGAGCGCCTCACGGACGCCGGCGACGTTGGCCTCGAAGTCCCACAGGTCGGTGTGGCTGTAGCGGTCCTCCTCGCCGGTGATCTTGCTGTTGGCGACCTCGCCGAGCAGGTCGACCGCGCCGTTGGCGATCTGCCGCCGGCTGCAGCTGCGCGGTCGGGATCGAGCTGCTGCAGCTTGGCGACGTCGGCCATCAGCTTGTCGGCGTACGGCGTCCATGCCCGGTCAGGCTCTTGTCCTGCCAGAGCGCCTTCTCGATCCGGTGGAAGCCGGTCCACTGGCTCGGGCTCGGCCACGTCGTTGACCCGCGCGTCGATCTCGGGGTCGAGGTCGCCGAAGCTCTCGGCGACCGGCTCGATCGACTCGTAGTGCGTCCGGGCCGGCGCGAACAGCGCCTTGGCCTTCGCGACGTCGCCGGCCTTCACCGCCGCGACGAACGCGTCGGTCGCCGGGACGCAGCTGCGTCGACCTCGTCGTCTGCACGAACGCGCGGTACGCCGCGACCGCCGACGTCAGCGACGGCGTCGGTCGTCGCCGTGGCCGTGGCCGCCCGCGGCCGGCGTGACGGTCAGCGTGGCCCGGTCGGTCTTGGCGTTGGGGCAGTAGACGACGTACTGACCGGCGTCGAGCCGCAGGCTGAAGCTCGCCGGACAGGCCCGGCGTGAGGTTCTCCTTCTCGCCGAGGATCCGGCCGTCCTGCAGCACCTCGGCCTCGCTGACCCGGCTCGCGCCCTTGTTGGCGACGGCGAACTTCAGCGGACCGGCACCGATGGACGCCGGGGACGGGGCGCACCCGTCGTCCGTGACGGTGATCGTCACCGTGCTGCGGCAGCCGGCCGTCGGCGCCGCCGAGGACGAGCCGCCCGACGATCCTGCGCAGCCGCTGGCCACCAGGGGCACGGCGGTCGCGACCGCGATCGCGCGTCGAGCAGCCGGCGGTGGGTCATGGGCGAGGCGCCTTTCGGGCAGGGCAGAGCAGCGGAGCGGCGTGCCGCGACGGAGCTGGCGAACGGTGTGCGAGCACAGGAACTGGGACGCGGAGCCAGTCGGTTGGGCTCAGCTCTGAGACGGGACGGCCGGCGCCGGCTCGGAGCGCTGGCCGGAACGGGTTGCCTGGCAGGGGGTTTCGGCGTCGGCCGCAGCGACGAAGATCAGCATCGGCACCAGGTAGGCGCGCCCACGCGATGACCTCGATGACGATCGGCGTCGGCTGGATCCCGAGCACTCCGGTGAGCAGCGACGCGAGCGGCGTGCCGGGCCGGACCAGCCAGGTCAGGTCGACGGCCTGCGCCTGCCCGAAGTTGATCCAGCCGGCCTCGTGCGCGGTGTGGACCGCGGTCATCACCAGACCGGCGGCGACCAGCACGAGCACGACACTGGTCAAGCGTGAAGAAGCGGGCCATGTTGAGCCGGACCCCGCCGTGGAAGATGCCGTACCCGAGCCCGACCGCGACCAGCGATGCCGAGCACCGCGCCGATGCGCCGGCCGTGCGTCGCGTTGCCGCTGGCCTGGAAGGTCGCCAGCAGGAAGACCGCGGTCTCGAAGCCCTCGCGCAGCACGGCGAGGAACGCCATGATCGACCAGCGCACGAGCCGAGCCGCGGGCCAGCGCCGCCGCGGCCGCGCCCTCCAGCTCGCCCTTCATGGCGCGAGCGTGCTTGCGCATCCAGATGATCATGCCGGTGACCATGACCACGGCGAGCGCGCCGACGACCGTCTCGAGCATCTCCTGCTCGCGCTGCGGCAGCTCGCGCTCGAGCACCCGCAGGGCGACGGCGATGGCCAGGCAGATCGCGACGGCGACGGCGACCCCGACCCAGACCTGGCGCAGCGCGTCGCGGCGGCCCTGACGGGCCAGGAAGGCCGCGATGATGCCGACGATCAGTGCTGCCTCGAGCCCCTCGCGGAGGCCGATCACGAAGGTGGGAAGCACGGTGAGCCCTTCGAGCGGAGACCTGGTTACTAAGGTGTGCCTAACCTAAGGTATCCGCTCGCCAGCCTGTCAAATTACGAAACGAACTCGTTGCCTAAACCCACAGGCTGGTCCAGGACACCTGCGCCTCGGCCAGCAGCCGGCGGAGCAACGGCAGGCTCAGGCCCACCACGGTGTGCGGGTCGCCGTCCACGCCGTCGATGAAGGCGCCGCCGAGGCCGTCGATCGTGAACGCCCCGGCGACGGCCAGCGGCTCCCCGGTCGCCACGTAGGCCGCGATCTCGGCGTCGCTGATGTCGCTGAACCGGACCACGGTCGAGGCGACCGCCCCGGTGGTCAGCCCGGTGCCGTCCGCTCGGGTGTCGACCAGCCAGTGTCCGGTGTGCAGCACGCCCTCCCGGCCGCGCATCTGCTGCCAGCGGGCCACTGCGGCGTCCGGGCCGGCCGGCTTGCCGTACACGTCGCCGTCCAGCTCGAGCACCGAGTCGCACCCCAGCACGAGGGCCTCATTCACTTGCGCCGCAACGACTTCGGCTTTGCGTCGGGCGAGGACCAGGGCGACGTCCTCGGCCGACAGGGCGGCCCCGCCGTACTCCTCGACGACCGCCGGCTCGTCGATGTCCGCGACGATGACCCGCGGCTCGATCCCGGCGCCGCGCAGGGTCGCGAGGCGAGCCGGCGACGCCGACGCGAGGACAAGAGTCGGACCGGAGCCGGTCACCGGGCGAGAACGGCCGAGCGGAGCACCTCGAGCGGCAGCGACCCGACGTCGAGCGCCGCGCGGTGGAACTCCTTGAGGTCGAAGTCCGGCCCGGCCGCCGCCTTCGCGTCGTCGCGCAGCTGCAACCAGAGCCGTTCACCGAGCTTGTACGACGGGGCCTGACCCGGCCAGCCCAGATAGCGGTCCAGCTCGAAGCGCAGGAAGCCGTCGGCCATCGCCGAGTTGGCGGTGATGAAGGCCCAGGCCTTGTCGTAGTCCCAGGCGCCGCCGCCGACCTCGGCCGGCGCCGGCAGGCCGCAGTGGACGCCGATGTCGATGACGACACGGGCCGCGCGCAGCGACTGGCCGTCGAGCATCCCCATCCGGGCGCCCGGGTCGGACAGGAAGCCGAGGTCGGCCATCAGCCGCTCGGCGTACAGCGCCCAGCCCTCGCCGTGGCCGGAGACCCAGCAGTCGAGGCGGCGCCAGCGGTTCAGGTCGGCCCGGTTGTAGACGGTCTGCGCGACCTGGAGGTGATGGCCGGGGACGCCCTCGTGGTAGACGGTCGTGAGCTCACGCCAGGTCGTGAACGAGTCGACGCCCGGGGGCACCGACCACCACATCCGGCCCGGCCGTGCGAAGTCGTCGCTGGGTGCCGTGTAGTAGATGCCGCCCTCGGTCGTCGGCGCGATCCGGCACTCGATCGTGCGCAGCGGCTCGGGGATGTCGAAGTGCGTCTCGTTGAGCTCGCTCACCGCCTCGTCGGCACGCAGCTGCATCCAGGCCTGCAGCTCATCGGTGCCGTGCAGGACGTTGGCCGGGTCGGTGTCGAGGATCTGCATCGCTTCGCGCACGGACGCTCCCGGGCTGACGATCCGCCGCGGTGTCCTCCATCTCCGTGACGATGCGGGCGAGCTCGTCCTGGCCCCAGGCATACGCCTCGTCGAGGTCGATGGCGGCGCCGACGAAGGCCCGGGACCACAGGGCGTACTTCTCGCGCCCGCAGCCATCGGCCTCCGGCGCCTTCGGCAGGATGGACTCCTTGAGGAAGTCGCTCAGCTCGAGGTAGGCGGCCGCCGCTGTCCGGGCTGCCTGGTCGACCTCGTCTTGCAAGCCGGCCGGCAGATCGCTTGCCGCAGAGGCGGATTCGCCAAACGTGACGAAGAAGCCCTCGGACCCGCCGTACGACGTGCACTGGGCGATGACGCTCTCGACCTGGCGGCGCGGGGAGACATCCGACGCGGCCGGCTGCGCTGGCCAGCGAGCGCGCGTAGCCCTGCATGGCTTGCGGGACGGCTCGCAGGCGGGCCGCGATCGTCGCCCATTGGTCGGCCGTCTCGGTCGGCATCAGGTCGAAGACCGACCGGACGTCCTGCACCGGGCTGGCGATCACGTTGAGATCCGACTCATCAGCGCCGGACTCGGCGAGCTCCACCGCGATGCCGAGCCGTTCGCGCATCGCCTCGACCGAGACCCGGTCGATCGCGTCCTCGGCCACCGCGGCGTCGAGCCGGCTGAGCGCGCGGCGGTCGAGCTCGGTTCGAGCGGCGATGCCGTCCGGGGAGTAGTCGGTCAGCAGGTGGTCGTATCCAGGCACCCCGATCCGTGTGGCTTTGGCCGGATGCAGGGCCAGCGACTCGTCGAGGTACCCGTTGGCGATGCGGTCGACGGCAGTGGGTTGGCGTTCGGGACGGGATGCAGGGCTCACCGGGCGACCCTATTGCTCCCCGGCCCAGTGCGGACGCGGAGTGGTGCAGCTAGCGGGGCAGGCCCGATGCGCGCCAAGCGCCCGGTCCGTGCCGCGGGGGCTGCCTTAGCGAGCCGCCCGGATCGCCCCAGCCGCCCACGCCCCTAACGGGTTTCGCGCCCTGGTCGGGTGCGCCGGCCCGCGCCGAGAGGACGGCGAGCAGCGCGGCGATCTCCTCCGGCGGCGGCGTCGCCCGCGGACCAGGCTCAGGGTCGGTCGCGGCGCAGCTGGCTCGGTCACAGCGGGATGTTCCCGTGCTTCTTCGGCGGCAGCGTCTCGCGCTTGTTGCGCAGCATCCGCAGCGCACTTGATGACGTATGACCGGGTGTGCGACGGCGGGATGACCGAGTCGACGTAGCCGCGCTCGGCCGCGATGTAGGGGTTGACCAGGGTGTCCTCGTACTCGGTGATGAAGCGCTGGCGCGCAGGGCCTCGGCGTCCTCGCCGGCGTCCCGCGCCTTCCGAGCTCGGTGCGGTACAGGATGTTGACCGCGCCCTGCGCGCCCATCACCGCGATCTGCGCGGTCGGCCAGGCCAGGTTGATGTCGGCGCCGAGGTGCTTGGAGCCCATGACGTCGTACGCGCCGCCGTAGGCCTTGCGGGTGATCACGGTGATCATCGGGACGGTCGCCTCGGCGTAGGCGTAGATCAGCTTCGCGCCGCGCCGGATGATGCCGTTCCACTCCTGGTCGGTGCCGGGCAGGAAGCCGGGCACGTCGACGAAGGTCAGCACCGGGACGTTGAACGCGTCGCAGGTGCGCACGAAGCGGGCCGCCTTCTCGCGACGCGTCGATGTCGAGGTAGCCGGCGAACTGCATCGGCTGGTTGGCGACGACGCCGACGCTGCGGCCCTCGATCCGGCCGAAGCCGACCAGGATGTTCGGCGCGAACAGCGCGTGCACCTCGAGGAACTCGCCGTCGTCGAGCACGTGCTCGATGACCGTGTGCATGTCGTAGGGCTGGTTGGCCGAGTCCGGGATGAACGTGTCGAGGAACGCGGTCGTCGTCGGTGATCTCGATCGGCCGGCGGCCGCGCGGCGTCGTCGAACGCCGGCGGCTCGTCGAGGTTGTTGCTCGGCAGGTAGGACAGCAGCGCCTTGACGTAGTCGATCGCGTCGTCCTCGTCGGTGCCGAGGTAGTGCGCGTTGCCGCTCTTGGTGTTGTGCGTGCGGGCGCCGCCGAGCTCCTCGAAGCGTGACGTCCTCGCCGGTGACCGTCTTGATGACGTCCGGGCCGGTGATGAACATCTGCGAGGTCTTGTCGACCATCACGATGAAGTCGGTGAGCGCGGGGGAGTAGACGTGCCCGCCGGCGGCGGCGCCCATGATCAGCGAGATCTGCGGGATGACGCCGGAGGCGTGCACGTTGCGGTGGAAGATCTCGCCGTAGAGGCCGAGCGAGACGACGCCCTCCTGGATCCGCGCGCCGCCGCCCTCGTTGATGCCGATGACCGGGCAGCCGGTCTTCATCGCGAGGTCGAGGACCTTGACGATCTTCTCGCCGTAGACCTCGCCGAGGCTGCCGCCGAAGACGGTCACGTCCTGGCTGAACACGCAGACCGGCCGGCCGTCGACGGTGCCGTAGCCGGTGACCACGCCGTCGCCGTACGGGCCGGTTGCTTCTCCATGCCCGAAGTTGGTCGAGCGGTGCCGGGCGAACTCGTCGAGTCTCGACGAACGAGCCCTCGTCGAGCAGCGCCTCGATCCGCTCGCGGGCGGTCTTCTTGCCCTTGGCGTGCTGCTTCTCGACGGCCCGGGCCGAGCCGGCGTGCACGGCCTCGTCGTAGCGCCGCTGCAGGTCGGCCAGCTTGCCGGCGGTGGTGTGGATGTCGAGGTGCCGCGTCGACGTCCGGGTCTGCGCCGACGTCCGCGTCCTGCTTCCTGCTCCGGCTCAGCGGCTCTGGGCGGACTCCTCGGGCTGGCACGGCGAGCAGCCTAGACCGCCCTCGTCGTGGTCACGGAAAGGATCGTCCAGGGGGCCGGTCCGTGCCGCGGCGTTTCCGTTCGGGGGACCTTGCTCTGCTGTCAGCGCTGACATGCCGTTGCCGCGGCGTTTCCGTTCGGAGGACCTTGCTCTGCTGTCAGCGCTGACGGCACCATCGCGTGCAGGAGCGGGCGACCCGTCAGTGCTGACAGCAGAGCAAGCACGGCCGGTGCGGGCGACCGGTCAGTGCTGACAGCAGAGCAAGCACGGCCGGTGCGGGCGACCCGTCAGTGCTGACAGCAGAGCAAAGCGCCGCGGCGGGATTGGTGGTGGGTCTGTGCGGCCCCGGCCCCGGCCCCGGCCCCGGCCCCGGCCCGGCTCGGGCCCAGAACCGGACGACCTAGCCTGGCTGGCGTGCCCGGAGCCTGGAACGACCTGACCCGCCCCCCGCTCCAGGCGTCCGCCGCCCGGCGCGTGCTGGCGCGGCAGCCAGCTGTGGCGCCAGCTCGACGTGGTCGAGCCGGACCGGGTCGACCAACGTCGACCTGGCCGCCCGCGCCGTCGGCCGAGGACCTCGCCGAGGGCGTGGTGCTCACCACCGACGACCAGGTCGCGGGCCGCGGCCGGCTCGGCCGCACCTGGACCGCGCCGCCGCGCAGCGGGCTCGCCGTCTCGGTGCTGCTCACGCCCGCGGGACGTGGACGCCGGCCGGTGGTCCTGGCTGCCGCTGCTGACCGGGCTGGCGGTCGTCGACGTCATGCAGCGGGTCTGTGGCCTGCCGGCCGTCCTGAAATGGCCGAACGACGTCCTCGTCGGCGAGCGCAAGCTGAGCGGCATCCTCGCCGAACGGCTCCAGATCGGCTCCGGTCCGGCCGTCGTCATCGGCACCGGGCTCAACGTGACCCTGCACCAGGACGAGCTGCCCGTCCCGACCGCCACCTCGCTGCTCATCGAGGGTTCCGCCACCACCGATCGGGAGGTGCTGCTGCGGGCCTACCTGCGGGCCCTCGAGCATCGGTACGACCGGTGGCGCTCGGCCGCCGGCGACCCGCGCGCGAGTGACATCGCCGCGGCGTACCGGGAGTCGTGTTCCACGATCGGCCGCGAGGTGCGGGTGAGCCTGCCCTCCGGTGACGAGGTCGAGGGCCTCGCCGACGGGGTCGACGACGACGGCCGGCTGCTCCTGCGCGACCGCGTGCCGGCCTGACCCGCGCCCTGGCCGCCGGTGACGTGGTCCATGTGCGGACCGGCTGACCATCGCGGCGCCGGTGCTCGACACGGCATGATCTGCGCATGGCATACCCCCGCAGGCTGCTGGCCGACGGCGAGAAGGTCGACCTCGAGCTCCACACGCACTGGAAGGCGCTCGTCGGTCCGGTCGTCGCGCTGCTCGTGATCGTCCCCGTGGCCTCGTTCATAGCGGCCCGGATCCCGAGCGGGTCCAACCAGACGGCGGTCCGGCTGGTCATCCTGGTCGCGGCGCTGCTGGCGCTGATCTGGCTGACCGTGCTGCCGTTCCTGCGCTGGCTGACCACGGTCTACGTCCTGACCGACCACCGGCTCATCCTGCGCAGCGGGATCATCGCGCGCAGCGGGCGGGACATCCCGCTGGCCCGGATCAACGACGTGTCCTTCTCGCACACCGCGTTCGAGCGGCTGCTGCGCTGCGGGACGCTCGTCGTCGAGTCCGCCGGTGAGCGCGGCCAGCTCACCCTGACCGACATCCCGCGGGTCGAGCAGACCCAGCGTCGCCTCTACGAGCTGGTCGAGGCCGACGAGAACCGTCGCCGCGATGAGGACGGGTCGGAACCGGCTCACACGTGACCGACCCGCTCGACCCGTCCGAGCGCGTCGAGGTGGCGCTGCTGGGCGAGCCACGCCGGCTGGGCCGGCGCGAGATCAGCGCGTCCGCGGGTGTCTCGCTGCGGTCGGCGCGCCGGTTCTGGCGGGCCCTCGGCTTCCCCAACGTGGACGACGACCATGCCGCCTTCACCGCCACCGATCTGCTTGCGCTGCAACAGGTCGTGGCCCTCGTCCGTGACGGCACGGTCGACGAGGCGACGGCTCTGGCGCTTGACCCGGGCGATCGGCCGGTCGACCGACCGGATGGCCTCCTGGCAGGTGCAGCTGCTCGCCGAGACGGTCGCGGCCGACCGAGCGGTCGCCCGCCAGGACCCGGCCGAACCAGCCGGTACGCCGGACCAGCGGCACGCGGCGCAGGTCGCCAGCTCGGTCGTCGACCTGGCCGACCGGCTCGAACCGCTGGTCGCCTACGCCTGGCGCCGCCACCTGGCCGCCGCTGTCGCCCGGCTGATGGCCGACGCCGAGCCCGAGGTCGACCACCAGGGCGGGGTGCGCAGTGTCGGGTTCGCCGACCTGGTGTCGTTCACCCGCCTCGTCCGGCGGCTCTCCGAGCGCGAGCTCGCGGCCTTGGTGCAGCGCTTCGAGGCACTGGTGTCGGACATCGTCGCCGCGCACGGCGGCCGGGTGATCAAGACGGTCGGCGACGAGGTGCTCTTCGCCGCCGCCAGCCCCTCGGCGGCGGCCGCGATCGCACTGGACATCGCGGCGGCCATGGGGGAGGACGACGTGCTGCCCGACGTCCGGTCCGGGCTCGCGACCGGGCCGGTCGTGATGCGGCTCGGCGATGTCTTCGGCACGACGGTCAACCGGGCCAGCCGCCTCACCGCGCTCGCGCACCCGGGTGAGGTCCTCGTCGACGACGCGACGGCCGCCGCGCTCGCCACGGTCTCCGGCTTCGAGCTCGCCGTGATGCGCCGGCGCCCGGTCCGCGGGACTGGGCCGCCTGCGGCCGTGGCGGCTGCGCCGGGCCAGCCCGAGCCGGTCTAGGGTCGCCAGCGATGAGCAGCTCGACTGAACCGGCGTACGTCCGGGTCGACCGCGCCGGCGGTGGCGACCCGCACGTCGCGGAGATCTGCCTGGACCGGCCCGAGGCGCTCAACGCCGTCTCCACCGAGCTGGCCCGCCAGCTGACCGCGGCCTGTGCGTCGGTCGCGGCCGACCCGCAGGTGCGGGCCGTGGTCCTGGCCAGCTCCGGGCCGAAGGCCTTCTGCGTCGGGGCCGACCTGAAGGAGCGCAACGCACTCAGCGACGACCAGCTCCGGGCCCAGCGGCCGATCACCCGCGGCGGCGTACCGGGCGGTGCTCGACCTGCCCATGCCGGTCATCGCGGCGGTCCACGGCTTCGCTCTGGGCGGCGGCCTGGAGCTGGCCCTGGCCTGCGACCTGATCGTCGCCGACGAGACGGCCGTGGTCGGCCTGCCCGAGGTCAGCGTGGGCGTCATCCCGGCCGGCGGCGGCACCCAGCTGCTCGCCCGGCGCCTGGGCTGGTCGCGGGCCGCCGACCTGATCTTCACCGCCCGGCGCCTGGACGCCGCGCAGGCCCAGGCGCTCGGGCTGCTGGACCGGTTGGTCGCGGCCGGGCAGGACCGGGCCGTGGCGCTCGAGCTCGCCACCCAGATCGCGGCGAACTCCCCGGTCGGCCTGCGCAACGCCAAGGCCGCGATGCGGCAGGGCCTGGACCAGCCCCTGGCCGCGGGACTCGAGATCGAGGACGAGCGGTGGCTGGCGACGGCCTTCTCGGCCGACCGCGCCGAGGGCGTGCGGGCCTTCGTCGAGCGGCGCGCACCGCAGTGGCCCGGCGGATCCGGACGGCCCCGAGGCCTGAGTGCTTACCATTCGGCTATGACCCGGGTGCTGCTCGTCGAGGACGACGCCGCGATCGCCGAGCCGCTGGCGCGGGCTCTCAAGCGCGAGGGGTACGACGTGGACGTGCTTCGGCGACGGGCCCTCGGCGCTCGCCGGTGCCGAGGACGGCGCTGACCTGGTGGTCCTCGACCTCGGCCTGCCCGGGCATGGACGGGCTCGAGGTCTGCCGCCAGATGCGGGCCTGCGGCAGCGACGTACCCGGTCCTGGTCCTGACCGCGCGGGCCGACGAGGTCGACACGGTGGTCGGCCTCGACGCCGGCGCCGACGACTACGTGACCAAGCCGTTCCGGCTGGCCGAGCTGCTGGCCCGGGTGCGCGCGCTGCTGCGCCGCGCGCGGCGGCGACGAACGAGCCGCACGCCCGACCGTCCGGATCGACCACGAGGGGCGCCGCGCCTTCCTCGACGACAAGGAGCTGCAGCTCACCGCCAAGGAGTTCGACGTGCTGCGCGTGCTGGTCCGCGAGGCCGGCCGCGTCGTGCCGCGCGAGCAGCTGCTGCGCGAGGTCTGGGCGCAGCGCTGGCTCGGCTCGACCAAGACGCTGGACATGCACGTCTCCTGGCTGCGCCGCAAGCTCGGCGACGACGTCGCCAACCCGCGGTACATCAAGACCGTCCGCGGGGTCGGCTTCCGGTTCGAGCGGTTCGACTGAGCAGCAGCGGCTACCGCCAGGCTCGACTGACGTGCGGCGCCGGCTGGTCCTCTCGACGCTGACGGCTGTCCTGCTCGCCGTCTTCCTGCTCGGCGTACCGCTGGCCATCGCCGGCGACCTGCTGCTCGTCGACCAGAGCAGGCACGAGGTCCAGCAGCGGTCCCGCTCGATGGCCCTGTCGGTCGACCACCTGCTCTGGCCGAGCACGAGACGATCGACCCGGCGGCCCTCGACCGAGGCGCTCGGCGGCTCGCTGCGCGGCCACCGCTGCGGCGCGACGGTCCGCACGCCCAGCGGCGAGCTGGACGGTCGGCCAGGTGCCGACGGGCCCGGCGTACACCGGCGAGTACGAGACCGCGCACGGCGTGATCGTCGAGCGTCTACGTGGCCCAGGGCGACGTGCGGCTGGACATGGTCCGGGCCGGCGGCCGTGGTGCTCGGCCATCTCGATCGTCGCCGTCGGCGCGGCCGTGGCGCTCGGCGTCTGGCAGGCCCGCCGGCTCGCCCGCGCCGCTGGTCCAGCTGGCCGGCAACGCCGAGCGGCTCGGGGCGGGCGAGTCGCGGCTGGTGCCCGATCGACAGCGGCGTCGCCGAGGTCGACCAGGTCGCCGGACGAGCTCGAGCGCAGCGCCCGGCGGATGGCGGCGACGCCTGGCGGCCGAGCGGGACTTCACCTCGGACGCCTCGCACCAGCTGCGCACCCCGCTGACCGCGCTGTCCATGCGGCTGGAGGAGATCGCGGCCGCCGAGACGGTCCAGGCCGCCCAGGAGGAGGCGCGGATCGCGCTGGTCCAGGTCGAGCGGCTGACCCAGGTCGTGCAGGACCTGCTCGCCCGGTCGCGGCGGGCCCACCAGGACTCGACCGCAGGCGATCGCCGTCGACGAGGTCGTGCGCCAGCAGCAGGAGGAGTGGTCGGCCGACGTTCGAGTCGGCCGAGCCGGACGCTGGTCGTCGACGGCGAGCGCGGCCTCTGGGTCGAGGCGACCGCCGGGCGCGCTCGCGCAGGTGCTCGCCACCCTGCTCGACAACAGCCTGGTGCACGGCGCGGGCACCGTGGTGGTGCACGACCCGCAGCGCCGGCACGTCGGTGGTCGTCGAGGTCAGCGACGAGGGCGCCCGGCGTGCCGCCGGAGCTGGGTCAGCGGATCTTCGCGCGCAGCGTGAGCAGCGCGGGGAGCACCGGCCTCGGCCTGGCGCTGGCCCGCGACCTGGCGACGGCCGACGGCGGCCGGCTGGAGCTGCTGCACGGCGGCCGCCGATCTTCGCGGTCTTCCTCATCGCGGCGGGCAGGCGCGGGGCGGCTGGCCGTCCGGAGGCACTGGCTCCTTGAAGACGAACTTCCGGTAGGCCCAGAACCGGAAGACCGTGGCCAGCGCCGGTGCCGATCAGGGTCTTGCTGATGTTGTCGGCCACGCACGCCGTCGATGCCCAGCACGTAGCGCGAGAAGCCCAGGCAGGCCACCGCGATGAGCAGGCCGATCGCGTTGATCAGCACGAAGAGCGCCAGCTCGTGGTGCACCGGGACGCGCTGCCGGTGCCGGAAGGTCCAGTAGCGGCTGCCGACCCAGGACACGACGACGGACGCGCTGACCGAGATGACCGAGGCCGTGATGGGCTTGTTGCGCAGCGGACCGCTGCCCCCGCCGTACACCAGCAGGTTGTAGCCCCCGACGTCGACGATGAAGGCGCCAGCGCCGACGACGCCGAACTTCAGCAGCTCGCGGTAGAAGACGTCGACGGCACCGCGCAGCCGCGCGACTGGTGTATCCCCCCCGGTGCAGTCACGATCGTCGAGCCTAACTCGGCGCCGGTAGGCTCGCCGACCGTGAGGGCCGGATGACGTTCCCGCGCGTCGGTGTGGTCGGCGGCGGCCAGCTGGCCCGGATGCTCGCGCCGGCCGCGATCGCCCTCGGCGTCCACCTGCGGGTGCTGGCCGAGTCAGCCGGACGGCGCAGCGCCGCCCAGGTGGTGCCGGACGCCCCGGTCGGCGCCGCCGACGACCTGGCCGCGCTCCGGTCGTTCGCCGGCCGGCTGCGCCGTCGTCACCTTCGACCACGAGCACGTGCCGCAGCCGGTGCTGGCCGCCCTGGTCGCGGACGGCGTCGTCGTGCGGCCCGGGCCGGCGGCCCTGCTCTACGCCCAGGACAAGGTCGCGATGCGGGCCCGGCTGACCGAGGCCGGGATCCCGTGCCCGCGCGTGGGCGCTGGTGCGCGTCGGCCGGCCGACCTCGACGGCGTTCGCCGAGCGGGTCGGCTGGCCGGTGGTGCTCAAGACGCCCGACCGGCGGGTACGACGGCAAGGGCGTCCTCGTCGTCGACGGACCTGGCGGCCGCGCCGCCTGGCTCGAGCCAGGTCGGCCGCCACCGGGTCGGCGCTGCTGGCCGAGGAGCGGGTCGACTTCGTCCGCGAGCTGGCCGTGCTGGTGGCCCGCAGCCCGATGGGCCAGGCCGCGGTCTGGCCGGTCGTCGAGACGGTGCAGACCGACGGGATCTGCACCGAGGTGATCGCGCCCGCGCCCGGGCCTGGACCCGGACCTGGCCGCCCGCGGCCAGCGCGGCCGCGCTCGAAGATCGCCGGAGACCTCGACGTCACCGGAGTGCTCGCCGTCGAGATGTTCGAGGTCGCGACGGACGGCCGGATGGCAGCCGGCGACTTCGTCGTCAACGAGCTGGCCATGCGGCCGCACAACTCGGGGCACTGGACGATCGACGGCAGCGTCACCAGCCAGTTCGAGCAGCACCTGCGCGCCGTGCTCGACCTGCCCGCTCGGCTCGACCGAGCCGACCGCCCGCTGGTCGGTCATGGTCAACGTGCTGGGCGGCGACCACCCCGACCTCTACCGCGCCTACCTGCACGTCATGGCCCGCGACCCCGGGGTGAAGGTGCACATGTACGGCAAGGAGGTCCGGCCCGGGCGCAAGGTCGGTCACGTGACCGTCTGCGGTGACGACCTGGCCGACGTGCGGGCGCGGGCCCGGCACGCGGCCGACTACATCCGCGGGACGATCATCGAATGACGCGCTTCGTGAGGACGGGGAGACGAGGACAGATGAGCGAGCCACAGCCGCTGGTCGGCGTCGTGATGGGCAGCGACTCGGACTGGCCGGTGATGGGCGACGGCCGTCACCGCGCTCGAGGAGTTCGACGTCGCCTGCGAGGTCGACGTCGTCTCGGCGCACCGGATGCCGCGGGAGATGCTCGACGTACGGCGCGACGGCCGCCGACCGCGGGCTGCGGGTGCTGATCGCCGGCGCCGGCGGCGCGGCGCACCTGCCCGGGATGCTCGCCTCGGTGACCCCGCTGCCGGTCATCGGCGTGCCGGTGCCGCTCGCGCACCTGGACGGCATGGACTCGCTGCTCTCGATCGTGCAGATGCCCGGCCGGCGTCCCGGTCGCCACGGTCTCGGTCGGCGGCGCGCGCAACGCCGGGCTGCTCGCCGTCCGGATCCTGGCGGCCGGCCTGACGGCCGACGACGGCCGACCGCGGCCGGTCTGCGCGAGCGGATGGTGGCCTTCCAGGAGGAGCTGCGGAACCAGGCCCAGGCCAAGGGCGCGCGGCTCCGGGCCCGCCGAGCGAACCGCGGCCGCCGATCCGGCTCGTCGGTCGGCACTGCCCAGCCGCGGGCTCAGGGGGTCAGGGCAGGCCGAGGCGCGGGGCCTCGATCGCCGGGCAGGCGTCCATGACCACGTCCAGGCCGGCCGCGCGGGCCCGGTCGGCAGCGGCCTCGTCGACGATGCCCAGCTGCATCCAGACCGCGCCGATGCCGAGCCGCTCGCGCTCGGCGATCGCGTCGTCGACGACGCGCCCGACCCGCGAGGAGTTCACGAAGCAGTCGACGACGTCGACCGCGGTGCCGTCCGGGATGTCGGCGAGCGTGCGATAGCCGGGCTCGCCGTGCACCTCGACCGCCCGCGGGTGCACCGGGACGATCCGCTGGCCGATCCGCTGCAGCAGCGCGGCGATGCCGTACGCGTCGCGGCGACTGGTCCTGGGACAGGCCCACGACGGCCCAGGTGCCGTGGGTCCGCAGCAGCCGCTCGACGGTCGCCGGGTCGCCGATCATGCCGAGCTCATCGTGCTCGGGACCGCCAGTCCGGCGCGGAAGGCCAGGACCTCGTCGTACGACGGGAGCAGGCCGGCGGCGGCGGACCTCGGCGCAGGCGTCGGCGCGGCGGCGTCCTTGGGGGAGAGCCGCGGGCTGGAGCGGCTGCCCGTCGCGGCCGGTCGTCGGCCAGGCGATCGCCAGGTCGGGGTCGAGCGGGTTGATGCCGTGCTCGCGGGCCGGCGCGTAGCGGCGCCGAGCACAGGTAGGTCACGGTCGAACCGTCGGCCAGCGAGATGAAGGCGTGCCCGAGCCCCTCGGAGATGTAGACCGCGCGCCGGTCGACGTCGTCGAGCAGCACCGAGTCCCACTCGCCGAACGTCGGTGAGCCGACGCCGCAGGTCGACGACGACGTCGAGGACGGCGCCCGAGGGGCAGGTGACGTACTTGGCCTGGCTGGGCGGCAGCTGCGGCGAAGTGCACGCCGCGCAGGACGCCCGGCGGCCGAGACCGACAGGTTGGCCTGGCGCAGGTCGAGCGCGGTGACCGACCGCGCCGCTCGAACTCGCTCGCCGGCGAACCACTCGAGGAACACGCCCGCGTTCGTCGGGGCGCAACCTGGGGCGTCAGCACCCAGGCGCCCTCGATCCGCAGAGGCGAGATGTCCACGAGTGGCAGGCTAGTCGAGTGCGCATCCTCGTCACCGGCGCTGCCGGCATGCTCGGCCGCGACCTCGCCCAGGACCTCGGGGTGGCCGGCGCCGCGATCAGCACCGCGACCCGGGCCGACCTCGACCTCACCGACGCCGACGCCTGCGCCAAGGCGGTCGAGCGGCACGACGTCGTGGTCAACGCGGCCGCCTGGACGGCGGTCGACGACGCCGAGAGCGCACGAGGCCGCGGCCTTCGCGGTCAACGCCACGGGCGCGGCCAACCTGGCCCGGGCCTGCGACCAGGCCGGGGCCCGGCTCGTGCACGTCTCGACCGACTACGTCTTCGACGGCACCGCCACGACGCCGTACGACGAGACGCACCCTGCCGGCGCCGGCCTCGGCCTACGGCCGCACCAAGGCCGCCGGCGAGTGGGCGGCCGCAGGCGCTGTGTGCCGACACCCTGATCGTGCGCACGGCCTGGCTCTACGGCGCGCACGGGCGGTGCTTCCCCCGGACCATCGCCGCCGCGCTCGCGACCAGCGGCCGACCCTCGATGTCGTCGACCGACCAGGTCGGCCAGCCGACCTGGACCCGCGACGTGGCCGAGCTGGTCCGCGAGCTGCTGGCCGCCCGGGCTCCGGCCGGGACCTATCACGCGACGTCGTCCGGCCAGACCTCCTGGCACGGCTTCGCCCGGGCCGTGGCCGAGAGCGTCGGGGCCGACCCGGCGCGGGTGCACGAGACGACGTCCGCGCGAGTTCGTGCGACCGGCCGCGCGCCCGGCGTACTCGGTCCTGGGCCATCGCACCCTCGAGCACGCGGGGGTCGACCCGATCGGGCCGTGGGACGAGCGCTGGGCCGTGGCCGCGTCGACCGTGCTGGCCGACCTCTAGCCGGCCGGCCGGCTAGCGGCCGCGCGGCGAGCAGGCCGAGCAGGTAGTCGCCGTAGCCGCTCTTGAGCAGCGGCTCGGCGCAGCTCGCGCAGCTCGTCGTCGGTCGAGGAAGCCCTGCGCGCCAGGCGACCTCCTCGAGGCAGCCGATCTTGAGGCCCTGCCGCTACTCGATCACCCGGACGAACTCGCCGGCGGCCATCAGCGAGTCGAACGTGCCGGTGTCCAGCCAGGCGGTGCCGCGGTCGAGGACGCTCGACGGCGAGCCGCCCCTGCTCGCAGGTAGGCGCTCGTTGACGTCGGTGATCTCCAGCTCGCCGCGCGGCGACGGGCTTCAGGCCGCGGGCGATCTCGACGACGTCGTTGTCGTAGAAGTAGAGGCCGGGCACGGCGTAGCTGCTGCGGGGCTCGGTCGGCTTCTCCTCGATCGAGATCGCCCGGCCGTGCGCGTCGAACTCGACGACGCCGTACGCCGTCGGGGTCGGCGACGTGGTAGGCGAAGACGCGGCCGCCGTCGACTCGGTGTGCCGCGCCAGCCGGGTGCCCAGGCCGGCGCCGTAGAAGATGTTGTCGCCCAGGACCAGCGCGACCGGCTCGTCGCCGATGAAGTCGGCGCCGATCACGAACGCCTGGGCGAGCCCTCCGGGCGCGGCTGCTGCGGCGTAGCTGATCGAGATGCCGAACTGGCCGACCCGTCACCGAGCAGCCGCTCGAACTGGTCGGCGTCCTCCGGGGTGGTGATGACCAGGATCGTCGCGGATGCCGGCCATCATCAGCGTCGAGAGCGGGTAGTAGATCATCGGCTTGTCGTAGACCGGCACCAGCTGCTTGCTGACGCCCATGGTGATCGGGCACAGCCGGGAGCCGGTGCCGCCGGCCAGGATGATTCCGCGCATGGCGAGCCTAGCACCGTAGTCGCGCCGGCGGTAGCCTCGACTGCGCCGTGAAGCTGCTCGTGACCGGCGGCGCCGGCTTCATCGGTTCGCACTACGTGCGGCAGGCTGCTGTCGCGGGCGCTACCCGAGCCTGGCCGACGCCGAGGTCACCGTGCTCGACAAGCTGACCTACGCCGGCAACCGCGACCAACCTGGCCCCGGTCGACGGACTACCCGCGGCTGACCTTCGTCGCACGGCGACATCTGCGACGCCGACGCTGGTCGACCAGCTGGTCGCCGGGCACGACGCGGTCGTGCACTTCGCGGCCGAGACCCACGTCGACCGCTCGATCCTCGGGCGCGGCCGACTTCGTCGCTCACCAACGTGCTCGGCACCCAGACCCTGCTCGACGCCGCGCTGCGGCACGGCGTCGACCGGTTCGTGCACGTCTCGACCGACGAGGTCTACGGCTCGATCGAGACCGGCTCGTGGACCGAGGAGCTGGCCGCTGCAGCCCAACTCGCCGTACTCCGCCTCCAAGGCCGGCTGCGACCTGATCGCGCTCGCCTACGCCCGCACCCACGGCGTGCCGGTCGTGCGTCACCCGCTGCTCCAACAACTACGGGCCCTACCAGTTCCCGGAGAAGGTCATCCCGCTGTTCGTCACCAACCTGCTCGACGGCGCGCACGGTGCCGCTCTACGGCGACGGCGCGCAACGTCCGCGACTGGCTGCACGTCGACGACCACTGCCGCGGGCATCGCAGCTGGTCCTGCGCGGGCGGCCGGGCCGGCGAGGTCTACAACATCGGCGGCGGCACCGAGCTGACCAACAGGGAGCTGACCGAGCGGCTGCTCGAGGCCGTCGGCGCCGACTGGTCCAGCGTGCGCCAGGTCGAGCGACCGCAAGGGCCACGACCTGCGCTACTCGGTCGACATCACCAAGATCAGCGACGAGCTCGGCTACGCGCCGCAGGTGCCGTTCGAGCAGGGGCTGGCCGACACCGTCGCCTGGTACCGCGACAACCGGGCCTGGTGGGAGCCGCTCAAGGCCCGGGCGGCGCTCTCGGCCTGAGCCGTCGGCTCAGCCGGCTCAGGCGGTGGGGCGGCCGAGGGCGCGGTAGGTCCAGCCGGCCGCGCGCCAGGGCGCCGGGTCGAGCACGTTGCGGCCGTCGACCAGCCGGCGCTCCTTGACGATCGCGCCGAGCGCGACCGGGTCGATCTCGCGGTACTCCGGCCACTCGGTCAGGTGCAGCACGACCGTTGCACCCTGGACAAGCCTCGTCGACCGTGTCGGCGTAGCCGAGGTCGGGCCAGGCCTTGCGGGCGTTGTCGAGCGCCCGCGGGTCGTGCACGGTGACGTGCCCGCCCTGCAGCCGGATCTGGGCGGCGACGTTGAGCGCGGGGGAGTCGCGGATGTCGTCGCTGTCCGGCTTGAACGCGGCGCCGAGCACCGCGATCCGGTGGCCGAGGAACGAGCCGTCGCACTGCTCGCGGGCCAGGTCGACCATCCGCGAGCGCCGACGCATGTTGATCGCGTCGACCTCGCGCAGGAAGGTCAGCGCCTGGTCGGCGCCGAGCTCGCCGGCCCGGGCCATGAAGGCCCGGATGTCCTTGGGCAGGCAGCCGCCGCCGAAGCCCAGCCCGGCGCCGAGGAACTTGCGGCCGATCCGGTCGTCGTGGCCGATGCGCGTCGGCCAGCGCGACGACGTCGGCGCCGGCCGCCTCGCACACCTCGGCCATCGCGTTGATGAAGGAGATCTTGGTGGCCAGGAACGAGTTCGCCGCCGCCTTGACCAGCTCGGCCGTGGCGAGGTCGGTGACGATCGCGCGGCGTCCCGTCGGCCAGGCACGCGGCGTACACCTCGTCGAGGCGGCTCGGCCGCGGCCGGGCGAGCTCGACGCCGTAGACCAGCCGGTCGGGGTGCAGCGGTGTCCTCGATCGCGAGGCCCTCGCGCAGGAACTCCGGGTTCCAGGCGAGCTGCACGTCGGCGCCGGCCGGCGCGTGCGCGGCGAGCCGCGCGGCGAGCCGGGCGGCGGTGCCGACCGGCACGGTCGACTTGCCGACGACGAGCGTCGGCCGGCGCAGGTGCGGCGCGAGCAGTGTCGACCGCGGCGTCGACGTAGGTCAGGTCGGCCGCGAACTCGCCGGCTCGCTGCGGGGTGCCCGACGCAGATGAAGTGGACGTCGGCGTCGGCCAGCGCGGCGAAGTCGGTGGTGAAGGTCAGCCGGCCGGTGCGCGAGCGCCCGCGTCGAGCAGCTCGTCCAGGCCGGGCTCGTAGAACGGCGCGTGGGCGGCGGCGAGCGCGGCGATCTTCTCCTCGTCGACGTCGACGCCGACCACGGCGTGGCCGAGCTCGGCCATGCACGCCGCGTGCACGGCGCCGAGATAGCCGGTGCCGATGACGGAGATGCGCAGAGCCACCGGTGGAGCGTACTGGCCGGACGCCCCCGGCGGTCACGCGTCGGCGCTGACTACGTTGAGCGGCATGCGCTTCGGAATCTTCGTCCCGCAGGGCTGGCGGCTCGACCTCGACCGGCATCGACCCGGCGGAGCACTGGCCGACCATGCTGCGGCCTGGCCCGCCGGGCCGAGGCCGGCCCGTGGGAGTCGATCTGGGTCTATGACCACTTCCACACCGTGCCGGTGCCGACCGAGGAGGCCACGCACGAGGCGTGGACGCTGATGGCCGCCTTCGCCGCCGCCACCGAGACCGATCCGGCTCGGCCAGATGTGCACCTGCATGACCTACCGCCAGCCGACCTATCTGGCCAAGGTCGCTGCGACCGTCGACGTCGATCTCCGGCCGGACGGCTGGAGATGGGCATCGGCGCCGGCTGGTACGAGCACGAGTGGCGGGCCTACGGCTACGGCTTCCCGTCGGCGGGCGAGCGGATCGCCCGGCTCGACGAGGGCGTGCAGATCATGCGCCAGATGTGGACCGAGGGCATCGCCACCCTGCACGGCCAGCAGTACGACGTGTCGACGGCGCGCGCTGCTATCCGTTGCCGCTGCAGGCCGGCGGCCTGCCGCTGTGGATCGCCGGCGGCGGCGAGCGGAAGACGCTGCGGATCGCGGCCCAGCACGCGGCGTACACGAACTTCGACGGCGACGCCGGAGGGGTTCCAGCACAAGTCGGAGATCCTGGCCGCGGCACTGCTCGCGACGTCGGCCGGGACTTCGCCGAGATCACCCGCAGCGCCAACTACAACGTCGTGATCGGTGCGACTGAGGCCGAGGTCGCAGGAGCGGATGGGCTGGCTGCGGGCGCACTACGAGGCCGCTGCTGCCGCCGGAGCTGGTCGAGCGCAACATGCGCAACTTCACCGACAGCCTGCTCTTCGGCACGACCGAGCAGCTCGTCGAGCGGCTGCAGGGGCTGGCCGCCCTCGGGCTCGGTTACGCCATCACCAACTTCCCGGAGTCGGCGTACGACACCTCCGGCATCGAGCTGTTCGAGCGCGAGGTCATCCCCGCTCTGGCCGGCGGAGGCCGGGCCGCTCGCTCGAAGGAGATGATGCTGCGGCTGCTTTGCTCTGCTGTCAGTGCTGACAGCAGGTGTCAGCCTGACAGCAGAGCAAGGGGCGATGTCAGCCCTGACAGCAGAGCAAGGGGCGATGTCAGCCCTGACAGCAGAGCAAAGTCGCCAGGGCGCCTCCTGCGCCGACCGCGCCGGGTCCGGCGCTAGCCTCGACCGCGTGAGCGCCCGAGGACCTGCCGCGAGCCTGCGCGCCCGGGTGGCCGGCTTGGCCGGGCGGCTCCGGTTCCGCGGCTCGTCGACGTACTGGGAGCAGCGGTACGCCGGTGGCGGCACCTCCGGCGCGGGTTCCTACGGCCCGCAGGCGGCCTGGAAGGCCGAGGTCGTCAACGGCTGGGTCAAGCAGCACGACGTGGTCGTCGGTCGTCGACCTGGGTTGCGGTGACGGCAACCAGCTCGGGCTGGCTGACTACCCGCGCTACCTCGGCATCGACGTCTCGCCGTCGGCCGTGCGCCGCTGCATCGAGCGTTTCGGCGACGACCCGACCAAGAGCTTCCTGGCCCTCGACCCGGCCACGACGCACGACCCGGCCCGCTGGCTTCGGGCCGACCTGGCGCTCTCGCTGGAGGTGCTCTTCCACCTGGTCGAGGTCGACGTCTTCGAGGCCTACCTGGCCCAGCTCTTCGGCAGCGCAGACCGGTTCGTCGTGATCTGCGCCGGGACGCGACGCAGCCGGGCGGCCCGCACGAGCGCTACCGGCCGTTCACCCCATGGGTCGCGGCGCACGCGCCGGAGTGGAGGCTGGCGGAGCGGGTCGCGCCGCCGGCCGGGGTCGACCTGGTCTCCGAGCTCTTCCTCTTCGCGCGCCGACTGATGAGCGAGCAGCCGCAGCCCCGGCTGAGGGCGCGCGATGTCCTCGGCCGGCTCGACCTGGCCGCGGTCTCGCGCGCCGGCGTGCCGGCCCGGGCCCTGCTCAGCACCGTCGGCATCGGCGTCCAGGGCGTCATCCGCTTCCTCTACAGCCTGCTGATCGGCCGCTCGTCCGGCCCGGCCGTCCTCGGCGCCGCGTCGGCGCCGGTGTCGTTGGCCCTGTTCGCCAGCCTGCTCTGGCCGACCGCGACCGGCACGGCGGCGGCCAAGTTCGTGGCGATCGCCCGGGGTGCCGGCCGGCCGCAGGACGTCGAAGGCGTCGCGGCGCACCTGGCTCGGCGCACCCTGCTCTCGTCGCTGGTGCTGGCGGTCTGCTCGGCGGTCGTGGCGCTGACGGTCCTGCACACCGGCTGGGCCGCGGCCGTGCATGACCGCGCTGCTGGCCCTGGCCTACTCCGGCTACGCGTTCACCCGCGGGCTGCAGTTCGGCGCCGGGCAGGTGCCGCGCGCGACGGTCTGGGACGTCGCGACCGCGCTGCTCTCGCTGGTCGTCCTGGTCCTGGTCGTCACCTCGCACGCCGTCGCGGTGCTGCTGCTGCCCCTGGTCGTCGGCTACGCGGTCTACTCCCTGGCGAACTGGCCGCGGCGTACGAGCGTCGGGTCGTCGTCGGCGGGCTGCGCCGAGAGATGGACGGCTTCGTGCTGCTCGGCGTCGTCGGGACGCTGGCCAGCACCGGCTTCCTGCAGCTGTCGAACGTGCTGGCCCGCGCGGCGAACTCGCCGCACGACGCCGGGCTCTACGCCGCGGCGTTGTCGCTCGCGACGCCGGCGTCCCTGCTGTCGCGGTCGTTCGGGCTGGTGCTCTTCCCGTCGATGTCCGAGGCCCACGGCCGCGACGACCAGGCCTCGTTGCGCGCGCAGACCGACCTCGGCACCCGGGCGCTCGTGCTGATCATGGTGGGGATCTTCGGCGTGATCGTCCTGCTCAGCCGGCGTCGTGCTGCGGGTGGTCTACCGCTACGACTTCAGTGGCGCCGGCACCATCCTGCCGATCATGCTGGTCGCCGTGCTGCTCGGCACGGTCGTCGTGGCGGGGGTCAACTTCCTGACCAGCACCAGCCAGCGCGGGATGCGGATCACGGCCAGTACCAGCGTGATCGGCATGCTGGTCGGCTGTGCGTCGTGGGCCGTCCTCGTGCCGAGCTATCACGTGACCGGCGTCGCGGTCGGCTACCTGATCGGCTCGGCGGTCATCGCCCTGCCGATCCTGGCGTTGGTCTGGCGGCGCGAGCAGCACCACTGGACGTTCCTGGCCGCGCGCTTCGTGGTGGCCGTCGTGGTGCTGGTCGTGCTCGCCGTCTACGAGGACCGCTCGGACGTCGGGACGGTGGCCTCGATCGGGCTCGCGGTGGCCTTCGCGGTCGCCTGGCTCGCCGTCAGTGCCACCGACGTACGCCGCGTGCTGCCGCTTCTCACCCGACGCTGACCGCGCTTCACGGCAGGTAGATGTCCGCCACGATCATGTTGTGGTCGGACGCCCGGTTGGAGTCGGTCGATCTTCATGAGGTTCTCGAAGCTGCACCGCACCGGTGACGCACTTGGCCGCGATCACGTCGAGCCGGGCGTTCCAGCCCGAGTCGTTCAGGCGTCATCGTCGTGGCGAAGTTGTTGAACGTCGAGTAGCGCACGTTGACCTGCGTCGGTGGCCGCGGCGTCGTCGTAGTAGCCGTCGTCGACCAGCGCGTCATGGGCCCGGATCACCCTGCGACGTTGTACTGCCAGCGTTGAGGTCACCGGCCAGGATGACCGGCAGCTGGTGCGGGTTGATCGTGGTCATGTGCTGCGATGACGGTCGAATCTGGTTGCCGCGCAAGGCATCGAAGCTGCGCTCGGTGCTGGCCGTGGCGCTGTGCCGGCTGTCCAGGTGGACGGAGACGACGATGAACTTCTGACCCGTGGCGATGTCGGAGAACTCCGCGAACGCCGCCCGGCTCCGCGTGGTCGACGGGTCGGACGACCGCACCGGCATCAGGATCGTGCACGACGACGAGTAGCTGTGCCCGCTCGTCGTCTCCGGGCAGTTGCTCTGCAGGTGATAGCGCGACCGGTCGTAGAGGATCCGGGTCCCCTGGCTGCCCTCGGTCCTGTTCGTGTACGACGTGGTGCGCACCAGCGAGTACGTGCTGACGCGTTGGGCCTTCAGGCTGTTCAGCAGGCTCGTCGTCTGACGGGTGTGGCCGGCGCTCGGACCCGAGACACCGTCGGCGCGGCCGGGGCCGAGCTCTGCGAGCGTCACGATCCCGGGGTCGCGCGAGATGATCGTCTTGGCCACCAACGGCGCTCGCTTGAGCCAGGTGTGGCTGTCTGCGATCGCGGCCGAGCGGACGTTGTAGCTGGCCACCCGGATCGGCGTACCGGTGGCAGCGACATCGTCGGGCTGCACCGCGACGGACTGCTGGTAGGGCCACCAGCGCACGGCAGTCCCGCTGGACGTCGAGTCGACTGCCTCGAACCGGTAGTAGAGATGGTTGGCGGAGCTCGCAGAGGCACCGGCCGCTGCGGTCTGGGCCGCCGTCAGCGTCGCCGAGCTCTGACCCGCCGGGAAGGTGAACGTGTGCGCGCCTCGACCGTGCTGACCGGAGGCGAAGAGCGACAGGGCCGTCTCCACGACGGTACGACGTCGTGCTGGCCGTTGTGGCTCCACGTGAAGGTGACCTCACCCGGACCTGGACCGGGCACGGCGGTCACGGCGGTGAACGGGTCGGGCACCGGCAGCGTCGCGGCCTGGGAGGGGCCCGCGGCTCCGAGGAGGCCGCCCAGCACGAGGGCGCCGGCGACGAGGGCAGTCAGAACTCGAGCGCGCTTCACACAGCCTCCAGAACATCCCCTGCTCGTTGAACCGACCTCGACGGCGCTCCCCAGATCTTTAGCGGAAAGCTGGGGATTCACCCGTTCGGCCTAACGCAGGGTACTCAATGATGAGCGCGGCGTACGCCTGTCGGTTGTGCTAAACGGTCTAATCGTCGCAAACCGTGAGCGCTCAAGGCCCGCGATCGTCCCGGTCAGTGCGGAGCGGTCACGAAGTCGATCAGCTCTTCGACCCGGCCGAGCAGCGCCGGCTCGAGGTCGCTGAAGCTGTTGACGCAGCTGAGGATTCGTCGCCAGGCCTGGTGGGTCGGCACGTCCCAGCCGAGCGCGGCGATGACGCCCTCCTTCCAGGGCTGACCGGGCGGGATGGTCGGCCACTCGTCGATGCCCAGCGCGGTCGGACGCACGCTCTGCCAGACGTCCACGTAGGGATGACCGACGACCAGGACGTGTTCGCTGGCGGGGGAGCGCCGGACCGCCTGGGCGAGCCGGTCCTCCTTTGACCCCGGCACGAGATGGTCCACGAGTACGCCGAGGCGTCGGCCGGGGCCGGGCCGGAAGGTCTGCACGATGCCGGTCAGGTCGTCGATCCCACCCAGGTACTCGACGACGATCCCTTCGACCCGCAGGTCGTCGCCCCAGACGCGCTCGACGAGCTCGGCGTCATGGCGGCCCTCGACGTAGATCCGGCTGGCGGCCGCCACCTTGGCCGACGCTTGCGCCACGGCAACCGACCCAGACGCAGTGCGCTGTGCGCTTCTTGGGTACGCCGGGGGCTGCGGCCGGCCGGACCAGCTCGACCGGCTTTCCGTCGAGGTGGAAGCCAGGCCCGAGCGGGAAGCTGCGTCGCCGGCCGTGCCGGTCCTCGAGCTCGACAACGACGCCGAGTGGCATCT
>CAVZEA010000009.1:0-28841 GCA_963774225.1 uncultured Thermoleophilia bacterium
ATCGCTACGTTCGCCACACCATGCCGTTCCTCGAGGCCTGCGGTGGCTCCGTGGAGTTTTTTGGGGCGGGGGGACACACGTTCGTCGGGCCTCCCGATGAGCGATGGGATCTGGTCATGTTGATCAGGCAGGCGAGCGTCGAGGACCTCTTCGCGTTCGCAGCAAACGACGCCTACCTGGCAGGGATCGGTCATCGAACGGCCGCGCTCGAGGATTCGAGACTCCTACCGCTCGTCGAGCGGCCGCTGCCCTGAACCACGCCTCTCCCACGTAACAGTCGGAAACACTGCCGCAACCGGAGATGGCTGATTGCTCGACGTCAGCCATGATCGCCAGATGGGTCTACCCGCCTCCGAAAGCTCGGCAATCGCGTTAGTGCGCCCCTAAACCGTCTGGCGTCATTCCCGAACCCTGGCGCAGGCGACCGAGGCCCTACTGCGCCACTTCAAGCAGGTCGGGATGGAACCAAAGCTGCTCTCGCCGATCTCCGAACCAGGCGTTGATCGCGTAGTCCGCGCCCGCGCCACCGATGATCTCCGCGACACCCGATGAGGACGGAATCGTCTCACCCATAACTTCGCCGACCAGTCCCGCAAGGCCCAGCCGATCCGTTTCCGGCGTCGAGCGCACCCGGACGAGCGCCGCGGCCGAGGTGCCCTCGTAATCCCCACGTGCGTCGGCAAGTCCATCCACGACTTCCCACTCGCTCGTTTCGCCCGTCGCGTCAAGGAGACGCGCCGCGATCAGAACTGTCTCCTCCGCGGGCTCCTCAATGGAGACCAGGATCGCGTCCGCGAGTTCTCCGCCCCCAACTACATCATCCGCAGACGCGACATTAACGCCGACGACCATGCCGACTCCGTGCGCGATCCCCCGCTCGGAGGTTTCCGGCGTCTCTGCAACTCGGACGATGTCGCCGAACGAGAACGTCACAGTTCGAAGCTTAGGTGACCCGGTCCGGCGTCATTCCTGAACACTCGCGCAGCCGAGGCTCAGTCCGCTTGGGCGTCTTCTTGGTACTCCGCTCCAGTGTCGAAGAATGTGTTGAGATAGGCGTCGGGCGCCAGTTCACTGTCTCGAATCAGCGAGAAGACCTCAGCCCCGTCAGCCGGTTCCTCGGGAAGCCAATAGGACTGGAACAAATCAAGCGCACGTCCGCCGACTGTGTTCGTGTATTCGGCGGCTTCACGCTCAGCGCGTGCGATCGCATCCTCGGCGGACGCCGTGCGCCACAGCGTTATGCGCTCCTCGAACGCTGCCTCATTAGCGATCACGTGCCGAACTGCGAACCATTCCATGCTTCGACCTTACCGTGGCCCCGGGGTGTCTCCGTGAACACTGGCGCAGTCCACTCTCCTATGCTTTGAGCGCCTGGCCGCCCCAGCCGGTAAGGCGCGTAGTGCAAGAAGTCACGGTGTCACCCTGCGGCCTCGGCCGTAGTAGATCGCTAAGGCTGGTAAGTACGGCTACGCGTGCCAGGCATTTTCAAAATCTCAGGCGGCTATGCCTGAACACTGGCGTATCCTTTTGTCCGATGGCCCTCTCGGGTGGTCGGCCTGGTCTCTGCGGCGGACGGCATCAAAACCCGCGAGCATCAGGGCATGGATCCGGAAGCGCTCCTGATGCAGCAGGATGCGGTCCGTGTCGCTGATTCGCTGCTCAGCCGGCCGGGTCCGCACGCACCGTAAGCAGGGTTCCGACGACGAGGGTCCAAATGCCCAACCCCGCGAAGGCAAGCAGACCGATGTGGTCGAGCGTCCCTCCGAGCACGTGACTTGGAATGGCGCCCACGACCGCGAAGACGACAGCCCACCAGCCGAGCCATCTCGGCAGGATTGCCGTCCCGAATGCCGCCGCCGCGGCACCGAGCAAGAACGCGCTCGCGCCGATCGTGATCAGGAAGACGAACACAGCGTCGTCGGCGAGGACGTTCAGCGCCTGAAGCGCCGAGCCCTGCACGTGGCCTACGACATCGGCCATCGCGATGCTGAGCCCGGCGTAGGCCGTCAAACCGACCACCAGCAGCGCCGCTCCGAGAAGGCATAGCGCGGCGCCACCCGCCACGCTCCTGACCCTCGCTGCGAACAACGCCGCGAAGATCAGGAACAGCAAAGCCCCAAGGCTCAGGAGCACACCCGAAGTCGTCTGAGCCGAACTGTGCTTGCCGTAGAAAGCCACGACCTTCGCCACCGACGATGTTCCCTTCGGCGCGTTCCCGGCCGCAACGAATCCGAAGAGGATCAACACGACGGCAAAGACACCGCTCAGCGGAGCAAATCTCTTCGCGTCCACTTGCCTGCCTCCTTACACAGGTCAACCGAAACACTGTTGAACGGGAGCCTACGACCGCCGCGACAGCAAGTCCACCACGGCCCCCAACCGTGTGACAGCTCGGGCAACATTGCGCAACGCTGGCGCAGGCGACGGAGCTGTTGGTTCTCTTATCCGGTAGGAGACCAGCTGAAGCCCTTACCCGCACCGCCGCTCAGCTTTAGGCAGCTGCCCCTGGCCGCGGTCTTTCCCCCTTCGGCGTTGGCCTTACACGTGTAGCCCTTCGGGCCGCCCTTGAGGATCGTGGCGGCGGTGTCGCTCGCGGCCTTTTCCTTGATGAACTTCTTCACCCAGACCGCCGCTGTCTTGCAGGTGAATGCGCTTCCGAGAGTCGCTACCTCGTAGGTGATCCCGGACTTTCCAGTCAACCTGTTCTTCCATTTCGGGCCGCTGACCTTCGCCGGGCATAGACCGTTGAGGCGTGATGCCGCGGACGCCGGGGTGAACCGCGCGGACAGCGAGGCACACACCAGGATCAGCGCAACCACCGAGACTCGTACTACTACGCGAGCGTTCATCGCGCCCCCAACGTCGTCGATCTCTCTCGGCGCTATGAGAACACACACCGCCCAGCCTCGCAACAACGTGGCGCTCGCGCACGCGAGCGACACAGAGATAACTCCAGCCGGAATGGAGATAGAGGCGAAGTGTCTGGCTGCGCCAGCCGGACGGATAGCGGATGCGCACGACGAGCGTTAGTCGCTTCGCCGGCGCGCCGGCGAGGAAGCACTCAGGATTGCCGCGAGTCCTGCCATTGGGCTAGGTATGTTCGCTGGTCGCCAGGAGGCCCCGCCCTGGCGTCATTCCGGCACGCTGGCGCAAGCCAAGGTTGTCTTTCCGTGTGTTACCCGTAACGTTTCCGGGACGGCCTCTGTCTAGGTTGATCCCATGAGTTGCACGGCTATCGACCCGTGGCGTCGTCGGCGATGGTGCAGCCCTCGCCGTTAGGGGAGGCTGCTCTCAGCGCGCCCGCGCCGCTCACGGTCGAGTGGGTTGTCGGGGGTGCGTGGCTTGTCTCCCGGCGGACCGTGGTTGGGCTGGTTGTGTCGGCGACGCTTTCACTGTGCGTCGGAGTGCTTCTTGCCGCTTTCGGTGCCGGCTTCTTTGGCTTCGTCATGGTTCCGTTCGTGGTGTTCGGTGCGGTAATCGCATGGCGCCAGCCAACCAATCCGATCGGCGCAATTCTGCTTGCACTGACGGTTGCCGTCGCGAGCTGCTCAGATGCTGGCCAGTATGCGGTGCTCGTTTATCAGCACAACTTCCACCTGCCGCTCGGTCGCGCCGCTGTGTTTTTTGCCCCGGGCGCGTGGGTTTTCCTGCTCGTCTTTCTGCCGCTTCCGCTCGCACTCTTTCCAGACGGGCGTCTTGCCCGGCCCGAACGCTGGCTCCTTCGGGGGTATCTCGGTGTCTGCGCGGCCTTTCTGATCTTCTCCGCCTGGCAAAACAGCAGTGGTCTGCTTGCCCGTCGCATCCAGGTCAACCACGACGGCGAACTCGCCTCCGGCACAAGCCCGGGGTTCGTCACGACCGCGATTGAGGTCGTGCTTGTCGTCTACCTCCTGTTCTGCGCAGCCTGGCTTGGCCGGCTGGTGGTCGCGTTCCGGCGCTCCGCGGGTGAGAGTCGCCAGCAGCTGAAGTGGCTCCTGAGCGCCGGCGTGCTTGCAGTCAGCGGCCTCGCGGTCGAGTTCTTCTTCAGCAATACCGGCTCGTCGCTGCTGCATGTCCTCGGCAACATCTCCCTCGCGGTCAGCCTGCTCGCACTGCCAGTCGGGTTCGCGGTCGCGATCCTCAAGTACCGTCTCTATGAGATCGACCGGCTGATCAGTCGCACGCTCGCCTACGCAATCGTGACCGGAACGCTCGTCGCGGTCTTCGTCGGGATCGTCTCGCTGACCACCGATGTGCTTCCGTTCTCCTCGCCGATCGGCGTCGCTGCCTCGACTCTCGTTGTGGCCGCGCTCTTCAACCCGCTGCGCCGACGCGTCCAACATCTTCTCGACCGTCGCTTCAACCGCGTGCGCTATGACGCCGAAACCATCCTGGCCGGCTTCAGCGGCCGCCTTCGTGAGACCGTCGACCTCGCGACGCTCGAGAGGGAACTCCTCGGCGCCGTCAACCTCTCACTCGCCCCCGGCCACGCCTCGCTCTGGATCAAACCACCAGCGTGACGCGCCTCAAGCGACGCTCAGGCGTCATTCCGGAACACTGGCGCAGAGGCGGGCATAGGAAAGGCGAGGTTGGCTCTCGAGGCTTAGTAGAGCGCCCAGAAGGCTGGGTCGAAATAGCTGTATTCGAGCTCGAGGTGCCCGGCGTCTGCGGACGCGACCTGCCAGCAGAGATTGAGCGAGAAGTGCGCGTCGGGTGCGATTGAGCTGTAGTCGGTTGAGGTTGGGGAGGGGAGCACGCCGCAGCTGTCGTTTGCGCCGTAGCTGGCATTGGACGGGCCGATTACGGTGAGGTAGTTGGTCAGGTTGGTGATCTGCCCGGTGGTTGGTGCTCCAAAGTGAAGCTGCAGGTTGATCAGGACGTCGACGTCGCCGAGCTTCGGTTCCGAGTTGGTGGCGTTGGCTGCCTGCACTTCGGCCCAGGCGTTCTCATTGACGGCATGGACGTTGATCGTCCAGGCGTTGTCCGAGGCTGCTCCGCCGGGTCCGTTTGTCTGACCGAGCGGAAAAGGGTTCGACTCTGACCCTGGGAAACCGACGGCCGTAACAACGAAACGGTTGGGGATCGGAAGCCCTTTACGCGCGATCGAGGCGAGCAGATACTGCACCGATTTCCCTTCTGGTTGGGGGCAGCGCTCGCATGAGGGCAGATGAGTGAGCACCATGGTCGCGGTGCCGGCTTGGGCGGAGAGGGCGCTGAGCTCGAGAGTGCAGCAGCCGGTTTCCGTCGTCTCATAGAGGAGCAGCAACCGACGCTGTTTGAGATCGGTCTGTGTGTCTGCGCGGCGAAGGGCTGCGCGGGCCCACGGCAGTACACGCTCCGCGCGGATGATCTCCGTGTGTTGCGAGAGGATGGCGACTCCCCAGTTCGCGGTCGCGCGCAGGATCGGGTCGGTGACTCTGCCGGCGAAGTGCGTGCCCGGGAGAGAGCCGGGCCGCGGCGTGACGGATACGCTGGTTGCCCCGGTCGCGAGCGTTCGCCATAGCGTCCCGTTTGCCTCCACGCTCCGGAGGGAGCCTGCCGGGCTCGGATGCGACCACGCAAGTCCGGACAGCACGGCGGCGGCAACAGCGGCCAACGCGAAGGCTCGAACCTGCACAGGCGCCATTCTCGCCCAAGCCGGATCACCGTCGCGGCGGAGCATGTAGAACGCGGCGAGTGAGAAGGCTCCCGCAGCGCGTAGCGCTTGCCACTTCGCTGTTACTCGTCGTCGTCGTGACACTCCGTCCAGCGGGCGGGCCGAACCATGTGGTGTTTGCACCTTGGGCGACGCGACAACTCAATGTTCTCAACGTTCTTGGCAACGTCGCCCTCTTCGCCCTGCCTTCCGCCGTGCTCTGGTCGCTCGGGTGGTCCCTCCGCCGAACCGTCCTGGCGGGATTCGTCCTCTCGCTCGGAATCGAGCTCCTGCAGCTCGCCATACCCGGCCGGACTACCGCGACCGTCGACGTGCTCTCCAACACCGTCGGTGCGGCCGTCGGCTGGTTGTTGGCCGCGAGGCTCGCTGCGTCATCAGAGCCAGCCGATGACAGAGCCAATCGTCATTCCTGAGCACTGACGCAGTCAAGTGTCATCTCTCAGAGATCAGAAATCGGTCGGGATTGATCCGTGGAACTGACGCAGCCGCCAGCCGTGCTGCGTCTGAACGGCGAAGATCGTTAGGCGGATGGGCGCACGGCGCTCGTCGTTCCCAACGGAGACGATGATTTCTCCGAACGCGGCGAAGCCGAGTGCTCCGGCGTCCTCATGGAAGGTGATCACGTCGCGCCATTCCCAACGGAGCGACGCTGGCTGTGTCGCAACGGCGGCGAGGTACTGGCGCAGCGTGTCGCGGTTGCGACCGTCGCCGGCGGTTCCGATCAATACGGCCGGATCATCGAAGAGGGAGACAAGGGCGTCCAGATCTCGGCGATCAACAGTCGTCTGAAGTGTGTGGAGGATTGCGCGTGCGTTGGTCAACGGGTCAGGGGCCATACCGGGTCCTTCCAGGTCGGGCGCCATTCGCGTCCACTGGCGCAGACGAGGGAAGTTGGGTCAGGCATCGAGTCGGAGGACGACCTCGTCCGTTTCCTCGTTGCGCCCATAGGCGAACCCGCGGCCCTCGCCCACGATCAGGAAACCGCACTTCGTCAACACGCGGATCGACGCGGCGTTGTCGCTCGCGGCGCCGGCGTAAAGCGGACGGGTTGCCTCCTGCTGCAAGAACTCCTGTAGTGCACGCGTGGCAATGCCGCGGCCCCAGTCTTCACGGCCGATCCAATAGGTGACCTCGCGCCGGCCCTCCAAGTCGAAGCTCGCGATGTGACCCACAACTCGACCGTCGACCTCGATCACCCTGTTCGTCGTAGAGCTGTCGCTCCTCAGCCGCGCCCACCGTCGTTCGAAGCTCGTTCGATCATCGAACTCCGGCGAAGTGAACGCGGCCATCCGGATGGCGTCGGGATCGCTCGAGTGCTCGAACAGCACGCCGAGATCACGATCTTCGATCTCTCGAAGGACAAGCTGTCCCGAGCCCTCAGGCACGGCCGTTTACGCTACCTGCCGTAACTCGGGTGACATTGCCGCAGCCGGTTAGCGCAGTTACCAGGCGCCTGGACCTGGTTCCGTCGAGCGAACCAGGTCCATCGAGTCGCGCACCGCCTCGACCCGATTTCACGAGGCCGTCACGCGTTGCTGGTCTAGCTCGTCGCAGCCGCCGCCACGCTGGGGAGCCCGACCGCGTTCTCAGCGTTGACCTCGAAGTACTCGTTCGTGCTCACATGTCCGGCGCCGCCTTCGACAATGCCCCGGACGGTGTCCATCGACCCCGACTCCCACAGACAAACGGCGCGTGAACCGTCCGCGTTCGGGATGGCGCTATGCAGAGTTGTGCCTGCCGGAAGCTCCGCCGTCACCGCCTGCGCCGCCTCCCAGAACGTCTCGGGATCGTCGATGGCATGGATCGCAACGACATACATCGCTGCTCCTCTCATCGGTAACCGGCACCCTGGCGCCGGTGTCTGCACCGAACCTACACCCATGTCTCCACCGGCGCGCCGCCGTTTGACAGCTGCGTGAGGATGTAGGCGTGCCGGTTGTTCTGAGCGAGGGTTTGACGAAGCGATTCGGCAAGTTGACGGCTGTCGACGATCTGTCGTTCGCACTCGAGGCAGGAACGATCACGGGCTTCCTCGGCCCAAACGGGGCGGGAAAGACGACGACGCTGCGGATGCTGCTCGGGCTGGCGGCGCCGACGGTCGGGCGCGCGTTGATCTTCGATCAGCCCTACGCGAAGCTCGCGGACGCGGCGCATCGCGTCGGCGCTGTGCTGGAGGCGACTGATTTCCATCCCGGCCGCTCGGGCCGCGACCATCTGCGCACGCTCAGCCGCGCCGTCGACCTGCCCGATTCCCGTGTCGACGAGGTCCTCGGCCTGGTCGAGCTCACTGATGCCGCGGGGCGACGCGTCAAGGGGTATTCGCTTGGGATGCGCCAACGGCTCGGCCTCGCGTGCGCGCTCCTCGGCGATCCAGAGCTACTCGTGCTCGACGAGCCGGCGAACGGGCTCGACCCCGAGGGTGTGCGCTGGCTCCGCGACTTCCTGCGCACCTTCGCCTCGGAAGGGCGGACTGTGCTGATCTCGAGCCACGTGCTGGCCGAGGTTGCCCAGACCGTCGACCAGGTGCTGATCATCAGCCGCGGGCGCCTGGTGGTCGAGACCTCGCTCGAGCGCTTGACCGCGCGCGCCGGAGGGTCGGTTCGTGTCCGCAGCCCTCGGTTGGCGCAGCTTGCCGAGGCGCTTCGGCGCGAACAGATCGAGACGACGGACAGCAACGACCACGCACTGCTCGCGCACGACACCACGAGCGAGCGGGTCGGCGACGTCGCCTTCGCCGCCGGCGTTCCGGTGCACGAGCTCGTCGCCGAAGGCTCGTCGCTCGAAGAAGTGTTCCTCGAGCTGACCTCGGAGACGCAGCCGTGATCGCCCAGACCAAGGCCGAGCTCCTGAAGCTCCGCTCCACCCGGACGACGGTTGGTCTCGTGCTCGGGATGTTGGCGCTGATCATTCTCTTCGGGCTTCTCGCCGGGTTGTTGACACACGCCGGCAGCCTCACCTCGCCGGAGGATCAGCGCGGCCTGCTCGGCGTCGGGAGCCTCTCCGGCATTTTCTCCGCTCTCACCGGCGTGCTGCTTGTCACCGGCGAGTACCGCTTCGGAACGATCCGCCCGACATTCCTGTTCACCCCACGACGGTCACGAGTGATTGGCGGCAAGCTGGCCGCGAGCGTGCTCGCAGGCGTCGTGTTCGGGGTCGTCGGCGAGGGCCTCGGGTTTGCGATCGGCTATGTGTGTCTCGACGCGCGCGGAATCCCGTTGGCGCTTCACGGCGGCGGGGTCATACTCGTTCTGCTCGGAACCGTCGCAGCGGTTGCTCTCTGGGGCGCGATCGGCGTTGGTGTCGCGGCGATCGTTCGCAACCAGATCGGCACGGTGATCGGCCTGCTCGCCTGGGGCTTCATCGTCGAGAACCTGCTCTTCGCGTTCGTCCCCTCGGTCGGGCGGCTGACGCCTGGCGAGGCCGAGAACGCGCTCACCGGGCTGACGACCAATCACCTGCTCTCAGCGGCAGCCGGCGGCGCCGTACTCGTCGCGTGGGCCGCAATGCTCGCCCTCGCGGGTTTCGCACTCACCGCTCGCCGCGACGTCAGCTAGCCCGTGGCAACCGCATTACGGTGACTTCTGGATGGTCCGCCTGAGCGCGATGAAGTGGCGCCTCGAGACGGGTCTCCACTCTGACGTCTCAGGTAACAAGCGAAGGAGCTCCCATGTCACGCGTCCGGGTTCACAACTTCTCGATCTCGCTCGACGGATTCGGCACCGGCCACGGCCTGACGTTGGAGGCGCCGTTCGGCCACGCCGGGCATCGCCTCCACGACTGGATGTTCGCAACCCGATTCTGGGACGCTGCCGGAACCGCCGGCGTCGACAACGCCTTCGCCGAGCGTCACGAGCACGGCATCGGCGCGGAGATCATGGGCGCCGGCAAGTTCGGCCCTCCGGGATGGCAGGACGACCCGGAGTGGCGAGGGTGGTGGGGAACAAATCCGCCATTCCACACGCCGACGTACGTGCTGACCCATCGCCCGCGACCGCCGCTGACAATGGAAGGCGGTACGACGTTCCATTTCCTCGATGCCGCGCCGGTCGACGCACTCGCAGTTGCGCGGGAAGCCGCGGAAGGTCGGGACGTCCGCATCGGTGGGGGCCCGACGATGCTGCGCGAGTTCCTCGCCGCGGGGCTCGTCGACCACCTGCACGTCGTGCAGGTCCCCATCCTGCTCGGCCGAGGCGTCCGGCTGTGGGACGGCCTCGAGGCACTGGAGGAGCAGTACGACGTCGAGGCGGTGTCGACGCCGAGCGGCGTCACCCATCTCACTTTCACCCGATGACGCTGAGCGCGGAGCACCTGCGGGCGATGCTCGGGCAGTGTCAGGAGCGCTGGCCGGACGTCCGGTGCACCTTCGGGCAGATCGCTTTCTGGTCGGCGCACATCGGGCGCGACGGCGAGGAGGTGCGGGTCGACGAGGCGGCGTGGGGGTACCGCGTCGGCGGCGAGCTCGCATTCGACGGCCACATCGACGAGATCGACCCAGTCCTCGAGTGGGCGCGGCCCGAGCGGGCGATGACGACACTCGCGGATGCCGATCTCCTCGCGCGCCACGGCCTGCGGCACGATCCCACGGGGCCATGGATGAAGGAGAACGTGCGCAGCCTCGACGCCATCGACGAGCCCCGGGTACCGCGTGGGTATCGCCTTACGACTATGGCGGACTACGTCGACACCGCCTCGCGGTCGGCGGCCCACCGATCGGCGTTTGCGCCTGGGTCGCTGTTCACCGACGACGTCTACGCGGTCGTTCGCGCGACGTGGCCGTACCGCTCCGACCTCGACTGCGTGTGCGTCGCCCCAGACGGGAGCGTTGCTTGCTTCACCCTCGCATGGCTCGACGAGTCGAATGCGATTGGGGAATTCGAACCAGTCGGCACTCACGCGGAGCATCGCCGCCGAGGACTGGCTCGCGCGACGAACCTGTTCGCACTGCAGCGGCTGCGCGACGAGGGAGCGAAGAATGCGATCGTCGCCTGCCGCGCCGACGACGAGCGTCCCGCCGCGTGCGCGCTCTACGCGTCAGTCGGCTTTCGCGAACGACGCCGCCTCGTTTCGTTCACGGCGAACAGCTGAGTCAGGCAGCGCCGGAAAGCCGGCCGGCGAGGCCCGAGTGCTCGGCGGTCAGGCGATCAACCTCGTCGCGCGTCACGTGCAGCGAGTATCGCCCATTGGCGTGGGCCCGTCCGGAGCGACGGGTACCGTTGGCTAGAGGTTGCAGGCTCCAACTGAACACCCATAACGTCCTGCAATACCAACAATACGCTCTAGGTTCCGCGGAACCGCGAAACGCATCGCCGCCCTAGGCCCAGGGTGTCCCGATGGCGAAGGGGCACACTGTCCGTCATGACCCGCGTCGCGCTGCTCGGAGCTACCGGCTCGATCGGCCGCCAGGCGCTCGACGTGGTGGCGGCGAATCCAGAGCTCGAGCTCGTGGCCGCGACGTCCGGCTCGACTCCGATCGACGGGCTCGCGCCACACACACAGGTCGGCGGCGATCCGATCGACCTGCTCGAACGCACACGACCCGATGTCGTCCTGAACGCGACGCTCGGGTTCGCCGGGCTGTCCGCGACGATGTGGGCGCTCGAGCACGGCGTGACGCTCGCGCTCGCGAACAAGGAGAGTCTCGTGGCGGCCGGCGAGCTCGCGCTCGCGGCGCGCGTACGAGGTGGGGGCGCGCTGATCCCCGTCGACAGCGAGCACTCGGCACTGTTCCAGTGCGCTCTCACCGGCGAGCCGGCCGGAATCGTGCTGACCGCAAGCGGCGGGCCGTTCCGCGGTCGAACCGCTGACGAGCTGGTCGACGTGACGCCGGCGGATGCCCTCGCACACCCGACCTGGAACATGGGCGCGAAGATCACGATCGACTCGGCGACGCTCGCGAACAAGGGGCTCGAGGTGATCGAGGCGCATTTTCTCTTCGACCTGCCCTACGACCGCATCGAGGTCGTCGTACACCCGACGTCGATCGTGCACGGCCTCGTTCGCTTCCGCGACGGAGCAGCGCTCGCGCATCTCGGCTATCCCGACATGCGAGTGCCGATCTCGTACGCGCTGACGTATCCCGAACGGGCTGCGACACCCGTTCCGCCGCTCGACCTCGTCGCCGCCGGGCCGCTGGAGTTCCACGAGCCCGATCTCGACGTTTTTCCGTTGCTGCGTCTCGCGCGCGACGCCGGCGAGCGCGGCGGCACGTATCCGTGTGCGTTCAACGCTGCGAACGAAGTTGCCGTCGCGGCGTTCCTCGCGGGTCGCATCGGGTTCCTCGACATCGCTGCGCACGTCGAGAGCGTGCTCGCGCGCACAGACGGCGCTCCGGCACGCGATCTCGACGAGCTGCACGAGGCTGATCGGCGCGCCCGTGACGTACAGGAGGCAGTGTGGGCCTGACCGCCGCGATTGTCGGCTTGATCCTGCTGGTGATGATCCACGAGGCGGGTCACTTCTTCGCGGCGCGCGCGGTGGGCATGCGGCCGCGCAAGTTCTATCTCGGTGTCGGGCCGCCCCTCGTGAAGACGGTGCGCGGCGGAGTCGAGTACGGAATCGGAGCGCTCCCACTGGGCGGCTACGTGAAGATCCCAGGGATGAACCGCCCGTCGCCGGGCGACCTGACAGCGACGCTGTCACCGGAGCTGCGCGAGGAGCACCGCGCCGAGCTCGCGCGGCTCGACGTCGCGCATCGAGCAGGGAGACGACAGCGCTGCGCTTGCGGCCCTCGCGGAGCTGCCGCCGGCGATCCGCGACTCCCGAATCGGGCAGGAGCTCGAGTGGTCGCTCGCGCCCGACGCGTACTGGCGGCAGAAGACGTGGCGCCGGCTCGTAGCGATCGGTGCCGGCCCGGCCGTGAATCTCGTCTTCGCGTTCCTACTCTTCGCGTCGCTGTTCGTCGTCGCCTCGACGCAGGACACCAACATCGTCGCGAGCGTGCTCAAAGGATCGCCGGCAGCGAAAGCGCACATACAAGGCGGCGACAGACTGCTCTCGATCGCCGGGAACGCAGTGCACCCGAAGAAGATCCCGGACGAAATCCACGCAACGAACGGGCGGCCGTTCACGCTTGTCGTCGACCGTCACGGCCGCCGCGTCGTGATCGGGCCGCTCGCCGCGCGCGTCACCGACGGTGCCTACCGGATCGGGATCGCGATCGAGGCGAAGACGGGTCCCGGTGAGTCGGTGCCCGCCGCCGCGAAGGACTCGCTCTCGCTGACGTGGTCCGTCACCGCCGAGACGGTGCGTGGCCTGGGGCATCTCGCAACCGGCCGCGACACGAACCAGGTCTCGAGCTCCGTCGGCATCGTGCGGACGTCCGAGCAGGCGTGGCGTCAGAGCACGCGTGACTTCCTGTTCGTTCTCGGGCTGATCAGCCTCGCGCTCGGCTTGCTGAACCTGCTGCCGGTTCTCCCACTGGACGGCGGCCACATCGTGATGGCGCTCGTCGAGAAGCTGCGCGGGCGCACCTTCACGCAGGCTGTCTATATCCGCTACAGCGTGGTCGGGTTGTCGCTGTTCGCGATCCTGATGTACCTCGGCCTCCGCAACGATCTGTTCGGGTCGGGCGGCTAACCTGGACCGGAGATGGCCAGCGAACGCTCGGTAAAGGTCGGCGGCGTGACGATCGGCGGCGGTGCTCCCGTCGTCGTTCAGTCGATGACGCTGACAAAGACGCACGACGTCGAGGCGACGACAGCGCAGATCGCCGCCTTGGCGAGCGCCGGTTGCGAGGTCGTCCGCGTCGCGGTGCCGAAGAGCGAGGACGCCGACGCGCTGCCGCGCATCGTGCGTTTCTCACCGCTGCCGGTGATCGCCGACATTCACTTCAACGCGAGCCTCGCGCTGCGCGCCATCGACGCCGGTGTGGCGGCGGTGCGGATCAACCCGGGCAATATCGGCGGGCCCGACAAGGTCGAGCAGGTTGTGCTCGCCGCGAAGAAGGCGGGGATCCCGATGCGCATCGGCGCGAACTCAGGATCGCTGCCGAAGCACCTGAGCGAGCTCGCGCAGCACGACCAGGCGGAAGCGCTCGTCGAGGCGGCGCTCGAAGAAGTGCGCCTGCTCGAGAAGCTCGACTACCGCGACTTCAAGATCTCGGTCAAGTCGAGCCACGTGCCGACGATGATTCGCGCGTACCGGCTACTCGCCGACAAGGTTCCCTATCCGCTGCACCTCGGCGTGACGGAGGCCGGCACGCCGTACTCGGGCTCGATCAAGAGCGCGGTGGGGATGGGGGCGCTGCTCGTCGACGGGATCGGAGACACGATCCGCGTCTCGCTCACCGCCGACCCGGTCGAAGAGGTGCGTGCCGCGTTCGAGATCCTGAAGGCGCTCGGCCTGCGCGAGCGCGGTCCGATCATGATCGCGTGCCCGTCGTGCGGTCGTGACAACGTCGGCGTGCAACAGCTCGCGGAGCGCGTGGAGGATCGCCTGCGCTCGTATCCCGAGGCGTTCGAAGTCGCGGTGCTCGGCTGCGCGGTGAACGGCCCGGGCGAGGCGGGGGACGCCGACTTCGGCATCGCGGGCGGTCGCGACGTCGGCTTCATCTACGCACACGGCCGCGTACTGAAGAAGGTGTCGAGCGACATCCTCGTCGACGAGCTGTTCCACGAGATCGATCGTTGGATCGACGACGGCATGTTCCGGCCGAAGCGCCTCAAGATGGCGAAGCCGGCCGCACTTGCGATGGCCGAAGCGTCCGCGATCCCTCTCGAATAGCTCGAACCCCCCGGGTCGGAGGGGCATTGGGGGAGAACCGGAGGCTCTTCCCCCAACTGCGGGTAGCCTGCCTCGGCAACGGATGATCGCCCGCGCCTCACAGCTTTTCCTACCGACGCTCCGCGACCCGCCCGCAGACGCGGAGGCGCCGAGTCACAAGCTGCTCGTGCGGGCCGGCTACATTCGGCAGGTCGGCGCGGGCCTGTGGACGTTCCTGCCGCTCGGGTGGCGGGTGCACCGGAAGGTCGAGCAGATCATCCGCGAGGAGATGGACGAGATCGGCGCGCAAGAGTTCCTCGCGCCGGTCTTGACGCCCGTGGAGCTCTGGGAGGCCACCGGCCGCGAGAAGATCGCCGAGATCTTTCACGTCACCGACCGAGCTGGGCGGCGCTTCGTCTTGCCGCTCACGCATGAGGAGACGTTCACGTTCCACGCGCGAGAGATCCAGTCGTACAAGGAGCTCCCGCAGCTTTGGTACCACTTCCAGACGAAGGATCGCGACGAGCCGCGGCCGCGCGGCGGGCTCTTGCGGGTCCGCGAGTTCATCATGAAGGACGCCTACTCGTTCGACCGCGATGAGGAGAGCGCGTACGCGTCGTTCGAGCGGAACCGTGTTGCGTACCACCGCATCTTCGATCGTTGCGGGGTTGAGGCGCACGAGGTGAAAGCGGAGAGCGGGATCATGGGAGGGGAGCTCACCTACGACTTCCTTGCGCCGTCGGGATCGGGAGAGAACACGCTCGTCCGCTGTGAGAACGGCGACTACTCGGCCGATGCCGAGGCTGCACGGGGAATCCCGCGCGCTGCCGTGCTTCCTGTCGCGCTCGAGCAGCCGGAAGAGGTCGAGACGCCGGGCGTGACGACGTGCGAGGCGCTCGCCGCGTTCCTCGACATCGACCTGACGGCCACGTCCAAGGCGATGCCGGTGACGACGGAGGACGGCCGTCTGGTGCTCGCGCTGATCCGCGGTGACGACCGGCTCTCTGAGTCGAAGCTCCTCTCGGCCCTAAAGGTGGGCTCCCGGCCGTCGACGGGTGACGAGATCCGCAGCGCCTTCGGGGCGTCGGGCGGCTCCCTCGGTCCCGTCGGGTTCGACGGTGAGGTGGTCGCCGACGTGTCGCTCCGTGAGGGGCAGTTCGTCGCGGGCGCGAACAAGGACGGCTTCCACCTGCGCGGAGTGCAGGCGGGTCGCGATTTCGAGCCTCGGTTCGCCGATCTCCGCGAGCCGATGGAGGGCGACCGCTGCCCCGAGTGCGGCGGTGCGCTGACGTTCCAGACGACGATCGAGGTCGGGCACATCTTCTACTTCGCCGACAAGTACAGCGCAGGGCTCGACGCGACGTTCCTCGACGAGGACGGCAAGGAGAAGCCGTTGCTCGGCGGCAGCTACGGCATCGGGCCGGGTCGCGTGATGGCGGCGATCGTCGAGCAGCACCACGACGACCTGGGCATCATCTGGCCCGCCGCGATCGCGCCGTACGACGTCCATCTCGTCGTGTTGAGCGGCGCCGAGGAGATTGGTGAGCGGGCCGCGGAGGCACTCTCCGCCGCCGGCAAGGACGTTCTCCTGGACGACCGCGATCTCCGGCCGGGCGAGAAGTTCGCCGATGCGGACCTGATCGGGATCCCGATCCGGGTCACCGCAGGCAAGAAAAGCCTCGAGGACGGAGCGGTCGACGTGCGCGAACGGGCGACCGGCACCGACCGACGTGTAAACGTTGCCGACTTGGGCAAGAACATCGAGTAGTGGCGAAACGAAGGAGATATGCCTCGGATCCGTTCGGCGCCGCAGTCGAGCGGCTGATGAACGAGACGGGTGTCACGTACCGCGCGCTCGCAGCGAAGACAGGGCTCTCGGCCGGCTATCTGAACCATCTCGTCCACGGCAACCGCCCTGTGCCGTCGAACGACGTGCTGGAGGGTCTCGCACACGCGCTCGACGTCGATCCCGAGCACTTCCGCGAATATCGCCTCCGTGTGATCACCGACAAGCTCGAGGCGATGCCCGATCTCGTCGACAGGCTTTACAAACGCTTGAACGGCTGACCCTAACCCGGCTCGGGGCGATACGTCTTATCGGTTGGGCCGGTGGGGTCCCGGCAAGCGACCACTGGGGGGTTAGGGGCCCCACCGTCCAATTATCTCGGCGGTGGTCAGCCGGTTGGCGACGAGAGGTTCTTCGCCCAGCTGACCTCGAAGGAGCGGCCGTCCGAGGTGACGTCTGTGGGCACGGCGCCCACGCCGGTGAAGATGTCGGTCGGCTGCCCGAAGAGGCTCGTCGACGCGTCGTTTGCGAATAGCTCGATCGGGCTCGCCGTCCAACTGCCGTCGAGGATCGTTCCCGGATGGCTGTTGCCGATCGCGGCTGCCTTGGAGAACGTGACCGAGCCGAAGTTGGTGAGCGGGATCACACGGCAGCTCCCGAACGCACCGCAGTCCGACGGTGCCTCCGCGATCCACTCCGCGGAGCTCACGTCGAGGTCCTGACTCGTCGTGATCACCTTCGAAAAGCGCTCCTGGCGCGTGACGTCGCGCAGGCTGAAGGTGATCGTGGACGCCTGCACGAGAACGGCTGCTGTGATCGTGTCGCCCGCCTTGACCTTCATCGGGATCTGCACCGACGCGGCCGGGACGACTTCCCACCACGCGTAGTTCGTCGGCGTCTTCCCGTTGCCGTCGCACTGCGCGGCGGTGCCGAGCTGCTCGAGCGCGTTCGACGACTCGCCGTAGCCGCCGAGCCCGACCCAGAACGCGGAAGCGTCCGTGCGCCCCGACGTGCACCTCGCCTTCGGCTGAACCCATGTGCCCGTGACGTCGGTGAAGGTGATGGGGTCGGTGCCGGTCGGCACGAGCGCATAGCCCGACCAGTTCGCGCTGATCTCAGGCGTGACCGTCGAGTGCGGCGCAAAGCTGAGGTGTGTCGCCGCTTTGGCTGTGCCGCACGCCACTGCGGCCGAGGCGAACACAGCGAGCGCGATCAACGTTCTGGCCACCGCAGCAAGGTAGCGACGCCGCCTGAGAGTCGCCTAAAAACTCCTCAGACGGCGTTTTCCGCCGACACCACTCTGTCACCGCTTGTTCGCCATCCGCGCACGAGCGTGCGCGCGTACGCAACTAGGTTGCCCGCGATGGAGCTCTCGCGACTCTCCGCCATTCCGCTCTTCGCCGGCCTCGAGGACGACGACCTCGCACCGATCGCGGCCGCAGCGTCCGAGGTCGCTGCCGCGCAGGGGGACACGCTCGCGACCGAGGGTGACTTCGGATACGCGCTCTACGCGATCGAGAGCGGGACAGCCGACGTGAGCGCCGACGGCGACCATCTCCGGTCGCTCGGGCCCGGCGACGTGTTCGGCGAGATCGCAATCATCTCCTCGGGCCGCCGCACTGCATCGGTGAAGGCGACCTCACCGATGCAGTTGATCGTGCTCTTCAAGCGTGACGTGTGGGCGCTCGAGGAGCGTTCGCCCGAAGCTGTCGGCCGCCTGCGCGCGCTGATCGCCGACCGCCGCGCCTGAGCCCGGGTTTCGGGCCGTTTGAGGCGGGGAGGAGTCCTGCGTCAGCGATCAGCGAATCGGAGGAGCTCATGCCACCGCGCGGGGTCAAGAAGGGCACGAAGCGCGCCCGCCAGTACGAGCATGTCAAGGAAAGCGAACTCGATCAGGGACGCTCGGAGCGGACGGCGGAGGAGATCGCCGCGCGCACCGTCAACAAGGAGCGCGCCCGCGCAGGCGAGTCGCGCGAACGCTCGCGTACCTCGACGGACGACATCTCGTCCGGGCGCCGCGGCGGCCTGCGCTCGGGAACGAACCGCGCGAAGGGGCGCACGAAGGACCAGCTCTACGCACGAGGCGAAGAAGCTCGGGATCGAGGGACGCTCGCACATGAACAAAGCGCAGCTCGAGCGCGCGGTCGACCGCCACTAGCCCTGCGTAGCGCCTCAGGCTCCCGCGACGACTGTACGGGGATCGCCTAGGCCCGCCCGGTCACGCGACCGCATCGTTGGTAGCCTGGGCGCGTCGCGGGGCGTGGCGCAGCCTGGTTAGCGCGCTAGTCTGGGGGACTAGAGGTCCCGAGTTCGAATCTCGGCGCCCCGACTCCGGAAAGTCCTGCTCGCGGGGAGCTGGCGGCGAGGGCGGTCTGCAATGAGAATCGCCCAAGTGGCCGCGGAGCACCCAGCACAGACGGAGGAAGCCGTCGAGTCACGGTGGGAGGCAGCGCCGGCCGTCGTCGTCGTGATCGGCTTGCAACTCACGCTTGCCATCGTGAGCCGTCAACTCGATTGGAAGCTGTGGGGGCTCGCGTGGTGGGTCTGGGTGCTCGCGGTCGGCCCGGAGACCGTTCTGTTGATTGCGCTCGCCTGGGAGCGCGCGCTCCGGACGCTCGAGCGGGTTGGGCATCGCCGAAACGTGGCGCTGGTCCTGCTCGGGGTGATCAGCCTCGAGAACGCGGTCGCGCTCGTCGCGTTGATCGGCTCCTTGGTCGGCGGCCACGAAAACAGTGGCGGTCAGCTCCTGCTCAAGGGGGTGACGATCTGGGGCACGAACGTGATCGCCTACGGCCTCTGGTTCTGGGGCTTCGACCGCGGCGGCCCCGTGAGACGGCGACAGCCGGACCCGCCGCCACCGGACTTCCAGTTCCCGCAGATGGAGAACCCCCAGCTCGCAGCTCCCGGCTGGCACCCGCGCCTTGTCGACTACATCTACATCTCGTTCACGAACTCGATCGCGTTCAGCCCGACCGACGCGATGCCGCTGAGCCGGTGGGCAAAGCTCCTGATGCTGTCCGAGTCGGGCGTTTCCGCGATCAGCATCCTGCTCGTCACGGCGCGCGCCGTGAACATCTTCAAATAGCCGGCTCGTTCGGGGGAGCCGGCTCCGGCTCAAGCGCTCAAGCCGGCCCTCCATTTGGCCGATATCGGAGGTATGGATGATCGCAGCAGCTGCGCTCGCTGTGGAGCGATGCCCGCACGGGCGCTTGTCGTGCGCCGTCACGTCGGGCTGATCATCATGCAGCGGTTCGTGAAGATGCAGCAGCCGCTGTGCCGCGAGTGTGGGCGGTCGGCGACGCTTCGCTACACCCGCAGAACGCTCTGGCAGGGCTGGTGGGGACTGATCAGCTTCTTCGCAAACTTCTTCGTGCTGCTTGCGAACGCCACAGTGTGGATCCGCTACTCACGTCTCGCGCCGCCGTCCACGACGTACGACGTTGCCCCCTCGAGAGTGCCGTTCGGCCTCGAAGCCGACCGTCTCGTCACGCTCGCTGTCTCCGAGAGCGACGCCGGTAGGCTCACGCCGTGGAGCTCGACGCTGCCTACGACGCAGTCCTCGGCGCCTGTTCGGTCGAACCTCTAGACGTCCAGCGCGTCGTCGACGCCCTCCACGACGAGGTCGCCCACTACTCGTGGGTGGGCATCTACGTCGTCGACGGGGACGACCTCGTCCTCGGCCCGTGGCGCGGTCCGCAAGCAACGGAGCACGTCCGCATTCCTGTCGGTCAGGGCATTTGCGGCGCCGCGGCAGCGAGCGGCGTGACGGAGATCGTCGACGACGTCAACGCCGACTCTCGCTATCTCGCCTGCTTCGCCTCGACGCGATCGGAGATCGTCGTCCCGATCCACCTCGACGGCACCGTGATCGGTGAGATCGACATCGACTCCGACGAGCCGGGCGCGTTCGGCGAGGACGACCGACTGTTCCTCGAGCGTGTCGCAACGTTGATCGCGCCCGCGGTCGAAGCGACCCGCGCCGCACGCACCACCTGAGCCGAGAAGTGAACGGGTGGTGACAATGCGTTTGACACACGCGCGCGGTCCGACATGATCGCCGTGTCCTGGGCAGGACGTGGGAGGGGTCCCGAACGGAAGGGATGGTCATGCAGCAGCAAATCGATGCGACGCGCATCGCGGGCGGCGCACACGAGAGCAGGGCGAAGCGCCAGCTCAAGAGCTTGCGGCGGCGCCTGCGGGCCCGTCCGCTCGAGCGGCATCACGAAGCCGAGCGCGCCGGCCGCGCCTGAAACGTCAGAGAACGGACAACCAGCTGACGTCGAGGTCCGCCGACCGATCGCGAGCTAGAGCGATCGCCCCGGCGGCTTCGGCGCGCCCTGGCAGCACGAACCTGAAGCGTCGGTAGCCACGTAAGCGGAGCCGAGCCGCGTAGCCGACGCCTCGTTCTCCCGACTCATTCGGTGAGATCGCGTTGTTGAGAGACGTCCCACGCACCGCAACAGTTCGGGCGTCCTCGGATGGGTCGCTGCTCGAGCTCGACCGGAAGCCGTTCCTCGACGCCGTCGTCGGCAATCGCTCGAGCTCGGACGTCGCGAACGCGGTCGTCGGTGCGCGGCTCGGATTCGCCGCCGCCTGAGGCTCATCCCCGCAGGCAACTGGTCGCGGGCTCGACGCAGTGGGGCGGGCGATGCTGGCCTCGTCACCGCCCCACCGCGGAGCCGTTGATCCCGTTCGCAAGCCGCTTCCCCAAACGGCCGCGTCGATGGGCAAGGCCCACGCTAGACCCGTGGCTCGTGACGACGCGGTGTCGAGACGGTGAGAGCGTGGTCGCCTTGGGCTCCTCCGCCGCTCGCGACGATACGCGTGCCCGTCGCCTTGAACGATGCAAACACCGGTACTGCCGACTTCGAGGCCGAGGCGCTGCAGCGACTCCGCGGTGATCTCGGCGCTCACGGAGCCGATCGAGACCCGCACCCGGCTGCCGAGCTCGGAGATGCTGCCGATCGGGCCGGAGACGACATTCAGCGCGGAGTCGTTCGGCGCGCTCCCGCGAGAGGGTGATGTCCCACGGGTAGACGGCGAGCGACGACATCGCCGCTCCCGTGCTCGACGCTCGCGATGAGCGTCCCGTCTGCGAGCCGGACACGCGTCGTCCCTTCGTCAGGGCCGGCGACACCGCGGAGGAGGTTCGCGCCCGTGAACGAGGCAACGAACGGGTCAGTCGGCTGCGCGACAAGCTCACGCGGCGTCCCGGTCTGTCGCAAGCTCGCCCGTCGACGATCACGCCGACCGTGTCGGCGAGCGCAGCGGCGTCGTCGAAATCGTGGGTCACGAGCAACACCGGCAGGTCGAGTCCGCGGAGCAGCTGCTGAAGCTCGGCGCGCACTTCGGTCTTCGTGTGCGCATCGAGGGCCGAGAGCGGCTCGTCGAGCAACAGCACCTCGGGGTCGCGTGCGAGTGCGCGGGCCAGCGCAACGCGCTGCCGCTCGCCGCCGGACAGCGTGTCGGGGCGCGTGTCGGCGAGGTGCGCGATTCGGAAGCGCTCGAGGTATTCGTCGGCGCGACGGCGACGCGCGTACTCGACGTTCTGACGAACGGTCATGTGCGGGAACAGCGCGTAGTCCTGGAAGACGTACCCGACCTTCCGCTCGTCGGGTTGCAGTGCGATTCGCCGCTCCGCGTCGAACCACGTCTCGTCGCCGCAGGTGATTCGACCCGACGCGGGGCTCGACGAGTCCGGCGACAGCCCTCAGGACGGTTGTCTTGCCGGCACCCGACGGTCCGACCAGCGCGATCGTCGAGCCGACGTCGAGAGTCAGCTCGGAGGCTGAAGGACCGAAGAGGAACGACGATCTCTTCGAGGACGAGCGCTGCCATGTAGAGGTCCGATTCTGAGGGTCGAGGAGCAGGACGATGCTGATCAGGACCATGATCGCCGCTCATCGCGAGCGTCGCGTCGAACGACACCGGTCGAACTCCGAGTAGATCGCGAGCGGGAGGGTCTGCGTGACGTGCTGCAGGCTGCCGGCGAACATGATCGTCGCGCCGAACTCGCCGAGCCCGCGGGCGAAGGACAGCGCGAGCCCCGCAACGAGACCGCCACGCGCGAGCGGCAGGATGACCTGAAGAACGTGCGCAGCCGATCCGGCGCCGAGGGTGCGCGAGGCTGCTGCGAGGTTCGGATCGGTGGCCTCGAACGCCGCGATCGCCTGGCGGATGTAGAGCGGGCTCGCCACGTAGGCGACGGCGACGGTCACCGCGCTCTGCGTAAACGGGAGGGAGATTCCGAGCACGTTCGAGCGTCGACCCGAGCAGCCCGTGCGTCCGAACGCGACGAGCAATCCCAAGCCCGCGACCGCCGGCGGCAGCACGAGCGGCAGCTCGACGAGCGTGATCGGCAAGCGAATGTCCGCGGAAGCGGTGGGTCGCGAGCAGGTACGCGGTCGGCGTGCCGAGCAGGAGGATCAACGCCTGCGCGATGAGGCTCGTCTTCATGCTGACGACGAACGCGTCCTTGACGACTGGGTTCGAGAGCTGGTGGAGCAGGTTGCCGGGCGACGTCTGGGCGAAGATCGCGACGATCGGGAACGCGAGGAACGCGAGCGTGACGGCGCCACGCGACGTAGAGGCACGTGACGGCCGTCCTTCTCAACTCGACGTGCCTCCGCGCTTCTCCCCCCACGAGCTACTGCCTTTTCTCGGCCGGCTTGACCCGCGGCAGGAACCCGTACGCGAGCATCTGCGCCTGCCCGGCCTTGCTCAGCACGCTTGTTGATGAACGCCTGCGCGTCCGTCTTGTCGCCGCTCTTCGAGACGACGCAGATGCCGTACTGCACCTTGGGCTGCGCCCAGGCGGGCACCTTGAGCACCTTCACCTTGCCCGGCACGGTCTTCGCGTCGGTCGAGTAGACGAAGCCCGGCGTCGGCGTCGCCGAGCGCGACCTTGGCGAGCACCTCGCGCACGTCGGTCTCCTGGCTGACGACGTTCTTCGTGCACCGCCGCCGATGAGGTTCATGTTCTTCAGGATCTGCAGCGTGTAGGTGCCGACCGGCACGCCCGGCCGCAGCGATGTCGAGCTTCACGCCCGGCTTCGCGAGGTCGTAGACGCTGTGGATGTTCGCCGGATTCGCCGTCGGCACGACGATCACGAGCGTGTTGCGGGTGAAGACCACCGGCTGAGAGCACAGCCCCTTAGCGAAGAGCTGGTTCGGGAGCGTCATGTTCGCGGACGCGAACACGTCGGCCGGCGCGCCGTTCGTGATCTGCGTCGCGAGCGCGTTCGAGCCGGCGAACGAGTACTTCTCGCCCGAGTCGATCGCCGGGAACACGTCGGTCAGCGATGCCGCGGCGTAGACGGTGATCTGTGCGCGCGAGGCCGCCGCCGCTTTGTGCGACGGACGCGGCGACGCTCGCGAGAGCGAGCAATGCCGCCAGTGCGACGAGGACGAGGCGACGCTTGCTGCGGTCAACGGACGAAGCCTCTTCATCTAGCTCTGCAGGATCACGTTGGTGGACTTGACGATGGCGGTCACAGCCATCCCGTTTTTGAGATCGAGCTCTTCGACGGCATCGCGCGTGACGATCGCGACGAGACGCACCGGGTCGCGCACGACCATCTCGACCTGCGCCATCAGTCCGTCCACCTTCACGTCGGTGACGACGGCCTTGAAGCGGTTGCGTGCGCTGATGTGCGTGCCTTCGCCGTCGCCGCGCAGACGGTCGAGCTCGTCGGCCGCAACAACCCGGCGATTGCGCGCGTCGCGTCCCACGTGCACGCGACCCGCCTTGTCCCACCGTCGCAGCGTGTCGAGGCTGATGCCGAGTGCGGCCGCTGCCTCGCTTGCGGTGTAGAGCTCCTTCGGCATCAGCTTTCGAACGTGTCGAGGAAGGTCGAGACGGCGCCGATCTGGAGCGAAGGCGCGAACGCGCGACCGATCACGGGCTTACCGGCGAGCGCGGCGAGGGCGCCAACGTGCTGCGCCTCGTTGCCCGCGATCTGGCCGATCGGGAGACGCAGCTGAGGCGTCTGGACGTTCTGGATCGCGCCCATGTAGGCGCCGACGACGACGGTCTCGATCGAGTTGGCGAGCTCCAGGATCGACTGCTCGGTGTCGAACGACCCCTTGGGGTAGCTGAAGTCGATGTCGTCCGAGGTCGCAGGCGTCTGGCCACCGCCGGCCTGCAGTTGCGCGAGCGAGTTGTAGTGGGCTTTCTCGTCGGCTGCCATCTGCTTGACGATCGCGGTGGACGCGGCGCCGAGCTTGCCCGAGGCGAGCGCCTGGGACTGAAAGTCGACCTCGAGCAGCTCTGCGCCGATCAGCAGCCTGAGGTACGCCAGATCCCCGTCCGGCAGCGTCGCCGCCGAAGCCGCGGCGGCCAGCGCCGCGATTCCCGACCCGGCGACGAGCACAACGCCGCCTCCCTGAACACCACGCCGCAAGAGGGCGGACCTGCTGAAGCTCGACGTCACGTCCACAGCTCTCCTCACTCAAATGCCGATGCAATGCCTGGCCGGTCGCTGCCCGACCCTAGCGAGCATACCCATTGAGGTTCGCGCTGTCTGCACAGCTCTGCCTAGGCAAAAGCTGCTCAACGCGCCCGTGTCTAAACTGTTCACATGAGCACGCCGCAGGTGCCGGATGTCGCGGGTCTCACCGCTTCCGACCTGATGCTGCGACGGCCGAAGACGCTCTCAGGCGCTGCGACCGTGGCCGAGGTTCGTGGAGTGCTCGCGAACCCACGCGTCCAGATGGTGCTGCTGGCCGACGAGTCGACATATCGCGGCGCGCTGACCGAGATCCCGGAGAAAGCACACGACGACGAGCCCGCGCTCGCCTACGCCTCCGACGCCGAGACCATCAGGCCTGAAGCCGCCGGCGAGGTCGCTTTCGCGCGTGCGAATGCAAGCCCCTACCGGCGGGTGGTCGTGCTGGGTGACGGCGACGAGCTGCTCGGCTTGATCTGCCTGAACTCGAAGCGAACCGGCTTCTGCCAGAGCGGGTGATGCGTGGGCGCCGCCTCCGGCGACCCACGCAACCCCGAGCAAGCGTCGGCTCAGCCGGCGAACGAGTGGAACGCGCCGAGCGCGTTCGGCAGCTTCGGCGTGAACGGATGGAACGTGTACGCCTTGCCGGTGTCGAAGCCGGCCTTCCCGGCCGCCGCCTTGTCGATGAACGGGGTCAGGGCGGTCACGGCCTGGCCGATGTTCGTCCACTTGAGCGTGCGCTCGTAGCCGTTGTTGTTCGGCGGGTCGACGCTCTCGGCCTTGCCGAGCACGCCGGTGATCGCCTCGACCGGACCGCCGTCCTTCTTGGCGACGCCGGGACCGACCACACGTGCAAGCGTGCGATGGTCGCTCTCGATGCCCATGATGCGGGCCGCGGTCACCCGCAGGTCGGCAGTGGTGAAGTTCCGCACGCCGACGAGGTAGGCGGCAATGAACGCATCCTCGAGCGTGACGAGCGTGTTCAGGGTCGTCTTCGCGTCCTTGAACATGCCCTTCGGGTAGTAGAACGCCTTGTACGGCGACTGCTTCTTCGTCGCGCCCACCTCGAGCAGGTAGTGGGACATCTCCTCGTCGCGCGCGGCGACGAGGTAGCCCTGGTCGTCGGACTCGAGGTTCTTGAAGAACGGCGCCGTTTCGAGGATGCCTGTGTACGTGGTGACGGCCAGCGCTTCGGCGATCGACGCTGCCGAGAGGATGGACACATCGCCGGCGGTCAGCGCCGCCGTCTGGCCCTTCAGTGCCGCGAGCGCGCTGCCCGGCAGCAGGGACGTCGCGGCGATGCCCGCGCCTGCCAACGCGCCCGTCTTCAGGAACGACGCGCGGCTCGTGCGGTTCACCTCCGCTGCAACTTTCTCCAGCTCTTCCATCGAAGTGCTCCCTCCTTGAACGACCCATTTGGGTGGACTGTCGAGAGCCATTCGCCGGGTGGCCGAATCCGGTTCGGCTGCAAAGCAAGGCAGTTGACGCACGCCGGGGTCGCGTGGAGACTCGGAGCATGAGATACGAAATCAAGGGAAACACGACCCCGATCCTCGAGGTGAACCTTTCGCCTGGGGACGAGGTCGTCGCCGAGTCGGGCGAGCTCGCGTGGATGCATGGGCCTGTCGAGCTGAAAACCGGCAAGAACATCGGCCAGAGCAAGGGCGGCTTCCTCGGTGCCGCGAAACGCGCCATGAGCGGCGGCACCTTCTTCATGACGAGCTACACGGTGCCGCAGGGAAGCGGTTCGGTGACGTTCGCCGCGAAGGCACCCGGCGAGATCCGGGAGATTCAACTCGGGGACGGGCGCGAGTTCGTCGTACACCGGCACGGGTTCATGTGCTGTGAGCCCGGCGTCGAGCTGAACGTGCACATGCAGCAGAAGCTCGGTGCGGGGATCTTCGGCGGGGCGGGTTTTATCCTCCAGCGCCTCTCCGGCCGCGGCGTCGCCTTCATCGAGATGCACGGCGACGTGGTCGAGTCCGAGCTTGCCCCGGGCGACCTCCTGCGGGTGCACCCCGGCCACGTCGCGATGTTCGACTCGACGGTGTCGCTCGAGCTCACGACGGTGCCCGGCATCCGCAACAAGCTGTTCGGCGGCGACGGGCTCTTCCTGGCAAAGCTGAGTGGGCCGGGGAAGGTGTGGCTGCAGTCGATCACGCTGCCGGCGCTCGCACACGCCCTGCAGCCGTACATCGTCACCGAGACCGCAACGGAAGGCGGTGCGATCGCGGGAGCCGCCGGTCTGCTCGGCGCGCTCACGAAGGGATAGCGAGCACAGACGGTTCGCAGGCCGGCCAAAGCGGTCGCGCAGGCGCGGGGTGGACGCTTGAGGCATCACCACCCGACGAAAGGACCGACATGCTCAGTTCACGAAGGGCCCGCGGGATCGCGGCGACGCTCGCAGTAGGCGTCGCCGCGGCCGCGGGTGCGGCCGTCGTCACGCACGGCGGCGGCACGACGAATGCGCTCGCCGCCTCGCGCACGGGCTCACCGCCCACCGGCATGGGCGAGGGTGCAGGGGCGCCGAGCGGCCGACGTCCCGGCGGCGGCTTCGGCGACGACCTCTCGGCCGCAGCGACGTATCTCGGGCTCTCGACGAGCACGTTGCGCACGGATCTCCGGAGCGGCAAGACACTCGCGCAAGTCGCGGCGGCGACGCCTGGGAAGACCACCTCCGGGCTCGTGGCCGCCATCGTCGCGGCGGAGCAGAAGCACGTGCGCAGCGGTGGGTCGACACTGTCCGTCGCCGCGCTGACGAAGCGGGTCGAGGCGATGGTTGCCGGGCAAGGCCCGAAGCGGCCGGGTGGAGGCGGCGGCGGACCGCCGCCGAGCGCATGATCGCCTTCACAGGCGATTCACAGCGAGCCAGCCTCACCTCCCAGGAGAATCCCAGGGAGCAGAGGCACGGTGAGGGCATGACACAGACGCAAACGAAACCGGGAGCGCGCATCCTCGTCGTCGACGACGAGCCGTCGATCGTCGATGCGGTGGCGACCGCGCTCCGCTACGAGGGCTACGAGGTCGAGGAGGCGGGCAACGGCCGAGATGCGATCGCGGCCGTCGCTCGCGAGGAGCCCGACCTCGTCGTCCTCGACTGGATGCTGCCCGACATCCCCGGCATCGAGGTCGGCAAGCGGCTCCGTGAACGCGGCTTCGGCACCGCGATTCTTTTCCTGACGGCGAAGGACGCCGTCGAGGACAAGGTCGAGGCGCTGCGCGCGGGCGGCGACGACTACGTGACGAAGCCGTTCTCGCTGGCCGAGATCGTCGCCCGCATCGAAGCCGTTCTTCGCCGCACGGGCGGCGACCTGCCCGGCGACGTGCTCCGCTTCGCCGACATCACCCTGGACGAGACGCGCCACGAGGTCTTCCGCGGCGACACGGAGATCGAGCTGACGGCGACCGAGTTCAACCTGCTGCGCTACTTCATGCTCAATCCTCGCCGGGTGCTGTCGAAGTCGCAGATCCTGCAGAACGTCTGGCACTACGACTTCGGTGGGAGCCGCAACGTCGTCGAGACGTACGTCAGCTATCTCCGGCGTAAGCTCGACGCCGCCGGCCCGCCGCTCATTCGCACGATCCGCCAGGCCGGCTACATGCTCGAAGCCGAGCGGGAGTAGCTCATCAGACGCCTCTCGCTTCGGGCACGGCTGATCCTTGGCGTGGTCGCCCTCGCGGTTGCCGGTCTCGCCGTCGCCGACGTCGTCACCTACACCTCACTCCGTAGTTTCCTCGTCGCGCGCACCGACGACTCGCTTGACGCCGCGCATCTTTCTGCGGAAGGCGCGCTGCACGGGCCCGGTCACGGCCCGGGTGACGGTGGCTCGACCAGCCCGCCGCCGCAGGGCGCACCCGACATCGACCGGCTGAAGCGGGCCGTCCCCGGTCTCTTCGTCCAGGTGCGGCGCGCCGACGGCACGATCGTCGCGGGCGGTGGAGCACCGCAGTTCTCGGGCGCGAAGGCGGCACCTCCACCGAAGCTGCCGAAGCACATTGTCCTCGGCGCGAGCCTCGGCGTAGACCGCGTCAGCTACTTCACCGTGTCGGCGACGAAGGGCTCCGGCCGGTACCGAGTTCGTGCGTCGACAGATCCCGGGAGCGGCAACCTTATCCTCGTCGTCGCGACCTCCCTTAACAGTGTCGACGACACGCTCCACCAGCTGATCCTCGTCGAGCTGATCGTGACTCTCGCAGTGCTGGGCGGGATCGCGCTGCTCGGCCTCTGGGTGATCCGGGTCGGATTGCGGCCGCTGACAGAGATCGTGTGATG
>CAVZEA010000010.1:0-32648 GCA_963774225.1 uncultured Thermoleophilia bacterium
TCCGAACTCCGGCGCCGCCGCTCGCGCCGGAGGAGCGCGCGACGGTGTCGGTGCGCGTTCGTGGCCCGATCCCGCCCGGGCCGTACCGGATCGCCTTCGATGTGGTCGCCGAGAACCGCGCGTGGTTCTCGGAGCTCGGCAGCCCCACATTGACGTTCGACCTCCAGGTCGAGCCGCGGCGCGGCGAGCCTCATGCGTCGCTGCCACCGGGCGTGGAGCCCGCGCCGGACTGGAACGAGCACGTGCGTGCGGCGCACGCCGACGGCTACGCGGTGGTCGCCGGGTCGATCGACTGGCGCGGAGGGCTCCTGCATCCACGACCACCCGCCCTCGCACCGTACGCGCCGGGAGTCGGGCGCGTGCCCCGCTTCGGCGCGCCGCTGCTCTGCCCGTCTGTCCTCGACGGCGTGGAGCTCGAGCGCCTCGCGGACGTGGCGGGCCTGCCCGCGTTCGCGGCGCCGGACGACGGCGAGCCGTGGATCTACGACGGGCGCGCGGTGCTCACAGCTCGACCGCGATCCGATCGTCGACCGACCTGAAGACAACGGCGCCAAGCACGAGCGAAAGCACCGCGGCCGTGCCGAGGTAGACGACGTCCGTCCAGCGCGGCACATGCCCCAGCCACAGCGCGTCACGGATCGCGAAGATCGGCGGCGCCACGGGATTGACCCAGTGGAGCGCCGACAGCAGCGTGTGATGGCGTGCCGCACGATCGCCGAGCGTGGTCGCACTCCAGAGGATCGGCGTCACGAAGAACCACGGGAGGAGCGCGGCAGTCAGCACGTGCTCGACGTCCCGGAAGAGCACGTTGAGGCACGCGACGATCAACGCCATGCCCGCGACCTGCGCGACGAAGACGGCCGCCAGCGGAATCGCGAGCCACGCCGTCGCCCATCCGTTCGAGACGAAGATCAGAGACAGGACGACGAGCACGGCGATCATCACGGCATAGGTGATCGCTTGCGTTGCCACCATCGAGAACGCAACGAGCTGACGCGGGAACCGCACTTTCTTGATCAGCTCGGCGGAGTCGATCAGCGACCGCGCAGCCGACTGCAGCGACGTCGCGAAGAAGATCCAGCAGGCAAGGCCGGGCAGGAGGTACAGCGGGTAGTGGTGCGTCTTGCTCGGGAAGATGACCCCGAAGACGAGCAGGTAGACGCCGAGCAGGATCAGCGGATTCAGGAGAGACCAGAAGACGCCGAGCAGCGACCCTTTGTATTTGGCCTGAAAATCGCGCCGGAAGAGGTTGGAAAACAGCTCCCGGTAGCGAATGAGATCCGCGTACACCGTCATGATCCGCAGGTTCAGTCTAGGGAGGACCCGTGAGGGCACATGAAGCCCTAACACCAACGCTCTACCCTCAGCGCCCGTGAGCACGGTCGCGGCCCTCGCGGCATTCCCGACGGCAGCCGCCGTCGTCTGGGCGCTGCTTCGCTCGCCGCTCTCCCGCAAGCTCGGGAACGCGCCCGACGGGAGCAGGTGGCGCGCCACCGCAACGCCGCTCGTCGGCGGGATCGGGATTTACGTCGGGATCTCGGTCGGCGTTTGGCTGACCGTCTTCTCGGGGCCGCTCGACGCCAGCGAGCAGCTCGCCGGCATCTTCGCCGGCTCGACGATCCTCTTTGTCGCAGGGCTCGCCGACGACCTCTTCTCACTGCCCCCGCTCGCCCAAGCTCGCGGCACAGGGAGCCGCGGCGGCCGTCGTGCTCTCGACGGGCACGCAGGTGCAGCTCTTCCACGCGCCGTGGGTCGCGATTCCACTCGGCGTCGTGTGGCTCGTCGGGATGACGAACGCTTTCAACCTGCTCGACAACATGGACGGGCTCGCGGGCAGCCTCGCGACGATCGCCGCGGCATTCTTCGCGTGCGACGCGTGGCTCCAGCACGAGCCCCGACTCGTGCTCGTCGTGGCCGTCGCGCTCGGCGCGGCGGTTCTCGGCTTTCTGCCGTTCAACCTCCGCCCTGGCAAGCGGCGCGCTCGCGTGGATGGGCGACAGCGGCTCGCAGCTGATCGGATTCACGCTCGCCTCGCTCGGGCTCGCGTCGAGCTACACCGTCGCGACGTCGACGGTCGCAACACTTGTGCTGCCCGTGCTCGTGCTCGCGGTGCCGATCCTCGACACGACGCTCGTGACGATCGTGCGGCTGCTCGAGGGCCGCCCCGTGTCGCAGGGCGGCCGCGACCACAGCTCGCACCGCCTCGTGTCGCTCGGCACGTCGGAAACCGGCGCCGTCGTTCTGCTCGCACTCGTCTCGGCAGCGCTCGGCGCGACGAGCCTCGCCTACGAGGCGTTCGGCAACGGACGCGTCGCCGCGATCGGCGTGCTCGTCAGCTTCGCGCTGCTCGTGCAGTTCGGTAGCTTCCTCGCCGACGTCGGTCGCGAACGCCAGGTGGGAGCGCGGCGCTCGTACCTCTACATCCGCCGACTCGCGGAGGTGGCCGTCGACGGTGCGTTGATCGCCGCGTCGTTCCTCGCGGCGTATCTCCTCCGCTTCAACGGGATCGGTACGCCGAACCAACGCCACCTGTTCTTGCTGACGCTGCCGGTGCTGCTCCTGAGCCGGTACATCGCGCTTCTCGGGTTCGGGATGTATGCCGGCGTCTGGCGCTACGCGAGCACGCGCGACGCACTGCGCGCGGGGGTTGCGGTTGCGATCTCCGAAGTCGTCGCGGCAGGGATTATCACGATCACGCAGGGGCCACTCGGCGATTTCTCGCAGCAGCGTGTTCGTCATCGACACGCTGATCTGCACCGTCGCGATCGTCGCAGCGCGATTCGCAGAGCGCACGATCGCCCACTTCGTCGAGCTTGCACAGCGTCGCGAAGTGCAGACGCGTCCTGATCGTCGGCGCCGGCCGGACTGGTCGCAGCCTGCTCCGCGAGCTGCGCGAGACACCCGGTGAGCGCGTGGTCGGCTTCGTCGACGACGCGCCGTCACTGCGAGGACGACGGCTGAACGGCGTGAAGGTGGTGGCGACACTCACCGGGATCGAGGGCGCGCTCACCCGATTCGAACCGAACATTGTCTTTGTGACGATCCCCGGTGCACCGCGCGAACAGCTCGACGGCGTGGTGCGGGCGTGCGAAGCGCGCGGGATCGACTGCCGCTTCGTCCGACGCGACGTCGATCTCGATCCGCAGGTCATTCTCGCGAGCACCCAGAGGTGACGAGCCAACCAGCCGGTGTCCCGGCGTCGAAGCTCGACCGGTTCCTCGGCGCCTATCCGCTGATCGTCGCCTATCTCGTCCTGCTCGTGCTCTACGCGTGGCAGACGACGAAGATCTCGACCCCGTGGCTCTTCACCGACGAACTGCAGTGGGCCGAGCTTTCGCGCGGTGTCGCCCACCACGGCGTCCCCCAACTGCGTTTGCACGACCAGGGATTCAAGTCGCTATACGCGTATCTGATCGCGCCGGCCTGGTGGGCGAGCACGACGCCCGGTGGGTACGCGGCTGCGAAGTACATCAACGCCGCGGTGATGACGGCCTCGATCTTTCCCGGCTACGCCCTGGCGCGGCTGTTCGTCCCCCGGCTGGCCGCGATTCCGTGCGGCATCGCAACTGCAGTCATCCCCTCGCTCGTCTACACCGGTCTCCTGATTCCCGAGCCGTTCGCGTACTTCTGGTCGACGCTCGCACTCTGGCTCGCGGCGCGCGCGCTGCTTCGACCGAGCCGCGCGGCCATCGCATGGGCGGCCGCAGCGATCGTCGTCGCGCCACTCGTGCGCGGCGAGCTCGTCGTGCTGTTCTTCGCCGCGTTCGTCGCAGTCGTGATCCTGGCCACCACAGGCGCGCGCGGCCGCGACCTGATCGGCAGCTGGTCCTGGGTCGAGCGCGGCGGCGTGCTCCTATTGGTTGCCGGTGGCGCGATCGCAGTCGGCGCCATCGCCGATCAACACTCGTACTCGTGGCAGGTCGGCGCGCACTTCCACCACCGCATGTTCACCTACGGACTGTGGGCGGTCGGCGCCTACACGCTCGGCGTCGGGATCCTGCCCGTGGTGCTGTCGTTGATGTGGCTGCTCGGCAACAGGTTCCGGACGCTCGAGGACCGTGTGCTCGGCGGCTCGCTCATCGCAGCGCAGTCGCCTTCGGCATCTACACGGCGGTCAAGGCCTCGTACATCTCGACGCAGTTCGCGATCCGCGTCGAGGAGCGCAATTTCATCTATGTCGCGCCGGTGATGTTCGCCGCGGTCGCACGATGGGCGATCGCGGGCCGGACGCGCTTCGTTCCGCTCGTGCTCTCGGCAGGCGCGGTCTGGTACCTGCTCGACACGACGCCGTTCCACAACAACGAGCACTTCTACTCCGACGCGCCGGGCCTCTCGGTCCTGCAGTGGCTGAACCAGAAGGCGTTACTTCTCGACGACCGACGCGCGTAGGCTTGTCTTCTCGATCCTGGCAGGCTCGATTGTCGTCGCGTACTCGCACGCGAGTTCGGCGCACGAAGAGCACAGCTCGTGCGACTCGCCGTGCCCGCAGGTGCATTGCTCGCCAGTCGGGATCGTCGGCTGGAACCTGTGGGGCGAGATCGCTGCCGCCAGCGCTTCGAGCGTCCAGGCGAAAAGCCAGCGCGCTCAACTCGTCACACCGCCCAACTGGATCGACGACGCCACAGGAATGCAGCGGACGATGTTCATCGGCCAGTCGCTGGCGGGATCGAACCTGTTCTGGTCGATCGAGTTCTGGAACCAGTCGATCCAGGACGTGTGGTCGGTCGATGCAACCGCACCAGGCCCCGGCCCGGTGATCACGCCCAACTACGCCAACACACGCGGCGTGGTCGTGCCACAGCTGCCGATTCACTGGGTCGTCGCAGCACGGGGCGTCGACCCCGCCGGCAAGCTCGCGACGCAGGCCGGCGGTCTACGGCTCTTCCACGTCACTCCGCCGATTCGAATGGCGGACGCCTACGGCGGGCTCAGTACCGACGGCGCGAACTGGATGACGACGTCGTCGTTCTACTACCACTTCGCGACGAGCGGGCCGCAGCCCGGGGTCGCGAGCGTCAGCCTCTCGCGCGCCGCCGCCTGTGGCGGAGCACCGCCGTCGCACATGACAGTTCGACTGTCGTCGCTTCGCATCGACCCGACGAACGGCCAGCCCGCACCCGGACGTACGCTGGCTGTGAAGCACCTGCTGCTGCACTCGAACCCGTGCGAGACGCGAACGCTCACCTTCCACACGCAAACGCCGTTTCGAATCGACGTGACCGCGGTCGGGACGTTCCAAGCCTCGGCGAGCGATCCCCGCCAACTCTCGGCCCAAGTCGACTTCGGCTGGGCTCCCGCGCGCTAGACGCGCAACAGACGCTCGGGATGCTTGCGCACGAAGCGCGCGATCCCGCGCCAGTGCCAGAGCGTGCGACGTGTCAGCAAGCGATGGTCGGTGACCGCCTGGTGCTCGTGCTCGACGACCGCCGACGGCACGTACCAGCATCCCCAGCCGGCACGCCAGGCGCGGTAGCAGAGGTCGATGTCCTCGCCGTAGAGGAAGAATCCCTCGTCGAAGCCTCCGAGCTCTTCGAGCATCGTGCGTCGCAACATCAGGAAGCCTCCCAGCATCCAGTCGGCATGGACGGGCTCCGTCGGTCGCTCGTCGAGGTGGTAGTGACGGCGTTGCAGCTTGTACGGGTCGAACAGCAGCCGTAACGGCGTGCGGCGCACGAGCGTGCCTGCGACCGTCGGGAACCGACGGCGCGACGGCTGAATGGTGCCGTCGGGATAGATCATCACAGGCCCGGCGATGCCGGCCCGTGGCTCCGCCTCGAGGAACCGGCGCAGCTCGGCGATCGCATCGCCGGCGGGGATCGCATCCGGGTTGACGCTGCAGACGAGCTCCGCAGTCGTCGCGGCGACACCTTTGTTCACGTTCGTCCCGAAGCCGGCCGGGCGGTCATTCGCGATCAGCGTCGCCCCGCCAGGAACCGCGCCGACGCTGCCCGGGACATTGGCGACGACGACGAGCTCGTCGACCTGGGGCGCGAGCACGGGCAGCAGCCGGTCGAGCTCGGCGGCGTTCCCGTGCGACACGACGACCGCTGCGACCCTCATGCCAGCAGCTCCCGGTACACCTCGAGCGTTCGCCGTGCCGTCTCGCGCCACGAGAACAGCTGCGCGCGCTCGAGCCCGGCGGCGACGAGCCGCTCGCGGTCGGCGAGCGCGATGCGCACCGCGTCGGCGAGCCGCTCGGCGGACGCGTACACAGCGGCCTCACCTGCCACCTCACGCACGGCGGCATCATCGGTCGCAACGACCGGGGTACCGCTCGCCATCGCCTCGAGGACCGGCAGGCCGAAGCCCTCGTAGCGCGACGGGAACACGAGCGCCGCCGCGCGCCGGTAGAGCCGCACGAGCTCGGGGCCGTCGACGTAGCCGCGCAGGTCGGCGCCGCGCGCGCGCAACTCGTCGGCGAGCGCGGGCTCCTTCGCAGGACCGACGACGACGAGCGGCAGACCGACCGCATTCGCCGCCGCGACCGCTGCCAGCGGATCCTTGCGTGCTTGGATCGCGCCCACGTAGAGGAGGTAGCCGTCCGGTGCCTCGTCGAGGGACGGTGCGAATGACGGATCGACGCCGTTCGGCGTGACGACGATCTTCTCCGGCGGCGTGCCGTAGAGCTGGACGATGTCCAGCTTCGTCCGCTCCGAGACGGTGAGGACGCGGCGCGCACGGCGTACGGCACGAGGCACGAACGTCTTGAAGATGCGCCGGTCGACTGTTCCCATCGCGGTGGCGTCGCGCTCGAACGACAGGTCGTGCACGGTGACGACTGCCGGCGTGCGGTCGAAGGGCGGCAAGACGTGTTGGAAGTGCACGAGGTCCGGACGAAGGCGGCGCAGCGCGCGCGGGACGCCGACCGCCATGCGAAGCTCCTGCGAACGCGCTGCGAGCGCGTACGGCTCGATCCCGTAGGGCACGAGGTCGGGCCGCCGCGTCAACGCAACGATGCGCAGATCCGTGCCCGCGGCACCAAGCTCCCGCAAGAGGTTTGCAACGTGGGTCTCGTCACCGGTGCGCCGGCGGCCGAGCACGTCTGCGTCGACGACCACGGTCTTCGTCATGCGATCGCCTGCCGGTAGCTGGCGACCACCGCGTCTGCAGTTGCGGGCCACCCGAAGCGCGACGCGCGCGCGAAGCCCGCGGCTCTGAGCTCGTCTCGCCGGCCGAGGGCGCGCTCGATGCCACCGGCGATCGAGTCCACGTCATGTGGATCGACGAGCTCGGCGGCGTCGCCGGCGACCTCTTCCATCGCGCTCGCGCGGCTCGTCACGACCGGAGTGCCGCACAGCATGGCCTCCAGCACGGGTATGCCGAACCCTTCCCAGAGGGACGGGTAGGCCAGGCAGAGCGCGCCGCGCATCAGCGTCGCAAGCTCCTCGTCCGACGGACGCCCGACCCATGTGACGTGCCGCGCCTCGGCCTCGACGCCACCCCAGCCGCGTGCACCGGCGATGCGAAGCGAGAGTCCGAGCTGCGCCGTCGCCTCGATCAGTCGCGGCAGGTTCTTGCGCGGCTCGAGCGTTCCGACTGCGAGCACGTAGTCACCCTCGCCGCTCGGCCCGTCCGGCGTGAAGACCGCGATGTCTGCCGCGTTGGGCGCGACGTCGATGCGCGCTTCCGGAACACCGGCAAGCTCGACGACGTCACGCTTCGTGAACTCCGAGACGGCCAGCACGCGTGTCGCGGCCCGGAGCACGACCGGTAGGAACGTGCGCGCGTAGAGGCGCGTCCAGGTGGTGAAGAGCTCGGGGAAGCGGATCGCCGCGAGGTCGTGCACGGTGACGACCACCGGCAGTGGAGCGCGCAGCGGCGCGCGAAACGTGGTGCAGTGCAGGACGTCGAGCGGTCGCGCCTGCACCGGCAGGACGAACGGGTACCACGCCGCATCGCGGACCGCGGCCGTCGCGCGGCTCGCGCCGCCCCACGAGAGCTCGTGCACCTCGACATCGTCGCGCTGTCGCAACTCGCCGAGCACTCCCCGCACGTAGCGAGCGGTGCCCGCGTTGTCGAGCAGCAGCGGCGCGACGTCGAACCCCACCTTCATGCGGCCGCCGTCCATGCGTTCAGCATGATCTCGCCCACACGCGTCCAGGTGAACCGGCGTGCATGCTCGAGCCCGCGCGGAACGAGCTCGTCGCGCCGCTCGACAGCCTCCTCGAGGGTCGTGGCCCAGGCCGCGGCGTCGTCGGGATCGGCTCGGAGCGCGGCGTCGCCGGCTGCCTCGTCGAGCGAAGGATGCGTCGAGGCGACGACGGGCACACCGCTCGCCATCGCCTCGACGATCGGGATGCCGAACCCTTCGAAGCGAGACGGATACGCAACGACGGCCGCGCCACGGTAGAGCGCCGCGAGCTCGTCGTTCGTGGGCCTGCCGAGGCGCACGATCTGCGGGGTGTCGAGCGAAGGCTGGTGCGCCCCAGCCCTTGGCACCCGCCACCGCGAGCTTGAAGCGCGAGCCGAGCAGCCGGCTCGCGTCGACGAGCACGCCGAGGTTCTTGCGCGGCTCGAGCGTCGCGACCGTGAGCACGTAGTCGCCGCCGAGGTCGGCCCGCGTGCCATCGACTCCGAATGCGGCCCCCACGCCCGGCTCGGCGACATGGATGCGCGACGGGTCGACGCCAAGCGTTCGCGCGACGTCTCGACCGGTGAACGCGGAGTTGACGAACACGGTGTCGCAGTTGACGGCGTCGCGGTACTTCGTGCTGTGCATCGAGTACGTGCGTGGGGTAACCCACTCGCGGTGGTGAAGCGGCACGAGGTCGTGGATCGTCGTCGAGCGCAGACCGCCGCGCTGCGGTGGGTACATCCAGTCGGAGTAGTGGAGCACGTCGATGGGGCCTAGAAAACGCTCGACCGCCGGCCTGCCCAAGCGGCTCCACGCCTGCCGCCAGTGATGCGCGAACGGCAGCAGGCGAAGCTGTAGGCGGATGTCGAGACCTGCGAGCTCGGCGGGAATGCGCCGCTTGCCCTCGGGACTGGTCGGCGCGAACGCGATGATCTCGTGCTCTGGTCGCGCGACCTCCGCCAGGCCGGTCAGCGAGCCACGGATGTAGTTGCCGATGCCCGTCGGCTCGTGCGAGAGCGGACTGACGTCGAACGCGATCCTCACGCCACGCCAAAACCGAGGAAGCGAATGCCGAGATGACGTGTGTCGCTACTCGCCGGCTCGACCTTCGCAGGCACGCGCGTGACCGGGATGCGGAACCGCACAGTGCACGTCGCACCGGGCCCAACCGTCAGCGGCACGCGCATCGTGGCGCCCGTGCTTGGATCGACCAGAGCGGATGCGACGATCCTCCCGTCCACGTACGCGCGCACGAGTTGAGCGGCGTGGAACAACTTCGGGTCGCTCCCCAACTGGACGGCCAGCGTCCCGCCCGCGCATTCGAACCGGCGGTACAGCGCGGAGTGCTCTGCCCAGAGGTCCGGTGCGACGCCGATGCCGGCCGTGAGATAGCGCAACCGCAGCCGGCCGTCGACGCGAAGCAGAACGAGCCCCTTCTTCGGGTCGGAGCCGATCTGCCGACCGACGACCGGAGTGCCCGTGTCGGTCAGCACGTCGGCAGCCTCGACAGGTCGCCCGTCGACCCGATACTCGCCCGTCGCGTGATCCAAGTCGACCTCCGTCTGTGCGAGGCCGCCCGGAACCGGGCCATTCGTGGTGTAGATCGAGCCGACGTCACGATTGAAGAACTCGTTCTCGTTGACGGTGAGGCGATCGGGGACGTTCGTCGCCCCGCCCGACCAGACGACTGAGACGAGCGTCGGATCGCTCGATCCCACGATCGCGCTGATCCAGTCCCGGTCGGAACGGGTGATCCCCTGAAACACAGCGCCGATCGATGCGCGCTGCGTTCGGCTGTCGACGGGCTGGATCGCTAGGAGGCAGATCGCGAGTGCGAGCGCCGGCAGGACGTAGGCCGCGCGTCGTGGGATGAAGAGCCCCAGAGCGACGAACACGAGGGCGACTGCTGCCACGACCCAGCGGACGTCTTCGGCATGGATCCCGAACCACAGAGCCACCGACCAGAGCATCAGCACGTCGAATGTGTCGGAGGTCGCGGACGTGCCGATGAACTGCTGGTACGGGACCGCTGCGGCGAGCGCGACGACTCCGCAGGCAACAGCGACTGCGGCAGCCGTCACTCTCGGCCGCGGCAGGCCGCGCTCGACCCAGAGGACGAGACAGGTGAAGAACAGGGGGGCAACGTAGAAGAGGTTGCGCTCTTCGATCCGCTGGACGTCGGGCTGCGTCGCAAACGCGGCGACCTCGATCCCGATCCAAACGACGAGCGACAGAGTGGCTGCCACGATCACCCGCTCGGCATCGGAAAGCTCGCGCCCACGAAGGGCGAGTAGCACCAGTGCAAGCACAGGGACGATGCCGACGTAGAGCTCGAGCTCCGACATGTGCCACAGAAACCACCGCGCAACCGTCGTCGGGTCGTAGCTCGAGTGCGTTGCCGCCGCGTATGCACCGAGCAGTGAGCGGATGCTTCGACCGCGGGCAATCTCGGCAACGACAGCCAGCACACCGAGTCCGATCACGATCCCGTAGAGCAGGCGATGCCTGAGGAGCTCGCGCGGTTTGCGCACGAGCGCTGCGAGAACGAGCGGCGCCGTGAGCGCTGCGGCGACGACAGCGACGGCTTGCGCACGCGTCTCGTACGCGAGCAGCAGCACGGCAAGGAACACGACGACGTTGCGCAGCTGCGGTCGCTCGAGCGCCACGACGAGCGCCAGCGCGAGGAAAACGAAGATCGGATAGAACGCGTTCTCGGTCATGATCGTGCCGGCGTAGAACATCGACGGCACCGCGACGGTCAGCAGCGCGACGACGAGCGCGCCGCGGGTCGAGACGACGCGCCGCGCAAGGAAGTACGCCGGCACGGCGGTGAGCGACATGAGCAGCGAATTGATCACCTTGACCGCCGAATAGACGGTGGGCATCGAGGTGAAGAGCCGGTACGCCGGGCTGATCAGGATCGGGTAGACGATCCCGTAACCACTCGTCGGTGCGCCGCGCACAGCGAAATGACCGGTCGCCGCGAAGCTCTTCGCGAGCTCCGAGTAGACGATCTCGTCGATCATGATCCACGGCCCGACCATGTGGCGCGCGAACGCGAAGCGCACAGCCCAGGAGAAGCAGACGAGCGCTGTCAGCCACGCCCAGGCGGGCGCGGCAGCAATCCTACGGCGCACCGATTCCGACCTCGCGGAGCTGGGCCGCGAGCGCAGAGACGTCGTCGATCCCACATTCGGCCGCGGCCTCCGCCACCCGACGTAGCACCGCATCGACGACGGCGTCGCCGCCCGCCGCCGTCTCGAGGGCTGCGACGTACGCGTCGGCGACCCGCCCGAGGTCGTGCTCTCGTTGCACGTACGCGCGTCCTGCCTCGCCGAGCTCGCGCCCATGGTCGGCAGCAACTTCGATCGCGGCGCGCAGAATGTCGACCTCGAGCTCGTCGACGGGAACCTTCAACACCGCGTCGTCGGGGAGCTCGCTGAACCAGCCGACGTCGGAGACCACGAGCGCTTTCCCGAGGGTGAGCGCGCGGATGACGGAGCCCGAGGTTTCGCCCATCGTCGGGTACCGCAGGTTGACGAGCACGTCGCACGCGGCCATGAGCGACCACATGCGGTCCTCGGGCACGTAGTCGATCCGCTCGACGCCGTCGGTGATGCCGAGACGCTCGAGCCGCCGGTCGACGTCGAACCGCTCGCCGGCTGCACCGACGAGGAGAAGACGCGCTCCCGGGCGGTCGTGGCGAAGATCCGCGAACGCTTCGAGGAGCTGCGGGATGCGCTTGTTCATGTTCAGGAAGCCGAAGCAGCCGATCAGCGGATCGCCGGCAACGTCGCTCGCAGGCGCGACGTCGTGCATGGGCCACGCCGGATGCGGTATCCGCCAGAGCCGGCCGGTGTACCCAGCCTCACGCGCGCGGGTCTCGGTGTAGTGAGAGTGGACGATCAGGCCGGTCGCGTGGTCGAGCACGACGCCGGAGAGCGGGAAGCGTTCGGGCTGTGTCTCCCAGAGAAGCGGCAACAGGTTGTCGAGCACACCGAGGCCGAGCAGGCGGCCGGGAACGCCGAGCTCGCGCTCCATCGCGTCGAGGTACCCGCGTCCGTTGCCGCGACCGATCGTGATCCCGGCGACGAGGTGGTGGAGGACGTACTCGTGCAGGACGACGACGCCGGGCCGCTCCCACAGCGCGTCTGCGATCCAACCGTGCGCGTCGGGATCGTTGCCGACGTGATAGAGCGCGACGTCCGCTGCGGGTGCGCGCTTCCCGGGTTGGGCAAGGACGACGTCGACTCGCTCGCGCAGCGCAGGCAGAAGGAGTGTCGAGTAGTCGGCAATGCCGGACCGCGACGGTGGAAGCGGCGAGTAGTAGGCGACGCGCATCAGGCCTCGACGAGTGCGTCGACGCAGGCGTCCCATGTGACTCGCTCGGCGATCGTGCGGCCGGCGTGACCCCATGCTTTCGCTTCGTCGGTGTGCGCGGAAAGGTAAATGCAAGCGTCGGCGATCGCCTGGGCTTCCGGCGCAACGACGACACCGGTCTCGCGGTCGCGGACGATCTCGAGTGGACCGCCTGCGTCGTGCGCGGTGACGACGGGCTTGCCGGAGAGAAAAGCCTCGTAGGGAACCATGCCGAAGTCCTCGTCGATCGGCGCGTAGTAGACGGCGAGACTGCGCGCGTAGAGGTCGACGAGCTCGTCATCGCCAACGCGGCCCGCGAAGCGGATCTGCCCGTTCGTGCCCGCAGCGAGCTGTTCGAGGCGTGCGCGGTCCGGGCCCTCGCCGGTGATGACGACGTGCAAGGCGGGCGTGCGCTTCGCGGCTTCGATCAACAGGTCGATGCGCTTCGCGCGGTCGAGACGGTTGACGGAGAGAACGAAGCCTTCGGAGTCGGCCTCGCGGTAGGCAAGCGACTGCGGTGGGTGCGGCAGGACGCCAGCGTCGATGTCGTTGTATCGCTTGAGCCGTTCGGCGACGTTGCGCGACGTCGCGAAGACGTGACGCGCCTCGCCGAGTGCGACCGCGTCGAGACGTTCGATCGCTTGACGCGTCGCGCGGTCTTCCGGCGAGTCGGAGAACTGCCCGAGCTCGGTGCGGTCGTAGTCGTAGGCCTGCCGAAACTGGTGCAGCACCCACGCGACCTTGTTCGGATGGCGCACGCAGTACGCAGGGAACTTGGTTGCGATCACGCGGTCGATCGGCCGGCTGTCGGACTCGGTGAGGTCGACGAGCCGCCAGAGGAACGCCTGGTCGAGCACGCGCGTTCCGGGGTACCACTTGAACGGGATCGTGACGAGCTCGGCCTCGTGCCCGCGTGCGCGCAGCGCGTCGACAAGGTCGTCGGCCATCAGTTCGGCCCCGCCGCGGACGAACGGCACCTGCGGTGCGCAGACCGCGATTCTCACGGGCGGTGCTCGAGCCGCGCGATGCGCTCGTCGAGGTCGTCGATCAGCTTCAGCACGGCGTCGTTGAACGCGCGCTGATCGGCGAAGGCCGGCTCGACGTACCAGCGCATGAAGCGGCGAAGGAACGACTTGAGCGGCCCGCCTTTGCCGACGATCGGCCGCTCCGCCGAGATCGGCCAAAGCCGCTCCGCCTGATCGCGTACCGAAAGGCGCACCTGCGCCTGCGGCACGCCTTCCCCGCGCGGCCCGGCGGCGCGAATCTCCTCCTTCAGCCGCGCAAAGAGCGCAGCGGCATCGGTTGTCTCGTCGGCCATCCGTTGAGTGTAAAGAGCGGCCGTTACGGCGCTGTTAGCGGCCGACCACCTCACGAAGCTCGAGCGTAAGCACGCTCGACCAGTCAAGGGCCGTGGGCTCGCGTGGCACGCCGCTCGGCCCGGGCTTCGCGCCACCAGATGAGCTCGTAGGCGTGCAGCGCGACCCAGACCGCCGCTACCAGCGCGACACGCCCTGCAATCGCAAACAGCCCGACGAACATGACCAGCACGACCAGAAACGCCAGAGCGAAAACGAGGCGATGACTGGCGAAGGCTTCAGGGACTGCGAGTGCGGCGACAAACAGCGCCGCGGTCGCGACAAGCATCACCGCCAACACGACCCCGTGGTCCGCATCGACTGCGTTCGTCAGCCAGGCATAGCTCGCCCAGGCCCACCACAAAACCCCCACAACGAGCAATCCCCGACCGAGCCCAGCCCACGTGGGGTCATCCACCAGCAGGATCGTCACCCTGCGTAAACGCGAACACGAACACGAGGTCAAAGAAGAGCTCGGTCGGCGTCACCCGGTGGTCAAGCTCAGCGTGAAGCTCGGGCACAGTCCGACGTTAACGCGGGCCTGCTGGCGAGGCGAAGCGAACCGGGCGGTGGAAGGATGAGTCGCGATGAGAGCGGTCGAGATCGTCTTCGCGGTCGGATGGGCGGCGTTCTGGCTGTACTGGCTCGTGGCAGCGTTTTCAACGAAGAAGGGTCGCGTTCCGTGGTCGCGCGAGCTTCGGATCAGGATCGTGATCGTTGTTGCAGTGGTCCTCTTGATTCGCCTGGGTGCCTTTCGCGGCCATGGCCTCAACCCCGATCCGTTGCGTGCCGGCATTGGCCTGATCCTCTTCGCACTCGGGTTGGCGTTCGCGATCTGGGCGCGCATCCATATCGGGCGCAACTGGGGCACCCCGATGACGGAGAAGGACGAGCCAGAGCTGGTGAGCAGCGGCCCCTATCACCTTGTTCGCCACCCGATCTACTCCGGCATCCTGGTTGCCGGCGTCGGCACTGCGGTGGCTTTGAGCTGGCTGTGGCTGATCGCGGTCGCGCTGGCCGGCGTCTACTTCGTCTACAGCGCGACGGTCGAGGAGCGCTACCTGACCGAGCGGTTCCCGGAGAACTACCCGCTGTACAAGCGCTCGACCAAGATGCTCGTGCCGTTCATCTTGTAACCCGGAGCGGTCGTCGATACGACGGTGAACATCCCTCGCGTCTGCGGGTGATCGCTCAGGCGCGCCGCGGCTCGGCCGGCCGCATTGTGGCGATCCCGTCTTCGTTGACTTCGACGACGTAGCGGCCTGGGTCTGCGCCGCTCGTAAACCGTTTGAAGCCCTTCGGTCGCCGGAAGATGATCGCGTGGGTGTTGGTACGTGTCTCGATCGAGTAGCCCTCTGCGACCTTCTGGTCGAGGAAGGCGTCGAGCCCATCCCTGCGGCTACCAAGGGGATCAATCTCGCTCACGGTCGTCAGTATCCCAGTGTCGGGGGTTGCGACCGCGTATCAGCCTGTTCGCGCGCCATGTGTCTGTCGCGGATCCGAAGCAGGCGCGGCGCCCGGCTGGCCTACCTTGACTCGCGACGTGCAACGCGAGATCGTCGGCCACGGGAGTGGGCTAAGAAGGGCGGGCTTGTGCTTGGTTGGATCTGGCGGCGGTTGCTGCGTTCATGGGTCGGTCCGATCTTTCGGGCTGTGTGGCGGCGGATCCCCGAAGGACTGAAGCCGTGGCTGACACCCGCTCCGCCGGCCGCTATCCGGCCGAGCGCGGGGAGTTACGAGGCGCGTTACATCCGCTCGTTCCTCGTCATCCGGCTGATCATCGGCTTCCTCGGCTTGACGCTGCCCTTCGTGCTCATCTTCGTGGACAAACTCTTGTTCCACGGCGATCACGAGCGGTGGCCGCGCGGCTCGGAGAGCGTTTACTACTACTCCGGGATGCGCGAGGTGTTCACCGTCAGCATCGGGACGATCGCGTTCTTCCTGCTGACCTACAAGATCACGGAGCGCAATCTCGACAACACGTTGAGCGTCTTCGCGGGCGCCGCCGGACTGTTGATCCCGCTCTTCCCGACCCACAGGCCGGGCGCAGCGGCCACGCAGTTTCCGTATACCGATCTTCAGAAGCTGTTTCATGACCGCGGCTGGACGGCCTACGTTCACTACAGCGCGACAAGCGCTTTCATCGCCGGGCTTGGCGGCATCATCGTTCTGTTCGGTCAGCGCGAGGGAATCCGAGTGGCGAGGAAGACGCATTTCACTCCGACCTCGTGGAAGCGCTTTCACTACACGTGCGCTGAGCTGATTGCCTTGGCGGCAGCCTGGATCGTGGTCACCAACTGGGTCTGGCACGGCGGCCCTCGGATCTCGATGCTCCTCGGCGAGGGCCTGGCGACCGCGGCGTTCGGCGCCTCATGGCTCGCCAAGGGCTCGGAGATCCGCTACGTCCTCGGTAAAGACGAAAGCCCCGCCGTCGATTCTTCAGCAGCGATGAGCTCCGTATAAGGCGCGCTCTGGCCTCGGCGGCGGGGCCGTCGTAACATGGCGCGGTGCCGAACGAGAACTACGGGCCTAAGTTCTTTCAAAAGCTCGTGGCGCGCTCGCGGGAGGCAGCCGCTGCGACGGTTCCCACGATCGTCGAGCTGTTTCGACCGTCGAGCGTCATCGACATCGGCGGAGGAGTAGGCACTTGGGCCGCCGCGTTCGTCGAGCAAGGAGTCACCGACGCGCTCGTGGTTGACGGAGACTACGTCGATCGACTCGAGCTCCAAGTTCCTGCCGAGTCGTTCGTCGCGCATGACTTGACGCAGCCGCTCGATCTCGGTCGCACGTTCGACCTCGTCCTGTCACTGGAGGTAGCCGAGCACCTTGACGACGCGCACGCCCTGACCTTCGTAGACAGCCTCGTCCGTCACGGCGATCTGATCGTGTTCGGCGCTGCGATCCCAGGGCAAGGCGGCACCCATCACGTCAACGAGCAGTGGCCGAGCTACTGGGCGGATCTCTTCGACAAGCGCGGATTTGAGGTCTTCGACGTGCTCAGACCTCGACTCTGGAACGAGACGCGGAGCGCGTTCTGGTTCAGGCAGAACATGCTGGTGTTCGCCAAAGGGGAAGCTGCAGAGCGCGCCCGCGCAATCCCGCTCGTAAGCGGGCCGCTCGACGTCGTTCACCCGGAGCAGTTCGAATACTGGCTGCGAATCCTCCAGCAGGGTCCCGGCATTCGACAGGCAGCGCGTGCCCTCGGCGTAGGCATGTGGCGCCGTGCAGCGAGGCTTGGACATCGATGACTGAGGCCTACCGCCAGCAGAGAGAATCATGGTTGGCGGGACCACTCTCGACACGGTCGGTGCTGCGACTGTTCGTAGTCAGCCGATCTGCGATCTGGGCGGCAATCGTTCTCGTCTGGCTCGTCTCCGAGTCGTATGGCAACCCGTTGGATCGCTCCGATCCGCGATCGCACGACGTGGGCTACGTCCTCGACGCACTCGCGCGGTGGGACAGCGGCTGGCTCCTCGGGATCGCAGACAAGGGATACAGCCTCGACCCGCACGCATACGCGTTCTTTCCGCTCTACCCGCTCGCAGTAGGCGTCGGCGGAAGGGTTCTGCTGGGCAACTTCCTGCTTGCGGCGGTGATCATCTCGCTCACCGCGTGTGCCGCCTCATTCGTGTTGTTGCACCGGCTGGCCGTGCGGCTCGTCGGCGAGGAAGCGGCCGGCCGAGCTGTCATCTATCTCGCGATCTTTCCGACGACGCTCTTTCTCGGTGTCGCCTACACCGAGTCCCTCTTCCTACTGTTGACGGTCGGCGCGTTCCTGCTGGCCGAGCGCGGGCAATGGCTCGGCGCGGGTGTGGCCTCCGGCCTTGCGATCCTCACGCGGCTCAGCGGCCTCGCCCTGCTGCTTGCGCTGCCGCTCCTTGCCTGGCGGGTCACCGAACGGCGGCGCGCGCTCATTCGTCTCGCGGTCGCCGTGCCGATCGGGGCCCTCTACCCGCTCTATTTGTGGATACGTACAGGTCACCCGCTGATCTTTCTGAGCGCGCAGCGCGAAGGCTGGGGTCGGCACCTCGCAACGCTCGGACCACTGACCGGGATCGGTCGTGGCCTCTATGCCGGGTTCGAGGGTGTTCGCCAACTCATCGCGGGACCCGGCTCGACGCATCGCTACTGGAACTGGGCGACGGATACGACCGTCCCACGTGCCGCGGCGCTGAGCGTCTTCTTCGCAGCGTCGCTGCTCGTCTTCTTCTGGCTCTCGGCAGTCGCGTGGCGTCGGCTCGGCCCCGCGTATGGAGTCTTCTCGATCGTGAGCCTGCTGATCCCGCTCTCCGCACCCACCGGCCGCTGGCCCCTGCTCTCACTCCCGCGCTTCGGTCTCACGATCTTCCCGCTCTTCATCGCCCTTGCGCTCGTCGGAGCTCGACGTTCGACCCACACGGCGATTGTCTGGACTAGCGCGACGCTTGCATTCGTCGTGATCAGCCAGTGGGCGACGTTCTACTTCATCAGCTGACTCTCGCAACGCTGCACGTTTCCGCAGCTCTTGTGGCGATGAGTTTCGGGCGCGAACCCGGTCGGTAGGAAGAGACGCGAGGAGAGGAGCACCCGATGACACACGAATTGAGCACGCGCACCCGTTGGATCGCGCTGATTATTCTCTGCGTCGGCGACCTGATGATCGTCGTCGACACGACGGTCGTGAACGTCGCATTGCCGTCGATTCGCAGCGACCTCGGCTTCTCGCAGACGTCGCTCGCGTGGGTCATCAACGCCTACATGCTCACGTTCGGCGGGTTCCTGCTCCTCGCGGGCCGCTTCGGAGACATCTTCGGTCACCGGCGGCTGTTTCTCACCGGCACCGCCGCCTTCACGATCGCGAGCCTCGTCTGCGGCATCTCGACGACCAAGGGGATGCTGATCGCCGCGCGTGCCGTGCAAGGGCTCGGCGGCGCGGTTGTCTCCGCGGTCGCGTTCTCCTTGATCGTCGTCCTCTTCACCGAGCCGTCCGAGCGCGCGAAGGCAATGGGCGTCTTCGGCTTCGTGATGTCGGGCGGCGGCAGCATCGGCGTGCTTGCCGGCGGTGTGCTCACCGACCTCGTCGGCTGGCACTGGATCTTCCTCGTCAACCTGCCGATCGGGATCGCTGTGCTCGCAGCCGGGCTACCGCTCCTGCCGGCCGTGCACACCGGTGCGGAGAAGACGCGCGTCGACGTGCCCGGCGCGATCGCGATCACCGGCGCGATGGTGCTCGCTGTCTACGCGATCGTGAACGGCAACACCGCAGGCTGGACGTCGGCGCAGACGCTCGGCCTGCTCGCTGCCGCCGTCGTCATCGGCATCGCGTTCGTCGCCTGGGAGTCGCGCGTTGTCGCGCCGCTCATGCCGCTCTCCATCTTCCGCCACCGCAACCTGTCGGTCGCAAACGTCGTGGGCATCCTCTGGGCCGCGTCGATGTTCGCGCTGTTCTTCCTCTCGGCGCTGTACCTGCAGCTCGTACTGCACTACTCGCCGCTCCAGGTCGGGCTCGCGTTCCTGCCGGGAAACCTGATCATGATGGCCTTCTCGCTCGGCCTATCCGCGAAGCTCGTGATGCGCTTCGGCTTCCGCAAGCCGCTCGCGTTCGGCCTCGGCATCGCCGCGCTCGCGCTCGTCTGGTTCGCGCGCGTGCCCGTGCACGGCTCGTTCGTGCCCGACATCCTGCCGGCGATGATCCTGATCGGGATCGGCGGGGGGCTCGCCTTCAACCCGGTGCTGATGGCCGCGATGAGCGACGTCGAGCCGCAGGACTCCGGCCTTGCCTCCGGCATTGCGAACACGGCGTTCATGATGGGCGGAGCGCTCGGGCTTGCCGTGCTCGCGAGCGCGGCGTCGGCGCGCACGAACGCTCTCGAGCGCGCCGGCCACAGCACCGCCTCAGCGCTGACGAGCGGCTACCACGTCGCGTTTGCGATCGGCGCGATCTTCGCGCTCGCTGCCGCGGCGATCGGAGCGGGGCTCCTGCGCAACAAGGCAGTCGCCCACGCCCCGGCGGAGGTCGAGCAGCAGCTCGAAGCCGCGTAGACCGACCGTCAGCCGCTCGGCCAGAAGTCGGCGATCTGCTCGCCGTCGCCGCCTTCCGGCCGGTCGCTTCCGATCGCCAGAAACTCGAGACCGTCGGGCCCCGCCTCCAGCGCTCGGATGACAGTCGGTGCGACGCGCACGGTGTCGAGTGCCTTGAGATCGACGACGTCGTCCTCGAGGCGGATGCGGCCCGAGCCGGAGAGCACCACGTAGAGCTCTTCCTGCTCCCGGTGACGATGCCCGGAGACGGAGTGATGGTTCGGCGCATAGCGGAAGTGACTCACTCCGACGTGGGCGGTGCCGAGGCTCGAGCGCCCGAAGCGTCCCTCGATCGTCGGCACGCGCGCGCTCACCGTCTCGTCGAGCTCCAGCAGGTTCAGATGTGTGTAGTCGGTCATGCGTTCGAATCTAGCTCGCGAGCTACAGGTGGCAGACGCACCCCACACGTTCGTATGAGCAAGAACCCTCGAAAATGCAGCTACTTCTCCGTCCGGCGAGGCTACGATATGCAGGCTCCGATGCGGACTCACGTTTCTCGCACCCTTCGGCTCGTGCTCGTCCTCGGCTTCGCCCTCGCAGCCGGCGTCGGCACGCCGGCGCACGCAACGATCAAGACGGTTCTGATTCTCACCGTTCCCTCGAGCGTGAATCTCACTGCGACCTACGACTGCAGTACGACGTTCTGCGCGACGATCGACTACAGCAGCGTCCTCAGCGTCTCCGATTCGGACTACCCCGCAGATCAGGTCTCGATCATCTGCAACAACCCGCGCGGCAACGTCTACTCCTGGGGCATGTCGATGACGACGTGCTACGCACAGGATCCGGCGAACAATCGATCGGCCGACCAGATGTTCCAGGTGAACGTCAGCGTGCCGGTCCCGACCATCCAGAACGTGCCGGCGCCGACGTTCGCTGCGACCGGCCCCGCAGGCGGTGTCGCAACGTGGGTGAATCCGACCGCGACCGATGTCGGCGGGCAATCCGTGCCGGTGCAGTGCGATCACACCAGCGGGCTCACCTATCCGGTTGGCACGACGCAGGTCACCTGCACTGCCCAGATCCAGCGCAACGACTCGCAGGGGAATCCGATCGGAGGGCTCCCGTCGTCGACCGCGCAGTTCAACGTCACGATCACTCCGCAGGGCTCGGGTGGCGGCGGCTCGGGTGGTGGTGGCAACGGGAACGGCGGCACGGGAGCACCGAGCTCCCCGAGCTCGACCGACACGACTGCACCGACAATCGCAGCGCACGGCGCGATCGTGGTCGACGCGACGAGCCCGACAGGTGCCGTCGTCAAGTACGCGATCTCCACCTCCGACCCGGACAACTCCGTCGCCCAGATCACCCTCTCGTGCTCGCCCGCATCGGGTCAGACCTTCCACCTTGGCGCCGACGGCAAGACGAAGACCACGACGGTGACGTGTCAGGCGCACGACCCGGCCGGCAACGCCGCGACGCCGACCACGTTCACGGTGAAGGTGCTCGGCGTTCACGACCAGCTCCAGGCGCTCGAGCTTCGGATCAACGCCTCGGCCGTGTCTGTGACGCGCAAGGTCTTGCTCGTCTCGCCGCTCGCAGCCGCCGACCGAGCGTTCCGCGCCGGCAAGCGCGGACAGGCGACGAAGGATCTCGAGTCCTTCGTCCGGGAAGCTCACGCGCTGCCGCTCGGCGCCTCCGCACGCCGGGCCTGGCTCGCCGCCGCGACCCGGCTGCTCGCTGTCACAGGCTAGCCCTGGGCAGCACCTCTGCCCCGCCATTGGCCGTGGGCCACCTTGGCAACCAGGCCGACAACCAGGAACGCGTCGATCGGATGGAGCACGCCGACGAGCGGATGGTCGCCGCCGATGATCGCGAGCACGATCGCGAGCAGGACGAGCAGCGCGACCGCCAGGCTCTGGAGCACGACCTGCTTGCCGGCACGGCCGCCCAACGCGAGCAGCAGCAGCACGATGCTCCCGAGGAAGATCAGATACCCGAGCGCGACATGCGCGTTGAACCCATGGTCGAATTGGTCGTGCGTCACGACCTTGTTGTCGCTCGCCTTGTGGTCGGCGGCAAATGCCCCGTAGCCCGCTAGGCCGACCTGCACGACGACGGCGAGCGCGAGGAGCCCGCTCCAGTAGCGATACAGAGTGCGAATCAACTGTGACATGCGGCGAATCCTCCGCCACGTGCGTCACGAGATCGTTACGGCGCTCCGGCGTCAGACGAGGGCGACGAGATCCCGGAGCAGGTCGCCCATGCGCTCGGCGGATGCGCGCCCGGTTGCGAGCACGTCCTGGTGGTCGAGCGGCTCACCTGCGAGGCCCGCGGCGAGGTTCGTGACCAGCGAGATGCCGAGCACCTCCAGCCCAGCCTCGCGGGCGGCGATCGCCTCGAGCACCGTCGACATACCGACCAGGTCGGCACCGAGCAGCCCCGCCATGCGCACCTCCGCGGGCGTTTCGTACATCGGGCCGGGGAACATCGCGTACACGCCCTCTTCGAGCGTCGGGTCGATCGTGCGGGCGAGATCGCGCAGCCGGCGCGAATAGACCTCCGTCAGGTCGAGGAACTGCACCTCGAGCAGCGGCGACACCCAGGTCAGGTTCAAGTGGTCGCTGATCAGCACCGGCTGGCCGGGACGCAGCCCGGCCCGCACACCGCCGCAGGCGTTCGTCAACACGACGCCACGACAGCCCGTCGCGGCCGCGACCCGTACACCGTGCGCGACCGCACGCACGCCGCGCCCCTCGTAGAGATGCGTCCGGCCGAGGAAGAGCAGGACGCGCCTACCGTTCACCTCGACGGAGCAGACCTTGCCCGTGTGCCCAAGAACGCCACGGCTGCCGAAGCCCGGCAGGCTCGCCGTCTCGAGCTCGGCCGCGGGCGGCCCGAGCCGCTCGGCCGCAGCAGCCCAGCCCGATCCGAGCACGATCGCCACCTCATGGGAGACGCCACCGGTCGCCTCCCCGATGGCCGCCGCCGCCGCGGACGCGTCTTCGGTGGGTGTCGTCATCCGTGCCGAGGATACGCGGATGCGTCAGAGGCTCAATGCTCGGGCGAGACAGTCGCACGCGCGACCGCTCGCGAACCACCGAGCAGGACGGCGCCGGTCGTGGCCACTGCGAGCGCAACGCCGAACGCAATGGGGTGCGGCGGTGTCGCATGCGTCAACGCCGGGGCCAACGCGGCGGGCACGAGCATCTCGAGCCCGAAGGCGATTGGCACAGCTCGGGTCGCCGGCCAGGTCTGCAGCGCCGTCATCTCGGCGAGCAGGCCGCCAAGGCTGAGAACGCCGACGGTGACACCCCAGGCCGCCGCGACGAGCCAGCGGTGGTCGGCGAGCGAGATGTCGACCAGCGACGTGACGAGCCCCACCCACGCCCACGCGAGCCCGGCGACGATGCTCGTCGGGAGCCCGCCCGAGAGCCGCGCGGCGCGTAGGAGGTACGGCGCCGGCGCGAGCACGAGGGCGACACCTCCGACCACCCACGTCCCGCCCGATGTGAAGGCGCCCGTCTCGGCGGGCGCTGCCCAGCCCAGGACGGCGACCGCGCCGACGATCGCCCCCACGCCCACGAGCTCACGTCGCCCCACGGACTCGCCGAGGACGAGTGCCCCGAGCGCGAGCAGCACGACCAGGCCGGCGCCGAGCGCGGGCTGGACGAGCGCGACCGAGCCAACCGCGAGCGCGGCGGCCTGCATCGGCCAGGCGACCACACCGGCGGCCGTGCCTGCAAGCCAGAGCGGTCGGCGCGCAAGCCGGGTGAGCAACGACGCCCGCAGTGCGGTCGACGATGGAGTGCGCCGTGCCTCGAGCGCCTGCACCGAGGTCGAGAGCGCATACAGCGTCGCCGTCGCAACGGCGAGGAGGATCGCGAAGACGGCCCGCATGCGGTGAGACTACGATCGCCGCGTGTCGGCGCGCTCATCTCGGTCAGCAGCGTGATCGCGATCCCGCTGCTGACGCTCGTGCCGGGCGAGCTCGGGGGGAGCGAGACCTACGTGCGCGAGCTGCTCGTATCGCTCGCGGACGTCGGCGAGCACGAGTACCGCGTCGTCTTGCCGCCGGTCGCTCCCGACGCGGCCGGCTCGTTACCGTCGACGGTCGCGCGCGGGTATCGCCGCGCACGCACGACGCCCGAGCGTCTCGCCGCGATGACGCTCGCGGCTGTGCGGCCAGCTCCGCTTCGCGAGAGCCTCGCCGGTGCGAGCGCGGTGCACTTTCCGCTCACGATCGAGCTTCCGCGCACCTCCCTGCCGATCGCGGTCACGTTGCATGACGTGCAGCACCTAGACCTGCCGGAGCTGTTCTCGCGCGGGGAGCGTGCGTTTCGCACGCTCGCGTGGCACAGGTCCGCGCGCCGCGCCGACATCGTCATCGCCATCAGCGAGTTCGTGCGCGAGCGTGCGGTCGAGCGGCTTGGACTCGACCCGGCGCGTGTGCGCGTCGTCCCGCTCGGGCTCGATCACCGGGCGTTCGTACCCGGTTCGGTCGAGCGTGAGCCGTTCGTGCTCTACCCCGCTCGCCGGTGGCGACACAAGAACCACGAGCGTCTCTTCGAGGCGTTCGCGCTCCTGCAGCGCGAACGGCCCGAGCTGCGCCTCGTGCTCACCGGCGGCGGCGACTTCGGCGCAGTGCCGGATGGTGTCGATGCGCGCGGCCACGTGCCGACCGCAGAGCTCGTGTCGCTCATGCAGCGCGCGTCCGCGCTCGTCTTCCCGTCGCTGTACGAGGGCTTCGGACTGCCGCCGCTCGAGGCGATGGCGTGTGGCTGCCCCGTCGCGTGCTCCAACGCTGCAGCGCTCCCCGAGACCGTCGGCGACGCCGCGCTCCTCTTCGACCCGACCGACGTGCGCGCGATCGCCACAGCCGTGCGCGACGTCCTTGACGACCCACAGCCGTGGGTCGAGCGCGGGCTCGCACGGGCGGCGACCTTCTCGTGGGACGCGACCGCGCGCGCAACCGACGCGATCTACGCCGAGCTGAGCACGCGCGCGTAGGCCGCGGCGTAGCGCTCCGCAGCGGCCTCGGTCGAATAGAGCTGCACCAGCTCGTCAGGGCGCACGCGCACTGGTGGGACTGCGACGATCGCGTCGAGGGCCTGCGCGAGCGCGTACCAGTCGCCGGGCGGAAACAGCGCGCCGTGACCGCGCAGCACCTCGGGAATCGCACCCGACGCCGCCGCGACGATCGGCAGACCCGCGGCTGCGGCCTCCGCGAGCACCATTCCGAACTGCTCTTCCCACACCGGCGTCGGGAGACTCGCGAGGACGAAACACGACGCGCTCGCGAACACGCCGGGCATGTCGTCGTAGTCGACCGACGTGCGCCAGGTGACCGCACCGTCGAGGTCGAGCTCGCGCGCATGAGCCACGAGGCGCTCGCGCTCGGGCCCGGCACCTACGACGAGCGCCGAGATGCTTCGCCCTTCGCGTCGCAGCCACGCGACGGCGCGAAGGACGTCCTGATGGCCCTTCTCCCAGACGAGCCTGCCGACCGACGCGACAACGTGCTCCGCAGGCGGCGCAGTCGGCGCGAAACGTGCGGTGTCGATCCCCGGCGGCGTCACCTCGATCCGGTCTGACGGCGCCCCTTCGAGCAGGAGCATCCGCTTCGCACGCTCGGTCGCGGGCAGGAAGAGGTCGACGCGTGGGATCGTCTCACGCCGCTGGCGACGGCCGCGGAAGCGCCGATACGCGTCCCCGAACGGGATCGTCTCCCAGACGGTCAGCACGAGCTTGAAGCCGAGCTGGTCACGCAGGAGCGCCGGGCCGTGACTGAAGGGCACGCCGATCTCGGCGGCGTGCACGATGTCGGCGCCACGGAGCGCCTCCTCGAGACCGAAGTAGCGGTCGCCGGCGGCGAGTGCAGCCAGGTCGCCCACTCGCCCCCTGGGCAGGCGGTCGCGGAGAGCACCCACGTGCTCCACAGGCAGCTCGAGCGAACCGAGGTCGAACGCGTTCGACCTGGTCGCGATGACGCGAACATCGAATCGGTCTGTGAGCAGCTCCCACGGACGCAGGTCCCACGGATTCGCCGAGTGACCACGCAGGAGAATGACGCGCGGCCTGCTCATCGCCGGAGTGCGTGCAGCAACTCGGGTGGAATCGCACGCAACACATACGCGCCTACCGCGAACACCGCCATTGCGATGACGAGATGCGCCTCCCACGGGATCGGCAACGCGAGCACTCCGAAGGCCGGCAGGGCTGCGCCGAGGACACGCGGAGTGAGCCCGAGCCGCGGCGCGACGAGCGGCGCTGACCGGCGCAGTGCGCCGTAGACGAACGCGGCAAGCGCCGACTCGCCGATGATCGCGGCCACTGCCGCGCCGCGCGCGCCGTCGAGCGGAATCAGGATCCCACCAGCAACAATGACGACAACGAGTGCGACGCCGTTCGCCCAGGCGAGCGCCGACTGTCGGCGCAGCGAGAGCAGTCCGAGCTGCCACGTCTGGCCGACGAACACGGCGATCAGCGCGAACGCCTGGATCGCGAGGACCGGCGCAGCACCGCGGTACTGATTGCCGCCGAGGAACGGAATGACGACGCGTGCCAGCGCGACGATCGCCAGCACGAAAACCACGCTCGCCGCGAGCGCGACCTCTGTCATTCGCTGCAGCCCGTACCGAAGACGCTCGCTGTCGTCGCGACCCGCAACCGAGAGCACCGGCAACGCGCTGGACAGCACGAGCAGCGGTAGCGAGAAGAGAACGGAAAACACCTGAAACGACGTGGCGAAGAGCCCGGTCGCGGCCTTCGTCCCGATCAGGTACATCATCTGCATCAGCACGCGGAAGTAGACAACGTTCATTGTCAGCGCGATCGCCAGTGGAAGCGCCTCGCGCATGAGGGCGCCCGCAAGCCGCCGGTCGAAGCCCGGCACGAGCCCACGCCCGATCGGCACGGCAAGTGGCGTGAGCATGATCAGTGCGATCCCAACCGGGATCTGAATGGCAAGCAGTGGGAGCAGCGACCAGCCGGCCGCGACGAAGCCGGCGACGAAGACGAACGTGAGCGTCGTCTTCAGCACCTCGTAAATCGTCACCGTGCCGAGCTTCAACTCGACGGACAGCGGCATCATCATCGTCGCCTGCGTGTTGACGAACAGCACGCCGATACCGCCGAGCAAGCTCGTCGGTGACGGAAGGATTGGATTTCGCAGCACGCTTTCCAACAGCATCTCCTCACTCCTGTCCATTGCCTCGGGCGGCTCGATCGGCCGCGAAGGCCCGATGGTGCAACTGGCCGCGATGCTTGGATCGAAACTCGGACTGTTAGCCCGCGCGCCCGTCCCGCGCCTGCGTCTGATGGTTGCGTGTGGTGGCGCCGCCGGAATCGCCGCAGCCTACAACGCGCCCATCTCCGGGGCGTTGTTCGTCTCAGAAATCGTTCTCGGCTCGACGGCCATGGAGAGCTTCGGGCCGTTGGTCGTGGCCTCCGTGACGGCCAGCGCCACAATTCATCGATTCCTGGGTTTTGGCCCCGTCTACGACGTGCCTCACGTGCGGTTCGCCTCGAACTGGGAGTTGGTTTTCTACGTCGTTTTGGGTGTCCTGCTCGGCCATCTGGCGCCCCCGTTTCTGGCCGCGCTCGACTTCGCCAGGAGCCGCTTCGCCCGCCTGCGGCTCGCGCCTTACTGGGAGCTCGGTCTGGGAGGGCTGATTGTCGGAATCGTGTCGATTGCGGTGCCACAGGTCTGGGGTAACGGTTACAGCGTCGTAGGCAACATCCTTGGCGGGGAGTTGATCGGGCTTTGGCTGCTCGCTGTGTTGGCCGCCAAAATCCTCGCCACCACGGCCACCGTGGGCTCCGGCGCCGTGGGCGGTGTTTTTACGCCGACCCTGTTTATCGGGTGCGCAGTGGGTGCGTTGGTCGGAGAGGCGGTGCACGGATTACTGCCCGCCGTCACTTCAGTTCCGGCCGCATACGCGCTCGTGGGCATGGGTGGTTTCCTCGCCGCGACCACCCACGCTCCACTGACCTCTATCCTGATGCTCTTCGAGATGACACTCGACTACGATATCGTCCTACCCCTCATGTTGGCCTGTGTAACGGCGCACTACACGGCCAAAGTCTATCGTCGCGGCGAGTCGGTTTACCACGCCTCGTTGACTCGAAAGATGACGATGGCCGGTGAGGACGACTGGAGGCTGCGAACCGTGGAGTCTCTGGTAAAGTCTGCGGCGGCCACCGTGGCCGCCACGACGACTCTGCAGGAGATGTTCGCCCGGCTGCCGAAGCGACCCGTTCATCGCGTCTACGTTCTGGACGGCGATGATCTCGTAGCGTGGCTCGATCCGCGGCAGCTGCTGGCGCAGGTCAGAAAACGCCAGCTCGAAGGCGATATGCCTGTTGCATCGGTAGCGACACCGGTGAGCTTTGCCGTGACTCCCGATATGCCTCTTTGCACGGCGCTGGATGCGTTCCTGCGCGAGCAGGCCACGGTCCTGCCGGTAACCCCCGGGCAGTGGCGCAACACTCTCCTTGGTGAAGTCTCGCGACATGACGTGTTGCTGGCCATCCAGGACCGGCTGACCTATCCGAAATGACCCTACTCCAACACTGGACCGTTGCCTAAGCGCAACGCACACGACGTAGGTCGCATGTAACGCCGGCTTGGCCGGCGCGTGAATCCCGATGCCTCGATCTGGGGCGCCGTTCCACTACGCAAAACGCCGTCAGCATTACCTGGAACTCGAGCCCCCTAATCTCATCTACGTGCAGACTCTGGATCGAGTGGTGTATCTGACGGGTCAGGTCAATACGGAAACCGAGCTCGAGCTGGCGCAGTCCCTTGCCCTCCATGTCCCGGGTGTGACGCGGGTCGTCAACTCAATCAACATGGGCTATCAGGGACATTAGGCGACCTACCACGCGAACCCGCCGCCGGGCCGCGGCTCTGCTACTTCACGCTGTAGTTTCGAGCCTCGAGGCATGCCGCCTCTGCACGTACATAGCTCGCGTGCGCGGAATCCACTGCCGCCGAATCTGACGGTGTTTGACTCGACTCGCCACCATTTTGGGCGCCTGCCCATTTGCGGCAGTCGTCCTTATCTCGCGCCTGTTGCTCTTCCGACTGGCCCGCTTTCGGGTAAGCATACAAATCCACTGTCGTCGCGGTCGCCGCGGACGAATTCGGCGGTGCGACGTCGGGTGATCCATCAGGCGGCGCCACGGTTATATATTCGCCGGTGTCGGCGTCCCAGGAGTACAGCGCGTCGTCGGCGTAGTAGTACGGCAACCCGCCCCAGTAATACGTGGAATAGCCCAAGGGGAGGAAAGGAACGGAGAGCCCCAAGCCCCAGCCGCCCCAATAGCCCCACGGACCGTAACCGCCGCGATACCACCCGCCGCCGAAGCCGCCACCATAGCCGCCACGAAAACCGCCGGCGTGGAAGGGGCCACCGTAGCCGCCACGAAAACCGCCGGCGTGGAAGGGGCCACCGTAGCCGCCACGAAAACCGCCGCCGCGGTAGCCACCTCCATACCCACCGCGAAAGCCGCCGGGGTGGAAGCCACCTCCATAGCCCCCGCCGTGGAAACCGCCGCTATAGCCTCCACGGAAGCCACCCCGACCAAAGCCACCGCCATGAAAGCCCCCACCGCCGCTATGGAATCCACCGCCACCGCCATGGAATCCACCACCACCGCCACCGTGGAATCCTCCACCGCCTCCGTGTCCTCCACCTCCGGGACCGGCCATCGCAGTAACACTCAGCGCGCCCGCCACCATGATCACGATGCCCATTGCCTTGGTGAAGTAACTCGTTTGTCTGATTCGCATGACAGTTTCTCCTGGAAGCTTGCCAAGAGCCGACTCTTCAACTCTCGAGTCGGCGCCGGCACGCCACAACATAACTCTGCCCGAGTTCATGTTGACAAACGGCTACGGCAGACGCTGCCGTGCCACATCGGGGCTCAACGCCGTTACTTCACCGTTCTGGGGTCTGTCGGCACAAGGACCGGGCTCGTCAGCGCGCGCCGAATAAGCGCCGCCGTTTCCAGTGCGGCAGTATCCCGCGAACGAGGCTCCTTGTAAGTTGGCGCAGCCGCAAGCCATGCAAGTCATCAACAATCCCGCTGTCAGAGTGCGCAACATAAAAACCTCGCTTGCCGGATGTCAGTGGCGCGGAAAGCGCGCACGGACCGGCACGATTGACAGCATAGCGATGCAAGATTAATCGTCGGCGTACGCAACATTAAAAATGGGTCGTTTGCCGTGGCCGGTTGGGCTGCGCGCCGCGCTCAGCCGCGCCTCAGCGCACGCATTCGCTGAATGCCCGCTGCACGGGCCCGGCTTGGCTTTCGGTCTGAGTGAGGCGCGAGAGTGTGTGGCTGAGCGCCAGAAACGCCGCCTGCAGGACGATCACCTGTTGGGTCCGCAATGTCTGCGCGATGACCAGTCGTGATACAGACGCGACCCGGATCCCGGTCGCCACGATCCAACCCAACTTCGCAGCCCGCGCCAGCGTGAGCTGGCGCGAGCCCCTGTCTCGATCACATCTGTTGGCTCTCTTGAAGCCGAACTACTTCACGCTGTAGTTGCGCGCCTCCAGACACGCCCCTTCCGCCCGCAGATATGCCTCGCGCTTAGCCATCGCCTCCCGTGCGTCAGACGGCGGCGGTTGCGCCGGATCAAATCCCGTCTGGCTCACCGCCCACTTGTGGCATTCGTCGCGATCTTTCGTCTGCTGTTCCAGGGATTGCCCGCCCTTTGGATAGGCGAACAGGTCCGTCCACGTCCCGGCAGGCCCCGGGGCCGCGCTATTCACACCTGCTGTAGCGCTCGGCGAAGGCGTCGTGGTGAGCCCGTCAGGTGGCTCGACCGCCTCGTACTGCCCGGCACCGCTGTCCCAGATGTAGTAATTATTGTCGGCGTAATAGTACGGGATGCCACCCCAATAATAAGTTGCATACCCAAACGGCAATACGGGGAGGTACCAGCCGAGCCCGAACCCGCAACACCCCCAGCCCCAGCCGCCTCTCCAGCCGTACCCGCCGTAATATCCGTGCCAGCCACCGTAGTAGCGGCCGCCGTAATACCCGTGGCCACCCCAGCCCCCGCGGTATCCACCGTATCCGCCACCCCGATACCCGCCGCCACCGCCATGGAAGCCACCGCCGCCACCGCCATGGAAGCCACCGCCGCCAGCGGCATGGCCTCCGCCACCACCACCGTGTCCGCCGCCGCCGCCCGGACCAGCAAGGGCGTTCCCCGCTGCCGCCAGCGCAAGAACCGCGGCAATCGCAATGACCCTACCTCTGACGATCGAAAAGCGCGCGCTCATGGTGGCGTATCTCCGTAACCCGCTCGACCGGGCAAAACCTGCACCTCTGCAACGCATAAAGTGCGCCCGGCCCCCCCGCTTCGCAAGGGACCCCGCGAGGATTCCCGTTTCAAAGCCGTGCTATCGCTGAAGTTTTTAACGAAACATTACGATTGCTTTAGTTTGCCGGTCAGGCTCCGAGCCGCCAGCCATGCCCACCTCCGTCGCGCGGGCCTTACGCGACGTTGGCGATCCCCTACTTCACGACGATGCTTTCCGTCCCGGTCCGCGCGCTTTCCAACCCGTTGGTATTGTAAGCCGTCATCGCGAAATACCAGGTCGCGGCTGAGAGGTTCTCGATCACATCGCGGACGAGCCCCGGATTGGCAAGGGTGACGCTGGAATTGAGATTCGTTGCCGTCGTTCCGTAGTACACACGGTAGCCCCCGAGATTGGTCAATGGGCTACCGTCCGAGTTCTGGGTGGGCGGACTCCATGAGACGGTTACGGAAGCGCTCGTCGCGACGGGAGGGGGCGGCGGTGGCGCACTCGCGGCTGGCGCCTTTACCGTAATTGCGAATGCGGGCAGCACGGCCTTCGAGTAGCCGTCGTATGCCGTGATCACGATGTTGGAGTACACACCCACGTCGGCGACGGGCGCCGTGCCGGAAAGCCGACCGGTGGTGGCGTCGAAACTCAGCCACGTGGGCTTGTTCCAGATGCCGAAGACGATCCGCAAACCGTTGGGATCGCTGGCCGTGGGCTGAAACGAATAGGACTGCAGTGCTGTGACGGAGGCCGCCGGGGTTCCGGAGATCACCGGCGGCTTGTTGGCCAGCGCCAGCACTTTTACGGCAAATGCAGGGAGCGATGCGTGCTGCCCCCCTTCGCTTACCGAGACGACGATATTGGCGTACGTGCCCACATTCCCAGGGGTAGGCGTGCCGGCGAGCCGGCCGGTGGTGGCGTCAAACTGTGCCCAGGAAGGCTTGTTGCTCACCGAGTAAGTCAGCTTGATGCCCGCCGGGCCGTGTGCCGAGGGATCGAAGTAATAGTAGTGAGCCGCCACGACGCTCGGGGCCGGCGAACCCGTGATGCTCAGCGCCGTTGCGGCCGCCACCTCGTGCGAAGACAACAGCGCGATGGACGTTAGCGTTAAGAGAATCCCGAGCCGCGTGCGGATTGACGCGGAGTGCTTGACCGAAACCATGTCTGTGGGTGCCCCGTGCAAAGTTAAGTTCTAAAACTTGCGAGGGCGACCCAGCACGAGCGAGGATCTCGAGTGTTACTCGAGATCCTCGACATCGCATGACGGCGCGGAACCTGCTATGACGGTTACTGACCGGCAACCCCGCTATCTCGTGCGCGCCGCAGTTGCGGCGGTCGAGACCGGAGGCTTTGCGTCCCCGTCTCACGACGGGTTTGCCCTTGCGTTGGAGATTAGTAGAGCGTCTTTCGTGTTAGAAGGCAAACGTCTCCGGGACCCGACATTCGCCTGTTGCAACAGCATAAAACAACACGGTTCACGGGTTTTCGCGGGCCGGCCGCGTGACCGTCGCGTACTGCTACGTCAGTCACAGG
>CAVZEA010000011.1:0-105303 GCA_963774225.1 uncultured Thermoleophilia bacterium
GAACGACACGTACGACGTTCCCGGCTACTACTTCGGCACGAGCACCGGCCAGCTCTTCGCGAGCACCGATGACGGCGACAGCTGGAACGAGATCGCGAGCTACCTGCCGGCGATCTCGTCGGTCGAGGCGGTGATCGTCGACTGATGGCCGACGTTCACCTGCCGACGACGCTGCAGCCGCTCTTCGCGGACCTGCCGCGCCGACTTGACGTCGACGCGACCGACGTCGGCGACGCGATCCGGCAGTTGGAGGGGCGGTGGCCGGGTTTGCGCGACCGCCTGTGCGAGCCCGGCTTCAGCCGACGCCCTGAGGATGCACATCCACGTCTACGTCGACCGCGAGCGCGCGGCGCTCGATACGCCGCTCACAGACCGCTCGCGCGTCGACGTAATCGCGGCCATCTCGGGCGGGTAGCGGAGGTGGACTCCACCCTGGTCCCGGCTTCGTCGGCAACCGGGATATGAATGCGCGGCTCGACGGGCCCTGTTGGCCGGCCGTTAGCCGTCGTCGGGGTCGACAGCATATAGCTGCCACTGCTCGGGCACGCCCTTGAGCGTGACAACTCCGTGTTCGCGGAACCGGATGCCGGGCCTGCGACGAGATCCTTTACCGTGCTCGAGACGAGAACCTCGCCGGGCTGGGCTTCGTTCGCTACCCGTGCGCCGATGTGGACGGCAATCCCACCGACCTTGCCGTCGAGCAGCTCGCACTCGCCCGTGTGGAGGCCTGCGCGCAGCTCGAGCCCGAGGCTCCGGACGCTCTCGGTGATGGCGCGTGCGCAGTGGATCGCTCGCGCTGGGCCATCGAAGCGCGCGAAGAAGCCATCCCCGGCGACGTCGAGCTCCGAGCCGCGGTGGCGAACAAGCTCGCGCCTGATCAGCCGGTGATGCTGTTCCAGGAGCTCGCGCCATGCGCGGTCGCCCAGCGAGGCGGCCCTGGCGGTCGAGCCGACGATGTCGGTGAACAGAACGGTGGCGAGAACACGGTCGGGCTCGCTGTCGTCCCAGGCACCGGCTTCCCATGCCTCTTCAGAAACAACTGGGCCTCGGCGGCACTCGCGTGCGCGGACGCCCCGAACGCGAGGTGCCCCGCTCCGGCGATCTCGACGACCCGTGCGGTCGGAATCCTTGAGGCGATGTAGTGGGCGACCTCGAGCGGGACGATCGTGTCTTCCGATCCGTGCATGATCAGCGTCGGCACGCGCACGGCGGGCAGCACCCTGCGCACGTCGATCTCGCGGTTCATCCGGTGCAGCGCCTCGATGGAACCCGGACTCGACCCGAACCGAAGCAGCCGTAGAAACGATTCCGCCTCCGCATCGTCGAAGCGGCCGAGCGTGCGCACCGCCTCCAGCGCGTGCCGGCGGGGGCCGAAGATCTGCAACGCCGCAGCGACCTCGCGCTCGTACTCCTGCTCGTTCCGCCCCCACGGGTAGTCAGGCGCCCACATCCGTCGCGGAAAGGCGCTGCGCAGAACAAGCGCCGCAGTCCGCTCCGGGTAGGTCGCAGCGAACAGAAGCGCCATCGCGGCGCCTTCCGAGAGGCCGTAGAAGGCGGCGCGCCGTGAGCCCACCGCGTCCATGACCGCGCGAACGTCATCCATCCGCGCCTCCAGTGTCGGCGCGCCGCTGACGCGGTCGGACATTCCCGTGCCGCGTTTGTCGAATCGAATCAGGCGGGAGAATGACCCGAGCTGTTCGAGCACCGGCGCAAAGCTCGGCATTTCCCAGTGGAGCTCGAGATGCGTCACATATCCGGGGACGAAGACGAGATCGAAGGGGCCGTGGCCGCTGACCTGGTAGGCGATGTTGAGGTCACCACTTCTCGCGTACTGCGTGTCGGGCATCGCCACCGCCCACAGTGTCCGCGTCGCTGGTCCCTCGCGCAACCCCGCTCTTCGGCTAGTGCGCGCCATGATGATCGCGCTCGACCGCTCCCGGAAGCGAGAGCGCGAGCCGGCGCGCATCGTCGGGCGTTAGCACTACAGCGCGGCGACGTCGAAGCGCGGCACATACGTCGCTTCGAACGCGGCGAGCTCGTCCTCACGCTGCAACGTGCGCGCGACGTCGTCGAGCCCGTGCACGAGCGTCTCCTGCGCGTGCACGTCGAACGGAAACGCGATCCGTAGGCCATTCGGATGCGAGATTTCGAGCCGCTCCAGGTCGACGGTGAGCTCGTTCCGCGTTGCGACCGCCGCCTTCAGCTGCGCGAGCTGCTCCACCGGTAGTGCGATCGGGGCGAGCCCGCTCAAGATCGCGTTCTGGCGAAAGATGTCGCCGAACGACGGCGCGAGCACCGCCCGGAAGCCGTAGTCCTCGAGCGCCCACGCCGCGTGCTCGCGCGACGACCCGCAGCCGAAGTTGCGCCCGGCGATCAGAATCGACGCGCCCGGCGTCGCGTGCAGCTCGAACTCGGGGTCGCGCATCCAGTCGAAGAACAGAAACTCGCCGTAACCGGCCCGCTCGATGCGCTTCAGGAACTGCTTCGGGATGATCTGGTCGGTGTCGACATCAGGGCGGTCGAGCACTGCCACAGTCCCTGTCACCCGGCGCACCGGTTTCACGCGACGAGCTCCCGCACGTCGGTGAAGTGACCCGTGACGGCAGCCGCGGCCGCCATCGCCGGGCTCAGCAGATGGGTGCGCCCGCCCGCTCCCTGCCGCCCTTCGAAGTTGCGGTTCGATGTCGACGCGCAGCGCTCGCCCGGCTGGAGCACGTCGGGATTCATGCCGAGACACATCGAGCAGCCCGCACGACGCCATTCGAAGCCCGCGCGCTCGAACACTTCGCGCAGCCCCTCCTCCTCCGCCTGCAGCTTCACCTGCGCAGAGCCCGGCACGACGATCGCGTGCACTCCGTCGGCGACGTGTCGACCTGCAACCACATGCGCGGCCGTGCGCAGATCCTCGATGCGCGCGTTCGTGCACGAGCCGATGAACACCTTGTCGATGCGAATCTCCGTCAGCGGCGTACCCGGGACGAGGTCCATGTACGTGAGCGCTCGCTCCACGGCCGCGCGCTCGTCGGCATCGGCGAGCTCGGCCGGGTCGGGCACGACGGCGTCGACCGAAGCGACCATGCCGGGGTTCGTTCCCCACGTGACTTGCGGCTTGAGCGCCGAGACATCGACAACGTGCTCCGCGTCGAACTCGGCCCCGTCGTCGGTCGCAAGCTCCGCGAACCGATCGAACGTCGGCGGTGCTCCCGGGCGACCCTCGAGGTAGGCGAACGTCGTCGCGTCCGGCGCGATCAGGCCCGCCCGCGCACCTGCCTCGATCGACATGTTGCAGATCGTCATCCGGCCCTCCATCGAGAGCGCACGCACGGCCTCGCCGGTGTACTCGATCACGTGCCCCTGCCCGCCGGCGACGCCGAGCCGGCCGATCGCAGCCAGCACCATGTCCTTCGCGGACAGGCCGAACGGCAACTCACCCTCGAACTCGACCCGCATGGTGCGCGGAAGCTTCTGCAGCAACGTCTGCGTCGCGAGCACGTGCTCGACTTCGGTCGTACCGATCCCGAACGCCAGCGCGCCGAACGCTCCGTGGGTCGAGGTATGACTGTCACCGCAGACGATCGTCATGCCGGGCTGCGAGATACCCAGCTCGGGACCGATCACGTGCACGATTCCCTCGCGCCCGCTTCCGGTCGCAAACAGCCGTACGCCGAACTCGTCGCAGTTCGCCCTCAGCGCATCGAGCTGCTGCTTCGCGAGCGGATCCGTGATCGGGCCGTCGAGTGTCGGCACGTTGTGATCCATCGTCGCGACGGTGAGGTCGGGCCGGCGCATGCGCCGGCCGGCCGTGCGCAACGACTCGAACGCCTGCGGGCTCGTCACCTCGTGCACGAGGTGGAGGTCGATCCACAAGAGAGACGGTGCGTCTGCCCCGCCGTCGACGACAAGGTGCTCGTCCCAGATCTTCCGGAAGAGCGTGCTGCTCACTGCAAGCGCTCCGCCGCGTAGGACCCGAACAACCTGAGCTCACGCGTCAGCGAGCGCAGCTCCGCGAGCGCAGGCCGGACGGTGGGATCGAAGACGTGGCCGTCGAGCACCACGTCGAAACGGTATCGCCACGGTGAGCGAGGAAGCGGGCGCGAAACGAGCTGCACCAGGTTGACCTCGTCGCGCGCGAACGCACCGAGCGCGCGGTACAGCGCACCCGGCTCGTGATCTGTGACGAACGACAGCGCGGTGCGCCAGCCTTCGCCACCTGCAACCTGCGTGTACGGCGCGAGCGCGACGAAGCGCGTGTACGCGCCCGGGTGGTCGCCGACATCGTCGAGCACCACCTCGAGGCCGTAGGTCTGTGCTGCCTCCGCGCTTGCGATCGCGAGCTCGGACGGGTCGCCCGAATCCTTCACGTCGCGCGCTGCGTCCGCCGTGGTCGCAGCCGCGATCAGACGCGCGGTGCAGTCTCGGAGCAGGTCGCGGCACTGGTCGAACGCTGCCGGATGCGAACGGATCACCCGCGCCCGCTCGAACGTCGCGCCGGGGAGACCGACGAGACAGTGCGTGATCTCGAGGGTCGCCTCACGCACGATCGACACAGGCGCCTCGTAGAGGAGATCGTGCGTCTCGGCGATCGGGCCGATCAGCGAGCTCTCGATCGGGAGGACGCCGACAGCAACATCGGCCGTCGTCACAGCGCCGACGACGGCGCTGAAGCTCGGCAGGTCGACGTGCGTCGCATCGGGCGCGAGCACTGCGGCAGCCGCGTCGCTATGACTGCCGGGCGGTCCCGGGTAGCCGACTGTGCTCATGCGCGCTCCACCTCGGGTATGCGCCGTTGAACCGACGCGAGCACCGCGTCGCCGAGCTCCGACGTCGTCGCGGACCCGCCCAGGTCGGGCGTCGAGTGCGCGGCGAGCGCTTCGTCGACTGCGCTGTCGACCGCGCGCGCGAGTTCTGGCCGTCCGAGCGCGTGCTCGAGCAGCAATGCGAGGGAGCGCAGCATCGCGGTCGGGTTCGCGGTGCCCGTGCCGGCGATGTCGGGCGCCGAGCCGTGTACCGGCTCGAAGATTCCCGGCCCGTCGTCGCCGAGACTGGCCGACGCGGCGAGACCCAGCCCGCCGGTCACGCCCGCGGCAAGATCGCTCAGGATGTCGCCGAACATGTTCTCGGTCACAACGACGTCGAGGTTCTCGTTGTCGACCGCGATCTCGATCGCGAAGCTGTCGACGAGCGCGTGGCGCAACTCGACATCTGGATAGTCGGCCGCGACGTCGGTGACGACGCGGCGCCAGAGACGCGACGTATCGAGCACGTTTGCCTTGTCGACCGAGACGAGCAAGCCTCGCCGAACGCGTGCCAGCTCGAACGCACGACGCGCGACGCGCTCGACCTGCGACGGGTGGTACTCGCACGTGTCGAACACCGTGCCGTCGTCGCGCACACCGCGCGCCCCGAAGTAGAGGCCGCCGATGAGCTCGCGCACGATGAGCATGTGACGTGCCGGGCGGAGGTTCGCGTAGACGTCGAGCTCCTTCCGCAGGCCCAGCAGCCCCGCCTCGGGCCGCGGGCCGCCTGCGTCCCACTTCGGGCCGCCGACGGCACCGAGCAGCACGGCCGCCGATGCGCGACATGCCTCGAGCGTCGACGCAGGCAGCGGCTCCCCCGTCTCGTCGATCGCGACGCCGCCGAACAGCAGTTCGACGACCTCGACGTCCACGGGCAGCTCACGAAGCACGCGCAGAGCCTGTGCGGTGACCTCCGGCCCGATGCCGTCACCCGGCAGGCAGGCAATCACGTCAGTCACGCGCGACCTCACGCTTGACGAGATCGAGCACGAATGCCAGCAGCTCCTTCACACCGTCGTCGGAGAGCGGTCCTCGATTCACGCGCTGCAGGTACGACGTGAGCGACGCCTCGCGCGCCGGATCGACGAGCGGCAGTCCGTGCTCCTCCTTGTGCCGGTGGAGCTCCGAGACCTTCCGGATCCGTGTGTTGATCGTCGCGAGCAGCCGCACATCGAGCGCAGCGATCTCGTCGCGCGTCCGCGAGACGTAGGCATCGGTGGCACTCGTCATACCGCGACTCCCAGCTCTTCCAGGACGTCGTCGACATCGGCATCGATCTCGACCGGTTCGCCGACCTCGACGACGGCGGGCGTCTTGAGCCCGGTGCCTGTGACAAGCACGACGACGCGATCCTCGGGGCCGAGTTGCCCCGCCCCAACCGCCGTGCGCAGTGCGCCGAGCGCCACTCCGGCCGCCGTTTCGCCGAAGATCCCGCTGGCCTCGGCGAGGGTCGTCATGTTGACACCGACCTCGTCCTCCGGCACGACATGGATCGCGCCCCCGGAGCTACGCGCGGTCGCGACGGCGAAGTCGCCGTCCGCCGGCGCACCGATCGCGAGCGACTGCGCGACCGTCGCCGGGCGCACCGGCGTCACCGCGCGCTCCTCCGCGTAGGCGGCTGCCACCGGGGAACAACCGGCGGCCTGACCGCCGAACAGGCGTGGCAGCGGGCCCTCGACGAGACCCAGACGCTCGAGCTGGTTGAACCCCTGCCACAGCTTCGTGAACAGGGAGCCGGACGCGATCGGCGAGACGACGGCGTCCGGCAGCGTCCAGCCGAGCTGCTCGGCCGTCTCGAACGCGAGCGTCTTCGAGCCCTCGGCGTAGTACGCACGGAGGTTCACGTTCACGAACGCCCAGTCGAGCTCGCCCGCCAACTCGACGACGAGGCGGCTGCAGTCGTCGTAGGTGCCGCGAACGGCGAGCATCGTGCCGCCGTAGACGGCAGTCGCACGCAGCTTCTCGGGCTCGACGGTGTTCGGGTAGAGGACGACCGACCGCATTCCGAGCGACGCTGCGCGCGAGGCGACCGCGTTGCCGAGATTGCCCGTCGACGCACACGCGAGCGTGTCGATGCCGAGCTCGCGCGCCTTCGCAGCCGCGACCGCAACGACGCGATCCTTGAACGAATGCGTCGGGTTCGTGTGGTCGAGCTTCAGGAACAGTTCCCCCACACCAACCTCTGCGGCTAGCCGCGGCGCTGCGACGAGCGGTGTCCACCCCGGCCCACCGTCCGCATCCGGCGGCGGGCGCAACCGGCAGAAGCGGCGCATAGCGCCAGATCGAGCGCGGGCCTGCGGCGATCCGCTCACGGCTCACCTCGCGCGCGACTGCATCCCAGTCGTAGAGCGGCTCCAGCGGCCCGAAGCAGCGCGGGCAGCTGCCGCTCGCAGCGGCCGGAACCTCGGCCGCGCAGATGCGGCAGCTCAGCGTGTCGACCGGCATCCGGCCTCACGATACTTCAATAAGGAAAGCTTCACGTGCGAGCACCCTCCGACGCCGAGCCGACCGCGGCTGCGTATTTCGCGAAGACACCCGCCGCGTAGCGCGGCTCTGGAGGCGCCCAGGCGGAGCGGCGGCGTTCGAGCTCGGCCTCGCCCACCTCCATGTCGAGTCGGCGGTTGTCGACGTCGAGCACCACCGTGTCACCGTCCTCGAGGAGCGCGATCGGCCCGCCGCGGAACGCCTCGGGAGCGATGTGCCCGACCATCAGTCCGTGCGTGGCGCCCGAGAACCGCCCGTCGGTGATCAGCGCAACCTCATCGCCGAGCCCTTCGCCGACGATCGCGGCCGTGACATGCAGCATCTCGCGCATGCCCGGGCCGCCTGCGGGGCCTTCGTAGCGGATCACGATCACGTCACCCGACGCGATCGCGCGAGCCTTGACCGCGGCGAAGCACTCCTCCTCCGAGTCGAACACGCGAGCAGGCCCACGGTGCAGCGTCCGCTCGTGGCCGGCCAGCTTGACGACGCTGCCCTCCGGCGCGAGGTTGCCGCGCAGAATCGCCAGGCCCCCGGTCGCCTTGAGCGGCTTGTCCCACGGGACGACGACTTCCTGTCCGGGCGTCGCCTGCACCGCGGCACCGACCTCGCGCAGCGAACGGCCGTCGACGGTGCGCGCGTCGGCGTGGACGAAGTTCCCGTTCACCAGCTCCCGCACAACCAGGCCGACGCCGCCGGCCTCGTAGAGATCGGTGGCCACGAAGCGGCCGCCCGGCTTGATGTCGGCGACGATCGGCGTTCGCGAGGCGATCGCATCGAAGTCGTCGATCGAGAGCTCCACGCCCGCTTCGGCTGCAATCGCAAGCAGGTGAAGCACGCCGTTCGTGGAGCCGCCCGACGCCGCGACCGCCGCGATCGCGTTCTCGATCGCGTCCCGGGTGAGAATGCTGCTCGGTTTCACGTCGTCGAGGACGAGTTGCATCGCGAGCTCGCCGGCGCGCTCCGCAGCCTCTTTCTTCGCCGGATGATTCGCCGGGATCTCGTTCAGACCCGGCGCGCTCACACCGAGGAAGTCGAGCACCATGGCCATGGTGTTGGCGGTGAACTGGCCGCCGCACGCACCCGCGCCCGGGCAGGCCACGCTCTCGAGCTCATGCACGTCCTCGTCGGATGCCTTGCCGGCCGCATGCGCGCCGACGACTTCGAAGACATCCTGGATCGTGACGTCCTTGCCGCGAAACCGGCCGGGGGCGATCGAGCCGCCGTAGAGAACGAGTCCCGGTAGGTCGAGGCGCGCGAGCGCCATCACGCCCGCAGGAATCGTCTTGTCGCAGCCGACGATCACGACGATCCCGTCGAACAGATGGCCGCGCGCGACCAGCTCGATCGAATCGGCGATCACCTCGCGCGAGATCAGCGACGCGCGCATCCCGGACGTCCCCATCGAGACGCCGTCGGAGACGGAGATCGTGTTGAACTCGAGTGGTGTCCCTCCGGCGCGCCTGACGCCCTCCTTGACGTGGTGGGCAAGCAACCGGTGGTTCAGGTTGCACGGCATGGTCTCGATCCACATCGACGCGACGCCGATCAGCGGCTTCGCGAGATCGTCGTCCGTGAGCCCGACGCCTTTCAGCATCGCGCGCGCCGGTGCGCGGTCGACGCCGTCGGTCAGCGCAGCACTGTGTCGCTTCGCCGGATGCGTACGGTCGTAGACATTCATGTTGCGCGCGCTCCTTCGTGTGCAACGCGAAGCAGCACGATCTGCGTGCCCTCCGAAACGCTGTGCTCGAGCGCCGCCACGACCTCCGCCTCACGAGGCGGGTCCGCCCACACAACGACCGACGGGCCTGACCCCGAGAGGGTGATCCCGATCGCTCCGGCCGGCGCGAGCTCGCGTAGCTCCTCGAGCAGCGGCGCGCCGGCCAGGCGGTACTGCTCGTGCAGCCGGTCGTGGAACGCGAAGCGCAACAGCTCTGCGTCGCCGGCGACGATCGCCGCGCCCAGCAGGGTCGCGGCGCCGGCGTTCGCCGCCGCGTCCCCGTGAGCGACGGTTGCGGGCAGTCCGTTGCGCGAGTGCGCCGTGCTGGTGCGCGCTGACGGGATCGCGAGGATCGGCGTCACCGGCATGTCGACCGCGATGCGGCGCGCGCGAGGCGCGCCGTCGTGCTGCCAGGTGATGCACACACCGCCGTTCAGCACGGCGGCGAGATTGTCGGCGTGCCCCTCAAACCGCACGGCCGCGGCCAGCAGCTCGTCGGCGGACACCTGTGTGCCCGCCGCGGCAGCACCCGCGACGAGCCCAAGCCCGATCGCGGCGGCGCTCGAGCCGAGCCCGCGCTCGAGCGGGATCCGGTTCACGAACCGAAAGCGGTAGCGCTCGGGCGGCGCGAAGACGGCGAACGCGCGCAGCGCGAGATGCGTCGCGTCACGCGGCAGCTCGGACGCGCCTTCGCCCTCGAGCTCGACGGCGAACGCTCCTTCCTCGAACTCCATCTCGTTCCAGAGCTCGAGCGCAGCGGCCGCGGCGTCGAAGCCCGGGCCCAGGTTCGCCGTCGATGCCGGCGCCTTCGCATGCATCACGTCAGAACCTCGAGGATCCCGTCCACCGTCGCGTCGACGGTCGCCGAAGACGACTGGTCGACGGCACCCGTGTCCTTCAGCCCGTGGCCGGTGACGATCGCGACCGCGGTGCGCCACCCGGTCGCTGTGAGGTCGAGCTTCGCGAGCGCCGCGACGCCCGCCGCCGAGGCCGGCTCGCAGAACACCCCTTCTTCGCGCGCCAGTCTTTCCCACCACGCGCGCAGGTCGTCCTCGGTGAGCGTGACGATCTCGAGGCGCCCGGCGCTCACGAGGCTCTCGACCTCACGCGCGTGCGCCGGCTCCTCGATACGGATCGCCGTGGCCCACGTCGTCGCCCGCTCGGCCGCCTGCCCGACTACGAGGCTCGCCGACACGCCGCGCTCCTGCAGGCCGACTGCGACCGCACTCACGTTGCCGCCGCCGCCGAACGGCAGCGCGATCACGTCGGGCACCGCGCCGAACTGCTCGACGAGCTCACCCACCACGACCTTTTGTCCGTCGATCCGGTTGCGGTCCGGGCTCGCGGAGTTGACGAGCACGAAGCCGTCGCGCTCGGCGAGCTCGAACGCAAGCCGCAGCGCGTCGTCGAACGTGCCACGAATCTCCACGACGTGTGCTCCGACAGCCGTCGCCTGGGCGCGCTTCGCCGACGCGGTGCCGCCGGCCGGCGTCAGCACGAGCGCACGCAGCCCGGCACGCGCTGCGTAGGTCGCCGCGCTCGCCGCTGTATTTCCGGTCGACGCGCAGACGACCGTGTGCGCACCCGCGTCCACCGCACGCTCGACCGCCACGACCATGCCGCGATCCTTGAAGCTTCCTGTCGGGTTGAGCCCTTCGCACTTCAGGTGCAACTCGAGGCCGAGCGCCTCGGAGAGACGCGGCGCAGGGACAAGTGGTGTCGAGCCTTCGCCCAGCGACAGCCACGACGCGCGCGGCGCGGTCACGTCCATCCGAGCTCTACCACTCCGCGATCTGAGATGACGGGCAGCGGCTGCGAGCGTCGGTGCACCTCGGCGCGGGCGCCCAGGTCGGCGAGCGCATCCTCGAGCGCGCCGACGCGCGCCTCGTGCGTCACGACATGGATCGCCGCTCCGGTTCCGTTCTGGTGCTGCAGCAGGCGCGCGATCGAGATCTCGCGCTCCGCGAGCCCGTCCGCAACGCGGGCGAGCACGCCCGGGCGGTCCTCCACCGAGAGCCGGAAGTAGAACGGCGAGCGCGAGTCGCCCGACGGGAGCCGCGGCAGCTCGCGCCACGCGGCGTCGTTCTGCAGGAACCCCGTGCCCATCGTCCCGATCACGCTCGTGATGTCGGCGATCACCGCCGACGCCGTCTCGATCCCGCCGGCGCCCGGCCCTTCGAGTGTGATCTCGCGGATCGCATCGCCCTGCAGCATCACGGCGTTGAACGCTCCGTCGACCTTCGCGAGCGGATGCTGCTTGTCGACGAGCGCAGGCTGCACGCGCACGTCGACGTGTCCGTCGACGAGGCGAGCGGCACCGACGAGCCTGATCACCATGTCGAGCTGGCGCGCGGCGGCGACGTCGAGCGGGTCGATCGTCGTGATGCCGACAAAGTCGACGTCGTCGATGTCGACACGTGAGTTGAACGCGACGGTCGCGAGGATCGCCATCTTCGCGGCCGCATCGGCGCCCGAGACGTCGTCGGTCGGGTCGGCTTCGGCGTAGCCTCGCGCCTGCGCCTCGGCGAGCGCCTCGTCGTAGCTCTTCCCGCTTTCCATCTCGGTGAGCACGAAGTTGGTGGTGCCGTTCACGATTCCAAGCACGCGGTGGACGTTCGTCACGACGAGCGACTCGCGCAGCACCTTGATCACCGGGATCGCGGCACAGACGCTGGCCTCGAACCGCAGCTGAACGCCTGCGCTCGACGCCGCGGTGAAGAGCGCCGCGCCGTGGCGCGCGACGAGCTGCTTGTTCGCGGTCACGACGTGCTTGCCGCGATGCAGCAGCTCGAGCACGTGTGCGCCGGCGGGCTCCAGTCCACCCATCACCTCCGCGACCACTGCGATCGAGGGGTTATCGGCGATCTCGGCGAAGTCGGTCGTGAGCACACCGTCCTCGGGCGGCTGCTCACGCTCCTTGCCTACGTCACGGACGAGCGCCTTCACTACGCGAAAGCGATGTCCCGTCGCGCGCTCGATGTCGTCGGCGGATTCGCGGAGAAGACGGTCAACCGCCGCACCGACCGTCCCGTAGCCGAGCAGCGCGACGTCAGTCTGAACCGACAGCTGCCTTCTCCTCCTTGACGTTGAGCGCGCGCAGACGGGCGCCGACCTGCTCGATCTGCTTCGCCGCGAGCTCGCGGCGGCGCTCGTCGAGCACCGGCTGGCCGCGATCCATCTCGGCGATCCACTGCTTCGCAAACGAGCCGTCGCGGATCGCGGCAAGGACCGCGCGCATGTTCTCGCGAACGTGCTCGTCGACGACCTTCGGACCAACCTCGTGCGAGCCGTACTCGGCGGTGTCGGAGATGGAGTAGTGCATGCGCTCGATGCCGCCCTCCCAGATCAGGTCGACGATCAGCTTCAACTCGTGCAGGCACTCGTAATAGGCGACTTCAGGCTGATATCCCGCCTCGACGAGGGTCTCGAAGCCCTGCTGGATGAGTTGGGTGACGCCCCCGCAGAGCACGGCCTGCTCACCGAACAGGTCGGTCTCGGTCTCCTCGGCGAACGACGTCTCCACCATGCCGGCCCGCGCCGCGCCGATCGCGGCGCCGTAGGCATGGGCGAGCTCGAGCGCATGGCCCGAGGCATCGTTTGCGACCGCAACGACGGCCGGCGTTCCGTAGCCCTCGGTGTACAGCGTCCGCACGACGTGGCCCGGGCCCTTCGGCGCGACCATCACGACGTCGTGGTCGGCGGGCGGTTCGATCCGCCCGTAGTGGACGTTGAACCCGTGCGCGAAGAGCAGCGCCGCGCCCGCGTCGAGGTTCGGGGCGATCTCGTCGGCGTAGAGCGACGGCTGCGCGCCGTCGGGAACGAGGATCGCGACGAGTTGCGCACCGCGAACCGCGTCGGCGACCGACGCAACGGCAAGCCCGGCCTCCTCGGCCTGAGCCCATGACGGGCTGCCTTCGCGCAGGCCGACGACGACGTCGACACCGGAGTCGGCGAGGTTCAACGCATGCGCGTGCCCCTGGCTGCCGTACCCGAGCACGGCCACCTTCCCGGAGAGGAGCTCGACGTTGCCGGACTTGACGATCTCTGCCATCGCTTCGGTTCCTTTCGGTTTTGGTCTACGAAGTCCGGCTCGGGCGGCGCAAGCCGATCCTGCCGGTGCGGACGAGCTCGCGCACGCCGTACGGGCGCACGAGCTCCTCGAATGCTTCCACCTGGTCGGGGCGACCGACCATCTCGAACGTGATTGCGTCGCGGCCGATGTCCGCGACGACCGCGCCCGCCATCTGACTGAGCGCCACCAGCTCGGCGCGGCGGTCGGGCGAGACGCTGACCGTGAAGAGCGCGAGCTCGCGCTCGAGCGAGTCGTCGGACCGAAGCTCGGTGACGCGCAGCACGTTCACGAGCTTGTGCATCTGCTTCTCGATCTGCTCCAGTGAGTTCTCGCTGCAGTCGACGCGAAGCGTGAGCCGTGAGATGTCGGCGCTCTCGGTCGGCCCGACCGCGAGACTCTGGATGTTGTAGCCGCGGCGCGAGAAGAGCTGCGAGACGCGCGCCAACGCCCCCGGCGTGTTCTCCAGCCGCACGGAGATCGTATGGGTGCTCATCTTTGCTCCGGCGCCGGCAAAGCCGGCACCTGCGCGAGGTCTTCGCCTCCGTCAAGCCTACGGCTCATGCCGCACCCAGCACGTTTACTGGGGCTTCGAGCACGTCGACTGCGGCGGCGCCGGCGGGGACCATCGGGAAGCACTTCTCCTCCGGGTCACAGCGAACGTCGATGACGGCGCTTCGGCCCGCGGCGAACGCGGCGGCCAGCGTTTCCTCGAGCTGGTCCTCGCTCTCGACCGTGAAGCCGGCGCAGCCGTACGCCTCGGCGAGCTGCGCGTACGCCGGCACGGAGTGCGTCAGGTGCGTCTCCGCGAAGCGCTCCGCGTAGAACATCTCCTGCCACTGCCGCACCATCCCGAGCCAGCCGTTGTTGATCACGACGGCCACGATCGGCAGCCGCTCGAGCGCTGCGGTTGCGAGCTCCTGGCAGGTCATCTGGAAGCAGCCGTCGCCGTCGATGCAGACGACGGTTGCGTCGGGCCGTGCCGCCTTCGCTCCGATCGCAGCCGGAACGCCGTACCCCATCGTGCCGAGCCCGCCCGAGGTGATGAACGAGCGCGGCGTGTCACACACGAGGTACTGCATCGCCCACATCTGATGCTGACCGACGCCCGTCGTCCAGATCACGTCGCCGGGCAGCCCGCCGGCGGCGTCACGCACCGCCTCGATCGCCGTCTGTGGTTTCAGCACGCCGTCCTGCTTCGCATAACGGAATGGGAACTGCTCGCGCCACTCCTCGAGCTGCTTCAACCACGGCTCGTGCGGCAGTCCACGCTCTGCGACGCGCGCCTTCACCTGCTCGGTGAGCTGCGAGAGGCCGAGCTTGAGCGGCCCGACGACGGGGATCTCGGCGTGCCGGATCTTCCCCACCTCCGCCGCGTCGATGTCGAAGTGGATCACCTTCGCCCCGGGCGCGAACGCCGAGAGCTTGCCCGTGACGCGGTCGTCGAAGCGCGAGCCGACGGCGATCACGAGATCGGCTTTGTTCAGCGCCCAGTTCGCGTACTTCGAGCCGTGCATGCCGGGCGCGCCGTAATTGAGCGGATGCGAGTCGGGCAGTCCGCCCTTCCCCATCAGCGTGACGACCGCCGGCAGACGCCCCGCCTCGACGAGCTCCTTCAGCTCCGCCGACGCTTCCGCGTTCAGCACGCCCCCGCCCGCGTAGACGATCGGGCGTTCGGCGGCGGCGATCGCGTCGGCGGCCGCGGTGATCTGCCGCGGATGCACCTTGCTCGGCGGACGCCAACCGGGCAGGTCGACGTCGTCCGGGTAGACGAAGTCGAACGCCGCCTCCTGCACGTCCTTCGCGATGTCGACAAGCACCGGGCCCTGGCGGCCGGTGCGAGCAATGTGAAACGCCGCCTTCATCACCGCCGGCAACTCCTCGACGTCCTGGACGAGCCACGAGTGCTTGACGATCGGCATCGTGATGCCGGTGATGTCGATCTCCTGGAACGCGTCGGTGCCGATCAGCTCCGAGCGCACCTGGCCGGTGACCGCGACGAGCGGCGTCGAGTCCATCCACGCGTCGGCGATTGCAGTCACGAGGTTCGTCGCCCCTGGGCCCGACGTCGCGATCGCGACGCCGACCTTGCCGCTCGCACGCGCGTAGCCCTCGGCCATGTGGCCGGCGCCCTGCTCGTGCCTGGCGAGCACGTGCCGGACGGTCGTGCCGCGCGCGATCGCGTCGTAGGTCGGAAGAATCGCACCGCCCGGGATCCCGAACGCGACGTCGACGCCCTCGGCTTCGAGGCAGCGCAGGATCGCGTCAGACCCGAGCATGCGCTTGCCGCGACTCAACGCCACACCTCGTCGAAGTGCTCGACGTCGGTACGCGATTGTGGCAGCAACTCGATCACCGCGTCGGTGAACGCGCGTGTGCCCGGCCCGTGCTCTTGCTCGGCTGCCGTGCCGACTGCGCGCTCGAGGGTGCGCGACGCTGCCCGTCGCTCGAGCCCTTCGGCGAGCATCAGCGACGTCGCGAGCAGCATCGCAGTCGGGTCGACAACGCCGAACCCGGCATCGGCGCCGTCGGACGACGGGCGTCCCGGCGCGAACACGCCCGGCCCGTCGTCAGACAGCCATCCTTGAGCGAGCGAGGCGTGGGAGCCCGCGAATGCGGCCGCGGCATCGGCGACAGCGTCGACGAAGTGTGACTCCGTGACGACGACATCAAGCGATTCGGGCCGGTCGCGAAGGCGCAGCAAGGTCTCACCCAACCCTGCTTCCTCCACGTCCAACCCGTCCCACTGCGCTCGCTCGCTCGCGACCGCCTGCCTCCAGCAATCCGACGTGCCGACCGAGAGGAGCCGGCCACGGCGTGAGGCGGCGCACGCGAACGCGCGCGCCACGGCAGTCGCACTGGCCCAGTCTCCGACCGGGCCGATCACAACAAGGTCGTGAGCAGGCCCGACGTGGACCCGCGTGACGTGCCAGGCGAGAGGCAGGTCGGCCTTGACACCGTCGAGCGCCGGCTCTCCCGGCGATGCGACCAGGATGGCATCCACGTTGCGGTACCCGTCGCGCGTCGCTGCCGGCAGCGGATGCCCGGACCGCGTCACGGCCTCGCCCGCGAACGGCAGGTGGTGATCGTCGAGATCGAAATGATGCAACGCCGCGACGCGGTCGAGGGCGCGCGTCGCGGCAGCCATCAGCTCGGGGCCGACACCGTCCCCGGCGAGACACGCGACTTTCTTCGTCATGGTGAGACCTCCATCGTCATCCTGCGCACTCCTGCCTCTCGTCGGGCCCGCCTGCGAAAGCGGGCGCACTACTCCTGAACTTCGGTCGACGTGTGCGGCGTCTACTGGCCGCGTGAGCGCGATCTCCCCCTAGCGGGGGAGAATGACGATGATCGTAAGAACGGCGAGGCCGAGCGCGAGCAGCTGCACTGGAAGCAGCGAAGGAAGCTCGAGCGCGCGGGCCGGGCGAGTCATCGTCCATTGAGTGTGCCGACGGATCGGTGAGCTGTCAAGCTTCAGAAGGTATAGCGGCTTGTTGCCCCGCGGGCCGACGCCCACTATGCTTTTCGAAGCGATGGACGGGAAGCGCTCTCTGACGATCACGACGGCCGGGCTCGGTCTGCCGGCGCTTGCCCTCCTCCTTCCCCGCTAGGGGAAGCGTTCGCACGACATACCCGTCTCGCGCTCCCGCACCGCCGGGAGAAGTCCGCCCTCCGGAGGAGTCAAGCCATGTCGATGCCGTACTGGAAATACCGCCCGTATCAAACGGTCGAGCTGCCCGATCGCACCTGGCCCGACCATGTCGTCGACCGTGCGCCCATCTGGTGCTCGACCGACCTCCGCGACGGGAACCAGGCCCTCGTGAAGCCGATGGACGCGCTGCGCAAGCAGCGGATGTTCGACCTGCTCGTCGAGCTCGGCGTGAAGGAGATCGAGGTGGGGTTCCCCGCCGCCTCGAAGACGGACTTCGATTTCGTGCGGCAGCTCGTGGACGAGGAGCGCATCCCCGGGGACACGACGATCGCCGTCCTGACGCAGGCGCGTCCGGAGCTGATCGAGCGCACGTACGAGGCGATCGACGGTGCACCACGCGCAATCGTGCATCTCTACAACTCGACGTCCACCACGCAGCGGCGTGTCGTCTTCAAGCTCGACGAGGCAGGCATCATCGACCTCGCTGTCCGCGCAACCGAGCTCTGCAAGGAGCTCGCGGCAACCTCGGGCACCGACATCTTCTTCGAGTACTCGCCGGAAAGCTTCCACGGCACAGAGCTCGCGTTCGCACTCGAGATCTGCCAGGCGGTGATCGCAACGTGGGGGCCGACCCGCGACGACAAGATGATCGTGAACCTGCCGACGACGGTCGAGGCATTTCCGCCGAATGTCTACGCCGATCGCATCGAGTGGTTCCAACGGCACATGGGAGCGCGCGACCACGTGCTGATCAGCGTGCACCCGCACAACGACCGCGGCACAGCGGTCGCGACGGCCGAGCTCGGGCTGATGGCCGGCGCCGACCGTGTCGAGGGGACGCTGTTCGGAAACGGCGAGCGCACCGGCAACGTCGACCTCATCACGCTGGCGCTCAACCTGCTGACACAAGGCGTCGACCCGCACCTCGACCTCTCGCGGCTCGACGACGCGCGACGCATCGTCGAGGAATGCAACGAGCTGCCCGTGCATCCGCGGCATCCGTGGGTGGGCGAGCTCGTCTACACCGCGTTTTCCGGCTCGCACCAGGACGCGATCAAGAAAGGCATGTACGCGCAACAGCGTTCGGGCTCAGGCGTCTGGGACGTCCCATACCTGCCGATCGATCCGCAAGATCTCGGCCGGAGCTACGAGGCGATCATCCGGGTCAACAGCCAGTCGGGGAAGGGCGGCGTCGCCTACCTGATGGAGACCGAGCACAGCCTCGAGCTCCCGCGCGGGCTGCAGGTCGATTTCGCGCAGAAAGTGCAGGCTGTGAGCGACCTGCGCGGCGGCGAGCTCACCGCCGACGAGCTCTACGCGCTCTTCGACGAGCACTACCTCGCCCATACCCGGCCCTACGACCTCGGGCGCTACACGCATTCGAGCGGCGACGACGACAGCATCGTCGCGGAGGTCACCGTCGACGGTGTCGAGCGCACGGTCGAAGGGACCGGCAACGGCCCGATCGACGCGCTCGTCCACGCCTTCGCCCAGAGCTTCGGCGTCGAGATCCGGATCCGCGACTATCACGAGCACGCGATGGCCGCGGCCGCGAACGCGACCGCCGCCGCCTACATCGAGGCGGACGTCGACGACGACCCCGTCTGGGGCGTCGGGCTGCACCCGAGCATCGTCACGGCGTCGCTGCGCGCGGTCGTGAACGCGGCGAACCGTGCTGTCGCTCAGCGAAGCGCGCTCGAAGGCGCGGCGATGCTGTTCGACTGAAGGTTCGTAACCCGGGCCGGCCGCAGGTCGGGAACCAGGTTGTCGGTCGGCGAAGTCGCAGCTCAGTGCGTGCCCAGCTCGCGCGAGCGTTCGGTGGCGGCGGTGATCGCGTTCAGGAACGCGGCGCGGACGCCGGAGCGCTCGAGCTCCCGAATCGCGCGAGTCGTCGTCCCGCCCGGGGACGTCACCGCTTCCCGCAGCTCGACCGGATGCATGCGCTCGTCCCGCAGGAGCGTGGCGCTGCCGAGCATCGTCTGCACGACGAGCTTCGTCGAGATCTCACGCGAGAGCCCGAGCAGCAGCCCGGCTTCGATCATCGCCTCCGCCAGCAGCGCGAAGTACGCAGGCCCGGACCCGGAGAGCGCCGTGACCGCGTCGAGGTCGTATTCCTGCAGCCGCACAACGGCGCCGAGGTGACCGAGGGCATCTTCGGCCAGCGCGAGGTCATCCTCGGTCGCCGACTTTCCGCCGCTGATGCCCGCGATCCCTTCGTGAACCAAGGCCGGCGCGTTCGGCATCGCGCGAACGACCCGCGCGCCGCTTGGCAGCAGCGACTCGATGTAGCTGGTGGTCACACCGGCCGCCACCGAGAGGATCGTGTGCTTCGGCGACACCGCGGGCGCGATCTCGGCCAGGACGCTTTCGACGTCCTGTGGCTTCACCGAGATGATCGCGAGCCGCACCGAGCCGACGGCGTCGGCGTTCGACGAGCCGGCGACGACGCCGTAGCGCTGCTCGAGCTCGTCGCGCCGCTCGGGCCGCCGCGCTGTCACCGCGAGGTCGTCGGCGTTTCGCCAGCCCGAGCTGAGAAAGCCGCGGAGCATCGACTCGCCGAGGCGGCCTGCGCCGACGATCGCGATACGCCGCTCCACAGCGCCCTTAGTTGCGCGCGGCTGCCGGCCGCCTGCGCTTGGACTCTTCGGGAAGCATCCACGCGCGGCCGAACTTCCGCATCTCGCGGATGATCGGGAGCAGCGCACGTCCCTTGGTCGTCAGCTCGTACTCGACGCGTGGCGGGGATTCGGGGTAGCTCCGCCTGATGACGACGTCCTGCCGTTCCAGCATGTCGAGGCGCTCCGAGAGCGTGCGCGGGCTGATCCCGGGGCACGAATGCTCGAGCTCCATGAATCGCCGCGGCCCCTCCGAAAGGTCGTGGAGGATCAGCGGCGTCCACTTCGTCGCGACGATCTCTGCGGTCGCCGCGACCGGGCATTGCCCGTCGTGTACATCGTTCATCGTTCGCTTCATGGCGGCGGAGTCTACTCCGGGTCCCGGGCAGTTGCTATCGAAACGAAAGTCGGGCTCGAGCCGTCCTGCGGACGCTCGTCCAGCCAGGTGCGAACGGCCTCTGCGCACTTCCGTCCTTCGTCGATCGCCCACACGACGAGCGATTGGCCGCGCCTCGCGTCTCCGGCCGCAAACACGCCGTCGACGCTCGTCGCGAACCTGCCCGCGTCGATGTTCCCGCGAGGGTCTGCAGCGACGCCGAACGCGTCGAGCAGCGTGCGCTCGGGCCCGAGGAAGCCCATCGCCAGCAAGACCAGGTCGGCGGGCCGCTCCTCCTCGGTGTCGGGCACGAGATCGAAGGGCGGCACACCCGTGTTGCGCTGCCAGTGGATGTGCCGCACGTGCCCGTCCTCACCGGACAGCCGCGTGGTGGAAAGCGCGAAGTCTCGCTCGCCGCCCTCCTTGAGCGCGTACGACGTGCGGAGCTTCATCGGCCAGCGCGGCCACGGCGTCACCGTGTCGTCGCGTGAACCGGGCGGCTCTCCGACCAGCTCGATCTGCGTCACGGAGGCGGCGCCTTCGCGATGCGCATGGCCCACACAGTCGGCGCCCGTGTCGCCGCCGCCGATCACGAGGACGTGCTTTCCCGCGGCCGTGATCCCGTCCGCGCCGTTCGAAATCGCACGCGCGCGGTCGTAGAGGTACTCCATCGCGAAATGCACGCCGTCGAGATCGCGGCCCGGTACCGGGAGGTCGCGCGGGACACGCGCCCCGGCCGCGAGCACGACGGCGTCGTGCGCGGCGAGCAGATCGTCAGCGGCAGTCGTCGCGCCCACGTCGACGCCGAAGCGGAACTCGACACCCTCGGCGCGCATCTGGTCGATTCGGCGCTCGACGATGCGCTTCTCGATCTTGAACTCCGGCACGCCGAATCGGACGAGGCCGCCTGCCGCCTCGTCACGCTCGTAGACGACGACGTGCTCGCCGGCACGCGCGAGCTGCTGCGCGCAGGCGAGACCGGCCGGCCCCGATCCGACAACGCCGACGCTCCGGCCTGTACGCCGCTGCGAAGGGATTGGCTGCACCCAGCCCTCCTGCCACGCGCGATCCACGATCGCGAGCTCGATCTGCTTGATCGACACCGCGTTGCCTTCGTCGATCTCGAGCACGCACGCCGCCTCGCACGGCGCCGGACACAGACGGCCTGTGAACTCGGGGAAGTTGTTCGTGCGGTGCAGCTGCGCGATCGCCTCGCGCTGCCGATCGCGGTAGACGAGGTCGTTCCAGTCGGGGATCAGGTTCCCGAGCGGGCAGCCGTGGTGGCAGAAGGGAACGCCGCACTCCATGCAGCGCGCCGCCTGCTCACGCAGGTCGGTCAACGGCAACGTGCCGACGAACTCGCGGAAGTCGCGCGTGCGCTCCATCGGCGCGCGCTCGGGCGCGTTTACGCGCTCCACCTTCTTGAACGCGCCGATGCGGCCCATTAGTGCCTCTCCTGCGGGCGATCCCGCGTGTCTAGCGAGTGACCAGGGACGTCAGGCAAGGACGCAGGGAGCGTGGATATGGGTGCATATCCACGCGACTGAGGACGCCGCATGACGGCGCTGGGCGCCGCCAGAGATGCGCAGATTGCCCGCAGGAGAGGCACTAAGCAACTGCCTCTTCGGACTCGCGCGTGACGAAGCCGATGCCGCCGGCCGAGATCGGCAGGTCGAGCGCGCGCTTGTAGTCGTGCGGCAGCACCTTCGTGAAGCGGGCAGGCTGCCAGTCGGCGAGCAGCGACGCGGCGACGCTCGAGCCCGTTCGCTCACGGTGCTCACGCACGAGCGCGAGCACCGTCTCCTCGTCGGCCGGCTCGAGCGGCCCGAGACCGACGAGCTGTGTGTTGCACTGCGCGGGCTCCAGGTCGAGCACGTAGGCGATGCCGCCACTCATCCCGGCGGCGAAGTTGCGACCCGTCGGGCCGAGGACGACGACCCGTCCGCCGGTCATGTACTCGCAGCCGTGGTCGCCGAGCCCCTCGACCACCGCGGACGCGCCCGAGTTCCGGACGGCAAACCGCTCGCCCGCAAGCCCGCGCAAGAACGCACGGCCCGACGTCGCGCCGTAGAGCACTGTGTTGCCGACGATCACGTTCTCCTCGGCGCGATAGGCGGCGTCGTCCGGCGGACGAACCGCGATCACGCCGCCCGACAGCCCCTTGCCGACGTAGTCGTTGGCGTCGCCGGTGAGCGTCAACTCGAGGCCGCGCGCGAGCCACGCGCCGAACGACTGCCCCGCGCTCCCGTGCAGCTCGAACTGCGCCGACACGTCGAGCCCTCGTCGCGTGACGTGACTCGAGAGCAATCCGCCGACGGTGCGATCCGTATTACGCACCGCGAACTGCCTGCGCGTCGAGCCGAGCGCGTCGATCAGGCTCCAGTCGAGCGCATCGGCCAGCGGCGAGACCTGAGCCTCCGTGCGGCGCAGCGGAGTGCCGTGCGGCACGTCAGGAGCGCGCAACAGGTGCGTCAGGTCGATGCCACGTGCCTGCCAGTGCCGAATCGCCAAGTCGGGCTCGAGCAGGTCGACACGACCGACGAGATCCTCGAAGCGCGCGATCCCGAGCGACGCCATGATCTCGCGTACGTCCTCTGCGACGTGGAACAGGTACTCGATCACGTGTTCCGGCTTGCCGCGGAAGCGACGCCGCAACTCGGGGTCCTGCGTGGCGACGCCGACCGGGCAGGTGTTCAAGTGGCAGGCGCGCATCATCACGCAGCCGGTCGCGATCAACGGCGCGGTCGCGAACCCCATCTCGTCGGCGCCGAGCAGCGCCGCGACGACGACATCGCGACCCGTCTTCAACTGCCCGTCGGTCTGCACCCACACGCGCGAGCGCAGATCGTTCAGGACGAGGGTCTGCTGTGTCTCTGCGAGTCCGATCTCCCACGGGATGCCCGCGTGCAGGATCGACGAGACCGGCGAGGCCCCGGTCCCGCCGTCGTGGCCCGAGATGAGAATGTGGTCGGCGTTGCACTTCGCGACGCCGGCGGCGATCGTGCCGACTCCGACCTCGGCCACGAGCTTCACCGACACGCGCGCGGCCGGGTTTGCGCAGCGCAGGTCGTAGATCAGCTGCTTCAGGTCCTCGATCGAGTAGATGTCGTGATGCGGCGGCGGCGAGATGAGACCGACCCCCGGCGTCGTGAACCGAATCGAGGCGATGTAGGGGTCGACCTTGTGGCCGGGAAGCTGACCGCCCTCCCCCGGTTTCGCACCCTGCGCCATCTTGATCTGCAGCTCGTCCGCGTTGACGAGGTATTCGATGTTGACGCCGAACCGGCCCGACGCCACCTGCTTGATGCGCGACCGACGTTCGTCGCCGAAACGCGCGGGATCCTCGCCGCCCTCGCCCGTGTTGGAGCGGCCGCCGATGCGGTTCATCGCCACGGCGAGCGTCTCGTGCGCCTCTCGCGACAGCGACCCGAGCGACATCGCGCCGGTCGAGAACCGCTTGACGATCTCGGCAGCGGGCTCGACCTCGTCGAGCGGGATCGGCTCCTGCGATCGGAACGCCAGGAGCCCGCGCAGCGTTGAGCGGCGCGACGACTCGGCGTTCACCGCAGCTGCGAACTCCGCGTAGACCGGACGGCCGCCGCCGCGCACCGCGTGCTGCAGAAGCGCGATCGTCTCCGGGTTCCAGCCGTGATGCTCGCCGTCGCGCCGCCAGGCATAGAGCCCGACCACCGGCAGCAACTCGTCGGCCGCGCCCGGGTAGGCGCGCGCGTGGCGCGCAAGGGCGCCGTCGGCAAGCTCCGGCAGCCCGATGCCGCCGATGCGCGAGGGCGTGCCGGTGAAACAACGCTCGACCAGAGCCGGTGAGAGCCCGATCGCCTCGAACACCTGCGCACCGCAGTACGACGAGAGCGTCGAGATGCCCATCTTCGAGATCGTCTTCAGCAGCCCCTTGCCGATCGCCTGCAGCGCCCGCTGTTGGGCGTCCTCGCGCTCGAGCTCGAGACGGCCGTCCGCGACCAGTTCGTCGATCGTCGCGAGCATCAGGTACGGGTTCACCGCCGCGGCGCCGTAGCCGACGAGCACGGCGACGCTCTGCACGCTCCGCGGCTCGCCCGACTCGACGACGAGGCCGGCCTGGAGTCGCGTCCCCGCCCGGACGAGATGGTGGTGCACGGCCCCGACCGCGAGGAGCGACGGCATCGGCACGCGCTCGGCACACGTCGCGCGATCCGACAGCACGAGGATGTTCACGCCCGCGCGCAGTGCCTCGTCCGCCTCGGCAGAGATCCGCTCGAGAGCAGGCCCGAGACCGGACACGCCCTCGGCCACGGGCCAGGTGATGTCGATCGTCTGCGCACGAAAGACGTCCGACTCCACCTGCCGCAGACGCTCGAGCTCATCGTCGCGCAGGATCGGGTTGTCGATCACGAGCTGGCGCGCGTGCTCGGGTGTCTCGTCGAGCAGGTTCCGCTCGGAGCCGACAAGCGACTGCTTGCTCATGACGACGGCTTCGCGAATCGGGTCGATCGGCGGGTTCGTGACCTGCGCAAACAGCTGCTTGAAGTACGAGTAGAGGAGCGGCCGCCGGTCGGAGAGCACTGCGAGCGGCGTGTCGTTGCCCATTGAACCGACCGCCTCCTCCGCGTTCGCGGCGAGCGGGCCGAGCATCACCTTCATGTCCTCCTGCGTGTAGCCGAACGCGAGCTGCAGCTTCCGCAGCGGCTGGTCCAGCTCGCGAGGATCGCGAGCCGGGAGGTCGGCGAGACGCACATGCTCCCGGTCGAACCACTCGCCGTACGGCTGGCGGCTCGCCACTTCGGCCTTGACGGCAACGTCGGGAACGATGCGTCCCTGCTCGAGATCGACGAGGAACAGCTTCCCCGGCTGCAGACGGCCTTTGCGGACGATGCGATTGGCGGGAACGTCGAAGACTCCGGTCTCCGACGCGAGCACCACCCAGCCGTCGGTCGTCTCGAGCCATCGTCCGGGACGCAGTCCGTTGCGGTCGAGCACCGCGCCGATCAGTGTCCCGTCGGTGAACGCCACCGCTGCAGGCCCGTCCCACGCCTCGGTGAGGCACTCGTGGAACCGGTAGAAGCCGCGCAGCTCGTCCGAGACGTCGGCGCGACCCTCGTAGGCTTCGGGGACGAGCATCATCAGCGCGTGCGGCAGTGAGCGGCCGGACAGCACGAGGAGCTCGAGCACGTTGTCGAGCACCGCGGTGTCCGAGCCGCCGGGACGGATGACGGGCAGCACCTTCGCGAGGTCGTCGCCGAAGAGCTCCGATGCGAGTTGCGACTCGCGCGCCCGGATCCAGTTGACGTTCCCGCGCAGCGTGTTGATCTCACCGTTGTGTGCGATCAGCCGATACGGATGCGCGAGCTCCCAGCTGGGGAACGTGTTCGTACTGAAGCGCGAGTGGACGAGTGCGAGCGCGGATTCGAACCGCGAATCGCGCAAGTCGGGGAAATACCGGCCGAGCTGCGGGGAGCTCAGCATCCCTTTGTAGACGAGCGTGCGCGCGGAGAACGTCGGCACCACGAGGTCAGGGCCCGCCGCGCCCTCGGCGAGGCGGCGAATCACATACAGCTTGCGCTCGAAGGCGAGCACGTCACCGACGTCTTCGGCGGCCGCGACGAAGAGTTGACGAATGACCGGGGCGAACGCGCGCGCCTGGGCGCCCGCTTCGTTGCGGTGCACGGGCACGTCGCGCCAGCCGAGCACCGACTGCCCTTCCGCGACGACCGCGTCGGCGAGCAACTGCTCGAGCTCGAGCCGCCGGGTTGCGTCGTGCGGCAGGAAGCAGACGGCAACGCCATACCGGCCGACAGGAGGCAGCTCGAACGGCACCGTCTCGCGCAGGAACGCGTCGGGCATCTGGACAAGGATCCCGGCGCCGTCGCCGGTGTCTGCGTCGGCTCCGGCCGCGCCGCGGTGCTCGAGGTTCTCGAGCGCACGCAGCGCATGCACGATCGTCTCGTGCGAGCGGGCACCGTCGGGCCGTGCCACGAATGCAATCCCGCACGCGTCATGCTCGAACGCAGGGTCGTACAGGCCCACGGCCTCCATCGTCATCTCCCCCTCGCCGAGTTGTTCGCTAGTCCGGCGGGGCGAGGGGCCGCGGTGCCGGCTAGCGCAGACGCGGGCGCGCCGGCTTGACCGAAATCGGCTCGAAGCTCGTCGTGTCGGCGCTGCGGCGATCCATCGCTTCAAAGAGTAAAGCATCGAGGCGCCGGAATCGCAAGCACGACAACGCGAAAATTGCCCCCTCGCAGGCCTTTTTGCCTCCTATACTGAGAGCGTGGCCCGGTTTCGTCGCCCAGCACCGCGCCTCGCCGGTGCAGTCGCTGCGTGCGCAGTCGTCGCGACCGTCGCCGCGACTTTCGCCGCCGACCGCTCGAGCGAGTCGACAGGGCCTGCGGAGGTTCGGCTGACCGACCGGCAGATTGCCGATGCGTCGTTCGGCCCGACGGATGGGATCGGGTCCGGCGAGGTCGCACGCCTCAGCCTGTTCGGCAGCTCGCGGAAGTCGCGGCCGATCGGGCACGCCGTCCTCACCTGCATGGACGTCGGGCAGAATGAGCGCAGCTGCAGCGGCACCTACATTCTCCCCCGCGGGATGATCCAGACCGAGGGCATCCTCAAGACACGACTGCTCTACGTCCAGGCGGTGACCGGCGGAACGGGGCTCTACGACAATGCGAGAGGAACATTGACTGTGACAGCCACCGCGCTCAAGCCGCGCCGCGAGCTTCTCATCTTCCGCCTCACCGGATGATGATGGCAGCGAGCACGCTGCGGCCACTGATCCTCATCTGCGACGACGAGCTTCCGCTGCGGGAGTTGATCAAGGCCGTCCTCGGTGACGGCTACCGGTATGTCGAGGCCGAAGATGCACAGCAGGCGGAGGCCGCCCTCGCCGCGCAGACGCCGGAGGCGATCGTCCTCGACGTGATGCTGCCCGGCAAGAGCGGGATCGAGTTCCTGTCGGAGCTGCGCTCGCAAGCCGCCGACGAGTCGATCCCCGTCGTCGTCGTCTCCGCATGGCAAAGTGCCGAAGACGAGCGCCTCGCGCTCGGCGCTGGTGCGAACGCGTTCATCGGCAAGCCGTTCGATCCGAAGGACCTTGCCACTGTCGTCGAAGCCCTCATCGCTGCATAGCGTCGTCAGCCGAGTCATCGGCGTGACGACCCTCGGCGCCGCTGCGATTGCGGCGACGCTCGGCCTCTTCTTCGCGGCCAACGCGCGCCTGCGTGCGGCGAACGCCGACAACGCACGCGCGACCGCGGTCAGCGCTTCCGCGTTCGATCTCCGTACGCATGTCGTCGAGCTCAGCGATGCGCTGCACGCAGTGATCGCGCAGGTCACACCCACCTCTCTGGCACGCTGGCATGCCGCAGAGCGGTCGTGGCGAACGCCCGCGCTCCAGCTCGAGAAGACGGCGGGAGACAGTACGACCGAACAGCGCCGTGCGCAGTCGCTCTACGCCGAGATCGAGTCGTACATCACGGACTACGGCGACCTGATCGTCTCGATCGCGCGCTTCTCGCCGTCCGCGGTGCGCTCGTCCGACGCGGCCGAGGAAGGAACGATTCGGCTCGACCAGATCGCCTCCGACACCGACGCGGTCGCGCGGGCGGCGGCGTCGGATGCCGCAGAGCGAACGGCCGCGGCAAGCCGCCTGGCACACCGGGCGGGCGTCGCGGGCACCGTGGCGCTGATCCTCACGCCGGTGCTCCTGATCCTGCTGGGCCTCTGGCTGGCTCGCCTCGTCGTAGCCCCTCTGCGCCGGGCGGTCGACGCGGCGACTTCCGTCGCGGCGGGCGACTTCGAGGTCCGCCTCGACGAGCGCAGGCGAGACGAGTTCGGCGTGCTCGGACGAGCGTTCAACGCGATGACGGCGTCGCTCAGCACAAGTCGGCGAGAGCTGGTCGAGCGCGCCGACAGCCTGGAACAGTCCGAACGCCACAAATCCGAGTTGATCAGCATGGTCTCGCACGAGGTGCGCACGCCGTTGGCAAGCGTGCTCGGATTCACGCGGCTGCTACTCGAGCGTGACCTCTCGCACGAGGAACGCCAGCGCTACCTGGAGATCGTCGACTCCGAGGCGACCCGGCTCGCGACGCTCGTGAGCGACTTTCTCGACGCGCGCCTGATCGAGGAGGGGCACTTCGCGCTCCGGCCGGAGCTGTTCGACCTCCGGTCGCTCGTGCGCGAGCAGGCCGAGCTGACACTGGCCCACGACGAGACGCACGAGCTTCGGGTCAACGTGCCCGAAACGCCGCTCGAGGTCGAGGCCGATCGCTCGCGGCTCGCGCAGGTCGTGGGGAACATCCTCTCGAACGCCGTCAAGTACTCCCCGGCGGGCGGCCGCATCACGGTCGGGGCGGCCGAAGCCGCAGGCAGCGCGCGCGTGTGGGTCGACGACGAGGGCACGGGCATCGCACCGGAGCACCGTGAGCAGATCTTCCAGCCGTTCTACCGCGGCGACGCCAGTGCCGCCGGCATCCCGGGCACCGGTCTCGGCCTGGCCGTGTCGCGGCGGATCGTCGAGGCCCACAACGGGCGGATCGGCTTCGACTCGCTCGACGGCGGCACACGCTTCTGGATCGACCTGCCGCTCGGCGAGCACCCCGCAGCCGCCTAAGAAACCAGCCTAATGCGCCCCGGGCGCGCTGCCGATAGACGCGCCATGGCTGCGGCAACCACGCTCGCCCAGGCGAGCCCCATCCCAGAAGGCCCGGAGCCCGCTTGGACTCCGGTCGACTTCGAAGCCCTCAGCGAGGACGAGGTCGTCGACCTCCTCCTGCGGCGGCTTCGCAAGCTGATCGCGCTCGGCGTCGAGCCGGGCCTGGCGCTGATCGAGGCGACCCGCCTCGACGTCGCGCTCCCCTAGAGGACGCGAACGGCGCACCGCGTGCGCCGGCGAGAGTCGCCGGCGCACGCCACGGGTCGCCAGTCCTCGGTGCTCTACGTGACGGTGAAGTGCTGGAACATCTCCGACTCGTGCGCTGAGCAGTACGCCTTGTACTTCCCGGCGACGAACTTGAGCGTGAACGTCTTCGTTCCCTTGAACGGCACCGACGTGAACGTCCACGACTTGCCGTGGGGACCGTCGAGCTCGTAGTTGTGGATCGAAGAGTCGTCGTGGATCACCAGCTTGTACGTGCCGGCGGGGAGCTTCGTCACCTTCTTGCCGCTCGAATCGACGAGCGAGATCTTGTAGGCGTCGTTCTTCCCGACCACGCCCGTGAGCGTCTTCACTCCGGCCGGCCTGGCTGCGGCGGACGCGACGAGCACGGCCGCGCTCAGCGCAAGCGCAAGCACAGTTGGGATCACGATTCGTTTGCGGCTCATACACCCTCCAGGAGTCGAGTTTCTACCCACTCCCCTACGGAGCACCTGCCGCGGCGGATTGCCCAGCGCTCCAACGGTAGAGACCCTTCGGCGGAACACCGACCCTCGTTTTGGAGAGATATTCCCCTCAAGCGGCCGGCCACCACGGCCGATGGAGAACCGTGTCTCAGTTCGTCATCGCGGCTGGACGAGACCGCGTCATCGGCCGGAGGTGGTCCCGTACGGGGTGGCTCCTCGTCACCTCGTTCGGGGTGCTCACGCTCCTGCTGGCGGCGTACTTCGTGTCGTTGCTCGTCCGGTCTCCGTCGGATCGCCCGACCTGGCTCGACGGCTGGGGTGTCGCCGCGTTCGAGATCGTCGCGTGCACCGTGGCGCTTGGGCGCGCGTTCGTGCGCCGCCCCGGCCGCGGGATCGCGCTGAGCCTCGGCGGCGCAGCGCTCATGTGGTCCCTCGGGGATGTGGCGCTCACGGTCGAGTCGCTCGGAGGCAAGAGCCCGCCCGTGCCGTCGGTAGCAGACGGCTTCTACCTTCTCTTCTTCCCGCTCGCGTATCTGGCGCTCGGCCTGATGGTGCGCAAACAGACGACGCGCCTCGTACCGGCGACGTGGCTCGACGGCATCGTCGCAGGCGCCGGCGCGGCAGCGCTCTGCTCGGCGTTTGCGTTCCACCACATCCAACACTTGGCTGGCGGGGGCGCGGCAGAGGTCGCGACGAACCTCGCCTACCCCGTCGGCGACGTTCTCCTGCTCGCGATGGTCGTCGGTGGGACCGCCGTGCTCTCGGGCGGCCGCCGCGGATCGTGGTATCTCGTCGCCGCCGCCTGCGCGTTGAACGCCGTCGGCGACACGTTCAATCTGCTCGGCTCGACCGAACGGGGCACCGGCGCAGTGGTCGACGGGGTCGCCTGGCCCGCGGCGATCCTGATGATGTCGATCGCAGTCTGGTTCCGTCCCGCACGACCTTCGCTGACGGGCGAGGAACGAGCACCCGGCTTCGCCCTCCCCGGTCTGGGCGTTGTGTCGGCGCTCGCCGTTCTGATCATGGGCTCATCACGTCACATCGAGCCCACAGCGATCGCGCTGGCGTCCATCACGCTCGCGATCGTCGCCGTGCGGCTCGCGCTCACGATGCGCAGCCTGCGGAACATCACCGAGGAGCGCCGGCGCCAGGCGGTCACCGACCAGTTGACGGGCCTCGGCAACCGTCGCCGGCTCGCGGGTGTGCTCGACCGCTTCTTCGCGGATCACGACAACGACGAACCGGCGACGCTGGCGTTCCTGTTCGTCGACCTCGACGGCTTCAAGCAGGTCAACGACTCGTTCGGGCATTCGGCCGGCGACCAACTGCTCAGGCAGATCGGACCACGCATCAGAGGGTGTCTCGGCGACGGCGACCTCCTGACGCGCATCGGAGGCGACGAGCTTGCTGTTCTGCTCGTCGCTGCGACTACCGACCACGCGCTGCAGGTCGCCGAGCGGATCTCGTCCGCGATCCGCGAGCCGTTCACCCTCGACCTCGTGAGCGTGCAGGTGCAGGCGAGCATCGGCATCGCGCTGGCACCACAGGACGCGCGCGACCCCGACGAGCTGATGCGGCACGCCGACGAGGCGATGTACCGCGCGAAGCGCGCCGGCGACCCCTACACCGTGTACGACCGGACGCTCGACACGGAGACCGACCGTCTCCGCCTGCTCGACGATCTCCGGACCGCGCTGGCTGCGGGCGATCTCGAGCTTCACTACCAACCGCAGCGCGACCTGAGAAGCGGCGAGATCACGCGCGCCGAGGCTCTCCTGCGCTGGCAGCATCCCCGCCTGGGCTTCGTGCCGCCGCTCACCTTTCTCCCACTCGCGGAGGAGAGCGGGCTCATGCGCCCGCTCACGAGCCTCGTCCTCGATCGGGCCCTGGCGCAGTGCGCACAGTGGCGTGCCGATGGAAGCGACGTGACAATCGCGGTCAACGTCTCCGCGAGGGAGATCCAAGACACGAGGTTCGCCGAGCTCGTTCGCGAGCGGCTCGCTCGCTACGAGGTCCCTCCGGAGGCACTCGTGCTCGAGATCACCGAGACGACGCTGATCTCGGACTTCGACAACTGCAAGCGCGCTGTCGACACACTGCACGCACTCGGATCGCTGGTCTCGATCGACGACTTCGGCGCGGGCTACACGTCGCTCGCTCACCTCGGCCGATTGCCGGTCGGGCAACTCAAGCTCGATCGGTCATTCGTCGCCGGCCTCTTCGACCAGGAAACGAATCCGACACTCGTCCGGGCGACGATCGAGCTCGCCCACAGCCTCGGCCTCGAAGTGGTCGCCGAGGGCGTGGAGGACGCCGCCGCGTTGGAGCTCCTCGAATTGCTCGGCTGCGACCTCGTGCAGGGGTATCACGTCGGACGACCCGTCGCGGCCGTCGAGCTCGTGCTTCCGCGTCGCCTCGCCGCCTAGGGAACGTCCGCGCATCGCGACGGGCTATCGTCGCGCGTCATGGCGTCCGCGGTGCAGCTTCGGCGGGTCGAGTCCGCGGCGGAGCTCGCCGCTGCCGCAGCGCTCGCGCGCGCGTTCGGAGACTGGGCGACGGAGCAGATCAGGCTCGAGCTCGGAATCGTGGTTCCACCGGAGGCCGACCACCCCGTCGCGGTGCTCGACGAGCTGCTCGCGTCGGGCGGGCGCGTCTACGTCGCCGAGGTGGATGGCGAGGCCGTCGGGGTCGGCGCGCTGAAGCTGCTCTCCAGCACGGTCGGCGAGATCAAGCGGATGTTCGTCCGCCCATCGGCACGCGGGGCGGGCGCGGGCCGCGCGATCGTTTTGCAGCTCGTCGCCGATGCACGCGAGCTCGGCTGCACGTCGGTCGTGCTCGAGAGCGCGTCGTTCATGCACCCGGCACATGCCCTCTATCGCAGCATCGGCTTCGTCGAGAGCGGGTCCTACGAAGGGCGCGAGTTCGAGAACGTCGAGCACGACGTCTCGATCTTCATGCGACTCGACCTCGGCTGACCTGCGTCAGTCGCGGCGCGCGCCGGACCCAAGTGCGTCGAGCTCGGCTACCTCGTCTGCTCCAAGCTCGAACCCGAGCACATCGGCGTTCTCGGCAATCCGCTCGCGACGACTCGACTTCGGGATGACGACGAATCGGTGCTCGAGGTGCCAGCGGATCACGACCTGTGCGGGCGTGACGCCGTGCGTCGCCGCGATCCGACCGAGCCGCGAGTCACTGAGATTCGTCGTACGAAGCGGGCTGTATCCCTCGAGCTGAACACCGCGCTCACGGTGTGCCTCGACCAGGGCAGCGTCGTACAAAGCGGGCCCCCATTCGATCTGGTTCACGGCAGGCATGCGGCCGGTCGCACGTTCGAGCTCGTCGAGCTGACCAACGTCGTAGTTGCTGACTCCGATCGAGCGCGCAAGCCCGTCGCGCTCTGCTGCGACGAAGTGCTCCCAGATGTGCGGCGCAGCGTCGCCTTGCGCGGGCCAGTGGATGAGCCAGAGGTCGACCGCCTCGAGCTCGAGCGCGTCGAGACTCTCCTCGAGCGTCTCGCGCTCGCGGCCCGCGCGATCCGGCCACAACTTTGTGGTCACGAATACGTCGTCGCGCGCAAGCCCGCTCTCGGCGATCGCGCGACCCACCTCCGACTCGTTGCCGTACATCTGCGCTGTGTCCACGTGCCGGTAACCGAGCTCCAAGGCGTCCGCGACAGCGGTTCGCGCCTCCGCCCCACGAAGCTGCCAGGTTCCGAAGCCGAGCAGCGGCATCCGCACGCGCGGTGCGACCTCCACTGTGTCGATGTGTGCCATGCGCCCATCCTGCCAATCGGACCGAGCGTCGTGGTGCGATAGTGCGCCGATGCGCCCGGATCGTTTGACCGCGTTCACCGACGGGGTGGTCGCGATCCTGATCACGATTCTCGTGCTCGAGCTGCGCCCGCCGGCCGGCGATCGCCTCGGCGACATCCTGCACGAGAGGGGCCGTCTGCTCGCGTACGTGCTCAGCTTCGTCTTCGTCGCGATCTACTGGGTGAACCACCACCATCTGATGCAGGTGGTGCACAGCATCGACGGCCGTGTGCTGTGGGCGAACATCCATCTGCTGTTCTGGCTCTCGCTCACGCCGGTCGCGACGGATTGGCTCGGCGAAGCCGGTGTGAAGAGCGGTCCGGTCGCGGCGTACTCGATCGTTCTACTCGGGTGCGCGCTCGCGTACACCCTGCTGACGCTCGCGTTGATCAGCCTCCACGACGCAGACTCGCCGCTCGTGCAGGCGATCGGACGCGACCGCAAGGGCAAGGTGTCGCTCGCCGCGTACGTCGTCGCACTCGTCTCGTCGTTCTTCGTGCCGCTCGTCTCCGTCGGGCTCTTCGTGCTCGTTGCGCTGATCTGGTTCGTGCCCGACCGGCGCGTCAGCCGCACACTGCGCGCCGTGTCCTGACCCGTAACTCTCGCTCAGTGCGCGACGGGCGGAGCGAGCTGCGGCGCTGTGACGAGGTACGGGCGGAGAAGCAACCGCGCCGCCGTGCCTTTGCCCGCGGGCCGGATCACCATCGTGGCCACATACAAGCCGGGGACGACTGCATGGGTGCGCTTGAGCGTGAAGGTGACGGCGCCACCTGCTGCGATGTGAGCGCTGCCAAGCGCGATGCGTGTCACGCCGTGAGCGGTTGCTCCTTGCGTCGTCCGCAGCGCTGAGCAACCCACGATGTACCCCATGGCGCCCGGCTGATGGCAGATGAAGCTCCACAGGTTCGCCACACCGGCCGGTGTCGTCGCCGAGCTGTAGAGCTGCGCCAGCAGACCTGCGGTCGTGGAGGTCGGCGCCGAGAGCTGGTACACGCCGCCCCCGACGAGGAGCGGGCGCCGGGCGTGAAGCGTCGAGTGCCAGAAGAGCTGGCCCGGGTCGAAGGCGACGGTGGGCTGCGTCGCAAGTTGTGTGAGGAGCTGCGTCGGCACGCCGCCGACGAGTTGCCCGATCGGGCCGCCGGGAAGAGTGACAAGCGTGCCCAGCGGGCCGCCGACGATGCCGGCGCGAAACGGCGAGCCGAAGCTGCCCGCAGAACGCAACAAGCCAGGGCTCAGCGGCACGGCCGGGCGCCAGCTGACCGGCGCTCCCGTGCAGCCTGCGGCGATTGCCTGCTGAACCGCAGCCGACGAAGGCTTGGGCGAGCCGTCCGGATGCTCGAGGCCCGACTGCCAGCCTCCGGACGTCGCGGACGTGTTGAGGTTGGTCTCGTCGACCAGGTGGAAGAAGAGAACAGCAGAGATGCTCGGGTCGCACGCGTAGAGCTGCACGACGCGCGCGTAGTACACAGCCTGCTGCGCCTCGCTGACGGTCGGCGACGTCTCTGCACCCGTGTAGAGCGGGTTGCCGGTCTCGATCGTCTGGTAGCCGATCTCGTCGACGAGCAGCTTGAGGCCCGTAACCGTCGTCGGCTGTCCGGTGCCGGCGAACGCGTCGTAGAGCGCCTGCTTCACGCGGTCGAGTTGCGGGATGCCGAAGAAGTCGGGGTCGTCGTACGTGGCGTTGTCGGGTGCCGGCGGCGGGTTGGAGTTCGGGTTCGGATACGGGTGAACGGCTGCGAGATCCATGATCGGCGTCGTCCGTCCCGACGCGCGATATGCGGCGCCTACTTCGCGAACGAACTCGAGCGGCTTTGTCGAGTTCGAGTCCACGGCGCGCGGCGCGAGGGCGAGCCCGATCACCTGGATCTTCGGGTTGATCGTCTTCAGCGTGTCGTAGCACTGCGCGAGCGTCGCCTCGTACGTGTCAGCACCCGCGTCCGGATCCGTCGCGGTGTGCTGCGGCGACCAGAAGCGTGTGGCATTCGGCTCGTTGCCGATGATGAAGCTCGTGACGGTCGGGTAGGTCGTCGCGAGCAGGCCCGCCCACTGGCAGAACGCGTTCGGGTCCGGTGCTTGCGCGCCGGTAGGCACCAGGGAGAAGGTGACCGCGATCCCCGCGGTAGCGGCGGCAGGCACCGCGCGATTCAGGAACGACTTCTCCGCGATCACGAGCGGGTCGCCCGTGAAGGTGACCGTCCATCTCGTGTCCTGGAGGCCAAGCGACGTCATTCGCCCATAGATCGCCGCGCCTCCATCGGCGGCGTACTTCGACGCGTCTTCGGCGACGCCGAATGCGGGATGCGCGTTTGGGCCGGCGGCGGACGGTCCTGCCGCGGATGCTGCGGCCACGACGCCGGCTGCGAGCGCGACGAGTGCAACGAGGAAGCGCAGGTGTGCGCGAGGTCCTGTTGCAGGCGGCCGCATGCTCCAGATGTCGACACGTCGAGCCGTTCGCTCGATCCCGGGAAGGAGGTAACCCTTCGTAGGGTTGCCAGATCGTGATCGGCAACGGACTCGTCGCCGGCGCGAAGTTCAGTGACGATGAATGACGAAGAACGCGATCGCCGCGTACTGGCACGCGACCGCGACGATCACGAAGGCGTGAAACACCTCGTGGTACCCGAACACCGCCGGCCGGGGATCAGGTCGGCCTCGCGCGTAGACGACTGCGCCGGCCGTGTAGCAAAGGCCGCCGAGCAACAACAATGAGCTCCCGATCCAACCGATACGCAGCAGCTCGGGCAGTGCGACGATCGCCAACCAACCGAGACCGACTGAGATGGCCGCGGGGACCCATTTCGGGGTGTCTCCCCGAAAGAGCTTCAAGGCGATCGCGAGCCCTGCCCCGCTCCAGGCGATCGCGAGGATCGTCGGCCGCCACGCTCCGCGAAGCACGAGCAGGCCGACCGGTGTGTAGGTGCCCGAAATCAACAGGTAGATCGCGGCATGGTCGAGCTTGGCAAAGAGCTGGCGCCTCTGAGCCGTCGGCCACATCACGCGGTGGTAGAGGGCGCTCGCCGCAAACATCGCCGACACGCTGACAGCGAACACCGACGCGGCAACGACCTCGCGCGTGCCATGCGTTGTCGAAATGAGCGCGACTCCCAGGCCTGTCGAACCAACGAACGCCCACTGGTGGGAGACACCGCGATACCGCGGACGAACGCGCACACCAGGAGTCACCGCGCGCATCGGTCACGCCCTCCGCAGGGCGCGCTCGCGTGGAACATCGAGCTCGTCCACAAAGCGCTCCTTCCGGGCCGGGAACAGAAACGTCCACCGGGGAAGAAGCCTCAGATACTCGACGGAGCGGGTCTCTGGACTCGAGAGGGGTACAAAGGAGACCGCCTCGGCACCTCCGACCCTAGCAGAGCCCCTTGTTTGTGCCCAAAGCGAGACGGCTAAAATCGGCTGGCCGGCCGCGGATCGAACTTCCGTCCTTGGCCGTCAACTGAACACAGCAGTCGAACGCGTCGTCGTACGGGGTGATGTGCAGTGGCGTCTCGCGAAGGTCGTGCGAGCCGGTTGAGAGTGTTGATCGCCGACGAGAGCGCCGAGCGGCTCGCCGTGCTGGCTGCTGCGGTGCGTGGTCTCGACCACGAGATCGTCGCGGCCGAGATGGAGATCACCGACGTCGGCCCGGCCACGGCGCGCCAGCAGCCCGATGTCGCCCTCGTCGCGCTGGGACTGAGCGACGAGCACGCGCTGGCAATGATCTCGAGGATCGTCGCGGAAGCAGAGTGCCCGGTGATCGCAGTCTTGTCGGCGACCAACAGCACATTCATCCAGGAAGCCGCGAAGCGCGGGATCTTCGCCTACGTCGTGGAATCCGACCAGGGCGCGCTCGAGAGCGCGCTCCAGATCGTGCTGCTCCGCTTCGCCGAATATCACGGGCTCGAAGGCGCCTTCGGCAGGCGCGCGCTGATCGAACGCGCCAAAGGGATGCTGATGGAGCGCCACCAGCTGGACCAAGAAGCCGCGTTCGAGCTGCTGCGACAGCACGCCCGACGAACCAACCAAAAGCTCATCGACGTCTCCGCCGCCGTCATCGACGGAGCCCTCCACCTGCCACCGCAGTAGCCAGACAGAGTCGGCAACCGGGGTTCGGTTACGCTTCAAGTGCCGAGGCGGCCACCTTGAGTGCCCCTCACTGAAAGCCCGACACCCGCCCAGCGGCGTGCGCGAGGTCACTTCCCCGGCTTCACACCCAACCGAGGACGTGACATGCAGCGAGGCACGATCATCGGGCTCGTCGCACGGCAGGTTCCGCGATGAGCGGCCGCCAAGAGAAGATCGGGGAGGCGCAGATCGCCTTCCGCAATGCCAACGAGACCATCCAGGCATCGGCGGACAGTTTCGCCATTCTCGGAGCGATCCCGTTCGTTTGCGAATGTCCCAGCCGCGATTGCACCGAGCTCATAGAGCTCAGCTTCGATCAGTACGAGGCGATCAGGCAGAACCCCCGCCGTTTCTTCAACCTCACGGGACACGAACGCACGTCGGTCGACGCAGGCGCAGAACGCATTGTCGCCGTCGCCGACGAGCTCACCGTGGTCGAGAAGATCGGTGTCGCCGGCGAGCTGGCCGCAGAGGCCTACCCGCGACAAGCCTGAACAGCCGTTGATCGAAGCAGCGACAATGGGGCGGTGAGGCTCGCCGCCGCGGTCGCCGTCGCTTTCATCGCAATCGTCGCGGCGCCGGCTGCCGGGCGTCCGGATCCGGTGCCGCGACTCCAGCATGTGGTTGTGATCGTGTTCGAGAACCGCGAGCGAGGATCGGTTGCCGGTCAGAGCGACGCTCCGCATTTCAACGCCGATGCGCGCGCGTACGCAAACCTCACGAACTACGATGCGGTGGCTCACCCGAGCCTCCCCAACTACCTTGCGCTCGTTTCCGGGTCGACGCAGGGGATCACGAACGACTGCACGTCGTGCTCAGCATTCGGGCCGTCGATCGGCACCCTCCTGTCGCAGCAACACCGGCAGTGGGGAGGTTACGCAGAGGGGTACCCCGATTCGCCTCGGTTCGCGAAGAAGCACATGCCGTTTCTCTACTTCAACGGCCAGTCGAGCCACGTGCATCCGCTGAGCGACCTGCACGCGCAGGCACTTCCCGCGTTCGCATTGGTCGCTCCGGACCTCTGCGACGACGGTCACGACTGCTCAACAGCAACAGCCGATCGATTCCTCGGACGCTTCCTGCCGTCACTGCTCCACGCGCCGAGCACAGCCATCTTCGTGGTCTTCGACGAGGGAAAGACCGACGCCGGAGGAGGCGGCCACGTCTTTGCGTTCGTGGCCGGAACGGCCGTCATGGCGCACGTTCGCGACTCCGCGGCGACGAGCCACTACGGCGTGCTGCGCACGATCGAAGACGCGCTCGGGCTCAGACATCTCGGGCTGAGCGCGCAGGCAGAGCCGTTGGTTGGAATCTGGAGACGCTGAACGACGACGACTGCGCGCTCAGGTGACCGGTGGCGGATCGCCCTCGACGCTCGCTGCGAGGCTGGGGTTCCACCCGCAGACCCGGCAACCGTGAGCGACGGCGGAGCGGGCGAAGGTCAGCGCGGATCCGTGTGGGTCCAGGCCAGCCCGCACGTCGTCCCAGTCGAGGAGGTATTCGCCGAGCGTTGCATCCCAGCGTGCGCTCGCCGGCGAGAGCGTCCCGTCCGCAAAGCCTTCCGTCGGCGGATACGCGAAGGCATAGAACGCGGCACGGGGGTAGCGGTGATCGCCGGGCCACCAACCGACCTCGATCTGCTGCGCGTCGCCAGAGTTGCGCAGGATGAAGTCCTGGCTCGGCGGGTCGGCCGGTAGGCCGGAGAAGAGGCTAACGGCGAGGTCGAACGAGCCCCACCAGGCGTTGACCGGTGTCGAACGACCGCGATACGGGGCCCGGAGAGCACCGAGCACGAGCGCAGCGTGCGTGGCCACTGCGAAATAGTTGGCGACCTGGACAGGGTCGTAGGTCGCGTGCTCGGTGTCCTCGTCGAGCGGCGTCGTCCACGGTGTTTCCTGCGGCGTGGTGTTGATCTCGACGCGACCGACGAGGGCTCGCACCGCCGCGAGCACGTCGCGCGTGACCTCGCCGACCGGCCGATGAGGCGTGAGCGCGATGCGCCGGACACGTCCGTCGCTGTGCTCGATGACTGCTTCATGACCGCGCAGATCGAGCGCGGCCACGAGCGCTCCCGAGCCGTCGGGCGCCGGCAACGGCAACGTCTCCCAGCCGCGTGCGCTCAACCGAAGCGCGGCGTGCTGAAGCTGCGGCTCGGGCGGAGCGAGCGAGGCCGCAAGCTTCCCGAGTACCTGCGTGTGCGCATGAAGCGTGTCGCAGGTCGCGTGCCAGGCGTCGAACGGAAGCGCGGGCCAACTGGTCACGGGATCAGCCTGCGCAGCGCGTCCGAAGCCGGGACGAAGTAGTACGCGCCGGTCAAGGGGCGCGTGTAACGGGTGAGTGCGTCGCGTGTGCCACCTGACAGGCCGGCCATGCTTTCGAGCATGTCGGAGAGTCGCCGCTGGTCGGCGCTGAAGCCGACGAACATCGTGCCGTGGCTCAGCACCGTGCCATACGGCATGTTGCGACGGAAGATCTTGCCGAAGCGGTCCTGATCGGTGCTCGCGACGTGAGAATCGTCGCGTTTCGCAGCAAGTTCGGTGCTGTCCTGCTTGAGCCGGCCGATCACCTGCTCCTGCTCCGCGACAGGCAGCGACTCCCAGAGAGTGGCGTCGTGCTCCCACCTTTGCACCAGCAGAATCGTTCCCGCAGCGCCGGGCTCGCTCAGCGGGATCAGCGCCGACTCGGGTGCGTCGATCAGGCTCGGGTTCTCAGTACCGTCGATGAAGCCCGTCAGGTCGCGGTCGTGCAGGTAGGGCCAACTCGACGTCTCCTCGATGACGGTCGCCACGTGACGCAGCTCCGCAATCGCCGTTCGCGCGACGTCGAACACGACGTCGTAGGCGCTGCCCGACAGCCAGAGCACCGCATCGTGCTGCGTCGCCGGCATGCGATACCCGTCGGCGCCGACGATGTCACTGCCGAAGTCGTGCAGATCGCTCGGTGCGTCACCGGGCACGACCGAGGCCCAGAGCGACGGCCGAAAACCGGCGACGAGGTTCACGCCCCCCATCGTCGTACGAGGCTCGCGCAGTGCCGCGACCGCTGCGACGACATCTGCCGCCGGGCGGTCGGGCACCGCGTCGAGCTCGAGGTAGGCGTGCGAAGCCGTGCCGAGCGCGAAGATGCCGCTCTGCGGGGTTCTCATCACCCCAGTCTCTCATCGGCGCGACGCCGACGAAAACCGCGTCGAGTGTCGATCGGGCGAACCGTGCCCGGCTAGGCGGCGTTTCGGTCGACGCCGAATGCGAACAACCGGTCCCTGAAGGTCGGCCGCGTTCGCTCGCCCGTCTGCTCGGGGCCCGCCCCGACCTCGCGCTCGATCATGGCTGAAATCTGCTCCTCGTCGCAGCCGCGACGCTGGGCGGTGTCGATCATCACAAGCAGGTGCTGCTTCTCCGATTCGCTTACGTCACGCATCTGCACCTCTCCCTCTCTTTGTCGTTGTCTGCCGTCGAAGGTAGCCGCCGGCATCGACTCGATGCGGTGAGAGTCGCGTTGCAGGGTTGCGTCGAGACACCGTCGCGATGCGCATCACTCGCCGCGGAGCTGCTTCAGCAAACTCGCATACGCGATGCGATCCACCGGAAGCGGCACGGCGCACTTCACGTGCGTGGACAAGACGATCGCATTCGCGAGCTCGAGCGAGCACAGCGCCTCGCGGGCGGGCACGCGCGGCTCGCGACCTTCGCGCACCGCGGCGACGAAGTCCCTATGCACGTCGAGGTGGTCCCCTCGCCCCGGCGGCAGGTCGACCGGCTCCGCGACGCGTGCAGGTGCCGCGAACATCTCGGTCGCACTCGTCAGATGCTCGGAGATCGGCGGTTCGAATCGCTCGAACACAAGCGACTCTCCAACGATCTCCAGCCGGCCGCGGTCGCCGACGAGCTCGATTCGCTGCACGCCCGGCTCGAGCGTCGAGACTGCGAGCGTGCCGACCGCACCCCCGGCAAACGAGAGCAACGCCGTCGCAGTGTCCTCAGTCTCCATCGGCTGCGCGCGCCGCTCGGCGATGCCCCACACCGTCTCGGGTCGCCCGGCGAGATAACAGACGAGGTCGAGCGTGTGCGGCGCCTGGTTCATCAGCACGCCGCCCCCCTCGCCCTTCCAGGTGCCGCGCCACCCTGCTGCGCGGTAGTACGCGTTCGGTCGGTAGAGCGGGTCGACGATCGAAACGCGTAGAAGCGCCCCGATCCTGCCGTCGGCAACCAGGCGACGGGCGGCGGCGATCACGGGCCTGAATCGCTGCTGAAAACAAACTCCGAGCAGCCGTCCTGTTCTGTCAGCTGCATCGATCATCTCGTCGGCCTCGCGTGCCTCGGGTGCGAGAGGCTTTTCGCAGAGCACATGGGCGCCGGTCTCGAGCGCGGCGATCGTCAGCTCTGCGTGGGATGGGTGCGGCGTGCCGACGATGACGACGTCGAGGCGCTGCGCAAGCAGCTCGTCGCTCCCGCCGAAGGCGCGGCAGCCGTACTCGCGCGCCCGCGACTCGGCCGCAGCCCGATCGAGTGCAGCGATCCCGACAAGCTCGACGTCGAGCGCCGCGATCGCCTCCAGATGCATCCCCGCGACGACGCCTGCACCGATCAGGCCGTAGCGCAGCGTCACAAGAGCGCCCTCAGCGCTGCAACGCAGTCACGGGTTGCAAGCTCGCTGCTGCCATCGCGGGTGTAATGCGTCTCGAAAGAGAGATACCCGTCGTACCCCGCGTCAGCCAGGCAGGTGAGCTGCGCGCCGAAGTCGACGATGCCGTCGCCGATGCGAGCCCACTCCCCGGTCGGGCTGACGTCCTTCACGTGGACGTGCGCGACGTGATCGACGATCGTGTCGAGCCCGCCCAGGCCACTCCAAGCGGCTGGGTCGAGCATTGCCGCGTTGCCGGGGTCCCAGATGAGACGGAGCCGCGGCGCCTCGGCAGCGTCGAGTGCGGCGCGCGCCTCGATAGCGCTGGCAACGTTGCACTCGTGCTCATTTTCGAGCGCGAGCATGAGCCCGGCATCAGTCGCGAGCGCCGTCGCATCGTGGAGCGCGCGGCCCAGGTCCGGCAACGCTGCGGCAGGATCGTCCTCGCGCCAGTATGCGAATGCACGCACGATCGGCGCGCCGAGGACAGCCGCGGCGCGCAGTGCTGCGTCGAGCACCTGCGCCTGGTCCTCACCTCGGCCGCACTTCAGATACGGCGAGGCAACGGCACAGACGGCGAAGCCGCGGCGGTCGAGCTCGGCACGGATCGCAGCGAGCTCGGCCTCCGCCTTGTCGACGACCTGGACGCCGTCGAGTGTTCGCAGCTCGATCGCATCGATCCCGAGCTCCTCGCAGACAGCGAGCGCCCGCGCGAGGCTGGGGTCGATTTCGTCGGTGATGACACTCAACCGCACCTTCCGCGCTTCTATCAGTCCGTGCGCGCAAAAGACGAATCACACGTGCAGGGTCGGCCGATAGGTCAGCTCCTGGATGTCGCCATCGAGCGTTCGACTCTCGAGCAGCTCCAGGTCGAAGTCGGCCGCGCCCTCGAAGATCGCGTCCGATCCGTTCTGGCCGGTGATCACCGGAAAGAGCGTCACCTGGACGCGGTCGACGAGGCCGGCGGCCATCAGCGCCCGATTCATCGACAGGCTTCCGTGCGAGCGCAACGGCACGTCGGACTCCTGCTTCAGGCGGGCGACGACATCGACTGCGTCGCCGCTCGCCACGGTCCCATCCGCCCAGTCGAGGGGCCCTTCCAGAGTGGTCGACACGATGATCGCCGGCAGGTTCACCATCCGCGTCACCCACGGGTCCCTCACTTCGGAGTCTTCGGGCTCCGTGGCCAGGAACTGTGCGAACAGCCGATAGGTGTTGGCCCCGAAGACCATCCGCTGCTGCTCGCTGTACAACGCGAGGCGGTGGTCGAGCAGTTCGGGGCCCTGCTTGCCCCAGTAGCCTCCCCAGTCGCCGCCGCTGGCGGAGCCGAAGCCATCCAGGCTGGAAAAGACGTCGAAGGTGTACGTGGCGGCCATGATCCCCCTCCTCGAGTGCGTTGATCGGTCGTGGATACAGACTGGGACCCACGGCAGGACTCATCGCAGCCGCGGCTCACGCCGGCGTCGGACGCGCCGCCCAGCGATCGACGCGGCGACGATCGCCGCATCCTCGCCCACGCCCATGAGGAGCGACGACTTCCGTTTGCGGAGGAAGTGGACGCCGCAGAAGTAGAGACCGGGGATCGTCGAGCTCGCACCGTTCTCTTGGAGCGGGAAGCCTGTGGCGTCGAATGCGTCAACATGCATCCACGCTGCGTAGTGGGGTCGGTACCCGGACGTGTAGAGGACAGCGCCCAAGCCCGCGACGTCGATGCGCTCCGGTGCGGTCGGGCTGAACGGCGGCGGTTCGGGAAACTCGGGCGCGTCGACGTCGACGCTTGCGCAGTATTCGAGGATCAGTTCGCGGACGTCCGCGTAGCGCGCATCGCCGAAGACAACGGAATCGGCGAGGTCGTCGGCGAAGTAGAGGTGCCCGTCCTCAACGCCGAGGAAGCGGCCTACCAGGGTCACGCCGGCCGCGCTCAGGGTTCGATAGTTGAGGTCGTGTCCGCCGTGATGTCCCGTGGCCTGGACGTTCGCGAGCAGACGCGCCGACGGCGACGGCAGATCCGCGACGCCCTGGTCGTAGAAGCCGGCGTCGAGCAGCCAGAGGATGATGTCTCGCTCACCGACGCGCCGGGGCGCCCACGGCGCCCGGCCGCAGGACAGGACGACCTCCCTTCCCGCTTCGTGCAGCTCCTCGGCGAGCTGACAGCCGGTCTGACCGCTTCCGACGACGAGTACCGCGCCCGGTGGGAGCGCCCCTTCGTTCGTGTACGCCTCGGCGTCCAGCTCGACGACGTCGCCGAGTCGTACGCTGGTCGATCGATGCGGCCGCTGGTAGGCGCCCGTGCAGACGACGACCGATCGCGAGCGATACGCACCGTCTGACGTTTGCAACGTGAACCCGCCGTCGTCAGGGACATCGAGCGAGGTAACCGCAACACGCTCGAGGACCGGAGCGCGGAACGAGCCGCTCCACCGCTCGAAGTGACGGACGATGTCTTCCTTCGGCAGAAACCCGTTCGGATCGTCGCCGATATAGGCCCCACCGGGGAGCCGGATCGTCGCGTTGGGCGTCACGAGACAGAAGCTGTCCCAACGGTCTCGCCACGTCTGCGCGACGCGGCCGCGTTCCAACACGACGTGCTCGACCCCCAGCGCCGCCAGCTCGTGGCTGACCGCCAAACCGGCCTGCCCTGCACCGACGACGAGGACGTCCGCGGAGTGAGTCATCGAACGCCGACCCTACGCCGACGCCGCTGCACCCGGTCGCCCGCGGTCGAGGCAGGAGCGATCTGAGCGGTCGAGAATTCTTCGTACGTGTCGCGCGTGCCGAGCGCCTTCGGTGAGGACGCCTTCGGACGGCGCGCCGAGACCGCGGCCCGGTTCTTCGGAACACCGAAGTACATCGCCGGCCAGACCCTGCTGGTGATCGCCTGGATCGCGGTCAACGCTGTCGCGGTCGGCCTTCGCTGGGATCCGTACCCGTTCATTCTTCTCAACCTCGCCTTCTCCACCCAGGCCGCCTACGCGGCACCGCTGATCCTGCTCGCCCAGACCCGTCAGGCAGACCGCGACAAAGAAGCGCTCGACCTGCTGGAGACACACCGCGAAGAGGTGATGCGCCACATGCAAGAGCGGGAAACGGCGATCAAGAACGAAACCGGCCGGCTGAAAAAGCTCATTGAGGCAAACACCGCGCTGACCGCGGAAGACAAGGCCCTGACCGAGAAGATCGAGGCGCTGACTCGGGAGATTCACGCGCGCCTGTCTGTCGGGTGAGCCGGGCGGTCGATGCTCGAGCTCGACACTCCTCACGGACTCGCACGCGTGCAGCTGCGACTCGTCGAATCGCCGGTCGCGGGGCTCGTGCTCGGTCACGGTGCCGGCGGTGGGATCGAAGCGCCCGACCTTGTCGGGGCTGCCGACGCCGCGTTCTCTGCGGGCATCAGCGTCGCGCTCGTCGAGCAGCCCTACCGTGTCGCCGGCCGACGAGCGCCCCCTGCGGCACCGCAACTCGACGAGGCTTGGACATCGGTCGTCCAGACGTTACGGGGCGGCCCGTTGGGCGGCTACCCCTTGCTCAGCGGAGGGCGCTCCTCGGGCGCGCGCGTCGCGTGCCGGACGGCGGCTGAGACCGCCTCGGTCGCCGTCATCTGTCTCGCGTTCCCGTTGCACCCGCCCGGCCGGCCAGACAAGACCCGGTTACCCGAGCTTGACGCCGTTCGAGTCCCGACGCTGGTCGTCCAGGGTCGGAGCGACTCGTTCGGAATGCCGCCACCTCGGCGGAACCGCACCGTCACCGTCATCTCCGGCACTCACTCACTACGAAACAGCACAGCCGTCGCATCCGCTGTCTCGGAATGGCTCACCACGCTCGATCTGCGCCCGCGCACGGATCTGTGAGCAGCGGAACGGCAGTAGTCGATCAGATTGCGCGGAGGATGCGTCGAAGCGTTCTGTCGTACTCATCGAGGCCGTCGCGATAGAGACGCGACTCCGGGCCGGCGGCGATCCCGACGCGCTCCGGAACGACACCCCAGATCGGAACGCTCTCGCCCTTCCACCAATCGATCGTCTCCTGGAGATCATTCGTTCCCAGGCGCGCAGCAGTGATCACCACTCCGCGGGCCGTCCTCGCCGGGATCATTTCCAAGGTGTAGGAGACGCGTGCGTACTCGACACCACCGGCGCGCGTCGGGATGACGACAGCGTCAGCGGCGTCGATCGCAGACTGCACAAGACGCTCGTCTCCGGGTGGTAGGTCGACGACCACCGTCCCCTGGTCCGTGTTGAGCGCGCGCGCCAGCGTCCGTTCGGATGGCGCCTCGATCACCTCGACTCCTTCGAGCGGCCGCGCCTCGAGCCACTCAGCCGCCGAAGCCTGCCGGTCGGCATCGACCACGACCACCGGCAGATGACCCCTCGCTGCCGCGACGGCAGCGAGGTAGACGGTGGTGGTCGTCTTGCCAACCCCACCCTTGAGATTTGCGACGGCGATATTCACGACGCGACCGAGTCTAGTGCGACGCTCAGGAGCATCGTCCGGAACCGACCGGCGCGCCCTGAGCGGGCGGCCAACGCTCAGGCCGGGACGGCGACCGTGATGCTGTATTGGCGCCGACGATGTTTCTGATCGGTCAGAACGATCGTCAGCCGGTCGGTGCCTTTCGGAACGGTTGCCGCGAGCCGCGCTTTCAGGGTGTTGCTGCCGCCTTTCAGCCGGAACTTCCGTGAGAGTTTCTGCTTCCCGTGCGCGCGCAGGACGAGCTGGGCGGACGCCGATTCCGAGGCGCGGATGCTGACGGTCAGCGTTCGTGTCTTGCCGCTTCTCCGAACAACGGCGTAGACGATTCTCGCTACGGGCTCTTTGGCGGCTTTCGGTGTTGTCGTCGTCGTCTTCGTGCCCGTGGTTGTCGTGGTGGGGGTCGCCGGGGATGTGTAGGTGAACTTGTCGGCGCTGCCGGTGGCGGTGGCGCCGCCTGGGACGGTAACCGTGACATCCACAGTCCCGGGCTTCTGCGCGGGCGGCGAGACGGCTCTGATCAGACTGTCCGACACGACGGTGAACGAGGCCGCCGGCACGGTGCCGAAGCTGACGTGATTTGCCGAGGCGAAGCCTGAGCCGCTGATCTTCACGGCGGTACCACCTCTCGTCGGGCCCGAGCTCGGGCTGAGCCCGGAGACTGCCTCGTTCACGAATACCCACGCCTCTCCCTTGAACTGGCCGAACTCCCCGCCGACCAGGGCGGTGTCGCCCGTGCTCGAGAGAGCGACGCTGCTTCCGAACAGGGTCGTGGCGTTTTCACTGCCGGTCAACGTTTGGCCCTTGTGCCAGGCTCCGCCGTCGCGGGTGTACACCCAGACCGCCCCCTGGGCGGTGTCGTTCGCCTGACCGCCGATCAGGGCGATGTTGCCGTCGTTCGAGAGTGCAACGCTGTTGCCGAACGCTCCGTTTCCGGACTCGCCGATCCCTACGAGCTTTGCTCCCTGCTGCGTCCAGGCTCCTCCGGAGCGGGTGAACACCCAGGCCGCTCCGACGGATGCGTCGTCGGTACCGCCGATGAGAGCAGTGTTGCCGTCACCCGATAGCGCAACGCTGCTCCCGAACGCGCCGGCGCCGGTCTCGTCGCTGCCGGTCAGCATCGGGCCCACGTGCCAGGCTCCGCCGGAGTGAGTGAACACCCAGACGGCGCCTTTCCCCGAGTTGTCGCGGAAGCCGCCGACCAGGGCCGTGTTGCCGTCGCTCGAGAGCGCGACGGCGTTTCCGAAGGAGCCGAAGCCCGTCTCGCCGAGCCCGCTCAGCCTGACTCCCTGCTGGGTGAACCCCGAGCCGGAGAAGACCCAGGCAGATTCCGTGCCCGGACTGCCGACGAGTGCGGTCTTGCCGTCGGCTGACAGCGCGACGCTCGTTCCGAACTCTTCGAAGTCCGTGCCGTTCGTCAACTTGGCCCCCTGCTGCGCCCACGTCGACCCCGTGCGGGTGAAGATCCAGGCCGCGCCGGCTGACTTCATGCTGTCCGAGGGGCCGCCGATCAAGGCGGTGTTGCCGTCGCCCGAAACGGCAACGCTCTCTCCGAAGTGTCCACCGCTGACCCCGTTGAGCTCGTCGTCACCCGTGAGTTTCGCGCCCTCCTGCGCCCAGCCGGTCGCCGTCCGGGTGAAGATCCACGCTGCCCCCACCAAGTTGTCGTCTTCGAAGCCGCCGACCACCGCGGTGTTCCCGTCAGCGGAGATCGCGACGCTGTGCCCGAACGAAGCGTCGCCGGTCTCGTCATTGGCTGCGAGCTTGAGCCCTTGCTCGGTGTAGACCATGCCGTCACTTGCGGCGCGCTGGCTCAGTCGACCCGTCGCAGAGGAAGTCACAGCCAGGGCGAGAGCCCACCCGGCGCCGATCATCAGCAGAGCCACGACGACGGGCCGGGCGCGGGCGGTCACACCGCGAATGTATCCCGCTTCGGTCGGGATGTGCGTGAACGTAAGCGCGAGATCGTAAACTGCCGCTGTCGCGATGAATGCAATGGGACACGCCGGTCGCCTCTACCGAAAGACGTTTGCCTTCTTGCGGCATCCGGTGCGGAGTGTTGAAGCCGAGGCGGCGCACCTTCATGTTGTTGAGCGCGCGGGCGAGAGCAGCGAGACGCCGCTCATCGCGATCCTGGGGATCTTCCTCTTCCTCGCGCCAATCTTCCTACTGATTGTCGGGCTCTCCTTCGCGGCGTACTACATCGCCGGCTGAGAGATCAGCCGGCGCTGCGGTCATCGACAGGCAAGTTCAGGAGGTGTCATAGATGTCGGTCTCGCGTGGTTTTCGCGGCCGCCGCCACGACAACGCTGACCCATCGCGCGTTCCGCCGGGTCAGTACGTGACGCCGGACTTCCCCGTCCTGTCGGCCGGGCCCACACCGCACACGCCGCACGACAAGTGGACGTTCGAGCTCCGCGGCCTCGTCGACGAGCCCGTCTCGTGGTCCTGGGAGGAGTTGTTGGCGCTACCGAGCGAGACGCCCCGCGTCGACATCCACTGCGTGACCAAGTGGTCGAAACTCGACACCAACTGGCGCGGTGTTTCTGTCGACACGCTCCTCGACGCTGCGGAAACAAGCGCGGAGTACATCCTCGCGTTCTGCGACGGGGGTTATACGACGAACCTGCCACTCGAGGACGTCACCGGCGGCAAGGCCTGGGTCGTCTACGAGTACGACGGCGCTCCGTTGCCGCCCGAGCACGGCGGCCCGGCACGGCTCCTCGTCCCGCACGTCTACTTTTGGAAGAGCGCCAAATGGGTGCGCGGCCTCGAGCTGCGCGACCACGACGAGCCAGGCTTTTGGGAGGGGTACGGCTACCACATGTACGGCGACCCGTGGCAAGAGCAGCGCTACCGCGGCGACTGACCTGGCAGACCGGCACCGTCGCCCAGGTCATCGCCGAGACCGCCCAGACGAGGAGCATCGTCCTCGACGTCCCGGGCTGGGCCGGCCATCGGGCCGGCCAGCACGTTGACGTCCGGCTGACCGCCGAGGACGGCTACCAGGCCGAGCGCAGCTACTCGATCGCCTCCGGCCCGGAGGACACGTCGGTCGTGATGACGGTCGAGCGGATCGACGACGGCGAGGTCTCGCCGTACCTGACCGAGGAGCTGCGGCCCGGCGACTCGCTCGAGCTGCGGGGGCCAATCGGCGGGTACTTCGTCTGGGAGGCGAGCCTCGGCGGGCCGCTGCTGCTGATCGGTGGCGGCTCCGGCATCGTCCCGCTACGGGCGATGCTGCGCCACTACATCGCGACCGAGAGCCGGGTTCCCCTGCGCGTCCTCTACTCGTCGCGTTCACTCCCAGACGTGATCTACCGGGAGGAGCTGATGCAGATGGTCACTGACCATGCGCTCGACATCCGCTTCACGCTCACCCGGCAGCAGCCGGAGGGCTGGTCCGGATACGCACGCCGGATCGACCGCCAGCTGCTCGACGAGATTGCCTTCCCGACGGAGGCCCGGCCGCTCACGTACATCTGCGGCCCCACGAGCTTCGTCGAGACCGCTGCGGGGACTCTCGTCGAGCTCGGGCACGACCCCTTGACGATCAGAACCGAACGTTTCGGCCCGACAGGAGGCTGAGCCGATGGACGCACTCGACGGGAACGCAATCGCCGGCACGCTGGAGACGGCATTCGGCCGTGACATGACGACGGCTCGCGGGACCTGCGCGAACTGTGGACAGACGGATCCCGTGGCGGTATTGCGCGTCTACCTGGGCGGGCCGGGACTGGTCGCTCGCTGCGCGAGCTGCGACGAAATCCAGCTCGTCCTGATCGAGGCGCGCGGCGTCGTTTGTGTTGACGTTTCCGGCCTCAGCGATCTTTCCGACACAACGAAGAACCGATGACACATGCCTCCGACTTTGGACGCTCCTCCGTGTGATTCAAAGCCCGGAGGGCCGCACGAAGACGTCCGTTGCACGCGACAACATCCGCCGCAGGTCGACAATCATCTGGCGGTCGATGTCCTTGTGCCGAGGAGGCATGAGCACCTCGACTTCTCCGCCGAGCTCAACCTTCAGCTTGCCGTTCCGTTGCTCCGTCACCGATCCAAGTGCCTCGAGGAGCGACCGCACTTGACGCCACTCGATGTTCTCGCTCGGCGGAACCGCAAACAGCCGCTTCACAACGTCCCGGTGATCGCTGTTCAGGTCGGTCGCCGCTAGAAAGGCCTCGACGTCGAAGGTTGGATGGTCGGTCATTGCGCCCTCACTTCCTTTCGCGATCCGCATGAAGCAGGTCTGTTCCCCGCAGGTGTTTACGGTACGAGGACCTCGGCAAACGCGATCTCGATGTTCTCTTTGCTCGCTTCGGCGAGATCTTCAGAAGCGGCGCGTGGCACCGGCACCCTCAGCGCAGCGGCGTACGCCTCGTCGCGTGTACCCGCAGTGCTCACCGCCGCGTGCAGCGCCCAAAGATACGCGAGGTCGGCCTCGGCGATTACGAGCGCCTCCTGAGCGCTGAGCTCTGGACCGTGGCCCGGTACAACGCGGGCCGGCGGATCGCGTCGCAAGAGCTCGATCAGCGCCGCGAGCGTCGCGCGATACGCGGCCGTCGACGTCGCGAACGGGAACTCCACCGCCGATACGTGGTCCCCCACCGCCAGCAGATCCAGCTCCCTGAACCGGTAGGCGACACCGTCCGGCGTGTGCCCTGTCAGCGCGAGCGTCTCGACGACGAACGGCCCGACCGCGATGGCCGCGCCAGGCTCGAACGTCCGGTCGACGCGCGGCTCCCCGGCAATCTCCACGCCGTGTGCGGCCGCGCGCTGTGCGACACCATCGCCGCCGAAGCGGGAAGCCATGCGCGCCGCAGCCTGTCGTCCCATCGTCGCTTCCGCCTCCGGGAAAGCTGCGATACCCGCGACATGATCCCAATCAGCGTGCGTGGCAAGCACGCTCGTCACCCGGACGCCGAGTTGTCTCGCGCGCTCACGGACGAGAGCTACCTCCTCGGCCGAGATGCCCACATCGACCAGAACGGCTTCGCCTCGTGCGGCAAGCAGAAGCGATGAGGTTTGCCAGAGCGAGCTCTCGAAGCGCTCGGCGACCACCCGGCGATTCTAGTAGCTGCCTCACCGCTGACCCGTGTCCTCAGCCCGTACAGTCGACATGCGTGGGGTTCCACATCGTTCACTTCGATGCTCTCGACTGGCTCACCCGCCCGCACGAGCCCGACGAGGCGGCACGACACGTCGCCGAACTGAGTGACCTGGCCGGCATGCAGCACACGCGGGCGAACGTTTGGCGTTACGACTCCGGCGCCGCGGGCCGCCGGCATCGACACAAACTCCAGGAGGAGACGTTCGTCGTCCTCTCCGGCACATTGTCGATGTACCTCGGCGATCCTCCGGAACGACATGACGTGCCGACCGGCGGGCTGGTCCACGTTGCGCCAGGTGTGGCGATCCAGACCGTCAACCATGGCGCCGATGACTTGCTCGTCTACGCCTGTGGCTACCCGCCCGAGACCGAGCACGCCGAGCTCCTCGACTCGGCCGTGTAGGCGCGCGTCAGCGCCTCGCGCCGAGATCGCGTTGGCGCTTTCCACGGACACGTGGCCGCTCTCTTCAACGGGCCTCGCGCACCCACAAACGGGCTTGGCGCGTTACACCGCACACAACTTCGCTGCGCAAGGAGACCGACGATGACTTGGACGGACGCAGACTCGACGACTCAGGCCGATCCGGCTGCCTGGCCGACTCGGCCGGATGAGCCGACGCTTGCGCGCGCCTCCGAGCCGTCGAGCGCGGTCGACACGTTCTCGTTTTGCTCGGCGCGGCGTCTACGGGCCGAGCTAAGTCCCGAGTGGTGAATCACCAATCTGGTGCGCGGAACGGGACGGTGTCGACTCGTCCCTGGACTGCAGTGTCTTGCTGGGCGGGCTCGCAGTTGTCGTCTCAGATTTGCAAGCACCATCGACGGCGGCTTCGCCGGATTGGCTGGGAGTCGGCGATCGACCCGCCCGTCGGCGGCTGGGCGGAGAGCGCGGCTATCCACGACGGGAACACACTCGAGGTTCTGGTCGACGGCGCTGAGGCGCTGCCGCGGATCGCGGAAGCCCTACGCACCGCCGAGTCGCATGTGCATCTGACCGGCTGGCACTTCACGCCCGGCTTTTCACTCGAACGGGACGGCTCACCGACCATTCTTCGAAATCTGCTCGCCGAGCTCGCGGAACGAATCGACGTCCGGATCCTCGTGTGGGCGGGCGCACCGCTTCCGTTCTTCCGGCCGTCCCGTGCCGATATGCGAAAGATCCAGAACGAGCTCACGGAACGCACGAGGATTCAGTGCGCGCTCGATGCCGCGGGAGCGACCTATGCACTGCCACCACGAAAAGACGATCGTGATCGACGACCGTGTCGCGTTCGTAGGCGGGATCGACCTCACCTCCGAAGCGGGCGACCGCTACGACAGCAGTGAACACCCAGCGCGCGGAACGGTCGGATGGCACGACGCCTGCGCGATGATCGAAGGGCCGGCTGTCAAGGATGTGGCCGACCACTTCCAGCTTCGCTGGCTGGAAGTGACCGGCGAGACGCTTCCAGCAACGCAGTCGAGCACTCCGACGGGAACTGTGCGGCTGCAGATCGTGCGCACGGTGCCGGAGAAGGTCTACGAGCGGCTGCCGCGAGGTGACTTCGGGATCCTGGAGACGTACGGCCGCGCGCTTCGCTCGGCCGAGAGACTCATCTACCTCGAAAACCAGTTTCTCTGGTCACCGGAGATCGCGGCGGTGCTCGTCGACAAGCTTCGCCGCCCTCCCCACCCGGGCTTCCGTCTGCTGCTCGTGCTGCCGGCAAAGCCGAACAATGGCGGAGATGACACACGCGGCGTGCTCGGGGAATTGATCGAAGCAGACGGCGACAAGGGCCACCTTCTTGCCTGCACGCTCTACGCGCGCTCAGCCAGTCTGCGCGACCCGATCTACGTGCATGCGAAGGTCGGAATCATCGACGACCGCTGGCTCACGGTCGGCTCCGCAAACCTCAACGAGCACTCGCTCTTCAACGACACAGAGATGAACGTCGTCACTGACGATGTAAACATCGCACGCGAGACCCGCTTGCGCCTCTGGTCAGAGCATCTCGAACTGCCGGCCGCCGAGATTCCGGTTGACACGACAAAGGCGATCGACGAGCTCTGGAAGCCGATCAGCGCCGACCAACTCGAACGCAGGAACACCGGCCGACCCCTCACCCATCGACTTGTTCGACTTCCGAACGTGTCGCGAAGCGCGGGACGAGCACTCGGTCCGATCACCGGCCTCTTGGTCGACGGCTAGCGGCGCCCAGCTGACGGCGTTCGGCCTGCTCGGTCAGATGCGGTGGTAGCGAGCATCGCTGAGGGAGTAGAGGCCGAAGGCGATCAGACCGGCGGCGACACAGCCGAGCGCATACGGGCCGTAGGAGGCGTGAGCGACCTTCGCGAGCGCACCGTCAAGGCCGACAGCTTTCTTCGGGTCGAACTCGACAGCGGCCTTGATGAGGAACACACCGACCAGTCCGAAGACGACCATGCGCGCGAGATGACCGAACATGCCGATCGATTCGATCCAGGTGCGAACGGCAGGACTCATTTCCTCGGTCTTTGAATCCTTGAGGAACGCTTTGCTCAAGCCGCGGTAGCCCTGGTAGGCGCCGATCCCGATCAGCCCGATCCCGACGATGCCAACGATCCAACTGCCGCCCGGCCAGCCAAACACGCCGCCGGTGGCTTTCTGCGTGTTCCCCGACGCTGAACCGCCGCCGCTCGTGCCGAGCAGGATCTCAACGGCGACGGCGCACAGCGCTGCGTACACAAGGCCGCTGCCGAGCGCGGCGAGACGCTCGAAGCCGGTGTCGGAACCCTCCGGCCCATGCCCGAGTGCCGCTCTGACCAGCCGCCACAACGCGTAGCCGCCGAGACCAACAGCGACCAGAACCAAGAGTGTCTTCCCGAACGGCTGGCGCGCGATCGTCTTCAACGCGCCCTGCTGGTTCGTCGTTTTTCCGCCGTCTCCGACCGCAAGCTTGATCGCAAGAATCCCGATGATCCCGTAGATCAACCCTCGAGCAACAAAGCCCGAGCGCGCAAGCCACTCGAACCCGGTGTTCGCAGCGACCTGTTCGCCGGAAGACCGCGCGCGCCCAATCGACTGCCGCTTGCTCGAAGCCTGAATCTCCACCCTTCCTCCTGTTTCCGCCGGCTCTCACATGAGCCAACGGGGCCGAACCGCTCGCGGATACGGACGGTAATCGCTCGCTGAATCCGTCAACGATTGCGCGGGCGGTCACGCAGGGCGAGCAGCAACCCCTCGACGCCGAGGACATCGCGCCACCCGGCGGGCGAGCCGGGCACGGCGTCCGGCCGTACGCCCGCCGCGACGAGCACGTCGCCGCCGCGCACGAAGGCGCACACACCGTCGCCGAGGTCGAGCGGCTCGTAGCTGCCGGCGAACGCCTCTTGATACTCGGCACGCACGTGCAGCGTCCTCCACGTGACGTAGAGCTTGGCGGTGCGGTCATTCCACGCTGCGTCCGCGACCAGCGACGCAAGCGCTTGGACACGCACTTGCCAGTCGACGGGGCGGCGATTGTCGGGATCGACGAGCGACAGATCCTCCAGCTCGTCCCCGCGATAGAGATCCGGCACGCCGGGCGAAGTGAGCTTCAGCAGCAGCTGCGAGAGCGCTAACGTGCGACCCACTTCGCGCACGCGCGCCAGGAACGGGTCGGCGACGACAAGCTCGGCCGCCCGCCAGGCCCACTCCTGGACTCGGCGTTCGTGGTCTTCGTCAGGCGCGAGCCAGTCGGTGTTGACCTTCCCTTCACGCAGCGCCTTCACGAGATACGCATCGAGGCGCTCGCGCTCGATCGGAGCACAGCCGGCAAGTGTCTGAAGCACGAGCAGCTCCTCGCGCGGATCATCGAGCGGGCCGAGCTTCGCACGCCACGCGTCGACGCGGCCGCCCCACTCCTCACCGAGCCACGTGAGTGCCACGATGCGTGAACGCACATCCGGAGCGCGCTTCGTGTCGTGTGTGTAGGTCGTCAGCAGCTGCAGCGGAAACCTTTCCGCACGCTTCGCGTTTGCTTCGTGGAACTCGTCGACGCTGATCCCGAATCGTCCCGGGCTGCCGCCGACCTCGTTGAGCGCGGCGAGTCGGAAGTAGCGGTAGAACGCGGTGTCCTCGACACCCTTCGCCATCACCGGCCCTGTCGTCTGCTGGAAGCGGACGACGAACTCCTCCGACCCCGGCTCTTCGAGCAGCAACAATCGGCGAAGGTTTTCCGACACGTTTGCGCGGCCGATCTCCTCGCGATCCAGCTCGCCGACGACACCTGCGGCCGGATCGATGTACGTGCGGTAGACCTGAAACGACGCCAGCGCGAGGGGAAGGTTCTCTATCGCCACTTCCTGGTGCAGCCGGCGCAGCTCCGGCTCGAAGATGTTCACTGCAACCTCGAGCTTCGCCAGAGCGGCGATGTCGTCGAAACGGCGTGTGTCTCCCGTCACCGACTCGTAGAGCTCGCTAAAGAGCGTCTCGGCATCGCGGTTCACACAAAGCGCCATCACGTCGTTGAGAAACTCGTAGCCGGTTGTGCCTTCCACCGGCCAGTCCCGCAATTCCTCACCCGGCTCGAGGATCTTCTCTGCCCACACATGCGCGATGCCCGCATCGGCGAGCCGCTCGAAATACGCGGCAGGGTCGGCTAGCCCGTCGGGGTGATCGACCCGAACGCCGTCCACCACGCCGTCCCGGACGAGCTCGACGACTTTCGCGTGCGTCGCCCAGAACACCTCCCAGTCCTCCTGCTTGATGCCGCCGAGCTCGCCGACGTCGAAGAAGCGGCGGTGAAAGCCGGTGCGCAGGTCGACGTCGAAAAACATCTCGCGCAGCGAAGGGTCGCGCCAGAAGGGGCTCTCATCCACCGCCGCCATGTGGTTCGGAACGATGTCGAGGATCACGCCGAGCCCCTCTGCCGCCAGCCGGCGCAGCTCGTCCTCGCCGCCGAGTGCAGCCGACACGTGCCGTGGGTCGACGACGTCATAGCCGTGCTGCGAGCCTTCGCGCGCCTCGAGCGCCGGCGAGAGATAGAGGTGCGACACGCCGAGCTCGCGCAGGTATGGGACGAGCTCGCGCGCCGCGGCAAACCCGAACTCGGGCGTCAGCTGCAGTCGGTAGGCCGCCCGGAACGCGGGCTGCTCAGGCGGCACGCCGGAACACCGCCAGCGAGCGGATCCCAATCGTGCTCACCGGCGCAGCTCCACCGTTCTCCGCGCGAGATCAGCGACGAGCGCAACAGGGCCGCGGCGCAACGTGAGAACCAGACCGTCGACATCGACCGCGAGCTCGCGCGGCAACTCTCGCCGGAGCGCGAGCAGCTCGGAGTAGAGCGGATCTGGCCCCGTGTGTGAGACACAGGAGCGCTCGAACGTCTCCCGAGCCTGAGGATCGGGAACGTCGTCACCGGAGAAGGATCCGAAGGCTGCGAACTCGCGACGCCGGCCCATGCGCGTCGCCTCCGCAATCTCCGGATCGATGTGGTCGGTGAAGAACTGAAACGGCGCTCGCTCGTCGTGCTCCTCGCCCATGAAGAGAAGTGGCGTCGAGAGCGAGAACAGCACGATCGCGAGCGCGACGCGGTGCGCGTCGGGCGGCAGTCGATCGCCGTTCGCGCGATTGCCAACCTGGTCGTGGTTTTGGGCAGCAACCACAAGTCGCTCCGGATGTGGACCGCGTGAGCTCGCGCACGAGTCCTTCGACGCTGCCGAAGTCGGCGTAGTAGCCGTCGCGCTCACCGGTGAGAAGGACGTGCAGCTCGTGGTGCAGCCTGTCGAGCCACATCGCATCGTGGCCCCACTCGTCGAGCGGGCGGAAATCCGCCGACCCCATCTCGCTGACGATCAGACCCGGCACACGCTGCGCGAGCTCGGCGAGTACGTGTACCGGCGATTCGTCGTGCATGGCGTGCACTGCGTCGAGCCGGAGCCCGTCGATCCGATAGTCGACCGTCCATAGAAGTGCGTTCTGGATCGCCCATTCACGGACGCCACGCTGCGCGTAGTCGAGCGCGCTGCCCCAAGATGTCTGGAACCGATCCGTGAAGTACGGCCCGAACCGGCCGATCGCGTCGGCGCCCGGCCCGATGTGGTTGTAGACGACGTCGAGAAAGACGGCGAGCCCGGCGCGGTGCGCCGCGTCGACAAGCCGTGCGAGGCCGTCCGGCCCGCCGTAGGCGTGATGTGGTGCGGATGTGTACACGCCGTCGTAGCCCCAGCCGCGCGCACCCGGGAACGTCGCGACCGGCATCAACTCGATCGCCGTGATCCCGAGCTCGCGCAGACGCGGAAGCTTCGCGATCGCGGCGTCGAAGGTGCCCGTCCGCGTGAACGTCCCCACGTGAAGCTCGTAGAAGACAAGGTCGGCGAGCGTGAGCTCCGGCCCCGCGCTGATCGTGAAGGCACCGGTGTCGATCACGCGTGACGGCCCGAGCACACCTGCCGGCTGAGATCGCGAGCAAGGGTCGGGCAGGCGGTCCCCATCGACGACGAACCAGTAGTCGTCACCCGGGTCGGCGAACACCTCGCCGACGTGGACGCCGTCTCCGACGTCTTCCAGCGTGTGCTCGTGGCCGTGCAGCAGCACCGCAGCGTGACGCGCGGCAGGCGCCCAGACGCGGAACTCGACGGCTCCCTCTTCGAGCGGAACGGCCCCAAAGGGCCGCGACCAGACTTGCGTCGACATCGCGCAGAACCGTACCCGCCGGTCGCGGTCCGAATCCCTGGGAACCTCAGTACATTGCCTCGATGATTTCCGAGGAGCTCGCGCGGTTGATGCATTGGGAGGAGCGGCATCGGCGGCTCGTCGCGCGCCTGTTCCTCGTGGTCGTCACGTCGGCCGTGGTGGATGCCGCAGGGACGGTGTTGGTGTTCTTCCTCGAGCGGCACGCGAAGAACACCGACGTCCACAACCTGTTCGACGCGTTCTTCTTCACGACGGTGCAGCTGCTTACGGTGTCGTCGCAGATCAAGAACCCTCTGACGACGGGTGGGCGCATCGTCGACATCGTGCTGGAGGTGTGGGCCGTAATCGTCGTCGCCGGCTCAGCCGGCGCGATCGCGAGCTTCTTCCAGTCCAGCGACCGCTAGACGGGCGAGGGAGCCGGCTGGGCGGCGCTGCATTACCCACCTGTGGGTTGTGCCCTTTATCGTCGGCGCCGACGCCACAGTCTGCGCACGGTCTGACCTGAAGGGAGAAGCGTGACAAGTACGCATGCAACCGGAACCCGTGAAGAGTGGCTCGCCGCACGCCTCGCGCTGCTCGCTGCTGAGAAAGAACTGACTCACCACAGCGACGAGGTAACTCGCCAGCGGCAAGACCTACCGTGGGTCAAGCTCGAGAAGGAGTACGCATTCGATACGAGCGACGGCAGCGCACGTCTCGTCGACCTCTTCCGCGGAAGGACGCAGCTCCTGGTCTACCACTTCATGTTCGGGCCAGACTACGACGCCGGTTGTCTTTCGTGCTCGGCGATCGCCGACGGTTTCAACGGGTTCGCGATCCACCTCGCCAACCATGACGTGACGCTTTGGGCCGTGTCCCGCGCGCCGCTCGAAAAGCTGGAGGCCTATCGGAGGCGAATGGGCTGGAGCTTCCCGTGGGCATCCGCGAACGACAGCGACTTCAACTTCGACTTCGACGTTTCGGTCACCGAGGAGCAGCAGCGCGCAGGCGACTTCAAATACAACTTCCGCGACCAGTCACCTCAACCGCCGGAGGAGGCACCCAAAGAGGGACCACTCGCTGCGTGGGCGGCCACCACGGGAACAGACTGGCCAACGTACACGCGTGAACGCCCGGGGATGAGCGCGTTCGCGCGCGAAGACGGCGACATCTACCACACGTACTCGGCCTACGCCCGCGGGCTCGATGCGTTGTGGGGCATGTACCAGTGGCTCGACAGAGCGCCTCTCGGGCGAAACGAGAGCCGCGCCGCCGACGCTCCCATCAACTTCTACCGACGGAACGACGAGTACGAAAGCGATTGATCGAGCGACGAGCCGCTCATGATCTGCGCGGGCGGCGTTCCTTTCAGGAGGGCGCAGCTGAGCTCGTCGAGGTCATCGAACCATCGCCAACAGGCGACGCGAGCTAGTTGGTTCGGGCGTCATTCCGGCTGACGTGGTCGGCGCGAAGCGAACCCGGTACAGACGTCTCGTACTGAGCGAGTGGCATCCAGACATACCGATCGCAGGCCGGATCGTCGCACTCGCAGATGAATTGACACACATCACCGGGGCGACCGAACCGCCGAGCCCCGGCCCGGATTGCATCGTTCATCACCCGTCGCAGCGGCACCCCGACCGCCGCGCCTTCCGCGACCCGTACCACCCCCATCCCCGCTCCTTTCCCGAACTCGCTCCATCCTTCGGTCTCCTGCTGCGAACAAATTCCCGGTGCAGCTCGCGAGTAAACGAGGGGCTATACAGGAAGGCTTGACATGGGCATCGACGGCTGCCCCGGCCGTCGCATACAACGACGTAACTCCTCTGCGCCGAACGTCGTTGGACGTTTACCACCACCATGGAGGTGACGTAGATGCCGGGCAAGAGCGCCCATGTGAAGAACGAGAAGCAGTATGAGCGTCTGAAGGAAAAGGGCATGTCGAAGGAGCGCGCGGCGCGGATCGCGAACTCGCCCGACGCGTCGAGTCACGGTGGAAAGAAGTCGCACTCGGCGGGGTCCCACTCCTCCCCGTCCCAGGGCGGCACGACGGCTCAGAAGAAGGCGGCCGGGCGGAAGGGCGGACGCGCGACGGCGCGCAAGAACTCGTAACGATGGCAGCGGAGTGCAAACCGTGTGGTCAGCCACGGCGCACGAACCGGGCGCCCCCTACTACGCTTGAGCCAGTGGACGCAGGGATTCACTACTTCAACTTCACGCACGTCGGTGGACCGCAAGCGATGCGCGGACACCTCCGTGACACGGCTCAGGCGGCTGAAGCTGCGGGCTGCACGATGTTCACGTGCATGGATCACTACTTCCAGATGGACCGCTTCACTCGGGCCGAGGATCCGATGCTCGAGGGCTACACGACGCTCGGCTTTGTCGCCGGACAGACTGAAACGATGACGCTCGGCCTGCTCGTCACAGGCGTCAGCTATCGCCATCCTGGCCTCCTCGCGAAGATCGTGACGACACTCGATGTGCTCTCCGGCGGCCGCGCGATGCTCGGCATCGGTGCGGCCTGGTACGAACGCGAGCACGAGGGACTCGGCGTTCCCTTCTATCCAATTGGCGAGCGGCTCGAACGGCTCGAAGAAACGCTGCAGATCTGTCTGCAGATGTGGGCCGGCGAGGTTGGTCCCTACCAAGGCACGCACTACCAACTCGCAGAGACGCTGAACGTGCCGCCGCCGCTCCAGCAGCCGCACCCGCCGATCATGATCGGCGGCGGTGGCGAACGAAAGTTGCTGAGACTCGTCGCGCAGTACGCCGATGCCAACAACCTCTTCCCGACCTCTCCCGAAGAAGTGCAACACAAGCTCGACGTGCTCGCGCAGCACTGCGAAGACGTCGGCAGGGACCGATCAGAGATCCGTAACACGACGATCGCACGCATCGGCCCCGACACCGACGTCGACCAATTCGTCGCCGAGATGACGCCGTACGCGAAGCTCGGCGTCGAGCACGTACAGCTCTCGCTGCTCGGAGATCAGCCCGCCAGGGTCGTCGAGCGCGTCGTCTCGCGCATCGTCCCGCGGCTCCAAGAGCTCTAGTTCAGAACCAAAGTCTTAGCCGCAGACGGCTTCACTCTGTGTGGAGGGCGGTCGCCGTGTGAATCTTCGCAGCCCACGTCGCCGGTGCGAGTGCGCCGACCATCGCGATCAGCACACCGGCGAACGCGAGCACGAGCAGCGTCGACGCGCCGTAGACGTTCAAGAAGCTCGTCGGCAGGCGTAGCCCAACGCTTCCTGCCATCGCAGGAAGGATCACGTGATGCAGCGCGACGCCGAGCGGGACAGCGATCACCCCCGCGACCAGACCGATGACGGCGACCCACGAGACGGCCATTGCAGTCGTCTGTCGCGGCGTCATCCCAACTGCCTTGAAGATGCCGATGTCGTGGACGCGTTCGCGCGTATTCAGGACAACGGTATTCAGAACACCGAGCGCGGCGACCGCAGCAAGCAGCACGGCGAGCGTGCCGATCAGGCCGATCATCGCGTCGACGACTGCGGGCCCGCGGCCGTTCAGGTTGACGCCGTAGTCTGGGCCGAGCCGGCGGCCGAGGGCATCCGCGTAGGCCTTGGCCGACGAGCCAGGTCGCAGGCCGACGTCGAACTGGTCAGGTGCGACGCCGGGGTGGAGCTTGCGCAAGGTCGTCAAGCTCATCACGAGGTTCAGGCCGCGGTTGTGCGTATCGAAGATCTCGCCGACGATCCGGACGCGGAGGTGATTGCGGCCGTCGGCGAGAGAGATCGTGTCGCCGACCGACGTTCCGGTCTGCGTGAGAAAGCCGGTCGGCACGAGCACCTGGTCCGGCCCTGTGTACCAGTGGCCGCTGACGAAGTCGTAGCCGGTCCAGGTTGCTGCACCACGGAACGCCGTGACCTGAACCTGGTCCGAAAGCCCCGAGACGCTCACGGAGTCATCTGCCTGAGCGACGACGTGGAGCGTCGCCGGTTGGTCGTGGACTGCAGCAAGGATCTCACGCTCGGCTCTCGCGGTCGAAATCTGCGGCGCTCCGGTGGTGGAAAACCCCGGCTTGAAATGCTTCGGGCCGACTTTGACGCGTTGCGGTCCGCCCTGGAAGCCGTTACCGGGCATCTGGATCTGCACCGGCTCGGCTTGCTGGTGTGAGATTCCGTCGATCAGCCGTTTCAGGGACGAGGTCAGCCCGACGGCGAACGTGACCGCCGTCGCGCCGAGCAGGACTGCCGCGAGCGTGAGGAGGGTGCGTGACGGTCGTGCGAACGGAGCGGCGAGCCCGATCGTCAAGGGACGCGGCAAAGGCAGCGGGCCGAGCAGCCGGTGGGCGGCGTAGCCGCGACCCGCGCGAGGTGCCCGTCCAATCGCGATCGCCTGAACGCTGCTGAGCCGCCCGGCTCGCAGCGCCGGCAGGAGCGCCGCGACGGCGGCCAGAGCGCAGATTCCGACAGGGACCACGACGTCGACCCAGATCGGAACGCCGAGCCGACCGACGCCGTAGGCGCCGGCGTTTTGCCGAAGAAGCGGAATCGCGAGCAGGTTGCCGGCCACGACGCCAACCAGGCAGCCGGCAAGCGCCGGCAGCGCAACCTGAGCTGCGTAGGCTACGGCGACCTGCATCGGCGTGAAGCCGATGCTCTTCAGGATCCCGATCCGCCGATACCCGGAGACGACCGCGCCGCTGACGACATTCGCGACGATCAGTATCGACATCACGATCCCGAGGATCCCGAAGGCGAGCAAGAACGGAACGAACGGAGCGATGTTGCCGTCCTCCTCGATCTTCGCGGTGTAGTACGACATCGCTCCGGCGAGCGCACCGCTCGGAAGCGCCGCTTTGAGCCCGGCCACGTCGGCGTGGAGCGGTCCGCCGGTTCCGGCGTCGGCGAACCGGTAGAGCATCTGGGTAGCGCTTGTTCCACCGGCAGCCCGGAGGAGCGGAAGCTCGCCGGGGGTGACCCACCCCGACGCGGAGCCGGTGATCGAGTTCGCGAGGCCGACGATCGTCAACGTCTGCCGGTGCTTGCCGGCACCGACGGTCATCGTGGAGCCGACCGAGAACCCGAGGCCGTGTTCCCCGGTCGCGAGCACGACCTCGCCAGTCCGTGTTGCCCAGTGTCCAGTTTCGATCACGAGATCGTCGAGGGAGCCGCCGGGGGTGGCGCGGCCGACGAGGGTCTGCGGTCCGAAGGACATCCCTGCGCTCGCTCCTGCCACCGTCACCTCGCCGTAGGGGCCGGCGGCGGTCGTCACTTCGGAGAGATGCGCCGTCTGCGCGAGGCTCGCTGCCCCGACGGTCGGAGCGATCGTGGCGACGATGTCGGCGCCGTGCTGCGTCGCGAATGCGTGATCGAACGGAGCCTCCGAGTTCACGACGAGCGCAAGCGCCACGACCGTGGACGCGGTTGAGATCAGAACGACGAGCGCGACGACGCCCGTCTGGAGCCGCCGGCGGGCAATCCCGCCTCGTACGGCGCGAAGGGTTGCACCGCCGCTCATCCCGCCACCTGCTGCAGGTCGCGTTGCGCAACGCCCGCGATCCGGCCGTCGACCAGCTCGATCGTCCTGCTCGCATAACGCGTTGCGAGGTCGGGGTTGTGCGTGACGAGAACGAGGGTCAGGCCCGATCGGTGCAGCCCGGCGAGCAGCGCTCCGATCTCGTCGCCCGTCGCCGTGTCGAGCGCTCCGGTCGGCTCGTCCGCGAGCAGCAGCGCGGGTTGGTTTACGAGTGCACGGGCGATTGCGACCCGCTGCCGTTCTCCGCCGGAGAGCCGTGCCGGGTAGGCGTTGCGGTGCGAGTTCATCCCCAACATCCCGAGCAGCTCGTCTGCACGGGAGCGAGCCTCGGCCGACCGCATCCCGCCGAGCTGCGCGGGAAGCATCACATTGTCCGCGACCGTCAGATCATCGAGCAGGTTGAAGAACTGGAAGATCATCCCGACTCGGCTGCGGCGAAAGAGTGCAGCGCCGGTTTCACCGGCCTGATCGATCCGCGTGCCGGCGACGGTGACGCCGCCGCTCGACGGACGGTCGAGTCCCGCGATCAGGTTGAGGAGCGTCGACTTGCCGCTGCCGGACGGCCCCATGATCGCAACCGCTTCGCCCGAAGCGATCTCGAGGTTGACTCGGTCGAGCGCGGGTCGTCCGCCGTCGTAGCTCTTCGTCACGTCGTCGAACCGAATGATGGTGTCCACGCGGCTCCTTCGTCAGGCGCCGCGGCCCATCCGCGGCACGCAAGCAACGGTACGAGCCCGCCTCAATTCCGTCATCGCCGCCGGGAGCCAATTTCTCCGTCAACCCAGAGATGTATGGCGTTACGAGGTCAGCGTCGCAGTAGTCCTCTGGTACGACAGCCTTCCGCACGACGACAGATCTGCTGTGTCGGCGTACCTTTTCGTGTGTGACGCAGACACCTTTAACCCGGGTTGAAGAGCTCGTTCGTGGCTGGGCGCCTGAGCTTTGGGGTGGCTTCATCAAGGTTCTCGTCGCGCGTGACCCGCCGACCAAGCCCCGCTCCCGCCCGGCGAAGCTCGTGCACGCTGCCGCACCATGGATCGGTGGCGCACTACTTCTCGTTGCGCTGATCGGCATCCTGCGATTCGCCCGTCAAGGCGCCGTCTTCGTCACACCCAACGGATCCGGCTTCAATGTGGCCGAGCCGAAGACAGCCGACGTCGCGGCGGTCCTCGGCATCCTCTTCCTCTCGATTCGATATCCGCTGCTTGCGTGGAGGATCGGCTGGGCATCGCTGCTGCTTGTGCCGCTCCTCTCCCTCGACAACGCGATCAGAGCACCGCTCGCGCTCGCCACCCTCGTCTGCTACTGGGTCGCCGGCCTCCGCCACGGACGGGCCGCCGCATGGGCAATGTCCCTGCTGAACCTGCTGCCGGTCTGGGTCTTGATGCGGGGGCAGGAACGGCCGCTGCTCACCACGGTCGCGCTCCTCGTCGTGCAGGTCGCTCTCGACGCAACGATCGTCTCGCGCCGGACGGGCCACGCGCTCGCCGAGCAGATCGCACAGGGTGAGCTCGACGAGTCTCGACGGGCGCTGCTCGAGGAACGCACGCGCATCGCACGCGAGATGCACGACGTCGTCGCCCACCACATGTCGCTGATCGCCGTTCAGGCCGAGACAGCCCCGTATCGGCTGGACGACCTGAGCGAGAGCGTGAAGAGCGAGTTCGCAGCCTTGAGCGCAACCGCGCGGGAGGCGCTGAACGACGTTCGACGGCTCCTCGGCGTCCTCCGCAGCGACGGACCCGCCGAGCGTGCGCCTCAGCCGAAGCTCGACGACGTAGCGACACTGGTCGACGCGTCACGACGCGCCGGGATCAGCGTCGACCTCTCCATGCCTGTCAACGGCGACGCAGCGGTTTCGCATGCGGTCGGGCTATGCGCCTACCGCATCGTCCAAGAGGCGCTCGCGAACGCGGGCCGTCACGCACCAGGAGCGTGGGTGCAGGTTGCGGTCGAGCGCGACCCTGACGTCCTTCGGCTCGACATCGTCAATGGGCCGCCGATGACGGCGGGGCCGGCGCGGCTCGATGGTGGCCGGCCCGGCCACGGGATCGCCGGCATGAGAGAGCGAGTCGCGCTCTTGGGGGGCTCGCTCTCTGCCGAACCGAACATTCTCGGCGGCTTCATTGTCTCCGCCGTTCTCCCACTGGCAGAGGCGGCGCCGTGACCGAAGGTCCGATCTCGTGCCTGGTCGCAGACGACCAGGCGATGGTGCGCGAGGGCTTCGGTGCCTTGCTCGCGGCCCAGCCCGATCTGACCGTTGTCGGTCAAGCAGCCGATGGCGCGGACGCGGTCCGCCTTGCAGGCGAGCTCGAGCCGGACGTGATCTTGATGGATGTCCGCATGCCAGTGATGGACGGCCTCGAGGCGACGCGCCGCATTCTGGAGCACACGTCCGCTGGAGCGCCGCGCGTATTGATGCTGACGACGTTCGACCTCGACGAATACGTCTACGACGCCCTCCGTGCCGGCGCGAGCGGGTTCCTGCTGAAGGACGCGCCGGCCGAGGAGCTCGTGCACGCGGTCCGCGTCGTCGCCGCAGGAGACGCGCTCGTCTCGCCGTCCGTGATGCGCCGGCTGATCGCCGATTTCGTCGCACAGCCGCAGCGCATACGGGCGGAGCCGGTCTCGCTCGATGTCCTCACACCGCGCGAGCGCGAGGTCCTATGTCTGGTCGCCCGTGGCCTATCGAACGCCGAGATCAGTGCGACGCTCGTCGTCGCGCCCCAGACGACGAAGTCGCACGTCGGGCGGATCCTCCGCAAGCTCAACCTGCGCGACCGTGCCCAAGCCGTCGTCGCCGCCTACGAGACAGGCCTGATCGTCCCCGGCGAGTGATCTCGCCGTCGTGCGCATGCCCCCGGCAAATGCGATGAGTGTCGTGTCAGGAGTGGCGTGCAGGCATCGAGAACCGATGTCGTGTCCGGCCGAAGGTGCCTTTGGCGAACGCGAATACCTTGGCGGGCCTCACCGCGAAGACGAGGATTGCCTCGCTCCCACTCTCGTTCCGGAAGCTGCCGTCTTGCACCTCGTAGTGCCAACGCCCGTCCCACTTCGCGGCCCACGCCACTGCGAGCTTCCTTAGGACGTTGTCGTCGATCACTGGCACGGCTTCGCCCGACCACGACGTCGAGCCCGTGGTCCCATTCGTTGCAGTCGAGCCAAACAGCGACGAGTGGTGTGACGTGCGGTCGACCGTCGACCCGGACGGTCGTGATCCAGAACAGCTCAGCGTCCTCGAGCACGCGACGCGTCTCGTCCCAGCCGTTCGCGACTGCGTGCTTGTCGCTGGATCGCCTATCGAGCTCAGTCACAGACTGGTGCACGGCATCTCCTTTCGATCCGGTGACGCACTCAGCTGAGAATCGTCACGGGCACGCCGGGACCGATGCGACGTGCTAGCCAGGTGATCGCCGGGGTGGCGAGGCGGATACAGCCATGGGAGGCAGCCGTTCCCGGAACACCTCCGACATGAGCCAGGCCGTGCAGCGCGATCTGACCAGGCCCGCCCTCGAACTCGCGCAGGACATCTGAGCGTGCGCTCAGCGCAAGCGCGAACGGCGCGCCCACCGCATTTGGCGGAAGCGCAACCGTCTCCTCGACGAAGAAGTCGCCGGTCGGAGTCGGAGTCGCGGGCTTGCCGACGACCGCAAGGAAGCTCCCGACTCGTCGACCGAGGTGGTAGACGAGGACCGTTCGGCGGCCGAGCTCGACGACGAGGTGCCAGCTGGTCGTCCGAGCCAGGGTCCCTGTCTGCTCGATCCAGCCGACGCCTCCGTTCGGCCGGCCCGGGAGCCTCACTCGCAGCCAGCGCCGCCCGCGGCTGTCGGTCGCGTGTCCCGTGATCGGCAACACTGTCTGCTCGCCCGTGATCGGCCGCCGCGACGGGATCGTGCGGACGCGGGGCGAGCTTTGGCGAGGCGCCTGGCGGGCCGTGTGCGCGGTCACGAGTTCGGCGAGCTGCTGCTCGGGCCGCACGACCTGCGCCGCGTCGGGTGTGGCTGCTGTCGTGCTGCCCGTCGCGTTGGCGACGAGCAGCACGAATGCTGCGAGCAGTGAGACCATCGAGAGGTTTCCCTAACCGGTGAAGCCCGTGAGCCGAATCGGAGGCTTGGCTTGACTCTTGGGTTTCTTTGTCGACGTGGTCTTTGTCGACGTGGTTTTCGTCGAGGTCGTCTTGGCGGCTTTCGCCTTTGCCTTCTTCGCGGCGAGCTTGATCGCAGCCCGCTTCGCGACACGAGCTGCCGCGGCCTTCTTGGCAGCGAGCTTCGCGGCAACGGTCTTGGGCGAAGCCGCTTTGCTCGGCGAAGGCTTCGTCGCAACCGGAGGCGTGACCGGTGTCGTGGTCACCGGCGTCGTCGTCGTGGTGGCGGGAGCGGTCGTCGTAACAGGTGCAGCACAGGTCGCCTTCGTGATCGTGTCGTTGATCAACGTCACGGCGCCTGCACCCGATGCCTGCTCGCCTGCGAACAGCGACCCGTCCACGGTCACGGCAGCACCAAGGCTGATCGACGTGTGGGCCATGATGATTCCCCTGAACGTGGAGCCGGCACCGAGCGTGGCGGAGGTGCCGACCTTCCAGAAGACGTTGCAGGACTGCGCAGCGCCGATCAGGCTCACATTGCCGGTCGCGCCAGTGATGAGCGTGCCGGTGCCGTCGGCGGTCTGAAAGATGAAGACCGCGTTCGGATCGCTGCCGGCATTCAACGTGAGCGTGCCCGACATGCCGAAGGTGCCCGAGGCGGAGGTGTACACGCCCGGTGCGAGCGTCTGGCCTGCGAGCTCGGTCGGGATCGTCGTCGGCGACTGCCCTGCTGCGACGTTATAGGCGTTCGTCAGGGCCGCCTTGGCGGACTGCGTCGCCGAGTCGTTCGGATCGGGGTCCGCGTGGTTCGCGCCGGTCTGCGTGACGCAGTCGGCCGAGCCGGGGCAGGCGACGAAACCAGTTTCGGAGCTCGTGGGCGACGAACCGGTGTCGCCGACGATCGTCGTCTGTCCGGTGTTCGTGATGCCGGAGCCGGCCAGGATTGCAAAGTTGCCGGCGGTGCCGAGCGGCACGCTGGTACCGGCGGCCTCGGTTGCGCCGACAACGATCGTTCCGGCGAGCGCGATCGCGAGCAGGCTCAAAAGAGCCGGGTACTTGAGAAACCTCAAAGTGGATCCTTCCTTTAACGAGCGTTGTCGGCGACGACGATGTGCGTCACCGAAACGTGCCCGACAATGTCCAAGGGCGGATCCCCTGATCCACAGCGCGAAACGCCGGATTGCTCTCTCATCGACCACCGTCCCCGAACCTCGATAGCTCTTTCGAGAAACGGCAACGAACGAGTGTCAAGGATCACTCGTTCTAGGGCTATTGGCGCAGGCGAGAACCGCTTATTCTCCGCCTGTTGGTGCCGGTCGACCGAGTGAGTCGGACGGACATCTTCACTGCGGCAGGCATAGACCCGTCGGCGGCCCTGGTCGCTGCGTTGCGCTGACGGAGAGCCAATAGCGAAACCGAGCCCGGTGTTTTCACACCACCCTCCGAAGGGGCGCGGCATGGTTAGCTCTCGGCGTCTTCTCGTCGCACTGTCGGCGATCGTTCTCATCGCTGCGATCGATCACGCGTACATCGTTCCGGCGGCCGCTTCGAACGGAGTGGCGCCGTCAGTGCAAACAGACGCCGGGATCTCAGCGGAGGCCGATTACCTGAGCGGACGAACGCTGACCACGATCTGTGCGGGCAACGAGTCGGCGTGGACGCAGGCGCTGACGGCGGTCGGTCTGCCGGGCTCACAAGCGGATCGTTATTACGGCTTCAGCCTGATCGCGCAGGGTGTGATGCATCTGAGCCCGTATGTCTGCGAGGGCCTGCGACTCGGCAGCGTCGCCTCGTTGCGAGCTTCGAACGTGCTGCAGGTCGGCTGGGCAGTGGACGTGCTCCTCCACGAGAGCACCCACTTGGGCCGGTTCACCCGTGACGAGTCGCTCGCCGAGGCGTGCGCCCGCGTTCGTCTGCCCGCCGAGCTGAACCGTCTCTATCAGATCGCTTACGGCTCCCGCGAGATGCGCAGTCTGACGCTCGCCGCAGCGGCATTCCGCGCGACACAGGATCCCGCCTACCGCGGAGGGACGTGTACGCCGGCGTAAGGCGCTACTCGATGAGCCCGTTGCGGAGGGCGACCGCAACCGAACCAGCGCGGTTCGAGGTGCCGAGGCGTTCCGACACATGCGCGATGTGGGCCTTGACGGTGTCCAGCGAGATGGCGAGGGCGGTCGCAATCTCGATGTTCGTCGAGCCGTAGGCCACCAGCTGGACCACATCCCTCTGACGCGGCGACAGCGCGAGTCGCTCGTCGGACGGGACGCGCTCGATCGATTTCGGCGACGCCGGGCCGGAGTGAGCCTGTGCCTCGAAAATCGCGCTCCGAACGGCATAGCGCCGGAGCAGCAGAGCGCGCCGATCAGGCGTCATGGCAGGTGGCGGATGAATCCTCTGGCCCATGTCTGATGAATCGACGGATTGGCCCCGCCCCTTTAACGCATACCTCAAGGTGCGCTCGTTCTGCGGTTCGTCCATGCACCCCTTGAACGGGTAATGAGTTGCGGACTCCCGACAACCGATAGGAGAGGTGCGTGCGCCGGACGGTTCGGCGTGCCGTCCGATCCGACTTCTTCGCAGAGCAGGCCGGAGCACCAGGTCGCCGACACCTTGTCGGCAGCTCGAGCGATCACGGGGAGGATCGGCGATGCAGCACCTTCGAGGGGGACGCCCTAAGCCCCCGACCGTAACGGCTACGCGGTTTCGCGCGCCGGCGCCGGTCGAGGGGACAGCCGACTCTGCCGCCGCGCCCAAAGGTGGCACCGGCGGCAGGAGCCGCGCGCTGCTGGTCGTGATCGCCACCTGGGCGATCGGGTTGATCGCTCTGGCCGTCGTGGTTGACTTTCAGCAGCGCCTCGACGCGGCCCGCCACGCGCAGGATGTGACCGCTGAGATGCTCAACCAGCAGGGCGCCCTACTGCAGATCGCTTTCGCCCCTGCAACGACGCACGCGGTCAAGCCGTCTCAGTCGCTGAGAACCGTGGCGGAACTGCAAGGCGCCAAGGTCGTACTGAACCACTCCGTCAAAGAGCTTGCCGCCGTCGGCCACAGTCACGAGCCGGCACGCATCGCAGTCCTGATCCCGCACTACTACGCACTCGTCGACCGCCTCGCGGCCCTCGTCGCAACCGGAAAGTCAGGGCCCGCTGCGTTGCTGCTCGGCGACAGTGAACGACCGGGCGGTATCGAGGCGAAGCTGATCGCCGAACTCCACAACGCGGACACGAGCTACGGCGTTCAAGCGACTCAGTCGAAGACGGTGGCCTCACTGGTCACGATCTCGGCGATCGCCTTCTTGCTAACGGCGTTCTCGATCGCGTTCCACCATCTGATGCGGGCTCGACGTCGTAGCCATCACGACGCGACCACCGACGCGCTCACCGGGCTCGGCAACCGCAGGAAGCTGTTCGCCGACATGGCAGAAGCCGTGGCCTCGCTCAGCGGACAACGGACGATCACGGTTGGGATCTTCGACCTGGACGGCTTCAAGGCCTACAACGACACTTTTGGCCATCCGGCCGGCGACGCTCTGCTCGCCCGCGTCGGCGAGCGATTCGCTCACGCCGTCGGTGCGAAGGGCAACGCGTACCGGATCGGCGGCGATGAGTTTGTCGTCTCGACGGATGCCGCTGACCACGAGCAGATCATGGGCCGTGCACGCTCGGCGCTCACGGAGGACGGCACCGGCTTTTCGATCGGCTGCTCGCTTGGAACGGCGACCGTGCACGCGGGAAGCAACCTCGAAGCCGCGCTCCACGAAGCGGACCAGCGCCTCTACACCGTCAAGCGATTGGCCCATGCGGAGCGTCGTTCAGAAGCGAAGGACGCACTGCTGCAGGTGCTCGCCGAGCAGAACGACCATCTCGTCACCCATCTCGGCCACGTTGCCGCACTTGCTGCAAGCACCGCTGCTGCACTGCGGCTGCCCCCCGAACAGATCGAGTTGACACGGCTCGCGGCAGAGCTCCACGACATCGGCAAAGCCGCGATCCCCGACTCGATCCTGAACAAGCCCGGCCCACTCACCGCAAGCGAAAGGGCATTCATGGAACGCCACAGTGCAATCGGTGAACGGATCGTCGCAGCCGCTCCGACACTCGAAGCGATCGCGCCGATCGTCCGGGCTGCGCACGAACGCCCGGACGGCACGGGATACCCCGATGGTCTCCGGCAGGAGCAGATTCCGATCTGCTCACGGGTTATCGCCGTCGTCGACGCCTACGACGCAATGACGACCGACCGCCCGTACAAACATGCAGTCAGCCAGCAGGAGGCGATCACCGAACTGCGTTGCCATAGCGGGACGCAGTTCGACGAGGGCGTTGTCGATGCTTTCGCGAGCGTCGTCACATCAGGTGCCGCACCTGCACCGAAAACCCCGAGGGCGGCGATGAACACGTTGCTGAGCCCAGCATGATGCGCAGCTTGTTGATCCTGGCGGGCAGCTGCGCCGTGCTCACTGTCGCGGTCGCCGCGCCTGTGGGCGCCGCCACGCCAACCACGTTCACGTTGACCGCCGGGTCGCTTTCGATCAGTGCGCCCACTGCGAGCGTCTCGCTCGGCTCGCAGGTCGCCTCGACGGGCCCCACCACGATCAGCGGTCCTCTTGGTGCTGTCACCGTGTCCGACCAGCGCGGCGGCCCGACCACCTGGACGGCTTCGGTGATCTCGACTGCCTTTACGCCGACGGCAGGCCCTGCCGACCCGGCCAGCAACGTCAGCTACGCCGCCGGCGTGATCACCGCGTCAGCGACCGTGACGGCAGTTGCGGTCGCGGCGAACGACCTGACCGGAGTGTCGCCGGTCGTGACAGGTACCAGCACGGGCATCAGCACGGCAACGTGGAACCCGACGATCTCGGTGCTCGTGCCAGCGAACATGGCGCCCGGCGTCTACGTCGCGACGATCACACACTCTGTCGCCTAGAACCGCGCGGCGAAGCATGGGCAGCCGTCTGATCGGGTTGGCCGCCCTGGCGGGCTGCCTCGCCGTCGTGCCGTCCGCCTTCGCGGCGCCACCCACCGCACCGCCCGACAGCTTCGGGATTCGTCTGGTCGGTGTGGCGGCAGGCTCGAGAGACTCCGGCCTCTCCCGCTCGTACATCGTCGAGCGCCTGGCACCGGGCGCGGATGTCATGCGGCTGGTCGAGATCTCGAACAACACCTCGACCTTCAGGGAAATTGAGGTCTATCCTGCCGCCGCCGGACTGCGTCGAGGACGGTTCGAATTCGGTCCGGGTCACCGCAGTAACGAGCTATCGCACTGGACATCGGTCGATGCAACCGTGCTGGGCTTATCGCCCGGGTCAAAGCGCCTCGTCGCCGTCAGAATTCATGTTCCGAGCAAGACCTTCGGCGGCGAACGCTACGCAGTCATCTGGGCCCAGCTATCGGAGCCGGCGGCCACTCCTGGCGGAGTTACGCTCGTCAACCGCGTTGGCATCCGCATGTACGTCACGGTCGACGCCGGTGGCTCGGCGCCCGCACGCTTCTCGATCGGCTCTCCAATCGCAAAGCGCAGCTCGAGCGGAACACCCTTTGTCGTCGCACAGATTCACAACAGAGGCAGATCCACACTCGAGATCCAAGGCACTCTCGACCTCGACCAGGGACCGGGCGGACTCCGCGCGGGGCCTCTCCCAGTCACGTTGACGACGCGCCTTGCACCTCATAGCTCGGCAAACGCAACTGTGCGCCTCGCCAAGCAGCTACCACGAGGCCCCTGGCGCGTCCGGATGCGGCTCCGAAGTGGATCGACAGTCCGGACGGCCGTCGCCACACTCGAGTTTCCCGAAGCAGTGTCCATGAGGAAGACGAGTTCGGTGCTGCTCGTTGCCTCGGTCGCCGCGGGCCTGATGCTCCTGCTCGCAATCAGCGCGGTGGCGCTCATGCTCAACCGACGTAGAACGACGCCGCTGTAGCCACCAACGCGAGTGCGCTCCGCGACGTCGCCGAAGAACCTTTTGGCAGAACTACACGTCGGGAGACTCAGCCTCGGGCGGAGCGCCGTCGTCCTGCTCCTCCTCTTGCTCCGCATCGTCCCCTTGCTCGTCCTCGTGGTGGATGCTGATGTGTTTCTCACGTTCAGACTCCGACACTTCGGTTCTCCTTTCGGGCCGTATTCTTGGCTCAAGACATCAGGGCGATCGCCAACCAGCTACATAGTGTCGATTTCACTCGCCGAGTGACTTCTAGCGCCGAACTTCAGCTGGCTGTCCGTTTCACCAGGCCTGCACCGTTTTGCCTCGGAATGGACTCCCACGACGACGGATGTTCCGGTGAAACTCGGCGCGTCCGGCCGACGAACACGCCGGGATAAAAAGGGGGAACGTGCATGCTGCGTAAACGATTGGCGATGGCCGGCGTTCCGGTCGTCTTGGTGGCGGCGCTCGCGACGATCGTCGCGCGAGGCGCGATTGCAGATGGGCACAACAACGGACCCGCCGCGTTCGCTCCGCCGACGCGCACTCCGATCAAACACCTGATCGTGATCTTCCAGGAGAACGTGTCCTTCGACCACTACTTCGGCACGTACCCGGTGGCTGCGAACACCGATGGCCAGACATTCACCGCGGCGCCGAACACACCGGCCGTCGACGGGCTCAAGCCCGCGACGAGCACCACATTGCCGACAGGATTGCGCCATTCGAGCGATCTGACAGCGACGAACCCGAACAGCGCACTCCCGAAACGGCTCGACAGCAGCGCGACCGGGCTCGCGGGAGACGCGGGCGGCCAGCTCACGTGCGACCAAGACCACAACTACAGCGACGAGCAGCAATCGTTCGACAACGGGAAGATGGACCAGTTCGTCCAGAGCGTCGGGCACAGCCTCCGGCAAGACACCCTTCGGAACGCCGTGCGATCCGGCCACCGTCATGGACTACTACGACGGCAACACCGTGCCGGCGCTGTGGAACTACGCCCAGCACTACGCGATGAGCGACAATTCATACGGAACGACCTTCGGGCCGTCCGCGCCCGGTGCACTGAACGTCTCGTCTGGTGACACAGGCAACGTCGCAACGGCGTTCGAAGCGGATCAGCCGAGCGTCGCGACGACGTCCTCCCCGAATGCCGACCTGACACCGGACGGCGTAGGCGGCTACTCGCTGACCAGCGATGCCCAGCCCTACTGGGACGACTGCTCGACCCGCGACGCAGTCGCGATGGGCGGCACGAACATCGGTGACGAGCTGAACGCTGCCGGGATCACCTGGGGCTGGTTCCAGGGTGGGTTCCGGCCAACCGAGAGCTTCGCCGCAGCGCTGACGGCAACCCATCAGACCGGACAGGCAACAGCGACGTTCGTCCCCGACGAGTTCAAAAACGCCGGCTTCCAAAACGCGGTGCCGCACTCGTCCAACCAGGGTCTCTGCGACGCGGTCACGCCGGTCGGCCAGGCGCTCGGCGGCAACGGGCAGTACGGGTACAAGGACGACTACATCGCCCATCACGCACCGTTCCAGTACTACGCCTCCACCGCCAACCCGCACCACCTGACGATCGCGACCAACGCTTCCGGTCATGACCTCGTCGTTGGATCCGACAGTCTCGCGTCGATCGGCCGGGACACGCAGTCCTTCCTCGGCGGCTACGGCGTAGGGCCGCAGTTCAACACGCCCAACCACCAGTACGACACGAGCGACTTCGATCAACTCGTGGCAGCAATCTCGAACCATCAACTCACCGCCGACGCGCTTCCTGCTGTCGTCTACTTGAAAGCGCCGGGATTCGAGGACGGCCACGCCGCATACTCCGACCCTGCCGACGAGCAGCAGTTCGTCGTCAAGGAGATCGACGCGTTGATGAAGACGCCTGACTGGCCGTCGACCGCGGTGATCGTGAACTACGACGACTCCGACGGTTGGTACGACCACGTGTACAGCGGCGTCACCAACGGGTCGCTGTCGCCCGCCGACAACCTCACGCCGTCGACGCTAGGGAAGATCACCGTCACGAATCCGGTGTCGCAGCAGTGCGGCGCCAAGCCGCAAGCAGCTGCTCCGCTCGGTGGAGAGCAAGCCCGATGCGGGTTCGGACCTCGGCTGCCTCTCCTCGTGATCTCGCCGTGCGCGAAGACAAACGCGGTCGATCACAACCTGAGCGACCAGGCGTCGATCCTGAACTTCATCGAGTACAACTGGAACCTGCCGGCGATTCCTGGTTCGGCGGACCAGGTGCTCTCCGCAAACGACACGTCCGCAGGAATCCCGTTCGACCTAGCGGGGATGTTCGACTTCTCGAAGGCGATCCCGTTCCTCGGCTGCCTGAACAAAGGGTTGATCCTCGACCCGACTACCGGCCAGCCGGTGAAATAGCCACAGCTCTGGCTCTGGCTCCGGCTCGGCATTGCGTCGAGCCGGAGCCAGGCGCGCCGAACTCCTCGACTCGGCCGTCTAGGCGCACGTAGCCGCCGTCGTAGTTAAGCCGAGCGTTCTGCGCTCCTGTCACGAACGCAGCCCAGATTGACGCCGTCACAGCGGGTGCGAGATCAGCCAGTGATGGCCGGACGGGTCAACCACTCGTCCTTGCCGCACGCCGTAAGGCTGGTCGGCAACCGCGAACATCTCATGTGCTCCAGCTGCCACCGCACGCGCCTGCACGCTATCGGCGTCATCGACATGGAGCGAGATTCGCACGGTTGTTCCACCAACGGTCTCCGGGCTCGGTGTTCCTAGATCAGGTGCCTCCGTCGCTACACCGACCTGCTGACCATGGATCAGAAGCAGTGCGACCTGAGGTCCGTCGGGAGCGACGACTCGCTCCATCGCCTCGATAGCACCGAATGCTTCCGCGTAGAACGCGACCGCGGCATCAACGTCTTTGACCGCGAGGAATGGATAGATCATCGGCATAGACGCGACCCTAACCTCAGCGACGGTTGAAGCTCAGCAGGCGTGCGCACGGGTGCGGTGCTATCCGGTCGCCTGACGGAAGAGCTTGAACTTCGTCGCCTCTGGGATGGTTGGGAATGTCTCCGTTTCGCCCGTGCAAAACGCGACGCATTGGGCGAGCCGGTGATCGAAGCCCGGTAGTTGTGCGAGGTTTTCGATCAGGGGTTCGAGTGGCACGCTGCCGTCGAGATGAATGCGCCCATCCCGGAGGGCGGTTGCGAGAGCGCGGATCGGTGCTCCTGCCGGGAAATCACAATCGACCGCATCCGCTAGCTCGGTAGGTGTTGGGAACAGCCAGTTCAGGCCAAGCTGGGCAAGCCCCGGGACATCGCGGCCGAAGCGCCGCGCGAGTTCCGCGAGGGCTTCTCGGGCGGCCGTCGCGCCTACATCCTGGGTGACTAGCTCGAGAACGGCTTGTTCAAAGGCATCCCAACAGCCGAGAGATCGCAACTCGGGATTCGCGTCGAGCAGGGAACCCAACTCAGAGCGGCGCTCACTAGCGTCGTGCGCTGCGCGCAGCGGAAGATTGACGGGGACGAGCCGACGTACGTTTGCCATCAGGTGGACGATGTCTAGCCAGTGCGGGAGATGGAAGCAGACGAAGAGACTGTCGACGTCGCGCCGAGGGAACACTTCGATCACGCCAGGGCCACCGTCGACTTCGATGGTGCGCCTAAACGTTTGATCTTCGACGGCTGCGACGCCAGGTATGGCGCGCGCGGCGAGGTAGTCAAGCATTACCGGCCAGTCGAGCCCTCTTAGGGAGCGCAAGCTGATAAAGAGGCCGCAGCCCGCGACGAGCCGATCCTTCTCGCGCAGTTTGATGCGGAGGCGGCCTGGAGTGGTGTGAAAGAGCTCCTGCACGGCACGGTTGAGCTGCCGGACACTGCCGAACCCGGTGGTGTGTGCGATCTCGGTAATGCTGAGGTCGGTGTCGCCCAACAGCCGACGTGCGTACTGTGTGCGAGCCGAACGGGCCAGGCCATCAGGCGTGATCCCCAACACTTCGTTGAACAGACGTCTGAGATGGCGAGCGGAGAAGCCAAGGGTCACCGCCAGATCATCTTCGTTGCCGCCGTGGTCAAGCTCTCCGGCAAGGATCAACCGGACAGCTCTGCAGACCACTTCCTCGTCAGTTGACGGCAGTAGCTGTGGCAGTCGGAGCGATCGGCACCTCGAACACGCTTGGAATGCGGCGGGCCGCGCGGATGCGTCCACCGGAAAACAAAAGCCACGCTGGTTTTTTGGGTCAGGAGTCATCTAGTTCCACTTAAGACGCCGATGACGAACTCGTGATTGCATCGAGGCGACCGTGGGCGATCGGCTCCCAGTCGCCCTCCGTCGCGGGGTCGCGCTGTTCGAGGCGGCCCCCGGGTGGCGAAGGCCTACTGAGCTTCGCCACCCGGGCGACCACTGGAGGACACCCCTCGAGAGTGAATTACACTCTCGACTAATCCGTCGGTATCGGAGAGGGAGGAAGGAGTCAGTTTCGCGGCCTTCCCGGCACCGACGGATTCTGTTCGTTAGCCGACCGTCATGGCGTTGAAGTCAGGCTCGCCGAAGTACGTGCTGTAGATCCAGTTCCCGACGCGCTTCGAGATATAGAAGCGTTGATTTACGACCTCGTACGGAACCCACGGTGCGTAGTCGCGCATGACCGTCAGGTCGAGAGCGGCGTACGCCTCCGCGCGGGCCTTGCCCGAGAGTGCAGCCGCGGCGTCCATCTGCTTGTTCAGCGCCGGAGCGTTCAAGTACGACATGTCGGTGTTGTTGTTCGCCTGAATCGACCGACCATCAAGAAGGACGTTGATGTAGTCGAACGGGTCGAAGTAGTCAGCACACCAACCAGCACGAGCGAGGTTGTACGAGGTGCCCTTGGTCTCAAGCGTGTTGTAGTACACGGTGCCCGGAGTCGGGACGTCGTTGAACTTCAAGCCCATCTGCTTGAGGTTGAACTCCATCTCCTGAGCGCTCGATACACCAGCTGCGCTTGTGCTGTGAACGACGTTCACGGCCGGGGCGTTTGCCAGGGCACTGCCGCCGATCTGCTTCGCCTTGGCGGAGTTCGCGCCGGCGAAGGCATAGATCTTGAACGGCTTGTACCCAGGAATGCCCGGGACCAGCAGCTGGTCTGTCCGCTGACCGGCGTACTTGCCGAGCAGGCGGAGCAGCGCAGGCCGGTCGATGCCCCAGTTGAGCGCCTTGCGCACGGCAAGGTTGTCAGTCGGGGCCCGTGCAGTGTTGAGCAGTATGTACTCGACGCACGCGGTCGGGCCGACCTTGAACTGGCCGCCGGGCGTATTCGGCGTGCCGAGTGCTGCCGCCGCGGACGGCGGGACAGTGTCCATGTCCATGTCGGTCTCGCCGGCCTTGGTCTGCAAGAGAGCTTGATCCTGATCCGTGTTGCTCGTGAACACGATCTGGTCAGCGTTTGCCGGGCGGCTGCCCTTGTAGTACGGGTTCCGCTTCAGCACCGTCGTGCGGCCCGGGTCGCGGCTCGCGATGTAGTACGGGCCCGCGGACGGGTACACGTTCTCGCCCGTCGTCGTGTACGGCATGCTCGGCTTGACTGCGCCGAACCACTGCATGCTGAGGTACGACACGAACGTCGGGTTCGGGTGGGTCAGGTGGAAGGTCAGGGTGAGACCGCTCGCGCTGATACCCGAGATGTGCTGCGTCTTGCCGGCGAGGAACGCCTCACCCCCAACGAGTACTTTTTGCAACTGGTCGTTGACGCCGTACGGCGAGCCCATCTTCGGGCTCAGGTTCCGCTCCCACGCCCGCTGATACGCAGCGGCGGTGACCGGCGAACCGTCGCTGAACTTCAACCCGGGCCGCAGATGGAACGTGTACGTGAGCCCATCCTTGGAAACGGTCGGGAACGACGTTGCCGCCTCCGGATACAAGACGCTGCCGGCCTGGCCGTTCTTCTCGGGGAAGTTCACGAGCAGCATCTGCGTCGCATAGAGAAGAGACCAGTCATTGGACACGTAGGCGAGGCCGGGATCGACCGTGTCGAAGTCCGTGTTGGACTGATCGATCCGGAGCACACCGCCCTTGTGGGCCGTCGACGACGAAAACCTGGTCGGTTGAACACTGGCCCCTGACGTCGCGACACCAACGACGGCCGCAGCAATCAACAGGGCCACGCCAACGATCGCCATGGCCGCTGGCAAAGTCAGACCGCTCTTCCTTGACGACTTGGAAAGACGCGCGGACATACTTCTCCTTCCTCGAATAACAACCCTGGGGGGTTAGGAAGGAAGCTTGGCGCGACTCGTTCGCATCGTCTCGCCAAATCCGGACGCGCGATTATGCCGAACTTCGATTACCCGATCAGCCGGCTTGCATTGTTCTCGCCTTCGCGGCTGGTACACGTAGTAGCCGCTTGCATGAAGCGGCTGCTAGGCCGGAATGCCCTCCCACGCCCGGATGTGGCGTCCGGGGACACGAGCCTTGCTACTAGGAGGCGCCCGTGAGACTGAGACCCTCCGATATGCCGCAGGGACCCCTACCGCCGGGAACGGTTAGGCGCCGGTTCCGGCCGAAGTTCCACTACGAGTTGTTCGTCTGCGGAGCACGAGGGCACATCCTTGTCGGCACCGACGCAGAACTGATCCGGGATGTCGACTCGCTGTTTGTCCGTGAGTACGCCGGCATGCGCTGGTATCGCTGCTTGCGCTGCGACGCATGGCTACCTCTGCCGAAGCCGACGCGTATCAGACGGCCCTTTCCACCCGACCGAAGCGAGATACAGCTGCCAACGCGCGGACGGGGCCTGCGAGACAAGATCGTTCTGCGGCTGATCGCAGTCGACCGCGCAGTGCACTTCATGCTGCTCGGATCGCTCGCGGTCCTCGCTTTCGTGCTCGCATCACACCGCCGGAGACTTGTTCACCTCGTCAACCGCCTCAACCTCCTCTTTTTCGGGGGACAAAGCGGAGCAACACCAAGCCACGGTCTGATCCACGACGTCGAGCGGTTGCTCACTCTCGATGTCACGACGCTGAGACTGATCGGCGTGGCCGCTGCGGGATACGCGCTGCTCGAGGGCGCGGAAGCGTACGGTCTGTGGTTCCAGCGTCGCTGGGCCGAGTACCTCACTTTCGTCGCTACGACACTGTTCGTTCCCTACGAGCTTTACGAGGTTGCCGACAAGGTCACGGTCATTCGCATCGCGGCTCTCATTGTCAATGTCGCGATCCTGCTGTACTTACTTGTCGCCAAGCGTCTCTTCGGCCTGCGCGGAGGAGCCGAAGCAGACCGCGCAACTCGCGACGCCGACTCCGGCTGGCCCGCGTTCGATCAACTAACACCAGGCCAGCTCGACGAGCGATGATGCAACATCCGCGCTGGCAGCCACTCCTTCCGGCGTCCTGAAAGAGCTCAAGCCGGCGCGGCGCCGACTACAAGAGCGTCAGCGAAAGTCTCGCCCGCCGCGTCGCGATCGCCCTCGAGCTCGCCGAGGACTACTTCCCGGAAGTCCGTGAAGCCGTCGTCGTCGCACGTGTGCATCTTGATGGCCGCTCCCGCGACGAGCTGTACGAGCGGCTGCAGGACGAGTCGCACACCTCGGCCGACGGCCCCCGCTCGGTGCGAGCCATCGTCACTTCTTATGTCAGTCGCCTCTCGGTCTCCAGCTGCGGCGCGCGTCGCAGCGAGACCACGATTACCGTGCCATCCGTCGGGCGACTGCGAGCATTGACGGTGGCATGTTGGTGCTCGAGGAGGCGCTTCGCGATCGATAGTCCGAGCCCGGCCCCGTGGTCGAGCGGTTCGGCCGGCGGCGTACCTCGGATGCCGGGCTCGAAGATGTGTGGGAGCAACTCGGGGTCGATGCCGGGGCCGCGGTCGTGGATGGTGATCTCAACGGTCGACGCGTCCACGGCGACCCAGTCGATGTCGATCGGTGCATCCGCGGGGCTGTAGCGAAGTGCATTGTCGAGAACGTTGGTGAGAGCACGTCTGAGGCGGTCGCGATCGACGATGACGTGCAGGTCTCGGTCGCCGTCGAGCGCGAACGTGTTCCCACGCAATCGGGTCGCGTGCTCGAGGCCGGCCGTCGCTTCCTCGATCAGTTCGGCGACCGACGCGTTTTCGAGCTGCGGCAGCGGCTGCGCATAGTCGTCACGGGTGTAGGCAAAGAGGTTGCCGACCAGTCGTTCGAGCGCGTCGGCTCGCGCTTCTGCACGCTCGAGGTGCACGGCCGGCTCGCCGAGCCGCGAGCCGATCGCCTGCAGGTGTCCGCGGAGCGCGAACAGCGGCGTGCGTAGATCGTGCGCGACGCTCGTGACGAGAAACCGTCGCGCCTCGTCGGCCTCGGCTCGCCGTTGCGCGGCCTCGCCCAGCGCGGCGGTCATGCCGTCGACAGCCTCCGCGATGTTCGCAACCTCGCGGATCCGGCTGCGCGGGACTGCGATCGTCAGGTCGCCGCCCGCGACCTTGTCGACCTGGGCGCTCAACCTGGCGAGCGGGCGAACCATCCAGCGTCCCGCAACCCAGATCGCGACCGCGAGACCCGCCAAGAGCAACACGGTTGCGGTGATGAGCGCAGCGAGCGCCCGCGTTGTTCGTGAGGCCGGCCGGTAGGAGAGGTCGAGAGCGAAGGTGGCCGGCACTTTCCGTGTGCCTGCCGGGATGAGCTCAGGGCCGTTGTCGATCCAGGACGACTTCGGCCCCGGCGCCGCGCTCGCGCTTGCACTGCCGGACTTCGCCAGGCGGCCGGCTCGTTCCTTTTGGAGGGTCGGGCTGAGCGCAGCGCTGAGGTAGAGCTCTCGCTTCGCGCCGGGCCTCGCGATGATCAGTTGCGCGAGCAGATCGAGTCGGCCGAGCAGCTGCCCGAATCCTCGGACGGAGGACTGCGTTTGCATGTCGGTTCGATGAGCGCTGAGGTACGCCGCGGCAGCGTCCAGTCGCCGCTGAATGCTCGCTTGCTGGTGGTCTCGTTCGATCAGCCACGCAGTGCCCGCGGCGAGTGTTGGGACGAGCAGCAAGCCGAGGACAGTGCCGAGAATGAAGGTCCGGATCCGGATGGGTCGCAGTCTCATCTCGCTCCGGGGTCGAGCCGGTAGCCGGCGCCCCAGACGGTGACGATGTAGCGCGGCTTGGCCGGGTCGGGCTCGATCTTCTGACGGAGGCGGGCTATGTAGACCGCGACAGCGCTTCGGTCGCCGAATGAGCCCCAGACGAGCTCGAAGAGCTGGTCCCGGCTGAACACCTGCCGCGGATGCTCGACGAGCACGCGCAGCAACTCGAACTCGCGTGCCGTCAGTTCGACATGTCGGCCCTCGCAGCTGACCTCGTGCGCTGCAAGGTTCACCTCGAGGCCTCCGAACCGAAGCGGTTGAACGCCGCGGGCCGGAGACGCACGCCGTAGAACTGCTTTGACCCGAGCAACAACCTCCGCCGGGGTCGCCGACTTGACGATGTAGTCGTCGCCGCCGAGACCGAGCCCCCGGATCTTGTCTGCGTCGCTGTCGCGCGCGCTTAGAAAGAGAACAGGCACGCTCGAGTCACGGCGTAGACGCCGGCAAATCTCGAAGCCCGACTCGTCCGGCAGCATCACGTCGAGCAGTACGAGGTCGGGACGGCTGTGCTCGAGTTGTTCGCTCGTCTGCCGCCCAGTCGCGGCGAGTTGCACCCGGAAGCCCTCGGCCTCGAGGAAGTCCCGCATCAGCTCGGCGATCTGCTCGTCGTCCTCGACGACCAGGATCGACCCCATCCGCGTGTCACCGCTCATGCGGTCAGTGTCCCGGAAAACGCTGCCCGCTGAGCGCCCGGAGAAGACGCTTTCATCGACTTTTCATCGCTGTCTTTCGTTGCTGTTATCCGAGCGCGCAACGATCGAGAGGTGGGCTCTTTCGTCGCACTCGTCGCCACGGCAGGTGTCGTTCTCTTCTCAGCGGCCTGTGGCGCGCAAAGAAGTCCTTCGTCGACGGTGTCGACCCACTCGAACGCAGCTCTCGCCTTTTCGCGCTGCATGCGTTCCCACGGCGTCTCGAATTTCCCCGACCCCGACTCGCAGGGAGACTATCCGTCGTTTCAAGCCGGCGTCCCGAAGCAGATTTCGTCCGCTGCAACATTGACCTGCAAGGACCTGCTTCCGAGCGGCGGCGGAGGCGCTACGGGAACGCAAGGAGACCGCCAGAAGCTCGCCTTTGCGTTGGACGTTGCGCGCTGTATGCGTGCGCACGGGTTCCCGACCTATCCCGACCCGACTACCTCGAGCCCTTCGAGCCAGGGCAGCGGTACCAGGTTCGAGAACACCGGGATCGACTCCAAGACGCCCCAGTTCGAGACGAAGGAGAACAACTGCGAGGCGCAGGCGCGGAAGGCGCTGGGCCTGCCATGAGAGTTCTGACGGCTGTCGTCGCTCTCACCGGTACGGCTCTGCTCGCGGCGTCATGCGGCAGTCCGCCGCGGAGCGGCGCCTCCACGGGCGCTGCGACAGGCACGCTTGCCTTCGCGCGCTGCATGCGCAGCCACGGCGTGCCGAACTACCCCGACCCGACAAAGAACGGGCTCGTCAAGGAGAGCCTCCAGCAGCTTGCTGTCAGCGGCGCTCGATTCCAGTCAGCATCCCGCAACTGCAGTCACCTGCTTCCGAACGGTGGCAGCGGTCCCAGTCCGGCGCGAGCCCAGCAGGTGAAAGCTCTGGCGCTCGAGTTCTCCCGCTGCATGCGCGCGCACGGAGTGCCGAGCTTCCCCGACCCCGCGAGCGACGGCCGCATCCCCGACCCCGCCACCGTCGGCGTCAATCAGGGCTCACCGAAGTTCGAAGCCGCAAACCAAGCATGTGGGCGGTACCGACCTCCGTACATGCCGTCGAACGCGGCCTACAACGCCTACGCCAGGGCGCATGGCTGACAGGAACCGGACGGCTCTCATAAAACCCTAAGCAAGCTCTCAGCTTCGAGTGCGGGTTGTTCATAGTCTTCCCTCACCGTGCCTCCGTGTCACCGAAGCGGAAAGGCCGAGGAGGGATGACCGCTCTTGGAGGCGGCTGAGGTTCGAGGCGGGCGCGTGCTGGTCGTGGACGACGATCCGGACGTCCGCGACGCTGTCGAAACAGCGCTCGAACTCGAGGGTCACACGGTGACGACTGCCAATGACGGTCTTGCGGCGCTGAAGGTGCTGGGGCAGTCCGAGTTCGACTCGGTCGTTTTGGATGTGCTGATGCCCAACATCGACGGCTTCGAAGTCTGCAGGCGGTTGCGCGCGTCGGGAAACCGCACGCCGGTCTTGATCTTGACGGCGCGCGACTCCGCGGAGGACACCATCCGCGGCCTTGACCTCGGTGCGGACGACTATCTCGTGAAGCCGTTCGCGCTCGGCGAGTTGCTTGCCCGCGTTCGCGCACTGCTGCGACGAACACGTCCCGCGGACGAGGATGCGCCGCTCTGGTTCGCGGGGCTCTCGCTCAATCAGCAAACGCGTGAGGCTTCTCGTGGTTCGCGCGCCATCGAGCTGACCCGGACCGAGTACGCGCTGCTCGAGTTGTTCTTGCGCAACCCACGCCAAGTGCTGACACGAGAGCTGATCATGGAGCGCGTCTGGAACTACGACTTCGGGCCGACATCGAATCCACTCGAGGTGTACATCAGTTACCTGCGTCGAAAAACTGAGTCCGGCGGTGAGCCGCGGCTGATCCACACCGTGCGTGGCATCGGCTACGCGTTGCGAGAGCCGTGAGCCTGCGCACCCGCTTGACGCTCGCGGGAGGTGGCGCCGTGTTCGTTGCGCTTGCGATCGCGTCCACCGTGATCTATCTGGATGTCCGCTCGAACCTTCGCGCGCAGGTCGACGTGTCGCTGATTCAGTCCACCGAGAGCTTGGCCGTCAAGTGGGTCGATGCGAACGCAGCGCCGAAGATTCCTCTCGCCAAAGAAGGTGCCCTCAGGAAAGCGGCCGGGAAAGAGGCTGCCGCCAAGAAGGCGAACCGCTTGTTCGGCAAAGCGCAGCCTGACGGCTACTTCCAGATCACTCCAAATGTGAGTGCCGCGCCGAACAGCGGGTCGCCCACGTTTGTCCCCTTGACCAGCCTCGACCGATTGGTGGCAAGCGGGCAGGCGCCACCGTACTTCAAGGATGTTCGCTTCGCCGACGTGGTGCTACGGCTGTACACCATGCGTCTGCCCTCGTCGAAGGACGGACTGGCGCGGGTCGCGCACCCGCTGACGGAGGCGAACGCGACAATCGCGAATGTCCGTTGGCTGCTACTCGTCTTGACGTTTGGCGGTGCGCTCGCGGCCGGCTTGTTCGGACGACTGACCGCAAACGCGGTTCTGCGCCCGGTGCGCTCGCTCGCAGGAACAGTGCGCCACGTGAGAGCGACACGCGACCTAAATCGACGTATTCCGGTCAGCGGCCGCGACGAGCTGGCGAGTCTCGCAGCCGACTTCAACTCGATGCTCGCGGCGCTCGACGAGTCGCAGCAGGCCCAGCAGCAGTTGATCGCGGATGCATCACATGAACTGCGAACTCCGCTCACTGCACACCGCGCAAACATCGAGCTGTTGGCGCGGCCGGACCTCCCCGTGGAAAGGCGGCAGGACGTGCTCGCCGCGGCTGTCCGTGGCATCGAGGAGCTCTCGAGCCTGGTCGGCGATCTCATCCAGGCCGCACGCGACGGTCGGTCGGTTGACGCCCGCGAGCCGGTTCCACTCGACGAGCTCGTCGCGGCAGCGGTCGAGCGGGCGCAGCACCGTGCGCCGGAGCTGCGCTTCGAGAGTCGATTGGTGCCTTACCGGCTTGCCGGTGCTCGCGCTCGGCTGGAGCGCGCGGTCGACAACGTGCTCGACAACGCGATCAAGTGGAGCCCGCCCGGCGGCATTGTGGGCGTCAAGCTCGTCGACGGACAGCTGACAGTGCAGGACCACGGGCCTGGCATCGCCGAGGCCGACCTGCCTCACGTGTTCGACCGCTTCTACCGATCGACAGCCGCTCGCGCGCTCCCAGGTTCGGGGCTCGGGCTCGCGATCGTCAAGCAGACGGTTGACGATCACGGAGGCACTGTCACCGTCGCCAACACGCCGGGCGCCGGAACGCTCGTCGCGCTCCGTTTCGACGCGCGTTAAGCAAGCTCTCAGCAACCTCTCAGACAGATCAGCGATCCGTTCAGGTTGCGCTGGTGAGCTTCCTTTGGTCTCTCAATCGGAAGGAACACGACACCATGCGTGACCGCAATCCACTCATCCTCGCGTTCGTCATCGCCGCTGGAGCGTTCTCGTTGCTCGCGAGCGGCTGCGGCGCGGCGACTCATTCGGGCGTTGCGAGCGTCGCCTCCACAACCACTGCCACCACGACGACCGCGACTCAGAGCGGGCTGCTCGCGTTCTCTACGTGCATGCGCTCCAACGGCATGCCGAATTTCCCCGATCCTCAGCGCTTCGTCGGCGGAAACGTCAAGCTGACTCTCCACCAATACAGGGCGAGCAGTCCGCAATTCCAGACGGCCGTGAACGCGTGCGACCATCTTCTGCCTACGAACGGCGCCGGCGGGTCAGGGCTGACGGCTGCGCAGCTGCGCACGCAACTCGCGGACGAGCTGTCGTTTGCCAAGTGCATGCGCAGCCACGGTGTGGGTCGCTTCCCCGATCCGACCGCGCAGGGTGAACTGTCGGTCGCGAGGGTCCAGGCCCTCGGTATCGATGTGCACTCGCCGGCCGTGTTGCGGGTCGTGCAAGCGTGCCTGCCGGCGTCTCATGGTGGGTTGACTGCCGCGAAGGTCAGGGAGGCGCTCGCAAATGCCGGTGGTTGAACGGCGATCAGTCGCTTTCATCGACTTTTCATCGTCGGCTCTAACGGCTGTCATCGCACCTCGGCTTTCCTGGTGATCGCGTGGACCACTCGCAGCCCGACGAGAAGACGCGTTTGCGCTTGACGCGACGGACGGTGGTTGTGCTTGTCGCTGCCGTGATCACCGTTGCCGGCGTGGCGGTCGTCGCCAGCAGCTCATTCGGCAGCGGCGGAACTTCCGGTAGCGCGACTGCGAACAACGCGTTTCCTACGTCGCTGGCCATGGTCACTCGGCAGTCGCTGTCGTCGCAGACGCAGGTCAGCGCGACGCTTGGCTACGCAAATCCGTCGGCCGTTGTCGTGCCGTCGGGGACGATGCCGCAGGATCTTGAACAGGCCCAGCAAGCTGCGGCCGCGGCGCGAACGCAGCTCCAGACGGTGCTGGCGACACTTTCAGCGGATACGGCGGCACTCGAGCAAGCGAACGCAAGCTTGTCCGCGGATCGCGCGAAGCTGGCGGTGGACTGCAGCGGCGAGAACGCCGGAGAGGCCGTCGCAAGCTCGCAGTCCGCGGCCGGGGGCGGCTCCGGCTCGACGCCGTGCGTAGCCGACGCGCTGACCGTGTCCACCGACGAGCAGAGTGTCGCGCAGGCGACCCCGAAGGTGGCAGCAGATCGGCAGGCGGTGGCCTCGGCCACGACCGCGCTCTCGAGCGCCGGCTCGAGCCTGTCCCAGGCGAACGCGTCGGCGACCATCTACGGGCAGAGCGCGACCTATACCGAGCTGCCGGCGGTCGGGATGATCGTTCGCCGGGGCGAGCCGCTCTACGCGATCAGCGGTCGGCCGGTCGTCCTGCTCTACGGACCGGTCGCGCCGTGGCGGGCGTTCGTTGCGGGGATGGCTCCGGGCCGGGACGTTGCCGAGCTGAACGCGAACCTCGCCGCGCTTGGGTACGCCGCACCCCGGGGAAGTGCATTCACGCGTGCCACGGCGTCCGCGATCGAACGGTTCGAGGCGGCGCGAGGGCTCAGCCGGACAGGCCGGCTGCTGCTCGGCTCGGTGGTGTTCGCAGCCGGCGCCGTGCGCGTGACCAGCGTCATTCCCGCACTTGGTGAGAGCACGGTCGCAGGGCCTGTGCTCGGCATCACCTCGACCCTGCGCCAGGTGACGATCGCACTCGACGCGTCGCAGCAGTCGCAGGTCAAGGTCGGCGACCGACGTCGTCATCACCCTGCCCGACAACAGGACCACTCCGGGCAGGGTCTCGTACGTCGGAACCGTCGCGACCCTGCCGGCCGGCGCAGGCGGTCAGGACGGCGGCAACGGTTCGAGCTCGCCAACGATCGCGGTCAGCGTCACGCCGACACATCCATCCGCGACAGGACACCTGGATCAAGCACCCGTGAATGTCTCGATCACGACAGCCAGCGTCGCGCGCGCCGTCGTTGTGCCAGTCGACGCGCTGCTCGCACTCGCCTCCGGCGGCTACGCGGTCGAGGCAGTAGGCGCAGGCGGAAGCCATCACCTCGTCGGCGTTCAGCTCGGTCTCTTCGACGACGCAGATGGGCTCGTCCAGATCACCGGAACGAGCCTCTCTCCCGGCCAGCGAGTCGTGGTGCCCGGCCAATGAGCGTCGCGGCAACCGAGTCCGTGCTCGAGCTCGACGGCGTGAGCAAGACGTACGGCAGCGAGCCGGCCGTGGTCGCGCTCGACGAGGTCAGCTTCAGCGTTCAGCGTGGCGAGCTGCTCGCAATCGTCGGACCGTCAGGATCCGGGAAGTCGACGCTGCTGCACGTGATGGGGACGCTCGACCGACCGAGCGCGGGAACGGTCCGGGTGACCGGCTTCGACGTCGCCGACCTTTCCGATCGCGAGCTCGCGGCATTGCGCGCCACACGGATCGGGTTCGTCTTTCAGCAGTTCTTTCTCGCCGAGCACGCGACTGCGGTCGAGAACGTCGCCGACGGCCTGCTCTACGCCGGCGTGCCCATTGCAGAGCGGTTCGCCGAAGCGGTTGCCGTGCTGCGCGCAGTCGGCCTCGGAGACCGGATTCGCGCGCGACCGACGCAACTCTCGGGCGGTGAGCGGCAGCGGGTCGCGATCGCACGCGCGTTGATCGGCCGCAAAGCGATCGTGCTCGCCGACGAACCGACCGGAAACCTTGATAGCAGCACCGGCGCCGCAATCCTCGAGCTGCTCCACCGTTTGCATGCCGATGGGGCGACGATCGCAGTGATCACGCACGATCGTGAACTCGCCGCAGCGATGCCGCGGCAGGTCGAGATGCTCGACGGCCGCATCGTGTGCGACAGCGCGCACGCCGGAGGACTCCGATGAGCGTTCGGTTCCCACGTTGGACGATAGTGCTGACGGCCACTCTTCTCACCGGAGGCGCGGCTGCGCTCGGCGGCTCGACTGCCGCAAACGCGGGGGCCGCGTGCCCGCAGTACAACCCGCCGAACACGATGACGCTCGTCGCCGGCACGCCGCAGAGTGCGCAGCTCGGCAACCCGTACGCGACGAATCTGCAGGTCTCGATCTCGAACGCGAACGGCTGCCCGGTCACGACTGGGCTCGCCGGCATTCCTGTCACATTTGCCGCGCCGTCGAGCGGGCCGAGCGGGACCTTCGCCGACAGCGGCTCGAACGCCGTCCTGGTCGGGACGAATGAAGCCGGGATTGCAGCCGCGCCGCAACTCACGGCCAACCGTTCGGCGGGAGGCTTCACCGTCGTCGCATCGTCGGACTACGGCACTGTCGGCTTCTCCCTCGTCAACACCGCGAGCGGTGTACCGGCGATGATCGTCCCTGTCATCGCCAACGAGTCCGCCATCGCCGACAGCCGCTACGCGAAGCCGCTTCAAGCGACCGTACTCGACGCGAACCACAACCCCGTCGAAGGCGTAACGGTGACCTTCGCTCTCGGCGCGGGCACCGCTGGCGATGGGGCAGGGGCGAGCTTCGCCGACGGGACCAACGAAGCGGTCGCGACGACCGATGGTGCCGGCATCGCCACCTCGCCGTCGTTCACGGCCAACAGCACTGTGGGCCGCTTCACGGCAACCGCTTCGACTGATGGAGTTGTCGAGCCGGCCGACTTCTCGCTCGACAACCTCGTCGGGAAGGCGCCGACTATGACCGCGTTCGGGGCGACGCATCGAACATCGACCGTCGGCGCTCACTACGTGAAGCGCTTGCAGGTGCGGCTGCGGGACCGAGTCGGAAGGCCGCTCGAAGGAGTTGTCGTCACATTCACGCTCGGTGCGAGCGGCTCGACCGGCGACGTGCCAGGCATAGCCGGGGCGAGCTTCGTCGGCGGTACGGCACAAGCCGCGGAGACCACGAACGGGAACGGCATCGCCACGTCGCCTCGACTCACAGCGAACACAACAGCGGGCACGTTCGCTGCGACCGCCACAGCCAGCGTGACGGGTGACACGGTGAGCTTCGCGCTCCACAACCGTGCCGGGGAGCCGGTAACGATCACAGCAGGCGCCGGCGCAAGCGAGTCGACGACAGTCGGTACTCTCTTCCCCGTCCGACTTGCGGTGACGGTGGGTGATCGATACGGCAATCCGGTTGCGGGCGTCAGCGTCACGTTCCGTGCTCCGAGAGACGGCGCGAGTGGGCGCTTCGACGGTACGAGGCAATCGGTCAAGGTCAAGACTGTTACCAACGGCATCGCCGTCGCGCCGCGCTTCGTCGCGAACAGAACTCGCGGCGGCTATGCGGTCCGCGCAGTTGCCGCCGGTCACGCCGCGGCGTTCGCGCTCGTCAACCAACCCGCGAGCTAACTGATGAGCGCCCCCGCGCCGCCGACAGCGACCACGCTTGGGGTGGGCGATCTTGCGCGCGTCGCATTCGTTGGTTTGCGCACGCGCCGGGTTCGCGCCGCGCTCTCAGCCCTCGGGATCGCAATCGGCGTCGCTGCGATCGTCGCCGTCCTCGGCCTCTCTCGCTCCTCGCAGGCGGGTCTGCTGGCCGAGATCGACAAGCTCGGAACAAACCTTCTGACCGTCACAACCGGTCAGACGTTGTTCGGTCAGACAGCGGAACTACCGCTCGCCGCGCCGGGAATGATCGCTCGAGTCGGTCCGGTCACAGAGGTCGCCGACACAGGCGCCACGAACGCCAACGTCTACCGAAGCCCACTCATCCCCGCTGTCAACACGAATGCGTTGGAGGTGCAGGCGGCAAGCCTCGACCTGCTTCCCGTCGTCGGCGCGACGGTTGCGCACGGCACCTTCCTGAATGCCGCGACCGCGACCGAGCCCGTCTGCGTCCTCGGCGCGCAAGCTGCCCAGCTGCTCGGCATCGACCGTGTCTACCCAGGCCTGCGCGTGTGGCTCGGCGGGATGTGGTTCTACGTTGCCGGCATCCTCACGTCCGCGACGCTCGCGCCGGAGATCGACAGCTCCGTGCTCGTCGGCTTCACCGCTGCCGAGCGCCACCTCACCCTCGACGGTCATCCGACAACGATCTACGTCCGCACAGTCACCAGCCAGACCGCCGCCGTCCAAGCGGTACTCGGCGCGACCGCCAACCCCGAAGCACCCAACGACGTGAACGTCAGTCAACCCTCGGCGGCGCTGACGGCCCGGGCCGACGCGCAAGGCGCTCTCAACGGGCTCTTCCTCGGGCTTGGAGCCGTCTCCCTGCTCGTCGGGGCGATCGGCGTCGCCAACATCATGATCATCTCTGTGCTCGAACGCCGGAGCGAGATCGGCCTTCGGCGAGCGCTCGGCGCCACCAAGGGCAATATCCGCACCCAGTTCCTGGCGGAAGCGATCCTGCTGGCGCTGCTCGGCGGCGCCGTCGGGATCGGCTTCGGTGCTCTCGCCACGGCGATCTACGCGCACACGAAGCACTGGGCGACTGTCATTCCGACAATCGCCTGGGCGGGCGGTCTCGCCGCAGCCTTCGCGATCGGCGCCATTGCCGGGCTTCTCCCGGCGATCCGTGCCGCCCGCCTCTCACCGACCGAGGCCCTTCGAACTGTCTGAGTTGCCTCGCCGGCGCGTACGTTCCGGCCCGGCACATCGCGACGCCGGCTGAGCTGCTCGAGCTCCTGAACGAATGAGCCGACGCGGATGCCGCCGACCGCTGGGAGAGGTTCACCGAGGTGATCGAGCAGGCTCACGCCCTGGTCGGACAGGGGCGATGCCTCGTCGCAGCCCGCGACGCGAATGCCGACGTGCCGGTGCGGCGCGCCCGCGCGCTGTTCGAGCAGATGGGCGCCCACCGCCGCGTAGACGAATGCGACTCTCTGATCGCGCAGGCGAGCAGGCTCACCTCGTAGGAGTCCCGAGCTCCTCTTCCTTCGAATCGCCGACGGTGGCGGCAAGGGAGCCTCAGGCACGTGAGGGCCGCTGAGCGACCCTCACCGAATGGGCGGTACTGGGCTCGAACCAGTGACCCCCAGCTTGTCGATCGCGTTCAGCCGTTCGCGTCAGTTCGCTGGCGTTCGCTCAGGACGCTTGGTTGAGCGGAACCTGCCAGCGAGCGAACGTCTGAGCGAACGCGAACGAACGCTGATCCTTGCCATTCTTGCCACGCGAGTTGTGAACGTCGTATACGCCGAACTCGGAACTCTGACGTAAGCACACTCGAGCATCGCCCTTTGGATTGAATGCCCGCCAGGGCATGAGCCGGGAGGCTTGCTCGTCATCGAGCATGCGAGTGCCCGCCCGGGTTTGCCTGATGTTCGGGAAGCGTTCCTGCGTATCCGAGTTCGAGCCGCCGTCCGCAGACGGGGCAGAGTCCCGTCCAACTTCCGGCTATCTCGAGTCTCGCATCCTCGGGGGCGAACTGGCCACCTCCGGGGCAGCTGTCGCCGGCAGCCGTAGCGGCGTGCGTTGCGTCAGCCACCACGTGGGCTTGTTTCTCGGCGGCGGCTACAGCACGGAGAGAGCGACAATCCTGGAGACTTACCTCTCGTACCAGCCCGTGAGAAACGCGCGCGCCAGTGTCTTGTCGAGGAGGTTGAACATCAGAAAGGCAGGTGTGGCCTGCGCGTCGATGTCGAGCTTTTCGGCGTTGAGGGCATGGGCGGCGAAGATGTATCGGTGTTTGCCGTCACCCTCGGGTGGCGCGGCGCCGACGTAGCGCACGAGTCGGGCGTCGTTGGGGAGTTGGATGACGCCTTGCGGGAGTGCCGAGCCTGATGCGTTGCCGGCGTCGCTTGGTAGTTGGGTGACCGTAGTTGGGATGTTGAGGACGGCCCAGTGCCAGAAGCCGCTGACCGTAGGCGCGTCGGGGTCGAACATGGTGAGGGCGAAGCTCCGCGTCTCGGGCGGAAAACCGGTCCACGCAAGTTGAGGGGAGCGATCTTGTCCGCTGGCGCCGAAGATGCCGCTTACCTGTGGCATCGCGAGTTTCTCGCCTTCTTGTAGGTCGGTGCTGGTGAGCGCGAACGCGGCTGCGTGGGGGAGGTTGGCGTAAGGATCGTGACTCATGCGTGCTCCTGCGATGAATGGCTTGCGTCGCCGTCTCGCCTGCCTGCGGCGCCAACGTATTTCCATTCTCCATCGACCACGGCGTAGATAGCCCCGTCGACGGAGACGTGGCCGTCGGGAAGCGAGAACGGCTCGTCGTCAGGAGCACTTGGGTTGCCTACGGCGCCGACGTGCTTCCATTCGCCGGCGACGACGGCATAGACGGCTCCATCGACTGAGACGTGGCCCTCACGGAGCGAGAACGGCCTGGCGTGGGGGTCCTTCGGCTTACCGACGAATCCGACACGTTGCCATTCGCCAGCGACGATGGCGTAGAGGGCGCCGTCGACCGAGACCGGTTCCTGTTCAGGCCGGGCGTTCTCGCTCACGTCCGGCGAGCCTATCAGGTTCTTACTGTCTTCGGAAGTTGTAAGATTGCGAGATGCCGTTCCAGGCTGGTGCTGTGCACGAGGTTAAAGCGAACCTGTTTCGGGTGCTGGGCCATCCCGCGCGGGTGCGGATCCTCGAGTTGCTGCGCGAGGGTGAGTTGTCGGTGGGGACGCTGCAAGCGGAGCTCGAGCTGGACTCGGGCGGCACGTCCCAGCATCTGGCGGCGTTGCGGCGGATCGGGCTGGTAGCGTCGCGACGCGACGGGAACAGCGTCTACTACCGCGTCGAGGATGAGGCGGTGTTCGACCTGCTTGCTGCCGGGCGCTCGATCATCACTCGCAGGCTCGCGACGGAGCAGTCGATCCTGCACCAGCTCGAGTCGGAGTGACTGCAGCGTTTCTGTTTGCCGCCGTGGCGCTGCTCGGCCTCGGCAGCGCGGCCTGCGCTAACGCTCGAGCCTTCCGCGCGGGACTCGCCGTTCAGTCCGTCGGCGCCGCACTCCTCGCCGCCGTCGGGTTCTGGGCGCTGGCCTCTGAAGCGACTTTCGGCTCCGCATTCACAAACGGCTTCACGCCCCGCTTCGGTGTCGATGGCCTATCGGCGTTCTTCCTCGCTACGGTCGGGCTGGTCGCTGCGCCGACGCTAGCGTTCGCGTCGCGCTACCTCGAGCCGGGGCGCCGCGGCAGAATCATTGCCTCCCTGACGGGCGTGTTCGTGCTGACGCTGGCCGAGGTGCTGTGCGCACGTGACCCGTTGACGTTCCTCGCAGGCTGGGAACTGATGACGTTGCTCCCGGCGGCGTTGATCCTCGTCGGCCATTCGGACGAGACCGCGCGACGGACGGTCTTCCTTTACATCGCTGCGACGCATCTCGCCGGCGCGGGTACCTGGATCGCGGTGCTGCTCGCTGCGCACGCAGGCCTGCTCGATGGCGCGCACGTTGTCGCCCGCGGCTCCGGCCTCCAGGTTGCGATCGCGCTGGCGGCACTCGTCGGCATGGGGACGAAGGCCGGGGTGATGCCTTTGCACAGCTGGCTGCCGCGCGCGCATCCGATCGCGCCCGCTCCTGTGTCGGCGTTGATGAGCGGCGTGATGATCAAGGTCGCGATCTACGGCCTCGTACGCGTGCTCGTGGACTGGCTCGGTGTGCTCCCGCTGTGGTTCGGCGTGCTCGTGCTCGCGGTCGGGTCCCTCTCGGCTGTTGGCGGCGTGGTGTACGCGTTGTTCCAGCACGACCTCAAGCGGCTGCTTGCGTTCCACTCGATCGAGAACGTCGGCATCATCGTGCTCGGCCTCGGAGCGTGCCTGCTGCTCCGTGCGCGCGCGTCGGACACGTGGGCAGCGTTCGCGCTCGCGGCCGCGTTGCTGCACACCCTCAATCACGCAGTGTTCAAGTCGCTGTTGTTCCTCGGCGCTGGCGCGTTCGAGCGTGCGGTCGGCTCGCTCGAGATCGACCGGTTGGGCGGGCTGCTGCGGCGGATGCCGTGGACGGGTGGAGCGTTTCTCGTCGGTTCGCTTGCGATCGCCGGCGTGCCGCCGCTCAACGGCTTCGCCTCCGAGTGGTTGACCTTGCAGGCGCTCGTGCATGTGCCCGCCTACGGTGGCCTCGGCGACGGATTGGCGGCCGCGCTCGCGCTCGCCGCGCTCGCCGCCACCGCGGCGCTCGCCGTGTTCTGCTTCGTGAAGGTGGTCGGACTCGTCCTGCTCGGCCCGCCACGGCGCGCGTCGGTCGCGGACGCACACGAGGCGCCCGTGCCGATGCGCGCGGCGGTTGTCGCGCTCGCCGGCGCGTGTGTCGTTCTCGGCGTCGTGCCGGGCCTGCTGGTTGCGTCGCTTGCACGGCTGGCGCCGTGGCCGGTGTCCGCTCCCACCTCGCTCGCTCTGCGCCTGCCGGGAACGGGGTCGTTGCCGACGGTCGGCATCGCGCTTGTGCTCGGCCTGCTGGTGCCCGCGCTCTTTGCGCTGCGCGGAAGACGGGTTGCCGCGTCGGCGCCGACGTGGGTGTGCGGGCAGCTCGTTGAACCCCAGCTCGCGTGGACGAGCGCGGGCTTCACGAAGCCGCTGCGACTCGTGCTCGAGGTCGTGCTGCGTCCGCAGCGAGAGATCGCGGTGCGCGCGGCGGGCGGCGTCGTCCAGGACGTTTCCTACAGCGGCCGGGTGCCACATCTGATCGATGAGCGGCTGTACGCGCCCGCCGTCCGTGCGATGCTGGTCGCGGCGCGGCATGCCCGGCGGCTGCAGACGGGCCGTCTCGGTACCTATGTCGGCTACCTGATCGCGCTCGTGCTCGTGCTCCTTGCGGCGGCGAAGGCGGGGCTGATCGGGTGAGTGGCGTCGCTGCGGCATCGATCGTGGTCGAACTCGGCGGCGGCCTAGTGCTCGCGCCGCTGCTTCCCGGGCTCGTGCAGCAGTGGAAGGCGCGGTTGCAGGGTCGGCGCGGGCCGTCGCCGCTGCAGCCCTACCGCGAGCTGCGCCGCCTGTGGGGCAAGAGCGCCGTCGACCCGGCAGGCTCGGGCGTCGTCTATCGCTTCGCGCCGACGGTTGTGGCGGCGAGCCTTGCCGCCGCCGTGTTCCTCGTGCCGGTTGCTGGGCGCGCGCCGGGGCTCGGCGTCGGCCGCGACATGCTCGTGCTCGCTGCGCTCTTCGCGCTCGCGCGCTTTGCGGTGGCCGCTGCCGCGTGGGATGTTGCGAACGGGTTCTCGCTGATGGGCGCGAGTCGCGATCTGACGATCACGGTCGCGACCGAGGCGACGCTGGTGCTCGTGCTCGCGGTAGGCGCGCTCGTCGCCGGCACCACGAGCCTGAGCGGAATGATCGCCGGCACGGCAGGCGGTGCCGTCTGGTCGAACCCTGCGCTTGGCCTTGCCGCGGTCGCCTTTGCGCTCGTTCTTGTCGCCGAGACAGGGCGCCAGCCGATCGACAACCCCGACACGCATCTCGAGCTGACGATGATCCACGAGGGGCCGCTGCTCGAGTACGCCGGTCGCGACCTTGCCTACCTCCAGTGGTCGGCGGCCGTGCGGCACTGGCTCGTGCTCGTTCTTGCGGCGCAGGTCTTCCTGCCCCACGCCCGCAACGCCTGGGAGCAACTCGGCGTCCTTCCGGTCGCGCTCGTCGTTCTCTGCGCTGGGCTCGCGCTCACGGAGACGCTGAGCGCGAAGATGCGGATTCTGCTTGCGCCGCGGCTGCTCGCCCTCGGCGGGATCGCCGCGCTGCTCGGCGTTGCCTCATGGCTGGTGCAACTCACGTGAGCGGGGCGCTGATCTGGCTGCTCGTCGCGCTCGGGCTCGCAGTCGTCGTGGTGCGGCGCCGCTCGGTCGCCGTAGGGCTCGTTACCGTGCAGGCGCTCGTGCTCGCCGTCGATGCTGTGCGTGGCGGTACGGGCGACCCGACCTCGGCGGTTGTGTTGGCGATCCGCGCGGTTGCGCTCGGAACGCTGCTCTTGTTGGTTGTTTCGCGCACGCGTGAGCCGCGCCCGGTGCGGGCCGGCACCGCTCCATTCGCACGCGGCGGCCTCGCGGTCGGGTTCGCGCTCGCGCTGACCTGGCTTGTGCCGGCGATCGGGCTCGACTCGCGCGCCGCCGAGCGGGGAGTGCTGGCGCTGATCGCGTTCGGCGTAACGGCTGCAGCGACCCGCCGTGCAACCCTGTTCGCCGTGCTCGCGATCGTGTTGTGCGAGAACGGGCTCGCGCTGGCGGCGCTCGAGCTGCCAAACGGCTCCTCGACGATGATCGAGCTCGGCGTCGCCTTCGACTTGACGCTGGTCGCACTCGTCGCCGCCGTGTTCCACGAGCGGATCTTCGCCGAGTTCGGCGCAGGCGATACGGCGGCACTGCGGAGTCTGCGTGACTAGCCGCGAAGTCCTCGCCCTCGCAGTCGTCGCGACACCGATGCTCAGCGGCCTCGCGATCGTCTGCGCACCGCGTCGGACGCTCAATGGCGTTGCCATGGCGGGAGCGCTCGTCTCGGCTGCCGCGGCCGTCGCGCTCTCGGCCGTCGCGCTCGCCGCACCGGCCAGCGCGCTCGTTGAGAAGTGGGTTGTCGTCGACGCAGCGGCGGGACTGCTCGTCGGGGTGATTGGCGTTGTCGGCGTAACCGCTGTGCTCGTCTCACCCGCCTATCTGGCGATCCCGTCGGCGAGCGGCCTCGTGCCGCCCGAGCGGCGGCCGCGCACGTTCTATTTTCTGCTCTTCGATTTCTGGGCGATCCTGGCCGCGGTCCCGCTCGTCGGCAACCTCGGCGCCGCTTGGCTGTTGGTCGAAGCGACAACCGCCGTCTCGGCGCTGCTCGTCGGGTTCGGTGGCAAGCCGCGCGCGCTCGAGGCCGCCTGGAAGTACCTGATCCTCACCTCGCTCGGCCTGGGCGTCGCGCTGCTTGGAATCGTCATCCTCGCGGCGGGGGCGGCACACGGCGGCCTCGATGCGCTCTCCTGGCGAGAGCTCGCCCACGTCCGCACCGGGCACGGCGCCGCACTGATCGCCTACCTGTTGCTCCTCGCCGGGCTGGCCGCCAAGATCGGCTGGGCGCCGGTGCACAACTGGCTTCCCGACGCTCACTCGGAGGCGCCCGCGCCGGTCTCGGCGCTGCTCTCGGCGGCGCTTCTGCCGGCGGTGCTGCTCGTTGCCTGGCGCTCGAGCCAGGCGCTCAGCCCGGTGATCGGCGCCTCCACCGCCCGCTCCGTGCTCGTCGGTTTCGGCCTCCTCTCGCTCGCGGTCGCGGTGCCGTTCCTCTGGCAGCCGATGCCCTGGAAGCGGCTGCTCGCCTACTCGAGCCTCGAGCACATGGGCGTGATCGCGCTCGGCATCGGCTTCGGCACGCCGCTCGCGCTCGCCGGTGTGGCCGTACATATTGCGGGGCACGCGCTGGCGAAGGCGCTCGGTTTCTACGCGGCGACGCCGCTGCTCGCTCACGAGCCGCGCGCGGCCGGCCACCCGGCCCGTGGCATCGGGCGCACCCGGCCCTCGCTAGGCGCCGTGCTCGGGCTCTCCCTCGGTGTGCTCGCCGGCCTTCCCCCCTCGCCGCTCTTCGTGAGCGAAATCCTGATCGTCGCAGGCGGCTTCTCAGCCGGACGGCCCTGGACATCCTCCGCCGCCGCGGTCCTGCTCACGCTCGGCTTCCTCGGGCTCGCGCACGCGCTGATCGAGACGACCGCGGGCAAGGCGTCCGCACGTGACCGCTCGGCGCCGGGACTGCGCGGCGTCGTCCTGCTGACGAGCGTGGCGGTTCCCTGCCTGCTCGGCCTCACCGCTGCGGCGCTGTGGCTGCCGGGCAGCGCGATCGCGCGCGCGCTCGTCCAGGGGATCCGATGACCTACCGCAGCCGCATCGCCGCCGCCCTCGACGAGGGTCACCGCTTCGCCGGCCTCTACGCGACGGGCGGAAACGTACGCGCCATGCTCGTCACGCCGGACGGTGCGCTCCGGCTCGACACCGTCGCGGTGGAAGACGGGCGAGTCCCGACGATCGTCGACCTCACCGCCGCCGCAGGATGGGACGAGCGCGAGGCGGCCGACCTGTACGGCGTGAGCTTCGACGGTCACGAGCCTCTTAGACCGCTCGTCGAACACGACCTCGACCTTCGCCACTGGACCGTGCCGGTGCACGGCGACGACGCCTATCAGATCGCGGTCGGGCCGATCCACGCCGGCGTGATCGAATCGGGACACTTCCGCTTCCACGTCGTCGGCGACCGGATCCTGCACGTCGACGCGCGGCTCTTCTACAAACACCGCGGCCTCGAGCGCGCAGCCGAAGGACGAACGCTCGAGGAGGGACGCGCGTACGCGCAGCGCGCCTGCGCCGCCTGCGCCGTCTCGAACTCCGTCGCCTACGCGCACGCCTGCGAACAGATCCTCGGCCTGCGAGCGAGCAGCGAGCTCGCTCGCGTCCGCACGGTCCTGCTCGAGCTCGAACGAACCTGGAGCCACCTCAACGACATCGCAGCCCTCTGCGCAGGCGCCGGCCTCGCCGCCGGCAACACCTTCTTCGCCGCACTCACCGAACGCGCGCGACAACTCAACGAACGACTCACCGGTCACCGGTTCCTGTTCGACTCCGTCCAGATCGGCGGCAACCGGCTCGCCCTCGACAACCCTACCGTCGCGGCTGCGCGCGACGAACTAGCGGCGATCGCATCCGATTCGAAAAGCGGCTGGCGAGAACTGCTCTTCAACGCATCATTCCAAGACCGTCTCCCAGACATCGGCATAGTCAACGCCGACGACGCGCACGCCCTCGGCGCCGTCGGACCGGCGGCGCGGGCAAGCGGTCTGGCCGTCGACGCGCGCACGCACGCCGACGGCCTCGCCTACAACGGGCTGGCGCCGGTCGCGCCGCGACGGGTCGCGGGTGACGTGCAGGCGCGGCTCGAACAGCGCGCCGTCGAGCTCCTGCAGACCTTCGACCTGCTCGACACTCTGCTCCACCGACAGATCGAACCCACCGCCGCGGAGCCGTGCGACCACGTACAGCCGATCGGCCTCAGCCTGATCGAGAGCCCGCGCGGCGCCACCTCCTGCGCCGTTGAACAAACCGCAGGCCGCATCGATCGCCTGCACCTCCGCACGGGCTCCTACGCCAACTGGCCGATCGTCGCCCACGCCGCAGCGGGCAACCTGCTCCCCGACTTCCCTCTGATCAACAAGAGCTTCGAGCTCTGCTACGCCTGCGCCGACCGCTGATGCTGACACTCCTCCGCAACCTCCAGCGCATCCGCCACCAACTCGCGCTGCCCGCGCCGACGCGCGGCCGCAGCCTCGCCCTGCGCCACGTCGACGCCGGCTCGTGCAACGGCTGCGAGCACGAGCTGACTCTCGCCGCAAGCCCGTACGAGGACGTCCAACGCTACGGCTTCGGCATCGTCGCCTCACCACGCCACGCCGACGTCCTGCTCGTCACCGGAACCGTCACCACGCGCATGCGCGAGCCGCTGCTCGCCGCCTACCACGCCATGCCCGAACCCCGCCGCGTCGTCGCGCTCGGCGACTGCGCACTCGCACGCGGCGTCCTCGCCAGCGACACTGAAGTCGTCGGCCCCGTCGAAGCGCTGCTACCGGTCGACCTGCGCATACCCGGCTGCCCACCCTCGCCACCGACCATCACGCAAGCGCTGCTCGAACTCCACGACGCCGGGGCCGACTCGAATGCGACTCAGCCGTAGTGGCCGGCGTCGCCTATCGCTACGAATTGCGCCGCGATCGTGACGTGATCGCCACAGGCCACATAACACGCGACTGCGCCCTCGAGGTCGGCGAAGAAATCACGATCGGCCTCGGCTGTCTCCACGTCTGGCACCTCGACCATCCGGATCTCGGGATCCGCACCGATCTCAGCAGCCAGGCGTTCGACGAGTTCGCGTGCGCCAAGGTAGTTCGGGCAGCCGTCGAAGTAGAGGATCTCGACCAGCATCGCCTTCAGCAGCAGCCGCAGCTTCGGCCGCGCCAGCTCTCGACGCATTCTCGTGCTGCGACTCCGGCGATGACCAGCGCGGCGGCCGGGTCGGCCCACCACCAGCCCGCGAGCGCGTTCGCGAGCAGCCCGGCAAGCAGCGCGATCGAGAGGTAGGCGCAGATCTGATTTTGCGCGGCCTCCGAAACGGTCGCGGATGAACCAAGCCTGTGGCCGACGCGACGCTTGGCGCGTGCAAGGAGTGGCATCGTCGGCGCAGTGAACGCGGCCAGGCCGATCCCGACCCAACTCGCCTCCGGGTGATGACCACCGGCGAGCGTGTACGTCGACTCGACCAGGATGAATACGACCAACAGGAAGTAGGTCCCCGCGACGAGTTGCTGGGCGCGACGCTCGTCCGCGTGGCCGGTGCGAAGTCGGTACAGCCAGATGATCACGAACCCGGCCGCGAGTTCGATCGACGAGTCGAGCGAGAAGCCGATCAGCGCCGGACTGGCCGCGACGACGCCGGCGACGATCGCGACAGCGAACTCGACAACATGCCAGGCGTTTCCGCCCCATGCGAGCAGCCGTGCCCGTCGCTCGAGCGCGACTCGCTCCCGCGGCGGCATCACAGGCAACCGCCGCTGCAGCTCGATGCTCGTCACACCCGCACCGCCCGCCCCACGACTACCTCAAGCAGCGCCCGCCCTCGCTCGGTGAGCGAGTAGAGCGCCATTTTTCCCTCCCGGCGGTAGTCGGCCAGACCGGCAGCACGAAGGGCGCGCACATGATGCGAAACGAGGTTCTCGGCACGCTCGACGATCCAGGCGAGATCGCACACGCACAACTCACCGCCGTCCCACAGCGCGAGCGCCACCGTCAGACGCGTCGCATCCCCCAACGCCCCGAACTCGGCCGCAAGCGCGCGCGCCTCCCGCGCCGCCGGCCGCGAAGCACGCAGTACCTCGGCTTTCGGGAGATCGAGGCAGAGCAACTCGCAGCGGTCATCAGCCATACAAACATCCTAACGTCCATTGCTCCGTTATCGCTCCACCGCGCTGGCCCCCGACGGGCAACCCGTCCGCTGCTGCGGCGTGACCAAAACGTGACTAACGAAATCCGTCGTCAGCGCCGGCAACGAAAAACGCCATTTGCAGCGGGAAATATGGGCGGTACTGGGCTCGAACCAGTGACCCCCAGCTTGTCGAGCTGGTGCTCTCCCAACTGAGCTAACCGCCCTGAGCACTCCTGCGAGCAGGAACGCAAGAAGGATACAGCGCCGGCCAGTCCTCTCCGCATAGCGCCGGTGCCTTTCGAGCGAAGATGCCGTTTGTGCCTGACTCTCTCAGAGAGCTCGCCGCGGCACTCGTGGCGATCGACTCTGTCAATCCCGCGCTCGTACCCGGTGGCGCCGGCGAGCACGCGATTGCGTCCTTCGTCGCCGAATGGTGCTTAGGACGGGGACTCGAGGTCGAGATTCTCGGCGAGGAGCGCCCGAGTGTTATCGCGAGGAAGTGCGGGTCGGGAGGTGGCCGGTCGCTGCTTCTTAATGGGCATCTCGACACCGTCGGCGTCGCGGGAATGGAGAGGCCGTTCGAGCCTCGTGTCGAAGGCGACCGACTGTATGGACGAGGCGCGTACGACATGAAGGGCGCGCTCGCTGCGATCCTGCTCGCCGCGACGGAGGTCACGGGATTGCGCGGCGATGTGATCGTGACTCTGGTCGCCGACGAGGAGCTCGGATCGATCGGAACCGAGGAGATGCTCGAACGCATACAGGCCGATGCGGCAATCGTCGCGGAGCCGACCGAGTTACGCGTTGCGATCGCTCACCGTGGCTTCGTCGGCTTCGAGATCGAGACGACGGGTGTAGCTGCGCACGGCTCGAGACCGGACCTGGTGTCGACGCAATCGCAAAGATGGGACCGATCCTTGTCGCGCTCGCGGAACTCGATCAACGGCTGCAGCGAGGAGCTAGTCATCCGCTCGTCGGATCGGCCTCGCTTCACGCGTCACTGATCGAAGGTGGTCAAGAGCTGTCGAGCTTCCCCGCGCAATGCGTGGTTACCGGCGAGCGGCGAACGATCCCCGGTGAAACCGTCGATCAGGTTCAGCAAGAGTTGACCGCCATTGCGCAAGACTCCGCGCTGCGCATCATCGCGAGCAGAGATCCGCTCGCCCCAGAGTCCGACCACCCATTCGTCGAGCTGATAGGCACGGTCGCCGATGCCGGCGACTACGTGGGTGCGCTCTTCTGGACGGACGCCGCACTGATCGCCGACGCCGGGATCCCGACTGTCTTATACGGACCGGCCGGCGAAGGGGCACACGCTGCGGTCGAGTGGGTCAGCCTCGAGTCGCTCGAACGGGTCCGGAACGTGATCGGGCGCGTCGCTGCCGATTGGTGCGCGTGAACGACCAAGCTCTCACGGGTGGCCTCTATCATCCGTGACCACGGGTGACCAAGAACATCCTGACGCCGGAACGGCGGCGTGGCATGCCTCGCTGCATCACACGAGGCACGACGGGCTGAGCGAGGACACGGCGCAGACACCGGGGATGCGCCGTTATGAGGCGATCTCCGGAAAACGCAGCGGTTCGCGGAAGATCTGGATGGGGAAGACCGTCGTCGGCCCTGGTCTCGTGTCGGCCGACCACCACCATGGGAGGGCAGAAACCGGCATCTACGTTGTCTCGGGGCGCCCCGCTTTCGTCTTCCTGGAGAACGGCGAAGAACGAAGGATCGAGACCGTGCCGGGCGACTATGTTTATGTGCCGCCGTTCGTTCCGCACCGCGAGGAGAATCCGTCGCGCGACGAAGACGCAGTTGTCGTTATTGCCCGCAGCACGCAAGAAGGCATAGTCGTGAATCTCTCGAGCCTCCGCGAGCACGTGCCGGAGCTGGACGAGCTCATCGCTGAGTTCCCACCCGGCAACGAGTAGGACCACCTCCGCACCTGCTGGAATGCGCGACATGGCACAGCAGCTCGAGCTCGGGCTCGACACGTTCGGCGACGTCACGGTCGATGCGACGGGCCGGCGCCTGACGGGCGCCGAGGTGATCCGCAACGTCGTGGAGCAGGCAGAGCTCGCCGACCGCCTGGGCATCGATGCGATCGGCCTCGGAGAGCACCACCGCGACGACTTCGCGATCACTGCACCGGAGGTCGTGCTCGCGGCGATCGCTGCGCGCACGCAGAGGATCAAGCTCGGCACGGCGGTCACGGTGCTCAGCTCCGACGATCCGATCCGGGTGTACGAGCGCTTCGCGACGCTCGATGCGCTCTCCAACGGTCGCGCGGAGATCACGCTCGGCCGCGGGTCCTTCACCGAGTCGTTCCCGCTCTTCGGCTACGACCTCGCCGACTACGAGCGACTGTTCGCGGAGAAGCTCGACCTGTTCGCGGCAGCTCGAACGGAGCAGCCGTTCTCATGGGAGGGAACCGTGCGGTCGCCGCTCGAGAACGCGGACGTCTTTCCGAAGACCGCCTCAGGCTCGCTCCCGGTCTGGATCGGGGTTGGAGGCTCACCGGAGTCGGTCGTTCGCGCGGCGCGCTACCGGTTCGGATTGATGCTCGCGATCATCGGCGGAGACCCCGAACGCTTTGCACCGTATGCCGAGCTCTACCGGCGTTCGCTTTCCGAGCTCGGCGCAGCACCGTTGCCGATCGGCGTGCACTCGCCGGGCTTCGTCGCGGACACCGACGACGAGGCGGTCGAGCTGCTCTTCCCGTACTTCAAGGCACAGCGGGACCGCATCGGCGCCGAACGTGGGTGGCCGCCGACGACGCGCCGGCAATACGACGCCGAGGTCGAGTCAGGCGCCGTCTTCGCTGGGTCGCCCGAAACCGTCGCCGCGAAGATCGCACGCACAGCCCGCGCCCTTCAGCTCAATCGTTTCGACCTCAAGTACTCGAACGGCGCACTGCCGCACGAACACCTGATGCATGCGATCGAGCTCTACGGCACGGAGGTGATCCTCGGGTTCGGGCGCTGCTCGTGGACGCTCGGGACAACGCTACGAAGTGAGAACCTCGGCGAGCCAGCCGTCCACCGCAGCGGCGACCTCCTGCCAATCGGAAGCGA
>CAVZEA010000012.1:0-143443 GCA_963774225.1 uncultured Thermoleophilia bacterium
GGTCGATCAGGCGCGAGCTTGTTCGCCACCGCGGCTCGGAGCTCGACGTCGCCGGGGATGGCTTGTTCGCGCGCTTCGATGGCCCAGCGCGAGCGATCCACTGCGCACGCGCCATCACCGAGAGCGTCCGGAGCCTCGGGCTCGAAGCTGCGCGCAGGCCTCCACACGGGCGAGTGCGAGCTGCTCGACGGCAAGGTCGGTGGGATTGCCGTCCACATCGGCGCACGGTAGCGAACGAAGCCCAGCCCGGCGAGGTTGCTGGTCTCGAGCACGGTAAAGGATCTCGTCGCAGGCACCGGCATCCGGTTCCGCGAACACGGAGTTGTCACGCTCAAGGGCGTGCGCCGAGCAGTGGCAGCTCTATGCTGTCGACCGACGACGGCGAACGGCCGGCCAACAGGGCCGTCGAGCCGCGCATTCATATCCCGGTCGCCGACGAAGCCGGGACCAGGTGGAGTCGACCTCCGCTACCCGCCCGAGATGGCCGCGATTACGTCGACGCGCGAGCGGTCTGTCAGCGGCGTATCGAGTGCCGCGCGCTCGCGGTCGACGTAGACGTGGATGTGCATCCTCAGGGCGTCGGCTGAGCCGGCTCGCACAGGCGGTCGCGCAAACCCGGCCACCGCCCCTCGAGCTGCCGGATCGCGTCGCCGACGTCGGTCGCGTCGACGTCAGTCGGCGCGGCAGGTCCACGAACAGCGGCTGCAGCGTCGTCGGCAGGTGAACGTCGGCCATCAGTCGACGATCACGCCCTCGACCGACGAGATCGCCGGCAGGTAGCTCGGCGATCTCGCTCCAGCTGTCGCCGTCATCGGTGCTCGCGAAGAGCTGGCCGGTGCTCGTGCCGAAGTAGTAGCCGGGCGACGTCGTACGTGTCGTTCGACATTCCCTCGCGCAGCACGCCGACGTGCGCGTTCTGCTGCGGCAGCCCGTCACCACGCCGCTGCCACGTCGAGCCTGCGTCGTTCGTGCGCCAGACCGCGGCGGCGCCGTCGGCATCGTGCGGCCGTGGCCCGGGTCGAGCGGGATGACGAAGAACGTGTCGCGATCGTGTGGATGCGCGGCGGCGGCGAAGCCGAAGCTCCGTCGGCAGGCCGTCGGTGATCTCCGTCCACGTGTGGCCGCCGTCGTCGCTGCGATGCATCCCCACATGGTTCTGCTGGTACAGCCGCTTGTCGTCGACCGGCGTCCGCGCGACCTTGTGGACGCAGAAGCCGACGTCCTCGTGCTCGCGCGGCCAGTCCGCGCGTAGGCCGCGGTTGCGCGGCGTCCACGAGGCGGCGTTGTCGGCGGTCTCGAAGAGCCCGATGCCTTGCACGATCGCCCAGAAGCGATCCGGGTCGTCGCGGTCGAACGTCAGGGCGGAAATGCCGAGATGCCCGGGCGGCTGGTTCGCAGGATCGTCCCAGCCTTCGCTGCCCGGCTGGCCGGCGAGCGTCGAGAGGAGCGACCACGTCTCGCCGTCGTCGCGGCTCTCGAAGATCCCCGGAGCCTCGACACCCACCAGGACACGCCCGTGCGCGGCAGCGACGGACGAGATCTTCGACAGCTTCCTGCCGTCGTCATAGGCGATGCCCTCGCTCGAGAGCGTCCAGGTCTCGCCGAGGTCCTTGCTCCGCCACACAGCGGAGCCATGCCATTCGCTCGCAGCCGCGGCGAAGATCGTGCCGGAGCCCGGTTCCATGACCGCGTGGTAGACCGGCCAGCCCTCGCAGTACGGCCCGCGCGTCGACCACTCACGGCGGTCGGCGTCGCTCTCGAGGACGAACAGACCCTTTCGGGTTCCGACAAGGAGCAGCGTGCGTGACACGTTCTTCACCTCCGGCAGACGACGTCGTTCATCCTCATACAGACGACGGCGGCGTGCAAAAGTCATCGGTGCGGTCAACCGGTGTTGCGAAGAGCTGCCGCGATGCCCGTGATCGAGCGCAGGAGCGGGAGCTGAGCGGTCACGTCGCCGGCGCGATGGCGACGCAGGAGCTCGACCTGAAGCGCGTTCATCGGGTCGACGTACGGGTTTCGCAGGTCGATCGAGCGGCGGAGCATCGGTTGTCGCTCGAGCAGGCGCGACACTCCGGTCGCCGCGAGGACGCCCGCCACCGCAAGGGCGTGCTCGGTCTCGATCCGCGCGAAGAGGCTCGCGTCGTCGACGAGGCGCAGGTACCCGCGCGCGATCGACAGGCTCGACTTCGCGAGCGTCATCTCGAGGTTGTCGACCACGGCGCGCACGAACGGAAGCCGTTCATAGAGATCGCGCAACTCGCCGGGGTCGATCGCCGCGAACGCCGAGCCTGCGCCGAACCACGCCGGAAGCAGCACGCGATTCTGCGTCCAGGAGAAGACCCATGGGATCGCGCGCAGGGACGCGAGGAAGTCGTCGCCGCCAGGACGGCGCGCCGGACGCGATGCGATCTCGAGCAGCGACAGCTCGTCCACCGGCGTGAAAGCGCGAAAGAACTCGGGAAACCCGGGCTCCTCCCAAACGAAGGCGCGGTAGGCGGCGCGCGAGTCATGCGGCGAGCGTGTCCAGGAGCTTTCGGTCGGGCTCGGACGGTGGCGGGGCGAGCCGCTCGGGAAATGTCGCAAGGAGCGTCCCGGCGAGGGCGGCTTCGAGATTGCGGCGCGCGAGCCCTTCGAGGCTGTATTTGAAGGAGACCGTCTCGCCCTGCTCGGTCAGCTTGATCCGGCCCGGGGGGTGCCCCGAGGGCTGCGAGATGATCGAGGCGTACGTCGGCCCGCCGCCGCGGCCGGCCGACCCACCGCGGCCGTGGAAGATCGTCAGCTCGCAGCCGCGGGCCGCCGCGACAGCCGCGAGGCGCTCCTGTGCGCGGTAGATCGCCCACTGCGCGGCCAGGAAGCCGCTGTCCTTGCCGGAGTCCGAGTAGCCGACCATCACCTCCGCACGGCCCCGGCCGCTCGGCGAGCATCGCATCGACGATCGCCGGTGCGGCTTCGAGGTCGTCGACCGTCTCGAACAGCGGTACGACCTTGAGCTCGGTGAGGGCCCGCGCGCTGCGGATGTCGTCGAGCGAGGACGTCCCCGAGACGATCAGGGTGTCGATGGCCCGTGGCCCGTGTCGGCGCTGCGCCGCATGGGCTGCCTCGACCGCTTCGCGCGCGCGGTCGCTGTCGAGGTCGTTTGCATGCAGTCGGATGTCGAGTTTCGCGAGGTGGAAGCCGAAGATCTCGACCATCCGCTCGAGCGCGGCAACGCGCCCGTCGGCGACGCGGCGCCCGCCGTGCTCCGCGAGGCTGCGGCGGATCAGGCGCAGATCGTCCAGGAGTTGCTCGGGCTGCGTGTAGCCGTCGTTCCCGAGCCGCCACCACATGAAGGAGAGCTTCCGGCGGTACGGCTCGAGCTGGTTGCGTGCTCCGATCTCGGCGGCGTAGGCCGGCAGCTCGGCCTCGTCGCGCGCGAGCGACTCGTCGAGCTCGGGCAGCACGTCGACGAGCGATCGTGCCGAGGCGATCTCGACGGCCAGCGCGCGCACCTCCGTGCGGTAGCGCTCGAGTGCAACGGAACGGGCGCGCTCGAGCGCCTCGGCGATCGAGGCAGGCCCCGCCGCCGGGTTGCCGTCCATGTCGCCGCCGATCCACGACCCGAAAACGAGTGGTGGCGGCGCGTCGGGAATCCGCTCACGCCACTCGCCGAGCAGCTCCGAGGCCGCGGTGAGCAGGCTGTGCTCGAAGAACCAGAGGCCGTGCCTGATCTCGTCCGTGATCCGCAGGCGGTCGTGCCGCACTTCGTCGGTCTGCCAGAGCAATGTCACCTCCTCGGCGATCCGCTCCTCGATCTCGTGCAGCTCCGTCGGGAGGAGCCTCGGGTCGTCGAGCCGGTAGAGCTCCTCCGCGACGCGGATATGTGCGAGCAGCACGGTGCGCCGCGTCGACTCGGTCGGGTGCGCGGTGAGCACGAGCCGGATCGACGACCCGCGGGCCGCAGCAAGGTCGGCGTCGGCGAGGAGCCGGAAGGCGTCCTCGAGCGACTCACGGACGACCCGGCCGTGGCGTGCATCCTCCCGCCGTCGGCGCAGGCGATGCAGCTGCTCCGCGAGGTTCGCGAGCTGGAAATAGAGCCCAAACGCGCGCAGGACGAGTGCCTGCTCGTCCGAGGCAAGCGTGGCGTCGACGTCGGCGACGATCCCTTCGCGCCGCGCGCTCTGTGCGCGCAGCCTGATCTGCTCGACGTGCTCGAGCAGCTGCGGCCCTTCCTGCTCGACGAGCACCTCGCCCAGGATCGTCCCGAGCAGCCGGATGTCCCGGCGCAGAGGAGCCGCGGTGTCCATCGTCGCCTTTAGGAGTTGAGGCCGAGGGCCGCGAGCACGTCGTCGACGTCGGGATCGATCGTCGTCGCGCCGCCGTCGCCCACCGTCGACTGCGGCCGCGCGCCGGTGACGACGAGCACCACGCGCGAGCCCTGCTCCACGAGGCCTCGGTCGACAGCAAGCACCAGCGTGCCCAGTGCTGCGCCGCCCGACTCGTCAGGTGTCACACCGGTCGTCCGTGAGAGCAGCTCCGTGTAGGCGGTGATCGCGTCCTCGGTGACTGCGAGGACGGCCCCTCCGGTCGCGCGCGCGGCGCCGAGCGCGAGATCGCCGTGTGACGGGTCGCCCACCGCAAGGGATGCGACACCGGTCGTCGCGCGGACGCGTGAAATGCCGCGATCGTCGGCGAACGCCGTCGCGATCGGGCTCGAGCCGAGCGCCTGCCCGGCAAACATCTTCGGCACCGGCTCGACGGCAAGGCCGCCGCGGGTCAGCTCGGCGAATCCCTGTGCGAGCTTCGCGAACAGCGTGCCGCTCGCCGCGGGGCAGACGACCGCGTCGGGCAGCTCCCAGTCGAGTTGCTCGGCGATCTCGAACGAGATCGTCTTCGCTCCCTCGCTCGCGTAGGGGTGGAGGTTGCCGCTGACGAAGCCCCACGGGAAGAGCGCACCGAGCTCGAGCTCGAGCCGGCGGCAATCGTCGTAGGTCCCTCGCACCGCGAACACGTGCGCGCCGCGATGTCCCGCGGCCACCGCGGCCGATGCGCTGCCGGCGGGGACGAGCACGATCGCCTCGAGGCCTGTCGCTGCCGCGGCCGCGGCGACCGCGTCTCCGAGGTTGCCGGTCGACGAGCAGCAGAGTGTGGTCACGCCGTGATCGAGCGCCGCCGAGACCGCAACCGTCGCGATGCGATCCTTGTACGACCGCGTCGGGTTCGCGTCCTCGAGCTTCAGGTGCAGATCGATACCGAGCAGCTCGGAGAGCTCGTCGGAGTGGACGAGGGGCGTCCAGCCGGCTCCGACCTCGACGTGCGCGCCCGCCGGGAGCAGGTGGTGGTACCGCCAGAGCGACTCCGGCCCGGCGGCGACCGTCTCGCGGTCGAGGAGCCGCGCGAGGCGGTCCCAGTCGTAGGTGACGTCGGTCGGGCCGTCGCAGCGGTGGCAGGCGTCGAGCGGCTCGGCTACGACGACCTCTTCGCACACGCGGCAGCGCAGCTGATACCCGCTCATGTCCGTTCCCGGATCCCCGTCCAATTCTTGTGGCCTAACCGGTGAGACGGGTGTGTCCGGCTAGGCCATATGCGCGCAGGCGATGGCCGAAATAAGGAAGAACGGCTTCATCGTCGGGCGCGACATGGAGGTCTAAGACTAGCCGAGACCGGCGCCGCCCGCGACTGCGGGCAGAAGGAGGACTGTTGAGCTCGCGCCGAGCGGCGTCTCGAGGCCTGCCAGCAGCCTGACGTCCTCGCCGTCGACGAACACGTTCAGGAAGCTCGGCACCCCGTCGCCGTGCAGGACGCGGGATTCGAGCGCGGGATGCTCGGCCACGAGCGCGCCGAGCGCCTCGCGCACGGTCGAAGCCTCGACCGCCACGGTGCGTTGGCCGGCGGCCTCGCCACGCAACACGGGTGGGATGCGGATCTGGGCCATCAGATGGTTGATCGGGGATTGAGGTGGTTGCGGGGAGGGTCTGCACCAAGCAGCGGGGCTGACTCGACCGGGGTCAAGGCCGGTGGGCCTTGGCGTCGGGCGAGGCGGACGCGATGCGCCGCGTGCAGGCCCCCAGCCGCGGCCGCCTTGGATTCCCGACCAGCCATCCAATCCAGGATAGCGCTTGAAGCTACAAAAGGTAAAGTGAGCCGATGGGCGTGACGGTGGTCAAGTGCGGAGGCGCGGCACTCGACCGCCGGGTGCTCGACGTGGTCGAGCTCGGCGCCGCTCGGGGCACGGTGGTCGTGCACGGCGCGGGCCCCGGCATCTCGCGCGCGCTTGCCACTGCGGGCATTCCGTCGACGTTCGTCGGCGGCCGGCGTGTCACCACACCCGAGGCGCTGCCGCACGTCCGGGCCGCGTTTGCGGCTGCGAATCGCGAGCTCTGCGCGCAGCTCGGGCCGCGTGCGGTCGGCCTGCTCGGCGACGAGCTCGGCCTCCGCGCCGAGCGGCTGCCGGGGCTCGGCGAGGCGGGGATGCTGCTGCCGCATGTTCCGCGACTCCTCTGGGAGCTGCTCGACGCGCACGCGCTGCCCGTCGTCGCGCCGCTTGCTCGAGGGCCGTTGAACGTCAATGCCGACGACGCGGCGGCGATCCTCGCGATCGCCCTCGGCGCCGACCGCCTCGTCTTCTACACGGACGTTCCGGGCGTGCTCGTCGACGGGTCGGTGCTGCCCCAGCTGGCGGCCGGCGACATCCCGCAGCTGAACGGCAGCCTGAGCGGTGGAGTCGTGCCCAAGCTCGAGGCCGCCGTCCAGGCAGCCAGGGCCGGCGTCCGCGTCGAGCTCGGCGCCACCCGAATCACGGCCTGAGCAGGGTCATCTGGCGGTTTTGGTCCGGAAGGACTACCGTCGGGTCGGGCCGAAAGGACGAAGTTGGTGCGCATCCCCAGGACGACATTCGCGGCCGTTGCCGCCGTGCTCGCCGGTGCCGTGCTCACGGGCGATCTCTCCGCGGCCTCGCCCAAGGAGCGGATCCGCGAGAAGCAGGCCCAGGCGAACGCGGTGCTCGCGCAGATCTCGAGCCTCGACCGACGCTTCGAAGCGAGCGTCGAGGCGTGGCACGGGGCGCAGTACGAGCTCGCGCAGACCCGGCTTCAGCTGAAGGCGGACCGCGCGTCTCTGAAGATCGCTCAGGTGCAGCGCCGCGTTGCGTTCGCACGCGTCCGCGCGCGCGTGATCGCCATGTACGAGAGCGGCGACCAGCCGACGACGATCGGGATCCTCTTCGGGAGCACGACCATGTCCGAGCTCATCGACCGCTTGAGCGCGGCCCGCGAGGTGGCGACGGCAGATCACGACCTGGCAGTCGAGACGACGAAAGCGCGCAACCGCTACGCGACCGCGCTCCGTCACACAGTTGCGATCGAGAGCCAGCGGTCGGCTGCCGTGGCCCAGCGCGCGACGCAGCGAAAGCAGATCGGCGCGCTGCTCGCACAGCGCAAGCAGCTACTGGCGTCGGTGCAGGCAGAGGTGAGCAGGCTGCAGACGCAGGAGGCGAAGCGTCAGGCGCTCCTCGCCGAGCAGGCCCGCGCCCGGCTCGCAGCCGAGCAGGCCGCGCTCCGCCGCCGCGCTGCCGAGCAGAAGGCCGCCGCAGCCAAGGCCGCGCAGACGCAGGCCGCACCGCCGGCCACGACGACGACCCAGTCGACCACCACGACGGCCGATCCACCGCCCGCGACCACGACCACGACCACCACCGCGCCGACGACGACCACGACGCCTGCCACGACGACGACCGCCGATCCGGGGACCGCGCCCGCCTCGAACGCCGGGCCAGGCCATCCCGAGGCGGCGACGATCGCGCTGCGCTATCTCGGTGTGCCGTACGTCTGGGGCGGTGCCTCACCGAGCGGCTTCGACTGCTCCGGGCTCGTCATGTACGTCTACGCCCAGCTCGGCATTTCGCTGCCGCACTACGCGGCGGCGCAGTACGCACTGGGCCAGCCCGTGTCGCGCAGCGAGCTCCAGCCGGGAGACCTCGTCTTCTTCGACAACCTGAACCATGTCGGCATCTACATCGGCGGCGGGCAGTTCGTGCATGCGCCGGAGACGGGTGACGTCGTGAAGATCTCGACGCTCGCGTCGTTCGGCAACTCGTACGTCGGCGCACGCAGGATCTGATGCTGTGACGAGGGCTGCGCTCGACGGCCTGCTGGTCGTCGATCTTTCGCGCGTCCTCGCCGGGCCGCTCGTCGCGATGACCCTGGGTGACCTCGGCGCTGACGTGGTCAAGGTCGAGTCGCCCGCAGGTGACGACACCCGCCGTTGGAAGCCGCCGGAGGACGAGGCGGGCAGAGCGTCCTACCACCACACGGCGAACCGCAACAAGCGCTCCGTCGTGCTCGATCTGAAGCGCGACCTCGACCTCGAGCTCGCCCGGCGTCTCTGCGAACGTGCTGACGTCGTCGTTGCGAACTTCCTGCCGGGGACACTCGAGCGCTACGGCCTCGACTACGAGACGGTCGCCGGCGCCAACCCGAAGGTCGTGCACTGCGAGATCCGCGGGTTCGGCGAGGGCGCCGGCGCGACGCTCCCGGGCTACGACCCGCTGGTGCAGGCGCTGTCCGGGCTGATGTCCGTGACCGGTCCGCCGGGTGGCGCCTTCAAGACGGGCGTTGCCGTCACGGATGTCGTGGCCGCGCTGTACGCGACGATCGGCGTGCTCGCTGCATTGCACGTCCGGCGCGACACCGGCCGCGGTCAGCGCGTCACGGTCGACCTGTTGCACGCGAGCCTCGCTCTGCTCGCCAACCAGTCGACGGGGTACCTCGCGAGCGGTGATGTGCCGCAGGCTCTCGGCAACGTGCATCCGAGCATCGAGCCGTTTGCGACCTTCGCGACGCCGGACGGTGAGCTGATGATCTGCGCCGGCAACGATGTGCAGTTCCGGCGGCTGGCCGAGACCCTCGACGACACGGAGCTCGCCGCCGATCCGCTGTTCGCGAGCAACGAAGGGCGCGTCGCGAACCGCGAGGCGCTGCGCGGGCGGCTCGAAGCGGCGCTGGCGCAGCGCGGCCGTGACGAGTGGGCGACGCTCCTGCTCGCCGCCGGCGTCCCGGCGGGGCCGGTGCAGGCGATCGACCGCGCCTTTTCACTCGCCGCCGAGCTCGGGCTGGACCTCGTCGACGAGACGGCCGGGGTCCGCACCGTGCGCTTCCCGGCGACGCTCTCGGAGACGCCGGCGACCGTCCGGCTACGCCCGCCGGAGCTCGACGAGCACGGCGCAGAGCTGAGATTTACGTCTCAGAGACGCGGCTGACCGAGACCGCGACGCCTGCTTTGCGCAGGAGCGTCGAGAACGGGCAGCTGGCGTCGGCGCGCTCGATCGCGCCCGCCACCGCCGCTTCGTCCGCGCCGTCGGCGTCGATGGTCAGCGTCACCTGGGAAGCGACGATCTGGTGGCCCTCGCCCTCGACCTCGTCCATCACGATCAGGCAGGTCGCGTCGAGGCGCGTGGGGGGCGTGCCCGCCTGAGTCAGCTCGGAGGCGAGCGACATCGTCAGACAGCCACCGTGCGCCGCGGCGAGGAGCTCCTCGGGGCTCGTCTTTCCTTCCGGCTTCCCGACGCGCGACGGCAGCGAGAACGGCAGCTCCGTGAAGGCGCCGGAACCGCCGGTGATCCGGCCGTTGCCCCGGGCGACGTTTCCCTCCCAGACAATCTCGGCTGTGCGCTCGATCCTCGGCATTACTTCCCCACGGTAGCTGCCGTGCCATCCGGGTAGTACGCCTCGGCCGGCGACCCCGCCGGACGGAACACACCGAGCAATCGCAGCTCCGTGGCGCCGGTGTTCGCGAGCGCGTGCACGAGCGTGCGCGGCAGGTGAATACAGCTGCCCGGGCCGATCGGCTCGGACTCGCCGCCGATCTCGAGCCGTCCCTCGCCGTCGAGGATGTAGATCACCTCGTCGTAGCGGTGGAAGTGGTCGGGTGCCCGGCCAGGTGGGACGAGGCCGATGAACTGCGTCACGCTGGCGCAGCCGACCGCAGGCGTCGCGCCGAGCACGAACTCGCGGCCTGCCGTTGCAGTTCCCTTGTCGACGGCATTCAGGTCGACGACAGCGCACGCGACGCCCGCCGGCTCGGGGTCGTGGACGAGCACCGACACGGCGCGCGCTCCACCCGTGGCCGACCAGGTCGTGCCTGCACCGACGAAGATCGCCATGCCGGGCCGCAGGTCGTGCTGCTCGCCGGAGACGTCGACCGTGCCGTCGCCCGCGAGGACGTAGAGGACTTCGTCGGCCGCGTGCCCGCCGCCCGAGCCGTCGAGCTCGACGATGCGCTGCGTGAAGAGGTCGACCGCAAAGAGCGTGCCGTCGGCCGAGTCGTCCGCGTGGAGGAGCCACTCCATCCACCTCTAACCTACGCGGATGGACGCGGTAGAGATCGTGCAGCGGTCCTATGTCGCGTTCGCTGCCGGCGACATGGACGGCGTGCTCGGGGACATGGACCCCGACATCGAGTGGCGCCAGGCGCAGGGCCTGCCGCACGGCGGCACCTACCACGGGCTCGCCGAGGTGCGCCGCAACATTTTCGACCCGCTCGACGAGGAGTGGTGGGACGAGTTCAGCGCCGATCCCGACGAGTTCCTCGAGGCGGGCGACGAGGTGGTCGTGCTCGGCCGCTACCGAGGGGTCGCGAAAGGCACGGGCAAGAGGCTCGACGTGCCGTTCGTGCACATCTGGACGCTGCGAGACGAGAAGGCGGTCCGCTTCCGGCAATTCCTCGACACGGCCGGCTGGAACGAGGCCCTCGCCCCCTGAGACCCTAGCCTCGGCCGAGAGATTTGATCATTGACACCGAGTAGGCGACCGAGCAGACTCGTCATTCAGCGCACCCCCCGGAATGTTGCCCCCCGGCAAAAAGGAGAAACGAATGAGGAAGGCAATTGTCGTTGCCTTCGCGGTCCTTGCGGCGACCATCGCTGCGACGACTGCGCACGGTGGCTCGAAAGCGGCCGTGGCGTCACAGAGCATCAGCTGCAGCAGCAAGATGAAGATCGCGATGGTGACCCCCCTGACGGGTGGAGCCGCATTCCTCGGCGTCGAGCAGCTCAGCTGGGCGAAGTACGCCGCCGCGACCCTGCCGAAGCAGTACGGCCTGAAGATCCAGCTGCTTCAGGGCGACACCCCGGTCGAGCAGGGAGCTGCACCGGCCCTGGCGCTCGCACAGAAGTATGCGGCCGACCCGAGTGTTGTCGGCGTCATCGGCCCGTCCACGTCGGGTGACGCCGAGGCGTCGGCCCAGACGTACTACCACGCGGGCATCGCGCAGATCTCGCCGTCGGCAACCGACATTCCTCTGACCTACACGGTCAACGGGAAGAAGCTCGGCACGCCGGCGTTCTTCCGCGACGTTCCGGCCAACAACATCGAAGGCCCGACGATCGCTGCGTACATCGTCGACACGCTCAAGGCGAAGAACGTCGTCGTCTTCGACTTCCAGGAGCCCTACTCGCAGGGGTTGGCCTCGGTGATCGCCGCCTACCTGACGAAGCACAACGTCAGCGTGACCAGGCTGTCAGCGCCCAACACCACCACGGACTATTCGGCGTACGTCACGAAGGTCCCGAGCAAGACGGATGTCGTCGTCTTCCCGACGCAGCAGCCGCCGGCGGCACAGACGTTCGCCGAGCAGCTCGTCGAGCAGGGCAAGACCGCCGTCGTGTTCGGTGGTGACGGTGCGGACTCACCCGCGCAGTTCAAGCATGCGGGCGACTACGTGGCGAACTTCGCTCCGGACATCAGCGGCATCCCGTCCGACGCGGGGATCATCGCCGGCTGGAAGAAGGCCAACCCGACGATGTCGCTGGGCTCCTTCGGCCCGCCGACCTACGGCGCGGTGCAGATCATGCTGGCCGCGATCAAGAAGGCGTGCACGAAGGACCACGGCGTGCTGAAGTCGCGTGCCGACGTCTACCGCAACATGAAGCAAGTGACGATCAAGAACTGGATCCTGGGTGGGACGTTCAAGTGGTCGACCAAGACCAACGATCCATTGAACGCCCACTTCTTCATCTTCAAGATCCAGTCCGACGGCACGTACAAGCTCGTCAACTAGATCTTGGAACTGGAGGGATGGCCCGGTATCCAACCGGGCCATCCCTCTCCTTCGAAGCAATTAGGCTGGCGAGTCCTTGCAATTTTTCATCCAGCTCACTCTCGACGGCCTGACGATCGGCAGCGTCTACGCGCTCGTCGCTCTCGGCTACACGCTGATCTACGGCGTCCTGAAGCTCCTGAACTTCGCTCACGGCGATGTCTTCATGGTTGGCTCGTTCATCGGGTACGGAGTGCTCCAGGCGCTCGGGGGTGCGTCCGACCCGATAGTTCCCGTGTGGCTTCTGCTCGTGCTGGTCACGCTCGCGGCGATGGCCGGGTGCGCCGTCCTGGGCGTTGTGATCGAGCGCTTCGCCTACCGCCCTTTGCGCAACGCTCCCCGCATCGCACCGCTGATCAGCGCGCTCGGAGTGTCGTTCTTCCTCGCAAACTCGATGCAGCTCGAGTTCGGGGCGCAGCAGTTCAACTACGCCTCGTACAACCTGAGCGGCGGCGCGCTCTACTTCCACGGCTTCGACCTCGACGGCGTTCACATCCCGCTGCTGCGGATCATCACCATCAGCTCCGCGTTCGCGTTGATGGTCGTGCTTTGGCTCCTCGTCAACCGCACGCGGACCGGCAAGGCGATGCGCGCGACGTCGTTCGACCGCGAGGCGGCCGCGATGTTGGGTATCGACATCGATCGCGTGATCGTGTTCACGTTCATCCTCGGCTCAGCCCTCGCGGGAGCGGCGGGCGTGATGTTCGCGCTCCGGGTCCCGACGTTCGCCGCGGTCGGCTTCACGACGGGGCTGAAGGGCTTCACGGCAGCCGTGATCGGCGGCATCGGCTCGATCCCGGGCGCCATGGTCGGCGGGATCCTGCTCGGTTGCGCCGAGTCGTACACGGCCGGCTACTGGACGACGTCCTGGTCCGACCTGGTCGTGTTCTCGATCCTGATCGCCTTCATGATCTTCCGCCCGCAGGGGCTCTTCGGACGACTGGACATCCGGAAGGTGTGACATGAGCGAGTGGCTGCCACCCGAGCCGGAGCATCCCGAGGAGTCCGCGCCGACGACGGGCCCTGCCGTCGGTCAGGACGAATGGGTTGCGCGCGAGGGCGAGCGTCGCGTGTCGCGCGCCGGCTTCGCCGGCGTCGTTGAGCAGCGCCTCCGCCGGGTTCCGTGGTGGGCGTGGTTGACGTTCTTCGTGGCTGCCGGGTCACTGATGCCGGTGTTCGAGTCCAGCGGCTACGTGCGCCTGATCGGCTTCAACACGGTCGTCTACATGCTGCTCGCCCTCGGGTTGAACCTGGTCGTCGGGTGGGGCGGCCTGCTCGATCTCGGCTACATCGCGTTCTTCGGAATCGGCTCCTACGTCTACGCGATCTTCGATTCGGCGAAGTTCGGCTACCACGTTCCGTCGATCCTGATCATCCCGGCCGCAGCCATCGTCGGCGCGCTCGTCGGGCTGCTGGTCGGCCTCCCGTCACGACGTCTTTCGGGCGACTACCTGGCGATCGTGACGCTGTTCTTCCTCGAACTGTTCGAGACGGTCGCGACGAACGGCAACCAGATCTTTGGTCACGACATCACAGGAGGCTCGTTCGGGATCTCCAACGTCTTCCCGCTGAGCTTCGCCGGACACACCCTTGCGGTCCAGCACAACGGGATCTTCGCGGTCTCCTACTACTACCTCGCGATCGTGATGTTCGTGATCGTCTACGTCGCTCTGTTCTTCGTGAACAACTCGCGCACCGGACGTGCGTGGCGCTCGCTGCGGGAGGATCCACTGGCGGCAGAGGTGATGGGCATGCCGGTGAACTGGCTGAAGCTGATGAGCTTCGCCACCGGCGCGGGGGTCGCGGCGCTCGCCGGGACGATCTCGACGGCGCTCAACGCCAGCGTCTATCCGCTCAACTTCTCGCCGGTGGTGCTGATCACCATCTACGCGATGGTGATTCTCGGCGGATCGGGCAGCCAGCCCGGCGTCGTCATCGGTGCCTTTCTCGTCAGCGTCCTGCTGCAGGTCCTGCAGGACCCGGGCCAGGCACGCGTGCTCTTCTACCTCGTGATCGTCGTGGGCGTCATCGCCGCCTACCGCGTTTCGGTCCGGCTCGCGATCGTCGCGGCCTCGACGGCCGTCTTCGGCATCGCCACGCATGCGATCGCCGGGTCGTTCCACCATTCGTGGGTGGACGGCGCCCACGGCGGCCTCGCCGGGGTGCTCGCACACTGGGTCGTCGTTCCGCAGCAGCTCACCCCGTGGGTCGGCCAGGTCGCGTACTTGCTCCTGCTGATCGGGATGTTGGGCGCGACACAGCTCCGGCGCTGGCTGCGACTCGTCGCCCTGCCGCCGACCCTCTATCTCGCTGCGTTCGTCTGGGAGAACCTGATGATCCCGAACCCCGGCCCGGCGCGGTACATCGTCCTCGGGCTCCTGCTGATCGTCCTGATGATCGTGCGCCCGAACGGCCTGCTCGGCGAGCGCCGGGTCGAGATCAACTGATGGCGGAGCGGCTGCTCGAGCTCGACGGCGTCTCGCTCGCGTTCGGCGGGCTCAGGTGCGTCTCGGATCTCGACCTGCACGTCGACGAGGGCGAGATCGTCAGCGTGATCGGCCCGAACGGTGCCGGCAAGACGACGCTCTTCAACCTCATCACCGGGCATCTACGAGCCCGACGAGGGCGACATCCGGCTCGCGGGGCAGAGCATCGTCGGCCTGCAGCCGCACCAGATCACGCGGCGCGGCGATCGCGCGCACGTTCCAGACCCTGCGCCTCTTCCTGAACATGACCGTCAAGGAAAACGTGATGACCGCCGCCTACGGTCACACGAAGGCGGGGATCTTCCGGTCGATGCTCCGAACCCCCGGGATGCGTCGCGAGGAGCGTGCGATCAACGAGCTCGCCGACCAGAAGCTCGCGTTCTTCGGCGAGCGGCTGATGGGCTACCGCTGGAACCAGCCCGCCTACTCGCTGTCGTACGCGAACCGGCGACGGCTCGAGATCGCGCGCGCGACGGCGACGAATCCGAGGCTCCTGCTGCTCGACGAGCCGGCGGCGGGAATGAACCCGGTCGAGACGCACGAGATCACCGAGCTGATCGGCAAGCTCCGCACCGAGGGCGGGTACACGATCCTCGTCATCGAGCACGACATGCACGTGGTCGAGGGGATCTCGGACCGCGTCATCGCGCTCGACCACGGCACGAAGATCGCGGAAGGGACGTTCGTCGAGGTCGCGACGAATCAGGGAGTGATCGAGGCGTATCTCGGACTCGGGACGGCTGACACGAAGTGAGCGCGACCGAGGCTCCGCCGCTGCTCGAGCTCGACACGGTCGACACGTATTACGGACAGATCCACATCCTGCAGGGGCTTTCGATCCGGATCGCGCCGGGCGAGCTCGTCTGCCTGCTCGGCGGGAACGCGTCAGGCAAGTCGACGACGCTGAAGACGATTCTCGGGATCGTTCAGCCGCGGAACGGAACGGTGTCGATCAACGGCGAGGACGTGACGAAGCGGCCGACGAGCTACCGGATCGCGAAGGGCATCGCGATCGTCCCCGAGAACCGCCGTCTGTTCGCGCCGATGACGGTGCTCGAGAACCTCGAGATGGGCGCGTACCTACGAGGCGGGGGCGACCGAGAGGACTTCGACCGCGTCTACGAGCTCTTCCCGCTGCTGCACGAGCGGCGCTCGCAGCTCGCCGGGACGCTCTCCGGCGGCGAGCAGCAGATGGTGGCGATGGGTCGCGCGCTGATGTCGCGGCCGAAGCTGCTGCTGATGGACGAGCCGTCGATGGGGCTCGCGCCGATCCTCGTCGAGCGGAACTTCGAGATCATCAAGCAGGTGCACGAGTCGGGCGTCGCGATCTTCGTCGTCGAGCAGAACGCGAACGTGTCGCTCTCGATCGCCGATCGCGGCTACGTCCTCTCGACGGGTCGACTCGTGCTCGAGGGCAAGGCCGCCGAGCTGCGCGAGAACGAGGATCTGCGGAAGGCGTACCTTGGCCGCTAACACCTCGGTGGCGACTTGCAGTTCGCGCTTCCCGATCTTCGAGAGGCTGACTACGTCAACTCGTGCTCGCAGGGCGCGCTCTCGGATGCGGTGCGCGCGGCGTACGACGACTACCTGACGGGCTGGGACGAGCGCGGCGCGCCGTGGGACTACTGGGTCGAGCGCACCGAAGCCGCGCGAGCATCGTTCGCGGGGCTCGTGAACGCCGAGCCCGACGACGTCGCGGTCACCACGTCGCTGTCGGCGGGGGTGAGCGCGCTCGCGTCGGCGATCGACTTCGCCAAGCGCCCCAAGGTCGTGATCAGCGACTACGAGTTCCCGACGATCGGGCAGATCTGGCATGCGCAGCAGTTGCGCGGTGCGGAGGTGCACGTCGTCGCTCCCGAGGCGGTCGACGAAGCGATCGACGAGCGGACCGCGATCGTGTCGGTGACGGCCGTCTGCTACCGCAACGGCGCGCGGCTGCCGGTGGAGGAGATCGCCCGCGTGGCCCACGAGCACGGTGCGTTGTGCCTCCTCGACGCGTACCAGGCCGCAGGGACGTATCCGCTCGATGTGACGGAGCTCGGGGTCGATGCGCTTGCCGCCGGCGTGCTCAAGTACCTGCTCGGGTCGGCCGGGCTCGCGTTCCTGTGGACGAGGCCGGGGCTCGCGGAGGAGCTGACGCCGACGGAGACCGGCTGGTTCGCAGACCGCGACATCTTCGAGATGGCGCACACGCGCTACGCGCCGGCCCCGAATGCCCGGCGCTTCCAGTCGGGTACGCCACCGGTGCCGGCGATCTACGCAGGGATCGCCGGGATCGAGCTGATCCGCGAGATCGGGATCGCGGAGACGCGCGAGCACGTGACCGGGCTGAACGAGCGCCTGATCGCGGGAGTGGACGAGCTCGGCGGGACGGTCGTGACGCCGCGGGAGGCCGAGCGGCGCGGCGCGCTTGTCTGCATCCGGTCGACGGATGCGCCGGCGCTCGTCGGGGCGCTCGGCGGAGACGGGATCGTCACCTCGGAGCGCGACTCGAACCTGCGAGTCTCACCGCATGCCTACAACACCGAGGAGGACATCGACGTGCTCCTCGGCGCGCTCGCGACGCACCGCCATTTGCTTGGTGTCTGACACCAGCCGCATGCATGAAAAGGCACGAACGATGCCGCGCAGACACGCGGTGTACGGTGCCTACTTGCAATCCGCGGATCAGACATTTTATAAAACCCCCTAGATGCTTCTCCGCGAGGTCGCATACGCCCGTCCGTCGACCGTCGCCGAAGCACTCTCGATCCTCGCCGCCGACGACGGCGCTCGCGCCCTGGCCGGCGGCCAGACCCTGATCAACGTGATGAAGGCGCGCGCCGGCTCGCCCGACACGCTCGTCGACCTGAACGGGCTCGACGAGCTGAAGGGGATCGAGCTCGGCGCCGACGGAACGCTCGAGCTCGGCGCGATGGCGACCTACACCGAGATCATGCCGCTCCAGCGAAGCGCGAGCCCGCCCGATCCTCGGCGAGGTCTGCGCGCAGATCGCCGACGTGCAGGTGCGGAACCGCGGCACGATCGGCGGCAACGTCTGCACGAACGACCCCACGAACCACCTCCCCCCGCTGCTCGCCGCGGTCGGCGCCGAGTTCACGATCGCCGGCGCCGACGGTGAGCGCACCGTCTCGTCGTCCGACTTCTTCCTCGGCGTGTACATGACCGCGGTCGGCCTCGGCGAGCTGCTGACCAAGATCCGCCTCCCGGCAGGACGGCAGGACGGGTTTGCGGCCGTGACGCTCGGCGTCGAGGGCACCTGCATCGTCAGCGCCGCCGCGTCGCTGAACGGCAGCACGCGGATCGCGCTCGGGTGCGTCGACGCGGTGCCCGTCGTCATCACGCCTGCCGGTGACGACGCACGACAGCGTGCGCGCCGCTGTGCGCGCCGCCGAGCTGGATCCTCCGTCGGACGTCCACGCTTCGAGCGACTACCGCCGGCACCTCGCCGAGGTGCTCGCGGTCCGCGCACTCGACCAGGCGAAGGGAGGCTGATCCCATGGCGACCAGCCCGGTACCGACCGCCGCCTCGATCTCCGTGACGATCAACGGCACGACCTACGAGCGCGAGGTCGAAGCCAGGAAGCTCCTGATCCACTTCGTTCGCGACGACCTCGACCTCACCGGCAGCCACATCGGTTGCGACACGGGGAACTGCGGTGCGTGCTCGCTGATCGTCGACGGCACGCTCGTGAAGAGCTGCATGATGCTCGCGGTCCAGGCCGACGGTGCGACGATCGAGACCGTCGAAGGACTGAGCGACAGCGACGAGCTGACGACGCTCCAGCAGGCATTCAAGGATCACCACGCGCTCCAATGCGGCTACTGCACGCCAGGGATGCTGATGAGCGCGACGGCGCTCCTGCGTGAAAACGCGAGCCCGTCCGACGACGAGATCAAGAAGGCGCTGCAGGGCAACATCTGCCGCTGCACCGGCTACTGGAACATCTTCGAGGCCGTGAAGGCGGCGAGCGGGTCGTGAGCACCACGGACAGCACGACCGTCACGCCGGAGAAAGTCGAAGCGCCCGAGCAGACGTGGTCCGGCCAGAGCGTTCCGCGCAAGGAAGACCGGCGCCTCCTGCAGGGCCAAGGCGTTTTCGTCGACGACATCAAGCGGCACGGCATGGGCTACGTCCACTTCGTCCGCTCGCCGTACGCACACGCGCACATCACCTCGATCGACGTCTCCCAGGCAGAGGCGATGCCCGGCGTCTACGGGACGCTCACCGGCGAGGAGGTCGCCGCGCTCACCGACCCGTTCTTCCAGATCGCTTCGGTGCCGGGCGCACACGTCAAGGACTACGCGCTCGCACTCGGCAAGGTGCGCTTTGTCGGTGAGCCGATTGTCGCGGTCGTCGCGGAGACCCGCGAAGCCGCACGCGACGCGTCCGAGCTCGTCGAGGTCGAGTACGAGCCGATCGCACCGATCACCGATGCGCGCTACGCGCAGGACGCCGACGCACCGGTGATCCACGAGGACGCCGGCGGCAACCTGATGTGGCACGGCATCTACGAGTGGGGAGACCTCGACGCCGCGTTCGCCGAGGCGGACAAGGTCGTGAAGATCGACGAGCTCCACTTCCATCGTTTCAACTCGACGCCGCTCGAGTGCGACGGCGCGCTCGTCGAGTACAACCGCGGCACCGGTCAGTGGACGATCCACACGAACAACCAGTTCCCCGGGTTCGCCGCGATCATGATGGGGCCCGCGATGCGGACGGGGCTCGACAAGCTTCGCTTCGTCACGCAGGACATCGGCGGCGGCTTCGGCAACAAGATCACGTCGCATCCGCAGCTCGTCGTCTGCTGTCTGCTTGCGCGCAAGCTGAGGCGCGCCGTGCAGTGGACCGAATGGCGTACCGACTTCCACCTCTCGATGTCGCACGGCAACGAGCGCTGGTTCCACGAGACCGAGGTCGCAGTCAAGAACGACGGCACCCTGCTGGGGTTCCGGACGAAGGCGCTCGACGACGCCGGCGCCTACCTTCGCTACGAGCCGCTCGGCGGCGTGATCTGGGCCCAGGTGACGCCCGGGATGTACCGCTGGGAGCACATCCGCGTCGAGTTCACGCAAGTGGCCTCCAACAAGGCGCCCGTCTCGCCCAATCGTGGCTACTCCCGCATGCAGCATTTGTGGTTCACCGAACGCGTGATCGACATCGTCGCCCACGAGCTGGATCTCGACCCGGTGGAGGTGCGGAAGCGCAACTACATCAAGACCGAGGAGATGCCGTACACCACGCCGAACGGCTGCGTCTACGACTCCGGCGACTACGCACAGATGCTCGACATCGCGCTGGGTCTCGTCGATCACGCGAACATCGAGATCCGCCGAGCAGATGCGGCGGCGCGCGGCAAGCTGCTCGGGGTCGGCATCGGCTCGACGCTCGACTCGGGCACGAACAACTTCGGCCAGTCGCGCCTGATCAACCCGGAGTTGCAGTTCTCCGGCAACAACGAAGTCGCGACGGTGAAGCTCGACATCTTCGGCGAGATCGTCGTCACGCTCGGCACGACTCCACAGGGTCAAGGACACGAGACGACCGCCGCGCAGGTCGTTGCGGACATCCTCAAGTGCTCCGTCGACGACGTGCACGTGCGCGCGGGCCACGACTCGTACTGGAACTCCCATGCCGGCTTCTCCGGCACGTACGCGTCGCAGTTCGCGGTCACCGGACTCTCCGCCGTGAAGGGTGCGACCGAGATGCTCCGCGACGAGATCTTCAAACTCGCGGGCGCGGTCTTCGGCGGCGTTCCCCCCGAGGCGCTCGAGCTCGCAGACGGAGGCATCCGCATCAAGGAGAGCCCGGAAGCGTTCCTGCCGTTCATGGCCTGCGGCGCGATCATCAACGCGAACAACGCGGGACTGCCCGAGGACCTCGGCGTCACGCTCAACTGCCGCTACGTCTACCGGCCGCCCTTCCAGGTGCCGGACGTGGAGAAGAAGTACGGCAACCTGACGCTCACCTACGCCGCGCAGATCCATGTCGCGGTGATCGAGGTCGACCCGGAGACGGGGTACTACGACATCGTCGACTACGCCGCTGTCGACGACTGCGGGAATCGCATCAATCCGCAGATCGTCGAAGGGCAGGTGATGGGAGCGACCGCTCAGGCGCTCGGCGCCGCGGTCCACGAGGCCTTCGTCTACGACGAGGACGGCAATCTCTTGACGCCGAACTTCTACGACTACCACGTGCCGCACGCGCTCGACATGCCGCCGCTCAAGACCGGTTTCGTCGAGAGCCCGTCGCCGTTCACGCCACTCGGGACGAAAGGCATGGGCGAGGGCGGCGGTGCCGGCATCCACGCCGTCTGCGCGGCGGTGCAGGACGCGCTGCGGGCCAGTGGCGGCGCGATCGTGTGGGACAGCAGCAATCCGTACCACCGCGTCTGGGAGATGCTCGAGCATCCGGCCGAGGCCGGCGGGAGCGTCAGCGTGGTGGACGCATGAATGTTTCGGGCGAGCGCACATTCGCGGCGCCGCGCGACGCGGTGTGGAGGGTCCTGAACGATCCAGCCTCGATGGCCAAGACGATGCCCGGTGTCGAGGGTTTCGAGGTGCACGACGAGAAGCGTTGGACGGCGAACGTCAAGATTCCGCTCGGCCTCGGCGGCCTCAAGATGAAGGTCGATATGAACAAGATCGAGGAGCGCGCACCGGAGCACGCGTCGCTGCAGATCAAGGGACATGGTGTCGGCGCGATGATGTCGATGCAGACGTCGTTCGATCTCGCCGAGGTCGACGGCGGCACCTCGATGAAGTGGGCGGCCGACGTCAAGATCGCCGGGCCGGTCGGTTCGATGGGCCAGCGCGTGCTGCAGCCGATCGTGAACCAGCAGGTCGCACACGTTCTGGCGGCACTGGACCGCGAAGTTCAAGCGTCGCTCTGATGTTGCCGTTTCGGATTGGCGTCATGCAGCTCACGATGGAGCCGCTCGACGAGATGCTCGCGTCGGCGCGTGCGATGGACGCTGCCGGCATGGACACGATCTGGCTCGCAGAGGCATACCCGTGGTGGCGCAAACACGGCATGGAGGCCCGCTCGTCGACCGGCGTTTCGGCTCTGATGGCGCGCGCGACCGATCGGCTGACGATCGGCTGGGGCATCATCGCCGCCTCGACGCGGCACCCGGTCCAGGTTGCGATGGACGCCCGCGTCGTGCAGGAGGCGGCCGGACCCGGCCGGTTCATCCTCGGCTTCGGAACGTCGAAGATCTTCCTGAACAACACGAAGACCCAGACCAAGAAGACGCTAGGGCCGATGCGCGACGCGGTCGAGATCGTGCGCGGCGTGCTCTCCGGCGAGCGCTTCGACTACGACGGCGACACGTGGAGCGCCGACGTACCGGCGCTGGCGGCAGACGCACACTCGACGCGAGAGGTACCGCCGGTCTACGTCGCGGCGACTGCGCCGAAGATGCAGGCGCTCGCGGGCGAGATCGCTGACGGCTGCCTGACGCCGTCGATCACGACGCCGGCCTTCGTTCGCTACACGCGCACGAACGTCGCGGCCGACATCGACATCGGCTGCACCGTTGTCGCGTCGATCCACGCGACCGATCGCGACGCTGGACGCGACGGCGCACGCGAGATCGCCGGCATGTACCTCGCGAACAAGGTGCAGAACATCCAGGGCTCGGCCGACACGCTGCTCGACCTCGCAGGCTTGGAGCAGGACGAGATTCGCCCGGTCGCAGAGGCGATGGAGCAGGGCGGCCGGCTCGCCGCGAAGGCCAAGGTCACCGACGCGATCCTCGACAAGTGCAAGCCGATCGCCGGTACGCCGGCCGACTGCATCGCCGCGATCGAGGAGTACAAGGACGCGGGCTGCACGCATGTCATGCTCGAGCTGTGGGGTGCGGACCGGCACGAGCAGATTCGCCTCTTCGGCGAGCAGGTGCTCCCGCACGTCCGTCCGCGGTGATCAGCGAGGTGCTGGCCGCCGCGCGCGAACGGATCGACCGCTACTCGCCCGCCGAGGCGCTGACGGCGAACGTGGTCATCGTCGATCTCCGTTGCGCGGACGTGCGCGCCGAGACCGGCATCATCCCGGGCTCGGTGCACGTGCCGCGCTCGGTGCTCGAGTGGCGCTGCGATCCGACCTCCGGCTACGCGAATCCCGCGCTTGTCGGCCGTCCGCTGATCCTCGTCTGCGAGCACGGCTACTCATCGTCGCTCGCTGCCGCATCGCTGCGCGAGCTTGGCATCGACGCAGGCGATCTCGACGGCGGGTTCGAGGCGTGGGCCGGAGCCGGTCTACAAATCGCAGCGGCGCCGACGCATGCGGAAGGACTGCCGGGGATGGGGGGACCGCAGTGACGATCCAGATCGACCGCAACCGGCTCGTTGCGACGGCGAGCTCGCTGATCGACGTCCACAGCTTCACGGGCGACGAGGAGCGGATGGCCGCGCGGATGGTCGAGCTGTTCGAGGAGCTCGGGCTCGCCGTGCAGTGGCAACAGGTCGAAGACGGCCGCGCGAACGCGCTCGGCACCTGGCGCGGCACCGGCGGTGGGAAGTCGCTGATGTTCAACGGTCACATGGACACCTCGTACTCGGGCCGCGAGCCGTGGCTCGCCGGCGTCCCGGGTTTCCAGCCGAGCGCGTTCGTGCGCGACGGGCGTCTCTACGGCCTCGGCATCTCGAACATGAAGGGCGCGCTCGCTTGCTACGTCGAGGCGGTGCGCGCGCTGCGGGAGGCCGGCATCAGGCTGCGCGGCGACGTGCTGATCGCAGCCGTCGCCGGCGAGATCGAGAAGACGCAATACGGAGACGCGCAGGGGAGCGAGTACCGCGGCTACGCCGCCGGTACGCGCTACCTCGTCTCGCACGGCGGGGTTGCCGACATGTGCCTGCTCGGCGAGCCGACCGAGGGCAAGGTCGTGCTCGGCCACTTCGGCACGCTCTGGCTGCGCATCCGCGTGCACGGCGACTTCATCCACACGGCGTTCAGCGAGGGCAAGCGTGAGCGGAACTCGATCCTGCGCATGCACGAGGTGACGACGGCAGTCGTGGAATGGGCGAAGGGCTGGGAGGCCGACGAGGCGAACGCCTTTCGCGGCGCGAAGGCGATCGTGAACGTCGGAGCGATTGCGGGCGGGTTCGGCTGGCGCGTCTCACGGACGCCGCACCACACCGATCTGCATCTCGACGTGCGCGTCCCGCCCACGAAGCCGATGGCGGTCGCGCGGCGCGAAGTGCTCGACTTCGTGCGCACGCTCGAGCAGCGCTTCCCGGAGTGGGGGATCGAGGGCGAGGTGTACGTGACCGCGCCGGGCGCCGAGATCGAGGAGAGCCACGAGCTCGTGCAGGCGATCGACGCCTCGCATGCGGAGGTCTTTGGTGCGAAGCCGGAACGCGATGTGACGCGCTGGTTCAGCGACGCGTCTGCATTGACCCGCTACGGCGTGCCGACCGTCAACTACGGAACGTCGACGGGCCTGATGGACGTGGAGCTCGGCGAGAACCTCGAGATCGACGGCCTCGTCAAGACCGCGCACACCTATGCGCTCGTCGCGCAAAGAGTCTGCGCGTGAAGCTCGTCACCTACGACGGCGGCAAAGTCGGTCGCGTCGACGGCGACGAGATCGTCCAGCTCGACGTCGGGTCGATGCGCGAGTACTTCGAGCTCGGCGGAGCGAAGGAGACCGGCACGCGAACGACGGTCGCAGACGCGCGCCTCGAGGCGCCGATCATCCCGAAGAAGTTCTTCCACACGGCGGGCAACTTCCGCGAGCACGAAGAGGAGTCGAAGAACGTCGACTGGTCGCATCAGATCGCGCCGTGGATCAACTTCTTCCAGAACGTCGACGCGATCATCGGGCCCGATCAACCGGTCGTGTATCCGGAGCACCTGACCGAGGAGCTCGACTACGAGCTCGAGCTCGCTGTCGTGCTGAAAAAGCCGGGCAAGTGGTTCACGCCCGAGGAAGCGGTCGACTACATCGGCGGCTACGTGATCTTCAACGACATCACCGCGCGCGACATCCAGCGCGGCGAGATGCGCTCCGGTGTCTTCAGCTTCTGCAAGGCGATCGACACGTTCTGCCCGCTCGGGCCGTGGATCGTGACGCCCGACGAGCTCGGCGACCCCCACAACTTGAAGATGGAGCTGCGCGTGAACGGCGAAGTGCGCCAGGAATCGAACTCGAGCCGCATGAGCGTGACGATCCCCGAGATCCTCTCCAACTTCTCCGCCCTCGGGTACTCCGCGGGCGACGTGCTCTCGACCGGCACCGTCTCCGGGGTCGCCGGGTTCAAGTCGGAGGAAGAGCGCATGCGCCTGTACTTGAAGCCCGGCGACGTGATCGAGGCCGAGATCGAGAAGATCGGCGTGCTGCGCAACCCGGTGATCTCATGGCAGGACGGCCACGGCGAGCCGGCGCCGCCGCGCATCCGTCCCTGGGGCGACGCGTAGTCGTGGCATGGCCGCGCGACGACGCAAAGCTGAACCGCGTCCGCGCGCTGATGGCAGAGCACGACCTCGACGCGCTCGTCGTGCGCGCGCCCGACAGCGTTCTCTACCTGACGAACTTCTGGGGCATGAAGGGCTACGACGCGTGCGTGTTCCCGCGCGAGGGTGAGCCGGTGCTGATCACGATCGAGGCGTCGCAGGAGGACGCGGAGCGCATGTCGTGGACGAGCGACGTGCGCCTGATCGAGGGCTACGCACCGAACGACCCGCGCCCGGTGCCTGCTCGCACGCTCGACGCCGCGCTGGCCGCGTCGACGGAGTACGGCCGCGTTGGCCTCGAGCTGACCATGGGAACACAGGCGAGCGACCGCATGGTCGGCGAGCCGACGACGTTCACGAAAGGCTGGTTCGACGCGTGGCCGAATGCCGCTGACGCGATGCCCGTCCTCAACGCAGCCCGCGCGATCAAGACTGCGCAGGAGGTCGAGCGCGTCCGGCTCGCCAACGAGATCTGCGCCGCTGCGATGGAGCACGTCCGCGCGGAGCTTCGCGCCGGCATGACCGAGAGCGAGGCCGCTGCGATCTGGCAGGGGTTCGTGCACGGACGCGGCACGGGCTGGGAGGGAAAGGTCGAGCTGGCGTTCCCGTTCTCACTCGTCTGGGCCGGCCCCGGGATCAAGACCTTCACCGCGACCGGCTCGCTGCCGGTGCGGGAGGGCGAGCCCGTGCTGTTCGAGATCTGGGTGTGCGCCGACGGCTACTGGGCGGATCACACGAAGAATCTGTGCCTCGGCGAGCTGCGTGCGGACTACCGCGAGCTCGAGACCGGTCTGCTCGCGGTCTACGGCCGCGCGATCGAGCACTGCAGGCCCGGCGCATCGTTCGCCGAGCTCGACGTGCTCGTCCGGGACGGCCTCGCCGAGCTCGGCTACCCGAATCAGCCGACGCATCCGATCTGCCACGGCGTCGGCGCCCGTGCGCACGAGCCGCCCTATGCTCACCGAGCGGGCGGCGGCACGGTGGTCGAGGGCATGGTGCTCGCGATCGAGCCCGGCTGTTACTGGGAAGGGGGCGGAGGCTTGCGCGTCGAGGACAACTTCCTGATCACGGCAGGCGGTGCGGAGAAGCTGTCGCCGTTCCCCGACGGGGTGGTGAGGTGCCCAGCTTGATTTGGACCGGCGCGCTGAACGACGCGTATGCAATCGGCGGGCGCGTCGGCCTGTACGACACGACGCTCCGCGACGGCGAGCAGACGGTTGGGGTGGTGCTCGACCCGGACGAGAAGCTCGAGATCGCAAGACTGCTCGACGCGATCGGCGTCGACAGGATCGAGGCCGGGTTCCCGCGCGTCTCGGACGACGACTGGCAGGCCGTCGCGAAGATCGCTGCGGCCGGTCTCGACGCCGAGGTCTGGGGGTTCTCGCGCGCCGTCCCCGCCGATCTCGAGGCGCTCGTCGAGCTGGGTGTCGCGCACTCGGTGATCGAGTCCCCGATCTCCGATCTGAAGCTCGACGCGATCGGCGTGAGCAGGGAGAAGATGCTCGGGCGCATCACCGATGCGATGCGGTTCGCCGCCGAGCACGACATCCACGCGGCGTTCTTCGGCGTCGACTCGACCCGGGCGGCGCGCGACTTCTACGACGCGGTGTACACGGCAGCTGTCGAAGCAGGCGCCCGCGAAGTGGTCGTTGTCGACACGCTCGGGATCGCATCACCCGAAGCCGTCGCAGAGCTCGTCGCGCACACCGTGCAGCTCGTCGGCGTCCCGGTGCACTTCCACGGCCACAACGACTTCGGCGTCGCGACAGCGTCCGCCGTCGCCGCGGTGCGCGCGGGAGCCTCGTACGTGCACGGGACGATCAACGGCATGGGAGAGCGCGCCGGCAACGCCAATCTCGGCGAGGTCGCACTGACGTTACGGGCGCTCTACGGCGTGGAGACGAACCTCCGCCTCGACCGCATTCGCGAGGTGTCGGAGCGCGTGCGCGAGCTGTCGGGCTACGCGCTCGAGCCGTGGAAGCCGGTCACGGGCGAGACGCTCTATCGACGTGAGTCGGGTGCGGTCGCGTCGCAGTTCCACGACCCGCCGTCGATCGAGCCGTACTCGTCGAAGCTCGTCTCCGCGCGACGCGCGATCGTGCTCGGCAAGAAGAGCGGGCTCGACTCGATTCGCATCAAGGCCGAGGAGCTCGGTCTCGACGTGCCCGAGGAGCGGCGCGCCGAGGTACTGGCCGCCGTCAAGGAGCTCGGGACGCGGAAGCGCGGCCTCGTCACCGACGACGAGTTCAAGGGGCTGATCGATGGCTGAGCACGACGTCGTCGTCGTCGGGCTCGGGGATCAACGGCCTCGCGTGTGCAGCGCTCCTCGCGAAGGCCGGCTGGGACGTCTGCGTGCTCGAGCGCAACGATTCGTTCGGTGGCGCGATTCGCACGGCTGAGCTGACCGAGCCGGGCTTCCACCACGATGTGTTCAGCGCCTGGCATCCGCTGTGGGTCGGCGGGCCGGTGCATCCGCAGCTCGAGGCGGACCTCGCACGGCACGGGCTCGAGTACGTGAACACCGACCACCCGACCGCGACCGCGTTCCCCGATGGCTCGAGCGCGTTCCTGCTGCGCACCGCGGAGGCGAATGCGAACGAGCTCGGGCCGGAGTGGCGGGGGATGCTCGACGGCTTCTTCCCGAACGCGGACCTGGCGTTCGGCGTGCTCGGGACGGAGCTGTGGTCGCGGCACGGCGCCGGGCTGGCGTTGAAAGCGGTGAGGCGGCTCGGTCGCGACGGCGCGCGTGGCTTCGCCGGCGAGCTGCTCGTTTCGGCACGCGACTGGCTCGAGACGACATTTGACTCGCCGAAGGCGCACGGCGTGCTCGCGCCGTGGGTGCTCCACACCGGGCTCGGCCCGGATGCGGCGACCTCCGGCTACATGGCGCAGGTGATTGCCGTGGCGGTGCAGGAGGGCGGCATGCCGATCCCGGTCGGCGGGGGAGCGAAGCTGCCGGAAGCGCTCGTCGGGTTGATCCGTGAGCTCGGCGGCACGTGCACGAGCGGTGCGCATGTCGAGCGTGTGTGGAATGGCGGCGTGCGCGTCGCCGGCGGCGAGACGATCGGCGCCCGCCGCGCCGTGGTCTGCAACGTCACACCCACTCAACTCTACGGCGAGCTGCTCGGTGGCACGCCCCCGCCGTTTCGCTACGGGCGGTCGGAGATGCAGATCCATTTCGCGCTTTCCGAGCCACCGCGCTGGAACGGCGACCAGCGCCTGGCGGAGACCGCGATCGTGCATCTCACGCCGGGGCTCGACGGTGTGTCGCGCGCCGTCAACGAAGCCGAGCGAGGGCTGCTGCCGGCGGAAGCGACAGTCGTCGTCGGGCAGCCGCTGACGATGGATCCCTCACGCGCGCCGGACGGAAAGGGACTTCTGTGGATCCAGCTGCAGGAGCTGCCGTGGCAGGTGCGCGGCGACGCTGCGGGCGATCTCGACGTCGGGGACGGCACGTGGACGGAGTCGCTGCGCGAGCGCTATGCCGACCGGATTCAGGCGCGAATCGCGCGTCACATCACGAACTTGGAGTCGTCGATCGTCGGGCGTTCATGCCTCTCGCCGTCCGATCTGTGGGCGGCGAACATCAACCTCGTCCATGGCGACCCGTACGGCGGCTCGCTGGCGCTCGACCAGAGCTTTCTCTGGCGTGCACCGCATAAGACGTCGGTGCGGGGTGTGTGGCATGTCGGCGCCTCGACGCATCCGGGGCCGGGGCTCGGCGGTGGCTCGGGCGCGCTCGTCGCGGCGCAGCTCCTCGAGCAGCCGCTCGCAAAGCGCGTCACGTCGCGTTTGCGGCGCTCTTAGAGCTCGGCGCCGTGCCAGCGGAGATCGCGGCCGCCGACGTCGATCGGCCGCATCGACTCCGCCTCGCCGACCTCGTGCGTAGGCGTCCACACGCCCCACGAGCGGCGGTAGTACATGAGCGGCGCCAGCCCGTGCTCGAGCGCGCTGCCGTCCTGCACCCGCCCGATCAGCACCACGTGGTCGCCGACCTCGAGCTCCTGCTCGGTCTCGACCTCGGCCCAGGCGAGCACGTCGTGCTCGAGCAGCGGCAGGCCGCTCTCCGAGCGGCGCCAGGCGACCCGCGCGAACTTGTCCTCGGCCTTCGACGCGAAGAGCAGGCTCAGATCGCCGCGCCCGGCGCGCATGAAGTTGACGACGAACCGTCCCGACGCACGAAGGACCGGCAGTGTGCGCGACCCGAGGTCGACACACACGAGCAGGGTCGGCGGATCGGCTGAGACGCTCGCGAGCGCGGTCGTCGTCAAGCCGTACGGCGCGCCGTCCGCGTCCGCGGTCGTGACGATCGCCACGCCCGACGGGAACGACGCCATGATGTCGAAGAACTGCTGGCGGTCCATCGCCGCAAAGGGTAAACCTGGCTGCCGCCGGAGGCGGAGCCAGGTTGTACGTCTTTCGCGGACCGCCTCAGACAGGCAACTCGGTTCCGGCTTCGTCGGCAACCGAGTTACGACCGAAGTGCGGCATCACTGCGTGCGCGAACAGCTCCTGGTTCTTGATCGCCATCCAGTGCGGCGCGCCGCCTGCGTTGACGGTGATCGCCGATCTCCTGGATGCCCTCGCACACCTTGCGCGTCGCCTCGATGCGCTCGATGATCTCGCGCCGGCGTGCCGACCCAGACGTAGTCGTCCTCGATCAGCTTGTCGTAGGGAATCTCGGTCAGCGACTCCATGATCCCGGCCGTGTAGAAGCCGTAGCCGGCCTTGTTCAGCTCGTCGGCGGGCGGCTTCGGCCACTCGGTCAGCGGTGAGGCGTTCCCGGTCGATGAACTGCGTTGATCCAGCTCGCGCGCCTCGCGGTGCGCGGTCTCGCGTCCTCGTCGAGATGGCAGGCGTGGATCCAGACGATGTCGGGCTCGGTGCCGTGCTCGGCGCACGACGCGCGGTAGAGGTCCATCTGCTGCTCGAGCGCGACGTACGGGCAGGAGCGGCGGCACCGCGACGCCCCAGCCGCGCTCGGCGGCGAGCGTGTACGTGCGGTCGGACGTGCCGCCGAGGTAGACGCGGTACTTGCGGTCGACGAACGGCACGACGTGCGAGTCGGTGCACGTTGAAGTAGGTGCCCTCGTGCGAGAAGCGCTCGTTCTCGAGCGCCTCAGCAGCAGGTCGACCGCCTCCTCGTACCTCGGGCGCGCGTGCTCGTCGAGCGGCTCGCCGGCCGGCAGCGGGAGCCAGCCGTGTCCGCGGCCGACGCCCCATTCGTAGCGGCCGCCGGTGAGGATGTCGGTCGCGTGGATGACGCTCGCGAGCACGGTCGGGTTGTGGTACGGGAGCGCGTGCAGCATCGTGCGGAAGCGGATGTTCTTCGTCCGCTGCGCCGCGGCGGCGAAGAGCGCCGTCGGGTTCGTCGAGACCGAGAACTTCGGAAAGAAGAAGTGCTCGATCGCCGCGTAGGCGTCGTAGCCGAGGCGGTCGGCGTTCTCGCATCTGCTCGAGCACCTCGCCGTAGAGCTGCTCGGCCGTCTTGCCCGGGTGCAGCTGGAGCTCGGAGTACAGGCTGAAGCGCATCTCCGTCCTTTCTCTGATCGTCGTTACCGCTCGAAGATCCCGCGGCCCGCAAGCTCGGTCTCGAAGATCTCGCTCGCGAGCTCGAGGTGGTCGTGCAGCGCCTTCTCGGCGTCGTCGGGCGCGTGGGACGCGCAGGCGGCGAGCAGCTGGCCGTCGAGCTCCCGGTGGCGCTCCTGCGGCCCTCCCTGGGACGTGAGAAGCGCGGGCCGGAAGCGCTCCGAGCGGTCCCAGGCGGGCCGGATGAGGGCCACGAGCCACGAGCACCGCGATGCGTCGTACAGGGTGAAGTGGAAGTCGGTGTGTGCCCGCATCGTCTCGCGCACGTCACCGGCGGCGGCCATCTCGTCGAACCGCTCGAGATGGGAGAGGGCCATCTCTTCGTCCACCGTCGAGAAGCGCTCTGCGGCCCGCCGCACGGCGAGCGACTCGAGCGACAGCCGGACCTGGAAGAGGTCGCGGAGCTCCTCGATGTCGAAGTCGAGCACCCGCGCCCCTTGGTGCGGCACGTGCTTCGCAAGCCCGAGCGCCTCGAGCTGCCGAACCGCCTCGCGGATCGGCGAGATGCTCATCCCGAGGGAGCGGGCCAGCTCGTCGAGGCGGAGCGGCGTCCCGGCGGGGAGCTCGCCCAGGATGATCGCCTCCCGCAGCTCCGCGAGGGCGTATTCGGCCATAGTCCGGTGCCGCATCCCGCTCTGAGTCGCCCCTCTGCGCGTCATTCCCCGGCGACCGTCCCACAACCCTTGATCAGATGTCAAACGCCGTGAGAAGATCGAGCCCGTGCAGCCGCGGGTCTCGGTCTCGCAGATCACGACGTTGCGGTCGAGCTTCGCCGACGACGTACGCGCCTACGCCCTGGCCGGGCTCGACGGCGTCGGCGTCTGGGAGCTGAAGCTCCCGGAGGGTGGAGACGCGGCGGCGCTCGAGCAGCTCGACGAGAGCGGGCTCGGCTCGGCGTCGGCTGTTCCGGGCGTTCCGTCGATCCTGCCCCTGCCGCTCCTCGGCGGCCCGACCGACCCGGCGGAGCGCGTGGAGGCGCTCTGCGCGTCGCTCGAGCGGCTCGCGCCGTTTCGACCGAGCGGCGTCGTCTGCCTCACCGGCACGGCGGACGGACGCGACCCGGACGAGGCCCGTGGCATCGTCGTCGACGGGCTGCGGACGATCGCGGGCGAAGCCGAGCGGCATGGGCTCCGGATCGGGATCGAGCCGTACCAGCGCGAGAGCGGCGAGCTCTGGACGATCGTCAGCTCGATCCCCGAGGCGGTCGAGCTCATCCGCGACGCCGGAGATCCGCCGGCGCTCGGGATCCAGTTCGACGTCTGGCACCTCTGGAACACGCCGACAGTGCTCGACGACATCGCCGCGGAGTGCGACCGGTTCGCCGGTGTGCACGTCTGCGACGTTCGCGAGCCGACCCGCGGCTGGGCAGATCGCGCGCTCCCGGGCGAAGGTGCTGCCGACCTGCCGGCCATCCTCGGCGCGCTCGACGCCGCCGGGTGGGACGGCTTCTACGACATCGAGATCTTCTCCGACGACGGCACGTTCGGAAACGAGTACCCAGACTCGTTCTGGGCGGCGCCGGCGGAGGAGACGCTCGCACGCGCACGCGCGTCGTTCGAGCGGTGCTGGACAGCAACAGCAACCCCCCAGGAAGTGGAGGAGACGAGATGAGCAGACGGAGTTCCCGTGTGGGGCTCGTCCTGATCGTCGTCGCGGCCGCGCTCGTCGCGCTCGCAGCGACGGCGGCCGCACGCACGAACACGCACAAGGCCACGCCGATCACGATCGGCTGGGCGTTCGACGGCAAGGGCTCGATGGCCCCCTTCGACGGGCCGGCTCTCGCCGCTGCGCAGTTGCGCGTGGCGCAGTGGAACAAGAAGGGTGGTGTCGACGGTCACCTGCTGCAGATCAAGACCTGCGACACCCAGGGCAACAAGCCGGCCGTGGCCAAGGCGTGCGCGCTGAAGCTGATCAGTGCCGGTGCGAACATCATCTTCACGACGTGCGATGTCGATCTCGCGGCGCCGGTCGTCCAGGAGTCGATCAACCGCGGTCTGCTCACGGTCGCGCCGTGCATCGGCACCGATCAGATGGGCCCGAAGCGGTTCGGCCCGAAGGGCATCCTCGCCTTCAGCTTCGGCAACGTCGCGCAGGACGAGGGCTCGGCGATGGCCCAGTACGCGTGGGGCCACGGCTGGAAGACAGCTGCGCTCGCGACCGACGGCGTGATCGTCTACTTCAAGGACATCACTGCGGCGTTCAAGGTGCGGTTCCAGCAGCTCGGCGGCAAGATCGTCGACCAGGAGACGTACCACTCGCTCGGCGGGACCGACGTGAACAACGTGGTCAGCCGTCTGAACAACGTGAAGGCGGACGTGGTGGTCACGTCGACCGCCGGAGCGTTCGGTGCGTTGTCGACGCTCATCTCCGGTATGCGGAGCGCAGGCAACAACACGCCGGTGCTCAACTCGTGGGCCGGTGACGGCACGTACTGGCTCCCGAAGAGCCCGCAAGTGACGAACTACTGGTTCGTCACGTATGCGTCGATCTTCGGGGACGATCCGAACCCTGCCGTCAACGCGCTCGCGAAGAAGGTGCACGCGGGGACCGGCGGCTTCATCACCGGCTCGGCGGCGATCGACGGTGTCGTCACCGCGATTCGGCGCGCCAACGGCTCGACGAACGGCTTGACGCTCGCGAAGATCATGCAGCAGTTCAAGGGCGTTCCGACGCTGTCCGGGAAGGTGAGCTTCTCGCCGTCGCTCCACAGCGTGTTCGGGCGGCAGTACCGCGTCATCCGCATCCAGGACAACAAAGCGAAGCTCGTTGGGACGGTCGTCGCCAAGGTCGTCGTCAAGATCTAGTGACTTGACGGGGGCGGCTCCAATCGAGTCGGAGAGGAGGCCCGGAGAGACCCTCCGGGCCTCCTCTGTCTCGCGTGCGTTCGAGGGCGTGCAGGCGCTCCGCGGCGTCGATCTCGAGCTCACGCGCGGCGAGGTGGTCGGGTTGATCGGACCGAACGGGGCCGGCAAGTCGACGCTCGTCAACGTCTTGAGCGGCTTCGACCGGCCCGACGCAGGACGCGTCGAGCTGGCCGGGCAGGACATCACACACTGGTCGCCGCACCGTCGCGGGCGGCACGGCCTCGCGCGCACGTTTCAGCACAGTCGTGCGTTTCGCAGCCTGAGCGTCCGCGAGAACGTCGAGGTGTCGGCGCTCGGTGTCGGCGCCCGCGCGGGGGAGGCGACGCGGCGGGCGGACGCGCTGCTCGAGCGGCTCGGGTTGGCGCGCTACGCCGATGCGCCTGCGGTGGCGCTCGCGCACGGCGACGAGCGGAGGCTCGGCGTTGCACGCGCGCTCGCAACGGAGCCGCGGTTTGTTCTCCTCGACGAGCCCGCTGCCGGGCTGCCGGAGGCCGAAGTGCCGGATTTCGCAGCACTCGTCCGTTCGATCGCGTCGGACCACGGCGCGGGGGTGCTGCTGATCGACCACAACATTGCGCTGATCATGGACACCTGCGATCGCATCCAGGTGCTCGACCAGGGCACGGTGCTGGCCGAAGGCGCACCGGCCGAGATTCGCGCCAACCTCGACGTCGCAGCGGCGTACCTCGGCGAGACACCGGTGCCCGAAGAATGACGCTGGTCGTCGACAACCTCGATGTGCGTTACGGCGGAGTGCACGCCGTGCGTTCGCTGTCGTTCACGGTCGCCTCGGGCGAGCTGGTCGGGCTGATCGGGCCGAACGGCGCCGGCAAGTCGTCGACGCTGCACGCGATCCTCGGACTTGCGCCGGCGACCGGAAGCGTGCGGCTCGGCGACGTCGAGCTCGTCGGGAAGCGTCCGGAGGACGTCGCGCGGACCGGCATCGCGCTCGTGCCGGAGGGGCGCCGCATCTTCGCGGAGCTGACCGTCGGCGAGAACCTCCGTCTCGGCCTTGCGGGTCGCCGTTCGCGCGGCGGGGTGAAGGAGCTTTACGACCACGTCTACGAGCTCTTTCCGATCGTGCACGAGTTCCGCAACCGTCAGGCGGGCGCGCTATCGGGCGGGCAGCAGCAGCAGCTCGCAATTGCGCGCGCTCTCGTCGCCGAGCCGCAGGTGCTGCTGCTCGACGAGCCGTCGCTCGGGCTCGCGCCGACTGTGGTCGACGTCGTCTTCGCGGCGCTCTCGGCGATCAAGGAGCGCGGGCTCGCAGTCCTGCTCGTCGAGCAGCGCGCGCAGCGCACCGTCGCGATCGCCGATCGCTCGCATGTGCTCGGGGGCGGCGAGCTGCGGCTGACGCTCGGCCCGGAGGACGCGACGGACACCGAGAAGCTCGTCGGGGCATACCTCTCGTGACCGTCACCTGGCAAAACTTGGCCGACGGTGTGGGCCTGGGCGCGATCTATGCGCTGATGGCGGTCGGGATCGGGCTCGTCTTCGGCGTGCTGCGACTCGTCAACTTCGCCTACGGCCAGCTCGTGATGGCGGGCGCCTTCGCCCTCGCGCTCGCATCGCAGTGGGGGTGGCCGGTGTGGGCCGGGATCGTTCTCTGCTTCGCGGTCGTGCTCGCGCTTTCGGTCGCGATGGATTACCTCGTCTTCCGTCCGCTGCGCGGCCACTCGCCGGCGGTGATGCTCGTCGCCACGTTCGCGGTCGCGTTTCTCCTGCAGAGCATCGCGCTCCTCTGGTTCGGGTCGCTGGGGAAGATCGCGTCGTCGCTTTCTCAGCTCAACCGGCCCTGGGTCATCTCGGGCGTCGAGATCCGGAAGATCGCGATCGTCGCCGTGATCGTCGCGGCCGTCTGTCTGTTCGCGCTGAACCAGCTGCTCGAGCGCACCGAGATCGGGCTGCACATGCGGGCCGCCTCGATGGACTTCGGCACCTCGCGGATGCTTGGTGTGCGCGCGAACCGCGTCATCGGCTTCGCGGTCCTCATCTCGGGTGTGCTCGCCGCAGTCGTCGCCGTGATGCTCACCGTGCAGACGCCTCTCGTCACCTCTGACTTCGCCCTGAACGACACGATCGTGGTGCTCGCCGGTGTTGTCGTCGGCGGCCTCAACCGACCCATACCCGCGACGCTCGGCGGCTTTCTGATCGGCTTCGCGACCGGTGTCCTCGGCGGCGCCCTGCCGACGAACCAGAGCCAGTACCTTCCGACCTTCGTCTTCGCGGCGGTGATCGTCGTGCTGCTCCTCCGCCCGCGTGGGCTCTTCGACTTCTCCCGTACCGTGGAGCGGGTGTGAAGCGCCTCACCGCACTCCAGGAGCTCGCCGCGCCTGCGCTCCTCGTCGTGGTTGCAGCGCTGCTCGGCACGCTGGTGTCCATCTCGACGCAGACGTATTTCACGGACACGCTCGTGAAAGTGGCGATCGTCGTCGCGCTGTACACCTTCATCGGCAACTCGGGGGTGCTCTCGTTCGGCCACATCAGCTTCGTGGCGCTCGGCGCGTGGACGGCAGGGGTGCTGTCCGTGCCGGCGAGCGAGAAGCCGGCGATCATGCCGAACCTCGCGCACTTCCTGCTGCATCGTCATGTCGGGAATGTCATGTCGCTCGCCCTGGCGGCGATCGCGGGCGGTATCGCAGCGCTCGTCGTCGGCGTCCCGCTGATGCGGCTCTCGGGTCTCGCGGCGGGCATCGCGACTTTCGCGGTGCTGCAGATCACCAACAACCTGCTGCAATACGAGGAGAAGATCGGGCCCGGGCTGAACGCCTTCTCGTCGGTGCCGGAGACGACCGGGCTGCGGCAGGCGGCAATCGGTGCGCTCGTCTGCATCGTCGTCGCGTTCGCCTACGCGCGCACGCGTTACGGGCGGCTGCTGCGTGCGACGCGCGAGGACGATGCCGCGGCACGCGCGATCGGCGCCTCCGTGTACCGGCAGCGTCTCGTCGCCTTCACGCTCTCCGGTCTGCTCGCCGGGCTCGCGGGCGGCCTGTACGTGCACCTGCTGCCGGTGAATGCCGGTTCGGTGTACCTCGATCTGACATTCCTGACGCTCGCGATGCTCGTCGTCGGCGGGTCGTCAAGCCTCCTCGGCGCCGTCGTGGGCGCGCTCGCGGTGAGTGCGCTGGACTCGTGGCTCTCGGTGGCGGAGAACGGCACGTCGATCTTCGGCTGGCACATCGACCTGCCCTCGGGGACGAGCGAGATCGTCGTCGGCGTGCTGATGGCGGTCGTGCTGATCCTCAAGCCGTCTGGGCTGACCGGCGGCCGCGAGCTGCGCCTGCGTTTTCGCCTGCGCCCGAGGACGGCGTGATGCGCGTCTGCGTCGCAGGTGTGGGCGTGATCGGAAGCCTGTTCGCCGCGCATCTCTCGCGCGTGGCCGAGGTGAGCGCGCTCACCCGGCGCGAGGAGCACGCGCAGGCGCTGCGCGAGCATGGCCTCGTCGTCACCGGGCGTGCCGACTTCACGCGCATCGCTCGACGCCGCGACGTCCCCGGACGCCCTCGCCGAGCCCGAGCTCGTGATCGTGGCGTGCAAGGGCACCGATCTCGATGACGTCGCCGCCGGGCTCGCCGGCCATTGGCCCGACGGCGACGATGATGACCGTGCAGAACGGGATCGGCGCGGACGAGGTCGTTGCGCGCCACGGCGATTGGCCGCTGCTCTCGTCGGTCACCTTCATGAGCGGGACGCGCCATGAGGACACTCGCGTCGAGTACGTCCTCGACACCGCGACGTGGATCGGGCCGGCGCGTGGGACGACCTACGAGGATGCGAAGTCGGTCGCCGACCTGATCGTCGCCTCGGGGTTGAAGGCGGAGGCGTTCGAGGACCTCCGGCCTGCGCAGTGGTCGAAGCTGATCTTCAACGCGACCGTGAACACGGTGGCCGCGCTGACCGGCCTGCCTCACGATGCGCACTTCGCGGCGCTCGAGCGGCCCACGGATCTCGGGCATCTCGTGTTCGGGCTGATGGACGAGGGCAAGGCCGTCGCGGCCGCTGCCGGCGTGGAGCTGAACGAGGACCCCTGGGAGATGAACGTGCTCGCGACGCAACGCGGGAGCGCGCACTATCCCTCGATGCTGGAGGACGTCGAAGCCCACCGGCGCACGGAGATCGACACGATCACGGGCGCGCTCGTCAGGGAGGCGCGGCGGCTCGGCGTGCCGACGCCGCTGCACGAGACGATGGAGCGCTTGATCAAGGCGAAGGAGGATTCGTGGGGGTAAGGGTGTGTGTGGTGGGCTGCGGGGCGGTGGGGTCGCTGTTTGCGGCGAACCTGGCGACGCTCGACGACGTCGAAGTGTGGGCGTACGACCTGTCGCAAGAGCACGTCGACGCGATCAACCGCGACGGGCTGCGCCTGACCGGCGCGGGCGACGTGGTCGGCCGTCCGCGCGCAACGACGGATGCGTCGGAGCTTCCCGCGTGCGACTTCGGCATCGTCGCGACCAAGGCGATGCACACGGGCGCCGCGATCTCGGCCACCAGCGGCGCGTTTCGGGGCGGCTGCGTCGCGACCGTGCAGAACGGGATCGGCAACGAAGAGGTGCTCGCAGAGCAGGTCGAGCGCGTCATTCGTGGGACGACGTTCCCGGCGGGCAAGATCACCGCGCCGGGCGTGGTGCAGTGGGACGTGAAGGGAGACACGACCTTCGGCCCGTACGAGCCGAAGCCCGCTCCGCTTTCCGAGATCGAGCGACTCGCGGATGCCTGCACGCGCGCCGGCATGCCCACCCTGGCGGTTCCGGATGCACGAGGACCGCAATGGCGGAAGGTGATCTTCAACGCAGCGACGAACCCGCTCGGCGCGTTGACCGGGCTTGACACACGGCCGCGTTTGCGAGCGGCCCGCGCTGCGTGCGCTCGCGTCGCGGCTGGTCGACGGAGGGACGCGCCGTCGCCGAGGCGCAGGGGATCGTCCTCGACGCAGATCCCGAGGAGCTGATCGACTACGCGGCGCGCCCCGAGGTCGCCTACGGGCACAAGGCCTCGATGCTGCAGGACGTCGAGGCGCGCCGGCAGACGGAGGTCGACTACCTGAACGGCGGCATCGCCGAGTTCGGCAAGCGCTACGGCGTCCCGACGCCGAACCACGAAGCGATCTGGGCACTGGTGAAAGGGGTGGAGGCGTCATGGCAGGACTGAACGCGCGGAGGAGGAGGTCGCGCGCCGCTACGGGAGGGTGCGCGAGGCGATGGCCCGCGACGGTCTCGACGCGGTGATCATCAGCGGCAACGAGTACACGGGCTTCGAAGGCGCGGTCACCTACATGTCCGGCTTCGTGATCGTGCACCGCTACGCGTACGTGCTGCTGCCGCTCGAGGGCGAGCCGGCGATCGTGTTCCCGCGCGAGGCGACCTACGTCGGCGAGCACGGCACCACGTGGATCGAGGAGCAGGTGTTCGTCGACCGGCCCGGCGAGTGGCTTGCGGACCGCGTCCGCGGCACGCGAGTCGGCGTCTACGGCCTCGACTACGTGATGGCCGTGCGCGACTATCGCGCGCTCGAGGGCGCTGCGGAGATCGTTCCCTGGGACGTCGACTTCGACCACGCGCGTGCTGTGAAGAGCGACCTCGAGCTCGAGTCGGTGCGCGACAGCGTCCGCATCAACACCGAGGGCTTCTGGATCTTCCTCGAGCACTTCGCGCCCGGGAAGACCGAGCGCGAGATTCTCGCGCCGTGCGAGGAGTACTTCGTCGGCGAAGGCTGCGGCCGGTTGACGATGGACATGGTGCTCACGGGCCCGAACGGCGGCGCGCTGCCGGAGTTCAAGATCGCCGGCGACTACCGGATCGCGGCGACCGACATGGTGCTGCCCTCGCTCGAGGTCGCAGGTCCGGGCGGCCACTGGGTCGAGGTCTCGCGCGCGATCTGCCCCGGCGCGCCCAATGCAGAGACGGGCCAGATGATGGACGCCTACGACGAGTACTACGAAGCGGCACGCTCGGCGCTGCGGGACGGCGCGACGGCGCACGACGTCCACCGTGCCGTCTCACGCGGCTTCGTCGACCGTGGTTTCGTCCTCGGCCACGTGACCGGTCACTCGATCGGCATGACGATGATCGAGTTCCCGAAGATCGGCGAAGGCGACGAGACAGAGCTCCGCGCAGGCATGGTGTTCTCGATGCACCCGCACGCAATCGCACAGGACGGGCAGTCGTGTCTCTACATGCAGGACACGTGGCTCGTCACGAAAGACGGCGGAGAGCCGCTCGCCGGCCTGCCGATGCGGATCTACGACGGAACGGAGAGTCGTTCATGAATGAATTGGCGAAGCCCGTCCTGCCCGGCCAGGGCGAGTCGGACTACGAGCGGTACCTGCGCACCGACGAGCTGCTTGCGCTCCAGAAAACGGCCGACGAGTGGATCCACCGCGATGAGCTCCTGTTCCAGTCGGTGCACCAGACGTCCGAGATCTGGCTGAAGCTTGCCTGGAACGAGGCCGAGGAGGCGTCGCGGCTTGTCGCGGCCGACGACGTTGCCGCGGCGCTCCGGCTGCTGCGTCGTGCGAACGACTGCCTGAAGATCGTCACGGGCGCGCTCGACATGCTCGAGCACATGTCGCCGTGGGAGTACACCGAGGTGCGCAAGGTGCTGGGGCACGGGAGCGGCTTCGACTCGCCCGGGTTCAAGGAGATCCGGCGCGTCGGCAAGCTGCTCGGCGAGTCGTTCCACGGCGCCCGTGAGCGCGCCGGGTTGTCGCTCGTCGAGGTGTACACGCTCGGCCGCGAGCACGACGAGCTCTACAACCTCGCCGAGCAGCTGATCGAGCTCGACGAGCGCATCACCGTCTGGCGCGTCCGTCACTTCAAGGTCGTGCAGCGCACGATCGGCGGCGACGTCATCGGCACACAGGGAACGCCGGTCGAGATCATGGGCCGCCTGATCCACAACTCGTTCTTCCCCGAGCTGTGGGACGTGCGGAACGAGTTGACGAACATGAACCTCCCCGAATGACGCAATTCGCAGGCGTCAGCCTCGGCTGCGGGAACTTCGGGGGCATCGGCTCATCGCCCGCGTTCTTCGGGCAGGGGATCCCGCACGACGAGGCGTTCGCGATCATGGATCGCGCGTACGGCGCCGGCATTCATTGGTTCGACACCGGCGACGCGTACGGCGGCGGCGCCAGCGAGACGTGGATCGGCGAATGGCGCGCGGCACGCCGTCCCGAGCAGCTCGTGCTCACGACGAAGGTGTTCCACTCGACCGTCGGGGACCCGAACGACATCGGGCTCTCACCCGACCGGATCCGCCGCCAGCTCGAGTCGAGCCTCGGGCGTCTGGGCGTCGACCGCGTCGATCTCTACCTCGCTCACGAGCCTGACGAGAGCGTTCCGGTCGCCGACACGATCGCGTGCTTCGAAGCGTTGCGGTCCGAAGGGCTGATCGGCGCGTGGGGGCTGAGCAACTACGACGCAGCGGGCATCGAGGAGGCGCTTCGCCACGGCGCGCCTGCACTCGTGCAGAACTCCTTTTCGCTCCTCGACCGCGACGACGAACGCGATGTGCTGCCGCTCTGCGACGAGAACCGCATCCCGTTCGTGCCGTACGGGCCGCTTGCCGGCGGCTGGCTGACGGGGAAGTACAAGCGCGGCGAGACGTATCCGGAGGGCTCGCGCATGACGCAGCGTCCCGACTCGTACCTGCGGTACGACGACGACGCCGTCTTCACTGCGCTCGAGGCTCTCGCGGCCGAGGCGGCGGCGCGCGGTGTCGACTCGGCGACGCTTGCGTTCTCCTGGGTGCTGGCGCGCGTCGACGGGGCGGTGTGCGGTCCGAACCGCGAGTCCCAGCTCGACCCGATTCTCGCCGCACGCGAGCTGCACCTGTCGCCGGACGACGTGACCACGATCGGAGGTCTGTTCGCATGGAAGTGAGAGTGTTGGATGAGCACGAGGTGCGGCGGCTGCTGCCGATGCCGGAGTGCATCGACGCGATGGCGGCGGCGCTGACGTCGCTCGGCCGCGGGGAGGTGCACAACCCTCTGCGCTTCGTCGTGCGGCCACCCGATCACCCGGGCCTGATGGGGCTGATGCCGGCGTACCGCAGGGGCGACGCGCCGCTGTGGTCGTTGAAGGCGCTGACGATCTTCCCCGGCAACAGCGCGCGCGGCCTCGACTCGCATCAAGGATTCGTGGCGCTCTTCGACGGCGAGACGGGCGCGCCGCGCGCGATCATGAACGCCGGTGGGATCACCGCGGTGCGGACCGCTGCGGTCTCCGGCGTCGCGACGCGACTGCTCGCCCGCGACGATGTGAAGACGCTCGCAATCCTCGGCACCGGTACGCAGGCGCGATCGCACCTGGACGCCATGCAGGCGGTGCGGAGCTTCGAGCGCGTCGTCGTCTGGAGCGCAAGCGGGCGATCGCTCGACGGTGCCGAGAGCGTCGACAGCGCCGAGGAAGCGGTGCGCGCGGCCGACGTGTTGTGCACGGTGACGTCGCTCGCGGAGCCGATCGTCGAGCGCAGTTGGCTGAGGCCGGGCGTGCACATCAACGCTGTCGGCTCGAGCATCCCCACGACCCGCGAGCTCGACACGCAGACGATGGTCGATGCGGCGCTCTTCGTCGACCGGCGCGAGTCGACGTTGAACGAGGCGGGAGACTTCCTCGTCCCGCAGCGCGAGGGCGCGATCGGTCCCGATCACATCCGCGCCGAGCTCGGCGAGCTGCTGCTCGGTGCCGGAGAAGGTCGACGCTCGGCCGACGAGATCACGGTGTTCAAGTCGCTCGGCCTGGCCGTCGAGGATCTCGCCGCCGCCGAGTACGTGCTCCAGCGGGCCGAGGCGGAGAATGTCGGTTCGCTGGTGTCTCTGTGATCGAGCGGAGCGAGATCGACCGCGCGCGCGTCGTGCTCGACGGCATCGCCGTCCGCACACCGCTCGTGCGCCTCGACGTCGAGTCGGATGCAGAGATCTGGCTGAAGCTCGAACTGCTGCAGCCGGTCCGCTCGTTCAAGATCCGTGGTGCGGGGAACGCGGTGTTGCAGGCCTCCGACGCGGAGCTCGCGGGGGGCGTACTGACCGCGAGCGCCGGCAACATGGCGCAGGGGGTGGCCTATGCAGCGCGGCTGCGCGGCGTGCCGGCGACGATCGTCGTCCCCGAGCACGCGCCGCAGACGAAGCTCGACGCGATCGCGCGACTTGGTGGCACTGCGATCAAGGTGCCGTACGAGGAGTGGTGGCAGGTGCTCGTGACCGGCCGCTACGAGGGAGCAGACGGGCTCTTCGTCCACCCGGTCGACAACCAGAGGGTGATGGCCGGCAACGGCACGATCGGCCTCGAGCTGCTCGAGCAGCTACCCGACTTCGACACCGTCGTCGTCCCGTACGGCGGCGGCGGCCTGCTGACGGGGATCGCGAGCGCGGTGCGGTCGGAGCGGCCGGATGTGCAGTTCTACGCCGCGGAGCCCGAGACCGGTGCCCCGGTGACCGCGACGCTCGCGGCCGGCGAGCCGACGGCCGTCGAATACAAGCCTTCTTTCGTCGACGGCTCCGGCAGCCGCGAGCTGATCCCGGGAGTCTGGAAACACGCATCCGAGCTCCTCGCGGGCGCGTTCGCGCTGCCGCTCGAGGAGGTCGCAGCCGCCGTGCGGCTACTCGCGGAGCGCACGCGCGTCGTGCCCGAAGGTGCCGGTGCGCTGGCCGTTGCCGCGGCGGTGTCCGGCCGCGTGCCGGGGCGGAAGATCGTCTGCATCGTGTCGGGCGGAAACATCGACACCGCCGTGCTCGTCCGGATCCTGTCGGGGGAGACGCCGTGAACACCGACGCGATTCGCAGCCGGTTCTCCTCGCTGCAGGACGGGTTCGCGTTCTTCGACGCCCCGGGCGGGACGCAGGTGCCCGACGAGGTCGGGCAGGCGATCGCGAACGCCCTGCGCGAGGCGTCGGGAAATCTGGGCGCGCCCTACGCGACAGGCCGTGCCGTCGAGGCGATCCTGGCGCGGGCGAAGGAGGACGCTGCCGGGTTCCTCGGGTGTACCGCCGACGAGATCTCCTTCGGCATGAACATGACGACACTCGACTTCGCGCTCTCCCGTGCGGCGGCGCGTGACTTCCGCGAGGGCGACGAGATCGTCACCACGCAGCTCGACCACGACGGCGGCGTCGCGCCGTGGGTCGAGTTGGCGGACGACAAAGGCCTCACGGTGCACGTCGTCGGTGCGACCGACGAACTGACCGTGGACTACGACGATCTCGAGCGTCGGCTCGGCGATCGCACGCGCGTCGTGGCGTTTGCGATTGCGTCGAATGCGACCGGCTCGGTTGCGGACGCGAAGCGCATCTGCGGACTCGCACGCGAGGCGGGCGCGATCAGCTGGATCGATGCGGTGCATTACGCCGCGCACGAACCGATCGACGTGCAGGAGATCGGCTGCGACGTGCTGTTGTGCTCGCCGTACAAGTTCTGCGGGCCGCACCTCGGCATCTCGTACGTGCGACGCGAACTTGCCGAGACGTGGCGGCCGTACAAGGCCCGGCCGTCGGCTGCGACGCCGGTAGGGCGCAAGTTCGAGACGGGCACGTTGCCGTACGAGCTGCTCGCGGGGTTCAGCGCGACGATCGCGTATCTGGAGACGATCGGCGGGATGCCGGCCGTTCGTGCGTACGAGCGCGAGCTCGGGACAGCATCTGCTCGAGAACCTGCCCGACAACGTGACGCTGTACGGCCCGCAGTCGATGAACGATCGTGTCCCGACGTTCCTGTTCAACGTCGACGGGGTGCCTGCAATCGACGCTGCGCATCGGCTGGCCGAGCAGGGAGTGGGGCTGTGGTACGCCGACAACTGGTACTGCGTGTCGCTTGCTTCGCGTCTTCCCGAGCAGTCGATTCGCGCCGGGATCGCGCACTACAACACGCGTGACGAGGTCGACAGGCTGCTCGCGCTACTCGCTGGACTTTAGGTCGTCTTCACAAACGTCGGGCATCGTCCTCGGAGTGAGAGCGCTGGGGGTCCTCACGGCAGCGTTCGTCCTGCTCATGCCGGCAAGTGGCACGGCAGCGACGAGCATGGCGCGGACCGGTGTGTTCACCGGCTACGCATTCGATGCGTGCAGCGCGCCGGCGCTCACATCGATCCAGGCATGGTCGGCGTCACCGTACCGCGCGGTCGGCATCTACATCGGCGGCGTCAACCGTGCGTGCAAGCAGACGAACCTCACGCCGACGTGGGTGCAGACGACCGTCGGTCTCGGCTGGAGCCTGCTGCCGCTGTACGTGGGCCTGCAGGCTCCGTGCGCGTCGCAGTCCGGGCTGTCGAAGGTCTCGACGAACGTTCTGACCGCGGGTACGCAAGGTCGAGAAGCCGCAGACGACGCAGCCTCCGATGCTGCCGCGCTTGGCCTGCCGTCGGGAAGCCCGATCTGGTTCGACATGGAGGGCTACAAGGTCGGTAACGAGGCGTGCACCTCCTCGGTCCAGGCGTTCCTGAGTCAGTGGACGTTGGAGCTGCGCGCGACCGGTTTCGTTCCGGGGGTCTACGGCAGCGCTGCATCGACGATTCGAGACGTCTCGGTCGCCGCGACGCAACCTGACCTCGTCTGGATCGCGAATTGGAACGGCGTGCAGAGCGTCTTCGGCGATCCGTACGTCAGCGACGGCTTGTGGACGAACCACCAGCGCATCCATCAGTACAAAGGGGGGCACCGCGAGACGTACGGCGGCGTGACGATCAATGTCGACAGCAACATCGTCGACTCGACGGTGGTCGGCACCGCGGCGCCTGCACCGCCTCCGCCGTCGCCTGCGCCGGCGGGGCAGGTCAACTCGGGTGACGGCCTCGCCACCGTGACGTGGCCGGCCAACGCGTTCACGACCCAGGTCGCGGTCACGCTCACACCGTCGGCGACGCTGCCTGTGCCGAACGGCTACTCGGTGCAGCTTGCGGTGACGGAGACCGACAACCAGGCTCCGATCGACGGTTTTGGCGCGCCAGTCACGGTGCACATCCTGAAGCCGCCGGCCGGCCTGATCCCGGCATTCTCGAGCGACGGCACGACGTGGATGCAGTTGCCGCAGCTCACGAGCGCCGGGCTCTCCGACCAGGTGCTCACCGCGTACACGATCGATCCCGACGGCACCTACGAGATCCAGACGCTCGTGCCCGGCTACTTCGGGCTCGTCAGCGACACGACGCCGCCGACGACGCCGGCCGTCTCCGCCCGGCTGCTCGCAGCGGGCCTCTATCTGACCTGGACGGGGGCGACCGACAACGGCCAGGTCGCGTCGTACACGGTTCTGCGGAACGGTCAGCCGTTGGAGAGCCTGACCGCGGCGGCGCGCAAGGCGACGGTCCGGCACCCGTCCACCGGGGCGCAGACCGTGTACCGCGTGCAGGCCACCGACTCCGCCGGCAACGTGGGCGTTGCAAGCCGCGCCATCGTCGTCCACGCGAAGAAGCGTCCGACCGGCCTTCCGCGCGCGATCCCGCAGTGGGCGTTCGGCCTCTACGCGTTCCAGCGGCATCAAGGGGAACGCCCGGCGAAGGCGCCCAAGCATCCGCCTGCGTGGTACTGGCTGTGGGCCGCGTGGCGCGCTCAGCCGTACCGGCTGCGTTAGGTGAAAGAAGTCCCGCCGGCGCGGCGGCGCGTTCGTCAACTCGCCGACCGGCCCGATCGCGCGTGCGCGCGGCTCTGGTCGCTCGACGAGCATCGTCCTACTGGCGCTCGTCCGCGCCTGGCGGAAGCCGCACTGTACGACGTGCGCGTACCTACCGCAACCGGGGGCGTTCGTTTACCGACCGGCGCTAGCATCGACTGCGTGAGGTGGGTCGCTGCCGCGGCTTTGGCTGCCGCGCTTGCGGTCTGCCTCGCGCTGCCCGCGATTGGCGCGCCGGTGCACCTGCAGCAGGTGACGGTGATCGGCGATTCCGTCGCCGATGCGATGCAAATCTCGAGTGCCGCGACGGCGATTCTGTCGCAGGGCGTCTCGCTCGATCTCGAGGTCGCGCCGTGTCGCCGACTCGAAGGAGTGGGGTGCCCCTATCAAGGTGTGCGTCCTCCCGGTGCGGTCGAGCTGATCCGCTCACTCGGGTCGAAGCTCGGCCCGAACGTCGTGATCGCCGTGGGGTACAACGACTTCGAAGACCAGTACGCCGGAAACATTCAGGACGCGCTCGCGGCGCTCAAGTCGGCAGGCGTGAAGCACGTGTGGTGGCTCACGCTGCGCGCGGCTCACCATCCGTACGTGACGATGAATGCCGACATCGCAAGCCGCCGCGCAGGAGAGCCCGCAGATGACCGTCGTCGACTGGAACCTCTACTCACGCAGTCATCTGTCGTGGTTCCACTCCGATGGGCTGCATCTCGACGACGCGGGTGCGTTGGCGATGGCGACGCTCATCCACTCGGCGCTTCTCACCGGCGGCGTGGCGACACCGGCTGTGCACGTTGCGACCGCCTCGCTGCCCGTCGCGCGCCGCGGTGCGAAGTACGGTGCGCGCCTTGTCGCCGCAGCGGGGATCGCTCCGTATCGCTGGTCACTACTCGAACGTGCACCCGCGGGCATCCACCTGCAGCCGAACGGCGCGATCGACGGCACGCCACGTGCCAAGGCGGGACGCTACGACTTCAGCGTGCGGGTACGCGACGCTGCCGGTTCGTTCGCCTCGCGACATCTGACGCTCCGCATCGCGTAAGTGCTCTTCCCGACCGTCACGTTCGCGGTCTTCTTCCTGATCGTGCTCCCGTTGTCGTGGGCGCTACAGCGGCGGCAGCCTGTGTGGAGGGCCTTCATCCTGCTTGCGAGCTACGTGTTCTACGGTTGGTGGGACTGGCGGTTCGTCTTCCTGCTCGCCGCGTCGACCGTCGTCAACCACGTGCTCGCGGTCGCGATCTACCGCGCGCCGGGGGTTGCCGCCCGCAAGCTCGGGCTCGGGCTCGCGGTCGCGTTCGATCTCGGGATCCTCGCGTACTTCAAGTACACGGACTTCTTCCTGACCTCGGTCGACAACGTCGTCGGCACGTCGTGGCTGACGAACGTGACGCTTCCGGTCGGCGTCTCCTTCTACACGTTCATGGCGATCTCGTACGTCGTCGACACGTATCGCGGCGAGTTGGTTCCGGCGTCGTTCGCGCGCTTCGCGGTGTTCCAGGCGTTCTTCCCGCACCTCGTTGCGGGGCCGATCGTGCGCGCGAGCGAGCTGCTGCCACAGCTCGAGGCTCCGCGCGATCCACGCAAGGTCGACACGTCGCGCGCGTTCTTCCTGATCATCACGGGCCTCTTCCTGAAGGTCGTGATCGCGAACCACCTCGCAGCGCATCTCGTCGACGACGTGTTCGCGGCGCCGGACCGGCACTCGTCCCTCGAGGTGCTTCTGGCCGTCTACGGCTACGCGGTGCAGATCTTCGCCGACTTCTGTGGCTATACGAACATCGCGATCGGCGTCGCGCTGCTGCTCGGCTTCGAGTTCCCGCAGAACTTCGCGTCGCCGTACACCGCGGTGTCGCTGCAGGACTTCTGGCGGCGCTGGCACATGACGCTCTCGCGCTGGCTGCGCGACTACCTCTACATCCCGCTCGGCGGCAACCGCAAGGGCCGGATCTTCACGTACCGCAACCTGATGCTGACGATGCTGCTCGGCGGCCTGTGGCACGGAGCGGCGTGGACGTTCGTCATCTGGGGTGGAATCCACGGCCTCGGGTTGTCGATCGAGCGCGCGACCGGCTGGCGTCCGCACACGCGTTCTCAGCAGTGGTTCGGGCGCGTGCTCACGTTCCACGTGGTGTGTTTCGCGTGGATCTTCTTCCGCGCCGATTCGTTCTCGCACGCCGTTGACGTGATCACGCGGCTGTTCACGGCGTGGGGGCAGAGCTCGCCGCTCGTCACGACGTCGGTCGTGGTCGCGATCGCGGTCGGGATCCTGGGTCAGTACATCCGGCCGACGGCGGTGTCCGGTCTGCTCGACGTGTTCGGTCGTATCCCGCTCGTCGCGCAGTCCGTGTGCGTCGCGGTCGCGCTCACTGTCATCAACACGCTCGGGCCCGTTGGCGTGGCGCCGTTCATCTACTTCCGGTTCTGAGTCACTGATGCTTCCGGCGTATCGCGGCATCTTCGTTCTTGCGCTCGGTCTCCTCCTCGCGGCGGTGCTGCAGGCGGAGGGCCTGCGCAAGCAGGCGGAGATCCAGCCGGCCGGTTTCCAGCGCAACGTCGCGCTCGACGTGACCCGGCCACTCGTCTCCTTCAGCCGGGCGCTACATCTGACGACGCCGCGGCATGAGTTGCAGGTCGCGATCGGGCGCGGAAACGAGGACCAAATCGATACGAAGGTGCACTTCACGCTGCCGCCGCCGGCGGGGCCCCTGCCGCGCAGGCCACCCCCGAAGGAGCCACGTCCGTCGAAGCCGTCGAAGCCGCTCTTTACGGCGGCGCATCCTCTGCGCGTGTGGGTCGCCGGCGACTCGCTCGCGGAGGTGCCCGGGCAGGCGCTGCAGCGGGGCGGCGGCCCGGTGGACGTGGTGGGCGTCGAGAGCAGGCTCTCGACGGGGCTCGGGCGGCCAGACCTCTACAACTGGTTCACGCGGATCGAGCAGGTGCCTGGGCAGCTACACCCGCAGGTCGCGGTGCTTTCGTTCGGCGCGGACGATGCGCACGACTACCTGGCCGGTGTCCCCGCCGGGCGTTCGGTCGGGCCGCTCGGCAGCGCGTCGTGGGACGACGAGTACGAGCGCAGGGTCGAAGGCGTCACGCGTGAGCTGAATGCGAAGGGGATCTACGTCGTGTGGCTCGGCCTGCCGAACACCGACCACCATGGGTTCCGGGCGAGCTTCCCGGTGGTGAACGGGATCATCGAGCGGGTGGTGAAGGAAAACGCGCGGATGTCGACGTTTGTCGACACGTGGAAGCTGCTGAGCGACAAGCACGGCCGGTATGCGTCGTACTTGCGGGTGAACGGGCAGCTGACGTTGATGCGGCTGTCGGATGGGACGCACTACACGGCCGCGGCGGGCGACCTGATCGCGAAGCAGGTGCTGGCGCAGCTCGGCGCCGTCTACCGCATCGGCTGACGCTCACGTGAGCGCGCCGCGGCCGCGTCGGCCGCGATGTAATCCTTCGTCTCGAGCGCACGGACGATCATGTTCAGGCGTCGCGTTCTCGTCGCGCCCTCCGTGCCGGCGAGCCACGCGAGCCAGCGATCCCAGCGCGTCCGGCTTACGCGTTGCTGCTGCGCCTTCGCAGCCGGGCTCGCCTTCAGCCGTGCCTTCAGATCCGCCGGGACCGGTGTCGGCGGTTGGACTGTGTAGGCGCGCTCCCACTCGCCGCTCGCCTTCGCCGCCTCGACGGCCGCGAGCCCCAGCGGCCGCATCTCGCCGGCCGCGATGTGGCGCAACGCGATCTTCTTGTTCACGAGCGACCACTTGCTCTTCGGCCGCCGCGGCGTCCACCGCTGGCGATACCGCAGCTCGTCGAGCGAGCCGATCAGCCCGTCGATCCAGCCGAACTTGAGCGCCACCTCCACGGCGTCCGCCCACGCGATCGACGGCTTGCCGCTCGTCTTCTTCCAGTAGACGAGCCATACCTCGCTTTCGGTCTCGTGATGCGCGTCCAGCCACGCCTCCCACGCGGCGGCGTCCTCGACGCAAAGCTCGGTCACACGAATGCGTTCTCGCCGGTGAGCGCCCGTCCGATCAGCAGCTTCTGGATCTGGCTCGTGCCTTCGTACAGCGTCGTCACCCGCGCATCGCGCAGGTACTTGCCGACCGGATACTCGTCGACGTAGCCGTAGCCGCCGTGCGCCTGCACGGCGGCGTTCGCCGCGCGCACCGCCACCTCGCTCGCGAAGTACTTCGCGTACGAGGCCTCCACCGTGTGGCGCTCGCCGCGGTCGGCGGTGGCGGCCGCGCGCCGCACCAGTAGCCGGGCTGCTTCCGTCTCGACGGCGATATCCGCAAGAAGCTCCTGCACGAGCTGGAAGCTCGCGACGCTACGCCCGAACTGCTGCCGTGCCTTCGTGTACGCGACGGACGCGTCGAGGCAGCCCTGCGCGATCCCGACGCAGCCGGCGCCGAGCGAGATCCGGCCGTGGTCGAGCGCCGACATCGCGACCTTGAACCCGCCGCCGAGCTCGCCGACGACGGCGTCGTCGCCCACGCGCACGCCGTCGAGGTAGAGCTCGGCCGTGTCCTGGGCGCGCAGCCCGAGCTTGCCCTTGATCGGGCGCGCCTCGAACCCCGGCGCGTTCGTCGGCACGGCGAAGCACGTGAGCCCTCGCGGGCCTGCCTCGCCGGTGCGCGCGAAGACGAGCGCGGTCGACGCCCAGGATCCGAGCGTGATGAAGATCTTCTGCCCGGTGATCCGCCAGCCCGCGCCGTCGCGCTCGGCACGCGTCTCCAGGCTGCCTGGGTCGGAGCCCGCGCCCGGCTCGGTCAGCGCGTAGCAACCCAGTGCCTCGCCGGCTGCGAGCGCGGGAAGCAGGCGTTCCCGCTGCGCGTCGGTGCCGAACCGCGCCACGGTCTTGCCGTACAGGCCGTTCGAGACGGAGACGATGCCGCGGACGTTCGAGTCGGCGCGACCGATCTCCTCGACGACGAGCGTGTAGGAGATCATGTCGAGCCCCATCCCGCCGTGCGCCTCCGGGAGAGCAGCGGCGAGGAAGCCCAGTGACGCGAGCTTCTCGACGATGCCGCGGTCGATCGACTCGGTGCGATCCCACTCGGCCGCGAAGGGCGCGATCTCGGCGTCGCAGAACGCGCGCGCGGTCGAGCGAATGAGCTCCTGCTCTTTGCTTAGCTCAAAGTCCACTCAGCGATTCAACACGACTTGCGCGGGTTGCAGATGCACCGCGAGCCGACAAGCAGTTGCCAAGTGTCGGAGAGGGGGTCTTGGGGGGAGAACCGAAGGTGCTCCCCCCAAAAAAATATCCCGCCGAGTCGGTGACGCTTTCGTCCACCCAACCAACTGGCCGCTTCGGGCTTGCGCCTCTGGCAGTCACTCGGCGGGGCTTCGACCTACTCGCGCTCCGTGCTCGACGGGATCCGCAATGTATGACGCCGCGGCAGGTGCGCGCAAGGGGACCCGGGGACGAAAAACACGCTCGTTCCGAGAATTGCTCAGACGACGGCTTGGAGCGTCCCGGCGGCGTCGGCCGCGTGCCGGGCGACGTCCACGTACGCGGCGATGCCGACGAGCCGGCCGTCTTCCTCGACGACGGGCAGTTGACGAACGCCGTGTACGGCCATCAGCCTGAGCGCTTCGTCGAGCTCTTGGTCGGGGTCGATCGTGACGAGCCCCGCCGACGAGCCGACATCCTCGACGCGCGTCGTGAGCGGGTCGCGGCCTTCCGCGATCACGTTGACGACGATGTCGCGGTCGGTGATCACCCCGACGAGCCTGCCGTCGGCGACGATCGGCGCAAAACCCGAGTCTTCGCCCTTCATCAGCTTCGCCGCTTCGATGACCGGGTCACCCGGCCCGACCACGCGCGGCGGCACGGTCATCAGCTCTCTGATCGTCTGCATGGCAGGCTTCTGCCCATGAGTCTAGGTGGTGAAACGATCGTTCGTCGGCTCGGCCCCGGCGACGAGGACGTCGTTCGGCGGCTGGCCGAGGCCGAGCCGCAGACAGCGCTGCTCGTGGACGAGAGCACGGTCTTCGTCGCCGCGTTCGACGGCGACACGCCGGTTGGCTTCGCGTTCGGCTACGACCTCCCCCGACGGCACGGTGCGCCGTCGATCCTCTTCGTCTACGAGCTCGAGGTCGACGAGGCGTATCGCAGACGCGGCGTCGCGACCGCGCTCATGACGGCACTGCGACGCGAGTCGGTCTCGAAGGAGGCGTTCGTCCTGACCGAGCCCGACAACGAGGCAGCGAACGCGCTGTACGCGGCACTCGGCGGGACGCGTGTCGAGACGGTGATGTGGGACTACTGAGCTATCGCACCGCAACCGCGGCTGACGTCGAACTGCTCGTCGCGTGGCATGCCGATCCTGAGATCGCGCGGTACTGGGACGGAGAGACCTTTACGGGCGAGCAGATACAGCACCGGCTCGAGCGTAAGACGGTCGACATGTGGATCGTCGAGGAGGACGGCGAGCCGGTCGGCTACCTGCAGTCCTGGTGGGAGACCGGCGTAGGCTCGACGGAGCCGGCAAAGAGCGCAGGTGCCGGCTTGGCCGGCGCTGGAGCGGAAGTTGAGCCGCCGCTCCGAGGCGGCCTCGACGGCTTTCTGGTGCCTGCTGCTCGGGGGCGCGGGATCATGCCGGCCGTTGCTCACACCCTTGCCACGGATCTCCTCGCGCAGGGCTGGTCGTATGTCACGGTCGATCCGTACGCCTGCAACACGCGCGCGATCCATGCGCTGGCAGCGCGCGGGGTTCGCAGAGGTCTCGCGACACGCTGCCGACGACGAGCACACGTCGGACTGGGTGCTGATGCGCTTCGAGGGCTAGAAGTTCAGCGAGTCCTTCGCTACCCTCAGACGCATGCTCCGGCTGACGACGACGCTCACGGTGTGCCGCGTGCGGGCGACTGTCGCCGGACCGCACGCGGGTTAGGGCGTCCCGCCTCCGGGCCGGGACCGGCGACGTCGGTCTGCTGTCGTCCCTATCGGAGGTGAATAGTCTTGTCGTCTGCCATGCACGTCGTCCTTCCCGACAACTCGCAGCTCGAGCTTCCAGCCGGTGCGTCCGGCATCGATGCCGCGCGCGCGATCGGCCCGAAGCTCGCCGAGCAAGCCGTCCTTGCCCGCGTCGACGGCGCGCCGCGCGACCTGCGGCTGCCGCTCGCCGACGGGGAGCGCGTGCAATTCCTCACGACCCGCGACACCGCGGATCCCGACGCGCTCTACGTCCTCCGCCACTCCTCGGCTCACCTGCTCGCTGAGGCGGTGCGGCGGCTGTATCCCGGCGTGAAAGTCGCGATCGGCCCGCCGATCGAGAACGGCTTCTACTACGACTTCGACTTCCCCGAGCCGATCGGCGAGGCCGATCTCGAGCGGATCGAGGCGGAGGTGAAGCGGGAGCTCGCCGAAGGACGCGACTGGTCGCGCGAGGAGATCTCCCGCGCCGATGCGGTCGCGCGGTTCGAGCAGGAGGACGAGCCGTACAAGGTCGAGCTCGTCGGCACCGCGGAGGGCGATATCTCGCTCTACACGCAAGGCGACTTCACCGACCTGTGCCGCGGGCCGCATCTGCTGAACTCGAAGCCGATCAAGGCGTTCAAGCTGACCGGGCTCGCCGGCGCGTACTGGCGCGGCGACGAGCACAACAAACAGCTCACCCGTATCTACGGCACCGCGTTCTTCTCGCAGCAGGATCTCGACGACTACCTCGAGCGCCTCGAAGAGGCGCGGAAGCGCGACCACCGGCGCTTGGGCGTCGAGCTCGACCTCTTCCACCTCGAGGAGATCTCACCCGGCTCGCCGTTCTGGCACCCGAAGGGCGTCGTCATCTGGGGCGAGCTCGAGGCGATGCGGCGGGGCGAGAACGCGCGCCGCGGCTACGACGAGGTGAGCACCCCGCTCATCTACGACAAGGTGCTCTGGGAGCGGTCCGGCCACTGGGACAAGTTCCGCCAGAACATGTTCCTGATCCCGGAGGAGCGACCACACCTTCGCGATCAAGCCGATGAACTGCCCGGGCCACATGGTGCTCTTCGCGAGCCGGCTGCGACAGCTATCGCGAGCTGCCGTTGCGGTACGCCGAGGCCGCGCCGCTCCATCGAAACGAGCGCGCGGGGACACTGCACGGCCTCACCCGCGTGCGCCACGTCACCCAGGACGACGCACACATCTTCTGCACCCGAGAGCAGATCGAGGACGAGATCTTCGGCTGCCTCGACTACGCGAAGTTCGTCTACGACCTGTTCGAGCTCGAGTCGAGCTTCGAGCTCTCGACCCGTCCCGAAAACAGGCTCGGCACCGACGCGGAATGGGACTTCACCGAGGGCGCGCTCCGCGCTGCGCTCGACCGGCGCGGGCTCGAGTACACCGTCAACGCAGGGGACGGCGCGTTCTACGGCCCGAAGATCGACCTGCACATGCGCGACTCGCTCGGGCGGCCGTGGCAGATGGGCACCGTTCAGCTCGACAGCCAGCAGCCGGAGCGGCTGGGCTGCAGCTACGTCGGCGCCGACAACACCGAACACGTGCCGTACGTGATCCACCGGGCGCTGATGGGCTCGTTCGAGCGCTTCATCGGCATCCTCGTCGAGCACTACGCCGGCTCCTTCCCGTTCTGGCTCGCGCCGGTCCAGATCCGCGTGATCCCCGTCGGTGAAGGGCATCGCGAGGCTGCCGCGGCGCTTGCCGAGGGACTCGGGCCGTATCGCGTCGAGGTCGACAGCTCTGACGACACCGTCGGGAAGCGGATCCGGAACGCCGAGTTGGAGAAGATCCCCTACGTTGTCGTCTACGGCGACAAGGAGTCCGACGAGGCCCTCGCGATCCGCGAGCACGGTGGGGCCCAGGAAACCCTTTCGCGTGCTGATTTCCTGGCCAAACTTGCTACCCTTGGTTCCCTGGCAAGCAGGGGCGGAACCGTCTCTCACCTCCAAGCGGAAAGCTTCGGAGGTTCAACCGATGCAGGTTGAGGAAGACTGTCTGCCGCTGCATGCCGGCGGTTTTTTCGTTCGATGAGGAGGTCACAACGAGCTTGGTGAAAGACATTTGAGGCCACGTCGCCGCTCCGGGGGAGGATTCGAACCACCCCGCCGGCCCGAGCCCCAGACGCGCATCAACGACGCGATCCGCGTCCCGCGCGTTCGGCTGATCGGGGAAGACGGGCAGCAACTCGGAATCAAGACGACGGACGAGGCACGCGAGTACGCGTACGGGAAAAACCTCGACCTCGTCGAAGTCGCGGCGCAGGCTGACCCGCCGGTCGCCCGGGTCATGGACTACGGGAAGTACCGGTACGAGCTGGAGCAGAAGGCGAAGCTCGCCCGCAAGCACCAGACGCAGATCAACGTCAAGGAGATCAAGCTCAGACCCAAGATCGGGATTCACGACTACGACACGAAGAAGGGCCACGTCGAGCGCTTCTTGAACCAGCGCGCGAAGGTCAAGGTGACGATCATGTTCCGGGGCCGCGAGCGCGAGCATCCGGATCGCGGACGCGACCTGCTGATGCGCTTGGCGGACGACGTGAAGGAGATCGGCGTCATCGAGACGCAGCCGCTGCTCGAAGGGCGGAACATGACCATGGTGCTCGGCCCGACGAAGAACGCAGGAGCGAAGAGAGATGCCGAAACAGAAGACACACTCAACAGCGAAGAAGAAGTTCAAGGTGACGGCGACGGGGAAGCTGATGCGGCGGGCCCAGATGTCGGGCAAGCTCATGAACAAGTCGCCGAAGCAGAAGCGCCAGTTCAGTAAGGACCGGCCGGTCGATCCCGCGAACGAGAAGACCGTCAACCGGATGCTCGGAAGGCGGTAGGGAATGCCTCGCGTCAAGCGATCCGTTCACGCGCGCAAGAAGCGGCGCAAGGTTCTCGAGGAAGCGAAGGGCTACTGGGGGCTCAAGAAGTCGAACTACAAGTACGCGAAGGAGCAGGTCGAGCGCTCGCTCGCCTACGCCTACCGCGACCGCAAGGTTCGCAAGCGCGAGTTCCGGAAGCTCTGGATCATGCGCATCAACGCGGGCGCGCGCGCGAACGGCCTCTCGTACAACCAGTTCATGGCCGGTCTGAAGGCTGCGAACGTCGAGCTCGATCGCAAGGTGCTCGCCGATCTCGCGATCGGCGATCCGGCGAAGTTCGGCGAGATCGTCGAGCAGGCGAAGTCCGCGCTGGCGAAATAGACCGGCAGCGCGAGATCTTCGAGCCGGCAGGCCGGCTATTGCGACGGCCGCTCGCCGCTCTACGCCGGCGTGTGTCGTCGGCTCGCGGAGGATCCGCGGTCGACGACATCGCACCCGACCTCGGCTGGGACTTGCCGCTGCGCCTGCTCGGCGGTCTGCACTACCTGGTGCTCGGCGGCGAGGCGTCGTGGGACGACGTCGACGCGGCTCTCGACGAGCACGCGTCGTTCCTCGACGCATGGTGCGACCGAGCAGGACGTGCAGACGAACGAGGTGCAGCGCTCGTGGGCGCTCCTGCCGGCGTTCCTCACCGTTGCCGACGGGCGGCCGCTCGATCTGCTCGAGCTCGGGCCGTCTGCCGGGCTGAACCTGCTGTGGGATCGCTACGCTACGGCTACGCGCACGGGCACGTGGGGGCAGGGCGACGCTCGAGCTCACAGGTGACGACCGGCTGCCGCCACCGTCCGACCTGCTCGAGCGTCGCGTCGAGGTCGCGCGTCGGCGCGGCATCGACCTGAATCCCGGTCGACGTGACGACCGAGGACGGCGCGCGTCTCCTGCAGGCGTTCGTCTGGGCGGATCAGGACGGCGCGGCTCGAGCGGCTGCGGCGCGCGATCGAGGTCGGTGCGGCGCGACCCGCCGCAGCTCATGCAGGGCGACTACGTCGACGCGCTGCCGTCGCTGCTTCGCAACCGGCGGGCGGGCACCCAGCTCGTCGTGTTCCAGACGGCGTCGACGATGTACCTCGACAGCGCAGGCGGCCGAACGTCTGCACGCGGCGCTGCGACGAGGCAGGCAGCGAGGAGCCGCTCATCTATCATCACTACCGGGCGTGCGCCCGACGACGACGGCTTCGCGCTCGAGCGTCGAGCGTTTCCCAGCGGCGGACCACCGAGCGACTCGCCGTGTTCGACTTCCACGGCGAGTGGCTCGATTGGGGCCGCTGACGGTTACGCAGAGACTGCTTCGCGCTGCGCGAGCAGTGACCGCAGGTAGTCCTCGAGCTTGTTGAAGCCGTCCTCCTGGCCGTCGTGCTTGGTCATGTGCGAACGGCCGGCTGCATCGCGGAACGCCAACTTCACCGTCAGCGTCGTGACGCCGTCCGTTTCGTGCAGATCGTTGGACTCGACAGCGTCGGCATCCGGCCAGCCCTCGAACAGCCAGGTGGCGACGGTTCGGGTCGGCGGCTCGACTTCCAGGTACGTCCCGCGGAACGAGCACTCGCGTCCCGTTCCGTCGTCGGCCAAAAAGACGATGTGGTAGCTCCCACCGACGCGGAGGTCGATCGAGCACTTCGTCAGCTCGCACGTGAACGGCGCGAACCAGTTGCGCACATGCTCCGGATTCGTCATCACGTCGAAGACGAGCGCGAGCGGGGCGTCGAACTTCCGAGTCGTGACGATCTCGAGCTCGCTCGGATATTCGATGACTGACGAGTCGTGCCGATTCGGTGTCACTGCTGCTCTCCTTGTTGTTGTAGTTCCTGCAGGTAGTCGCCCAGCCGATCCAGTCGCTCGTTCAACGCCTGCTCGTACTTCGCCAACCAGTCGTGAAGCGGCTGGAGATGCGCGGGCTCGAGGCTGTACAGCCGGCGACGGCCCTCGGCGCGGCAGCGCACGAGGCCGACCTCGCTGAGCACGCGCAGGTGCTTCGAGACCTGAGGCTGCGCCATCGAGAGGTCGGCCACGATCGTCCCAACCGGCTTCTCGCCTGCGATCAGCGTGTCGAGAATCGCGCGCCGGCGCTCCTCCGCAATCGCGTTGAAGACATCCGACGTCGTGGCAGAGCGGGCCATCGACCATATATTCCGATATGAGCATGTATCTGTCAAGGCTGGTGCTAGCGTCGCAGCCGATGTCTCGCTGCTCGCTCCCGGACGGCTGTGGCCGGATCGGCCGGCGCTGCCCCTCCGGCACGTGCGTTGCGCGGACCGTCAGCCGGCTGCACGAGCGTCGGTGGCGCGAGAAGCTCGGCCTCTTCTTCGTCGAGGGCGAGGACATGGTCGACGCTGCGATTGCCGAGCCGGTCGAGTTGCTGCGCGCGGGCGAGGACGTCGAGCCGCGCCTGCTCGCGTCCGTCGCGACCGCGCCGCACCCGCCGCGCGTCATCGCCGTCTACCGCCGCGACGATCTGCCTGCGTGGGAGCAGCGACCCGCGACGCTCGCGCTCTGGCGGCTCGCCGATCCCGGGAACGTCGGCACCCTGATCAGGACGGCCGATGCGTTCGGCGCCGCCGTGGTTCTCTCGGAGGGGTGCGCCGACCCGCTGTCACCGAAGGCGCTCCGTGCGAGTGCGGGCTCGATCTGGCGCGTGCCGCTCGGGTCGTGGGAACGGGTCGGTGGGCGACGCGTCGCGCTCGAGGCGCACGGCGGCGCAGCCGCTCGCCGGCCATCGAGCTCGGCGGTCGCGTCACGTTCCTCCTCGGCGCCGAGCGGGCCGGCCTGCCGGCGGAGGTGGAGCGCGATGCCTCGGCGACGATTCCGCTCGCTGGTGCCGAGTCGCTGAACGTCGCGGCCACGGGCGCGATCGCCCTGTACGAGTGGTCGCGACGCGTCTCGGACGGTGTCTGACACCTCTAGGTGTCAGACACCTTGCGACTCGAGCTCATGGTGGACACGCTCGTCCAGCCGCTGCCGGCTGACGGCGTTCCGTCTGGCCAAAGCTCTTCGGCCCGTGTGGCCGCTTCCAGGATCGGGGCCGTGTCGACCGTCTGCCGCGTCAGTTCGATGCCCTGCTCCGGCCATTCGATGACGAACGCCAGCGGGCCGGGAGGCGGTAACGGCCACAGCCAGAAACGCATGTCGTAGCGTCGGCCGCCGCCTCCACCGCCGCGCTGCGTGAGTACGGGCCCCATCGGCGCGTCCTCGCCTTCACCGGGGAACGGGTGCGGATCGAACACTGTTGCCTTGCGCCCGTCCGCGAGCTCGACTCCGAACCGGAGCACCTCCGGCCCGAGTGCTCCGTGCCGGCTCGTGTGCCACGCATGGATCGGGCCCGAGAAGTGATCCTGCGGGTGCTCCCGCTGCAGGAGCTGCAGCGAGAACTCGATCCCCGACGGGTACGCGAGGCCGCTGTGCGCGTGCAACGCAACGGACGGAGTTCGCGCCAGGACGACGGAGAGCGTGAATGGAACGCCGAGCAGGTTGTCCGGCGGGCCGATCCACACGGGTTGTGCGTGCTCTTCCGGTGGTGGCGGGGGCGGCGGCAGCTCGAAGAAGCTCACGCCGGCAGCTTTCCACGCGAGCAGACCCAGATCGAGTCCTCGCCGCCGCGCCACGGCGAGCGGTCGAACCAGCCGTAGAGCGACTCGACCGTGAACCCCTCCTCGACGAGGAGGGTGCGCCACTCGGCCACCGAGAGCCAGGCGAGCGACATCTCCGCTTCGGCCACGTCTGTTCGGAGGCGCAGCACCAGCGTGCGCGATTCCTCGTGCCAGTCGGCGCGTTCCCAGATCCCGGGCTCGCGCTCGATGAAGCGCCCGTGCGTCTCCGCGATGTCCTCGGCACCCGGGGCGAAGACGTCGAACACGAACCGCCCGGAAGGTGCCAGGCACCGGGCCACGGCCCGAAGAGCCAGGCGCCGGTCGGCGTCGGTCTCCATGTGCAGCAGCGACCGAAACGGGCAGAGGACGAGCGGGAACGTCTCCGTGACCGGTGGGTCGCGCAGGTCACCGTGGCGCAGGTCCAGCTCGACCCCCGCCAGCGCTGCCCGTTCGCGCGCCACCTCGAGCATCCCCTCGGACAGGTCGACTCCGACCACGTCCACACCCGCCGCTGCGACCGGCACCGCGATCCGCGCTGTGCCGACACCCAGCTCGAGTACCGGCCCGCCCGAGCGCATCGCCTCTTCGACGTAGAACGGGACGTCCTCGACGACGCTGCGCGACCACGGGTCGTACACCCGCGCGATTGCGTCGTAGGCGGACATGTCTATGCTTTCTACAGATGCACGCGAATGCGACGACGCGCTTTATGCGGCCCCGGTGCGCAACCGGGGACGTCGCGTAGCGTCCTCCAGCCGCACCGGGGCCTGACGGAATTGCGCCCCAGGAAGCGAAGGGAGGAATGGAACCTTGGATAGTCTCGCCGCGGTGAACTGGCCCGCCTACGAGGAAGAAGCGCTCGCCGCTGTCGCAGCGGCTTTGTCGGAGAGCGAGCTGGACGACGCCCGCGTGCGCGTGCTCGGCCGGAAGTCCGAGCTCGCGCAGGCGCTCCGCGGGGTCCGCGACCGCGAGAGCGGCATGCTGCTGAACGGCATCCGCGGCCGCCTCGAGGAGGCCGTCGCCGCGCGCGAGCAGGAGCTCCTGCGGCTCGCGCGCCGCGCGTCGGCGGAGCGCGACGTCGACGTCACGATCCCCGGCTCGCCGGTCCGGCGCGGCCGGCTCCACCTGCTCACGCAGATCCGCCGTGAGATCGAGGACATCTTCCTCGGCATGGGCTACGAGGTGTGGGACGGCGCCGAGGTCGCAACCGTCTGGGAGAACTTCGATGCGCTGACCCAGCCGCAGAACCACCCGTCGCGCTCTCCGTTCGAGACGTTCTACATCGACGACACGACTGTGCTGCGCACACACACGTCTCCGGACCAGATTCGCGCGATGCTCTCGCGCACACCGCCGATCTACATGGTCTCGCCCGGCCGCTGCTACCGGCGCGACACACCCGATGCAACGCATTCGCCGATCTTCCTGCAGGTCGAGTGCCTTGCCGTCGACCGCGGCATCACGCTCGCCGATCTGCAGGGAACCGTGCTGCAGTTCTTCCGCGCGCTCTTCGGCCAGGAGCGCGAGGTGCGCATGCGCACGAGCCATTTCCCGTTCACCGAGCCTTCGGTCGAGTTCGACGTGACCTGCTTCATCTGCGGCGGCAGCGGTTGCGCGACGTGCAAGCAGTCGGGCTGGATCGAGATGGGCGGCGCCGGCTGGGTCGACCCCGACGTGTTCCGCAACGTCGACCTCGATCCCGTCGAGTGGCAGGGTTTCGCGTTCGGCTTCGGCATCGAGCGCATCGCGATGCTCCGGCACGGCCTGCCCGACCTGCGCGCATTCTGGGAGAACGACCTGCGCGTCCTGGGGCAGTTTTGAAAGTCCCGGTCAGCTGGCTGCGGGAATACGTCGACTTCGACCTGCCAATCGAGGAGCTTGCGCGGCAGCTCGTCTTCACGAGCTGCGAGGTCGACCGCATCGTGCGGCGCGGCGTGCCCGCGGACGGCGACAACTACCGCCACTTCGTCGTCGGCAAGGTGCTCGAGGCCGGCAAGCATCCGAACGCCGACAAACTGCAGCTGACGAAGGTCGACGTGGGGGAGGGCGAGCCGCGCTCGATCGTCTGCGGCGCGTGGAACTTCGGCGTCGGCGCGACAGTCGCGGTCGTCGTTCCCGGCGGTGTCATGCCCGGCGGCGAGTTCACGATCGAGCGGCGCAAGCTGCGCGGTGAGGTCTCCGACGGGATGATCCTCTCCGAGCGCGAGCTGGAGCTCGGCCAGGATCACGGCGGGATCATGGTGCTCTCCGACGAGCTCGTCGCAGGCACGCCGCTCGGAGACGTTCTGCCGCTCGGCGACGACGTGCTCGAGATCGAGACGCTGTACAACCGGCCCGACCTGACCGGCATCTACGGCATCGCGCGCGAAGTCGCGGCGCTGACGGGCGGTGCGCTCAAGCCGCCGCCTGGAATCGACCCCACGCGCGACGGCGACGAGCGCTTCGACGTCCAGGTCGACGATCTCGACGCCTGCCCGCGCTTCATCGCGCGCGTCTTCCGCGACGTGCAGGTCGGCGAGTCGCCGGCCTGGCTGCGCGCACGGCTGATCGGCGCGGGGATGCGGCCGATCTCGAACGTCGTCGACATCACGAACTACGTGATGCTTGCACTCGGCAGCCCGCTGCATGCGTACGACAAGGAGACTCTTGTCGACGATCGCATCGTCGTCCGGCGCGCGACTCCCGGCGAGCAAATTGTCACGCTCGACGGCACGACCCGCACGCTCGACCCCGCCGACCTCGTGATCGCCGACGGCAGCAGGCCGATCGGTCTCGCCGGCGTGATGGGCGGCGAGAACACCGAGGTGTCGGAGTCGACGACGTCAGTCGTGCTCGAGACCGCGAACTTCGAGCCGATCACGGTCTTGAAGAGCGGCGAGCGCCACCACATGCGCTCGGAGGCGCAGACGCGCTGGGAGAAGGGCGTCGACCCCGAGGCCGCTGCGCTCGCTGCTCGCTATGCCTCGCAGCTTCTCGTCGAGCTCGCCGGCGCACGGTTCACGGGCGAGACCGAGGTGCGCGGCGAGACACCGCCTCCGCCGCGGATCGCGTACCGGCCCGGCTACGCCGATGAGGCGCTCGGCCTCGCGACGCCCGAGAGCGACCAGCGCGAGCGCCTGCAGCGGCTCGGCTTCACGGTCGACGACGACTGGCAGGTGACCGTGCCGTCGTGGCGCGCGCGCGACGTTCGGCGCGACGTCGACCTCGTCGAGGAGGTCGCGCGGTTCCGGCTCGAGGACGTGCCGGCCACATTGCCGCGACGGCAGGCGATGTTCGGCCGCCTCACGCACTCGCAGCGACTTCGCCGCCAGGTCGAGGACGTGCTCGTCGGCGCCGGCTTGTACGAGGCGTACACGTACTCGCTGCAGCCGTCCGACCCCGACCCGAACGCCATCGAGCTGCCGGTGCCGCTGTCGCAGCAACAGCGGCTCCTGCGCACGACCCTCTCGGTGGGCCTGCTCGGCGCCGCGCGGCACAACGTCGACATGGGAACGCCGAACAGCTCGCTGTTCGAGGTCGCGCACGTCTACCTGCCGCCCGGCCCGGTCCCGACCGAGCGCGTACGGCTCGGCGGCATCGTCGCCGGTGACTTCTTCCGCGCGAAGGGGCTCGTCGAGGCGATCTTCGACGCGCTGCACGTCGAGCCGGTGTTCGCAGCAGCCGACGTGCGCGAGGACTTCATCGTCGGCGCAACGGTGGAGGGCGGTTGGGTGGCGACCTACGGCCCGCTCGACCTCGACGGTGAGTGGAGCGCGTTCGAGCTCGACCTCGAAGAGCTCTTTGCGCTCGTCCCCGAGCGAATTGTCTATAGCGACGTGATCACCTATCCACCGTTGCGGCAGGATCTCGCCTTTGTCGTCGACGACTCGGTGCCGGCAGGCGCCCTGCTCGCGGCGGCGCGCGACGCCGCGGGGCCGGAGCTGCGCGAGACGCGCTTCCTTTCGGACTATCGCGGCGACCAGATCGCCGCCGGCAAGAAGTCGGTCGCGTTCTCCGTCGCGTTCCAGTCGCCGGACCGGACGCTCTCCGACGACGACGGAACGCGTCTGCGCACTGCGATCGTCGCTGCGCTCGCCGAACGTTTCGGCGCCGAGCTGCGCGCGTAGCGCTACCGGCGGTGGGCCGGCCTCGTGAGGCCGGCGTGCGGGCCGCCTGCGGCGTCGATGTCCACCTGCGCGTCGAGCTCGGAGTTGAGCTCGGCGCCGAAGAGGATCGACCACGCGCTGTAGTTCAGCCAGAGGAGAAGCACGATCCCGCCGGCAAGCGTTCCGTAGGTCTTCGTGTACGAGTTCGAGAACGAGGTGTAGAGCGCGAACAACCCGCTGAGCCCGACCCAGGTCACGCCGCCGACGAGCGACCCCGCCGAGAACCAGTGCCACCGAGAGTGCTCTCTGTTCGGCGCGAGGTAGTAGATGAGCTCGTAGAGGAGCAGCACGACGACGAATGCGAGTGGCCAGCGCGCGAGGTTCCACGTCCACGTGAAGGCCGCGCCGGCGTGTGCACGATGCGCAATTGCGTGGCCGAGCGTGCCGCCGAGCACGATCAGGAGGAGCATGCCGACGGTCACCGTGGCAGCAGCCACGACGAGCGTGATCGAGATGATGCGCACCTTCCAGAACGGGCGCGTCTCGATTCGCTCGTAGGCCTTGTTGACTGCCTCGACGACCGTGCCCATGGCCCCCGAGGCGGCCCACAGTGCGCCGGCAATACCGAGCACGAGCGCGACGACCGAGCCGCTGCCGCCCGAGTCGTGCTTGAAGCTCGCGATCAGATCCGTCACGGCCTTCGGCGCGACCGGGTCGAGGAAGTGCTGCAGCCCGTCGTAGGCGTTCAGGAGGTCGAGCAGCCCGACCAGTGCCACCACGGCGGGAAAGAAGGCGAGCAACGAGCTGTACGCGATCTCCTTCGCGAGCCCCATGCAGCCGTCGGCGAGAAACGCCTTGAAGGTGCGCTTGACGATCGCGACCCAGTCCGCGCGCGAGAGCCGCGCGCGCTTCGTCGAGGTCAACCGCGGCGGCGGGAGAGGTAGCGCACGGTTGCGCCGACGCCGCCTGCGAACACGAAGCCGAGCGACGCCGCGCCTGCCGCGACGATCGGCAGTCGCCGCTTCAGGTTCGCCGCGTGGCCGATCGAGTCGCGCAGATGGTCGACAGCCTCGGCAAGCTGCTCACGTTCCGACTCGAGGTCGGCGCGAATCTGATCGGGCGTGCGGTTGCGCGTCGGCGTGCTCACTTCTTGATCGCCTCCGTCGTCAGCTTCGCCTCGCGGATCGCCTGCTTCGGCACCGGCGGGCCGCCGCGTCGAAACGACCGGCGCGCGAGCAGCCCGAGCACGAGCGTGAGCAACGCGAGCCCTCCGGTCACGATCAGCAACGCGAGCCACGTCGCCAGGAACGTTGCGAGCCCTGCCGCGGCGGTCGCGAAGGCAAAGGCGACCATGAAGAGCGCGACCACCGCCGCACCGAGCCCGAAGCCGATGCCGATCCCGAGCGCGGTCACCTTCTTCTTCAGCTCGAGGGCGGCGAGCTCGACCTCGAGCTTCGCGATCGACGTGGCGTGCTCGGCGACCTGCTTCGCCGCGGCGCCGACGCCGCCGTTCGTCGAGCTCTCAGGCGCGTGCGTTGACACGGCCCCTCCACGAGATCACCTTCGCGAGTGCATAACCGGCGACGAACGCCGCGCCGACGACGACGATCGGGCTCGGCCCGCTCTTCGGCGTGGGCGGCTGCGGATCGAGCTGCGGCCCGGACGGCGCCGTGGGCGCCTCAGTGCCGCGAGCCCGGGCGCGCTTGATGATCTTCGCGATGTGCCGCTGGCGGGCGACGCCGTGCAGCGAGTGCACGGCCTTGTGGACGGTCTGTTCGGCGCTCACGATGGCTCGATTCTAGAGCCGTTCGGGATCCGCGGCATGCGGATACTTTCGCCGCGGCTCAGGGCCTGCAAACATCGCAGCCGTGCGGAGTGAGGCATCACTCGGGAAGACGGAGCGGCAAAAGCTGCTGCTCGGGCTCGTCGAGCGCAGGCAGCTCGGCACACAACAGGAGCTCCTCGACGCATTGCGGAGCGCGGGCTGCCGAGTGACCCAGGCGACCGTCTCTCGGGACATCCACGAGCTCGGGCTCGAGAAGCTCGCCGACCCGCTCGGGCGTCTCCGCTACACGGCCCCGAGTCATGCCGGCCGAGCAGACCCGTCACGAACGCTGCGTTCGCTGCTCGCGCAGTTCGGCCGCGGGGCGACCGCGGCGCAGAACGTCGTCGTCGTGCACTGCGAGATCGGCGCGGCGCCGGCGATCGCGCGCGCGATCGACCGGCTCAGCCATCCCCTCGTCGTCGGCACGATCGCAGGCGACGACACGCTCCTGGTGGTCGCCGCGGACGCGCGCCGCGCCGCCGAGCTCGCGGCGGAGCTACGCGAGTAGCGGGAGCCGGTCGGCCCAGGGATGGGCCGCTTCCAGCTGCGCGGCAAGGCGGAACAGCACCGCCTCCCCCGCAGGCGGACCGATCAGGTGCACACCGACGGGAAGGCCGTCGGCTTCACCGAACGGCACGCTCATCGCAGGCTGCCCCGTCACGTTCACGATCGGCGTGAACGGTGTGAACTCACCGCCGCGCCGGAACTGCTCCCATGGATCCTCCGGCTCGAACACCCAGCCGATCCGCACCGGCAGCAATGCGAGCGTCGGCGTCAGCACGACGTCGACGTCTTGCCAGAAGGCGACGACACGGCGCGCAAGGCGCTGAAGCGCGGCGACGGCGTGAGCGAACTCGACACTCGACGTCTCACGCGCCGCCTGCGCGAGCGCGCGGTTCAGAGGCATCAGCTCGGATTCGTCTGCGACGGGGAAGAGCGCCGGCGCGATCTGCCACACGCGCGCGAACCACGACAGAAGCGCCTCATCCTGCCAGGCGGGCGTGCGCTCGACGACGTCGTGGCCGAGCGCGCTGAGCGCCTCGGCCGCGTCACGCGCGACGGCGGTGCAGCGCGGGTCGACCGGGTAAGGGATCGGCGGCTCGCACGTGAAGGCGATCCGCAGCCGTCCGGGATCTGCGCCCACCTCGGCGAGGAACGGCCGTTCCGGTGGCGGTGCCCAGTGCGCGTCGCCCGGTTCGTAGCCCGACAGCACGTCGAGGAACGCCGCGGCGTCGCGCACCGTGACCGAGAGGCCCGCACTCTGGCCGAGCTCGAGCGACCCGCTCACCCACGGTGCGGGCGAGACGCGTCCGCGCGAGGGCTTCAGCCCAAAGAGACCGCAGCACGAGGCGGGGATGCGAATCGACCCGCCGCCGTCCGAGCCTTGAGCGAGCGGCAGCACGCCCGCCGCGACCGCGGCGGCGGCGCCTCCCGACGAGCCGCCGGGCGTCACGTCGGTGTTCCACGGGTTGCGGCAGTCGCCGTTCAGCTCGGACTCCGTGACGCACGTGATCCCGAACTCCGGCGTGTTCGACTTGCCGAGCACGACGAAGCCTGCGTCTTTCATGCGACGCACGATCGCGGTGTCCGCGGTCGGGACGTAGCGGGCGAACGCACGCGATGAATACGTCGTGCGGATGCCCGCCGTGTCGGTGAGGTCCTTGACGAGAATCGGCACCCCGCGGAACGGGCCGTCCGCCGGCTCGGTCGCGAGTGCCTGCTCGTACGCGTCGGTGACGAGGAAGTTCAGCTGCGGATTCGTCGCCTCGCTGCGCGCGATCGCGGCTTCGGCGAGCTCGCGCGGCGACACGTCGCCGGCGCGGACGGCGGCGGCTTGGGCGAGCGCGTCGACGAACGTCAACGGGGACTCAGATGGTCTTGCCGGCAGCGAGCCAGACCGGGCCCTGCGTGTCCACATGACGCGTGCCGGAGAGCACGCGCAGCGCGGTCACCGTGCCGCGAATGTTCTCCGCATCGCAGCGCTCGAGGCAACGCCGCGCCATCGTCGCCGACACGCCGTAGCCGGCGACTCGCGCGCTGCGGAAGCGAAGCGCCGCGCGGGTTCCGTCGCGCCGCGGGTTGCACTGGATGCACAGCACGGAGGCGCGCTCGATGAAGTCGGTGGAGATGAGATCGAGCTCGACGTACAGGTCGCTCCAGTCGGCCGGCAGGCCGGCGACCATCGCGTCCCAGCCCTCGACGAGCCTCGCGATGTGCTGCTCGGGGATTTTCGCCGCGGCTTGGGATCCAGAAAGCTCGAGCGTCCCGCTCGTCAGCCGACGAAGCAGTCGAGCGATGCTGTCGGGGCTCGCAGCGGTGCCGTCACGCGCGACGGTGAAGAGAAGCACGGTGGGAGCGGCGCGGTACGGGCCGGCCGGTGCGAGCAGCGCCGCCGCGTTGTCGGCCGCATCGCCGTCGCGAAGCTCGAGGCGCAATTGCGCGTGCGCCCAGCCGTCCGGCAAGTTGGATCCAATCGTTTCCCACTGCTCCGCGACGCTCACGGCCGAAACGTACACTGCCGGGGCTTTGGCCAAGGTCGAGAGGAAACCCGCCGTCGGCGAGGAGACCCTGCGGGAGTTTCTGCGCGACATGCTGCTCATCCGCCGCTTCGAGGAGAAGGTGGAGGAGCGCTTCCGTGCCGGCGAGCTGCCCGGGTTCCTGCACGTTGCGATCGGGCAGGAGGCGGTCGCCGTCGGCGTCAGCCAGGCGATGGAGGAGGACGACATCTTTGCCTCGACGCACCGTGCGCACGGGCACACACTGGCGCGCGGCACCCACCCGAACGCGGTCATGGCGGAGCTCTACGGCAAGGTCGAGGGCTGCTCGCACGGTTACGGCGGGTCGATGCACCTCTACGACATTTCGCGCGGGAACTACGGCGCGAATGCGGTCATCGGCGGTGGGCTGCCGGCGGTCACAGGGGCCGGCCTGGCGTTCAAGCTGCGCAACGAGCCGCGCGTCGCGGTCGCGTTCTTCGGCGACGGAGCGACGAACATCGGCACCTTCCACGAGTCGCTCAACCTTGCGCAGCTCTGGAAGACGAAGACCGTGTTCGTCTGCGAGAACAACCACTGGGCGGAGTCGACACCGGGCTGGCAGCACTCGCCCGTGTGGGACGACATGTCGAAGCGCGCGCTCGCGTTCGACATGCGGTCGATCAAGGTCGACGGGCAGGACGTCGAAGCCGTGCACGCTGCCGCGCAGGAAGCGCTCGAGCATGCGCGCTCCGGCGAGGGCCCGGTCTTCCTCGACGTCGAGACCTACCGCATGCACGGGCACTACATCGGCGATCCGCAGGTGTACCGCACGAAGGAAGACCGGCAGGACGCGGCCGACCACGATCCGATCGTTCGCCTGCGGGAGCGCCTCGGCCTCTCGGACAGCGAGTTCGAGGAGTTCGACCGCCAGGCGCACGAGACCGTCGACGCTGCGCTCACCTTTGCGCAGAACGCCACCGATCCGGCGCCGGAAGACGCGCTCAAGAACGTCTATGCCTGAGGTGACCTACCGCGAAGCGGTGCGCGACGCGCTCGCCGCGGCGATGCGCAACGACGACAGCGTCTTCATCATGGGCGAGGACATCGCCGAGATGGGCGGCTCGATGGGCGTCACGCAGGGCCTGCTCGACGAGTTCGGCCCGGAACGCGTGCGCAACACGCCCATCTCCGAGATGGCGATCGTCGGTGCCGGCATCGGCGCCGCGATGGCGGGGATGCGCCCGATCGTCGAGATCATGTACGAGGACTTCCTCACGCTCTCGCTCGAGCAGATCGTCAACCAGGCGGCGAAGCACCGCTACATGTCCGGCGGACAGCTGACCGTGCCGCTGACGATCCGCACGCAGGGCGGCGCAGGCTGGTCGCCGGGCGCGCAACACGCGCAGCAGCTCGAGGCGTGGCTCGTGCACATTCCCGGGCTCAAGGTGGTGTACCCGTCGACACCGGAAGACGTGCGCGGGCTGCTGTGGACGGCGATCTACGACGACAACCCGGTCGTGTTCTTCGAGCATCGCCTGCTGTACCCGGTGAAGGGCGAGGTCGCCGACGAGCTCGAGCCGATCCCGTTCGGCAAGGCGCGCGTCGTGCGCGAGGGCACCGACGTGACGGTGATTGCGATCGGCCCGCTCGTGCATCGCGCGCTCGACGCGGCGAAGCAGGCGGAGGAGGACGGTATCTCCGTCGAGGTGGTCGACCCTCGCACGCTGCAGCCGCTCGACGAGGACACGCTCGTCGAGTCGGTCAAGAAGACGAATCGCGCGGTTGTCGCGCACGAGGCGGTGACGCGGATGGGCTTCGGCGCCGAGGTGACGGCAGTTCTGCAGCACCGTGCGTTCGACTGGCTCGACGCACCGATCGAGCGTGTCGGTGCGAAGTTCGCACCGCTCCCGTTCGCACCGGTGATGGAGCAGTACGTCGTTCCGCACGCCGGAGACGTGCTCGCTGCGATCAAGCGCACCGTGGGGCAGTAACGGTGGCGTCCGAGGTCAAGCTGCCGCGTCTCGGCCAGGGCATGGAGTCCGGGACGGTCAACAAGTGGCTGAAGAGCGAGGGTGAGCAGGTCGCGAAGGGCGAGCCGCTCTTCGAGGTCGACACCGACAAGGTCACGCAAGAGGTCGAGTCCGACTTCGACGGCGTGCTGCTGAAGATCGTCCTCGCCTCGGGCGAGGCGCCCGTCGGGCAGACGATCGCGTGGATCGGCGAGGCCGGCGAAGAGGTTGCCGAGCCGAAGCTCGCGACGCCGGTTCCTGAACCGGCGAAGCCGGCTCAGGAACCAGAGTCTGCGCCCGCACCTGAACCAGCCGCGTCGTCTTCCACGAACGGAGGGCGCATCAAGGCATCGCCGCTCGCGCGCCGCCTGGCACGCGAGCGTGGCATCGACCTCGCGGCGCTCCAAGGCACTGGCCCTGAGGGTCGCATCGTCGCCAAGGACATCGAGGGCGCGCAGGCGCGGCCGGCGGCCGCGCCCGTGGTCGCGAGCGGCGAGATCGAGTCGGTCCCGCTCACGAACATCCGGAAGACGATCGCGCGCCGGCTCACGGCTGCGTGGCAGGCGCCGGTCTTCCAGCTCACGGTCAGCGCCGACATGAGCCGCGCCAACGAGCTCGTTGCGAAGGCGCGCGAGCTGAGCCCCGACGTGCGCATCACGGTGACGGACGTGCTCGCGAAGGTGTGCGCGCAAGCGCTGATGCGCCATCGCAACGTGAACGTGCAGTACACCGAAGACGCGTTGCTCAAGTTCCCGACGGCCAACGTCGGCATCGCAGTCGCGGCACCGCAGGGGCTCGTCGTGCCGGTGCTGCGGTCGGTCGAGCGGCTGTCGCTCGCCGAGGTCGCGGCCGCACGCGGCGACGTGGTGGGTCGCGCGCGCGACAACAAGCTGACGACGCAGGATCTCGAGGACGGCACGTTTACGATCTCGAACCTCGGCATGTTCGGCATCGAGCAGTTCGTCGCGGTGATCAACCCGCCGCAGGCGGCGATCCTCGCGGTCGGCGCGACGGTCGACACGCCGGTCGTCCGCGACGGTGACGTCGTGGTCCGGCCGATGCTGACGATGACCTTGACCGTCGACCACCGTGCGGTCGACGGCGCCGACGGCGCCGACTTCCTGCGCACGGTCAAGCAGTTCGTGGAAGACCCGGCACTGGCGTTGTGAACCCGCGCGTCTGGTACCTGGTCCGCGATTTCGACCGGGGGCGCGACTTCTACAAACGGCTGCTCGGCTTCGACGAGACCTACGTCGACTGGGACGACAAGTGGTCGAAGCTCGAGCGCGGCTCGATGCGGATCGCGCTCGGTGAGGGGGAGCCGACGCTCGGTAGCGGCGTGGCGGAGGTGAGCGTCAGCGATCTCCGCGGGCTGGCAGAAAGGCTGCGGGGCGAGGGCGTCGAAGTTGGCACCGTCGTGGAGCTCGCAGGGATGAGACTCGTGGACGTCTTCGACCCGGATGGGAACCGTCTGCAGCTGACGGAGGACGTCCGGTGATCCGGAAGGGGTCCGCCGCGGACGTGCCGTTCATGCGGTCGATGCTCGCGCATGCCTACGCGTGGCGCGTGAACGCGTTCGAGGCGGACATCCCGCTGACGCGCTACGTCGACAACTGGGGCCGCCCGGGCGACGTTGCGATCGTCGCGCACGAGACGGGCAATCGTGTGGGTGCGGCGTGGTTGCGCTTGTTCCCGGAGTCGGAGCCGGGCTACGGGTTCGTCGACGAGCAGACCCCGGAGCTGTCGATCGCCGTCGTCCCGTCGCGCCGCCGCCACGGACTCGGGCAGGACCTAATGGATGAGCTCCTCAGTGCTGCGCGCGCCGCCGGGTACAGCGCGGCGTCGCTGTCGGTCGAGGCGGACTCGCCGGCCGTCGCGTTCTACGAGCGCAACGGCTTCGAGCGCGTCCGCGACTCGGACGGCGGCGTCGTCATGCTCAAGCGCTTGTAACTCGGTTCCGAGAACCTCGGTTGCCGGCGAAGCCGGAACCGAGGTGTCTGTCTCTGTGAACCGCCGAGAGCGTTTCGACGAAGAACAAACCGAGGCACCCGGCAAGCTGGGGGCCGCCGGGTGCCTGACTCCTTCGTCGTGGGCCGCGTCGCCTCATCGCTCGTAGCATGGGGAGATGCGCGCTGCGGTCATCGTCGACGGCAAGATCGAGATCGAAGAGCGTCCCGACCCGGTTCCCGGTGACGGAGAGCTGCTCATCCGCGTTCGCGCGACCGGCGTGAACGGCGCCGACCTCGGTCAGCGTGCGGGGTACTACCCGCCGCCGCCCGGCGTGACCGACGTGCCCGGGCTCGAGTGCGCCGGCGAGACCGAGCGGGGCGAGCGCGTGATGGCGCTGCTGCCCGGCGGCGGCCACGCCGAGCTCGCCGTCGTGCATCACACGCACGTGATCCGCGTGCCGGACAACGTGACCTGGGAGCAGGCGGGCGGTTTCGTCGAGGTGTTCGCAACCGCGCACGACGCGCTCTTCGCCCAGGCAGAGCTGCGCGACGGGGAGCGTCTGCTGGTGAACGGCGCAGCGGGCGGCGTCGGCATCGCCGGGGTGCAGCTCGGCGTCCGCGCCGGCGCCGAGGTGACCGCTGTTGCGCGCCACCACCACGACGAGCTGCGCGCGTTCGGCGCCGTCTCGACCGAGCCGGAGGGTGAGTACGACGTGATCTTGGAGCTCGTCGGCGGAGAGAACCTCGCGACGAACATCACCCGGCTGGCGACGAAGGGCCGCATCTCCGTGATCGGCCTCGGCGCCGGGCGGAGCGCCGAGATCGACTTCGGCCAGCTGATGCACCGACGCGGGCGCATCCACGGCTCCGCTCTGCGCAGCCGGTCACGGGAGGAGAAGGAGGACGTCATGCGCAGGCTCGAAGGCTTCGCGCTCCCGTTCCTGGCGCGCGGCGAGCTGACGGTTCCCGTCGAGGAGACGTTCCCGCTGGAGCGTGCCCAGGATGCCTACGAGCGGTTCAAGGCCGGCGGCAAGTTCGGAAAGATCGTCATCTGCCCCTGATCTAGACGGCTGGCGACCCGCGCTCGGTACGATCGCCCGCGGAAACCGATGCGTTAGGAGACAAGATGGAAGTCGACGTCGCCGTTCTTGGCGGAGGCCCCGGTGGCTACACCGCAGCGATTCGCGCCGCGCAGCTCGGCGCCAAGGTTGCGTGCATCGAGAAGGAGCCCGAGCTCGGCGGCACGTGCCTGCGCGTCGGGTGCATCCCGACGAAAGCGTGGGTGCAGACGGCGCACTTCATGCACCAGGCGCACGAGACGTTCGGGAAGCTCGGTGTCGAGGTCTCCGACCCGAGGCTCGACTTCGCGAAGGCGAACGAGTGGAAGGCATCGGTCGTCAAGCAGATGACGCAGGGCGTCGCCGGGCTCTTCAAGGCCAACGGCGTCGAGTGGGTGAAGGGCACGGGCGCGTTCAAGAACGCGAACACTCTGAGCGTCGAGGGCGGGGAGGACGTCTCCTTCAAGACCGCGGTCGTCGCCACCGGCTCGTTCCCGCTGCGCCCGCCGATCCCGGGTCTAGAGAGCGACCTGTGCGTCGACTCGACCGGGCTGCTTGCGCAGACCGAGGTGCCGCGTCGGCTCGTCATCCTCGGTGGGGGAATCATCGGCGCCGAGTTCGCATCGATCTTCAGCCGCTTCGGCAGCGAGGTGACGATCATCGAGATGCTCGACACGCTGATCCCGCAGGAGGACGTCGACGCGGCGAAGGAGCTTGCGAAGGCGTTCGGGAAGCGCGGCGTCGCGCTCCAGCTCGGGAAGCAGTGCACCGCCGTCGAGCAGCAGGGCAACTCGCTGCGCGTGCGCTTCGGCGACGGCGAGACCGTCGAGTGCGACCTGATGCTCGTCGCGGTCGGCCGCGGGCCGCTCGTCGAGCGAATCGGCCTCGAGGCGGCCGGCGTGCAGTTCGACAAGCGGAAGGGCATTGCCACGGACGACCACCGCCGCACGAGCGTGCCGCACATCTTCGCCGTCGGCGACTGCGCCGGCTACTGGCAGCTCGCACACACCGCGTTCCGCGAGGGCGAGGTCGCCGCGGAGAACGCTTGCGGTCACGAGGCGATCGTCGATAACCGTGCGGTGCCGCGCCCGATCTACACCGATCCAGAGATCGCCGGCGTCGGGTTGACCGAGGCACAGGCACGCGAGCTGCACGGCGACGAGGTGGCCGTCGGCACGTTCCCGTGGCAGGCGAACGCGCGCGCGGTGATGCAGGGCGACACGGTCGGCTGGGTGAAATCGATCCACGAGACCCGGTACGGCGAGCTGCTCGGCCTGATCATGGTCGGCCCGCATGTCACCGATCTGATCGAGGCCGGGACGGTCGCGATCGATGCGGAGGCGACGGTCGAGACCGTTGCCGACGGCATGGCCGCGCACCCGACGCTGAGCGAGGCGATCAAGGAAGCCGGCCTCGTCGCGCTCGGCCGCGCGATCCACCTGCCGAACAAGAAGCGCGCGCCGGCGAAGGCGTAAAGCCACGACGCGACGGTTTGCTTCACTGGGTTGCGGGGGTAGGCTCACCGCATGAGTGTGTTCAACCGCAAAAACGCCGCCGTCGGCTGGCTGGCACTGCTCGTCGGGAAGCGCGTCCTGAAGCGGAAGGCCAAGGACGCCGTGCCGGCGATCGACGCCGAGTCGGGCAAGCCGAACAAGAGCGCAATCGCGCTGCTCCTCGCCGGCACGATCGGCGTGCTCACGTTCTGGAAGAAGCGCTCCGGCGGCGACGCCGGCGACGACGAGACCGGCTAGCCGAGTTCGTGCGCAAGCGCCGGCGGGAACGCTGAGCGCGGATGCTTTTCGTCGCCGGTCTCGGCGCAGCTGTTCTCGCGTCGCTCCTCTTCAACCTCGGGCTGGTCCTGCAGGCGCTCGAGGCGCGGATGGCGCCGGTCTCGCTCAGCCTCCGTGTCGCGCTGCTCGGCACGCTGCTTCGGCGCTGGCGCTGGGTGCTCGGCTTCCTCCTCGGTGCGCTGGGCGTCGGTCCGCAGGTGCTCGCGCTGGCGCTCGCGCCGTTCGTGGTCGTCCAGCCCGCGCTCACGATTGGCCTGCTGCTCGTGCTGGCCGTGGGGGTACGGACGCTCGGTGAGCCTGTGCTGCCGAGTGTCTGGGTGGGTGTCGCTGCGATCATCGGCGGCGTTGCGCTGATTGCGGGCGGTGCGCCAGGTCATACCGAGGCACACCGCTCCGGTGCTGTCGTTCTCGTCGTGGTCGGCGCGCTCGCCGCCGTGTCACTTGTTCCGTTCGTCGTCCGGGGCACACGTCTCGACTCGGCGGTCGGCGTGATGATCGCCTCGGGTGTAGGTCTCGCCGGTACCAACATCGCCGCCAAGCTGTTCAGTGACGACGTCGGCGACCGTCACTGGTGGAACGCAATCGCATGGACGGGAATCGCGCTGGGCATCGGCATCGCGGCGACCGTCACCGGCATGACCGCGTTCCAGCGTGCCCGGACGACGGTCGTCGTGCCGGTCACGACGTCGGTGCAGACCTTTCTGCCGATCGTGCTCGAGCCGCTCTTCCTGCGCGAGGAGTGGAGCTCCGCACCGCTCGACGGTGTGTTGATCGCGAGCGGTCTGGTCGTCGCCCTCGCCGGCACGGTCCTCGTCGCCCGCGCGCCGGCGGTCGGCGCCATGGTTGCGAGCGCTTCGACCGGCAGCCGCTCTGAGTCAGCGACGTGACGTGCTCGGACGCCACCACCAGCGGCGAACGAGGAAGAACGCAGCCACGATCAGGGCGAGCCCGCTGATCCAGCCGAAGGCAGTGCCGGTCCCGACCGAATACAGCCCGGCGAGGACGCCGAAGAGGAACAGCGCGAGTCGGCGCAGCGGGCCTAGGCGCGTCCTAGTCAGCGCCGAACTCGTCTCGCAGGCAATCGATCCAGCCGACGGTCTCGAAGCCGAGCTGCTCGAGAATCGGCCGTGACATGTCGCCGGCGCCGACGGTCAACGCCGCCTTCCCTTTCTCGGCCGCCGCATCCCAGCGCGCACGAACGAGCGCGCGATAGACGCCGCGACCGCGCATATCCTCGCGCGTGTAGCCGCCTGCGAGGAAGACCGCGTTCTCTCCATACTGGCTGGCGGCTCCGCCACACACCTCCCCGTCGACGAGCGCGACGAACGACGCGAAGATGCCGTCTCGCTGCTCGATCTCCCACTGCACGCGCTGCCGCGCCTCCATCGCCGCGATGTCCTCGGCTCTGTCGCCGAAGATGCTGTACCCGACGCGTCGACCGGCCTGGTACTCCTCGAAGGTTCGCGGCCGGCGTGCGTCGACGTCGGGAGGCCCGGGAGCCGGGGTCGTGACGAGTGCCATTGCGGCATACCGAGGCTCGAATGACGGCTCGCCCGCCGGTGTGAGCCCGAGCTCCATGAGCTGACTCGCCAGCCCGGGTGGCGACGCGCTCTCGGCCACGAACCAGATCCCGCGCACCTTCCCGTCGTCGGCCAGTATCCGCCGAATCTCGGCCAGGTCGCGTTCGACGTCTTCCAGCCGTTCGACCGTGACCATGCCGGAGCTCTGTCCCGCGGACAGATTGATCCAGTAACCGTCGCCCGACACGCGTCGAGACGGCTGCCCGGGGGGCGGCGGCAACAGATCGGCCGGCGGAAACAGAGCGGCTCTTCTGACGGTGTCCGTCAGCACGATCGTGAAGCATGACGGGTTAGACTCGCGCATGCCCGCGAACGACCGTATCGGCATCGCACTCAACGGCGTCACCAAGCGCTTCGGCAGCCACACCGCTGTCGACGACGTGACGATCGAGATCGCCGAGGGCGAGTTCTTCTCGCTGCTCGGGCCGAGCGGCTGCGGCAAGACGACGACGCTGCGGATGATCGCCGGCTTCGAGATGCCCGATGAGGGCACGGATCGTGCTGCAGGGCAACGACGTCACCACCGTGACCGCCAACCGCCGGCCGGTGAACATGGTCTTCCAGCAGTACGCGCTGTTCCCGCACATGTCGGTGTACGACAACGTCGCGTTCGGGCTCAAGGTGAAGCGCGTGCCCCGCGAGGAGCACCGCGAGCGCATCGACGGAGCTGCTGCGCATCGTCGCGCTCGAAGGGCTCGAGAACCGGCGCCCGCGCCAGCTCTCGGGCGGCCAGCAGCAGCGGGTCGCGCTCGCGCGCGCGCTCGTCAACCGGCCCGCGGCGCTGCTGCTCGACGAGCCGCTCGGCGCGCTCGACGTGAAGCTGCGCAAGACAGATGCAGCTCGAGCTGAAGCGCATCCAGGGCGAGCTCGGGACGACGTTCGTCTACGTCACGCACGACCAGGAAGAGGCGCTCGCGATGTCGACCGGATCGCCGTGATGAACGACGGCCGCGTCGAGCAGATCGGCACGCCGCGCGAGATCTACGAGCACCCGGCGACGGCGTTCGTCGCCGACTTCATCGGCTCGCTGAACGCGCTCGACGTGACCGTCGACGAGCGTCGTCGGCGAGTTCGCCGTGACACGCCTCGGCGAGCAGCGAGCGCGTCGTCGTCGCCGGTCGGACTCGGCGTTCGCGCGGGCGACGCGGTGCGCGTCGCGGTTCGACCGGAGCGCGTGCAGATCGGCGCGGCGCGCGCATCGAAGGCGGCTCGCGTCTCGACGGAACGATCGCCGAGGTCGTCTACCTCGGCATGTACACGCAGTTCCACGTCGACACGCGCGCGGGCCGCGTCGTGAGCCACCGGCTTGCCGACGAGGCGACGTCGGGTCGCGAGGTCGGGTCGCGGGCGTGACGCTCTCGTGGGACGCCCGAGCACACCTCCGTGCTCGCCGCGCAGCGTACTACACCTAGCGCCGAGCGGCGCGTCGGCGATGCGCCGGCCGATCTCGGCGCGACGACGACCGATCAGCGAGACGATGAGTCACGACGACCGCGACGGCGATCACCTGCGGCAGCTGGTTCGGGAAGCGCAGCGCCGAGTAGAGGTAGATCGGGAACGTCGACGCGCGTCCCGACGACGAACGACGCGACCGCGTACTCGTCGAACGACGTCGTGAACGCGATCAGGAACGCCGACACGACTGCCGGCAGGATCAGCGGCAAGGTGATCGAGCGGAACGTTCGCAGCCGGCTCGCGCCGAGGTCGTAGGCGGCCTCTTCGAGCGACTCGTCGATCTGCTCGAGCCGCGGGACGAGCACGAGGATCGTGTACGGGAGCGCTGATCACGATGTGGCCGATCACGACGGTCGGCACACCGTTCGAAACGCCGAGCTGATGGAAGAGCAAAAGCAGCGAGATCCCGAAGACGACGTACGGGATCACGAGCGGGGCTGAGCAGGAGCGCCGAGACGAGCGCCTTCGCCGCGGAAGCGCCGGCGGGCGAGCGCGATCGACGCGAGCATGCCGAGGAAGACGGCGCCGAGGCTCGACAGCGCGGCGATGATCGCGCTCGTCTCGAGCGCCGCCCGCAGATCGGCGTTCGTGATGAACTCGTGGTACCAGTGCAGCGTGAAGCCGCTGAGCGGGAACGACGGCACGTCCGAGTTGTTGAACGAGAAGATGAGCAGGATCACGATCGGCGCGTAGAGGAAGACGACGACCAGCGCGAAGAACCCGCGCAGGACGCGAGCGCCGTTGCGTGGAGAGCGCGACGTCGTTCATTCCGTTGCGACCTGCTGCGGCTGCAGGAAGCGCGAGAAGACGACCGTCAGGACGGCGACGACGCCGATCAGGAAGAGCGCGAGCACGGAGCCCGTCTCCCAGTCCGGGAACGCCGGTGCCGAACAGGTCGACGATCTGGTTCCCGTACATGTAGCCGCTCGCACCGCCGACGAGCGACGGCGTGACGAACTCGCCGAGCGTCGGGATGAACACGAAGAAGAACGCCGCGATCACGCCGGGCAGCGACAGCGGCAGGGTGATCGTCCAGAACGCGCGCAACCGGCTCGCACCGAGGTCGCTCGCCGCCTCGAGCAGCCGCCGGTCGAGGCTCTCGAGCGAGACGAAGATCGGCAGCGCGACGAACGGCAGCCAGATATAGCCGAGCACCAGCATGACCGCGAAGCGGCTGTAGAGCAGCTGCGAGAGCGGGTGGCCCTCGGCGCGCAGGCCCGTCCAGAAGAGGAACGAGTTGACGACGCCCTGGTCGCCGAGGATCACCTTCCACGCGAGCACGCGCAGCAGGTAGCTCGTCAGGAACGGCGCGATCAGAAGCAGGAGCAGGATGTACTTCCGCTTCGTCCCGGACAGCGCGAGGTAGTAGGCGAGCGGATACGCGAGCAACACGATCGCGATCGACACCGATCAGCGACATCTTCACCGACTTCCAGAAGAGCCGGAGGTAGATGTGGTCGTGCGCCACGCTGCGCCAGGCGGCAAGGGTGAACCCGTGCGCGCCTGGAAACAGCGAGTAGACGTCGAAGCTGTACGCGGCGACGATCGCGATCGGAAGCACGAAGAAGACGGCCAGCCACGTGACGGGCGGGCCGAGCAGTGCAGGCGTCGTCAGGTCGCGGCGCCGCCTCGTCAGGAGGCTTTCACCTCTTCCCACTTCTGCGCGTACACCGCGCGCCGCGGGATGTCGCGGTCGAGGTATGCGTTCGGCTGGTGACCGCCCGCGGGTTCGTCAGCTGGAGAGCGCGGAGCAGGTCGCTCGACGACGGGCGCGCCAGCACGTTCGCGTGGCCGTATCCGTAGTTGTCCTCGAGCCACTTGCCGGACTTCTGCGAGCTCCACGCGTCGACATAGGCGTGTGCGAGGTGCGGGCGCGGCGACCCGTTCAGCAGCATGAACATGCCGACCCACGCAACCGGCTTCTCCTTCGGATGCATGTAGACCACGGGCAGGCCCTTCTTCTTCATCTGCACCCAGTCGTTCGGCCACGCGTACGCGATCCAGATGTCACCCGAGCCGAATGCCTCCCAGAGGTTCGTCTCGGACGACCAGATGAGCCGCACGTTCTTCTTCTTCGAGATCAGCAGCTTCTGTGCCTGCGCGAGCTCGGCGTCGCTCTGGTTCCACGCATCCTTGAAGCCGAGGTAGAGCCCGGCGACGGTGAGCATGCCGAGGTCGTCGAACCAGGCGATCTTGCCCTTGTAGCGGTCGTCGAAGATCAAGCTCCACGACTTCGACTTCGGCGTCACCTTGTCGGTGCGGTAGAGGATCGCGTCGAAGCCCCAGTCGTCCGGGATGCCGTACTGCTTGCCGTTGTACTGGCCGGCCTTGACCATGAACGGGTTCAGGTGCTTGAAGTTCGAGATGAGCGACGTGTCCCACGGCTGCACGAGGCCGCTCGTCGCGAAGTACTTCACCCAACCCACGTATGGGCGGAACAGGTCGGGCTTGAGACCCGCGTGGATCTTCGCGAGCGCGTCCGACTCGTTCGTCATGTACGTGAACTGCGGCTTGTCCGCGGCGTGCTGCTTGACGTATTGCGCGAACATCGCCTGTCCGCCGTCGTTTCCGTAGCCGGCCCAGTCGAGCACCTGTAGCCGCCCGCTTTCGGCCGTCGCTGCAACCCGCATCGCGTCCGCGATTCCCGTGCGTCCTCCGATCAGCCCGGCGCCCCCGGCCGCTGCAGCCAGCTTGATGAGCCTCTGGCGGTCGAACCTCCGCTCCATCACCGTCTCGTCGTCCTCCATCCCGATCCTGCTCCCTTCCCGTTCTCTAGTAGCTAGGCGGACTGATCACGAACATGACCTCGGCCGTCTCGTCGCCCGGGTTCGAGACCCGGTGCGGCGTCGAGCTCTGGTAGTGGACGCTGTCGCCGGCGGCGACCTCGTGGATCTCGGTCCCGAGCTGCACGTGCACCTGCCCCTCGACGACGATCAACAGCTCTTCCGAATCGCCGTGCGTGTACGGCTCGTCGCCCGTGGAGCCGCCCGGCTCGAACCGGGCGACGACGACCTCGAGCGAGTGGAACGGCTTCGGCGTCAGGAGCGCCTTGCGGCCGAGGCTGCCCCACGAGACGAACTCGCGCGCCTCCTTGCGCAAGACTCGGGGGCGTGGGGCGTTCGTCGTGAAGAGGTCGGACACCTCGATCCCAAGCGCGGTCGAGAGCCGCTGCAGCGTGGCGACCGTCGCATTGGTGCGCCCGCGCTCGAGCTGGCTCAGGAAGCTCTCGCTGATCGACGCCGCGTCGGCGATCTCCTTCAGCGTCCGGTGCCGGAGCTTGCGGATCGCGCGCAGGCGCTCCCCGAGCTCGACGTGGACCGCGCCGTCCCCCTCTGCAAGAGGCTTTGTTGCTGATTCAGTCATCTGCAGTGTAGGTTCAGCAGGGTGAAGCGACTATACGGCCGCGATGTGCACGGGTCAACGCAGCCGTGGTGGCGCGAGGAGGCGCCGCCCGACGAGGAGTTGCCCGCGCTGGCCGGTGTCGTCGACGCAGACGTCGCAATCGTCGGCGGTGGCTACACCGGCCTCTGGACCGCACTTGCGGTGCGCGAGCGCCGGCCGTCGACCCAGGTTGTCCTGCTCGAAGCCGCGCGCTGCGGCGACGGCGCGAGCGGTCGCAACGGTGGCTTCCTGCACGGCTTCTGGGCCGGGTTGCCACGGCTCGTCCAGCTGCTCGGTGCGGACGCAGGGGTCGCGGTCGCGCGCGAGGCGATGGGCGTCTACGACGCCGTCCGTGCGCTCGACGACGACGTGTGGCTGAACGAGAGCGGGATGCTGACCGTCGCCACCGGCCCGGCGCACGACGCCGTGTTGCAGCGTGCGTTCGAGGCGGCCGCGCGTGCCGGCGCGCCGGAGGAGGCGGCACTCGTGGGTCGCGCCGAGCTGACCGTGCACTCGCCTGTGTTCCGCGGTGCGGTCTTCTATCGCGAGGGGGCGACCGTCCAGCCGGCGCGACTTGTCCGTGCGCTCCGCCGCGCCGCGATTGCGGCCGGTGTCGTCGTGCACGAACGGACGCCGGTGGTCGGGCTCGAAGGGTCGGTCGTGCGCTGCGAGCGGGGCGAAGTCCGGGCGCAGGAGGTCGTCGTCGCGACGAACGCGGCCGCGGCGTCGTGGCCCGCGTCGCGCAGCGTCGCGGTGTTCAGGAGCGCGATCGTTCTCACGGAGCCGGTTCCCGATCTGCACGAGCGCATCGGCTGGGAGAACGGCGAGGCGATCTCCGATGCGCGCACCTATCTCAACTACTTCCGGCCGACGAACGACGGACGCGTCCTGATGGGGAGTGCGTCGGGTGAGTTCGGTCGCGCCGAGGCCGCGCTGCGGCGGATCTTCCCGCAGCTGAATGACGTCGCGATCGCCGCCAGATGGGAGGGAGCAATCGACGTCTCGAGCGATCGCCTCCCGGTGGTCGGGACCGTCCCGGGCACGCGGGTGCACTACGGGCTCGGGTACACGGGCAACGGCGTGGGGCCGAGCTGGCTGTGTGGGCAGCTGCTCGCCGGCCTGGCGCTCGGCGAGCGGGTCGACTCACCGTTGGTCGCGCGACGCGCGCCGAGGCTCCCCCCGGAGCCGCTTCGCTCGCTCGGCGCGCGTGTCGTGCGGCGCGCGCTGCTGCGCGTCGACGACGCGGAAGAGGCGGGCACGCCCGTGCCCCGTACTGCGCAGTGGGTTGCACGGGCTCCCGAGCTGGTCGGCTTGAAGGTCGCGTCGCGATGAGCGAGCACGAGCTCGTCGAGCAGCACCATGTAGCGCTCGTGCTGGCGCTTCGGCTGTTGGAACGCGTGCGCGCCGAGGCGGAGCAGCGTTCGCTCGCGCTCGCGCTGTGCGTTGTCGACGCGGGCGGGCACGTAGTCGCGAGCCAGCGCATGGACGGCGCGGCGCTCGGCGCGATGCGGCTCGCCGTCGGCAAGGCATACACCGCGGTGCTGTGGGGGACGCGAACCGGCGACTTCACCGAGAGCACGCAGCCCGGCGGTGCCGACTGGGGCTGGAACACGACCGACGATCGCGTCGTCGTGTACGCGGGCGGGTTGCCGCTCTACGTGGACGGTCGACTTGTCGGCGGTGTCGGTGCGAGCGGCGGCACAGCTGAACAGGACGAGGACTGCGTCCGCGCAGCGGTCAACGCTCTGGGGCTCGCAACGGCCTGATGTTTGGCGGCAGTGCGGGTCGCGGTAGGAGACTCGCATGGCCGCGGATCGCGTGTTTCGGCGTGGGAGCCACGTGCTCGAGTACTGGCTCGCCCACGCGGAGGGCTTCGACGTGACGTCACGCGCGTCCCACCTGGGCGTCGTCGAAGGCGTGCGGGTCGAGCGGTCCGGTGGACATGCGCGTGAGCTGGTGATCCGCACGCCGATCCTCCATCGGCGGCGCCGCCTGGCGGCGGGCGCATTCGCCGCCGTCGATCCGGCTGCGCGGCGGTTCGAGCTCGTCGCGTCCGAGCCCGCGCCGCCGTCGTTACGCGACCACGTTCGGCGGGTTGCGGTCGTCGCACAACACACTGCGCAGCGCGGCTACCGCGAGCTGGCCCATGGCTACGCGCGTATCGCGCGTCGCGCTGCCGAGATGTGGCGTGAGTACAACGTTCGAAAGCGTCAGTAGTCCTTCGCTCACTTCGGGCTCGCGCTCGTAGACGTCGAGCGCCGCGCCCGCGATCGCCCCGCTCTGCAGAGCGGCGACCAGCGCGGCCTCGTCGACGATCGCGCCGCGCGCCGTGTTGACGAGCACCGCCGTCGGCTTCATCGCGGCGAGCGCTGCGCCGTCGATCAGATGGCGCGTCGCCGCCGACAGGGGCACGTGCACGCTCACGACGTCGGCGGCCGCCAGCGCCTGGTGCAGGTCGTCTGCGCGCCCGGCGAACGCGGTCTCGGCCCCGAACGCCTCGGCGAGCGTCGCCGCCGCGTGTCCGATCCGCCCTGGGCCGACGACGAGGAAGCGCTTACCGCGCAGTCCCGAGCCGAGCATGAACTCGAGGCTGAACGACCACGGCTCGCGCGAGCGCACGAAGCGGTCGCCTTCGACGACGCGCCGGAGCAACGCGAGCGTCAAGGCGATCGCGAGCTCGGCGGTCGCGTCGGTGAGCACGTCAGGCGTGTTCGCGACGACGATCCCGTGCTTGCGGGTCGCGTCGAGATCGATGTTGTCGACACCGACGGCGTAGTTCGCGACCACGCGGAGCTGCGGCCCTGCCGCGTCGAGCAACGCATCGTCGACACGCGAGGTGAGCAGCGAGAGGATGCCGTCGGCGCCGGCGGGTGTGGCGAGCAGCTCGAAGCTCTCGGTCAGCGAAGCGTGCACCTCGCTGGGCACCTCGCCCGTCACGTGCACGCGCGGCCGGCTGCTCACTCCGCGTGGTGCTTGCGCGTCAGCACGCGCAGGGCGTTCTCGACGGGGAGCGGGTCGCCCTTCTCGAGCAGCTGGGCTCCGATCGCGCGCGCACGCTCGCGCTCGGCCCCGCCCGGCGTGCCGGTGACGAGGATCACTGCCGTCTCGGGGAGCGACGCGATGATCTTCTCGGCGACGTCGAGCCCGTTCGTGCCGGGCATCGCGACGTCGATCACGACCGCGTCCGGCCGCAGGCGCTCGGCCAGCGACATCGCCTCGATTCCGTCGCCGGTGTCGGCGACGACGTCGAGGTCGTAGGACGCGTCGAGGAACGCCGCCAACGCGCGGCGATACGTCGCATCGTCGTCGACGAGCAAGACGGTGGCCACCGACGAACAGCATGCCCACGGCACCTGTCGGACTAGGATCGAGCCGATGAAGATCAAGGCCGCCGTCCTCGAGGAGTTCGGAGCACCGCTCGTCGTGCGCGAGGTGGATCTCGCGGAGCCGAACGCGGGCGAGGTGCTCGTGCGGCTCGTTGCCTGCGGCGTGTGCCACACCGATCTCTACACCGCGTCGGGCGCGGATCCCTCCGGCTATGCGCCGACCGTTCTCGGTCACGAAGGCGCGGGTGTCGTCGAACGTGTCGGCGACGGAGTGACGTCGGTCGCGCCGGGTGATCACGTGGTCACGCTGTTCTCGCCCCAGTGTCGGGAGTGCGTGCACTGCGTGAGCGACCGCACAAACCTGTGTCTCGCGATTCGCGAGCAGCAGAACAAGGGCTACCTGCCGGACGGCACGACGCGGCTTTCCGACGGGACCGAGCCGATCCGCCACTTCATGGGCACGTCCACGTTTGCGGAGTACACGGTGATGCCGGAGATCGCGCTCGCGAAGGTGAACCGCGAGGCGCCGCTCGACGGTGCTGCGCTCTTCGCCTGCGGGCTTTCGACAGGGATCGGCGCGGCGATGAACACCGCGAAGGTGACGGCCGGCTCGACCTGCGTCGTCTTCGGGGCGGGCATGGTCGGGCTCGGCGCGGTGATCGGCTGCCGGCTTCAGGGCGCCGAGCGGATCGTCTGCGTCGACCTGTCGGAGGATCGCCTCAAGCTCGCGACCCGGCACGGCGCGACCGAGACGATGGTCGGCGGGCCCGACACGGTCGACCGCATCGTCGAGTCGACCGGCGGCTTCGGCGCGGACTACACCTTCGAAGCGACCGGCAACGTCACCGTGATGCGGCAGGCGGTCGAGTCGGCGCGCATGGGGTGGGGACTGTGCACGGTCGCCGGTGTCGCCGGCAAGGGCGAGACGCTCGACGTCGTGCCGCGGTATCTCATCACCGGCCGCCGCATCGCCGGCTCGTCGTTCGGCGGCGTGAAGGGCCGCGACGGCGTGCCGATGCTCGTCGACCGCTGGCTTGCGGGTGACATCGACGCGTCGTCGTTCATCTCGCATCGGCTTACGCTCGCCGACGTGAACCGCGGCTTCGAGCTGATGGAGGCGCAGGACGGGATCCGGAGCGTGATCGAGTTCTCATGATCGTCGAGCGCGTAGAGCATCCGTCGTGGACGTCGAACGCCTACCTCGTCTCCGACGGCTCGCACGGCGTGATCGTCGACTCGAACGGTGTCGAAGGTCCCCTCGAGCGCATCGTCAAGGAGCAAGGAATCGAGCTGACGCACGTGCTGATCACACATGGCGACGCCGACCATGTCGTGAACCCGCAGCGCTGGGGTGTGCCGGTCGTCACGTCGTTCGCGGCCCCGGTCCAATCCGGCTCACTCGAGATTCGCGGCCTGCCGACGCCCGGTCATGCTCGCGAGCACTGGGCGCTGCTCGTGAACGAATCGGACTGCTTCACGGGCGACTGCTTGTTCAAGGGCACGGTCGGGGGCACCGGCAACGGCGGCTCGAACGGCTACGCGCACCAGGTCGACTCGATCATGAACACGTTGATGTCGCTGCCACACGAGACGCGCATCCATCCCGGCCACACGCTGCCGTCGACGATCGGCGACGAGTGGGAGCAGAACCCGTTCATCCGCATCTGGCGTGGCCTCGACCCGGAGGGCAACGAGCCGTGCCGCGTGCGCGGGCGGGAGGCGACGCTGATTCTCTTCGGCCCGGACTACGACGGGACGCACAAGGCGTGGGTGCGCTATCCCGACGGCCGCGACGCAATCGTCGGCGGCAGCCAGATCGAGCGCGGCTGAAAGACTTACAACTCGGTTCCGGCTACGCCGGCAACCGAGTTACGCGAGCAGCTCGTACGAGCGCAGGCGTGCCGCGTGGTCGTGGATCGCCGAGGCGACGATGATCTCGTCGGCCGCCGTTTCGGCAGCGAACGCCTCGAGCCCGGCGCGGACGGTCTCGGGTGCGCCGACGAACGAGCGGCTGAGATGCGCCGACGCGCCTTCGCGCTCCGCGGGTGTCCAGTACGCGTCGATGTCGTCGATCGGCGCCGGCAGCTTGCCGCGTCGTCCACGCTGGATGTTCGTGAACGACTGCTGGAGCGAGGTGAACAGCCACCGCGCCTCGGCATCGGTGTCGGCAACGATCACGTTCGCGCCGACCATCGCGTGCGGCTCGGCGAGCTGCTGCGACGGTTTGAACCGCGCGCGATAGAGCGCGAGCGCGTCGATCAGCGCCCCTGGCGCGAAGTGTGAGGCGAATGCGTACGGCAGGCCGAGCAACGCTGCGAGCTCGGCGCCGAAGAGCGACGAGCCGAGGATCCACAGCGGCACGCGCGTTCCCTCGCCGGGTGTCGCTCGCACGAGCTGGCCCGGCTCGGCCTCCGCGAGGAAGTGCTGGAGCTCGAGGACGTCCTGCGGGAAGGTGTCCGCACTCGTGACGTCGCGGCGAAGGGCGGCGATCGTGAGCCGATCGGTGCCCGGTGCGCGGCCGAGCCCCAGGTCGATCCGCCCGGGGAAGAGGGACTCGAGCGTCCCGAACTGCTCGGCGATCACGATCGGAGCGTGGTTCGGAAGCATGATCCCGCCTGCCCCGACGCGGATCGTCGACGTGCCGCCGGCGACATGCCCGATCACGACAGCGGTCGCGGCGCTCGCGATGCCCGTCGCGTTGTGGTGCTCGGCCAGCCAGAACCGCCGGTAGCCGAGGCGCTCGACGTGCCGGGCGAGCTCGAGCGAGTTGCGGAGGGCGTCCGGGGCGGTCGAGCCCTCGACGATCGGGGCCAGGTCGAGGACGGACAAGGGAGGCAGCGGCATGGCTCAAGACTGCCGTTCCGACCCAGGCCTGTGCGGAGCGCAGCCGTGGGTCGTGCGTTTGTGCCTACGATGCTTGGCCGTGCTCGAGCTGGTCTGGCACCCCGACGCCGTCGCCTTCGCGTTCTCGCGCGACGGTTCGTTCGCGGGCGACGACGAGCTTGACGTGCGCGGCGAGGTGTACCGCGGCAGGTTCCTGACGGTCGACGAGCTCGCCGTCTTCGAGCCGAGCGAACAGCTCGCCGACTCCGCGCGTGCGCTGCTCCACGTGCGTGAGCTCGCGCGGCGCGCCGTCTCCGAAGGGCTCGTGTTCCCGCAGCCTGTCGAGATCGGCGGCGAGTGGTTCGCATTCTGGGGCGCGACGCTCGAGGCGCAGATCGAGCAGACGCTCACCGCGACCGCGGTCGCGGCACCGACGGTGATCGCCGACTACTTCCACGGCGATCGTGTCGCCGTCGTGAACGACGTGTACCCACGGCTCGTCGACCGCATCGCGCGCGACCGGCTCGTCGCAGCCGACATGACGCTCGGCTCGGCACGGCCGTTCGGCCGGAACCGCGGCGTCGAGGCGCTGCTCCACGGGCTGACCTCGCCCGAGCCGGAGCTGCCGCACGGCGTCGGCTACGGAACGCTCGAGAAGCGCATCACGCGCTGGGTCGACGAGGGCTTCGCACGGCTCGTCCGCGCGCCGTGGGGTCTGGGACTGCATCTCGACGAGCGCCCGGACGGCATGGCGCTCGAGCTCTGGCTCCACGCGTCCGACGACGCGACGGTCGCTCTCCCGGCCGCGCTCCTCTGGGATGCGGGCTCCGACGCGTTCGACTTCCTGCGCGACGCCGATCCGTACGCGGACGTCGAGCGCTCGTTCAACGAGCTTCGCCCGGTCCTGGAGGAGCACGGCCTCGAGTTCGACCGTGAACAGCCGCGCGACGTTCGCCTCGATGCGGACGGCGTTGCACGCTTCCTGCGCGACACGGCGGAGCGACTCGAGATCCCGGTCGTTCTGCCGCCTGCGTGGACGGAGCGGCCCGCGCGCATCACCGCCGACCTCTCGGCACGAACGTCCACCGCTCTCTTCGCAGACTTCGACTGGCAGTTGCGCGTCGGCGACGTCGGCCTCGACGAGACCGAGCTGCGGCGGCTGGGCGCCGAGCGCAATCCTGTCGTGCAAGCCGACGGCCGCTGGCAGGCGCTGCGCCACGACGACGTACGGCGCGCCCTTCGCTTCCTCGAGGAGCGGCGCCGCGGCGGCGACATGGTGGCGCTCGTCCGCGCAGCGTCGGGGCTCGCGATCGACGAGTACGGGCTCGAGCTCGGCCAGGTTTCGCTCGACGAGCGCCTCGCCGGAATGCTCGGCGGCGACGCACGCTTCAAGCCGATGCCGACGCCGCCCGGGATGGAGCACTCGCTGTACACGTTCCAGGAATCGGGACACGGGTGGCTGAGGCTGCTCGGCGATCTCGGCATCGGCTGCGTGCTCGCGGACGACATGGGACTCGGGAAGACGGTGCAGGCGATCGCGATGTTCCTGTCCGAGCGCGCGCAGTTCGGGCGACGAGGCACTTGGACCGACGCTCGTCGTCTGCCCGATGAGCGTCGCGCGGCAGTGGGTGCACGAGCTCGAGCGGTTCGCGCCGGGCCTGCGCGTGCATCTGCATCACGGCTCGTCACGCCTCGCCGGCCCTGCGTTCGCGCAGCAGGCGCGCGAGGCCGACGTCGTGGTCACGTCGTACGACCTCGCGACGCGCGACGTCGAGACGCTGCAGCTGATCGACTGGGACCGGCTGCTGCTCGACGAGGCGCAGGACGTGAAGAACCCGCAGACCCGGCGCGCGCGTTCGTTGCGCCTGCTGCGGGCGCGGCGGCGGGTTGCGATGACGGGAACGCCGATCGAGAACCATCTCGGTGAGCTGTGGGCGATCATGGATCTGCTCAACCCGGGACTGCTCGGCTCGCGCGAGTGGTTCAACCGCGCGTTCGCGGAGCCGATCCAGCTCGACGACGACGGCCCGGCGCTCGAGCGGCTACGCGCGATCGTGCGACCGTTCGTCCTGCGCCGCGCGAAGAACGACCCGGAGGTCGAGCTCGACCTGCCGCCGATCACCGTCGGCAAGGACTACTGCAGGCTCACGCAGGAGCAGGCGGTGCTCTATCAACAGGTGATCGACACGTGGCTGCCGAAGGTCGAGGCGCACGAGGATCGCTTCGGCCGGCGCGGTGCCGTGCTCGCGATGCTCGGCCAGCTGAAGCAGGTGTGCAACCACCCGGAGATGGTCGTCCACGAGGGCCGGCCGCTCGCAGGCCGGTCGGGCAAGCTCGAGCGGCTGGTCGAGCTGCTCGCCGGGATGCCGGCGAGCGACAAGGCTCTCGTCTTCACGCAGTACACGAGCTTCGGTGGCTTCGTCGAGCATCTCCGCGAGCGGCTCGGCGTGCGCGTCGAGTTCTTCCACGGCTCGCTGAACGGGGCGCAGCGCGAGCACTTGCTCACGGAGTTTGCGTCGGAGGACGGGCCGAAGGTGCTCGTCGTCTCGCTCCGCGCGGGCGGCCGCGGCCTCAACCTCCCCGCGGCGAACCACGTCTTCCACTTCGACCGCTGGTGGAACCCCGCGGTCGAGCAGCAGGCGACCGACCGCGCGCACCGGCTCGGTCAGCACAAGCCCGTCTTCGTGCACTCGCTGATCACGACCGGGACGCTCGAGGAGCGGATCGACCTGATCCTCGAGTCGAAGCGCGAGCTCGTCGCGAAGGTGATGGCGGGCTCGAGCGACGACTGGCTCGAGCGACCTCGACCTCGATGCGATCCGCGAAGCGGTCGCCCTCGCGCCCGACGCCTACGAGCGAGAGGCTGCGTAGTGGGGCCGTGGACGAAGGCTTTGCTGGACGTCCTCGATGGTGCCAGGCACCAGGACGTGTCTGAGCCGGCCGTGACCGACTTGCGCATCGAGCCGTCTCTCGTCACCGCACGAGTCGACGGACGTCGGGTCGCGCTGTCCGCACCGCCGATCCCGCCGGGCATCTGGGCCGCGGTCGCGAGCTCGGTGAGGACCGACACGCAGTCGGAGCAGTTCACGCAGCTGCTCGCGCACACGTGGGACGAGCCGCTCGTTCCCGAGCAGATCGTGCGACTCGGCGATCCCGCTGACGTCGCCGCCGTCGCGCGTGAGTTCGCGGACGCGGTCGAACGTGACCCGGCCGTGCTGCTCCGTTGGCGCGGCTACGCCGCCGACAGCGCCGACGACCCGGATGCGTGGAAGGGCGGCGAGCTGCCCGCAGCTCCCGCCGCCGGCCCGCCGTCCGCCGGAGTCGGTGCCGAAGCGCTTCGGCGCGAGCGGCATCCAGACACGCCGACGGCGACCTCGTCGAGGTGCTCGTGCGCGCCTACCGCGCGTTCGCCGACTAGCCGACGACGGTCGAGCGCGACGCGGCGCGTTCGAGAACCGTCTGTGCGTGCGCGGGCCAGAGCCCGCTTCGCAGCTCGGCGAAGATCGTCGCGTCGATTGCGACGCCGCCCTCGTGCACGCGCTGCACCGCCGCGATGAATTCGTCGACATCGGCGACGCGCTCCTTCAACAGGTAGCCGATGCCGATCGGCTCGTCACCGCCGAAGAGCTGCAGCGCGTTCTCGACGTCGATGTGTTGCGAGAGCAGCAGCACGCCCATGCGCGGATGACGCCGTTTGATCTCGGCCGCGGCGCGGATCCCCTCGTCGGTGTTGGTCGGCGGCATGCGGATGTCGACGATCGCCACGTCGGGCAGCGTCGCGTCGACGAGATCGAGCAGGTCGTCGCCGGTGCCCGCCTGGCCTGTGACCTCGAAGCCACTCTCCTCGAGCAGTGCCGCGATCCCCTCGCGGAGCAGCACCGAGTCGTCGGCGAGCGCGACGCGCGGCGGTGCGGGCCGTGACGGTGTCGCGTTGGGCGGCGGGAACGCCGACGGCAAGTCGACGACGGTGAGCTGGAAGAGGCGCGTGGGCCGGGGAATGCCCCGCAGGTCGTACTCGCCCAGGTCGGTGGCCGTGACGCGCGGCAGCTGGCCCGCGGTGACGGTCGCCTCCGAGGCGATCACCTGCGCGCCGTGCGCTGCCTGCGCGACCCGCGCCGCGTGATGGACCGCAAGCCCGAAGTAGCCGTCGCCGGCCGTCTGCGCGCGTCCGGTGTGCAGTCCCATTCGCACGCGCACCGTCGCTCCCTGCGGCCAGAGGGCTGCGTGCAGCGCACGCTGCGCCGCCAATGCAGCGTCGATCCCGGCTGCGGCAGTGTCGAACACCGCGAAAAGCTCGTCACCGCGCGCGTCGACGACGCGACCGCCGCCGGCCGTCACCGCGTCGGACACCAGCGTGCGATGGGCGGCCAACACGGCCGGGTAGTCGTCTCCGAGCCGCGAGAGCAGGCTCGTCGACCGTTCGATGTCGGTGAAAAGGAGCGTGACGTCCGGCATCGCAGGAGACTATCCAGGCCGGGATGCGCTGCGTCGTCGTCGGAGCCGGGATCACGGGCCTCGCGGTCGCCCGCGAGCTGCAGGCCGCGGCGCTGACGTCGTCGTGCTGGAGCGCACCGGCATCGCGCCGGGCGCCTCAGGCGTCCAGCCCGGGGGCGTCCGCCGGCAGTGGGGAACGCGCATCGCCTGCCGCCTCGCCTCGGAGTCGGTCCGCTTCTGGGACGAGGTCGATGAACGGCTCGACGCGCGCGTACCGCTCGTCTGCCAGCGCTGCGGCTATCTCTTCGCCGCCCACAGCGACGCGACACTCGAACGGCTGCGCGCGAACGTCGCCCTCCAGAACGAGGAAGGCGTCCCGTCGAGGATCGTCACGCCCGCCGAGGCGGCCGAGCTCGTCCCAGGCCTCGGGCCCGACGACGCTCGCCGGCGGCGCGTGGTGCGCGAGGACGGCTACTTCGACCGCCCACAGGCCGTCGTCGAGGCATTCGCGGCCGGCCTCGACGTGCGCCACCACCACGTCCACTCGATCACCCGCGCTGGGAGACGGTTGGCGCGTCGACGACCACGAATGCCGACGCGGTCGTCGTCGCCGCCGGCGTCGACACGCGCGACCTCGTCCGCCGGGCTGCCGGTCGAACCCGAGGAACGCCACCTCTTCCTCAGCGACCCGATCGCACGAGCGGCTGCTCGAGCCGCTCGTCGTCGCCCCCGAGCTCGCGTTCGCCGCCAAGCAGCTCGCCGACGGACGCGTGCTCGCGAGCGACCTGTCGGGGCAGTCGCGCGAGCGCATCCGGGCAACGCGATCCGGCGGCTGCTCTGCCGCGCCTCGAGTACGTCTCGTTCACCAGTGCCCGTGCCCGGCGTCTACGACGTGACGCCCGACCACCAGCCGCTCCTCGGTGCAGGTCGACGACGGGTCTGCACGTGGCGTGCGGGTTCAGCGGCCACGGCTTCATGATCGCGCCCGCCGTTGCGCGGATCATCGCCGACGCCGTGCTCGGCGGGCGCGACGAGGCGCTCGACATCCTCGCCCCCGACCGGTTCGAGCACGGCCGGCCCGTGCCGGAGCCCCAGCTCGTCTAACCTCGCCGCATGACCGACATGCGCCTCTACGACCTGCGCGTCACGGTCGAGCGCATCGAGGGACGCTCGGTCTGCGGGCTCGCAGGTCGGCGACTACTTCGAGCTGACCGAGTCGAGCCGCGTGCGCATCCCCGACGGCAAGCACTTCTGCCTCTACGCGCTGCAGTCGGTGCTGCCGCTCCTGCCCGCCAAGCAGCGCCGGCTCCCCGACGAGGACTGGCTCGAGCAGGACAACCTCGTCTGCTGCCCCGACCCCGAGGAGCGGGTGATCATGCGCATCGAGCGGATCGGCGAGCGCTCGCTCCGACCGAGGAGCTCACCTGACGGCGTTCGAGCTCGGGCTCGGCCTGCAGTCCGACAAGACCGTCGAGCGCTACGAGCAGATCGCGCGTCGCGCCGAGGCGGCGGGCTTCGACGTCCTCTCGGTGTTCCACGACCTCTTCTTCCAGCCGGCGTTCTTCCCGCTGCTGACGATGGCGCGCGTCACCGAGCGCGTGCGGCTCGGCCCCGCCGCGCTGAACCCGCAGACGCTGCATCCGGTCGAGATCGCGGGCCAGACCGCTGCGCTCGACCTCGCGTCGAACGGCCGCGCGTACCTCGGCCTCGTCACCGGCGCGTGGCTCGACCAGCTCGGCCTCGACGAGCAGACGCCCGCTGACGCGTCTGCGCGAAGCGGTCGAGGTCGTGCAGCCGACTGCTGCGCCGGAGACACGCAGCGGCTTCGCCGGCGAGCGGTTCACGCTCGCGCCCGGCGCAGGGCTCGCCTACGAGCCGCTGCGCACACACGTGCCGCTGATGATCGGCACCTGGCGGCCGCGCGCGGCCGCGTTCGCGGCGACCGTCGCCGACGAGGTGAAGATCGGCGGCTGCGCGAACCCGGACATGGTGCGCCTGATGCGCGAGTGGCTCGGGCCGGACGGCCCGCGCATCGTCGTCGGCTGCCGTCACCGTCGTCGACGAGGACGGCGACGCTGCGCGTGCGCGCGCCGCGAACGAGGTCGAGCTGTACCTCGACGTCGTCGGCGCGCTCGATCCGACGCTCGAGCTCCGCCCGAACCAGAAGCCGCCGCTCGAGAAGTTCGTTCTTGCGGGCACGCCGGCCGAGGTCGCACCGGCACGCACAGGCGCTGCTCGACGCAGGCGCGTACCGCGTCGAGTTCGGCACGCCGCAGGGCGACCGTCGACCTGCTCTCGAGCCACGTGCTGCTGGCGAGAGCTACGATCGGTTGTCGCTTGACGACCGCTCCCCCGGCCATCTCGGAGACCCGCGCGCCCGGCTCGCTCGCGCCGCCGCCTCGGTCGCGCGCACGGCCTGGTGCGCTTCGTCGCGCGGCGCTTCGCCGCGCTGGTCCTGCTCATGGTCGGCATCACGGCCGTCACCTTCGTGCTCACGCAGCTCGTGCCGTCGAACGCCGTCGCGACGAACCTCGGCGAGCAGGCCGCCGGCGATCCGGCGGCGGTCGCCGCGTTCAAGCACCACTACGGCCTCGACAAGCCGCTGCCCGAGCGCTACCTGCTCTACCTCGACCATCTGCTGCACGGCGACCTCGGCCAGTCGTCGCTGACGCACGACGCGGTCACGCACGACCTCGGCCAGTTCATCCCGGCGACCGCCGAGCTCGCGCTCTACTCGGTGATCTGATCGCGGCGATCTTCGGCATCGCCTTCGGCGTGATCGCCGCGCTGCGGCGCAACAAGCCGACCGATCACGTGCTGCGCGTCGCGCTCGCTCGCGGGCATCTCGATGCCGACGTTCTGGATCGCGCTGGTCGCGCCTCTACGTCTTCTTCTACCGCCTCAACTGGGTGCCGGGCGCGGGCCGGCTCGATCCCGGGTGTCGACGCCGCCCGGCAGCATCACCGGCCTCTACACGATCGACGCGCTGCTCGCACGGCGAGTTCGGGCTCTTCGGGCAGGCGTTCCACCATCTGATCCTGCCGGCGCTCGTGCTCGCGGCGTTCAACGTCAGCCTGCTGACGCGCTTCACGCGCTCGGCGGTGCTCGAGGTGATCGGCAACGACTACGTGCGCGCCGCCCGCGCGAAGGGACTGCCGGACCGCATCGTCGTCATCCGCTACATCCTGCGCGCCGCGCTGCCGTCGGTCGTCACCGTGCTCGGGCTCGTGTTCGCGAACGTGCTCACCGGCGCGGTGCTCGTCGAGAAGATCTTCTCCTGGCCGGGCATCGGCCAGTACGCCTACGAGGCGGCGGTCAACCTCGACGTGCCGGCGATCACCGGCGTCAGCATCTTCGTCGCGGTCGTCTACGTCACCGTCAACTTCATCGTCGACGTGCTGTACGGCGTCATCGACCCGCGGATCCGGCTCACATGACGCGCGCGGTCGCGCTGACCGCGCGCAGGCATCGCCGTCGGCGGCTGCGCGTCGGGCCGGCGTGGCGGCAGCCGCTCGCGATCGTCGGGCGTCGGTGATCGCGGCCGCTCTGGATCGTGATCGCGATCTTCGCGCCGCTGATCGCTCCCGCACAACCCGCTCGCGCAGAACTTTCCGATCACGCAGAGCCCGTCCTGGCACCACCCGTTCGGCACCGACGAGCTCGGCCGCGACGTCTTCAGCCGCGTCATCTACGGCTCGCGCGTCTCGCTGCCGATCGCGCTCGTGCTTGTCGCTCTCGCGGCCTCGATCGGCAGCACCGTCGGCGCGGTCGCCGGCTACTTCCGCGGCTTCGTCGACGGCATCGCTGATGCGCTTCGCCGATCTCGTGTTCGCGTTCCCGCCGATCATCCTCGCGATGGTCGTCGCGGCGGTGCTCGGCCGCGGGCTCTTCAACGCGGCGCTCGCGATCGTCGTCGTCGCGTGGCCGTCGTACGCGCGCGTGTGCGCGCGGGCTCGTGCTGTCGGTCGGCGACTCGGAGTACGTGCAGTCGGCGCGGCTGCTCGGCGCGTCGAGCCGCAACGCACGCTCTTCCGCGACGTGCTCCCGAACGTCGCGGGGCCGATCTTCGTGCTCGCGACGCTCGACCTCGCGAACGCGATCCTGCTGCTCTCGGGGCTCTCGTTCCTCGGCCTCGGCGCGCAGCCGCCGACGGCGGAGTGGGGGTCGATGGTCGCCGAGGGGACGCAGTACTTCCAGTACTGGTGGATCGGCACGTTCCCCGGCCTCGCGATCTTCACGGTCGTGCTCGCGTTCAACTTCCTCGGCGACAGCCTGCGCGACGTGTTCGATCCGCGCACCGTGCGGCGCACGCGAGGAGGAGCACGTGAGCGTGCTCGCGGTCGAGGGGCTGCGCGTCCGGCTGCCGACGCCGGCGGGCGAGGTGACCGTCGTCGACGGCGTCGACTACGAGGTCCAGCCGGCCGAGGTGTTCGGGATCGCGGGCGAGAGCGGCAGCGGCAAGACGGTCTCGATGCTCGCGCTGCTCGGCCTGCTGCCCGAAGGCTGCGATGGTCGAGGGCACGGCGCGGTTCGGCGGACGACGATCTGCTCTCGCTGCCGCGACGGCGCCTGCGCAGGCGATCTCGCGGCCGCGACATCGCGATGGTCTTCCAGGACCCGTACACGTCGCTGCACCCGATGCTCTCGATCGGGCGCCAGCTCACCGAGCACGTGCGGCTGCCACCTCGGCCTCGACCGACGGCGGCGCCGAGCGAGCGCGCGGTCGAGCTGCTCGACCGACGTGCGCATCCCGGATCCGCGACGAGGCGCTCCGCCGCTTCCCGCACCAGTTCTCGGGCGGGATGCGCCAGCGCATCGCGATCGCGATCGCGCTCGCGTGCCGGCCCCGGCTCCTGATCGCCGACGAGCCGACGACGGCGCTCGACGTGACGGTGCAGGCGGGCATCCTGCGCCTGCTCGACCGGCTGCGCCGCGAGCACGAGCTCGCGGTCGTGCTGATCACGCACGACCTCGGCGTGCTCTCGTCGATCGCCGACCGCGTCTCGATCTTCTACGCGGGCCGCGTCGTCGAGTCGGGCGGCCGCGAGGACATCCTGCAGCGCGCCGCGCCACCCGTACACGCACGCGCTGCTCGACGCGCTGCCGCATCCCGAGGCCTCGAAGGAGCGCGACCTGGTCGCGATCGGCGGCTCGCCGCCGACCCCCGGCCGCTTCCCGCCCGGCTGCTCCTTCCATCCACGCTGCCGCCGTTGTCGCTCGTCGATCAGCGGCACGCTCTTGCCCGCGAAGATGTCGCCCGAGTGCATGACGCGCAGCGCCGGGAAGACGACCCACGCGTCGCCGTTGGTGTGGCCGGGGCCGAAGTAGTAGAGGTCGATCTGGTCGGCGCCCTTGCCGATCGTCATCTTGTCCTTGAACGTGCGCTTGGGCATGCCGACGCCGTTGTGTTCCTTGAAGATCGGCATCTTCTCCATGTTCGCCTTGGTGTTCTCCTGCGCGACGAAGTCGATCGTCGCGGGGAACTCGACGTTGCCGCTCACGTGATCGCCGTGCGTGTGCGTGTTGATGATCGTCGTCACCGGCTTGGGCGTCAGCTCCTTGATCTTGTCGAGGATCGGCTTGCCCCAGCCCGGGTTCTTCGCGTCGACGACGACGACGCCGGTCGGCGGTGACGAACACGGCGGTGTTGCCGCCGCCGCCCCTCAGCACGTAGAGGTTGTCCTTGACCTTCTCGACCTCGATCACCTTCGGCGCGTCGGCCGCCGGCGGCTGATAGGCCTTGACGCCGAGCGACAGCGCGCCGATCAGAATCAGCGCGCCGAGCACGATGCCTCGCTTCATGAGATGCCTCCAGGGAAAAAGACCCGTTGAATGAACCAGAACGCGCCGGCGGCCATCACGACGATCGATCCCGCGAACGCGAGCCGCCGTCCCGCCGCCTCGCTGCGCGCGCGCAGCGCGGCGAGCGCCGTGGCCACGACGGCCACGACGAGCAGTTGACCGATTTCCAGCGCCGACGTTGAACGACAACAGCGACCAGCCGAGCGCGCGCGGCCGGCAGATCCATTTCGCGCAGCACGTTGGCGTAGCCGAAGCCGTGGATGACGCCGAACGCCAGCGCGATCCACGCGCGCACGTCGCGGCCGTCGCGGATCAGCAGGTTGTCGGCGCCGACGTAGACGATGCTCAGCGCGATCGCCGGCTCGATGAGCCGCGCCGGCGGACTGAACGACGTTGAGCGCGGCCAGCGTCAGCGTGACGCTGTGCGCCGACGTGAACGCCGTCACGATGAGCGCGAGCTGGCGCATGCTGCCGCCGAGCAGCAGCAGACCGACGAGAAAGAGCAGGTGATCCGGTCCGAGCAGGATGTGGTCGGATGCCGGCGGGCAGAAACGCTGCGATCACGGCGAGCGCGCCCTGCGGCGTGCCGGCGAAGTACTCGAAGTCGATGCGGCCGCGGTCGAGGATCGCCTGCGTCAGCGCACGCCCCTCGTAGATGTTGAGGAACGTCTGGTGCTGCGGATCGTAGGGAAACATCGACGCGGTGACGCTGACGGTCCCGGCCGGCGCCGACAGCGCGTAGCGGACGCCAAGCCGGAGCGACTGCCGATCGGCGACGACTTCGGCCGCCGACCACTGCGGCGTCAGCGTCACGCCGTTGACTGCGACGGTCAGCCGTCGCGGCGAACAGGCGCGCGATCGCCGCCGACTGCTGCGCCGCGACGGCCGGATCGAGCAGGCGCTCCGGCCGGATCGATGTTGCAGATCGTGCGCCGAGGTCGAACATGTGCGCGACCAGCGTGCCGTCGATGCGCGTCCGGCTGCGAGCCGGAGGTCGAGATACGTGAACGGCACCGGGATGCGCGAGCGCCGTCCGAGGCACGACAAGCGCGGCGAGGATCACGGCGGCCGCACGGAGAACGCGTCGAACGACGCAGGACGACGATCTCTCTGGGTCTGCGGCTTCTGCGCCTGATCGTCGTGACACGGCGGCCAATGGTAACGTACGCCCGTGGAGATCGGACCAGGCGCGTTTCATCTCGCGCGCTATCTGAACGCTCGCCGATCAGCGCGCGCTCGTCGGAGCAGTGCCGGGCGCTCGTCGACGGCGCCGTGCCGGCGTACGTGCCCGTCGTCCGCGGCGGCGGCACGATGCACGTCCGCATGCTGTGCCTCGGCCGTCACTGGAACGGCAGGACCTACCGCTACGAGACGCACCGCACCGACTTCGACGATCTGCCGGCGCCGCCGCTGCCGGCGAATCTGGCGGCGCTGGCGCGCGAGATCGCCGCGCCGGCCGGGCATGACGCTCGACGCCGATCTCTGCATCCTCAACTACTACGACGCCGACGGCCGCATGGGGCTGCACCAGGACAAGGACGAGAGCGCGCGGTCGCTCGCGGCCGGCCTGCCGGTCGTGTCGGTGTCGCTCGGCGACACCGCGCGGTTTCTCTTCGGCGGCGTGAAGCGGAGGGATCCGGTCGAGTCGCGGCTGCTCGAGTCGGGCGATGCGTTCGTCTTCGGCGGCCCGGCACGGCTGCGGTATCACGGCGTGTCGCGCATCGTGCCGGGCACGGCGCCGCCGGAGCTCGCGCTCGCCGGCCGGTTCAATCTGACGTTCCGTCAGTACGACGTGTAGTGGATCACCGGCCCGACTTGTACCAATAGCTCATCCGCGAACGCGTCTCTCGTGCGACGACTGAGCAGCAGCCATGGACCCTTCAGGATGATCGCCAGGTAGTGCCAGTCGCCGAACTGATCGAACTTGCGCGTCGGACGCGATCACCTTCGCCGCGCGCGCGCGGACCAGGCGGGCTGCCACGGGCGCGGCCGAGCCGGCGCAGGTCGTAGAGGAACCGGACGTCCTCCGCGAACTTCATGGACTCGTCGTAGCCGCCGATCGCCTCGAAGTCGGCGCGGCGGCAGAAGACGACGCCGATGTCGAAGTTCGTGGCCCACACGATCGGGATCGATGCATCGCGTAGGTCAGGACGATCGGCGTCGACCACCGCTCCATCGTCGCGCCCGTCGCGCCGCCGATGACGTCGGGCCGGCCTGAGCCACGCGGCGATCTGGTTGAACGTGTCGGGATGCACCTGCGAGTCGGCGTCGATGAACGCGACGATCGCGCCGCGCGCCGCGGCCGCGCCGGCGTTGCGCACGGCGCCGATGCGCCGGATCGTCGTCGAGACGACGCGGCACCCGTGCGCCGAGGCAATCGCGACGGTGTCGTCGGTGGACCCGTTGTCCGCGACGATCAGCTCCACGCCGTCCGGCCGCCGCTGAACGCGCGCCGCGCCGCGTCCACTGACGCCAGCAGGCGCGGCAGCAGCGCCGCTTCGTTGTAGCAGGGAATGACGGGAGATCGAGGGCGCCACGCGGTATGTGCCAGAGCCGAGCACGATCCAGTCCGCAGTTTCGGCGACGATGCGATCGGGAGCGTGACGCAGCTTGTCGCGATGCGAGTCGAGGATGCAGCCGACGAACGCGCACGTCGCGAAGCGGCGGTCGACCGCGAAGTGCGGCACGTAGTCGTCCTTCGACGTCGGCGAGCGGCCGAATCATGCGCTGCCGGTTCGCGCGCCGCCGGCTCGAACAGGAACGTCGCTCGCCGACCGGCGCGATAGATGACCCACGCGTGCTGGCGCGTCAGCCCGGCCAGGTCGTCGTCGCAGATCACGCGGCCGACGTAGAACTCGGCCTCGACGCCGATCTCGATCAGCTTTCGCCACGCCCACAGCGCGAAGTCCTCGCAGTCGCCGCGCTGCCGCCGCTCGAAGGCGCACGGCTGCTGCCAGACGTCGCGCTCGTGGAACTGTTCGGCATCCGACACGTACTCGCACGTGCCCAGCCAGCGCGACGATGTCGTCGATCGATCGCGACAGGGACGCGGCTCTCGCCGTCGAAGTAGTGCTCGAAAACGCGGCGCGCGATCCCGGGCCGAAGGCGGTCGGCCGGGACGTCCATCCGCAGCGCGCTCCCAGGGCGACTCGGGGAGGCCCAGCTGGCGCGCGATGCTCAGCGCAGGCGGAGCGGAGCCATCGAATCAGGTGGGCAGGAGTGCGTCACGGTCCGAACGTGAGATACGGGGATCCGCGAGCCGTTCGTTCCCGCGCACCCATCGTCGCGGACGGCCGACGCTACGTACCGTCTATTCGTATCGCAGCGCCAGGACTGGGTTGACACGCGTCGCTCGCCGGGCCGGGATGTAGCCCGCCAGGGCGGCGACGACGGCCAGCAGGAGGCAGGCGCCGGCGATCGTGACCGGGTCGCTCGCCGGTGACGCCGTACAGCTGATTGCCGACGAAACGGCTCGAGTCCCCACGCGGCCATCAGGCCGAGGACGAGCCCCGAGCCGACGAGCATCAGCACCTCGCGCATCACCAGCCAGATCGACGTCGCCCGGCACGGCCCCGAGCGCCATGCGCACGCCGATTTCGCGCGTGCGGCGCGCCACGGTGTAGGCCATCACGCCGTAGAGGCCGATCGACCGCGAGTATCGTCGCCAGGACGCCGAACGCGGTGGACAGCGTCGCGATGAGCCGATCGTTGAGCAGCGACTGATCGATCTGATGCTCGAGCGTGCGCAGGTTGTAGATCGGCACGTTGCTGTCGAGCTGCGCGCACGATCTGGCGGACGGCGCCGAACGCGGCGTCCGGCTGGTTCGTCGTCCGCACGTACATCACCGCGCCGCCGGCGGTGTCGTTCTTCCAGAACGGCGAAGAACACCTGACGCGGAATCTCGTCGCGCACGCCGGTGTACTTCGAGTCGCTGCACGACGCCGATGATCTCGATCGGCGTCTTCGTGCCCGGATTGCCGCCGAAGCCGATGTGACGGCCGATCGGGCTGCGATCGCCGAAGTAGTTCTTCGCGAAGCTCTCGTTGACGATGACGTGACGCTAGTACGTTGCCGTCGCCGGTGTCGACGTTCGGCGGCGGCGCCGGCGTCGAACCGCTCGTCGCGCTCGTCGAACTCGCGCCCGAGCATCAGCGGCATCGCCCATCGTCTTGAAGTAGCCCGGGCTCACGGAGTTGCAGTACGGGTTCATCTGCTCGCCCTGCTTGCGCCTGGTAGCCTTCGACCGTCATCGAGCTGTCCCACTCGTTGCCTTCGAGCAGTCCCATCTGCGCGAAGCCGACCTCGCGTACGCCGGGCAGCGCGCGCACGCCGGTCGATCAGCTGTCTTGTAGAGAATCGGTATCGCGCGGCCGGCGTGTAGCCGCTGAGCGCCGGCGAGATGTTGAAGGCGATCACGCTCTCGGTCTTCATGCCGAGATCGAGCAGTCCGCAGATTGCGCAGGCGTGCGGATGAACAGCCCGGCGCTGATCAGCAGCAGCATCGACATCGTCACCTGGGCGATCACCAGCGCCTTGCGCAAGCGACGCCGCCCGCCGCCGACGACGGAGCCGGCCTGATCCTTCAGCGTCGGGAGCGAGGTTCGGATTGGTCGATCGCAGCGCCGGCACCAGACCGAACAGCAGTCCGGTCGCGAGCGACAGCGCGAAGTTGAAGGCGAGCACGCGCCAGTCGATGCTGCCGGAGATCACGTGCGGCGTATCCGACGTCGGCAGGAACCCGAGCAGGAACTTCGTCGTCCACGCCGCGATCACGAGGCCGAGCACGCCGCCGATCGCCGCCAGCAGCAGCGCTTTCGACCAGCAGCTGGCCGACGATGCGTCCGCGGCTGGCGCCGAGCGCGAGGCGGAGCGGCGATCTCCTTCTGCCGCGCCGTGGCGCGCGCGATCAGCAGGCTCGCGACGTTGGCGCACGCGATCAGCAGCACGCCGGCGACGATGCCGAGCAGCAGCCAGAGCGGCTGCGTGAGCTGACGCCGAATCGGCGAGCGGCCCTGCGCCGCCGGCAGCAGATCGATCGTGCCCTTCAGGAACTGTTCGCGCGTGTACGCGGTCGTGCCGCTGAACGCCGCGTCCTGCACTTCCTGCTCGAGGATGCCGTGGAAGTACGGCTGCAGCGCCGCCTACGCCTGCTCGCGGCGTGACGCCTGGCTTCAGGCGCGCCGAACACGTTGACCCAGCGGCTGCGACGGTTGTCCATGTCGTCCCAGTTCGGCGTGATCTGCGCCTTGAGCGAGCACCGGAACGAACGGATGCTCGTCGCACGATCCGATGTCGAGGCCGTGAAGCCGGCCTGCGAGACGCCGATCACGGTCAGCGTGTTGTTGTTGACGGTGATGGTCTGGCCGACGATCGACGGATCGGCGCCGTAGCGGTTGCGCCAGTAGTCGTAGCTGAGCACCGCCACTTGCCCGTCGCCGCGACTTGTCGTCGTCCGGCGTGATGACGCGTCCGATCGCCGCGCCGACGCCGAGCACCTGGAAGTAGGTGCCGGAGACGAGTTCGCCCGGCACGCGCTCGGTCTGCTCCGTCCACGCCGACGTTCATCGCGATCGGCCGCCGCGCGAACATGCCCGAGAAGATCTTCGGCGTCGGCGCCCATTCGGGACAGCGGCAGGCTGACGCGTCGGGAGCGCGCGGCGCCGCTGCCGCGATCGACGAAGTCGTCGCGGAAGTCCTCGTACATCGGGAACGAGAGCATGTTGCCGCCCGAGTTGTTGCCGTAGTGGTTGCGCGCGCCGTTGAACAGGACGAGCTGCTCGGGTCCTTGACCGGCAGGCCGCGCAGCAGCACCTCGTCCACGAGCGTGAAGATGGCCGTGTTGGCGCCGATGCCGAGGGCGATCGACAGCAGAGCGACGCTGGTGAACAAGGGCGAGCGGGCCAGTCCGCGAACGGCGTAGCGAAGATCCCGGATGAGGTGCATGTGGCCGTTAGACGGGAACGTGCGCGCCCCCCGGGTTGACTTGCCTCGGCCGGCTACGTCAAGGTGACACGATGCGCTCGCGGCGCGGTCTCGCGCTGCTGCTGATGGCGGCGCTGGCGCCGTCTGGAGCCCTCGAGCTGGCGCGGTCGAGCGTCAGCGGCGGCCGATCGCTGGAGTACGCCAGCGCGCTGACCGCGCTCGGCCCGCGCCTCACCGGGACCGCGGCCTATCAGCGCGCCGCGGACTGGTCGGCCGAGCCAGTTCCGCGCGATCGGGCTCACGCACGTCGCGCTGGAGCCGTTTACGATCGAGCGCGGATGGGAGCGCGAGTCGGCGCGCGCGCGGATCGTGGCGCCGGTGCGCGCGATCTGCAGGTCGCCGTCGCTCGGCTGGACGCCGTCGACGCCGGAAGGCGGACTCGAGGCGGAGGTGGTGGCGCTGCAGGCTTCAGACGCTCCCGGGCGTCATCGCTGCAAGGCCGCATCGTGCTGCTACCGGAGGGCGATCCGCCGGGAGACTCCGTCGCGGCGGCGAACGCGCGGCACGCGTTCGACGCTGCGCTGCGCGCCGCCGGTGTCGCTCGCGATCCTCTCGCCGGACTGGCGATCCCGGCAACGAGCTGAGCGCGCGCGGATTCGAGTTCGGACCGGCCGTCGGCGTGCTGCCCGCAGCGCAGATCGGCAAGGACGAACGCGCAGATGATTCGCCAGTTGTCGAAAAGGGGACCGGTGCGCGTGCGCTCGAGGTGCTCAACCAGGTTACGCCGGGCGCCGTGACGGTGCCCAACGTGCTCGCCGAGATTCCCGGGCGCGACGACGCCGGCCGAATGGGTGCTGGTCGGCGCGCACCTCGATTCCTGGGATTTCGCCACCGGCGCGCAGGACAACGCGACCGGCGTCGCTATGGTGCTCGAGGCGGCACGCGCGATCGCGGCGCTGCCGCAGCCGCCGCGCCGTTCGATCCGCTTCGCGCTCTGGGGCGGCGAAGAGCAGGGGCAGCTCGGGTCCACGGCGTATGTCATGCCGCACGCCGCGGAACTCGATGGCGTCGTCGCGATGCTGAACACCGATGCCGGATCGGGCCGCACCATCGGCTGGACCGCGCCCGGGCGCAGCGGATGTGGTCGCGCCGCGCGTCCGCCGATGCAGGACTCCTGACGAGCTCGGCGCCGCGACGTTCGACGACAGCCTGCGCTACGCCTTCCAGTCCGACGGCGCGCCGTTTATCCTTGCCGGGATCCCGACGCTCGACCTGAATGCAGACGACGCGAAGTACGAAGAGATCCACCACAAGGCACCGACACGATCGACGCGCGTCGATGCGCGCAGTTCGCCGTGGGCGCGGCGGTGGTCGCCGCGACCGCATACGCGATCGCCGATGCGCCGGACGCGTCGCGCCGCGACTCGATCGGCGCGCGGTGGAGCGATTCTTGAGAAAGGAGGAGTGAGATGCGACTCTGGCTGCTCACCGCGCGGTCTGCCTGTGCGCCGGCGTCGGCGTCGGCGCAGGACCGATGCGCGATGGCTCGAAGGATCATCCGATGTTCTCGCGGATGCCCGGCTACTACATCGAAGAGTACGACGCGCAGGACTTTCCAGCGTCGAGCTCGACACCGACCCGCCGCGCAAGGTCGACGGCCGCTACTGGAAGATCACCTACTGGCTGAAGGAGGGCGCGCGCAAGGCCGGGCCGGTGCAGATCGCGCGCAACTACACCGACCTCATGATCAAGCGCGGCGGCAAGAAGCTCATCGACGATGTCGACGCCGGCGGCGGCGCGACGATGGCGCAGATGCCGATCAACGGCAAGACGTCTACCTGCAGCTGTATGTCAGCAACGCCGGCGACATCTACGACGCTGACCATCGTCGAGGAAGCGGAGATGGAGCAGAAGGTCGAGTTCAGCGGCGATGGAGCTCGCGAGCGCGCTCAATGCGACGGGCTCGGTCGCGCTGCACAACGTGCTGTTCGACACGGGCAAGGCGACGCTGAAGCCGGAGTCGGCGGCGGCGCTGGCGCCGGTCGGCGAGCTGCTGAAAAGCGATCCGGCGCTCAAGCTCGAGATCCAGGGGCACACCGACAACGTCGGTCAGCCCGCGGCGAATCTCAAGCTGTCGCAGGATCGCGCCGCCGCGGTGAAGGCGTACCTCGTGCAGACGCTGGCGATTCCGGCGGCGCGGTTGACCACGGCCGGGCTTCGGCGACACCGAGCCCGGTGGCGCCGAATGCCGACGAGGCCGGCCGCGCGCAGAACCGGCGCGTCGAGCTGGTCAAGGTAGAGTAAACAGCCGAACGGCGGATGCCTCGAGGTCCGGCAGCACCGTCGAGCGGATGGCGTCCGTGCCCTTCGCTGCCGCCAGACCGGCGACGGCCCGGAATAGTCGATGACGCTGACGATGCTCGAGAAGGGATCGACCATCCAGTATTCGCGCACGCCGTACTTGCCGTACCACTTCGAGCTTTTCGACGCGATCGCGGTAGGTCGTGCCGAGCGAGAGGACTTCGGCCACGAGATCCGGCGGTCCCCAGATCTGGTTGCGGATGATCGACAGGCGCGGCGTGGAGACGAACAGCACGTCGGGCTGCACGATGAGTCGCGCGCGGCCGATCGAGCACGACGTCGACCGGGCGCGACCGCGACCGTGCCGAGCTTTCGCGGCTCGACGTAGTCGCTCCACATCTTGCGCGATGCGGAGCACCAGCAACTGGTGCGCAGAAGAACGGGGCCGGCCGGCTCGCGCACCATGCCGTGCGTCAGCTCGCGCGGCAGTTGCTCTCCGGCGTCTCGTAGAGATATTCGTCAGCGCGTCATCATTCACCTGCTCGACGACGATGCCATCGTCTCGGCCGGCTGGTCAAGGGCGGAATGCCGATAGAGCGCATGCATCACGGCGCGCGATCCACGCGTGGCCGCCTATCGCGACCTGCGCGACGGCGAGCTGCTGCGGATCGAGGGCTCTTTGTCGCCGAAGGACGGCTCATCGTCCGCCGCCTCGTCGCGGACGGCGGCTATCGCGTGCAGTCGCTGCTCGTCAACGAGGCGTCATTGCGCGATCTCGAGCCGGCGATTACCGGCACGGTGCGCACGGTGCCGGTGTTTGTCTGCAGTGCGGAGGAACAGTTAGGACTTGCCGGGTACGACGTTCATCGCGGATGCCTGGCGCTCGATGGAGCGGCGTCCGCCGGCTGCCGGCGGACGAGCTGATCGCGCGGCGCAGACGCTGGTGGTGCTGCGAGGGCGTGTCCAACGCGGACAACGTCGGCGGCGTGTTTCGCAACGCCGCCGCGTTCGGCGCCGGCTGCCGTTCTGCTGAGCCCGTCATGCTGTGATCCGCTCTATCGAAAAGCGATCGGACGTCGATGAGCGCGACGCTCACCGTGCCGTTCGCCCGCGCCGGCGCCGGCGACTGGTCCGGCCTCGTCGCGCGCCTGCGCGCCGCGGGGTTCACGACGGTCGCGTTGACGCCGCGCCCACCGTCCGAGACGCTCGACGCAGTTGGCGGCCCGTCCGCGTCCCGCGCGGCTCGCGCTCATCGTCGGCACGGAGGGCGACGGCCTGACGGCGGCCGTGGAAGAGGCCGCCGATTACCGCGTGAGGATTCCGATCCTTGACGGCGTCGACTCGCTGAACCTTGCCGTCGCCGCAGGCATTGCGCTGTACGAGCTCAGAAATTGAGGCGCGCGCCAATCTCGAGGCGCCGCGGCGCCGCGGCCGACGTCGCCTGTCCGAAGAACGGCGAGCCGACGACGCCGCTGAAGTTCAGCGCGTTGGTGTGGTTCAGTCGGTTGTAGCCCTGCGCGTAGAGCTCGATCGCGTAGCGCTTGCCGCCGCCTTCCATGCCGCCCATGCTGCCGCAGCGGGATCGGCGCTGTCGCCGCGGACGACGCGCACCTGCGGCCCCGCCGGGCGGCGGCGCGGCGCCGCCGAACGCCGAGCCCCCAGCTCAATCGCAGGCCGAGATCGATCTGCGCCGTGCCGAGCCCGCGTGTTGCGAGTGACGCCCGCCGGGCGATCGTTGCTGACGGTGTCGCCGTTGTCGTCGCGGCCGGTCGTGATGTTGTACGGCGTGCCCGACTGCATGCGGAGCGACGTGCCGAGGCGGAGTCGCCTGGTGAGCGGCACGTTCGCGAGGCTCATGAACCGATGCCGCGCGAAGCCCAGCGACGGCCCGCGCTCGGCGGCGAGATTGTAGGTGTCGGCCGGCAGGCCGAACGGGCTGTCGGTGTCGTTGATGCGATCGGCCGAGCGTGTAGTTCGCCGCGACGAAGATCCGCTGCTGCGGCCGCGAGTAGTTGAGGTTGACGCTGACGGCGTCGAACTCCGAGCCCGCGATCGACTCGATCTCGGTGATCGTGCCCGACGAGCGGGTCCGGCCGCAGGCCGTTGGCGAGCGGCGCGTTCACGTTCACGCCGCGCAGCTGGTTCGTCCCGCGGCGCCGGATGAACATCGTGTTGACGCGGACGTCGCCCGGCAGCGTCTGCTCGACCGCCGCGATCGCTTCCGTGAGCGTCGGCTGGACCAGGTTCGACGCGAACTGCACGCGCCCGGCCGGCAGGAGCAGCGCCTGTCCGCCGGCCGACGGGTTCGGATAGCCCGGCTGCACGATCGTCTCGATCTGCTGGTGCGTGCCGTCGAGCTGCACGCCCTGCTCGTAGGCCTGCGCGTCGAACCAGTCGAAGAAGACGCCGCCGCCGGCGCGGATCGTCGTCTTGCCGTTCCTGAACGGCGACCACGCGATGCCGCCGCGCGGGGCGATGTTGACGCCGCCGATGTGCTGCTGGTACTCCTGGCGCACGCCGGCGCTGACCGTCAGGTCCTTGCGCACGCGGATGTCGTCCTGCACGTAGAGCGCGCCAGCTGCGCCTGCCACGATCTCGACGTCGCGGGTCGCCGACGTTGCGCGTGAACGTGGTCGGGCGGCCGGCCGTGTAGGCGTCGAGGCTCGCGAAGGTGAACGTGCCGGTCGGTGTTGCGCAGCTCGCCGGTGCGATAGCGCCCGGCGTCGAGCTGCAGGCCGGCGCGGATCGCGTGGCGGCCGGTGGCGATGTCGAGATCGTCGGTGATCGAGACGGTGTTCGTGTCGCGCGAGCCGCCGTACTGCGCGCCGCCGGCGTCGAAGGCGTTCAGCACCAGCACGGCCGGCGCGGTGCTGGCCGGCGCGAAGCGGAAGTCTCCGAGCGCCACTGCACGCGCAGCTCGTTGTAGAGCGACTTGCCGATCGCACCCGTGTTCGACACACGGACCACGTCCTCGTCGCGCGCCTGGCTGTAGCCGCGCTCGAACAGATCGAAGTCGCCGACGCCGAGGTTGTCGAGCCGTCGATTGTGATTGCGCTGCACTTCGACGCGCAGCATCTGCGACCGGGTCAGCACGTGCTCGAAGCGCGCCGTGACGTTCATCGAGTCGTTCGGCTTGCGGATCGAGTCGGCGAAGTACCCCGACGGCAGCGGCGCGACGATCGTCTTCGAGTCGAACGCGTCGACGGCGTCGGCCGACAGCGACAGCGACGTGTGCTGCTTCCACAGCGGGCCGCTCAGCGAGAACGCCGAGGCGTCGTGCTGCTCGTCGCCCTTGACCGGCGCGAACGGGTTGCGCGCGTTCAGCGCGGCGTCGCGGACGCCGATGTTGGTCGCGCCGCGCCAGTTGTCGAGGCCCGGCTTGGTGATGATGTCGATCGACATGAAGCCGGGCTCGTGCGTGTCGGCCGCGAACATGTTGCGGTGAAAGCGAATCTGCGCGATCTGATCCTTCGGCGGCAGCTTGCCGCCGCGGAACCCGTTGACGCGCATCACGGCGCCCGGGCCGGCCATGTCGCGCAGGACGCGCTCCATCTCGTCGGGATCGTCGGGCAGCTCGTTGATTGCGTCGGGCCGAGCACGGTCGCGAACGCGTCGCTGCGCGGATCGGCGCCGCGCTCGCGCGGATCGCGTCCGACGTCCACGGTTTCGGCCAGCTTCGCGATCGCCAGCTTCACCTCGCGCCGGTTGTCGCCCGCGCGCACCCGCACGTCGCGGACGTTCGCCGGCTCGAAGCCGGGCGATTCGACGTGAATCGTGTAGCGGCCCGGGGACGAGCGCGGTCGAACGCGCGCCTCGCCGCGCGCGCCGGTCTCGAGCGACGCGCTGCGCGGCGGCGCCGCGGTCGGGGCGACCGGCGTCACCGTCACGTGCGCGCCGACGATGACCGCGCCGCTCGGATCGACGACGCGTGATCCGGATGCGCGCCGTCAGCGCCGGCTGCGCGGCCTGCGCGGAAACAGCAGCGCAAGCGAGAAGCCGATCAGCGACCGCGAGCAGTCCATGAACCGACCTCGCGCTCGCACCGCGCCTCGCCTGCCCGACCTGCCGCACCTGGCACCTCGCACCATCACTTCGCCGCGAACGTGTCGGCCTTGAAGGCCGGGTTGAGCGTGATGCTCTTGAACGTCATCTCTTCGGTCGGCTTGCCGTCGATCGACCGCGACAGGTGATGCGGCAGCATCACGCCGTCGACGGTCTTGTAGTCGTCGAGGAACAGCTGGATGTCGACGAGCTGCGGCGCGCGCGGCGGCGGTGCGTCGCCGTGTTCGGCCTGGCGCGCGCCGCCGGCGGGCGCCGGACCCCGCTGCGTCTGGATCACCACGCGCGGGCGCGACGCCGCGGTACGCGAGCATCAGCGGGCGATGGGTCTTCTTGTCGAGGAAGATCTTCACCGCGAAGCTGCCTTCGCCCTTCGCGTCCACGACATCGGCCTTGCCATCGTCGGATTCCGCTTCGCCGCCGTACGGTGAACTCGAGCGGCATCGACGCGGGCGACGTGAACAGGAACGCGAGCGCCGTCCGCGCGAGGTCGGCGCGCGCGTTTCGCATCGCCTGCGCCTCGGCGTCGCCGGTCGGCGCCGGCGCCCATGCGGATCATCGCGCCCGGCGGCGCGTTCACCGCGTGCTGGATGACGCAGCAGCGTGTCGCCGTTGATCCCCTGCTCGGTGATCACCGTGATGTCGCCCATCGGGTTCATCGACTCGGTGCGCAGGATCTTGTCCGGCAGCTCGCAGATCGATCGTGATCTCGCCGCTCAACTGACGATCCTGCAGCGTGCGCTGATAGGTGCCGGTGGCGGTGAGGCCCTTGACCTTGTTCAGGTTCTTCTCGCCGCCGAGCGCGGCACGCGCCTGCGCGAGCAGCTGTTCGACTTTCTGTCGCCGGCCGCCCGCGCCACGAAGCTGCCGAGCGTCATCAGCAGCGACAGCAGATAAATAATCACGCGTTGCATCGTCATCACCTCGTTGGGGAGTATGACGAGCGGCTCGCGGCGAAGTTGTTATCTCTCGGCAATCGTTTTGTAAGAAATGTAAAGCGCGCGAATTCGCTGGAGCGTTTCGCGTAGAGTGGATCGTCGTGCGGCGCTTTTCCTGGCAGGCTGCCTGGCGGCCGCGGCGCTTCTGCTCGTGTCCTGCTCGCGACGCTCGCGACCTTTCAGTACCGCTGGCTCGGCGAGGTGAGCCGGGCCGAAGGCGAGCGCATGCGCGCCAGCCTGCGGACGCGCGCCGCCGATTTCAGCGCAGGAATTCGATCGCGAGATCACGCGCACCTACCTCGCGTTCCAGGTCCGAGCCGGGCGACTCGAGCAGCGACCGGCGGCGATCGATTGCCGCCGAGCTGGACGAAGGCGCAGGCAGCCGCGCCGGCGCCCGGCCTGTTCGCGACGTGTACCTGCTCGAAGGCGCGACGTCGCGCGCACCGGCAAGCTGCAGCGTCTCGATCGCCGACCCGCACCGCTCGAGCCGGCGGACTGGCCGCCGGCGCTCGAGCCGCGTCGCGTCCGGCGACGATGCGCGTCTCGCGCGATCGGCCCATCGGCGGCCGCCGCTGCCGATGCTGACCGCCGACGCGGTCGACGCGGCGCGCGCTCGCGCTGATCGTCCCGCTGCCGGTCTCACGAAGATCGCCGGCGACGATGGACGCGTGGCCGTCCTGGCCGAGCGACGTCGTGCCGCGCGCGCACGCTGATCGTCCGGCTCGACGCCGACGCGTCTGCGCCAGCAGCTGCTCCAGCCGCTCGTCGCGAAGTACTTCGGCGACGGCGATGCGTCCGAGTATCATCGTGACGATCGCGCAGGCGCGACGATCCGTCGGCGACCGTGTACGCCTCGCCGGCGACCCCGTCACCGACGGCGCACCGCCGATGTGACCACGGGCCTGTTCGATCTGCGGCCCGACGAGGTGAACCGTCTCGCGGTGACGTGGGCCGTTGGCCGCCGCACCAGGCCGGCGGGTCAAGACCGAGCACATGGCGATCACGATCGTGCGCCGTGGCAGTGCCGGCGGAGGCCGGCGCGCATGCTGACGACGGGCGGTGACGAACCAGGGCGCGTGGCAGGTGCGCGTTCGTCATCGGCGCGGCTCGCTCGAGGGCATCGTCGCGCGCTCGCGCCGCCGGAACCTGGCGATCAGCCTCGGCGTGCTCGGCCTGCTGGGCGCGAGCTTCGTGCTCGTGGTCGTCGCGGCGCAGCGTCAGCGACGTCTCGCGCGCAGCAGATGGAGTTCGTCGCCTCGTCTCGCACGAACTGCGGACGCCGCTCGCGGTCATCTGTTCGGCCGGCGAGAACCTCGCCGACGGCGTCGTCGCCGACGCGATGCAGGTCAGGAAATACGGCGTCGCTGATCGAGACCGAAGGCCGTCGGCTCGGCGACATGGTCGAGCGCGTGATGGAGTTCGCGGGCATCAGCTCGGGCTCCCGACGCAGGTCCGCGCCGCGCGTCGATGTGGCGAGGTGATCGCCGACGCCGTGCACGGCGACGGCCGGCGACGCGCGCGAGCGCGACATCGTCGTCACGCGTTCATCCCAACGGCGCGCTGCCGGCGACGATGGCCGACGCGGACGCGCTTCGATCGGCCGTGCAGAACGTCATCGGCAACGCCGTCAAATACAGCACGGCGGGCGGCTGCGTGGACGATCGCGATCGACGGATCGAGCGGCGGCTTCGTGAGGCTGTCGGTCGCCGATCAGCGGCCTCGGCATCGATGCCGCCGATCTGCCGCACGTGTTCAAGCCGTTCTTTCGCGGCCGCCGCGCCGTCGACGCGCAGGTGCGCGGCAGCGGCATCGGCCTGAGCGTCGTGCGGCACGTGATTCAGTCGCACGGCGGCGATGTGCGCGTCGAGAGCCGTGCCGGCGAAGGCACGACGGTCGTCATCGTGCTGCCGATCGTCGCGTCGGCCGAGTCCGGCGACGCGCGCGTGGTCCGGCGCGTCCGGGTGCAGCGTCGTGACCGTCTCGCCGCGCGTGCTGCTCGTCGAAGACGAGGCGGGCCTGCGGCTGACGCTGACGCGATCGCCTGGCGAGCGAGGGCTACAGCGTCGAGACGGCGAGCGACGGCGAAGCGGGGCTGCGACCGCGCGACGCAGCGGCGGCTACGATCTCATCGTCCTCGACGTCATGCTGCCGCGGATGAACGGTTTCGACGTCTGCCGCGAAGTCGCGCCAGCGCGGCGTGACGACGCCGATTCTGATGCTGACGGCGCGCGGGCAGGTCGTGGACAAGGTGGTCGGCCTGAAGCTGGGCGCCGACGACTACCTGACCAAGCCGTTCGAGACGATCGAGCTGATGGCGCGGCTCGAGGCGCTGCTGCGGCGGCGGCCGTCGAGCGCGCAGCCGGGCGGCGAGCTGTACCGCTTCGGCGACGTCGTCGTCGACTTCCGGAGGATGGAAGTGACGCGCGGCGGTGCGCCGGTCGATCTGTCGGCGCGCGAGTTCAAGCTGCTGCGGCATTTCATCGCGCACCGCGGCGCGACGCTGTCGCGCGACGCGCTGCTCGCCGACGTGTGGGGCTACGACGAGACGCCGCTGACCCGCACCGTCGACGTCCACGTCGCCGGCCTGCGCCAGAAGATCGAGATCAATCCCAAGTCTGCCCGAGTACATCCTCACCGTCCACGGCCTCGGCTACAAGTTCGCCGGCTGAAGAACTCCGACCTGAAACTCCGACCTGAAACTCCGACTTAAAACTCTGACCCCGAACTCCGACTTCTAACTCCGACATTTTCGACTCCTAGCGCTCTGACGGATTGGGTCTTGCATCGTTTCCGACGCGATCCTCGCAACCCGCGCCAGACTGGAGTCACGTATGCAGATTCTGATCGCAGTGCCCCTCATGGCCGTTGCAGCCCTTCAAACGTCTTCGCTTCATCGACGCGCGTCACACGGTCCGATTCGGTGCTGGTGACGGTCGGTCATCGACGGCGACACGATCGACGTCGCGACCGTCGGCCGCGTGCGGCTGCTCGGCATCGACGCGCCGGAGATCGGACGCGGCTACGACACCGCAGCGCCGTTCGGTCGTGAAGCCCGCGATCGTCTGACGCCGCTCGTGCTGAACCGCTGGGTCCGGCTCGAGCAGGAAGGACCGGCGCTCGACGTCTACAACCGACATCTCGCCTACGTCATGACCGAGGACGGTCAGTTCGTGAACGCGACGCTGGTCCGGGAAGGGCTCGCGCGCGTGTCGGCGCGGCTGCCGCTGACGCGGCTGCCGGAGCTGCAGCGGGCGGAGGCGCGAAGCGCAGGCATTTCGTCGCGGCATGTGGGGCAGCGCGCCCGCAGATTCCGCCGCCGAGTTATACTCGTCGGTCGGAGGCCAGCCGGCCTCCGACGTCCCGAGCCAAAACGCCGGCGTCGAAGCGACGCAAAACGCGAACAAAGAAACCGTGAACGCTATCCCTGTCGAATACGCCTCCGAGCGGAAGATCCGCGAATACAACAAGCTGTATTACCGGTTCAATCACTGGCCGATCTGGATCTTCGTCTTCTTCATCGCGCCCGGTCCGCTGACGTTCGATCTGTTCGAGCGCGGCTTCGACGCGCGCATGGCGCTGTGGCTCGGCGCGGTGCTGGTCGGCACCGGCATCGCCGGCCTGCGCGGGGCGCTGCCGGGCGTCGAGCCGAAGCCGTACATCATCCGCTTCACCGAGGATCGGCCGAACCCGCTCTACCGGCGCGTCTGCTACACGTTCGCGTGGAGCGAGGTCGATCACGTTCGCGCTTGCTGAACATCACCGGGCTGGTCGTCGCGATCGCGACCGGCCACTGGTATCTGAAGCAGATCTACTGGTACGCGTATTTTCCGATCGCCGGCACGATCTGGCTGCTCGGCGCGCTCGGGCAGCTGCCGCGCGTGAAGGCGTCGACCAAGGGCGAGGGGCACGAGCGGCGCTATTTCTACGGATCGGTGTGGGCCGTGTGCTGGGCGCAGCCGGCGCTGTGGCTGATGTGGAAGGTCGTGCCGCGCACGACCGCGGGCGACACGCTTGAAGCTCGTGGTCTTCATCGCGATTCTCGCGTTCGTCGGCAACCTCGCCCGGCTCGGCCGCCTGCCGCGCACGCGTCCGATCGTCCCGGGCGAGCTCGCCGTCTCCGACTAGCTGTCACAGCCGGCTGCGGTCGCTCGTCTTACCTTGTATGACGAGAGGCCAAGCCCTGACGGCGGTCGTGCTGGCGCACCTGGCGATCAGCATCGCGCACGGCCGGGCGCACTCGGGAGCGCAGGTGCCGCTACCGCTCGCCGGGGCGCTGTTTGTCTACCTCGTCATTCTGACGGCACCGCTTGCCGGCCTTGCCGTGTCGCGCTGGCGCCCCCGAACGGGCGGCTGGATCGTCGCCGCGTCGATGTGCGGCGCGCTCGTCTTCGGCCTCCTCAATCACTTCTTCATCGACGGATCCGATCATGTCGCTCATGTCGCGCCGGAGTGGCGGACGCCGTTCGTCGTGACGGCGGCGTTGCTCGTCGTCACCGAGGCCGCCGGCGCGCTCATCGGCGTCTGGTCCGCAAGGTCGGAACTTGGGGTCAGAGTTTGAAGTCGGAGTTTAAGGTCGGAGTTAGAAGTCGGAGTTGGAAGTCGGAGAAAGGACTCCGAGTTCAACGGACAGGAGAGGACATCATGAATGTGTTTGTGGCTGGCGGATCCGGGGCGATTGGCGTGCCGCTCGTGCGCCAGCTGATCGCGGCCGGCCATCAGGTGACTGCGCTGACCCGGTCGACGGTTAACGCGGAGATGCTGGCACGCTACGGCGCGACGCCGGCCATCGCCGACGCGCTCGACGCCGACGCGCTCAGCCGCGTGGTTGCCGCCGCGCGCCCGACCCACGTGATCCATCAACTGACCGCGCTGCCGAAAGCCGGTCCGACAAGCGCGCGCGACCTGGTCGCGACCAACCGCCTGCGCGTCGACGGGACGCGCCACCTGATCGCCGCCGCCGTCGGCGCCCGCGCGCAGCGCATCGTCGGCGGATCCTTTGCGCTGATCGCCGGATCGAATGCCGGCGTGCCGCCCGATGTCGTGGACGCCGCGACGGCCATCCGGTCGATGGAGTCGCAGATCCTCGACGCCAGCCGCGCCGGCGCCATCGAAGGCGTCGTCCTCCGCTACGGCATGTTCTACGGCCCCGAGGTGGCGTCGACGATCGCGATGATCGCGATGGCGAGGCGCCGCCTGCTGCCCGCCATCCGCGGCGACCGTAGCCTGCTCCCGTGCATCCACGTGGACGATGCGGCGCGCGCGACGGTGGCGGCGCTGGATCGCGCGCCCGCCGACAGCACCTTCGACATCGTCGACGACGAGCCGGTGAGCTTCAGCGAGATCGTGCGCAGCCTCGCCGACGCCGCCGGCGCGCGGCCGCCCTTCGCGGTACCATCGTGGCTGCCTCGGCTCGTCGCGCCATACATGTCGCGGATGATCGGCCTGCGGCTGCCGCTCTCGAACGCGAAGGCGCGCGCCGCGCTCGGCTGGCGCCCGGCCTTTCCGACCATTCGCGACGGTATGCGGCAGGCGCCGGCGCACGCGGCTTGAGACCATGACCGAGGTCGAACTCTTCCAGGCGCACCGGCCCGCGCTCTTCGCCGTGGCGTACCGGATGCTCGGCAGCGCCACCGACGCCGAGGACGTGGTGCAGGACGCGTGGCTTCGCTTCTCGGCGGCGCAGCCGGCCGACGTCCGCTCCGCCCGAGCGTATCTGACGACGATCGTCACGCGGCTGTGCCTGGATCGGCTGAAGTCGGCTCGCGCGGCGCGCGAGGACTACGTTGGGCCGTGGCTGCCGGAACCGGTCGTCACGACCGACGCTCCCGGCCCGGAGCGATCGCTGGCGCAGGCCGAGTCGGTGACGCTCGCGTTCATGATCCTGCTCGAAACGCTGTCGCCCGAGGAGCGCGCGGTGTTTCTCCTGCGCGAAGTGTTCGACTACGAGTACGCCGAGATCGCGCAGATGCTCGAGACCTCCGGCGCCAATTGCCGGCAGCTGTTCCACCGCGCCAAAGCCAGGGTCGCGGAGCGCAAGCCGAGATTTCGCGACACGATGGACGAGAAACGGCCGCTCGTCGAACGCTTCGTCCGCGCCTTTCGCGACGGGAGCGAAGCGGAGCTGACGGCGGTGCTGGCCGCGGACGTGGGCCTGTGGAGCGATGGCGGCGGGAAGGTGGCCGCCGCGCGACGGCCGCTGTTCGGGCGCGAGCACGTCGTCAGCCTGCTCGTGGGGATTCGCCGGACGGCGCCGTCAGCCGGCATCTCCCTGGCGTCCGTGACGCTCGACGTCGTGGAGGTGAACGGCGAGCCCGCCGTCGTGATCCGTATCGCAGGCCGGGTCGACTCGGTGTATGTGCCGACCGTGGACGGCGATCGGATTACGGCCCTCCGGATCGCGCGCAACCCCGACAAGCTGACCTACATCGCGCGTCAGCTGGAGAACCCCGAGAACCGCTCTACGTAACGCGAGTCGTTCCGCCGTCGCTGATGTAGTTCTTCGTGGCCGCGATCGACGCCATCTCCGCCATCACCCGATCGATCTCGTCGATCGTGTTGTAGAAGTGCGGCGAGATGCGGACGCCCACGGGCGGCCGGTAGTCGACGACGAAGTCGCGCGCCTTGAGCGTGCGGGACACGAGCGGCGCGTCGGGCACGTTGACCGCGACGGTGCCGGCGAGGCGGTTGGGATCGCGTGAGGCCGCCGACGTGAAGCCGTACTGATCCACGAGCGCCAGCACGCGCGCCGTCATCCGCTTCGACGCCTCGCGGATGCGATCCACGCCGACGGCGTCGATGATGTCGAGCCCCGCGAGCGCCGCGTAGTACGCCGGGATCGACGGCGTGCCGTTCATCATGTGCATCGCGTCGCCGCGCAGGGGGACCTCGCCGGTGTCGAAATCGAACGGGTGCTCGTGCGCCAGCCATCCGGTCAGCGCCGGCTTCGCGCGTGCCAGCAGGTCCGGCCTCGTGTAGAGGAACGCGTTGCCGGGACCGCCGCACAGCCACTTCAGGCACCCGCCGACCGCGAAATCGACGCCGAGCGCCGTCACGTCGACGGGGATGATGCCGGCCGACTGGTACGTGTCGAGGATCGCCGCCGCGCCGACCTCGTGCGCGCGCCGCGCGATCGCCTCCGCGTCCATGATGTACGACGTGCGGAACAGCACGTGCGAGAAGGCGACGACGGCCGTCGTCTCGTCGATGGCGTCGAGCAGGCGCTCGGTGCTGACGGTGAGGTCGTCCTCGGCCGGCACGACGCGCAGCTCGAACCCGGCCGCCTGCTGCGCGCGGAACAGGTAGATCATCGACGGAAAGTCCATCGCGGAGCAGACGATCGCGCGTGCGCGGGCCCGACGGCCGCAGGCACGACAGCGCCACGAGGTGCGCCGTGGTCACGTTCTCGTGCATGCTGACCGTATTCGCCGGCGCGCCGATCATCGCGCGCGATCTTGTTGCCGACTTCCGTCGGCATCTCCCACCAGCGTTCTTCCCAGCCGCGCACGCCGCGCGTGGCCCAGGTCTCGGCGTACTCGGCGAGGTGCTGCGCCGCCTGGCGCGGCATCGCGCCGAGCGAGTTGCTGATCATGTAGACCGACCGCGACAGGATGGGGAACTCGTCGCGCCAGCGCGCCAGGTCGCTCATGGCCCCTATAATACGCGCCAGTGAAACGTGAAGGCTGGCAGGGGTGGGACGAATACGCGCCGTTCTATGACTGGGAAAACGCGCAGACGCTGGGCCGCCGCGACGTGGCGTTCTGGCGCCGTGTGGCGTCGAAGGATGATGGCTTGTAGGGCGTAATAGTCCTCCTGCGTGATCGGGTCGAACTTGTGATCGTGGCAGCGGGCGCAGCCGACGGTCAGGCCGAGCGAAGGTCGAGAAGGTGGTCGTGACCATGTCGTCGCGGTCGAGGTAGTAGGCGACGATCCGGTCCGGCGAGTCCTCGCGGATGCCGGCAGCGGCCGCTCTGGTCCCACGGGCCGGCGGCCAGGAAGCCGAGTCGCCACGATCGCCGCCGGGTCGTCGGGGTACAGCACGTCGCCGGCGATCTGCTCGCGGACGAATCGGGCGTAGGACTTGTCCTCGTTGAATGAGCGGATCAGGTAATCGCGGTACGGCCAGGCGTTGGGCCGCGGGCCGTCCTCGTCGTTGCCGTGCGACTCGGCGTAATGAACCACGTCCAGCCAGTGCCGGGCCCAGCGTTCGCCGTAGCGGGGGCTCGACAGCAGGCGATCGACCAGGTTCTCGTAAGCGTTCGGCGACGGGTCGTTCTCGAAGGCGGCGATGTCCTCCGGCGTCGGTAGCAGGCCGGTCAGATCGACGGTCAGCCGGCGGATGAGGGTTCGCCGATCGGCCTGCGGGCTCGGCGACAGACCGTTGGCAAGCAACTTGTCGAGGACGAACGCATCGACGGGGTTGCGGACCCAGGTGCGATCTTCCGCTGGGACTGCCGGCACCGTCGGCCGCTTCAGCGGGGTTAGCGCCCATTCGCCGGCGGGACGATCGGCCGCCACGAGCGCGGCAGCGAGCACCACGACGGCGGCGAACGAGCAGGTGAGAATGGAGCGTGCAGGCAAAGCGAAATTCCAAATCGACGGTGGGGACGTAGGACTATCTTGATTCACCGGTGGCTCGGCCTATACCGAACCCGCATACCCGGCAATTGATTCGCCAGTCGGAAGTCGGATATCCGCATTGTGGGCATGCACGGGATGCCGAGTCAGCTTGCCTGATTGAGTCGTCGATTCCACGTTCACGCCGGATCAGTTGCTCCGCCTCAGTTGGTTCCTGAGTATCCGACGGCGGAGTCGAAGGCTGCCCGACGATTATTCGGCGTCGCTCGGACTCGGTGGGTTCCTGTCGAGCGATGCAATGTCCGGCCTTCGCGTGGGCAATCGTTTCTTCATCGGTCGCGCAGAAGTAGACCTGTCGGTCGCACTGGTGACAGTAGCGCATGGCCGGATCGTTGCCCGCCGCCAGTTCCTCCCACCGCTTCGGACAGACCAACCGGAAGGCCGGTAGGCAGTTTCGGATTGTACGGACGGTCTTCATGATAGTTGTCGGCCCGGGCTCGGCCGCATTCGGCGGACTGTTAGTATAGCAAACGCCCGGTTTTCCGTACCATTACGTCTGGGGTCCGGACATTATTTCCAAAGGTGGCACATGCGCCAGTTGCTGGCAATCGGATCAGTTCTATTCGTCGGCTTCTCCGCGCTCGCGGAGCCGCCGGCCAAGGTCGTCTCGATCGAAGGCGTCACCGAATACCGGCTCGCCAACGGGGCCCGCGTGCTGCTCTTTCCCGAGGCGTCCCGGCCGACCATCACCGTCAACATGACCGTCCTCGTCGGCTCGCCGGCACGAGGGCTACGGCGAGACCGGCATGGCCCACCTGCTCGAGCACATGGTCTTCAAGGGCACGCCGACGCACCCGCAACGTGCCCAAGGCCCTCCGCGACCACGGCGCCAGCTTCAACGGCACCACCAACGTCGACCGCACCAACTACTTCGAGACCATGCCGGCCACCGACGAGAACCTCGAGTTCGGCATCCGACCTCGAAGCCGACCGGCTCGTCAACAGCTTCGTCAAGCGCGAGGACCTCGATCTCGGAAATGACCGTCGTCCGCAACGAGTTCGAGCGCGGCGAGAACAACCCCGCAGCGCATCCTCAGCGAGCGCATCCACGCCGCCGCCTACGAGTGGCACAACTACGGCAAATCGACCATCGGCAACCGCACCGACATCGAGCGCGTGCCGATCGAGAACCTGCAGGCCTTCTACAAGAAGTACTACCAGCCCGATAACGTCGTCCTGATCGTCGCCGGCAAGTTCGACGAGGCGAAGGCGCTCGCCCTGGTCGAGAAGTACCTCGGCTCGATCCCGAAGCCGAGCGCGCAAGCTCGACGCAGACCTACACCGAGGAGCCGCCGCAGGACGGCGAGCGCACGGTGACGCTGCGCCGCGTCGGCACGGTCGGCTCGGTCGGCGTCGCCTACCACATCCCGTCGGCCGCCGCACCCCGACTGGGCGCCGCTGAGCCTGCTGGGCGGCATCATCTCGCAGTCGCCCAACGGCCGGCTGTACAAGGCGCTCGTCGAGTCGAAGAAGGCGACCAGCGCCAGCGCCGACGCCGGCAACGACCACGACCCCGGCCTGTTCATCGCCATCGGCCCAGGCCGAGCCGGACAAGCTCGACGCCGTCCGCGACACCCTGCTGCAGACGCTCGAGAACGCTGGCGCACGGTGCCGTTCACCGACGGACGAGGTCGAACAAGGCCAAGGTCCGCAGCAAGCGGACGCGCCGAGATGCTGCAGTCCAACAGCACAGGCGATGGCCCAGGCGCTCAGCTCGGCGTCGGCGCTGGGCGACTGGCGGCTGCTGTTCCTCCAGCGCGACCGCATCGCCGGCCGTGACCGCCGACGACGTCAACCGCGTCGCCAAGACCTACTTCCAGAAGCACAACCGCACCGTCGGCCTGTACATCCCGGTCGAAGGAACCGCAGCGGCTGGCGATCGCCGGCCGTCGCCGTCGATCGAGGCGCTCGTCAAGGACTACAAGGGCGGCACGGTCGGCGGCGGCCGGCGAGGCGTTCGACCCGACGCCGGAGAACCTCGACGCCCGGACTCAAGATCGTCGACGATGGGCGGCATCAAGGCCGGGCTGCTGCCCAAGAAGAACCGCGGCGAGACGGTGTCGCTGGTGCTGACGCTGCACTACGGCAACGAGGAGTCGCTCAAGGGCCAGACGACGGCGGCCGGCATGCTGCCGGGCATGATGATGGCCGGCACGAAGAAGCACGACCGCCAGGCGCTGCGCGAGGAACTCGATGCGCTCGGCATCCGCATCATGCCGCGGGGCGGCGGGCGGCGGCGGCGGCGGTCGCCGCGGCGGCGGCGGTGGCGGCGGCGGCGGCCTCGGGCCAACTGACGTTCTCCGTCGAGGCCAAGCGCGACGACGCTGCCGCAGGCCCTCAAGCTGCTCGGCGAGATCCTCCGCGAGCCGGCCTTCCCGGCCGAGGAGTTCGAGACGACGAAGCGCCGCATGGTCTCGATGCTCGTCGGCCGGCCGGACCGAGCCGGCGATGCTCGCCCGCAACAGGCTGAGCCGCGCGCTGTCGCCCTACTCGGCCGAGGACGTCCGGCACGTGCCGACGCTCGAAGGCACGATCGAACGGGCCGGAGCGGTCACGCTCGACGCAGGTGAAGACGCTCTACCAGACGCAGGTCGGCGGCTCGCACGGCGAACTCGGCGTCGTCGGCGATTTCGACCCGGAGACGACCGTGCGGCTGGTCAAGGAGATCCTCGCCGGCTGGGAGTCGAAGGTGCCGTACAAGCGGATCGACGCGCCGGGCCGGCCGAAAACCTGACCGGCTCAACGGAAGACATCGTCACGCCGGACAAGGCGAACGCCGAGTACCTGGCCGGCGCTGTCGTTCCCGGTCTGAGGAGACCGACCCGGATTACCCGGCGCTGCGGATCGGCAACTTCATCTTCGGCGGCAGCACGCTGTCGTCGCGGCTCGGCGACCGCATCCGCCAGAAGGAGGGCCTGTCCTACGGGGCCACGTCGTCGTTCGCCGCCTCGGCCCGCGACCCGGTCGCCACGCTTCACGGTGACCGTCAGCACCAACCCGGCGAACATCGACAAGGTAACGGCCGCGGTCCGCGAGGAACTGGACCGCTTCCTCAAGGACGGCCCGACTGGCAAGGAATTGGCCGACGCCAAGCAGGCGTTCGTCGAGTCCCAGAAGGTCGGCCGCACGGGAGACGCCGCCATCGCCGGCCAGATCGTTTCCAATCTGAACATCGGCCGGACGTTTTCGCCGGGAGGCAGAGTTGGAGAAGGCGATCCTCGAGTCTGACGCCCGCGAGAGTCACGGAGGCATTCCGCAAGCACGTCGACCCGAAAAAGCTGGTCGTCATCCGGGCGGGGGATTTCCAGAAGTGATCCGGGCGACACATGCCCGTAGCAATTCCCCGACAAGCCTGAAGCGCCAGCGAAGGAATCTCGTTCCTTCGCCGGCGCTTCAGGCTCGTCGGAAAAGGACTTGGGAGAGCGATTGACGGGGGCTCTGAATGAATCCACCCGCGGTCCGCCGATTGCACGTCCTCGACGACAACCACATCACCGCCCTCGCCGATTTGCTCATCGACTGCGTGGAAGGCGGCGCGTCGGTGAGCTTCATGCACCCGCTGACCCGTGAACGGGCAACCGCCTTCTGGCGTCGCGTCGCCGATGCGGTCGCCACGGAAAAAACAGTCCTTTTGACCGCGGAGGACGGCGACGGCATCTGCGGCACGGTGCAACTGATCCTCGATCTGCCTGAAAACCAGCCGCACCGGGCCGACGTGGCGAAAATGCTCGTCCACCGCCGGGCCCGGCGTCGTGGCCTCGGGGTGGCACTCATGCGGGCGGCCGAAGACACTGCCCGCGAGCTCGGCCGCACTTTGCTGGTCCTCGACGCCGTCACCGGCGGCGACGCGGCCCGGCTCTACGAGCGGCTCGGCTGGGTCAAACTCGGCGACATTCCGGGCTACGCGCTCTTCCCGCGGGGCGGGTATTGCAGCACGACGTATTACTATCGGGACCTCGGCAGCTAGGAGTCGGGCCGGAACGGCGACAGATTTATCTGCTCCAAATCTCTCGCGGTCGGCCTCTGGCATTTCCCGCAATTTTCCGGCCGATCCGGCGAACAGCTTGTATGTCAACCCGACCGATTGAGGGAGCGGGATGTTGTTTCGTCTGAGCAACGTCACCAAGACCTACGGCCCGATCACGGCCCTGCGACACCTCAGCGTCGAGGCGGCCCCGGGGGCGGTCGGCCTGCTCGGACCAAACGGGGCCGGCAAGACCACGCTCATCCGCACCCTGCTTGGCCTGATCGACCTCGATAGCGGCGGCGGCGAAGTGCTCGGCATGGACATCCGCACCCGCCGGCTGGACGTCCGCCAGGCCGTCGGTTTTGTACCTGAGGACGAATGCCTGTTCCCGGCCGTGGCCGGCGTCGAATTCGTCGCTTATGCCGGCGAGCTGTGCGGGATGAATAGGGCCGACGCCATGCAGCGGGCCCACGAAGTCCTCAATTACGTCGGCCTCGACGAAGCCCGCTATCGGCAAGTCGAGTCCTACTCCACCGGCATGAAGCAGCGGCTCAAGCTAGCCGCGGCGATCGTCCACGACCCGAAGTTGCTGATCCTCGACGAACCGACCAACGGCATGGACCCGGCCGGGCGGCAAGAGATGATCGACCTGGCCCGCGACCTCGCCCACGAAAAGGGCATGAGCCTGCTTTTCTCCAGCCACCTATTGCCGGACGTGGAGGCGGTCTGCGATCAGGTGCTGGTCCTCGGCCGGGGGACGCTCCTGGCTCAGGGCGACATCAAGAAGATGAAGGAGGCCCACCCCGGCTCGTTCGAGGTCCGGCTCAAGGGCCAGCCGGAGCGGTTCGTCGAACGGCTGCGGGCCGCTGGCGGCGACGCCGAGCCTAACGGTGACGGGCTGCTTGTCCGGCTCCGCGACGGCGAGCCGCCGACTGTATTGTGGAAAATCGCGGCCGACCTCGGCGAACAGATTCGGTCGCTCCGCCCGCAGCGGAGCACGCTGGAAGAAGTGTTCCTCAAGGCCGTCGGCGAGAAGGTGTGACCCGATGCCGATTTTCGACCAGGGATACCAGCACTGGACCGGCCCGCTGTCCGGCCACGCCTGGCGGTGGCTGGCCGTTGCCCGCCACGGCGTCCGGGCCACGCTCAAAACCCGGCTCGTCCGCTGGTTCCTGTTCGCGGCCTGGATCCCGGCGCTCGTGCTGGTCACGTTCCTGGCCGTGTGGGGCTTACTCGAGCAGCAGTCCGAATCGGTCGTGAGCTTCTTGAAGAACATGCTGCCGCCGGAGATGATCGGCAGCCCGCACGACTTCCGCTCGGCGGTCTGGACGATCGCCTATTCCTGGTTTTTCAAGGCCGAGCTAACGATCGCGCTGTTCCTGGTTCTCATCGTCGGCCCGAACCTGGTGAGCCGCGACTTGCGGTTCAACGCGCTGCCGCTCTACCTCTCGCGGCCGGTGCGGCGGATCGATTACTTCGTCGGCAAGCTCGGCGTGATCGCGTTTTTCCTGCTGGCGACGCAGGTGGCCCCGGCGGCCGTGGCCTATATCGTCGGTATCGGCTTTAGCCTCGACGTCGGCGTCATCCGCGATACCTATCGGCTGCTCTGGGGCAGTATGCTCTATGGTCTGATCATCACCGTCTCGGCCGGCACGCTGATGCTGGCCTTGTCGTCGCTTTCGCGGCGGTCGGTTTATGTCGGCCTGGCGTGGGCCGGGTTCGTGTTATTGTCGAGCATGCTCGCCGGCATGTTGGTGGGGCTGCACATTCACGGTCAGCAGCAGCACGTCGTCCGGGAGGGCATGGTCAAGTGGGCCGAGGAGCATCCGCCGCCGGCGGGAGTCCGGATGATGCCCAACGGCTGGCCGGACGTGCGTTACGATCCGCCGAAGCCCGGAGCGAAGGGCGCCGGCAAGCTCGTCCCCCGGCGGGATGAAGCCGCCCACCCGCAGCCGTTTAGCCCGGCAGAAGAGCGGGCGGTCGATCGGTGGTTTGACAACTGGACCGCGAACCGCGATCGCAGCAATGCCCAGTTGGAACTCGACCGCCGGGCCGAAAGCCGCACCGACTGGCGGCCGGTCTGTTCCTATTCGGCGAACCTGGACCGGATCGGCGACGCCCTGCTCGGTACCGACGCCGCCTGGGTGACGATCGGCAGGGCGATCGAACGGCCGCGTGCCGCGTTCGGGCCGTTGGCCGCAATGCACGCCGGCGGCCGGCTTCCGCGGGAAGTGACCGGAGCGGCCGACGAACGGCGGTTGGCGGACATGGTGGTGCAGCAGTTCCCGTGGACGTGGTCGGCCGGCGTGCTCGGCGGGCTATGGCTGTTGTCGGTGGTTGTACTGACGACGCGGGTGAAGTCGTTGGATCGGTTGAAGTAAGAAGGCGGAGTGGCGACTTTAAAGATCTCCCCCTCTCCCGGCTTTGCGGGAGAGGGGCCGGGGGTGAGAGGGCTGTTCGGCCGTTCCAGAGAAACAGCCGAAGACCCTCACCCCTAACCCCTCTCCCGCAAAGCCGGGAGAGGGGAAAACTCTTGCATTCCCTCCCCCTTCCCGAAGCGGGAAGGAGGCCGGGGGGTTAGGTGACCTTGGATACCCCCATCATCGAATTTGACGCCGCCTCGAAGTGGTACGGAAACGTCATCGGCCTCAACAAGATGACGCTCCGCATCCCGGCAGGCGTCACCGGGCTGCTCGGGCCGAACGGGGCCGGCAAGTCGACGCTGCTGCAACTGGCCACCGGTCAACTCAAACCGAGTCAGGGGATCGTCCGCGTCCTGGGCCAGCAAGTCTGGGACAACCCGGCCCTGAACGTCGTCATCGGCCTCTGCCCCGAACAGGACGCCTTCTACGAATGGATGACCGGCCGCGATTTCGTCCGCACCTGTGCCGAGCTCTCCGGGCTGGGCCGCAAAGCAGCAGCCGCGGCGGCGGTGGATGCGATGGCCCGCGTCGGTATGACCGAGCACATGAACCGGGCGATCCGTGGCTACTCCAAGGGCATGAGGCAGCGGACCAAGCTCGCCCAGTCGTTCGTCCACAAGCCGCGGGTGCTGTTCCTCGACGAACCACTCACCGGCACTGACCCCGTCGCCCGGCGGGACATGATCGACGTCATCCGTGATCTCGCCGCCAATGGCTGCAGCGTGCTCGTCTCCAGTCACGTGCTGCACGAGGTGCAGGCGCTGACGTCGCGGATTGTGCTGCTGCACCGGGGTCGATTGGTTGCCGAAGGCAATGTCGCCGACATCCGGGACCTGATCGACAAGCACCCGCACCGGATCGTCCTGATCGGCGAGCGGCCGCGGGCACTGGCCGCCCGGCTGGCCGTGTGTGAGGACGTGGTCGGCATCGAGTTCCTGGACCGCGAAAGCGGGCTGCGGGTCGAGACGCACCAGCCGGACATGTTCTACTCCCGCCTGCCGGGCCTGGCGGTCGAGGACGGATTGGCCCTCCGCGAGGTGTTCTCGGAGGACGACAATTTGGAAGCGGTGTTCAAGTACCTGGTGAGCCCATGACGCCGGCGGTCATCGAAGTTCCGGTCATTCGCCGATCGTTCCGGGCCGAGCTCTCGGCCGCCGTCGCGCTCTTCTGGCTGACGGTCCGCCAGCACACGCATGGCCGGCGGTTGTTGGTGCTCGGCCTGCTCTTTGCCGTGCCGTGCGGGCTGGCGATCCTTCTTCGTTCGCTCGCCCGGCCCGCCCCGCCGGACGAACTCGAATTCTATTTGATCCTGAGCCTGCTGCCGTACGGGCTGGCACCGCTCACTGCCCTGCTCTTTGCCTCCGGCATCATCCGCGACGAGATCGAGGAGCAGACGCTGACCTATCTCCTGCTGCGGGCCGTGCCCCGCTGGGCGGTTTATGCCGTCCGCTGGCTGGCGACGTTGTGCGTGACGGTCGTGATCGTCGCCGTGGCCACGGCCGCGCTTTACCTGTGCGATCTACTGGGGCACTTCAGATTTTTTGGGTACGATCTTCCCGAAGCGGGTGCTCTGGACGGCCGCGACGATGGCGGTCGGCCAGGTCGGCTACTGCGCCTTGTTCGGCGCTGGGACTGATCGCTCGGCGGTCGCTGGTGGCCGGTGTGGTCTACATCGCGTCGATAGAAGGGTTCTTGGCCAACCTCGATTTCGTCGGCCGGAAGCTGACCGTCGTCTATTACGTTCGCTCGCTATGTTTGCGGTGGCTCGATCCGAACGGCGATTGGTTGTTGCGTTGGAAGCAAGCGTGGGGCATGGATTTGGCGTCGATTCCATCGGCCGAGCGGTGCGTCCTGACGATCGGCCTGTTCGGTTTGGTGGTGACGTTACTGACGGCGTGGTGGTTCGCCGGCCGCGAATTCCGCGTTAAGACGCCCGGCGGCGGTTGAGGCCAAAGTACATCTCGATCGGGTGCCCGATCCCCAGAATTGCCGACATTACGCTTGGGGGCTTGCGGTCGCTTTTGGGTCGCGGTAGACTCTGCAAGTCCCTCGGGGCCGGCCAAGAGACCACTGCCATGCCGAAGGCTTTCTGCCCGGCCTGTTTGACTACGCCCCACGTGCGGCCCAAACAGCTCGGGCACAAAGTCATTTGTCCAGAGTGCGGCAATAAGTTCGTCGCCGTCGGCCCCGCCCCGTGGCGGCCGCATCCGATCTGGGTGGCCGTCGTGCTGCTATTCATCGCAGCCGTCGCAATCTTTTGGTGGTACAAGGCGACCAAGCCGCCACACACGGCCGGGCCGACGCCGCCGGCGGCCGTCGCTCAGGCCTAAATTCCGATTCCGTCCCATACCGGCACGACTCTTGCGATTTTTGGTCTGGGCTTAATTCCCGGTCCCTTTCAAGTGGGAGGCGGACCATGCATCGCAAACGAATCTGTCCCGAGTGCAGTCATGATACGCGCTGGGTGGCTACGAGCATCGAATGCGAAGGTGCGGACGGGGCGAAGAGCATTATCGAAACCGAGACGTACTACTGCCCCACGTGCGGCAAATTCTGGGACGTGCAGACGGCGGAATCCGGAATGACCCGAGTCATGAATGCGATGGCCGGCGCGAATGGCGGGCCAGGGATCATCCGGCCGCAATTGGCATGAAAGGCCCCGATCACCGTCGGTCTGCCCTCGTCGGCTCAGCGATCGTAGTACTCCGCGACTGCCGCGCGGAAGTTTTGCCATCGAGGGTCGTCCATCGGGTAGATGGCTAGCCATTCTTTCTCGATCCAATCGAGATTGAGGCCGCCCTGGTTAGCGGCCAAGAGGGCATTGATAAGCTGCGGACCAAAAGCAACGTCGTCAGTAGCCATAGTCTCGGAAGAGCCGCCGTTGGGCTTCACGCCACGCTTGTTCGTCCGCCTCAATTAACCTTACAACGGCGTCGCGGCGCGGGTTGGCCGCGAGCATTTGATTCGCGAGGTCCGCCAACTCCACGATCTCTTCCACGCGGCGATCCGGCGGCAATCGGCGAAATCGCTCCGCCTCTTCGGCGATCACGTCCGCCGGATGAGGAAACTTGTACGGCCAATCCATTCTTCGACCCTCGGGGTTCGCCATTATTGTACTGCCGGCCGGTCAAGACAGGACACTGAAGCTCCCATACTCGCCAGTCGGCTCGCCGTCCACGACATTGACGCCCTCGACCACCGCCGCCGCCGGCCCGTGCTTCGCCCAGGCGATCAGGCGATCGACGGCACCCGCTTCGCCCTCCGCCACGATTTCGACGGACCCGTCCGGTAAATTGCGGACGTAGCCACCGAGTCCGAGCCGTTCGGCTTCGCGCATCGTGTACATGCGAAAGCCGACGCCCTGCACGGTGCCACGGACGGTGATGCGAACGCGTCGCGTCATGACTTCGTTTCCACCGCACGCCCGGCTGGAAGGTCCCTTCCGGGCAGTGCGCGTTCCCGCCGCCGCGGGCGGAGCAGCTTGGCGACCAGGCCCGTCCAGCCGGTCTGGTGCGTCGCCCCGCAGCCGCGGCCGGTGTCGCCGTGGAAGTATTCGTGGAAGAGCACGTAATCGCGGAAGTGCGGGTCGGTCTGCAGCTTCGCGTAGTCGCCGAAGACCGGCCGCCGGCCGTGCTCGTCCCGCAGGAAGAGCCGCGTCAGCCGGCGCGATCAGCTCCTCCGCGACCTCCTCGATCGTGACGCATTTGCCCGGAGCCGGTCGGGCACTCGACCTTGAAGTCGTCGCCGTAGTAGTGGTGGAACTTCTGCAGCGACTCGATGATCAGGTAGTTGACCGGCATCCAGATCGGGCCCGCGCCAGTTCGAGTTGCCGCCGAACAGGCCCGAGTCCGACTCGGCCGGCTCGATAGCCGACCGTCAGCGTCTGCCGCCGGCACGTGAAGACGTACGGCTGCGTCGCGGTGATGCCGCGACAGCGCGCGCACGCCGTAGTCGGAGAGGAACTCGGTCTCGTCGAGCATCCGCCGCAGCAGGCGCTTCATGCGGTGGCCGCGCAGCAGCGACAGCAGCCGCCGCTCGCCGCGGCCCGGCTCGTCCCAGCGCGACACCAGCTCGGCCAGGTCCGGCCGGTGTTCGAGGAACCACTCCAGCCGCTGCGTTGAACTCCGGCAGCCTGCTCGAGCATCTCCGGCTCCAGCGTCTCGACGGCGAACAGCGGGATCAGCCCGACCATCGACCGCACCTTGAGCTTGACCATCCGGCCGTCGGGCAGGTTCAGCTCGTCGTAGTAGAACTCGTCCTCCTCGTCCCACAGGCCGACGCCGCGTCGCCGTCGCCGCCGATGTTGGTCATCGCCTCGGCGATGCTGCAGGAAGTGCTCGAAGAACTTGGTGGCGATGTCCTCGTAGACCGGGTTGTGCAGCGCCAGCTCCAGGGCGATGCGCATCAGGTTCAGGCAGTACATCGCCATCCAGGTGGTGCCGTCGGCCTGGTCGATGAAGCCGCCGGTCGGCAGCGGCTGCGCTGCGGTCGAAGACGCCGATGTTGTCCAGGCCGAGGAAGCCGCCCTGGAAGATGTTGCGCCCCTCGGCGTCCTTGCGGTTGACCCACCAGGTGAAGTTGAGCAGCAGCTTGTGGAAGACGCGCTCGAGGAACGCGAGGTCGCCGTCGCCGCCGCGCTGCTTGCGGTCGATCTGGAAGACGCGCCAGGCCGCCCAGGCATGGACCGGCGGGTTGACGTCGCCGAAGGCCCACTCGTAGGCCGGCAGCTGGCCGTTGGGGTGCATGTACCACTCGCGCGTCAGCAGCACGAGCTGCTCCTTGGCGAACTCCGGGTCGATCAGCGCGAGCGGGATGCAGTGGAAGGCGAGGTCCCAGGCGGCGAACCAGGGGTACTCCCACTTGTCCGGCATCGAGATGACGTCGGCGTTGTTCGAGGTGCCGCCAGTCGGCGTTGCGGCCGTGCCGGCGCTCGGCCGGCGGCGGCGGCTGGGCCGGATCGCCGTCGAGCCACTCGGGCACGTCGTAGTGGTAGAACTGCTTGCTCCAGATCATGCCGGCGAACGCCTGCCGCTGCACGAGCCGCGCGTCGGCGTCGGCGATGTCGCGCCTGCAGCTCGGCGTAGAACTCGTCGGCCTCGCGCTGCGGCGCGGCGAAGATGTCGTCGAAGTCGGCGAAGGCCGCTCGCGGCCTGCGACGTCGGCTCAGCCGCAGCCGCACGCGTCGCCGAGCCGCCGCGCGGCGGATCGTTCGAGCGGTAATGCGCCGCCGCCTTGGTGCCCGTTCGCTCCGGGTTGCACCGCGGCGCGGTCGCCGTGGACGACGTAGTCGTGGAAGCGCGTCCTTGAAATAGCCCGCGTCGCTTCGGATGCCGAACAGCCGCCGGCGCATTCGTCTCGTTGTCGCAGAAGAGCAGCGTCGGCGTCGCCGTCGCCGTACAGCGTGTAATCGCCCAGCGTCCGGATGCTCGACCGCAACGCGGCCCGGCGCCGTCCAGTCGCAGCGACGGCTTCGGCGCGTCCGGCCTTCCACGACCAGGTGTTGCGGAACCAGAGCTGCGGCAGCAGGTGCAGCTCGGCCGCCTCCGGCCCGCGGTTGTGGACCGTGACCCGCATCAGGATGTCGTCCGGCCCGGCCTTGGCGTATTCGACGAAGACGTCGAAGTAGCGGTCGTCGTCGAAGATGCCGGTGTCGAGCAGCTCGAACTCCGGCTGCTCGCGGTTCCGCGGCGCGTTCTCCTCGACCAGCTGCCGCGTAGGGGAACGGCCGCTGCGGATACTTGTAGAGCATCTTCAGGTAGGAGTGCGTCGGCGTGGCGTCGAGGTAGTAGTAGAGCTCCTTGACGTCCTCGCCGTGGTTGCCCTCGCCGTTGGTCAGGCCGAAGAGGCGCTCCTTGAGGATCGGGTCGCGGCCGTTCCAGAGGGCGAGCGCGAGGCAGAGCCGCTGCTGGTCGTCGCAGACGCCGGCGATGCCGTCCTCGCCCCAGCGGTAGGCCCGGCTGCGGGCATGGTCGTGCGGGAGGTAGTCCCAGGCGTCGCCGTCGGCGCTGTAGTCCTCGCGGACGGTGCCCCACTGCCGCTCGCTGAGGTACGGCCCCCACCGCCGCCAGGGTTCCTGCCCCAGGCGGTCGCGCTCCAGCCGCTCGTGCTCGGCGGTCATCCGGGTCCTCGCGATGGAACTGTTCGGAATATCGTACCACGGGAACCGCTCGCGGCTGAGCGATCGCCGTAACGCATAGTAGAATTGCCGGCTCGATCTCCGCCGTCATTTGCCTCAGGCTTGAGCGAGTATGCCATCGTCCCGTCGCCCTGGTCACCGGCAGCGGCCCGCGCCGGGTCGGCTGGCACATCGCCGACGCCCTGGCCGCTCGCGGCTACGCGGCTGGTACTCAACTACCGCACCTCCGCCGCCGCGGCCGCCGCCGCCGTCGCCGACCTCACCGCCCGCGGCGTCGAGGCGATCGCCCTGCCGGCCGACCTGACCGACGAATCGGCCGTCAAGAGCCTCGTCGCCCAGACGCTCGATCACTTCGGCCGGCTCGACGTGCTCGTGACCGCCGCCGCCGTCTATGCAACGCAAGTCGCTGGAGCAGGTGACGGCCGCCGACGTGCGGGCCCAGTTCGACGCCAACACGCTCGGCACGTTCCTCTGCTGCCAGCACGCCGGCCTGGCGATGGTCAAGCAGCCCGAAGGCGGCAACATCGTCACCATCGGCGACTGGGCGATCGAACGGCCGTACCTGCACTACGCCGCCTACTTCCCGTCGAAGGGCGCGATCCCGACGCTGACGCGGATGTTCGCCGTCGAGCTGGGCACGCGCAATCCGAAGGTGCGGGTCAACTGCGTCATGCCCGGCCCGGTGCTGTTGCCGCCGGAGATGCCGGAGGAGGAAAAGCGCGAGGCGATCGCCGCGACGCTGGTGAAGCGCGAGGGCAGCCCGAAGAACGTCGCCCAGGCGGTGCTGGCGTTCATCGACAACGATTTCGTGACGGGGACGTGCCTGCCGGTCGACGGCGGGCGGACGGTTTATGCCGGTTAGCGACGCTTCGCAGAAGCGTGCGAGGAGGGCTGTCACGATCGACGAAGCTGATGCAGGTCGGCCGGGCTCGGACTCTTGTTCAGTTCGATTGCCCTTGGCAACACCAACCCTTTGGGAGACCCACCGCCGAAAGAGCAGCCGACGCCGAGGGCCCGGCCCACAGGTACGTGTTCGCTGACCGTGACCGGAACCGCCACCGACCAGGACGGTCGGCCAGTCGCCGGCGCGACCGTTTTTTTCGGTTGATGAATCGCAACGACAAATGGATCGCGCAATTAGGACAGACGCGAAAGGTCACTACGAATTCAAAGCCTGACAGTGCCGATGGCGGCAAGCATCCGAGTGAGAATCGGCGCCGATCGGGAGGGCGTCCTCAAGATGATGTGTCAGGTTTGCGCGAATCGCCGACGAAATGGCGGTCGTGGTCGGCGCCGAAGTCCAAGCCACGATCACGCCGGAGAAGCCCGATCGAGGTGGAGCAGCCCGTTACGCTTGGATTCGATATGTAGCCGCATTAAAGGCGTATCGCTACCGCCCTTTCATCCTCCCGTCATCGAGCCGAGGGTGTCCCCGGAACCGGAGGAAGTGTCATTCCACAAGTTCTACGGTCGTCTCCTCGGCTCAACATCCTGGTCGGACTGTTTCTCGGCCTCTGTTCGTTTCTGTACAGTGCACTCTTTACCATCGGCGGGGCGTTGCTCGTGGTCTTCCTGCAATGGTGGTCGTGCCACCGGGCGAACTCCCTGCGCGAGCGCGAATGCCGCTCCCGCCAACAAGTTCTAAACCAAGCCGGCGTGGACTTCGACACGGTCGACCAGCAGTGGGAGGCCATCACCTCCGCCTACCGTTACGAGGCGTGGGCGACCCGCCAAGAGCTGGAAACAGCGCGACGTGAGTGCAAGCGGCTCGGTTCCCGCTTCACGTCGGAGCAGAGACAGCTCGAGCAGAACAAGGAGGTGCCTTACCAGTTCCTGAAGACCCAGTTCCTCGTCGACTTTGACATCCCCAAGATCGGCGTGAGTGAAAGCAGGTGCTAGCCTCTTACGGCCTGGAAACGGCTTACGACCTGAAGGACGAGGCGATCCGGGACGTCAAGGGGTTCGGCGAGATGTTGACCAAGAACCTGATGGACTGGAAGCGAGAACGCGAGGCGGCGTTCCGGTTCGATCCAAAGAGTGGGGTCCCGGTCGCCGATGTCAGGGCCATCGTCGCGAAGTTCGAGCGGGAACAGAGCGTCCTATTGGACCAGTTGGAACGGGGAGCCGAACAGTTGCGCGACTCGTCGCACGGACCGAGCAGGAACTCAAGGTCGTCGCGCCCGAGTATCTCCTCAGGGCCGCCGCGAGGGACAAGGCTCGGGCGAACCTGGAGGTCTTCCGATGACCCGAACCGACCCCTGGACCGAGAGCGAGACGACCCTCCGACTCGCACAGGCCGAGTCACGGGTGCACGGTGCTCGGGCCGGGCCGCCGTGCGGTGCTGTGGGTGCAGGGCTGCCCTTTCCGCTGCCCAGGCTGTGTGTGGCCGCCGGAAACGTTACCCTTCGACGGGGGTGAAACCGCAGACGTGGACGCACTGGCCGAGGAATTGCTCGCCCTACCCGACATCGACGGCCTCACCCTTTCGGGCGGCGAGCCGATGAGTCAGCCCACCGAGCCCTGTGCAGTTGATTGACCGGCTCCGCGACACCCGGACCTTTCGGTGCTGAGTTACACCGGCCACACGCTGGAGCAGCTCCGGAGCTCGGGAACGAACGCCAGCAGGCACTCCTCGACCGGCTCGACATTCTGATTGACGGCCTGTACGTCCGCGAGCGTCACACCGACCTCCGCTGGCGGGGATCGGACAACCAGCGGGTGCAGTTCCTGACGGCCCGTCACCGGGACTTGGCGGGCGAGACTCGATGGGAGAGGGATGTGGATCGAGTTCGAGCTGGGCACTGACGGCTCGCTGCGCTGGATGGGCATCCCGCCCGTCGGATTTCCGCGGCCGTTCCCCGGCTCTGGAACAGCTCGGGATCGACTTCAAGTCGAACGGAGGACAGAGCATGAGTGGTTCACCTAAGTATTCACTTGCGCGCCTCCGCGCCGCCCAGGAGCGCGGCTTGCCGCAAGTGCGCGCAGCAGCCGCGGTCGAGCGTGCCCGGCGGGTTGCCGAGGAACAGCGATTCCGTGCCGAGCGGCTCGACCAGGCCCGCGCAGAGGTCGGCGGTGAGCTGGACGCGCTGCGGCAGCAGGCGGTGACACAGACCGCGTCCGGTGCTGGACGTTACGCCGCAACCGACCTGCAAGCCCTCGAGCACGAACTCGCGGAGATGCGTGCGGCCTGGATTCCGCGACGGACCTTGCCGAGGTAAGCGCACTCAGAGGTTACTTCGCGCGGCGCGGGACCGGATGGGTCAAGCGGTCGCGCGCGGTCAGGCTGCCGCGTTCGCCGCGGGCAAAGCCGAGGTAACGGCCCTCGAGGAATTGCGCCGACGCGTCGCCGCCCTGGACCGTTCGGTCGCCAAACAATTCGACCCACGGTCATTCCCGAACTCGAGGGACTTCCTGGACGAGGCCGAGGGCGCTGTCCGTACAGGAGGGCCGGCCAAAGCTCGGCACTTTTGCGAACAGGCTCGTAATCGCCTCGAACGGCACCTGCAAGACGCTCAGACTGTTTTCGACCGCTGGGCCGAGGCACGCGACCGCAGCCTGACCGCTCTGGCCGACGTGTCGGACCGGGTCGCCGGTCTACACGCCGACCCCGTCGTGATGCGCTGGGCGGCCGACCAGGCTGCGCTGCTCGGCCAGCGCATGAGGAAGCGCGGTCCCTCATCGACGCGGGGGACTTCGCCGCGGCCGACCGGGTATGTTGGCGGACTTGGAGTATGCAGATCGAGCCGCTGTCCAAGCCGCCCAGGAGACCCAGCTGAACGAGGACCGCCGCAACTACATCGTGACGGGGATCGTGCAGGTGATGGGCCAGATGGGCTTCGTCGTCCAGGCCGGGTCGCCCGCGCCCGGAGCACCCCGGGCAGCCCGGCGTCGGCGACCATCATCCGAGCCCGCAGGGTCGGCGGCGGTGCAGTCGCCGTCAGCGTCCCGCAGCAAGGCGAGATCTGGTACGACGTCGACGGCTTCCCGATGCGAACGGAGCCGGCGGCCGACGGCCGTCTGGCCCCGACCTGCGACGAGGCCGAAGCGCAGATCGAGCAGATTGCACGCGGCGCTCGACCAGGGCTTCGGAGTCGAAACGGACGAACTGCTCTGGGAGGGCAAGCCCACGCGGCCGGACCGTAAGCAGGCGGAGCCCTTGCCGGACAGCCGGAGTCGCGCCCCGCGCAAGGGAGGGGCCCTGATATGCAGATCGACCCGGAGACCTCTGCGGCGCTGGATGGCCGAGTTCGCCCAGCAGCACCGTCGCGGCAAGCACGTCCTGCTCTACGGCAACATCGCCGACCAGTTCCTGCTCAACGGGGAGTATATGTCGCTGCTGGATTTCCTGGGCCGCTACCTGAGGGGCGAGGGTACGAGCTGATCGGTCGCTACGACTTCGTCGACGGCCTGCAACTCGCCGACCCGGCCGCGATGGAGGCCCAGCTTCGAGCGAGATTATTCGCGTCTCTGGGCGGCGGAGCCAGCCCGCTCGCCCCAGCCCGGCCCCCGTGCGGAGGAGGCCGAGCCGGCCGCCGGCCGGCAGGTACCGCGTGCCCCGGGGTCGTCCTCATTGGGAGCCTGCGCTCACCGGACCAGGCGTTCGCGGCCATCCGCGCGGTCTCGGCCAGTCCACGGTCGCGTCGGCCATGATCGTCCATTTCTGCGACCTGCTGACGGGACAGCCCGACCACCTGTCCGAGGGCGAGCGCGGCCTGCTCGTGCAACTGAAGAAGACCGTCCACAACGCCGGCTACCTCCGCACGAGGCCGGCTGGCGGGCCGGCCCAACCGTCTGGTGCTGGTGGCGGGGCAGCTCGGCAAGGTGCCCGCCCTGGCTCTACCAAGAGAACCCGCTAGTGGCCCTGGTCCAGGTGACCCGCCCCGGCTGGCAGGGAGCGGCACAGCTTCCTCGGCAGTTTCGTGGCGAACTTCCACGAAGGGAGCTGGCCGAACCCGACCCAGGTCGAGGACGTGGCACGCGAGTTCGCCGACCTGACCGACGGCCTGACCGCGTGGGACCTGGAGGCGATCCGGCGGACGTCGCGGGCCGAGCAGTTCCCGTCGCCCGGCCGAAGTCCTGGTGGACTATTACAAGTACGGGCGGCGTGACGACCCCTGGGAGCAGCTCGACGCGGGTCGCGTCCAGGCCGCCGGAGTTCACTGGAGGGCACGCGTCATCGGCCAGCCGCGCCGTCCAGGCGGTCGTGCGCATGCTGCTCGTCGGCCCGGGTGGGCATCAGCATGTCGGAGGTGACGGCCCGGGCGGGCAAGCCCAAGGGCGTCTTCTTTTTCGTCGGACCGACCGGGGTGGGCAAGACCGAGCTGGCCAAGGCCCTCACCGGGCTGATCTTCGGCGACGACACCGCCTTCGCCCGGTTCGACATGAGCGAGTACGCCGAGGCAGCACGCCGCCGAGAAGCTGACGGGCTCGCCCCCAGGCTACGTCGGCTACGAGGAAGGGGGCCACCTCACCAACCGGGTCCGCGAGCGGCCGTTCAGCCTGCTGCTGTTCGACGAGATCGAGAAGGCCCACGGCCGGGTGATGGACAAGTTCCTCCAGGTCCTCGACGACGGCCGGCTGACCGACGGCAAGGGCCAGACGGCCTACTTCTCGCAGTCGGTGATCATCTTCACGAGCAACATCGGCTCGGACACGCTCGAACTTGGCCGGGGGCGACGACGGGCGAGTTGCCCTCGTACGAGGAGGTCCGCGACGCATTACCTGGCGGCGGTGCGCGTCGCACTTCACCCGCCCGGCGTCCAGCGGGGGGCTCGGCCGGCCCGAGTTGCTGAACCGCTTGGGCGACAACGTGCTCGTCTTCGACCTGCTGCGGCCGGAGCACGTCGCGGGCATCTGCCGGAAGTTCCTGGCCGTCCTCGCCGCGTCCGCTCGCGAGAAGCGTGGGCTCGAGCTGGCGTTCCGACGACGGAGTCGTGGACCTGATCCACACGGCAGATGCGAGCGGGGGACAATCTGCTCTTCGGCGGCCGGCGGATCAAGTCGCTCCTGGAGACGCTGGTCGAGCGGCCGCTCAACCAATGGATCTTCTTCCACGATCCCCAGCCCGGGCGCGAGTTGGTCATTGCTGCGGCGGGCGGAAGGAGCCTCCTCATCAACGGGGCCTCGGCCGAGTAATTCGTCGGCCATTTCGATACCGGCCGGACACATCCCTACATCATGTCTGAGCGAGACCACCGAGACGATCCCAGGACGAGGTATGCCATCAACCAGGACGCCAGCGAACCTTCGTATTGCCTGCAAGGGAAAATGGTCCTGTGGTGACGCGGGTTTGCTCGGGACAGCGCTTCATGTGCGAATCGTCACGCCCAATGAATGGGCAGCAACGGTTGCACTCTGACCGTTCCGCTAGCCCTTGTTTGGGTAGTGCGACGTAACCCCTTGCGGCTCAAGGAGCGGACTTCGGTTCGCACGCTGCCTGTCCGGGAGCAGTCGCCGTCCAAACCGCTACGGGTTGTCCGAGTGATCAAATCCTCCCCGGCCCGGCCCGCCGGCTCATCCTCGCCCCCCTGAGGGCCCGGACCATGGCCAGGCCCCAGTCCATGAATTGCACCTCGCCGAGGCCGCCGGCCATGACGCTCGAAATGTCGTAGGCCGAGGTGGATCAGGCTCGGGGATGCGTGTACAAAACGACTTGGCAAACCCGCTCGATGATCCTGAAGAACAGCGTCAGCTCACGCACCGGGCCGTGGTTCGAGTCGGAGGACGAGTCTGCGGCCCTTGACCCCCCTCATGGCGAAGAAAGACCCACGGTCGACGTAGGTGCCCAGCTTGTGGATGGGAGCGATCCCCGAGAGCCGGAACCGGCCGCCGATTTCGCGCCTCTTCCAAAAGACACCTGGCCAGTTCGTCTTGATCGTGGTGCCGCTCCAGTGGGCCTTTCCGGTCCGGGTCGCAACCCAGATCCAGATCGCGAGCCCAGGCACGGCGCCGATAGCGCCGTGGGGAATCTCGCCGAAGGTCTGATCTCTGCTGGCCCCCGCCCGGCCCGGGACGGGGCAACTCGGTCCGCGTTCATGAACGTGAATTGTTCGATTTGGGCTGGAATCCAAGGCTCTGTGCGATTTCTCGGTGAACTCTCGGCATACTCGAACGCCGTCGCGATGACGGCCATCACCGCCGAGGCCTACGCTCCATGTCCGATCCCACAACCGTCTCTGACATCGCACGCGAGCTGACCAGCCGGTTCGGCGTCGCGATCCGCCCGCGCGACATCACGGATCTCTACTACATTCGAATTCTCGACGATGAAACTTGCCCTATCGTCGGCGGCCGTCGTCTGATCCCACGGAGCTACCTGCCCGCCATCGTGGACGCAATGCGTGCGCGAGGCATGATCCCGGCTGGTACGGGGGAGGAGACGACGTGATCGACCCCCTGACCCGAATGGCACGAGGAACTCTCTAACCTGGTCCTTCAAACTGGGATAGGCAAATGTCGGCCTCCTTGGGACAACGTTCGGTGATTCACGATCCGGACCTTGTCCCGGCAGGAGGCCGACGATGGCACAGACTACACGACGATGGATTTCGGAACAGGTCAAATCCCTCCGCGACTCCCAAGTCCTGCCGTTCCACGAACTCCTCGATGTCGACATGGTCCAGCATGCGTTCGACGCCGAAGGGGTCAGGTTCCTCGAGCGGGTTTACACGCCTCTGGTGACGCTCGCGACGTTCCTCTCCCAGGTCATCGACCCCGATCATTCGTGCCGCGCGGCGGTCGCGCGGCTGATCGTCTGGCTGGCGGTCAACAACCGCAAGACCTGTGCCCCGGACACCAGCAGCTACTGCGAGGCGCGGCAGCGCCTCCCCGAGGGCGTGATCGCTCGTCTGGTCCGCGAGACGGCCCGGGGGGTCGATGCCCGGGCCTGCGACGACTGGCTCTGGAACGGCCGGAGTGTCATTCTGGTGGACGGGACGACCATGTCGATGCCCGACAGCTTGGCCAACCAGAAGGAATACCCGCAGTCGAGCGCGCAAGGGATCGGCCTGGGGTTCCCGGTCGTCCGGGCGGTCGCGTTGATCTCGCTGGCGACCGGCGTGGTGCGCGACCTGGCTGTGGGCCCGTACCACGGCAAGGAGACCGGCGAGACCGCGTTGTTCCGCGCCCTGTGGGATCGGCTGGGGCGGGGGGAAATCGTGGTGGGGGACCGCGTTTTCGCCTCGTTTTTCGGAATCGCGGGGCTCTCGCAACGAGGCGTCGACATGCTGGCACGTATGCACCAGAGGCGGAAGTTCGACTTCCGCACGGGCCGGCCGCTGGGGATCGAAGACCACGTCGTGACCTGGCGCAAACCGGAGCGGCCCGACTGGATGGACGAGGAGACTTATGCGCAGATGCCCGATGAGTTAACTGTCCGTGAATTGCGGATCCAGGTCGATCAGCCCGGGTTCCGTGTCAACGAACTGGTGCTAGTAGTACTCCGTTAAGGCGGATGTACAGTAGGTGCGGCTCCCTCCGACCCCTTCGGGGACGGCACGCAACTCTGGTAGTTGGGACACTCCGGGCGGCAAACCGGTACGATCAGCCGCTGCATCGCCCGCCGGACTCCGGGCACCGTGACCGGTGGCGGCCCCGCGCTTTTTTTCCGCCGGGGCCCTCGGCCGGTTCGGCTACGTCCCCCGATGGCCCGACGGCGGCGCCGGCGCGATTCCGCTCCGCCTCCAGGAACCCGAACGCCACCATTACCAGGCACACGTGGTGGTGGAACCCACGCCACGACCGCCCCTCGAAATGATCCAAGCCGAGTTCACTCTTCATCTGTAGATAGCCTTGTTCCACCGGCCATCGGCTCTTCCAGTAAGCCACCCCCTCGCCGATTGGGGTCTCCGTCGGCAGGTTCGAGAACGCGTACTTCAGCGTGCCGTCGGCCTGCTCCTCGACCAGCAGCCAGACCGGCTCGGCCCCGGCGCACTCCCCCGTCGCCCAGCCGTGGGCCGGCCAGACCCGGGCCCAACTGAACTTCGCCGTCAGCGCCCCTTTGGTCCCCTCCCGCCAAGAAAGCGACTGGCGCGGCTGCCGCTGGGCCAGTTCCTTCACCGTTTCGGGGCGCGGGTGGTCCTCCGCCAACCGCGGCCGCCTCCGCGGCCGGCCGCGCTCCCCCTGTGACGGCATGACCCAGGAGGGAGCGGTCGAGAAGACGACGAAGTCCTCGGTCACGCCGGCGACGAAATAGAGCCCGTGCGACGCCAGCCGGTCGCGAAACTCCTGGGAGACGCCGTACCCCGCGTCGGTGACGACGATCTGGCCGGGAAGGCCCTCGCCCCGGACCTGATCCAGGAGTTCCAGCGCGATCTCCCCCTTGGTGGCCATCCGGCGGAATTCACGCGGTACGCCGGCCTTGTCGAGCCGAACCGGGTCGCCGATCCACGACTCGGGCAGGTACAGCCGCATCGCCAGGGGGAAGTGCCCGCGGGTGCCGACATAATGGAGCGAGACGGCGCTCTGGCAATTGTCCTTCTTGCCCAGCGCCCCGCAGTATTGCCTCTGGACGCCGACCGAATGCGTCCCGTCCTTGGGGAATGACGTGTCGTCGATGACGAAGATCGCGTGCGGAGTCGAAAACATTTTTGACATATATAATCGGTAACGCTTCCAGACTTTTTGCTCATCCCATGTGCTCTGGTTGACGAAATTCTGCATCGCCTGCACGGGGTCGCGGACGCCGAGGTCGGGCGGGAGCGGGACGCGTAGGGCCAGGGGCTCGACACTCTTTCGCTCCCCGTCCTGGAGCAACGCTCGGACGTAGACGGCGGCCCACTCGGCCTGCCGCCGGAACCGAAAGTCGGGCCGGAAGAGGTCGGTGTAGTCCCAGAGCCGGTGGAGGGCGCCGTCATCCAGCGGCGGAGTCTCGGTGCGGTTCATGGGCACCGAGCATACCGGGGCCCGCACCTACTGTACATCCGCCTTAACGGAGTACTACTAGGCCGTGTCTGGCAATAGCCGTCGTGCATACAATGGAGTGGACAAACCGCCACTTCGAGCCCCTGGATCACCGTGACTCAACTCCGACACGCCCTCAGCGACGAACACTACGCCGTCATCGAGCCCCTGCTGCCGACCAACGACCGGCCCGGCCACCCCTGGAAGTCCCATCGCGCGGTCATCAACGGCATCCTCTGGGTCCTCCACACCGGGGCCCAATGGCGTGACCTGCCCCGGGCCACCTACGGGCCCTGGCAGACCGTCTACGAGCGGTTCAACCGCTGGAGCAAGGATGGCACCTGGGGCCGGCTCCTGGAGGCCATCCACGTCCGCCTCGACGAGGCCGGGCGGATCGATTGGGACCTGTTCTGCGTCGACGGCAGCTCGATCCGGGCCAGCCGGGATGCCGCCGGGGCCTCGCCGAGCGATGGGACCTCGTCCGAGCCGGCCGACCACGCTTTGGGCCGCTCGCGCGGCGGCTTCGGCACGAAGATCCACCTGGTCTGCGACGGCCAGGGGCTGCCGATGGCCGTGACGGTGACCGCCGGGCAGAGGCACGAGTCGACCCAGTTCGAGGCGGTGATAGGTCAGGTCCGCGTGCCCCGCAAGAGGGGTCGGCCGCGTCGCCGGCCGAGGAGGCTGGCCGGCGACAAGGGGTACAGCTACCGACGGGTCAGGCGTTACCTGAGGCGGCGGGGGATCAAGGCGGTGATCCCGACCCGCAAGGACCAGAAGCGTCTGCCGGGCTTCGAGAAGGCGACCTACCGTCGCCGCAACGTGGTGGAGCGCTGCATCGGATGGCTGAAGGATCGGCGTCGGCTGGCGACACGGTTCGAGAAGCTGGCGGAGAACTTCCTGGCGATGGTGAAGCTGGCGATGCTTGAACGATTACTGAAGGCACTATTGCCAGACACGGCCTAGCGACGACGCTCGCGGAGGCGTCGTACACAAAAGAAGAGATCGCGCCATTATTCCTGGATCGATGGAACATCGAGTCCGACCTCCGTTCGATCAAGATATGCTGCAAATGGACGTGCTTCGATGTAAGACGCCGGCGATGGTCCGCAAGGAGATCTGGATGCATCTATCTGGCCTACAACCTGATCCGGGGGGTGATGGGGGAGGCCGCCGAGGCAAGGGAAGGCACCCCGGCAGGTGAGCTTCAAGGGGGCGTTACAGACCATGACGGCGTTCCAGGATGCCCTGCGGTGGGCGTCACCCGGGTCCCGGTGCCGACCTGGTGGCGGCGATGCTCAAGGCGATTTCCAGCCACGAGGTCGGGGATCGATTCGGCCGCGTCGAACCTCGGGCCAACAAACGCCGTCCGAAACCTCAGCGGTTCCTCATGGAACCCAGGCGGCAAGTGCGGTGCAAAGCCTTGATGGCAGCGTAAGGCAGGTTCCTCGTGCCATTCAGGTCTGAAGCTCTCCTGACGGGGCGGTTTCCTCCAGAACGGCCCCGGATTCTCGGTTTTCTCTGGAACGTTTGCCATTCATCCGCGGGTCCTGTTGGTTCCTCCCAGGGCCAACAGAGGGCAAGGGCTTGGACCTGAATCGTTACGAGTTCCTGTCGTCTCAACCCTCGGTTTCCTCCACGACCGAGGTCGCTCGGTACCGGATCGTTCTGGACCCTGCCGCTCTCCTCTGACGGCGACAGCAG
>CAVZEA010000013.1:0-264304 GCA_963774225.1 uncultured Thermoleophilia bacterium
TTGAAGAAGACGGCAAGGTCGCCCTGAGCGCCGGCCGGCGCGCCGCGGTAGGTCGAGCCGAGCGCTTCGGCCGCGTCTTGGATGACGGGGATGGTACGCGTCGAGCAGACGCTGGCGATCGCGTCGTAGTCGCAGCACTGGCCGTAGAGGTCGACGGTGATGACGGCCGCGACGCACGGGCGCTCGGCCAGCGCGTGCCCGAGCAGGTTCGGATCGAGGGTCCAGGTCGTCTCGTCGCAGTCGATGAAGACCGGCTCGGCGCCGACATAGCGGATGGCGTTCGCCGTCGCGACGAAGGTCAGGTCGGCGCAGGCGACCTCGTCGCCTGGCCCAATGCCGAGGACGAGCAGAGCCAGATGGAGCGCCGCGGTGCCGCTCGACAGGGCCAGCGCGTGCGGTACGCCGGTGACGGAGGCGAGCTCGGCCTCGAACGCGTCGACGTGAGGGCCAAGGGGCGCGACCCAGTTCGAGCTGAGCGCGTCGGCCAACAGTTCGAGCTCGTTGCCGGCGAGGTGCGGCGGGGAGAGGTAGATGCGGGGCACGGGTCCGGAGCGTAACGTGGCGTTATTGCGGGAGCGCAAGTTGTCCGGTCGCTCGCGACTTCACCGGAAAGAGCGCCTCCGCATGCTTCGCACAGCGTAGATCGCACCCGACAGCGGAACGTGAATCGAGACGTGATGTCCGCGCTCGGCTGGGCGAGTGTTTCGGAATGACGCCTGAAACGCTCGGGCTTCAGTTGTGGCTGTGCGTCTCGATCGAGCAGCCCTCGTCTGTGAGCGAACGACGAACGGGCTCAGCCACGAAGGGCTGCTTTGACTTTGGCGTCTTGGGTTCGTGCGAGGGCAGCCGCGTGTCCTGCTGAGACCGTCTGCGGTGATTGTCCGGCAAGAACGATCAAGCCTTCGATTGTCCCTGACGCCAGTAGATGTCGTAGTCCGGGGTCGCGAGGTTCAGGCTGCTGAACGCGCAGACGAAGCTTTGATCACCGATCCTCGCAGCCGTGGACACATACTTTCCGAGCACCGTGGCGTCATACCCGCCGAGCTTCGGGCATAGGCTGTACGCGAATAGGTACGACGCCCTCGCGCCCGCTGCTGTTCGATAGACGATCGCGGACGAAGTGATGCCGAGCGGGCCAGTCCCCATCCCGCGGCTCCGCTTTCGGTCGCGAAGTCGACCTCGTATCCGTTTTCGTAGCCCCATGCGCGGTACTGCGCGACCGACACTGTCGATTGTTTCGCAAGCGACCTGAGCCACATGTATTGCCCGGGCGAAGCGCTGAAGCCGGCCGGCACCTCAGAAAGATCCAACACGAGCGCGTTCGGGCTTACCCGAGGGGCGGCAGCCCGTCGGGAGGGCGAGATGCCACGGGTACTTGCCCCGCCTCGCCAAAACGCCCCGGACAACGCGACAGCGGTGACCAGGAGAGCGGCGGCTAGAAGAGCCGCGGCCCAGCGGAACCGGCGGCGGCGCTGTCGACTCCATGCGGCTCCGAACAACGCGAGAGACCGAGTCCACCACAGCTGGGGAGGTCGTCGTCACGGGAGGCCTTGCAGCATCGTGATCAACTCTTTCCGCTTGTAGCCGCGGGCACGTGCAGAAGCGACGAGCTCCTTCATTTTCGTCACGACCGTGCCCTGTTCGACGTTCCCGGTGACCGTTGTCGCCCGTCCGCGGCCGAGCTCGAGCAGCCCTTCGTCTCGGAGCAACCGGAAGGCTCGAAGGACCGTGTTCACGTTCACTCCCAAGACGGCCGCCAGATCCTTGGCTTGCGGAATCCGCCCACCCGGCTTCGCCTCGCCGTTCGCGATCGCGCGCCTGATCTTCGGCCGCGACCTGCTCGTGCAGGAGCGTCTGCTCCCGGCGGTCGACGCGCGAGAAGGGCAACGGTTCGGCGGCCCAGAGCTACGTCCCACAGAGCCCATAACGACAGTTATACTATCGTCATTGTCGGCTTGTGCAAGCCGAACCGCAACGGCTCGGGTGTCGTGATCGCCCGCCGCGTCCTCCAGCTAACCGCCGAGGAACGCGAGCTCGCACACGAGATCGAAACGCTCACCCGCAAAACTCGCACCGGGTGAGCGGCCGCAGCTCGCTGCGTTCCTTCGACCTCGAACGCACGACGAGCGGGCGCATGCTCCTCGGGCGAGCTTCAACGCCTGCGCGTAGCCGTCGTTGTTAGCGATCACCGTCGACTCGAACACAACAACGCCGCTGACGACGTGCACGATCGCGAGTGCGTGCGAGTCGCGGTGCGGGTCGACACCGACGATGTAGTCCAGCTGATCTGCGAGCATCCGTTCACCGACCTCCAGCGAAAGTTGGGGGACACAACCGGTGTCGGTGTCGGTGCAAACCGCGGGCGGCAGAACTGTGACGGGTCACGCGCTCAGAACGCGGACAGGCTTCTGATCAGGCCAACAAGCGGACGCCAGGCCGACACCGGGCTCTCCGCTCGGACACATCACTAGAAAGACACCGCGACAACGGGTCATTCGAGAATCGAGTCACGAACAAAGGGCACCGAGCGTCAACCTGGCAAACGCCCCAGACGGGACCACGCACACTCACAGTTCCGGAATGACGCCTGAGCGGCGAAGTGCGAATGGCGGTTGGATGCCTGGCGGGAAGGCACTCGACCGGCCCCGCGAAGGTTAGGCACGCAGACAAGAATGACGCGATGCATGCGACCGAAGCGGAACGCGCAATCACCGCGGCGACAGCGCTTAGCTCGGAACTGGTCTAGTCGTCGGTGAGGCGAGGATCGTCGGCAACTCGAACAAGCTCGGCCTGCGGCTACTCCCTTGCGATGCCTTTGCCCGAGTGGGCGTTCTCGGGCCAAGAGGCGTTTCAGTTTGAGATCGAGATCGCACAGGCGCTCACCGAGATGGGAAGCCCGGTAGCAGTTCTCGACACGCGTGTTGAACCTCGTGTCTTTGAGCGCGACGGGTTCGCCTTCACGCTGTGGCGGTACTACGAACAGCCGGGTATCGATCCTTCGGCAGCGAGCTACGCGAAGGCGCTTGAAGGGCTACATGCAGGTATGGCGCGGTCGACATCGTTGCGCCGCACTTCAGCGACCGCGTTAGCGAAGCCGAGCGACTCCTTAGGAACCATGACAGAACGCCACGGCTCCAAGACACCGACCGCGAGCTTCTGCTCGAGACGCTACGGAGCTGCGGCAACAGGATCTACGAGCGATCCTCACGCGAGCAATTGCTGCATGGCGAACCACACCCAGGAAACGTCCTGAGCACTGCGGCAGGGTTGTTGTTCGTCGATTTCGAGACGTGTTGCTTCGGACCTATCGAGTTTGATCTCGCACACGTCCCGAAGGCCGTCTGCGAGGCCTACTACGCCGCGGATCCCGAACTGATTCAGGAGAGCCGACGCCTCGTCTTGGCGATGGTCGCGGCATGGCGCTGGGATACCGATGACCGATTTCCGAGTGGCGCGAGGGCTGGTCGAGCGTTACTCCGCGCACTGCGTGCCGGACCGCCGTGGCCGACGCTCGACGTTGTGATGAACCAGAAATACGTGACGACTGTCGACGCGGTGCTGGAGCGTTCCGGGCGAGATTCTCGAATGCGCGAGCGTTCACGAAGACACCCTGAGGCCACACGCTAGGGTCGAGACATGGAAGGCGGTTGGCCTGTTTCAGTCCTACCGCCTTCCTGAGGAGCAGATGACGGGACTGATGGGTCTTCTCGCTGATTCTCTTCGACACCGGCGAGCAGTACCGGGGACCTGCCCAAGCGGACGAAGCCTGGGCTGCGCCAGTGAGTTCAGGAATGACGCCTGAGTGGAGTCGGCATGCCCCGCAATACATGCAAGAAGTACCGCCGACTCTGGCTCCTCGGGATCGCTTCGGTCGTAGCCGAGCCGCTTGCGATGAAGCTGCGCGGCTATCCGATGGGTGGAAAGCTGATCGTCCGTTGTCGGCAGGGCCATCTCTTCACGACGTTCTGGCTTCCCGGCATGTCGTTTAAAGCCCTGCGACTCGGCTGGTGGCGCTACCAGAGGTGCCCCGTCGGCGGACACTGGTCGCTCATCACACCCGTGCGTCCATCCGAACTGAGCGAATCCGACGCGAGGAAGCGCGAAGCCGTTCGGACATCGCGCTGCCGTAGTTGCTCGCGGAGCACCGCGCAGGAGCAACTGGGCCGCCTGCGCAAGCGTGCGGGAATGACGCCTGATACTCGCACGGGCTGACAATCGGCTGCGCCAGTGTTCTTACGCCCGAACGCGGAGCAGCGGTCAGCCGCGGCCGATGAGCTCGATGCGGTAGCCGTCCAGGACACGACATGCGGCGAGTAGAGAAATCGATCCGCTCTAGCGTCCGTGGCATTCGCGGAGTCGCTCGTAGCCGTCCGGCGCCTCCAAGAGCGGAAGCACTCGGCACAGTGCTTCAGCTTGCGAGCTGACCGACTTGCTGAGGGAGTGTTCGGATCGAGCCGCGTTCGTAATGTCCTGCGCCGGCCCGAGCCGAGCGGTGACATAGAGGCAGGCGAGCGATGCGTGCGGATGATGTTCATTCGGAACCCAAAGCGTTGTGGTGACTTCCCCGCCGCCCAGGAACAACGACGACTCGGAGCTGATCGCTTATCCACTCGGCCTTGCATGAATACCCGTCTTGAACAGACGGCGCGCCAAATCCGCGCTCGAGCAAGAACGCAAACCGCTCCTTTGCGACGGCGACGAAGGCCTTGTGGGAAACCGTTTTGGCCACAGCCGGATCGTAGAGCTGAGGCTGCAAAACAGCACGTGACAACGACTACCGCTTAGCCGCGGCCGATGAGCTCGATGCGGTAGCCGTCCGGGTCGCGAACGAAGCAAAGAAAGCTGCCTCCCTCACGCACCTGGTAGGGCGCGCGCTCGGGCTCGATGCCCTGGTCTGCGAGCCGTGCGAGTGTGGCGTCCAGATCATCGACGCCGACCGCGATATGCCCGTACCCGGTACCGAGCTCATACGCTCGGCCGTCGTGGTTGAACGTCAGCTCGAGCACCGACTCGTGGTCGCCGAGCGAGAAGAAATAGTTGGTCGCCTCTTTCTCGCCGTTCCGCACGATGTCCATGTCGCGCTCGAACGTGAAACCGAGCGCCTCGTAGAACGCACGGCTCGCCACCGGATCGGTGATGCGCACCATCGTGTGTAGGAAGGTCGCGGTCATGGCCGAGAGGATAGTGGCACGTCTTCGAGGATCCGTGCCGTGACCTCCTTCCGATGCGCGCCGGCATGCGCTCGGTACTGCGCACGATGCGCCCGCTCGTGCTCCCACGCTGGAAACCCGCTCAGATACTCGAAGATCGGCCCGGTTCCCTCGAAGCGCAGGCCGTCCTCCGTCTCGAGCGTCGGGATCTCGTTGACGGCGCTCCGCGCGCCCTCACGCGGCTCTACCTGCCGCGCGACGAAGTCGAGGCCGAGCTCCGTGAGGCGCTGCCGCACGGCGGCCGAGTAGGGGCACCACTCCGCCTGGTAGAGCGTCAGCATGCGTCCAGATCTTCCCGCAGCAGAGAAAACAGCACCGCATCCTGCCACTCGCCATGCCGGAAATAGGCGCGCCGCTGCACACCTTCACGCGTAAAGCCGACACGCTCCGCGTGCCGGATCGCCCGCTCGTTGAAGCCGTAACACGCAAGCTCCAGACGGTGATAGTCGAGCTCGAGGAGCAAGTGACGTTGCAGTTGCTTCGCTGCGTCGTCCGCAACGCGACGGCCGCGGAAGTCGGGATGAACAGCGAGCCCTCCAAGATGCGCGATGCGATGCTTCTCGCTCCGCTCCGAGAAACCCATTACCCCGGCGCGCTTGCCGTCGACCTCAACGACGAAGCGGCCGAAGCGCTGCGGCTCGCGCTCGGACTGGTCCACCTCCGCCCGGATGTCATCGGCGGTGAGCGGCCGCAGGTACGGCTCGGTGTCGTCGTCGCCGAGCAGCTCCACGAGCCACTCGACGTCGGCACCCGTCGCGCGCCTGATCGTGACACTCATGCCGCGGTGATGCCTTCCATCAACGCGAGCTCCGGCTCGTAGACATGCGCCGACTTGGCATGGACGACGAGCGTGCCGACCGGACAGCCGACCGCGCCCGCCACCTCGTGCTGGAGCCGCGCGAGCTCGACGAGATTGCCGTACGCCTTCTTCCCGAAGTCGAGCGAGTGCGCATAGACAACAAGGTCGAGCGCACCTGAGACGCGCCAGAAGTCCAGCAGCGAGATGCACGGCACGTATGTGGTGTCCGTGTGCGGCTCGAACGTCGTGATCGCAGCGGAGCGGCACTCCGGGTCGGCGAGCCGCTCGATCACCCACGCCACCTGGTCTCGGCCGCCATAGTCGCGCAGCCGGCGGGCATACGAGCGCGCTCCCCCGAGTTCCAGCACGTCATCGGGCTCGGTGAAGTTGCGGCGCATCCAGTCGAGCCACTCCGGATCTGCCAGTCGAGCGATCACTGCGTCGCTCGGGTCGGGCTCACGGACGAGCAGCGTCACGAGATCGAGCTCCTTCGTCGTCGCGCCGTCGTACACCGCGTCGCCGCCGTCGCGCAGGATCTGACGCGCGGTCTCGAGCCACGCCTCGCCGATCGCTTGCGCCTCGATCGTTCTCACGCAGGCGCCTCGATTGGGGTTGCGCGCCGCGCAGCCGTCGACCGACGCGTACCGAGCGAAACGCCGGCGAGGATGAGCACGAGCCCGGCGAGCGCCGCCCAGCCGATGCCCTCGTCGAGGAACACGGCGCCGTAGAAGAGCGCGACAGGCGGAACGAGGTACGTCACGAGCGCCGCGTAGCCCGCGCCGGCGCGCGCGATCAGCGTGAAGAAGAGGAGATACGCAACGGCGGTGCAGACCGTTCCCAACACGACGACGGAGGCGATCTCCTTCCAGCCCGGCACGTGATCTGGTGCTTGGGCAATGCCCGCCGGCAGGACTGCGACAGCCGCGACTGCCGATGTGCCGAGGGCGATGACCTGGGGTCGTGCGGTCGCGAGATGCCGCTTCGTCAGCAGACCGCCGGCGGCATAGCAGAGCGCCATCCCGACGACCGCCAGCGCACCGAGCAGCTTCGCGTGCGGCTGGGCGCCCACGAGGATCGCAACGCCGACGAACCCGATCGCCACTCCGACGAGGCGACTGCCGGTGACGCGCTCGTCGTGGAAGAAGCCGAAGGCGATGAGCGCGTTGAAGATCGGCACGGACGCCTGGAGGATCGAGGCGAGGCCAGAGTCGATCCGCGTCTCCCCCCACGAGAGCAGCCAGAACGGGACGGCTGTGTTCAGGAGCCCGACGACCACGAGCCACCGCCAGTGCGCGCGAAAGTCGGCCCACGCGGCGGCGGCGCCGACAAGCCACGGCACGATCGCGAGCAGTGTCAGCGAGGCGAGCCCGAGCCGGCCGAGGATCAGCGTGGACGGGTCGAGATCGCGCACCGCGACCTTGATGAACATGAACGAGCTGCCCCAGATCAGCGACAGAACGACCAGGAGGACGATCGGGCGGCTGCGCGTCACATTGTGGTTCTAGCGAAGAGTCGTCGGGAGCCGCCGATACACTGCTCCCCTGAGCTCGGTCGCGGAACCACTCCACGTTCAGCTCGGCCTCACGGACGGGGAATACGAGCGCATCCGCGAACTGCTCGAGCGGGCGCCGAACGACTTCGAGCTCGCGGTCTTCTCGCTCCTCTGGTCGGAGCATTGCGGCTACAAGCACTCCGCGAGGCTCCTGCGCCGCCTGCCCTCGAGCGGCGAGCGCGTGCTGCAGGGCCCAGGCGAGAACGCAGGCGTGATCGACGTCGGCGAAGGCCTCGCGGTCGCGTTCAAGGTCGAGTCGCACAACCATCCGTCGGCGGTCGAGCCGTTCCAGGGGGCTGCGACCGGCGTCGGCGGGATCCTGCGCGACATCGTCGCGATGGGCGCGCGCCCGATCGCTCTGCTCGACGGCCTGCGCTTCGGGGAGCCCGACTGGCATTTCCGCCGCGCGGTCGCGGGGATCGGCCACTACGGCAACTGTGTGGGCGTGCCGAACGTGGGCGGTGAGTGCGCGTTCGACGATGCGTACCGTGAGAACCCGCTCGTGAACGCGATGTGCGTGGGGCTCCTGCCGACGGAGCGCGTGCTGTCGGCACGAGCTCAGGGCGTCGGCAACCTGCTCGTCCTCTACGGCGCCTTCACGGGCCGCGACGGCATCGGCGGCGCGTCGGTGCTCGCGTCGCAGGATCTCGAAGGGTCGGACGAGAAGCGACCGTCCGTCCAGATCGGCGATCCGTTCCGCGGCAAGGCGCTGATCGAGGTGTCGCTCGAGCTCGTCGAGCGCGACCTCGTCGTGTCGCTGCAGGACTGCGGCGCAGCCGGGCTCGCGTCCTCGCTCTCGGAGATGGCCCGCGACGGCATGGGCGTCGACGTGCACCTCGACCGCGTGCCGCTTCGCGAGAACGACCTCGAGCCCTGGGAGATCATGATCTCCGAGTCGCAGGAGCGGATGGTCGCCGTCGTCGAGCCGGCGCGGCTCGATGAGGTCGCCGCCGTGTGCGCGCGCTGGGAGCTTCCCTGCACCGTGATCGGCGAGGTGACCGACCACGGCGAGCTGCGCGCGTTCTCCGACGACGAGCTCGTCGGTGCGATTCCTGCGTCGTTTCTCACGGACGACTGCCCTCGTTACGACCTCGAGTCGCGAGCACGGCCGCAGCCGCGTGCCGCCGCCGACCCCGTGAACGACGAATCGAAGGCGTGGGTCTTCGAGCAGTACGACCACCTCGTCGGCTCGCGCACGGTCCGCCGCCCCGGTCTCGACGCTGCAGTGCTGCGGCTCGACGACGCCCGTGGGCTGGCGGTCTCGCTGGACGGCCCGCCGCTCGGCTGCCGCGACCCGCGCGAGGCAGGCTTCAGCGCCGTGATCGAAGCGGCGATGAACGTCGCGTGCGCCGGCGGCGAGCCGCTCGCACTCACCGACTGCCTGAACTTCGGCAATCCCGAGAAGCCCGAGATCGGCTGGGAGCTCGAGCAGGCGATCGAGGGGATCGCCCTCGCCGCCGAGTCGCTGCGCATCCCCGTCGTCTCCGGGAACGTGTCGCTCTACAACGAGACCGGCGGTCGTGCAATCCCGCCGACGCCCCTCATCGGCTGCGTGGGGCTCGTCCACGATCTCGCCGCGGTGCCGGGTCGCTGGCGCCGCGGGGATCGCGTGCTGCTGCTGCGCGGCTCCGGGCACGCGCTCGTCGCGGTCGTCTGGCGCCACGCCGCACTCTTCACCCTCGCGCACGACATCTCGGACGGCGGCCTCGCGCTCGCGATTCGCGAGGCGGAGGACTGGTCAGGAGCGCGCGCCGACGTCGACCTGAGCGAGGGCAGCGGCGTCGTGGTCGGCGTTGCGCCCGGCGTCGACGTGCCATGGGACGACGTCGTCGAGCTCGGAGCCGTGGCGTAATGTGCGGCGTTTTCGGAGTTCGTGCGGCCGGCCGCGACGTCGCGCGGCTCACGTACTTCGGTCTCTATGCGCTGCAGCACCGAGGACAGGAATCGGCGGGCATCGCAGTCAGCGAGGACGGTCGCCTGACGGCGATACGCGACCTCGGCCTCGTGCCGCAGGTCTTCGACGAGCGCAGCCTGTCAGGCCTGCGCGGCGATCTCGCGATCGGGCACACCCGCTACTCGACGACCGGCGCGAACGCGTGGGAGAACGCGCAGCCGCTTCTGCATCACGGACGCACGCGCACCGTCGCACTCGGCCACAACGGCAACCTCGTGAACGCAGCGGCGTTGCGCGACGAGATCGGCAAGCCTCTCGGCTCGACGTCCGACTCGGAGGTGATCGCTGCGCTGATCGCGGACGACGAGCGGCCGCTCGAGGACGCGATCGCGGCTGCGATGGAACGCCTCGAAGGAGCGGCGACCGTGGTCGGCCTCGCCGACGGAAAACTCTTCGCGTTTCGCGACGCGCACGGCTTCCGGCCGCTCGCGCTCGGACGGCTGGGCGACGATCCGGTCATCGCCTCCGAGACCTGCGCGCTCGATCTCGTCGGCGCGGAGTTCGTGCGCGAGGTCGCGCCGGGCGAGCTCGTGGTCGCAGACGAAGACGGCCTCCACGCACATCAGGTGCTCGACCCGCCGGAGCACGGCGCACTCTGCATCTTCGAGTTCTTCTACCTCGCGCGCCCCGACACGAAGCTGTCCGGCGTCGAGGTGCACGGAGCGCGAGTACGCATGGGCGAGCGCCTCGCGCAGGAGGCGCCGGCGGAGGCCGACCTCGTCCTCCCGATTCCCGACTCGGGCACGCCGGCAGCGATCGGCTTCGCGCGCGCATCAGGGATCCCGTTCAGCGAGGGCCTGATCAAGAACCGCTACGTCGGGCGCACGTTCATCCAGCCCGAGCAGGGGATGCGCGAGCAGGGAATCCGGATGAAGTTCAACCCACTCGCCGAGGTCGCGGGCCAGCGCCTCGTGATCGTCGACGACTCGATCGTGCGTGGCTCGACGACCCGCCAGATCGTGCAAATGCTCTTCGACGCCGGCGCAGCCGAGGTTCACGTGCGCATCTCGTCGCCTCCGGTCGTTTCCCCGTGTTACTACGGGATCGACCTCGCGTCGGAGGACGAGATGATCGCTGCGCACTCGACCGTCGAGGAGGTGCGCGAGGCGATCGGCGCAACGAGCCTTGCCTACCTGTCGCAGTCCGGGCTCGAGGAGTCGACGCAGCGGCCGGCGAGCGAGCTCTGCCGCGCGTGCCTGACGCGCGAGTACCCGACGCGCGTGCCGGCCGATGCGGCGAAGCTCAGGTTCGAGCGCGTGTGAGCGCCTCGGCGCGGCCGTAACGCACGGCGCGCTGCACCTGCCGCGGGTCGTAGCCCTGCTCGAGCAGCTGCTGACGTAGCTCTCCCTCCGACGCGAGCCGGAGGAACAGCCAGACGAGCATCGCGAGCGTGACGAGCGAACCCTCTCCCATCATCACGATGCCGCCGAGGTTCTGATCGTGCACAGGCGTGATCCCCCACTCGGGCGCGTGGCGATACACGCTGTAGAAGGCCGTCGACGACCAGATGAACACGTTGCCGAGAATCGTCTCGATCAGCCGCACGACGGCGATGTAGCCGAGCTTCACACCGGTGCCGAACCACGCCGGCGCCGGCAGCGTCTCGACCACCGGCTCCCACATCAAACATCCTGCGGTGAAGAAGCAGAAGTGCTCGAACGCGTGGATCGAGTCGTGGTGCAAAGCACCGTCGTAGAGCAACGGGATGTGCCACACGTAGAGGTCGACGGCCCAGATGGGCAACGCGACAAAGGGATGGGCGAGGACGCGCAGCCGGTCGACGGGCTTCAGCGCGAGCACCGGCCGCAGAATCGTCCCCGTCATGCCGAGCACGAAGCAGAGCGGCGCGAGGTCGCCGAGGATCACGTGCTGCGCCATGTGCAAGAAGAAGAAGTGCTCCTCACCGAGTGCGTCGAGCGGTGAGTTGAGCGCGATCACGACGAGCACGATCCCGCTCCAGAACATCGACTGGCGCCAACGCGCGACCGGGCGTCCGTCATGCGCGAGCGTCCGCGTGCGTCGCAGGTAGAGAAACGAGACCACGACCGTCGGGACGACCTGCAGCGGCTCCAGCGACCAAGGCGTGAGGAGCGACGGCGACGCCATCTGCCTGGAAGACTAGATGTACCTCCCATGCAGCTCTTCCACTACCACCTCGTCACCTCGCAGCTCCGCGACGTTGAGGCGCGCTACCTCGGCAAGCTCGGCTTCAGCCTCGTCGCACGCTACGGGCGGATCGGCGACGAGCACGTCGCCGTCGAGTCGGGCGCGTCGTGGGAGAAGCTCGAGCAGGAGGGCTTCAAACTGCGCCTCTCGGAGCTCGAGCGCGGCAGCGTGAACGTCGTCGTCCAGCCGGGCCACTGGCGCATCCCGCGCGTCGATCACATCGGCGTGGCACTCGACGAGGACGACTTCCAGTCGGTGCTTGGGCGGGCGATGCAGTGGAACCTGCGCGTGCAGGAGCACGGTGGACGCCGCACCTTCGTGGCCACGAATGCGGGCTACCGGATCGAGGTGCACCCGCCACGCGAATGGATCGAGGAGCTGCTGGCCGACCAGGGCGAGTTTCGGCTGGCGGAGCTCCAGCTCCGCGCCGACGAGCCCGAGACGAAGGCGGGCGCGCTCGCCGACATCCTCGGGCTCGAGATGAAGGGAAACGCGGTCGATGTCGGAGGGACGCTCGTGCGGTTCCTGAACGGCGGCCCTGAGGGTCGCCCCGAGCTCTACGGCGAGCGCTTTGAGTGACGTAACTCGGTTGCCGGGCGAAGCCCGGAACCGAGTTGTCTGTCTTTCGGTGGGCGCCTGACGCATCCAGCCTCAGGCGCTCGTACACTGACCGGCCTGAGCTCCGAGCACAGCTATGCACGCGCAGGGGTCTCGCTGGCGACCGCCGGCTCGGTCGTCGACCGCCTCCGCGCCGCGGTGGAGTCGACGGGCGCGCAGGGCTTCGGTGCGTTCGCCGGCCTGCACCCACTCGACGACGAGCGCCTGCTTGCCGCGTCGACGGACGGCGTCGGCACGAAGCTCGTGCTTGCTCGCGCACGCGGGCGGCTGCGCGACTGCGGAGCCGACCTCGCCGCACATTGCATCAACGACGTCGCGACGTGCGGTGCGGACCCGATCATGCTGCTCGACTACGTCGCGGCAAACGAGATCGACCTCGACGAGGTCGCGGAGCTCGTCGAAGGCGCGGCGGAGGTGTGCCGCGAGGCGGGCGTCGCGCTCGTCGGCGGCGAGACCGCCGAGCTGCCCGGGATCTACGCGTCAGGGGAGCTCGACTTCGCCGGCACATGCGTCGGCATCGTCGCGCGCGGCGACGTGATCGACGGCTCGACGATCGAGGCAGGCGACGTCGTGATCGGGTTCCCCTCGGCCGGATTGCATGCGAACGGCTTCACGCTCGCGCGCCGCGTCCTCGAGGACGAGGACTACGACGGGCCGGATCTCCTCGCCCCCACGCGGCTGTACCTCGCCGACGCGCGCCGGCTGCGCGGCCGCGCCAAGGCGTTTGCTCATGTGACAGGTGGTGGCATATTGGGCAACCTGCAGCGTGTGCTGCCCGACGGCCGCGACGTGGAGCTCGACTGGGATGCCTGGGATCGCCCGCCTGTCTTCGCGTGGCTCGCACGCCACGTCGACGAGGACGAGTTGCGGCAGGTCTTCAATCTCGGTATCGGCTGGTGCGCGGTCGTGTCACAGGCCGAGCCAGGTGAAGTCGTGATCGGAGCCGTCACGTGATCGGCGTGCTCGTGAGCGGGCGTGGCACGAACCTGCAGGCGCTGCTCGACGGTGGGTTGCCGGTCGTCGCCGTTGCGTCGAACCGCAAGGATGCGCCTGCGCTGCTCCGCGCGCGTGAGGCGAACGTTCCGACCGCAACGTTTTCGCTGGACTGCTTCGCCGATCGCGAGGAGCGCGACCTCGTGATGGCGACCTGGCTCGAGGAGCACGACGTCGACCTCGTCGTGCTCGCCGGCTACATGCATCTCCTGACGGAGCCGTTCCTGCACCGATTTCCCGGCCGGGTCGTCAACGTCCACCCCTCGCTCCTGCCGGCGTTTCCCGGGGCACATGCGATCGACGAGGCGCTCGACGCCGGCGTCGAGACGACCGGTGTCACCGTGCACTTCGTCGACGAGGGGCTCGACACCGGTCAAGTGATCGCGCAAGAGCTCGTGCCGGTCGAGCCGCGCGCCACGCTCGAGGAGCGGATCCACGCCGTCGAGCACCGCCTGCTGCCGAACGCCGTGAGGGAGCTGTGCCCGGCCGCGCGCTGATCTCCGTCTGGGAGAAGGAGGGCGTCGCGTCGTTCGCGCGCAGCCTCAGCGATCTCGGGTTCGAGCTCGTCTCTTCGGGAGGGACGGCGGCACATCTCGAGGAGCACGGCCTCTCCGTCACGCGCGTCGAGGACGTGACCGGGGCGCCCGAGATGCTCGGCGGGCGCGTCAAGACGCTGCACCCGCGCATCCACGCCGGCATCCTCGCGCGCCGCGAGCTGCCCGAGGACGTCGCGGCGCTCGCCGAACAGGGCATTGAGCCGTTCGACATCGTCTGCGTGAACCTGTACCCGTTCGCATCGGTCACGAGCAGACCGGGCGTGAGCGACGACGAAGCGATCGAGATGATCGACGTCGGTGGGCCTTCGATGCTGCGCGCTGCCGCGAAGAACTTCGCGCACGTCGCCGCGGTCAGCGATACGCGTCAGTACGAGGTCGTGCTGCGCGAGCTCCGCGCGAGTGGTGCGGTCTCCCCCGAGACACGAAGGCGGCTCGCGGCCGAGGCGTTCGCCGCGTCCGCCGAGTACGAGGCCGCGATCGCGAGCTGGTTCTCGCGCAGCGAGCGGTTCCCGGAGCAGCTCACGCTGTCGTTCCGCAAAGTGTCCGACCTCGCCTACGGCGAGAACCCGCATCAAGCCGCGGCGCTGTACTGGCAGGTCGGTGCGCGCCGTCATCTGCTTTCGCGCGTCGAACAGCTCGGCGGGAAGGAGCTGTCGTACAACAACCTCGCCGACCTGGAAGGCGCGCGTCGTGTTGCGCGAGAGCTGCACGAGCCGGCTGCGGTGATCGTCAAGCACGGCAATCCGTGCGGTGTCGCCGTCGGCGCAACGATCGAGGAGGCCTGGGAGCGCGCACTCGCGGCTGATCCGGTGTCGGCATTCGGCTGCGTCGCCGTGCTGAACCGCGAGGTGCCCGCGGCTCTCGGCGCGCGAATCGCGGAGCATTTCATCGAGGTGCTGCTTGCCCCGAACTACGAGTTTGCGGCGATCGAAGCGCTCCGCCGTAAGGAGGCGCTGCGGATCCTCGCCGACGGCGAGCGCCGTGCGGAGACGCCGGGCGAGCGCGACCTGAAGCGCGTGCTCGGCGGACTGCTCGTCCAGGACCGCGACGAGGAGATCGAAAGCAAGGACGGCATGGCCGTCGTCACCGGCACGATCAGCGCCGCCACGTGGAACGACGTGCTCTTCGCCTGGACGGTGTGCAAGCACGTGTCGTCGAACGCGATCGTCCTCGCACGCGACCGGCAGACGATCGGGATCGGGGCCGGCCAGATGAGCAGGGTCGACGCCGTCAGGATCGCCGTCGAGAAGGCGAGGCAGCACGGCCACGACCTGCACGGTGCGGTGCTCGCGAGCGACGCGTTCTTCCCGTTCGCCGACGGGCCGGAGGTCGCGCTCGAGGCGGGCGTCACCACGATCGTGCAGCCCGGCGGCTCGCGCCGCGACCCGGAGGTCCTCGCAGCCGTCGAGAAGGCAGGCGCCGCGATGATCCTCACCGGCCGCAGGCACTTTCGGCACTGAGCTCTGACCGAATAGCATCCTCCGCAACAGGCGAACGTGAGGGGGACGTGATGGCAGAGGTAGACCCGCTGCGCTGGAAGGCGCTCGCAGTCGTATGTGCGGCCTTCTTCATGACAGTGCTCGACGTGTCGATCGTGAACGTCGCGCTGCCGTCGATCGGCAAGGCCCTGCACTTCTCGAGCGACAACCTGCAGTGGGTGATCACTGCGTACTCGATCACCTTCGGTGGCTTCCTTCTCCTCGCGGGACGTGCCGCCGACCTGCTCGGTCGTCGGCGTGTCTTCCTCGTCGGGGTCGTCGTGTTCACCGCCGCGTCGTTCGTGTGCGGCCTCGCCTGGTCCGAGGGCGTGCTCATCGCGGCGCGCGGAGTGCAAGGGCTCGGCGCCGCGATCATCTCCCCCGCTGCCCTGTCGATCATCATGACCACGTTCGACGAGGGCGCAGAGCGCAACAAGGCACTCGGCATCTGGGGCGCGATCGGCGGCTCCGGCGCAGCGGTCGGCGTGCTCGCCGGCGGCCTGCTCACGAAGTACGCGGGCTGGGAGTGGATCTTCTTCGTCAACGTCCCTGTGGGTGCGATCGCGCTGGCGCTCGCGCCGCGCCTCGTGCGCGAGAGCCGCGTCGAGCGCGAGAGCTCGCAGGACGTCGCGGGAGCCGTGACGGTGACCGCGGGCCTCGCGCTGCTCGTCTACGCGGTGTCGAACGCGCCGAACCATGGCTGGGGCTCGGGCTGGACGCTGTCGCGACTCGTCGTCGCCGTCGTCCTCCTCATCGCATTCCTGATTGTCGAATCTCGCGCGAAGGACCCGCTGATGCCGTTCAGGATCTTCCGCGTCAGCACGGTCGCCGGGGCGAACGTCGCCGGCCTGCTGCTCGGTGCCGTCGTATTCGCGAACTTCTTCCTGCTGACGCTCTTGGTGCAGAACGTGCTCGGCTGGTCGGCGCTGAAGACCGGCCTGACGTTCATCGCAACAGCGGGCACCGCGATTCTGTGGGCGGGCCTTGCGCAGGCGCTCGTCACACGCATCGGCGCGAAGACCGTGATGGCAGTCGGCTTCGTGGCGATGATCGGCGGGATGCTCTGGTACACGCAGATACCCGCGGACGCGTCGTATTGGAGCGATCTGCTGCCGGGCTACCTGCTCGTCGGCTTCGCGCTTCCGTTCACGTTCATCCCTGTGTCGATCGCCGCGCTGGCCGGCGTCGAATACGACGAAGCAGGCCTCGCCTCAGGGCTGCTCAACACATCGCAGCAGATCGGCGGCGCGATCGGGGTCGCCGTCACCTCGTCGGTGTTGCTGAGCCACTTCGACCACCTGTTCGCCAAGCATGGGCCGCAGTCGTTCGCGCAGTCGTACACGTCGGGAGCACATTGGGCGTTCTGGATCTGCGTGGGTCTCAGCGTCGTCGGGCTCGCAGCGACGTTCGTACTCGTGCGTCCGGAGGAGCTCGCGCAGGTCGACGAGGCAGCTGCTACCGCCTAGCGACGACGAGGCGGCGGCGGCGGCTACCGGAGGCGCTGGTCGACGTCAGGCGAGAGGACGCTCGCGCAGGCGAGCGAAGCCGGTTCAGAAGTATCATGTCTGAGCTTCCGCGCTCTCGTTTCCTGCGTATCGCACTTCTCTTCCTGGCGATTCCTGTTGCGTTCGGGGCCGCCCTCGCCACGCGCTCCTACATCGTCTTTGTTGCCGTGTTCGAGGCCTGTCTGTCATCGGTTTCGGTCTGACGCTCCTCGACGCGGCCACCACGATCGGCAACCACCTCCAGAAGGAAGACGACCAGACCTCGTCCGAGCACCGGAAGTGGCTACGAAGCATCGCTGCACGCGGAGCATCGAAACGACCTGCCACCTGATTAGAAGCAGCTCAGGCGTCATTGCGGAACCCTGGCGCACGCGAGTTAGGGTCGAGCGGTGATACTTCGCCCGAGGCGTCGGCGATCTCGCCCACGGCCTTCTGTGCCAAGATCCCGGCCGCGACCGTGTCCTCGCTCTTCGGCCTGACGGTCAAGCTGCTCGGCGCCTCGGCCGAACCCGCGGAAACGACGTCTGCGAATTCGCCAAGATCGTGAACGGGTCGGTGAGTGGCGTGACCCTGAATTACGACTACAAGGGCACCGGGACCGCTTCGTCAAACCTCGCCGCTTTGAAGAAAGAGAAAGGGGTCAGCGGCCTCGTCTTCAAGCCCTACGCGTCGATCGGCGGTGCCACGTACTCCTTCACCGACACGTTCTCAGACGCGGATGGAGGATCTGCATGCAGGCCTCGAAGCCGCCGGGTCGTCGGGCAAAGATCCTTCTGGCGACGCACTGAGCGCTGGTCGAAGGCCGCCTTGTACGCCGCGACCTATCCGGAGCGGACGTCGCGCGCTGATCCGTTTTCATCCTCTCGCCGCGCACGTGAGGGGCACACCGACACCTGGCGGCATCGTAGCGGAAGTGCGCGATCGCGTGGGCAGCTTCGCTCGCGCCGCGACCAGCGTCGTCGACGACGACCTCTAGCGTGCTCAGGCGTCATTCCGGAACACTGGCGCAGTCGAGTGTCGTGGCGCGCCATGGATGGCTGTGGCACGTGTGTCGTGGGGGATCGGGCTTCGTCCGGCAAACTGGATCGCATGGGGCGAGTTCGCCGACCAGCCTGGGCGATCGCGGTCGCGTTTCACGTTCCGCTCGCAAGGCTTGGGCTGGGGTACGACCTTGGCGCAGCCGAGAGTCATCCGATAATCCGACCGGATGATCAAGCAGTCGGTCTGGGTCGTGCCGGTACTCGTCTCCTGCATCTCGGTGAGCGCCTGCGGCGGCACGGCGCACTCCTTCACCTTCGACGCGGCGAAGCGACCGTTCCTGACACGCGACTTCAAGTTCGGCTGCCCTAACCTCGACCGGCCCTTACCCAACGGGTTAGTTCAGCAGGTCGCCATCGCGCTCCGCGACACGGCCGACCATGCTCGACGAGTCTCGGCTCGCTCTCCGTGTACAGCAGCGCAGGGACGGCGAAGAACGCGTGCTCCGGCAGCTTCTTCTGCGGGCCTTACCAATACCGGGTCGGGAACCTCGTGCTCGAAATCAACCCGAGCGATTCGACGCAAAGCCGGAGCCGACTGCTCAGCGCTCTTCGGACACTAGGCCCACCGACGCGGATCGCGTGAGGCTTTGACCCTCAGGCGGCCTTCCCGAGCACTGGCGCAATCGAGACGACTACTGGCGTGCAGCAGCTCGCAGTGCGCGGCGCAGCTTGCGAGAAACGCCGGTCATGAGCATCAGCATTGATGTGCCCCATGTGAACTCGATGGAGGTCGCACCGCAGTCGCAGCGGTACTCCCGAGCGTCGGACGCAGCGTCAACTCGCTTCCACTCATGCCGATGATCGGCAGTCTCGCCTGGGTCTCGCTGAGTCACGCCGGGAAGACTAAGCACGAGGCCGTCTCAGGCGTCATTCCGGGAACACTGGCGCAAGGCAGGTGACTCACCCCCGACCCTGGTCGCGGAGGTAGGGATAGACGGCACCGAAGATCCACGACTCTGCGTCATGAAGTCTTCCGTAGCCGCGGAGGTGAGCTGTGCGCGAAGAGCCGCCTCCGCCTCTCCGTCTTTCGCCGCTACGAACCACTCGCGCTTCGCCTCATCATGGCGAATCTCAAAACGGCCGTCACCGGTCATGTATTGGCCGGGTTGGATTCGCTGCGACTTGCTCATTCCGCCTCCTTCACTGCGTCAAACTACTGGGCAATGCAGCGAGTCTCGCACGGCTCTGCACTTAGCTCAGACGCCCAAGCGCTATGAGCCGACTTCAATTGCTCGGCCAGATCGGAGATTCGGCGCACACGGCGACCCGGCTTCGGTGTCCCTACTTCGGGGACTGGATCAGGCCGAGCTGTTGGAGCATGCTGATGTCGTCGCGCAGAGCCCAGTGCTCCATGATCTTCCCGTCCGCGATCCGGTAGATGTGAACGTGATGGACGGTGTACGACTGACCGTGCCCCTCGACCGCATAGCCGAAGAGGGTCGTGCGCGAGCGAACGCTGCGAGTGATAGTCATGAAGGCGACAACGAGGTCGCCTTCGGCGACCATGAACTCGATGACGTTCGACGCATCGGGCGCAGCTCCGAATTCAGCAGCAAGACGCTTGAAGTCCTCGGTTCCTGATCGGCCGGTCACGTGATTGACGAAGTCCGGGGCCAGGTAGCGATCCACTGTGGAGACGTCCCCCTTGTCGAACACGTCCCTGGTGTAGGCGCGGACGAGTTCCTTGTTTGCCTGTTCCATGATCGGATCGTGCCAACGATCGCGGAGCGTCAGGCGTCACTCCGGAACACTGGCGCAATCGAGCGACGCTCTATGCATGAACGCTGGCGCAGGCAACGCCATCTGGGCGAAAAGAGTAATGACGCGCAGATGCAGGAAGCGGATCACATCCCTCAGCGTTCCGCTCTGACCAATTTCAAGACAAAGAAACGCCAAAACTGCCGCTCGACGAGCGATGACTACCGCTCACCGTGTTAGGGGTTGTCCTGCCGAAGGTTTTGTCAAAGGCTGGGTTCATGAGAGGGCGAAAGGCGTGGATCGTCGCTGGTGTCATCGCGTCGCCAATCCTCGTGGTGGCCGGTGTGATCGCGTGGATCGGATTCGTTCACCCAATGCTTGTCCAGGTAGACAAGTCGTCATACGTCAAGCGCAACGACGCGCTCCTCGCCACGCTGCCGCGCTATCACACCGCCAAGCTGCTGTACGTCTACTCGTACGGTGAGAGAGACCCGCACGTCGGTCTCGGCGAGAACGGCGGCCCGTACTGGGGCTACATCACGAAGCGCACGTACACGCTCGCGAAAGACTCGAGCTGCGCCAGCGTCGACGACTTCTACCGGCTAACACTCCCTACCCAAGGCTGGACTCAGACCGGCTTCGACCCCGACTACGAGGAGTACCAGCGGCCCGATAGCGCCTTACTCTTGATTGAGTGCACCAGCATCCCCAACAGACACACCCTGAGCCTCGCGGTTGACTATCACTTCGCCCATGACCAAGCAAAGCCGACCCGCACACGCGTGCCTGAAAGATGGCCCACCCGAGGCGTCGCAGGCGGACTACCGTGAAACGCTACGGCGTTAACGGGGTCACTGCTCGCCGCTAGGCCTCGAATGAGTTGAACAGTTGGCCGCTCGGAGCCTCAACCAGTGAGAGCGCTGCCGCGCCTGAACATGAAGTGAAATCCTAGCTTTGCTCAGGCGTCATTCCGGGACACTGGCGCATGCCAGTTAACCGGGAGTGATAGCCTCGCCCGACTCTCCGTCCCTCCAGGCTGTGTGAGAAGGAGTTCGATGAGCAGGAAGCTCACCCTGTTGAGCGGTGTGCTCTTTTTCGCTGCGCTAGTTGCATCGATCGTTCTTGACGGCAACGCCCCGGATAGCCACACAGTCAGTGGAGCGAAAGTGATCGCGTTCTACACGGCCCATCGCGACCGCATGATCGCCTCTGCTGGGGTACTGGTGGTCGGCGTGTTCTTCGGCGTCGTCTTCTACGGCGCTCTGCGCGACCACCTGCGGGGCGGCGGTGGCGCCGGAGGGTTAGCCGCAACGGCTTTTGGCGGAGCGCTGCTCTATGCAGGTTCCGGTTGCGTCGGCGCAGGGGCGGCGCTCGCGTTGACCGACAAGACGAGCCTCATTACTCCGTCGTCTGCACAGACACTGAGCCTGCTTCGTACGGATGTAAACACGCCTCTTGCTGCCGCCGGGAGCGCGATCCTGCTCTTCGCGTTCGGGTTGGCGATCCTCAAAGGACGGTTGTTGCCGCGTTGGCTGGGGTGGTCGGCGCTCCCGTTTGCCGTCGTCGGTCTCGTGCCGGGGATTACTTTTGCGGCCGCCTTCTTCGTCGCCGTCTGGACCTTGATCGCCAGCATTGTGTTGTATCGGCGTCTGGCAGAAGCTGGAGAGCGCCAGCCTGTCCCAGGCCGCCACGGCGAGGTAGATCACCCGGCTGGGCGCTCGCCGGGCTCGGAGCTTCCTGAATCTCATACAGCCGCGCGTCAGGGTCACTGGCGAACCGACTCGCGCAGACGCGTTGCGCAGTCGTCGGTTCGGGGTCACTCCGAAACACTGGCGCAGGCGAGAGTGCCGCGCTAAGACGCGCGGGGCAACTCTTGCGTGATCTCCCAGGTGTAGCCGGCCGGATCAGCGAGGGTGAGCGTCCGCATACCCCACTCGCGGTCCGCCGGGCCGCTGATTACCGAGACTTCGCCTTCGTCCAATTCGGCACGCACCGCATCCACGTCCTCGACGAAGATGACGAACTGCCCGACGCCCTTCTGCGCCAAGCTCAGTGCATCGTCTGATGGGCGATCCTGATGAGTGGTGCCGCGCTGCAAGAAGAAGTAGGTGTCTCCGAGCCGGAACATCGCCGACTCCTCGTCTTCGTGCGTCAAGGGCAGCCGAAAAACGTCCTGGTAGAACGCCTTCGCTCGCTCCAGGTCTCCGACGATCAGATTGATGGCGCCAATCTTCTTCTCCCATGTGGCCATTTCGCTGTCTCCCGTTGCTTTGCCGTGGATGGTGTTCTGCAGACTCTGACTCGTCAGAACCCCTTAACTCATCGGTCACGCGACGAGCAGACGAAGGCCGAGCTCTGCCGCCTCGAGATCGAGGAGGTCGCGGTTGCGTTCGGCCCACCGACCAGACGCGAGGTCGTCACGGAGGCGACGCACTGCCCTCCGCTCGGCGTCCCGCCCGACTTTGGACCACACCGATACTCCGCGACGAACGTGCACGTCCAGGTAGGCCTCGGGCCGGCGCCAGTGGGCCTCGAAGAAGCCGTCGGCGCAGTCCCACGGAACGAGCACCGGCTCCAGCCGGGCTCCGATCGCGCGGGCCAGCTCGGTGGCAAGGCCGACGCGGGAGGCAGCAACCTCGGGCAGGTAGTCACGCGTGAGCCAGAACCGATGGCGCCAGCTCTCTTCACTGGTGTCGCAGGTGAACACCACCACGCGGCGTGCAACGCGCTGCATCTCGCGCAGACCCGCAACCGGGTCCTGCCAGTGATGAACGGTGGCGAACGCCATCGCAGCGTCGAAGGACTGATCCTCGAACGGAAGGCTCTCGGCGACGGCTGCCACGCACTGCGCTGCGCCTGCGGGACGCTGCGCACGCATGACCGCCGACGGCTCCACCGCGGTGACGTCACGGTCGGCGGGCTCGTAGGAGCCCGTACCGGCTCCGACATTGAGCACGGTGCGCGCATCGCCGAGCGCGGCCCAGACCTGCGCGGCGATCCGCGGCTCGGTGCGCCGCGTCACGGTGTAGGTGGCGCCGATGGTGTCGTACAACTGCGCGGTGGCCATCACACTGACGTCCTGGTTGTCACCACCACGGCGCATTGCCGAACCGTGACGCAGCGGCCTCGTCGATACAAGGTCGGCGTCGACAAGCGGTACGATGCACTCGCTGAGCGGTCAGAGTGTCTAGCCGAGCTCGCCGCCGAGCTCGCTCGAGTAGGCGAGCGGGTCGATCTCGAACTGCGGCGGCAGTACACCGGCGCGACCGATCAAGCGGCTCACGCGAGGCCAACCGGCGCGCTCCGCTAGTTGCAGGCTTCGCACAGCCTTCGCTATCCGCTCCTCCGTGTCACCGAAGTTGCGGAACGCCATGTACGTGCTGCGCGGGAAGTACGGAAAGCGAACAACGGGACGTAACACAATCGCCGAGAGGATCGGGCAGTCGAACCGAGCGACCTCCTCGCGGATTTTCGGGCCGACAGTCTGCTCCTGCTCGTAGAGCAGTGCCGTCTGGAAGACCTCAGCGCGATCGCGCTCGCGTAGGCGTGTACCGGCACGTCTCGCCTGGTGGACTCGGTTCAAGGCCTCGAGGAGTGCGGGCGCAAGAACCTCGTCGGCACCGGGGGCCTCGCCATGTCGCTTCGCGAAGACGTAGTTCGCATACGTGTCGATGAACACGGAGCGATTCGCCTCTTTGAACCCCTGCGAGAATCGAAACAACATGTATGCGCGACGGGAACGCTCGTCTGCGTCGTAGAAGTAGCGGTAGGCGATCGCCCTGCTCACCGCGCCGCGGCGCTCGTAGAAGCTGTACGCCCACAGCGCGCCGTGAAGCGCCACTTCTGGAAACGCGTGGTTCCCACCCGAGTCGACGAAGATCCCGTGCAGCAACGCCACACGCTGCGGGATGTCACCCGGGCCGCCCGCGAGCCGCTCCGCGTGCTCGCGGATGGCCTCATGCTCACGGGCGAGGGCAGCCCCCATGGGGAAGCGAGCATAGCGTGAGGATGGGCGTCGTATCTCCTACCATTCAGACCAATGCTTCCCGAAGGTGTCTGCCACTGGACCGCGACTCATCCCGAATGGGAAGGGCCCGTGTCGGCGTACGCAATCGACGACGGCGCGCGGTTGATTCTGATCGACCCGATCGCTGTCCCGGACGACGTGCGCGCACTGTTCGGATCGCGCGAGGTGGTCACGGTGCTCACCTCCACGTGGCACGAGCGAGACGCCGCGGCGCTCGGCTTTCCCGTGTGGGCCCCGGCACCCGATCGCCCCGAGGATCAGCTCGTCCCCGCGACGCGTTATGCGATCGGCGACTCGCTGTTCGGGATGGAGGCGTATCCCGGCCGTGAAGGCCAGCTCGACCTCGTGCTCTGGAACGAGCGAATTCGCGCAGTGATCGCCGGCGACACGCTGATCAATCTCAGCAACGGGCTCGAGATCCCCGCGAGCTGGCTGCCGGACGGCGTGACGGTCGAGCAGGTCGCAACCGGGCTGCGACCACTGCTCGACAAGCCCGTAGAGATCGTGCTGCCGACGCACGGCGAGCCGGCGGATCGCGCGGCTCTCGAACACGCCCTCGCCTGATCGTGCGACGCATGGGAGTCGTCGTCGCGCTTCTCCTCTCAGCCGCCTTCGGCGCGGCGGACCAGTACCTCGGCAGCCTTTCGGCCCACCCGTGGGGCGCCGACGTCAGCCTGCTCTCTGCGCCGTGGCTCGTCCTTCCCTTCGTCGTCGGCGCGACGACGCCGCAGCCGCGCCGGGCAGCACTACTCGGCTTCGCCGCCACGTACGCCGCACTGCTCGGGTACTTCTTGATGACCGACAGTCCGATCGAGAACGCGCACTATTCGCTTGCAGGCGCTCGCGGGTTTCTGATCAGCGAGCGGGCGGTCGTCATCGGTGGCCTGGTCAGTGGACCGCTCTTCGGCTGGCTCGGCCACCAGTGGCGCACGCGCCGCGCACCTCTCGGTGCGCTCGCCGTTGCTGGAGCCCTGTGTCTCGAGCCGCTAGCTCGGCGTGCGAGCGTGAATCCGATCCGCTTCCGCGACGTCTGGCTCGCCGAGGTGAGCGCCGGCGTTCTCGTCGCGCTGTACGTCGCCCTCAACCGGAGTCGTCACGCTCTTCATCTTGAGCTCGAGTCGCCTCATCCGTCGAGTATTTCAGTCGCAACTCGTTCGCCTCCCGGCCGTCCTGGATCGCGCCCCAGACGTGCAGCCCGAGCACCGCAACGACAACAAGAGCGGTGACGACCACCACGATGATGACCGCAGCGAGATCCGCGGCGACGGGCATGTCGGCCGATCATAAGCGCCGGCTTCGCTTCAGCCGGCGCACGTGGCGCACGTAGAGCGGCAACCCGAGGATCAGGAAAAGGAAGACGAAACTCGCCCAGGCAGACGGGTGGCGGATGTGGTGCTTCTCCGCGTGGAAGAAGACCGCCGTGCCGGCGCCGCCGCCGAGGATGAACGCGATCGCGAATTGGGCCGAGCTCATGCTTGGCCGAAGACTGCCAGCGGCGGCGCCTTGCGGCGATGAGTTTCCTGCGAGCCGGAGGTCCTAGGCCCTAGGACGTGGGCGTCCTTGCCTGCGTCAACTCCACTCCATGAGGGGGCAAGGTGCTACTCGAGGGAAAGTCTGCGGTGGTCTACGGCGCGGGCGGAGCAATCGGCGCCGCGGTGGCGAAAGCGCTCGCGGCCGAGGGTGCTCGTGTCGCGCTGACGGGACGACAGGTCGAGCGACTCGAGCCGGTCAAGGCGGAGATCACCCGGCTCGGTGGCCAAGCTGAGGTTGCGGCCGTCGACGCGTACGACCCGGACGCCGTCCAAGCGCACCTCGACGGACTCGTCGCAGAGACCGGCCAACTGGACGTCTCGTTCAACGCCGTCGGCCTCGGCTACGTGATCGGCGACTCGCTCATCGACGAGAACGTCGACGACTTCATGATGTCGATCGGCGGCATGCGAACCCAGTTCGTGACCGCGACAGCAGCCGGGCGACTGATGGCTGCGGCCGGCTCGGGAGTGATCCTCACCATCATCGCCGCCTCCGCGCGTGCGCCGGTGCCAAACCAGGGAAGCCTCAGCGTCGTTGGATCTGCGATCGCCACGTTCTGCGGGCAGCTGGCGATGGACCTCGGCCCGCACGGGGTCCGCGTCATATGTCTCTGCAGCGCAGGCTCGCCCGACGCGCCCGGCGTCGATCGCGCGATGACGATTTCCGCGGAGGGCGCCGGCATGTCACGCGAGGCCTTCGAGAGCCAGTACGCGGAGCGGTCTGCCCTCAAGCGCCTGCCGCGTCTCGCGGAAATCGGCGCGGCCGCTGCGTTGGCGGCCTCGGATCGAGCGAGCGCGGTCACAGCGACCGTCATGAACGTGACTTGCGGTCAACTCGTGGACTAACCGTCGATCGCGGACGTGCGCCCTAGCCGGACGCCTACCAGCTCGGCGGTAGGCTTCGCGGCCGATGGCGCGCGACTACCCGACCGTCCTCGACCTCGTCGGCAACACGCCGATCGTCCGGCTCTCGCGCATCTCCGAAGGGCTGCCCGCGACGCTGCTCGCCAAGCTCGAGTACATGAACCCGGGCGGCTCGAACAAGGATCGCATCGGGCTCGCAATGATCGAAGCGGCGGAGCGCGACGGGAAGCTGCGGCCGGGCGGCACGATCGTCGAGCCCACCTCGGGCAACACGGGTGTCGGCCTTGCGATCGCCGCTGCGCTCAAGGGCTACCGCTGCATCTTCGTCATGCCGGACAAGATGAGCCAGGAAAAGATCGCGATGCTGCGCGGCTACGGCGCTGACGTCGTGATCACACCGACCGCGGTCGACCACGATTCGCCCGAGTCGTACTACTCCGTGTCGTCGCGGCTCGCAGAAGAGATCCCGGGCGGCTTCAAACCCGACCAGTACTCGAACATGGCGAACCCCGAGGCGCACTACGAGACGACGGGGCCGGAGATCCTCGAGCAGACAGGCGGTGAGCTCGACGCGATCGTCATCTCGGTCGGAACGGGCGGAACGATCTCCGGTGTCGGCCGGTACTTCAAGGAGCAGGCGCCGCACGTGAAGATCATCGGCGTCGACCCAGAGGGATCCGTCTACACCGCGAAGAGCGACGACGACCTCCACCCGTATCTCGTCGAGGGGATCGGCAAGGACACATGGCCCGAGACGATGGACCCGAAGGTGGTCGACGAGTGGATCCGCGTGTCGGACCGCGAGTCGTTCCTGGCGGCGCGCAAGCTCGCCCGCGTCGAGGGCCTCCTGGTCGGCGGCTCGTCCGGATCGACGATCGCAGGCGCGCTCAGGTACGCCGCGAAGTGCGAGCAGGGCGCACAAGTCCTTACGCTGCTCCCGGACTCAGGCCGCTCCTACCTCTCGAAGTTCCTCGACGACAACTGGATGATCGAGCACGGCTTCCTCGAACGCGGCGCGCCGGTGCCGCGCGTGCGCGACCTGCTGCGCGCGAAGCCGGGCGAGACTCCGGCATTCGTCACGGTGTCGTCTCACCAGAAGGTGGCGGAGGCGATCACCGTGATGGAGCGGTACTCGATCTCGCAGCTGCCGGTCGTCCGCGGCGTAGGCTCGACGGAGCCGCGCAAGAGCGCAGGTGGCGGCTTTGCCGGCGCCGGAGCAGAAACAGGCGGGGATGTCGAATCGCTCGCAGACGTGATCGGGTCGCTTCAGGATCGCGCGCTGCTCGATCTCGTGTTCAAGAACGCGGACGCGTTGCACGAGGACGTCGCCGTTGCGATGCAGGGCCCGCTGGCCGCCGTCGACGCCGACGCCTCCGTGGACGAGATCGTGACGGCGCTGACAGGCGGGACGAACGCTGTCGTCGTGGCCGACGGCGGCAGGCCGGTGGGAGTCGTCACGCGCTCGGATCTGCTCGAGTACCTCGCGCACGCCCGCTGACGCCCCGGCCCGTTTATGACACGAAACCCCTAAAAAAGGGGCTTGACGACGGGGACCCCCTCCATACTCTGTGCGTGGTCAATTAGGACGGAGGCGGGCGGTGGGCAGGACTGTTGCGGTAGTTGCGGCGCTGGCCGGATGCGGCCTGACGCTCGTTGGAGCGGCACAGGCGGCAACGCACCCGAAGCGGCCTGCGGTCACCTGGATCGAGGCGGCGCCCCAGTCGATTCCGGCTACCGGCGGCTTCGTGCTCGTTCGCGCCTACGTCAAGAACGCCACTCATTGCGAGCTCTCGGCACAACACGGGTCGGCGGCGGCGCGCGTCCACGTCAAGACCGTCGTCTGCGCGTCGGGTCGCGCGACGATCCGCGCAAAAATCGCTCCGAACCTCACGACACACTTGGTCGGCGTCTGGTTCCACCTGACGGCCAGGAACGCCAAGGGCGTCGGCGTCGACCGCAAGATCGAGGTCACGCAAGAGACGAAGCCGCCGCCTCCGCCGCTCGAGATTCCCGACTCCACGCTTCCGGCAGGACTGACGGGCGCCGGCTATTCGGCGACGCTCGTCGCGACCGGCGGAACACAGCCGTATTCGTGGAGCGTCATCTCGGGCGCGCTTCCCGTCGGGGTCGGCCTGAATGGGACGACTCTCGTCGGCACCCCGACGACGGCAGGGCCCTCGAGCTTCACGCTCCAGGTCACCGACGCGAAGGGCGTCACGGCGACCGCGAGCTACTCGCTGCCCGTGAATGCGCCCCTTGCGCTCTCGACACCCGCGCTCGGCGAGAGCCTGAACTGGTCCGGTTACGTGCTGACGGGCGGCCCGTTTACCGGCGTCGCAGGCACGTTCAACGTGCCGAGCATCACGGCGAGCTCGGTGGACACCGTGACGTCGGAATGGCTCGGTGTCGACGGCTCGGATAACACGAACCTGATTCAGGCCGGCGTCACCGAGCAGTTCACCGCAGCGACGGGGAGCACCTTGGTCTACGCGTGGGTCGAGGAGCTCCCGGCGCCCGAGACTCCGATCACCCTCCCGGTCGCGATCGGCAACCAGGTGACCGTCGACATCTCGCAGGTCACGCAAGGAACGTGGAACATCTATCTCAAGAACGATACGACGGGTGACGTCTACTCGGTGACCGAGGGGTACACGGGCGCCGGTTCGTCCGCCGAGTGGATCGTGGAAGCGCCGACCGACGCCGCAACGATGCAGATCGTCAGCGTCGGCACCTTCTCCCCCGTGACGTTCACGCAACTCGGCGTGAGCCCGGCGAGCGGCGACCTGACCGACGTGACCCTGTGGCAGGCCAACAACCAGCTTGGGACACCGTCCGCGCTGAGCGCCAACGGCTTCACCGTCGCATACGGCGCGACGGCACCAGCCGCGCCGTGAGCTGAACCCGGTCGACGCACGGCCGCTGCTGTGGACGACCGGCGCGCCCGGATACGTTGCACACCACGTGTCGACCGCGTCCACAACCGCCACCTTGGCGCAGATCCGCCGCACGATCGTTGCGGCGCAAGGGTTCGCCGGCCGCTTCCGGCGCGCGGATGCAGATGACGTCGAGGCCTGTGTGCGCCGTCTCTCGGCAGTGCAGCTGGACTCGATCTCGACGGTCGACCGGGCACACCGACTGACGATCGCCGCCCGCGTCGGTGCTTTCGACCCCGACGCGGTAACGGCGCTCCTGCAAACGGGACGCCTGTTCGAGTACTGGGCGCACGAGGCATCGCTGCTGCCCGTCGAGCTGTGGCCGCACTTTCGCCGCACGATGACCGGCGCCGGCCATTGGGGCTCGCACGATCGCGCCCTCACCGCACACGCCGACCTCGTCGAGCCGATCCTCGGCAGGATTCGCGAGGAAGGGCCACTCGGCTCACGCGACTTCGAAGGCGGCGGTGGCGGCGGCATGTGGAACTGGAAGCCGGCCAAGGCGGTGCTCGACGCGCTCTGGGACCACGGCGAGCTCGTGATCGCAGGACGGCGCAACTTCCAGCGTCTCTACGACCTCGCCGAGCGCGTGATTCCCGCTGAGGTCCTGGCCGCGCCCGCGCCGAGCGAGGCCGAGACCCTGGAGACGTTTGCACTGCTCGCAGTGCAGGCGCGCGGAGCGCTCACGGAGGCGGCGATCCGCGAGCACTGGCGCCTGCGTGGAGGGAAAGCCCGACTCCACGCCCACCTGCTCGGCCTTGTCGACCGCGGGCTCCTCCGCGAGGTCGCCGTCGACGGCGGCGCCCCGTTCTACGTCTCAGCCGACTCGGAACTCGGCGGTGAGCCGGCGCCCCCGGCCCTCGTCTGCCCGTTCGACAACCTCGTGTGGGACCGACCCCTGCTGCGCCGGGTGTTCGACTTCCAGCACGTGATCGAGGTGTACAAGCGTGAGCACGAGCGGCTCTACGGCTACTACGTCCTGCCGCTCCTCGCCGGCGACCGCTTCGTCGGTCGCGCCGACTTGAAGTCGGATCGCGCGGAGGGCGTGCTCCGCATCCGCCGGTTCCACGCGGAGCCGAAGGTGCGAGGCGACCTCGACGCGAAGCTCGACCGGGCGGCGCAACGACTCGCGCGCACGCTCGGGCTCGAGCGGGTAGAACGCGCCGCGTGACTCCACGCGAGCCGACGGTCGAAGAAGCGCGCCGCATCGCGGTCAACGCGCAACAGCTCGACGGTGGCGCACTCAACGTTCTCGCCACCGTGCGCAAGCTCGGGTTCCTGCAGCTCGACCCGATCTCGGCGGTCGCCCCGCCGCAGCACCTCGTTCTCTGGAGCAGGCTCGGCTCCGCCTACGACCAGGCAGAGCTCGACCGGCTCCTGTGGCAGGAGCGCAAGCTCCTCGAGTGGAACGCGTTTCTCTGGCCCGCGGAGGACCTGCCGCTCCTGCGGGCCCGAATGCGGCGCAAGGATCGCCCGCTCGATCAACGGCTGATCGCGTATCTGAAGACGGAGGCCTCGTTTCGGCGCTACGTGCTCCGCGAGCTCGAACGCCGAGGGCCACTGCTCTCCCGCGAGATCGAGACGCACAAGGGACCACGCGAGCACAGCAGGTGGTGGGGCAGCCGGCAAATGGGCCTCATGCTCGAGATCCTCGCCGTCCGTGGGGAGGTTGCGGTCGTGGGTCGAGGAGGCAAACAGCGGCTCTGGGATCTCGCGGAGCGCTGGTACCCGGACGTCGAGGTGCCACCGTGGCGCGACGCGCAGGCCGCCTTCGAAGAGAAGCGGTTTCGCGCGCTCGGCGTGCGCCTCGAACGCGGGAAGCTCATCGCACATCCCGATGCGAACGACGAGCCGGTCGGCCGGCGCGTTACGTTCCTTTCTCCGTTCGACCGGCTCATTCACGACCGCGATCGGGCCGAGGCGCTCTGGGGCTTCTACTACCGGCTCGAGATGTACGTGCCGAAGGCGAAGCGCCAGTATGGCTACTACGTGCTGCCGATCCTGGTCGGAGACCGCGTCGTCGGCCGGATCGAGCCGCTCCACGACCGCAAAGCCGGCGTGCTGCGCGTGCTCGGAACCTGGTGGGAGCCCGGCGTGAAGCCGGTGTCGCTGCGGAAGCCGCTGCGCGACCTCGCTCGGTGGCTCGGTGCATCTCTAGAGTCTCCGTAATGGATTTCGAAACACGCGCGATCCACGCAGGGCAGGAGCCCGACCCGGCGACCGGCGCGATCATCACGCCGATCTACCAGACATCGACGTACGTCCAGGAAGCCGTCGGCGTCCACAAGGGATTCGACTATGCGCGCGTCGCGAACCCGACCCGAACAGCGCTGCAGATCGCACTCGCGAGCCTCGAGAACGCAGCGCACGGGATCGCATTCAGCTCGGGTCTCGGCGCGACGACGACGCTGATGCACCTGGTCGACCCCGGGGAGCGCGTCGTCCTGATCGCCGACGTGTACGGCGGTGTGTACCGGATGACGTCGCAGGTGTACGAGCCGAAGGGCTACCGCTTCACGTACGTCCCCGCGTCCGAGTTCGACGACAACCTCGCGTCGTACCTCGACGACGACGTCAGGCTCGTCTGGGTCGAGACGCCCTCGAACCCGTTGCTTAACGTCGTCGACATCGCGAAAGCAGCACGCGCCGCACACGCGGTCGGCGCGCAGCTCGTCGTCGACAATACGTTCGCGACGCCGTACCTGCAGCAGCCACTCGAGCTCGGCGCCGACGCCGTCGTGCACTCGACGACGAAGTACCTCGGCGGCCACAGCGACGTCGTCGGCGGCTTCGTCGCGACGAACGACGACACTCTCGCCGAGCGCCTCTTCTTCCTGCAGAAGTCACTCGGCGCCGTACCCGGACCGTTCGATGCGTGGCTCGTGCTCCGTGGCCTGAAGACGCTCGCGGTGCGCATGCGCCAACACTGCGAGAACGCGCGTCGCGTCGCCGAGTTCCTCAGCAGTCATCCGGCCGTCGAGCGTGTGCTCTGGCCCGGCCTGCCCGATCACCCCGGCCACGACGTTGCCCGCGCGCAGATGCGCGACTTCGGCGGGATGGTGTCGTTCCTCTGCGAGTCGGAGCAGGCGGCGGTCGACCTCGTCGCGCGCACCAAGCTGTTCCAGCTCGCCGAGTCGCTCGGGGGTGTCGAGAGCCTGATCGAGCATCCTGCCCGGATGACGCACGCGTCGACCGCCGGTGCACCGTTCGCCCCGCCGGGCAACCTCGTGCGACTGTCGGTCGGGATCGAGTCGGCGGACGATCTCGTGGCCGATCTCGAAGCCGCGCTCGTCACACCAGCTGTCCGCGCGTAGCGGGGACACGACGGGGGACGTCGCGCCACGGCAGCAGGCCGAAGCGCGCAAGCGCGCGAGGTAGCCGCCGGTTCCACCTCATCTCGGCGCTGTGGCTCCATTCACCGTGGAAGTCCCACAGCTTCGCGTCACGGTCGAGCGGATCGTCGTGCTCGTCGTGCTCGATGTCGATCGCGAGCCGGTTGGTCTCGTCGACCTGGTCGCGGATGATCCGATCGCGCGAGCTCCAGAAGAGCTGCAGCGGCACGCCCGAGTTCGCAATCGCACGGACGTAGTGGTCAGGGCTCCGCGCCGCGTACGCGCGCGGCACCTGCGTCGGGGTCCCGCCGATCTCCTCGCGCGCGAGTCGCTGCAGCGTCTTTCCGTTCGGCAGGGCGCCGAAGTCGCGATATCTGCGCGCCATGTCGGTTGCAGGGTCGAACGCTGCAGCGCCTGCAAGCAGGCGGGGATGCTTGGCGAGCAGGAGCAGCGTCTCCTGACCGCCCATCGAGCCGCCGAACGCATAGACACGGCGAGGATTCACGTCGACGCCGTGCCGTTCGGCGATTTCGGGCATGCGGGCAAGGTCGGCGATTTGACCGGGATCGCCCCACGAATACCAGTGCAGGCTGCGTCCTTCGCCTGCCGGGTTGATGACTGCGAAGTCGCCCTCGCCCGGCAGGTCGCCCCAGATGAGCGCGTTGTCGCTCGCGTCGACCCCCCGTCCGTGCGGCGAGATGACGAGCGGGATCTCTTGACCGTGGTAGCCGGCCGGTAGCAGGAGCCAGGCCGGCCGCTCGACACCGTCGTGCGCGCGATAGTCGATCATGCGCACCGCAGTCAGGGGAGTCGCACTCGCCGGAGCCTCCATAGCGCTCGCGAGCGGCACCACCGCCAGTCCGATGAGCAGCACGAGCGCGAACCTCACCCGGGAAACGGTAGGTCCACGACTGCGAAGATGGAGTTATGTCTTCGTTGCAGCTCATCGACCTGCACTTCGGCGGCGTCGACCATGCAATCGGCGTGTACGTCGTGGAGACGACCGACGGGCCTGCGCTTTTCGATTGCGGTCCGGCTTCGACCATCGATGCGCTCGACGAAGGACTCGCGGGCCTCGGGCTCGAGCTGACCGATATCCGGCACCTGCTGCTCTCACACGTTCACCTCGACCATGCAGGCGCCGCGGGCGTGCTCGTGCGGCGACATCCGGAGCTAACCGTGTGGGTCAGCGAGATCGGACACCCGCACGTCGTCGACCCGTCGCGACTCGAGCGTTCGGCGCGACGCCTCTACGGCGACATGTTCGACCCGCTCTGGGGCGAGCTCGCCCCCGTGCCCGCCGGGAACGCACGCATCGCGCGCGGCGATGTGCTCGGCTGGGATGCATTCCCGACGCAAGGCCACGCCTCGCACCACGTGAGCTACGACCGCGGGGGCGTCGTGCTCGCCGGCGACGCAGCGGGCGTGAGGATGCCCGGCTCGGACTACGTCCTCCCCGTTTCACCGCCGCCGGACATCGACGTCGAGACCTGGCACCGCACCGCCGCCGAGCTGCGCAGGCGAGCGCCCGACCGGCTCGCCCTGATCCACTTCGGCGTGCACGACGACGTGCCGTCGCACCTCGACCGGCTCGACGCCGAGCTCGACCGCTGGGCCGAGCGCGTGGGCTCGGGGATGGACCTTGAGGAGTTCGTCGCAACCGCGCGCGCAGACACGGGGGCGGAAGCCGACCTGTACGACCGCGTCGCGCCGTTCTGGCAGTCGTGGCACGGCCTGCGGCGCTACTGGGACACGAAGCGCGCCTCTTGACCACGCTCGGCCCGCTCCGCCAGCGGGACTTCCGCCTGCTCTTCATCGCGCGGACCGCTTCGCGCTTCGGCTCGTCGATGGCTCCGGTCGCACTGGCATTCGGCGTGCTCACGACGCTGCACGGGTCTGCAACCGACCTCGGAATCGTCCTCACGGCACGCCTCATCCCGACGGTCTGCTTCGTCTTGCTCGGAGGCGTTCTCGGCGACCGCCTGCCGCGGAACCTCGTCATGGTCGGCTCGAACGCGGTCAGCGGCGCGAGCCAGGTGGCCGCCGCGGCGCTGCTCCTCACCGGCCACGCGAGCGTGACGAGCCTCGCCTTGCTTGCAGCGGTCAACGGCCTCTCGAGCGCGTTCTTCATGCCGGCGAGCGAAGGGATCGTGCCGCTCGTCGTCGACGCGGCGTGGCTGCAGCAGGCGAATGCGCTCCTGCGTCTCTCGGTCAACGCGACGAACATTCTCGGCGCCGCCGTCGGCGCGCTTGTCGTCACCGCGGCGAGCCCAGGCTGGGCAATCGCCGTCGACGGAGCAACGTTCCTCGTCGCGGCGTCGCGACCGCGGCGATGACGCTGCCGCCACTCGTGGCTCGTGAGGCGCAGTCGGTGCTGTACGACCTTCGCGTGGGCTGGCGCGATTTCTGGTCGCGTACGTGGCTGTGGGCGATCGTGATCCAGTTCGGCGTCATGAACGCCGCGCAAACCGGCGCAATCGACGTGATCGGGCCGAAGGTCGCAAAGGAGCATCTCGGCGGCGCCGGCGCCGTGGGCGGCGTTCTTGCGGCGACCTCGATCGGCCTGGTCGCGAGCGGGTTCGTCCTGATGCGCTGGCGACCGCGCCGACTCCTCTACGTCGCGACGCTCGCGGTCTTCCCGTTTGCACTCCCGCTCGTCGCGCTCGCAGTGCCCGCGCCGACGCTGTACTGATCGCATCGGGCCTTGCGTGGGGCATCGCGAGCGAGGTGTTCGGCGTCCTGTGGACCGTTGACCATGCAGCAGCAGATCCCGCCCGAGAAGCTCTCACGCGTGTTCTCGTACGACATGCTCGGCTCGTTCGTGCTGATGCCGCTCGGCGTCGCCGTGGCCGGCCCCGTGTCGGCGATCGCCGGAGACCGGGCGACGCTGATCGGGTGCGCGCTCCTGATCGTCGCCGCGACCGCGCCCGTGCTGCTGTCGCGTGACGTGCGCACGCTCGAGCGCGCGTAGTCGGCGTCAGCTGGTGCGGTAGATGTTCGCGCCGGTTGTCTGCGCACGGGCGAGCACGAGCATCTCGTCGATCGACACGTGCGGAGGGCGCGTGAGCGCGAACAGGATGCACTCGGCGATGTCCTCGGCTTGAAGCGGCCCACCGAGCCCGACGTTCGCGTAGACGGCAGACGCCTTCTCCTCGTCGCCCTTGAACCGCACATTCGAGAAGTCGGTCTCGACCAGGCCGCCGGCGATGTTCGTCACACGGACCGGCTTTCCGAACAGATCTTCCCTGAGTGCGCGCGTGTAGCCGTGGACGGCGAACTTCGACGCGACGTACGACGAGCCGTTCGCGTACGCCCAGATGCCGGCGACCGAGCCGATGTTGACGACGTGGCCGTCGCCGCTCGCGATCAGCTGCTCGATGCAGAGCCGCGTCATCCGCATGAGGCCGAGGACGTTCGTCTCGATCACCTCCCGCTCATCCTCCTCGAGCGAATCCCAGACGGGGTCGCGCCCCCGCGAGAGCCCAGCGTTGTTGACGAGGATGTCGAGGCCGCCGAGCCGCTCGAGCGCGTCATCGACGAAACGGCGGCAGCTCTCCGGGTCGGTGACGTCGAGGTTTCCGTCGCGGCGCGAGCCGGTCACGACCTCGGCGCCCGCCTCCGCCAGCGCCGCCGCGGTCGCAGCGCCGATCCCGCTCGACGCGCCGGTCAGGATCACCCGCTTCCCTTCGAGGCTCGCCATGTCAGGTGGACCATAGAGCTTGAACTGGAATGACGCTCGTCGATCTGGGCGTGCTGGGTGGGCGCGATGCAAGGACGCAGGGAGCGGCAATAGCCGAAGCTATTGCCGCGACCGAGGACGCGGCGGCGTGCCCGCACAGCGCGGCCCAGGCGGCACAGGCTTCATGCCGGTTCGAGCTCTCAGCCTCAACGAATCTCGTTTCGGCACGTCTAAGTTCCCAAGCATGCTCACTCCGGGCAGAAACACCGAGCGCACCCCGCGCGCAATCGTCTCGGCGCTGATCCTGCTCCTGCTGCTCGGGCTCGTCGCCTACGCCTCGAGCGGAGGCCTGGGGCGGACGAGACAGTCGCAACCGACCCCGGGCTACGTCAGCTGGGCGATGAGCATCTTCCTTGTGATCTTCGTGCTGATGATCCCGGTCGCGATCTACACGTACTTCTTTCAAGGCCGCGACGAGTTCCTGGCGCGCAAGGCCAAGCAGCAGAGCTTCGGACTGCGGGTGGCGAAGAAGCTCGCGGTCCTGGCGTTCATCTTCCTGATCTTCGGACTGCGGGTCTACATCGGGAAGCGCTGGCAGCATCTGAGCATCTTCCACCGCCAGTCGCCGACGACTCCGTCGGTGGGAGGCTCGAAGCTGCATTCGAAGGTCAACGAGAACCCGAGCTTCGAGTGGCCCGTGCTCTACGTCACGGTCGTCCTGCTCGTGCTGCTCGCGGGCTGGCTCTGGCTGAAGGGCCGCAACGAGCTTCCACCCTACGCCGGCCTTCCGGAGCGCACTGCCGCCGACGACGTCGCCGCCTCGATCAGCGACGCGATCGACGACCTCGAGGCGGAGCCGGACGCGCGGCGAGCGGTGATCGCCGCCTATGCCCGGATGGAGCAGGCGTTCGCCCGGAACGGGCTGACGAGGAAGCCCAGCGAGACCGCCGTCGAGTACCTGCGGCGAATCCTGCTCGGGCTCGGGTCGCGGAACGAGCCCGTGACACGGCTCACGGGACTCTTCGAGCAGGCGAAGTTCTCGAGCCGTGCGGTCGACCGGGACATGAAAGACCAGGCGATCGACGCCCTGCGCGCGATTCGCGCCGACCTCGGAGCGGCCACCGCGTGAGAGTCGGGCGGCTCGACCTGCTGCTCTATCTCGCTGCGGCGACAGTCGCATTTGCGATCGTCGTCCTGACGCTTCCCGGTGACCGGGATATCGCCGTGCGCATCTACGCGATCGCGATCGGTGCGCTGCTAATGACCGCGGTGGTCTCGTCGCTCGGCTCTCAGCTGCCGCGGCGTCGAAAGTCGGACTTGACGCGCGCGCTCGACGAGAAGCGGCCGGAGCCCGAGCGAATCGCCGACCTGCGTCGGATGGAGCGCGAGGTGACGCTCGCCGTCGGGAACGCGTATGACTTGCACACGAAGCTGGTGCCGCACCTCCGCGACATCGCGACCGCCCGACTCGAACGCACGGGCCGGCGCCCCGCACCGGAGACGCTCGGCCGCTGGTGGGAATTGCTCCGTCCCGACCGGCCGCCGCCGGAGGAGCGCTTCGCACGTGGGATCTCGGAAGCCGAGCTGCGCGCCCTCGTCGCCGACCTCAAAGAGCTCGGTTCACAGTGACGATTGTGTCGAACATCACCGTGAACCGAACTCTTGAAAGAATGTGAGCGATGGACCTCGTCGACGTCGGGAGAGTCTCGAGCCGGTTGGTCGACGAGGTCGAGAAGGCCGTCGTCGGCAAGCGCGCCGCGCTCGAGCTCTTGATGCTCGGGCTTCTCGCCGACGGGCACGTCCTGCTCGAGGACTATCCCGGGCTGGCGAAGACGCTGATGGCGCGGTCGTTCGCGCAGGCGTGCGCGATGGACTTCTCGCGCATTCAATTCACCCCCGACTTGATGCCGTCCGACGTGACCGGCTCGTCGGTCTTCAACCAGCGGACCTCCGACTTCGAGTTCCGTCCCGGCCCGATCTTCGCCAACCTCCTCCTCGCCGATGAGATCAACCGTGCCCCGCCAAAGACGCAGGCTGCGTTGCTCGAGGCAATGCAGGAGCGGCAGGTGACGACCGAAGGCACGACACGCCGGCTCGGGCCGCCGTTCCTCGTGCTCGCGACCCAGAACCCGATCGAGTACGAGGGCACGTACCCCCTGCCCGAGGCGCAGCTCGACCGGTTCCTGCTGCGAATGTCGGTCGGCTACCCGGAGCGCGAGGACGAATGGCGGATGCTCTCCGACCGTGCCGCGCGTCGCACCGACGAGGTGCAGCTCGAGCCCGTCCTCGACCGCGAGACGCTTGTCGAGATGCAGAGTGCGTGCGAGGAGGTGCATGTCTCGGAGGCAGTCGGGCTCTACATGGTCGACATCGTTGCCGCGACGCGCACGTCGCAATCGCTGCAGGTCGGCGCCTCGCCGCGTGGATCGCTCGCGCTGCTCAAGCTCTCGCGCTGCCGCGCTGCGCTCGACGGCCGCGACTTCGTGACACCCGACGACGTGAAAGCGGTCGCCGTGCCGGCACTCGCGCATCGGCTGACTCTGCGACCCGAGCTGTGGGTGCAACGCGTGTCGGCCGAGGAGATCGTTCGCGACCGGCTCGATTCCGTTCCGACGCCCGTCGCCGAGGATCTCGCCAAGACGTGATCTGGCGCGCGTCGCCGAAGCTCGTCGCCTACGCCAACCTCTCCGGCATCGGCCTGCTCGCAGCCCTCGTTCTCGGCCGGCCCGAGCTCGTCGCGCTCTCGGCGCCGTTCCTCGTCGCTCTTGCCGCCGGCCTTGTGCTCGGCACGCCGCCACGTTTCTCGGCCGAGCTGTCGGCCGACGAGCGAGTCATCGAGGGCGATCCGATCGCAGTGCGCCTCGAGCTCGTCGCTGCGACACGCGTCGCGCGGCTCGACGTCTACCTCCAGCTGCCCGACGGGCTCGAGCCGGCCGGCGACGAGGGCACAGCGCGCGCGATCAGCCTCCGCCGCGGCGAGAGTCGCGAGCTCGACTTCGAAGTGGCAGCGCGCCTCTGGGGGGCGCACAGCATCGGCCCGCTCTACCTGCGTGCACGCGACCCACTCGGACTCGCCTCGTGGGAAGGCGTGCTGGCGCGACCGCCGAACGTGCGCGTGTACCCGACGGAGGACACACTCCGGCGGATCGTGCAGCCTCGCGACACGCAGGTCTTCTCCGGCAGCGAAGTTGCGCGCCGCAAGGGCGAAGGGATCGAGTTCGCCGACGTGCGGCCGTGGGCCTCCGGCGATGTGCTGAAGCGCGTCAACTGGCGCGCGAGCGCGCGCCGCGGCGAGCTATGGGTGAACGAGAGCCACCCCGAGCGAAACACGGACGTGATCCTCTTCGTCGACTCGTTCGCAGACGCACGGCACGGGGGCGAAGGGACGCTCGACCTCGCGGTGCGCGCCACTGCGGCGCTCGCGGATGCCTACATCCACCGCCGCGATCGGGTCGGTCTCATCTCGTTCGGCGGCATCCTGCGCTGGCTACTGCCGGGGATGGGAACCGTGCAGCTCTACCGGATCATCGACGCCCTGCTCGACACCGAAGTGATCCTCTCGTACTACTGGACCGAGATCGACGTGCTGCCACGGCGGACCCTGCCGCCGAACGCTCTCGTGATCGCGCTCTCGCCCCTGCTCGACCGCCGCTCGGTCGGTGCCATGCTCGATCTGCGGGCACGCGGCGTCGACCTGGCAGTGATCGACATATCGCCCGTTCCGTTCATCGCGCGACCGCCAGGCGGGCTGGATGCCGTCGCGTACGACATCTGGACGCTCCGGCGCGACGCGCTGCGTCATCGGCTTCGGCAGGCCGGCGTCGCGGTCGCCGAATGGCGCGACGACGAGCCGCTCCAGGCCGTGCTCGAGGAGGTGAGGTCATTCAGGCGTTACGCCCGGGTCTCACACGCCTGATCACCGGCCTGGGCGCCGTCGCGTCGCTCGCGGCCGTTGCGCTCTACGCCGCCACGGCAGGCGGAGCGCTCGCGCTCGCTGGCGAAGGAATCGCGGCAGGCGGTGCCACCGTCCTCGCGCTAGGGATCGTCTTTCGCACGCCGATCGTCGTCCCGTGGTCGATCGCGCTGACCGGCGCGGGATATGTCGTGGCGCGCGAGCGCCATTCGATCGCCGACGGCTGGGCGCCGCTGATCGGCGCAGCGCTTTTGCTCGCCGCCGAGCTCGCCGCGTGGTCGATCGCGCATGACCGCCGCATCGAGGAGGAGCGTCGGGTCGTGCTCTGGCAGATCGGCACCCTCGTCGCGGTCGTCGGCGCCGCTGCCTTGATCGGGTTCGTTCTCGTCGGCGCCGCGGGCATCACGTCCTCGCCGGGCGCGCTCCCGATCGTGCTCGGTGCAGCTGCGGCTGTGGCAGCAGTCGGTCTCGTCGGCAAGCTCCTGCGCACCTGAACGGCCCAGCTCCCGCCGGCGGCCTGCTGGTCGCCGGCGGGTCGAGGCTTCTCGACGAACGGTTCGGCTAGCTGACCGCGACGGTGGCCGACTCCGACTCGGTGAAGCCGTTCGCGTCGTTCACGTCCGCCGTGACCGAGTAGGTGTGACCTTTGGCGGGCTTGAAGCTCGCAACGAACTTGATCGAGTCGTCGGCGGCGATGACCGCCGTGGGCTGCGAGACGGCGACCTGCGTCTTCCCGTCCCACACGTGATAGGTGAGGCCGACCGTGGCGCCGACGCCCGCGTTCGCCGCCAGTGACGGCACGAACATCGTGATCGTCGGAGAGGTTCCCGCCTTGACGGTTGTCATCGTGCCGTTGATCAGCCGGGCCAACGAGGAGAACGCGGAGAACGACGGCTTGGGCGAGCCGTTCGTGTTCTCGACACCGCTCTTCCACGGGTTGCCGGAGCTGTCGCGGAACGTGAACCAGATGAACATCTGGATGTTCGGATCGTTGCGCGCGATCGTCAACGCCTGCTTTGCGTAGGAGGCCTGCAGCGCCGTCGAGATTCCCTTCGGCTGCCCCGGCTTCGTCTCATGGCCGTACTCGGTGATCCAAATCGGCACCGCGCGGTGGAAGTACGCCTTCAGGTTCTTCTCGAACGTCGGCAGGGTCGACAGCGTGACGTTCGGGTAGCGAACCTTCTCCAGCGGCTTCGCGGTGCGCGAGGTCGGATACGGGTGGTGTGCCCAGGCGTCGAACTTCAAGCCGCGGACCTTCGACGAGCAGCTTCGCAAACGTGCCCGGCGAGACTGTCGCGCTGACACCCGTCGCAGGCTTGTCGCGGCCCTGAGCGGAGGTCTCACCGATCGCGACCTTGGCGAGCGGGTTGGCCGACTTGATCGCAGCGTAGGCGACCTTGAACAGCGCGCCGTAGTGCGCCGCGCTGACGATCGTCTTGCCCGAGTACTGCGGATACAGGAACTGCTGCAGGTTCGGCTCGTTCCAGATCGAGAAGAGCGCGACCGAACCGTGCCCGTTGTGGCCGTTGTACCGCGTCGCGAGCATCCGGACGAACGTCGCGAACGTGCTGCTGCTCGTCGGGAGGTAGTTCGGCGTATGTCCGCCATTCGCCCACTTCGGTGATCCGGTGATGTTGATCATCACGCGCATTCCCGAACGCGAGGCGTTCGCGATGAGGTCGTCGAGGTCGCCCAGGTGGTAGGCAGGATCGTCGCCGTCGCTCGCGTTCGCGGGCTTCGTGGCGGCGATGATCGACCAGTTCGCGGTCGTGTGGATGACGGACGCGCCGGTCGCGGCGGCGGCGGCGATGTTCTGCTGTGCAGACGGTGAGAATCGAAGGCTCACATCGTCGAAGAAACCGATGGGCATCTGTTGCGCGGCGCTCGCAGTGGCGGCCGGCGCGGCAAGCAGCGTGAGCACAGCAAGCAGTGCGAAACGGTGATGTTTCCGCAAGAGTTCAGTCCTCCTGGGTCGCGGGCGGCGATCGCGGGCCACCGTAGCGGGGCGCTTTGAGGGTGATGTTAAGAGCTTCGGCGCCAGTCGCGGAAGGCCTGCAGCAATGCGCTTTCCGCCTGTGGCGAGAGGTCGGCGGGCACGATCGTGCCGACGATCCGAATCGTCACACGCAGCTGTTCGACGTACTCGGTGCAACCGTCACAGCCACCAAGATGGTGCTCGAACGCACGAGTGTCGCGCTCGTCGAGCACTCCTTCGAGGTAGTCGGTGACCAGCTCGACCAGCTCTTGGCAGCTGAGTCCCTCGACGTCGATCATGCGTTCTCCAGGTTGGGTGCGAGGTACTCCTCGAGCGCACGGCGGACGCGCGACCGCGCGCGGTGCAGGAGCACACGTTGATTGACCTCCGAGATGTCGAGCGCGTTACGGACCTCGTCGCTCGACCACCCTTCGATGTCGCGCAGGGAGATCACCGCCCGCTGACTCGCCGGCAGCTCACCAATCGCGGCGGCGATTCGCTCACGCGTCTCGGCTGCGAGCAAACGCTCCTCCGGCAGGTCGCGAGGTGGCGACGCCCAGCCGCCAGGTTCACGCGGGTGGTCGTCGGGCAGAAACCGTTCCGGATCGACCGAGGGCTCCGGCACACGACTCGCGTCCTGGAGCGCAGAAAAGGGAATCGTTCTGCCTTCGCGCTGTGCGCGGGTCTTCGCGGTGTTGACGAGGATGCGGAAGACCCACGTCTTGAGCGACGACCTGCCCTCGAAGCGATCGAGTGCACCGAGCACGCGCAGCCACGTCTCCTGCACGACCTCCTCCGCGACGGCGCGCGTCGGGACGAAGATCTGGGCGACGCGCAGGAGCGAGGAGTGCCATTCCCGGACGACCGACGCGAACGCGGCCTCGTCTCCGGCGCGCAGCGCTGCCACGAGCTGCTCGTCGTCCACTAGAGGCTTGATGTGTATTGGGGTGTATGCGGGGATGCGCCTGACCAAGCGGCTGGGACGCGGCGGGTGCAGCCCGTAGCGGTTGCTACGGGCAAGGCCGACGCGGCACAGACGCGCCGCGTCAGGCGCACCAGCCGCGTATGCCCGCAAATGCACATCAAGCCTCTAGTGATTCTATGCTTGAACGGCCGCGCCGAGCTCCCGGCGCGCACGCTCGTGCGCGGCGGGCGCGACGCCGAGCTCGTCGAGGCCGAGCAGCGCGGAGCCGACGATCGGCGGGGACGGTGACAGGCGTGGCGTGGCACCGACCACGGCGAGCCGTTCCTCGATTGCGCCGATCAGGCGCCCGTTGCCCGACTGCAGGATGCCGCCGCCGAGCACGACCGGCACGTCGTCGCCGAGGAGGTCGAGGCGCCGGAGCGCCGTCGTCGCCATCGTCGCGACCTCGTCTGCCAGCCGATCGACGATCGCCGCCGCGGCCGAGTCCGTCGCCGCCTCTTCGAGCACGAGCGGCGCCAGGTTTCCCAGCTCGCGCTCGGAGACGCGGCCCGCCAGCAGCGCGCGCGCAAGGTCGATCGGCGTCTCGAGGCCGAACTGCGCGGGCACGAGCCGCTCGAGCGTCGTCACAACGCCCCGCCCGTCCGCGCTGCGCGCGGCCGCAGCAACCGCGGCCAGCCCGACGTCGGCGCCGCCACCCCAGTCGCCGCTCCAGTCGCCGAGCGACGCAAACCGCAGCCTCCGTCCGTCCGGCGCGACGCCGACGCAGTTGATCCCCGCTCCACACGTGACGGCGACACCCCAACCGGTGTCGGTGCCTGCGCGGAGCACCGCAAACGTGTCGTTGCCCACGACCAGCCGGTGCGCCCACGCGCGAGCTTCCGCCGCTGCGCGATAGACGTCCTCTTCGTCGGGAAAGTCGATGCCCGCGAGCAGCAGCACAGCCAGGTCGACAGGACCACCGACCCTCGCGACGAGCGTCGCAAGGACGTCGAGGCTGCCGTCGACACCGAGGTGGTCGGGAGACGCCTGCGCGCCGCGCACGTAACCGAGCAGCGCGCCGTCCTCGGCGACCAGTGCCACGTCCGTCTTCGAGTTGCCGCCGTCGACGGCGAGGACAGATCTCACCCGACGGCCTCGGCGGCAAGCCGCTCGAGGAGGCCGTCGACGAGCTCGAGCTGCCCGATCAACGGATGAGTCAGAAGCGCCTTTCGCACATCGACGAGATCGCGCGTCACTGCTGCGCGCGCGGTAAGACGCTCGTACGCGGCGACGTGCTGGACGAGGCCGAGCAGCTCAGGGGCGAGCGGCGCTTGCGCAAGCGGCTCTGGACCGGTGAGGCCCACCCGCGCGGGTACCTCGACCACGTCGTCAGCAGCGAGGCCGGCCAGCACGCCGTTGTTGCGAATGTCCACTTCGTGAATCGCGCCGTCGCCGGTCGTCAGCGACTGCACGAGCCCGAGTGCCGCCTCGCTGTAGTAGGCACCGCCGCGCTGCATGAGGAGGTCCGGCCGTCTCGACGAGTTGTGGATCGCGATAGAGCTCGAGCAGCTCGCGCTCGATGTCTGCGACGACCTGCGCACGCGGCACCCCAGCGAGCTGCTCGCGGAGCACTTCGTCGTGCGCGTAGAAGTAACGGAGGTAGTAGGAGGGGACGGCACCGAGCTCGTCGAGCACCTGGCGAGGCAGACCGACGTGGCCTGCAATCTCGTCGCCGTGCTCGTCGAGCAGCACCGGCAGGACGTCGTCGCCGTCCACGCGGACCGCGCGCACCCACGTGAGGTGGTTGAGCCCGACCTGGTCGACGACGACGCGCGCGGGCTCGACGCCGAGGCGCGCCGCAAAGTCTCGCTGGAAGCCGATCGCCACGTTGCACAGGCCCACGGCGCGGTGCCCGGCGTCGAGCAATGCTCGCGTCACGATCCCGACCGGGTTGGTGAAGTCGACGATCCACGCACCGTCGGCCCCGAGCTCGCGCACACGGTCGGCAATCTCGAGCACGACGGGAACCGTGCGCATGGCCTTCGCGAAACCGCCGGCTCCCGTCGTCTCCTGCCCGATGCAGCCGCACGGCAGCGGTGCCGTCTCGTCCTGCAGCCGCGCCTGCTGGCCGCCTACACGGATCTGGACGAGGACGAAGTCGGCCCCCTCGACCGCCCGGTCGAGCTCGTCGGTCACCTCGAGCGAGCCGCGAAAGCCCTGCCGATCGAGCATGCGCGCCGCCATGCCACCGACAACCTCGCGCCGCTCGGGATCGATGTCGTGCAGTACGAACTGCGAGACGTCGAGCCGCGTCAGCCCGGAGACGAGCTCGGGCGTGTACGTCGACCCGCCGCCGACGACCGCGATCTTCATCCCGTCGCGCCCGCGATCTCGGCACGATCAGCCTGCGCGACGTGACAGGCAGCAAGGCGCGCTTCGCCCAGCGGACGCAGGAGCGGCGTCACGCTGCCGCACAGCTCGACGGCATGTGGGCAGCGCGGCAGGAACCGGCAGCCTTCGGGAGGGTCGACGACCTTGGGCGGCTCGCCGATGTCGGTCGCATCTGCGAGCCCGAGCTCGGCGGTCGGATCCGGAACCGCGGAAAGCAGGAGCTGCGTGTAGGGATGCTTCGGCCGCTGCAGCACCTCCTCCGTCGGTCCTTCCTCGACCAGGTGTCCGGCGTACATGACGAGCACGCGATCGGCGACGTAGCGGGCGCTCGCGACGTCGTGAGTGATGTAGAGGATCGACACCCCCTCCTGCTCGCGCAACGCCGCCATCATGTTCAGCACGCCGATGCGGATCGACACATCGAGCATCGAAACCGGCTCGTCCGCGACGATCAGCTTCGGACGGAACGCAAGCGCCTGCGCGAATCCGACGCGCTGTCGCTGACCGCCCGAAAGCTCGTACGGGAACTTGCGCATCACCTCGGGTGCAGGCACGAGCCCGACCGTTTCGAGCACACGCTCCGCCTCAGCGTTGCGGCCGGATCGCGGCACGTCGCGACGGTGGAGCTTGATCCCACGCGCGATGCCATGCGCGACGCGGTACGCCGGGTTGAGCGACGCGTACGGATCCTGGAACACCATCGGCACGTCGCTCGCATAGGCGAGCCGTTCGCGCCTCGTCCGCATGCGTCCGAGCCGGCGGCCCTCGAACACGATCTCGCCGCGTGTCGGTGTGTACACCCGCGCAAGCAGCCGGGCAATCGTGCTCTTACCACTGCCGCTCTCTCCGACGAGCGCAACGATCTCACCTCTGCCGATCGAGAAGCTGACGTCGTCGACGGCGTGCAGTCGCTTGCGCGAGAACACACCGCCGATGCGGAAATGCCGCGTCAGGCCCTCCACCCGCATCAGCTCGGTCATGCGGCGTCTCCGTAGAGCGTGCAGCGGACGAGCTCGCCGTCGACCTCGCGCAGTCGAGGTTCCACCCCAAGACAGATCTCGGTGACTTGCGCGCAGCGCGGTGCAAACCGGCAGCCGGTCGGCGGGCGCAGCAGGTCGGGCGGCGCGCCGGGAATCCCCGTCAGCGTCACATTCGGGCCGTGGACGCGCGGGAACGCGTCGAGCAGGCCGCGCGAATACGGATGCAGCGGCCGCTCGAAGACCTGCCGCGTGCGGCCGAGCTCGACGACGCGCGCTGCGTACATGACGAGCAGGCGGTCGGAGAAGTGGCTCACGAGCGACATGTCGTGCGTGACGAAGACGACGGCGAAGCCGAGTGTCTTTTGCAGCTCTTTGATCTGCACCATCAGCGAGCGCTGCGCGACGACGTCGAGGGCGGACGTCGGCTCGTCCATGATCACGAGATCGGGGGTAAAGAGCAGCGCCATCGCGATCATCGCGCGCTGGCGCATCCCGCCCGAGAGCTGGTGCGGGTAGCTCGTCAGATGGATCGGGTCGATGCCGACGAGCCGCAGCACCTCCTCGGAGCGTGCAGCGATTTCGCGCGACGTCATATCCGAGTGTGCGCGGCACGCGTCGGCGAGCTGCGCGGCGATGGTGAGCACCGGGTTCAGCGCGTTCATCGCGCTCTGCATCACAACCGAAAGCTCACGCCAGCGGATGTGCCGCAGCTGCGACTCCTCGAGCGTGACCATGTTCCTGCCGCGGAAGAGAACCTCGCCCGCGATGATCTCCCCGGCAAGCGGCGCGCCGAGCAACCGCGCGATCGAGTAGAGCAGCGTCGATTTGCCGCAACCGGACTCACCGACGATTGCGAGGAACTCACCGTTCCCGACCTGAAAGTCGACGTGGTCGACGGCAACGACAGCGCCGCGGTCTGACGCGTACGCAACGGTCAAGCCACGCACGTCGAGCAGCGGTGCCGAGCTCTCAGCCATCGACCTTCAGCTTTCGCACCTTGCGCAGCGCGGGATTCGAGATCTCGTCGAACGCATAGTTGAGCAACGCGAACGCTGCTCCGAGAAGCGCGATGCAGATGCCGGGCACGATCGCCCACAGCACCATGTTGGCACCGAGCGCCTCGTTGTTCTCGGCCCAGTACAGCATCGTTCCCCAGCTCTGGCTCGCCGGGTCACCGAGGCCGACGAATTGCAGGCCCGCGGCGGTGAGCACTGCGTAGAGCGCGCCGCCGAGAAAACTGGCGACGATCAGCGACGTCATCGTCGGCATGATCTCGAACACGATGATGTAGAGCCGGCGCTCGCCACGCACGCGTGCCGCTTCGAGGAAGTCGCGGTTGCGGATCGAGAGCGTCTGTGCGCGCAACTGCCTCGCGCCGTACGACCAGCCGAGCGCGCCGAGCACGATCACGAGCGTCAGGAAGCCCGCGTTCTTCTGGTAGGCGGCGATCACGATCACGAGCGGGAACAGCGGGATCACGAGAATCACGTCGGTGAGCAGCGAGAGGATCCCGTCGGTGATGCCGCCCAGGTAGGCGGCGGAGATGCCGATCAGCACCGCGAGGGCCGTCCCCAGCCCTCCGACCGCGAACGCGATCAGCAGCGACTGCCGCGTTCCCCAGATCACCTGCGAGAAGACGTCCTGGCCGTACGCAGTCGTGCCGAGCAGGTGGTGCAGCGACGGCCCGAGCGCCGGCAGGTACACCTCCGCGCTCGGGTCGTCCGGCGCGATCTGGCCCGGGAAGATCGCCAGCACGACGAACAGCAGCAGGAGCAGCGCGCCGGCCAGCGCCTTCTTGTTCGAGATCAGAGCGCGCCAGAGGTTCCACCCGAGCCCGCGCGTCGCCGGCGCTGCATCGAATGACACGGCCGGATTCAGCGGCGCTGCTGCCGACTGGATGCTCATCCTTGTTCGCGTGTCCTTGGGTCGAGCAGTGCCGTTGCGACGTCGGCGGCGAGGATCGCGGTCAGCACGGCGATGATGATCATCAGGAAGAGCCCTTGCATCAACGCGTAGTCCTGGTTCTCGACCGCTTGCAGGAACATCCAGCCGACGCCCGGATAGTTGAAAACGAACTCGACGAGAATCGCACCGCTGACGACGAACCCGAGCGACATCGCGAAGCCCGTGAGGTTCGGCAGGATCGCGTTGCGGCCGGCGTAGCTCCACATGACCCGCCACGGGCTGAGCCCCTTGGCGCGCGCCATCCGCACGTAGTCCTCGGAGAGCACCGAGATCATGTTGTTGCGCATCGTCAGGATCCAGCCGCCGATCGACGTGACGAGAATCGTCAGCGCCGGCAGGATCGAATGCTCGAGCGTGCTGCCGATGAACGACCACGACCAGCCGACGTTCTGTTCGATTCCGTAGCCGCCGCTGCCGGGCAGCCAGTGCAGCTTGATCGCGAAGAACCAGATCGCCACGAGCGCGAGCCAGAAGTACGGGAACGCCGAGGTGATCACGAAGATCGGCGGCATGACGCTGTCGAGCACGCCCCCGCGGCGCCAGGCACCGAGCAGCCCGATCAGCGTGCCGAGGATGAACGCGAGGACCGTGGTGACGCCGACGAGCGCGAGCGTCCACGGCAGCGCCTGGAACACCTCGTGGCTGACCTGATCCGGGAAGAACGTCAGGGACACGCCGAAGCGGCCCCGGACGATGTTCCCGAGATACGTGAAGTACGCCGAGAGCAGGCTCTGGTGGGTGTCGACCCCGAACGCGATCTCGAGCGCGTGCAGCGCCTGCGGGTTCACATGCCCGCGGTAGCGGGCCATCATCGCGAGCGCGGGGTTGCCCGGCATGAGGCGCGGGATGAGGAAGTTCGTCGTCACCGCCGCCCAGAGGGTGACGAGGAAGAACCCGAGTCTCCGAACGACGAATCTCATTCGGAGAGGCTTGATGCGTATTGGGGTGTGCGCGGGGATGCGCCTGACCAAGCGGCTGGGACGTGGCAGGTGCAGCCCGTAGCGGTGACTACGGGCAAGCCTGACGCGGCACAGACGCGCCGCGTCAGGTGCACCACCCGTGTACGCCCACAAATGCGCATCAAGCCTCTACGCCTCATGCCGAGCTGCTCGTTATCCCTTCGGCCTCAGGTGGAGGAGCATGACCCCCCAGTCCGGTACCTCGTACGCGGCAGGCTTCGCGAACGGGTCCTGTGGGGTGTCCCAGCCCGCGAGCGCCTTCGTGTTGTACTGGTACCAATCGACGCCCTCGGTGATCGGGATGATCGGGACGTCGTTGACCATCGCCTGTTCGAGCTGGCCGACGATCGCATGCTGCTTCGCCGGGTCCGTCGTCGCCCCGTACTGCTCGAGCAGCGTGTCGACCTTCGGGTTGTAGTAGCGCTCCCAGTTCGACGATGCCGACTTGCCGATCGGCGCGGAGTTCTTCGAGTAGAGCTCCTGCCGCAACTCGTAGTACGGGCTCGGGCCGCCGGCCTCGTTCCCGTCGTAGGCGAGCTGATACCGGCCGTTGTAGACGTCCGCGTCGAACGTCGTGCTCGAGAGGTTCTGCGCCGTGATCTTGATGCCGACCGCCTTCAGCTCGGTCGCGACGATCTGAGCAGACGCCACCCAGTCCGAGTAGCCGCCGATGTTCACCATCGAGAACGACAACTGCTTGCCGGACTGGGTCTGGAACACCCCACCCTTTTCGACAAAGCCGGCCGCTTTCAGGATCGAGATCGCCTTCGCCGGGTTGTAGCCGTACGTCTTGGCCAGGCCGGGCTTGAGCCAACTCGAGAACGTCGGCGTGACGATGCCGGTCTGGTTCGCCGCCGGCTCGTATCCGTACTCGCCGATTTGCGAGACCCGCGAACGGTCGATCGCGTAGGCCATCGCCTTGCGGACCGCCACATTCGACAGGATCGGGTCCTTCAGGTTGATGAACACCGAGACGTTCTGGAGCGGCGGGAACCAGATGTGGTTGTCCGAGCTCTTCGAGAGGTAGTACGCCTTGATGTTCGGGATGAACTGACTGCCCCACTGCGCCTCACCCGACGCGAGCTGCTGGTTCGCCGGGTCGTTCGACGTGAACGCGGGGTAGTACACGGTGTCGATCTTCGGCAATCCCTTCTGCCAGTACCCACCGTTCTTCTGGTACTTGATCACCTGCGGGGAGCAGGAGCTCATCGTGAACGGTCCCGTACCGAGCGGTGTCGAGTCCTTGTACGTGACCGGGTCCTTGATCGAGGCCCAGATGTGCTGCGGCACGATCGGTGTCTGCCCGGCGACGTAGTAGAAGTACGGCACAGCCGACGACTTGAACGTGAAGACGATCTTGTCGCCCTGCTGGGTGACGCCCGACAGCACCGACCAAACGGCGTTCAGGTCGAGACCGGGGTAGCGCTTCAGCAGCTTGAACGTGAAGAGGACGTCCGCGGCCGAGAACGGCTTGCCGTCCGACCACTTCAAGCCCTTGCGAATCGTGAACGTCAGCGTCTTGTTGCCGTTGCTCCAGGCGTACGCCGACGCGAGCCACGGTGTGGCAGCGCCGCTCTTCAGCTCGTTCACGAACACGAGCTCCTCGTACACCGCGCCGAACGACAAGAACTGAACCGAGGGGTTGAACGGGTTGAAGCCGCACGTCCAGGTCGTGCCCTGCTCGTTCGAGATCGTGACCGACGTTCCCGACGACGCAGCGTTCGCGCCGCCTCCGATTACGACCGCGGCGAGCACCGCGCATGCCGTCGCAAGCACCCCCACCATCCGTAGCCGTCTCACGTGCCATTCCTCCTTTCGGGGAGCTGACTGCCCGCGGCCTCGACGGCAAGTGCGATCGCACCGACGAGAGGGGCGTCGAAGGGAAACGCGGCGGGGACGAGCTCGGGCGGGAACGGAACGCTCTCCTCGAGCGCCGCTTGGAGCGGCACTGCGATGCGTTCCCACGCCCGAACCATTCCGCCGCCGACCGCGATACGCGATGGATCGACCGCGACCGCGAGATTGACGAGCTGAAACGAGAGCTCGGCGACGAACTCGTCGACGAGCTCAGCGAGTTGTGGGTCTGAAGCTTCCAGTGCGAAGACGTCGGCCGCCGAAAGACGCCGACCGGTTCGACGCTCGGCCTCGGCTGCGAGGCCGAGACCGCTGACGATCGGCTCGAGCAGCCCGGAGCCGTTGCGCCGCAGGCTGTAGCCGATCTCGCCTGCGGCGCCGTTCGCACCCGCCACCACGCGGCCGTCGACGACGAGCGCGACGGCGAGGCCGGTGCCGAGATTGACGTAGATCGCCGGATCGTGGCCGGCGAGCGCGCCGTCGCGAACCTCGACGGCCGCAGCCGCCTTGACGTCGGTCGCGAGCCGCACGACGTCGCACGCGAACGCCGTCACGAGCTCGGAGCCGAGCGCGAGCTCTTCCCACCCTGCGATCGCAGGGGCGAGAACCACTCCGTGGGCGGCGGGGATGCCGAACGTGCACGCGCCGACCGCCGCCGGGGGGCGGCCGTCCAGCAGCGCGTGGGCGGCAGCCAGGCCGCGCCGGAGATTCCACTGCGCACCGCGCGCAGGCTCGGTCGGGACCATGGTTTCCGCCAAGCGCCGGCCGTGCTCGTCGGCGACCGCGGCGGCGATTTTCGTCCCTCCAAAATCGAGAGCAGCGACGACCCTAGTCAAGAAATAGGAAACTACCCTATTCTTTAACCGGTGACAACCGGCCCACTCCCGGCGCAGGACGGAACCGTGGCTGCGCGGCCACAGCTGATCCGCGCGATGAACGAGCAGCACCTGCTCGAGGCGATCCGCCGCGCGGCGCCGGTCTCGCGCCCCGACCTGGCCCGCCTGTCCAGCCTGTCGAAGCCGACGGTCGCGCAATCGCTCGCAGCGCTCGAACGCGACGGGCTGATCCAGGTCGCAGGACGACGCACCGGCGTACGCGGGCCGGCGGCCGTGTTGTACGAGCTGCGACCCGAGGCGGGTTTCGTGCTCGGTCTCGACGTGGGTCGGGTGTACCTGCGCGGCGCGCTTGCCGATCTCACGGGGAACGTGCGCGCGAAGCTGAGCAGACGCGCGCCGCGCGCAAGCAGCCGCGCGCGCGTGAACGAGCTCGCGGCGCTCGCAGACGACCTGCTGCGCGCAGCCGGGACTGCGCCGCTCCGCAAGCGTTCTGCAGACGGTCGTCGGCAGCCCGGGCGTCGTCGATCCCGCACGCGACGCGCTGCGCATGGCGGCGAACCTGCCCGGCTGGGAGCAGCCGCTCGTGCTGAGCGAGCTCAGGAGGCTGTTCGGCCGGTCGACGGTGATCGAGAACGACGTCGACGTCGCGGCTCTCGCCGAGCGCGACCACGGGCACGGCCGTCACGCCGCGACCTTTGCGTTCGTCTCGGTCGGCACCGGCATCGGCATGGGGCTCGTGATCGACGGGAAGCTCCATCGCGGCGCTCACGGCGCGGCCGGCGAGATCGCGTACCTGCCGTTCTCATCAGGGCGTGCAGACTCAGCGGAGGTCAAGCAGCGCGGCGCCCTCGAGTCGGCCGCGTCGTCGTCCGCCGTCGTGCGGGCGGCTCGAGCGCAAGGGCTCGACGGCAACCTGACCGCGCGTCGCGTCTTCGCGGCCGCCGCCGCGGGCGACCCGCGCGCGCGGGCGGTCGTCAGCGGCGAGGCAAGCCTGGTCGCGAAGGCGCTCGCGTCGATCGTCGCGGTGGTCGATCCCGAGCTGATCGTGCTCGGCGGAGGCATCGGCGGCGCCCCAGGATTCGCCGGCGAGGTCGGCTCGAAGCTCGAGCGCCTGACGCCGCTCGCGCCCGAGATCCGGGTGAGCGCACTCGGGGAGGACGCCGTCGTCGACGGATGTCTCGCCGCCGGGCTCGAGCTCGCGTGGGAGCGGCTGCTCCGCTCGCGCTCGGCCTAGACGAGATCTACGCGTCGCGCGTGCGCAGAACGACCGCCGCAACGACCAGTGAGGCGACGGCGTAGCCGACAAACAACGCAAAGCCCGGCCACGGGCGGAGGTTGTGCGCGCTGTGCGTGACGGCGATGATCGAGCGTCCCGCATTCGTCGGCAAGTACTGCGAGATCGCGTTGTTCCAGCTCGTCGGCAGCACGTTCATGAGCGGTGGCACGACGAAGAAGATCGCGGCGAAGGCGGCGATCCCGCCCGCCGTGTTGCGGATGATCGTGCCGATCCCAACGGTGAGAACGGCGACGACGACCAGGTAGAGGGCCGCCCCGATCACCGCGCGGGCAACTCCCGGATGGCTCCACGAGTAGCTCGCGTGATGACGCGACAGGATCGACTGGCTCGAGAAGAACGCAATCAGCACCGAGGGCAGCATCAGCGCGAGGGTCACCGCGGCGAATACCCCGGCCTTCGCCCAGAGCACAGGCAGCCGCTTCGGCACGGCAGTCAGCGTCGCGCGGATCATCCCGGTCGAGTACTCCGACGAGATCACGAGCACTCCGAGCACGCCGATCGCAAGCTGTGCGATCTGCGAGCCGATCAGCGCCGGGTCGAGCGGATTGAAGTGGGCGCGGTCGCCGGGGCTGCGCGAGCCCCAGTGGCTCGAGATGATCGAGGACGCGAGAATCGGGAAGCCGATCGTCAGCACGGTGGCGACGAGCAGCGACCAGCGCGTCGAGCGCACGCTCCAGAGCTTCGTCCACTCGGAGCGCACGACCCGCGCCTGCGTGACGCCGCCGCTACCGAGCCCGGCCTTCGGCGCTGCGACCGCCGTCATGCGGCCGCCTCGGCATGCCCGAACTCGAGCTCGCCCCGGGTCAGATCCATGAACGCCTCCTCGAGCGAGGCCTCATGCGGCGCGAGCTCGTGCAGGACGATCGACGCTGCGGCGGCGGCCTCGCCCACCGCCTCGACCTTCAGGCCGGCGACCTCGAGATAGCCGTCGTCAGTGCTCCGTGCGGTGGCGCCGAGCCGCTCGACGGCGGCGACGAGCTTCTCGGGCGTCGGAGTCCGGACGCGGACGAGGCCCTTCGACGCGCCGGCGACGAAGTCGGCGACGCTCGTGTCGGCGATCAACCGGCCGCGGCCGATCACGATCAGGTGATCGGCGGTGAGCGCCATCTCACTCATCAGGTGCGACGAGACGAAGACGGTTCGACCCTCGGCTGCGAGGCCGCGCAGCATCGTGCGGATCCACTGGATCCCTTCCGGGTCGAGCCCGTTCACCGGCTCGTCCAGCATCACTGTCGACGGGTCGCCGAGCAGAGCGGTCGCGATCCCGAGCCGCTGTCCCATGCCCAGCGAAAACTTCCCGGCGCGCTGCTTCTGCGACGTCGCGGAGGCCGACGAGCTCGATCAGCTCCTCGACACGAGCGTTCGAGATCCCGTGTGTCTGCGCGAGCGCGCGCAGATGGTTTCGGGCCGAGCGCCCGGTGTGCGTGGAGCGTGCCTCGAGCAGGGCCCCGACCTCGCGGAGCGGAGCGCGGTGCTCGCGATAGGGCTTGCCGTTGACGGTGACCTGCCCGCTCGTCGGACGATCGAGCCCGAGGATGAGGCGCATCGTCGTCGACTTCCCCGACCCGTTCGGGCCGAGGAATCCGGTCACGATCCCAGGCCGGACGTCGAACGACAACCCGTCGACGGCCCGCTTGTCGCCGTAGTCCTTCGTGAGTGCGCGCGCCTCGATCAACGGGCGGATGAAACCAGTCCGCCTCTGACAATTCTCTGACGGTGTGAGAGTCTTCGGCACAGCAAAGGCGAAAGGAGCAGGCGATGAAGTTCGACAAGCAGTTCGTGATCGACGAGCTGAAGAAGGAAGGCGAGTCGGCGAAGGTCCAGCAGGCGCTGAACGAGCTGCCGGAGAAGGTCGACCACGAACAGCACGCGGCGATGCTGCAGAAGCTGGGGATCGATCCGGGCCAACTCGCGGAAAAGGCGGCGAAGGCCGGGCTCGCTCACCTCTGAAAGCGAGCTGAGCCCGGCCGTTCACGCAGGTGAATCAGGCGGCGATGGCTCCGGGCGGTTTGGCGGCCCGCCGAAGTCGGTGGAAGAGCCACCCGTAAAGAGCCAGCACGAGGAACGCGTTCACCGGATGCAGACCACCGACCCAGCCGCCGATGGCGGCCAGGACGATCTGCAGGAACGTGAGTATGGGCACGACGATCGAAACGATGCGAGCGTGACTGTCGGGCAGCCACGCGAGCAACGCGACGATCAGGAAGAGGATCGAGAAGAGAACGAGGAGCGTGCCCAACGCCCTGTGCGCGTCGAGCGTGTTCGAGTTTCCGACGCAGTCGGTCGCGGCCACATGGACGCCCTTCTTGCTGCAGTCGTCTGAATTGACGACGTTCTTCAGCCGAAAGATGCCCTCGCCCGCCAAGAAGATCACCACGATGATCGCGACCACGTACAGGGCCGAGAACCAGACGAGGACCACACGCGCACCACGCCGCAGACCGTCCACAAGAAAAGCCTCCTAGAGATCGGATCGGGAAACCGCCCGACTCTACTACGCAGTTTGCCGATTACAAGTCGCAAATCGGCGTAATTCTGGAAACTAGTCGGCCGCGAGCTCGGGCTCGGTACGAACGGCGCTGTCGCTCCACGTGACGTACGCGACGAGCCCGGCGATCGCGAGCAGGAGTGCGAAGGCAACGGGCCCGTCGCCCCAGCCCAACCCACCGGCGTGGCGGGACTTCCCGGTCCAGTCGGCGAATGACGCCCCAAGCGGTCGCGTGAGCACGTACGCCGTCCAGAACGAAAGGATCGGGTTGGCGCCGAAGAAGCGCCACGCGACCGCCGGCACGAGGAATGCAGCGGCGAAGATCGCGCCCGCCGAGAAGAAGCCGAGCTTGAGGGTGTAGGCGGCAAGATCCCCGACCGCCGTTCCCATCGCGAACGTGGCAAGCACCGCCAGCCAGTAGAAGGTCTCGCGCCGCGTCGTTGTGATGCTGTGAATGGAGAGAGTTCGCTCGGTGCGACTCCACGCGACGAAGACGACTGTCAACGCAACTGCGAAGAAGATCGACGATGCGATGTACGGCACGTGGAACTCGACGTGGAGGACGTCCGCAGCCATCGTCCCGAACACGGCCACCATCAGGACAGCGAGCCAGTAGACCCAGGGCACGTACCGCGCCGCGCGGTACTGGATTGCGATCGCCACGACGAACGCGGCAAATCCGAGGAGCACCGCGAGGTACGGGTTGTAGCCGTGGACGAGGTAGTCGGAGGTCGACTCCCCCATCGCGGTAGTGAGGATCTTGATTGCCCAGAAGACGCCCGTGATGCGCAGCGGCACCTTCAGGCCGTCAGGCGGCTGCACGAACCTGCGGAGCGCTTTGTCCACGACCGCGCAGGCTACGAAGCTCATTCTGACGGTTGTCTGACGACGTGAGTCGGCCTACAAAAAGCGCCGTGAGCAGGGAGACTGCTACGGTATGGACACGGCTGCATTTTCCGCGCCGTGAGATCGGCTTCTCGTTCCTCCTTTCCAGGCGTTTCGAGTTTCTTGTCTCGACCCTGGCACGACCGAAGGAGTGAACTTCATGCAGGAATCGTTTTCCGCGCTCGGCGTGAGCGCACCCGTTGTCCGCGCGCTCGAGCGTCGCGGCATGACTGCACCGTTTGCAGTGCAGAACCTCGTCTTGCCGGATGCCCTCGGCGGGATCGACGTCCTTGCGGCGTCGCCCACCGGCTCCGGCAAGACACTCGCTTTCGGCATCCCGCTCGTCGAGCGGATCAGCGGAGCTCAAGGCCGCCCGGCGGCGCTTGTTCTCGTCCCGACCCGCGAGCTCGCCTCGCAGGTGGTCGAAGAGATCAGCGCGATCGCAGGCGCCCGCTCGCTCCGCATCGCCGCGGTGTACGGCGGCACCTCCGTCCGCGAACAGGCGAAGCGTGCGCACGGAGCGCACATCCTCGTCGCGACGCCCGGCCGCCTCGACGACTTGATCGAGCGGCGTCTGGTGTCACTGCGGAGCGTCCATATGCTCGTCCTCGACGAGGCAGACCGGATGCTCGACATGGGGTTCCGTCCCCAGGTGGACCGCGTGTTGCGCGACGTGCCGGTGAACCGGCAGACGCTGCTCTTCTCCGCCACGCTGGCGGGCCCAGTCATGGAGCTGGCGCGCAAGTACACGACGAATCCCGTGCACGTCCATCTCGAGCGTCCGGCAGAGGAGCAGGACGCCGCGATCGACCATCGGTTCGTTCCGGTGACGGAGACGACGAAGCTGGACCGCCTCGCCGAGACGATCGACGGCGCGCACGGACTGTCGCTCGTGTTCGTGAGAACGAAGCACGGAGCCGACCGGCTGGCACGCAGGCTCTCACGCGACCACGACGTTCGTGCGGTCGTGATGCACGGGAACATGTCGCAGAACGCGCGCGAGCGCTCGCTGGCCCAGTTCGAGACCGGTCGAGTCTCGACGCTCGTCGCAACCGACGTCGCCGCGCGCGGCCTCGACGTGGATGCGATCTCACACGTCATCAACTTCGATCCGCCCGGTAGCGACGACGACTACGTGCATCGCGTCGGCCGGACGGGCCGAGCCGGCCGAACCGGAACAGGGGTCACGCTGGTCCTCCCAGAACAGCGCTCCGACGTCTCTAAGCTTGCGAAGAGACTTGGTCACGCAGACGCGTTCGCGGCGGAGATCTCCGTGGTACGCGAGACGCGCCCGGCGCGCACTCGCCAACGTCGCCGGCGCAACTACGGCAAAGTCTGAAAAGCTCAGGCCACGCGCGTCGACCACGAAGGAGCAGAGATGGCCACGAAGGACAAGAACACGAAGAAGACCAACGAGAAAAAGCCTGCTCAGAAGACGTTGAAGGAAAAGCGCCAGGCGAAGAAAGACAAGCGGAGCTAGGTCGAGACGCTCCGCAGGAGCGCCACGACTTCCGCCAGCCGCCGGCCGCTGCGCGTGAGGCGGTACTCGACGCGCGGTGGCCGTGCGTCGATCAGAACGCGGCTCAAGATCCCCGCCTCTTCGAGCTCGACGAGGCGGGCGGTCAGAGTCGCGGGCGCCACCGGGTGCAGCGCCTGCACGAACTCGTTGAACCTGGTCGCGCCTTCGTGCGACGCCCAGATGACCGAGACAGAGAACCGACGCTCGAGGAGGCCCGCCAGCCGGCGAACCTCCTCGGGCATCGGTGAGCAGTTACGACAGCGCATGCGAGGAGGCCGGCTCGAGCGCCAGCTCGAGTACCTCATCGAGCGACATGACGGGATGGAACGTCATCTGCTCTTTCACGTCGGCAGGCACGTCGTCGAGATCGGCTCGATTGCGCTCCGGAAGGATGACATCGGTGAGACCTGCCGCATGAGCGGCGAGCACCTTCTGCTTCAGCCCGCCGATCGGGAGCACTCGCCCCTGTAGCGTCACCTCTCCGGTCATGCCGACCGTGTGCTTCACCGGCCGACCCGTGAGGAGCGACACGAGCGCGGTCGTCATCGTGATCCCGGCCGACGGCCCATCCTTCGGGATGGCACCTGCCGGGACGTGCACGTGGAACGACTGGTCCGTGAACGCTCCCTGCTCGATCCCGAGCTGGTCGGCGTGCGCGCGCGCGTACGTCAACGCGATGCGCGCGGACTCCTTCATCACGTCACCGAGCTGCCCCGTGAGCACCAGGCCGTCGTTTCCCTGCATTGTGCTCGCCTCGACGAACAGGACGTCGCCGCCTGTGCCCGTCACCGCGAGACCGGTTGCCACACCAGGGACGGCCGTCCGTTCGGCGGACTCCTGGTAGAAGCGCCGGCGACCCAGCGCGTCGTGGACGAGCTCGAGGTCGACGGTCACGGGAGCAGTCAGGCTGTTGGCAACGATCCTCGTCGCCGTTTTCCGCAGCAGCTTGCCGAGCTCGCGCTCGAGCTGACGGACACCTGCCTCGCGGGTGTATTCGGAGACGATCGTCGTCAGGACGTCGTCGTCGATCGCAACCTCGTCCTCGTGCAACCCGTTGCGCTCCCGCTGGCGCGGCCACAGATAGCCGCGGGCGATCGCGACCTTCTCGTCGACCGTATAGCCGTCGAACGGGATGACTTCCATGCGGTCGAGCAGCGGGCCTGGGATCGTGTCCGTGACGTTTGCCGTGGCGATGAAGATGACCTGTGAGAGGTCGAGCTCCACGTCGAGGTAGTGGTCGCGGAACGAATGGTTCTGCGCGGGATCGAGGACCTCGAGCAACGCCGCCGACGGATCGCCGCGCCAGTCGGCGCCGACCTTGTCGACCTCGTCGAGGAGGATCACCGGGTTCATCGTCCCGGCGTCGCGCAGTGCGCGCACCAGGCGGCCGGGCAGCGCACCGATGTAGGTGCGGCGATGTCCGCGGATCTCGGCCTCGTCACGAACACCGCCGAGCGACATCCGGACGAACTCGCGGTTGAGCGCACGCGCGATCGACTCGCCGATCGACGTCTTGCCCGTCCCGGGCGGCCCGATCAGCGTCAGGATCGCACCCGAGCGCGCATCTGTCTCGATGCCGCGTTCCTCGCGCAGCTTGCGAACGGCGAGGTACTCGACAATCCGCTCCTTCACGTCGGTCAGCCCGGCATGGTCGGCGTCCAAGACCTCGCGTGCGTAGACCGGGTCGAGCCTCTCTTCAGAGAGCGTGCCCCACGGGACGTCCAGCAGCCAGTCGAGGTAGGTGCGGATCATCTGCGACTCACCGGACTGGTCGCCCATGCGTTCGAGGCGCGACACCTCGCGCTCGGCCTGCTCGCGAACGGCAGCCGGTAGCTCGGCTTCCGCGATACGTGCGCGAAAGTCCTCACTCGCGGATGCGTCGTCCTCGCCGAGCTCCTTGCGAATCGAGTCGAGCTGGCGCCGCAGGATGTACTCGCGCTGCTGCTTCTGAGCGCCTGACTCGACGTCCTCGCGGATGCGCCGGCGTACCTGCAGCTCTGCGAGCCGCTCGCGCTGAAGCTTGACCGCGAGCTCGAGGCGCTCGACCACGTCGACGGCCTCGAGCAACTGCACCTTGTCGGCGAAGCTGACGTCGGGTGCGTAGGCCGTCGTGTCGGCGAGCGCGCCAGCGTCAGACACCGCACGCAGGAAGTCGCGGATGCGCTCGTCGGCGTTCCGCAGCTCGAGAATCTCCTCGACCGTGGCGCGGTACTCGCGCTCGAGCTCCGCGGTCTTGACGCGCGGGGGGTTCTCGTCGGGCCGCTCGTCGACATCGACGCGCAGGCGGCCGTCGGCACCCGTCCGCGCTGCACCGGCAATGCCGCGGTGCAGGCCGTTCAAGGTCACGGCGTGGGCGCCGCCGGGCAGGCGGAGCTCGCCGTCTACTTCGGCGACGGTCCCAACGCCGGCGTATTCGCCTTCGTGCACCGGCACGAGCAGGACGCGCCGCTCGTCGCCCGTCTCGATCGCGAGCGTCACCGACATGTTCGGAAAGACGACGCTGTCCTCGAGCGGGATCAGCAACAGGTCAGTCAAAATCTCACTCCTCCGATTAACTTCAGGAATTGTAGCTGCTACAACGCCTGAAGTCCGGAGTCATTCCCAGCGGGTCAGGGTGAAAGGGCTCGTTGCCGCGGAATCGACGCTTGGTGCGGGGAATGGCCGGCGATGCGGTCGACCATCGCGGCGGCTGCCACGAGGCCCGCCGCGATCTGGTCGTGGCCGGGCTGGCCCAGAACGACCCCGGTGATCGTCGTCCGCTTGCCGCCGATCCAGCGGATCGCCCGGAAGGCGAAGCAGCCGCCGGCCGCATCATCAGAGCCGGTCTTGACGCCGACGAACCCACCGTGCCCGAGCAAGCTGTCGGTGTTGTGCACGGTGCCGGCCACCGGCAGCGTTGCGCTCGTGGTGGCGACGATGGTCGCGAACACCGGTAGGTGCATCGCCCGCTCGACGATGCGCACCTGGTCGGCGGCCGTCGAGACGGTTGCATCGTCGAAGCCGCTCGGGTCGGTATACCGAGTGTGGGTCATACCCAGCGACCGCGCAGCGGCGTTCATCCGGCCAACAAACCGGTTCACCGAGCCAGCGTCCCAGCGTGCAAGCACAGCGGCGATGTTGTTCGCCGACGGCAGCAGCAGAGCCTGCAGCGCCTGCCGTTCCGTCAACTGCTCTCCGACGGCGATCGACACGACCGACTCCTCCTGTTCGCGCCGGCGGTCGGTGTCGGCGACGTCGGCGTCCGTAAGCGCGATCGTCGGACCGAGCTCACCGGCCCTCAGCGGGTGGTCGCGGAGGACGAGGTAGGCCGTCATCACCTTCGCCACGCTGGCGATCGGAGCCGTGTGCTGGTTCGGACCGGCGTTGACCAGCGGCTCTCCTGTTCGGACGAACGCGGCCTGGCCATTTGCCGGCCACACCGTGCCGGGAACCGCCTCGTCACGCTGTTCGCTGCGGAGAATGTCGACGGCTGATGCGGGCGTCGAGGACGAGGACACCAGCACGCGGTAACCGAAGGCCGCGCCAAATGCCACGGCGATCGCGACCAGCACGCCGGCCATACGGATCTTGCGAACTCGAATGCGACGTGTGGTTCTTCGCGTTCGTTTGCTGTGGGCCACATTCCCATTCAAGGCAGCGGGGTGTTGCCGGCCCGTATCCGGTTTTCGATATGCCGACGAAACACACCGGCTCTAGCATCCGAGCATGCGGGTGTTGATCGTCGAAGACGAGCCCTATCTGGCCGAAGCCATCCGTGACGGCTTACGCCTCGAAGCGATCGCGGCGGACATCGCGCCTGACGGCCACACGGCTCTGAAGATGCTGAGCATCAACGACTATGACATCGCTGTCCTCGACCGAGACATTCCCGGACCAACCGGGGACGAGATCGCCAAACGCATTGTCGACTCAGGCAGCGGAACGCCGATCCTGATGCTCACCGCTGCCGACCGTCTCGACGACAAGACCACCGGTTTCGAGCTCGGCGCCGACGATTACCTCACCAAGCCGTTCCAACTTCAAGAGTTGGTGCTCCGTCTCAGAGCGCTCGACCGTAGGCGCGCCTACCACAGGCCGCCCGTACGCGAGATCGCAGGTCTCCGCGTGGACCCGTTCCGCCGCGAAGTCCACCGCGACGGCCGCTACGTCGCGCTCACCCGGAAGCAGTTCGCGGTTCTCGACGTCCTCGCCGCCGCCGAGGGCGGCGTCGTCAGCGCAGAAGAGCTCCTCGAGCGAGCTTGGGACGAGAACGCAGACCCGTTCACCAATGCCGTGCGGATCACCGTCTCGGGACTGCGCAAACGCCTCGGCGAGCCCTGGATCATCGCGACCGTGGCCGGCGTCGGCTACCGCATCGACGCGGAGCCAGACGCCGAGCATGTGGGAGAAAGAGCGTGAATAGAGCGCCGGGCTTGAGTGTTCGCCTAAAGCTCACCCTCAGCTACGCCGGCTTCCTCATGCTCGCAGGCGCCTTGCTGCTTGTCGCCGGGTACTTCTCCCTTTCGCGTGGTGTGCACCCAGGCGTGATCTTCATGGTGCGCAGCCACGCAGACCTCCTGCGCGACTTCGCTCCGATCGCCGGTGCGGTGATGGCGTTCCTGCTCCTGTTCGGTCTCATGGGAGGGTGGCTTCTGGCCGGCCGCGTGCTCGCCCCTTTGACTCGCATCACCACCGCGACACGCCTGGCCGCGACCGGATCGCTCTCCCACCGGATCCAGCTGGAAGGCAGTAAGGACGAGTTCCGCGAGCTCGCCGACGCGTTCGACACGATGCTCGTGCGAATCGAAGCTCACGTTGCCGAACAACAGCGATTCGCAGCCAACGCCTCACACGAACTGCGCACCCCGCTGGCGATCACGCAGACGCTGCTCGAGGTCGCCCGCAACGACGTGAACGGCGACAGCGGCGAGCTCTTCGATCGTCTACATGCCGTCAACTCTCGAGCGATCGACCTCACCGAGGCCTTGCTCCTGCTCAGCCGCGCTGACCAACGGTCCTTCATCCCAGAAGACGTCGACCTGTCCCTCATCGCGGAAGAGGCCGCTGAGACATTGCTCCCCCTCGCAGAGAGACGCGGCCTCACGGTCGAGACCTCCGGCGACGTGACGCCCGCCGTCGGCTCACACGCGCTCCTCCTGCAGTTGACCACGAACCTCGTGCACAACGCGATCGTCCACAACCTGCCCGAACGGGGCAGCGTGTGGATCACGACCGGCGTTCAACAGACGGGCGTGGTGTTGACCGTCGAGAACACCGGCGAGAAGCTCACCGCAGAGCTCGTTGCCACGCTTGACGAGCCGTTTCTCCGCGGAGCAGACCGCATGGTTACCGACCACTCAGGTGAGGGCCTTGGCCTGGCGATCGTGAAGAGCATCACGCGAGCACACGACGGCACCCTCAGCCTCACCCCCCGGGCCGCCGGCGGGCTCCGCGTCGAGGTGCAACTACCCCCAGCAACAAGTGGGCGGTGAGGGGCTCGAACCGCCGACCCTCTGCGTGTAAAGCAGACGCTCTCCCAGCTGAGCTAACCGCCCGTGGCTCGAACGGTACGCGTCCGCACGGCGCGCAGGCGCCGAGCGAGTCCTTCGAGCCTGCTGCAGCCCCCTCGGCGGGCCGAAATCCCACCCTTCACCCCAGCCGAGCAAAGGCGTAAGCTCCGTCACGGCGGCGCGGTCTGCGGCCTGACGGCAATCATCCTCGTTCGCCGCGCCGCCACAACCTTTCGTTTCGCGCACGACGTCTACCCCTTCGAGGGGATTGCCGCCCCGCCGCGCGTGAAGAGACTCAGCAGGTACGGATCGTACGGATCGTCCCTGCGGCTCAAGGAGGAATGGCGTGATTCACTGGTCGAAGAGGCCCATCGTGGCCCTCGCCGTCATCGCGTTGCTGATCGTCGTCGCCGCGCTTGGCGGCGGAATCCACTGGGATGCCGCGCTCCGCTCTTTCTAAGGAGCGTGGACGTGACCTGCGCTGATCGTGGCGGGTCTCGCGCGACTCACTGACCTGTTGCGCCGGGAGCGGAGCCGAACCCCTTCGGGTGTGGTTCCGCTCCCGTTGCTTGTCGGGGCAGTCGGTCTCGTCGGGCTCGCCGCGCTCATCGGCTCGCTCGTCGCGCTGACCCACGGACATCGCGAGCTCGGGGAACTCGGAGGCAGCTGCGTCCTGCTCGCCGCGGCGATCCTCGCGGAACGGTTTCCCGTGCCGCTCGGTGCGGGCTCGGGCGGCGTCTCGCTCGCCGCCGTGTTCATCGTCGGCACCGGGTACCTGTACGGCGTCGCACCCGCAGTGGTCGTCGGCTGCGTGACGCGCGGCGTGTTCGAGGTACTGCAGCACCGCCGTCGCCTCGACCGGCTTGTCTACAACTCCGCGACCTACGCGCTTGCGGCGGGCGCAGCAGGTCTCGCTGCCGGTGTGGCACCGCACACCGCCGACTCGCGCTGGCTGATCTGCAACGTGCTGCTCGGCTCCATCGCGTTCTATGTGACGAACGTCGTGCTGATCGCCGCGGTGATCGCGACCGCATCGAAGCAGCGGATCAGCGCGGTGCTCCACGAAACCGTGCGAACGACCGCTTCGGTGTTCGGGATCATGTTCACCGTCAGCTTGATGCTCGACGTGCTGTGGCAGCGTGCACCGATTCTGTCCGCAGCGCTGCTCGGACCGCTGCTCGCCCTCGCGCTATACCAACGCTCAGGGAATCGCGAGCGCGCCGCAATGGAACTTGCGCTTACTGACCCGCTGACAGAGCTCGGCAACTATCGCGCGTTCCAGCAAGCGCTCGAGGCGCTGCTTGACGACGCGGATCAGACCGGCGCACCCGTCAGCCTCTGCGTCGTCGACCTCGACGAGTTCAAGGAGATCAACGACCGGCACGGGCATCAAGCAGGCGACCGGATCCTCGCGCTCGTTGCCGAGAGCGTGCGATCCGAAGGCCAGGCGTTCCGGCTCGGCGGCGACGAGTTCGCGCTGCTGCTTCCCGGCGCCGACGAGGAGGCGGCGTTCCGGGTCGGATCACGCGCGGTGATGCGCATCGCAAGCGGGAGCGGTGACGGTTCCGTCGCGGCAACGGTCTCCGCCGGCGTCGCCACGTACCCCGGCAACGAGCTCGAGCGAAGTCAGCTCGTGCGTGCCGCCGATCGCGCGCTCTACGCCGCGAAGGCGTCGGGCCGTAACGCCGTGCGGACGTTCACGCCGGACGTGATCGAGTTTTCGGAGCGCCGTACCGCCGCGCAGGCCGACCGGCGCGCGCGCCTCAATGCGGCGTCCTGCCTCGCGCGCACGATCGAAGCACGCGACGCGTACACGAGCGACCATTCCGACGCAGTTGCAGACCTCGCTGCGCGACTCGCACTCGAGCTCGGACTGAGCCCGGAGGACGCTGAGCTGATGCGGCTCGCAGGGCGCGTGCACGACCTCGGCAAGGTGGCGATCGCGGAAGACGTCCTCTGCAAGCCGGGGCCGCTCAGTCACGACGAGCGGCAGACGATCGAGACGCACTCCGAGGTCGGGTTTCGAATGCTCTCGTCACTCGGCATCGACCCTGTCGCGCTCTGGGTGCGGCACCATCACGAGCGCTGGGACGGCTCGGGATACCCCGCCGGCCTCGCAGGCGACGCGATCCCAATCGGCTCGCGCATCCTCGCGGTTGCCGACGCATTCGAGGCGATGACCAGCGACCGCGTCTACCAGGACGGCATGCCCGAGGACGAAGCCCTCGCCGAGCTTGCGCGTTGCGCGCACTCCCAGTTCGACCCACGCGTCGTCGACGCGCTGTTCGCCGTCGCCGGCGTCGTGCCGACCTTGGCGGGCGAGCTTCCGGCGGTCGTCTGAGCCTCGGCGTTACGCCGCGCCGGCAACAAGCCGCGCGAGCTCGGCGCGCGAGTGGATCGAGAGCTTCCTGAAGGTGTTCGTCAGGTGGTAGTTGACGGTCTTCGGGCTGACGTACATCGCCGCGGCGATCTCCTTGTTCGTCTTGCCTTCTGCGACGAGGCCTGCGATATGGCGCTCCTGCGGCGTCAGATCCGTGAGCGCGACCTCCGGCGCCTGCATGGCGTCGCCGAGCGCACGGAGCTCGGTCGCTGTCCGCTCGACCCAGAGTGACGCGCCCGACGCGGCGAATTCGTCGTACGCGGCGCGCAACTGCGCGCGTGCGTCGCGTCGACGACCGGCCCGCCGAAGGCGTTCCCCGGGGTGCTCTGCGACGGCTTCACACTCGGCGCCTGGGGCCCCCTGACGGCAACGGCCGTCTCGTAGCAGGGCTTGCCCGGCGCCGGCCCTCGCGTGGGTCGGCGCCGGGCGGTCGCCGATACCCCCAGCGGGATTCGAACCCGCGCTACCGGCGTGAAAGGCCGGCGTCCTAGGCCACTAGACGATGGGGGCGTGCGAGGGCAGCGTACCGCCGCCCTTGGGAAGGAGCTGCGCTCCACGGGGAGAAACGGGTCCACCCGTCACCGCAGCAATCTCGCCCGAGGAGGCAGTCGGCAATGCCCGAGAACGGACAGAGGTACATCGGCGGAGCGTTTGGCTTCGCGCTCGCCGTCATCTGGATCGTCGCCGGCATCGGCCCGGCTGCGATCTGCCTGATCGCCGCGAGCGTCGGCTTCGCACTCGCGATCGCACGCCAGCGCATCGACTGGCGCCGCATCATCGGCGGCATCGGCTCCACGCGATCGCGGCTGGAGACGTCCGCGCAGGTGCGCGCCCAGCGTGCCGCCAAGGCGCGAAAGCCCCAGCAGGCGCGCCAGACACCACGGCCGGCCCGCCGCCGCGAGGTGCAGCGCCCCCGCACCACCCCACTCGCCGCCGATCCCGGCAGTTACGGCTGGTAGGCGAGTAGCGTTGTAGGGATGGTCGATCGACAGATCGAGGCCGCCGCGGCTGGGAGCCTGCACTCGGCACATTGAGGCCGTCTCCCCCGGCGCCAAGGCCAACCGGCCTTGACCCCGAGCGAGCCGACCGCACTGCTTGGTGCAGACTCTCCCCGCGACGACCGCATCTGTCGATCAACCATCCATGATTCGCGCCGCAACGCCAGCTGATCTCGACGACGTCTTCGAGCTCCTGACCGCGCGCAGTCGCGCCGCATTCGGCACGTCCGAGCTGCGGCGCGACCAGCTCGCGCAGGCGTGGAAGCTCGCCGGCACCGACCGGCTCGTCGCGCGCGAGCGCGGGCTCGTCGGCTACGCCGAGCTCGACGCGGCGCATGACGTGCAAATTGCGGCCATCGACCCGGACGTCAACGACGCGCTGCTCGAGTCGATCTCCGAACGTGCCTCCGCGCGCGGCTTCTCGTCGCTCTCGGCGGTGGTCGTCCCTGAGGACGTTCCGTTTCACGCGCTCGTCTCGCGCGCGAGCTTCACACACCGCGGCGACGTACTCCGCATGTGGCGAACGATCGACGCGGCACCGCTCGCACCGGCGGCCTGGCCGAGCGGGATCACGGTCCGCACGTTCGAGGGCGCCGACGCAAAACGCGTGCACGCGCTACTCGACGACGCATACGCGTGGGACGAAACCTATGCAGCGCGACCACACGACGACTGGGTCGCCTGGATGACCGAGCACGACGAGTTCGACCCGGAACTCTGGTTCCTCGTCGAGCGCGACCGCGAGCTCGTGGCGTGTGCACTGAACTGGCGCGCGCATGATGGTCGCGGGTGGGTGAAGGACATCGTCGTTCGCGCGGACGAGCGCGGCCACGGGCTGGGGCGCGCGCTGCTCGAGCACACATTCGCGGTCTATGCGGCGCACGGCGCGCAGCGTGTCGGGCTCAAAGTGGACGCGGGCAACCCGACCGGCGCACCCGAGCTCTACGCGCGCGTCGGCTTCGAGGTCGATCGCCGGTATGGGATCTGGACGAAAAGCTTGTGACAAATCCGACGACCGTCTCGCTCCTTCGCTGGCTGCGACGCCAATTGCGCGAGCCGGCGCCGCAACGCGAGCGCCTGGAAGCGGCGATCGCAAACAACGATCCGTCAGAGGCACGCCGCGTCGTAGCGCGAATGTCGTTTAACGATGCACAACGCCGCCATCTCGAACAATTGCTTAACGAGTGGGAACGCGAGCGGGCCGACTAACTGTTCGGCAACTATGTCGTCGTGAAGAGCGTGCGGGGTCTCGCAGTTCTCTTTGCGGCAATCGTGTCGCTCGTGCTCGTCGGCAGCGCACCGGCAACGTCGGTGACGCAGCTCGAGAAGACGGTGCTCGCGAAGATCCAGCGCGCGCGAGCAGCCGGACGCATCGACGCGATCACCGCAACGCAGGCACGCGCGGAGGTTGCCCGTGCCGCGCACCTCATCCGCACGCTGCCAAACGGTCGCGGCTATCACGTTCAGGTCGCACTCACCGAGGCCGCGACCTTCAACGCTGCGCTGACACAACCGCGCGCGCTCGAGCTCTTCGGTGCGTTGCGGGCAAACGACGACTACTTCGCCCAGCACTGGGCGCCTGCCGACAAGACAGACATCGTCGGAGCAGACGGCGTCGTCTACCGCTACTTCGCCGGCCACTGCTTCCGCTTCCACCCGCTCGCAAACTTCGGCGTGCTGAACGCGCGGGCGGCGGCCGGCGACGTCGACGGAACACGGCAACTCGCGGATGCGTTGATCGAGCGCGGCGTGTACCAAACGGGCGGCGGCATCGCCTGGGAATACGACTTCCCGTTCGGCGGCGGCCGCGCACCCTGGCTCTCCGGCATGGCGCAGGCCGTCGCCGCGCAGGCCTTCGCACGCGCGTCAGCCGTTGTGCCCGACGAAGCAGCTGCGTACATGCGCGAAGCGTCGGCCGCATATCGCGTCATCCCGCGACGGTTGATGACGAGCGTCGCCGCCGGCCCGTGGATCAAGCTCTATGGCTTCGACTCGACGGTCGTCCTCAACGCCCAGCTGCAGGCGACGATCTCGCTCGAGGACTACGCATCCGTCGCGGAAGACGACGCTGCTGCGGCACTCGCGAAACGGATGCAGAACGCGGCAGCGGCGACGTTGCCGCGCTTCGATACCGGTTACTGGTCGTACTACTCGCTTCCCCACGAGCCGTCGCCTCCGGACTATCAGACGTTCGTGGTGTCACTCCTGAAGAAGCTCGGTCCGACCGATCCGCGCTTCGCCGCAGCCGCAACGCGGTTTGCGTCGTACCAGCACCAGCCGCCGGCGTTCCAGCTCGCAAACGCAGGCGTCGGCCAGATTCGGTTCTGGCTCTCGAAGCCGGCCACGGTGACTGCAACCACCTCGGCCGGTCCGTCGAAGCGGCTCGCGCTCCTCGACGGCTGGCACACGCTCACGTGGTCGCCGACGAACGCGGGAGTGTTCCCGGTGCATGTCGTCGCCACCGACTGGGCCGGCAACACGAGCTCGTTCGACCCGCTGCCGATCGTGCGCGTCGGCGCGACTGCGGCCAAGGGAGCCACGCGGACGACGAGCGACGCCGGCGTGACCGGCACGCCTTCGTTCGTCGTCGGTGCCGCTCTCGACGACCCCGCGCAGAGCTCGCTCGCGCAAGGTCTCGGTCTCCGGCTCGTGCGCGTCGGCGTCGCGTGGCCGGCCGGCGCAACCGCCCCCGACCCGGGCCTCGTCGCTGCGCTCGCGAAGGTGCCGCCGTCGATCGGCGTGCTCGTCGAGTTGAACGCAGGCACACCATCGCCACCCGATGCACTCGCGGCGTACGCGGCGTCACTGGCGCAACAGCTGCCGAATCTGAAGTACCTCGTGCTCGCACCGTCGCCTTCGGCGGCGACCGCGTCCGCATACGCCGCGACGCTCACAGCGATCCGTGACGCGGTGCAGGCTGTTGCGCCGGCAGTCGCGATCGGGCCGCTCGTCGACGGCTCGCTGGCGCCGAAGGGGACGGTGGCCGCCCTGGGCCGCGCGGTCACGCCGGCCGACGTCTTCGCCTTTCGTCCCGCTCCCGCCGCCGCGACGGGCCAGTGGACGCAGCCGAACATCGCCGCGATCAAGAACGCGTTCGGCAGCGTGCCGCCGCTCTTGCTCGACGGCGTCGCGGAAGCTGCGAACGTGCCGCCGGCGAACGTGCCGTCGTACCCGGCGGGCACGCCGCTGACGGGCGTCGACCCGGCGACGCAGGCGTCCGACTACGCCACCGACATCTCCACGGCTTCGTGCACGCCGACAATCGCGGGCGTGATCTTCGACCGCCTGGTCGACAGCGCGACGACAACGGCGTCGCCGAGCGGCCTCTACTACCCGGACGACACTCCCAAGCCTTCCGCCGCAGCGGTCGCCACAGCTGCGGCCACCGCGCAGCGCGGCACGACCGTCTGCCCAGGGCTTGCGACGCCGGCGGCGGCGTCAAGCCTCACCTTCCCGACATCCGTCACCTCGGGAACCGCGGTGACACTGCAGCTCGGCTGCGTGCGCGATTGTCTCTATGTCGCGACGCTGGTGGGCGCCGACGGACGCCCCGTCGTCGCCCGCCGCGGGTCATTGCGCGGCGGCGGCGTGCCGGCGACCGTGACGCTGCCGCAGACGTCGCTCGGACAGGCGAGTTACACGCTCGACGTGCGACTCGCGAGCCGCGTCAACCCCGGGCCGATCGTCGACGAGGCAAGTCCGCAGATACCGCGCGACTGAGCGCGCGTCAGCGCGGCTTCTGCCGCACCGTCTTCAGGCCCCACGCCTCACCCGACGCGAAGAGCGCGTCCGGATCGACGTCGCCGAGCCAACCGAGGAAGTGCTGCTCCGGATCGCGCTCGGTCGAGCCGTAGACCGCAATCCGACCCGAGTCGAGCGGTGCGTCGAGATCGTCCCCGCGTTCGAGTGCTGCGAGCCGCTCCTCGACGGCGCTTCCTTCGGCGTAGCCCTTCCCCATGCGATCAGGGTACTCCCTCGAACGCGAGTCGCTCGTCGTCGGTCAACGGACGCGAGCGCCCCGTCTCGGCGTCCCGCGCGACGAGCACCACCTGCGCTTCCGCGGCGACCTCACCCGACCGTGTCGAGACGACTTCGCGGGTGACGAGACTCGACGTTCCGAGACGTTCGAGCGCGCACGTCGCGATCACACGATCGTCGTCGAGCGTGAGCTCGCGCCGGTAGTCGATCTCGATGCGCGCGACGACGTAATCCCACACGCGCGCCGGATCGCCCAGCGAACGTCCGAGCCACTCGTCCCGTGCTTCCTCGAGGTACGTGAGGAAGACGATGTGGTTCACGTGCGCATATGCATCGAGATCGCGCCAGCGGATCTCGATCTCCTTCTCGTGGTGCAGGCTCAAAATCCCTCGGCTGCGTCGCGCGCCGCCCGGGTCTGTGCGAGCAGGCCGTAGGCGAGTCGCTCGACGGCGAGGGCCGTCTCGTGCGACGACTCGGCGGCAGCGTGAATCGCGGACTTCGCAACCGCGACGGCAGTCGGTGGCAGCTCGGCCAGTCGGCGCGCGAGCACGAGCGCGCCTGCAAGCGCGTCCTCCGTCACTTCGGTGAGCAGACCGAGGGCGAGCGCGTCGCGAGCGGTGATCCGGTCGCCGAGCAGGATCAGCTGTTTGGCGCCGGCGGGCCCGAGGAGTCGCGTCGCACGCACCGTGCCACCGGAGCTCGGCAGGATCCCGATGCTCACCTCGGGGAAGCCGAGCACGGCCGAATCGTCGGCGACACGGAAGTCGGCCGCGAGCGCAAGCTCGAGGCCGCCGCCGAGGCAGTAGCCGTGAATCGCCGCCACGGTCGGCTGTGGGAGCGCCGCGAACTGCTCGTAGACACCGCCCGTGCCGCGGTAGTAGCTCACGATCGCCTCCGGGTCGCGCTCCTTGAACTCGGAGATGTCCGCGCCTGCCGAGAACGCCCGGCCCTCGCCGGTAATCACGACTGCCGCCGCGGTGCGCACCTCCTCGCTCGCCAGCGCGTCCTGAAGCGCCCGCTCGACCTCGGTCGAGATCGCGTTCAGCTTCTCGTCACGTTGAAGCCGCACGATCGCAACCGCTCCATCGCGTTCGACCCCGACGAGGCTCATCGCAAGACGTCCTTGATCTCGCCCGCCGCCGCGAGCGCACGGCGACCGACCTCGGACAGCCGCTCGCGCGGCAGCCGGTGCTCGGTTCCCCACACACTCACGATCGCGACCGGCCGTCCCTGCTCCGAGAGCACCGGTGCCGACGCACCGAACAGCGACTCTTCCAGCTCGCCGACGCACATCGCCCAGCCCACCCTGCGCACCTCGGCAAGCTCCGCGTCGAGTTGAGCGCGGTCGGTGATCGTCGTCGGCGTGAACCGCTCGAGCCGAGAGGCGAGCGCCGCAGTCTGCTCTTCGCGTGACATGAAGGCGAGGTACGCCTTGCCGGTCGAGGTGGCGTGCAGCGGAACCGTTCGCCCGAACCAGTTGGGCGCCATGATCTGCGGCGGATCGACCTGATCGACGTAGACGAGCCGAAAGCGCTTGACGACCGCGAGGTTCGTCGCCTCTCCCGTTTCCGCGGTCAGCCGCTCGAGCACGGGTCGCGCCTGCCGGACGACAGGATCGGGCTCCGCGCCGGCCGCGATCCGCAAGAAGGCGTAGCCGAGGCTGTATCTCTGGCTCACCGGGTCGCGCTCGATCAGGCCGTGCGCGTCGAGCGTCGCGAGCAGCCGCCACGCGGTGCTCCTGTTGAGCCCGCACGTCTCGGCCAGCTCGAGGACGGTGGGCGGTTTGCGACTGTCGGCGATCGCCTTGATCAGCATGGCGGCGCGGTCGACCGACTGAATCGTCCTCGGGCGACCTGCCTGCCGTTCGGTCTCGTTCGGCATCTGAGTCATCGTCTCACGCTCACGCGACGCTCTCCGCGAGTCGCGCAACCTCGCGCCGGAACGGGACGGCATCACCGGAAGGGGCGCCGTCGAGCTCCTCGGCGTAGCGCCGGCCGTCCCAAACCGCCGTCGCGATCGTGCCGGGCGCGAACGCATCGCCGACGGCGCGCACTCCGAGCTCCAGGGCCAGATCGTCGCTGGGAAGCCGCGCAGTCACGAGCACGAGGGCATCAAGCGGCAGCGCCGACTCGCGTGCGGTGAAGGTGCAGCGCAACAGTGCCTCGCCCGCATGTACCGCGGTCAGCGCGTGCGCGGTCACGAGCTCGACGCCTGCCTCCACCAGGCGTCGGTGGATACGCGGCTGCTCCATCGTGTTCACCGTCCACTCGGAGACGAGCGCTGCCGGTGTGACGAGCGTCACGTGCCGACCTTCGCCGGCGAGCAGCTCGGCGAGCGCGCCGCCCAGGTAGTAGTGGTCGTCGTCGAAGAGGACGACGCGGTCTCCAGCGGGACGCTGCCCGGCGAACAGATCGTCGGGCGTGAGCACCTCGGCGTCGGCGATCGGCAACGGGCGTGTGTGCCAGCGCCCGACGCCGTCGGCGCGCCAGCGTGCACCGGTCGCGACGGCGACGTGGTCGAACCCGTACTCGCGCACGTCGTCCGCCGTGACGCGGCTCTCGAGGGCAAGCTCGACGTTCGGGAGCTTTGCGAGCTGCGTGCGCCGGTAGTCGACGACGCGGATCCACGGCGCGAGGCCCGGCAGCCTCGCTTCGTGCAGGACGCGGCCGCCGAGCTCGCGCGTCGCCTCGGCGAGCATGACGTCGTAGCCGCGTTTGCCGAGCGCCATCGCCGCCTCGAGCCCGGCCGGCCCGCCGCCGACCACGAGCACCCTCGAATCGGACCCGCGGCCGCGGAAGCGCTCCGGATGCCACCCGCGCCGCCACTCCTCGCCCATCGACGGGTTCTGCGTGCAGCGAATCGGCGTGCACGTCCAGTCGCCGGTGACGCAGACGTTGCAGCCGATGCACTCGCGGATGTCCTCGAGCCGTCCCTCTTCGACCTTGCGCGGCAGGAACGGATCGGCGATCGACGGCCGGGCCGCGCCGATCAGGTCGAGAACACCGCTCTGCACGAGCCGCACCATCGTGTCCGGCGAGGTCAGCCAGCCGATGCCGACGACCGGCTTCGACGTCAGCGCCTTGATGCCGCGGAAGTGCTCTTCGGTCCAGGCCTCGCGGCCGAAGCGCGAGGTGATCGAGTCGTCTTCCCAGGCGCCGACCATCACGTCCCACACGTCGGGCAGCTCGCCGACGATCGAGAACAGCTCCTCGATCTCCGGGCGCTCGATGCCGTCGCCCCCGACCAGCTCGTCGACGACGACGCGACACGCGACAGCAGCGCGGCCGTCGCATTCCTCGCGCGTGTCCTCGAGTACCTCGCGCAGCAGCCGTGCCCGGTTCGCGAGATCTCCACCGTAGTCGTCGGTCCGCGTGTTGGTCCGCCTCGAGAGGAAGTGCTGCAGCGTCGTCAGACCGTGAGCGGCGTAGACGTACACGAGGTCGTAGCCGGCCGCGAGCGAGCGACGGACGGCAGCGCGATGACGGCGGCGCAGGTCGGCGATGTCGTCGCGCGTCATTGCGCGCGCCTGGATCGGCTCGTGACCTGCGACCGGAAGGTGCGACGGGCCGGCCGGCGGGATGCGGCCATAGAGGTTGCCCGATGCCATGCCGCTGTGCACGAGCTCGATCCCGGCCAGCGACCCATGCTCGTGCACCTGCGCGACGAGGCGCGCGTGCGCGGGCACGTCCGCGTCGTCCCAGAGCCGGCCTTCGATGAAGCCGCCGACATCCGAGTCCGGGTGGATCTCGACCTCCTCCGTACAGACGACGGCCCACCCACCTTCCGCCTTCACGCCGCGCATGACCGCATGCGCAGTTGGATCGCGATGCCCCATGCCGTTGCAATGAGGAACCTGGAAGAAGCGGTTGCGCGCGGTGACGGGGCCGAGTCGCACCGGCTCGAAGAGCACGTCGTAGCGCGGGTCCCGCTCGCTCACGAGCGCGGGAACAGACTGCGCGCGACGATCAGGCGCATGATGTCGCTCGTCCCGTCCCAGATCTCGTCGAGCTTCGCATCGCGAAGCCACTTCTGGGTCAGCGAGCTCCGGATGTAGCCCGCGCCGCCGAGGGTCGCGACGGCCGCCTGCGCAGCGAGCCACGACGCCTCCGACGCGGCGAGCTTTGCCATCGCAGCCTCGGTGGAGAACGGCGCGCCCGCATCGGCGAGCGTCGCTGCGTGATGGGTGAGGAGACGGGCCTGGTCGAGCGCGACCTTCACGTCCGCAAGACGGAACGACACGGCCTGGAACTCGTGGATCGCGCGACCGAACGCCTGCCGGCCCTTTGCGTACTCGACCGCGTGCTCGAGCGACGCGCGCCCGAGGCCGAGCGCGCTCGCGGCGAGCTGCACCCGAGCGACGTCGAAGACATGCATCAACCCGCTGAAGCCGTCGCCCTCCGCGCCGAGGCGCCGATCGTCCGGGACGAAGCACTCCTCGAGCACCACTTCCCCCGCCGGGAAGCAGCGACTACCCATCTTCGGCAGCCGCTCGCCGCGCACGAAGCCCTCGTCACCGTGCTCGACGACGAACGCGGTGATCCCTCGTGCCCGCCTGCTGCGATCGACCGTCGCGAAGACGACGCAGCGATCGGCGATCGGCGCGTTGCCGATGAACCGCTTGTGGCCGCTCAGGACATAGCCCCCGTCGACGCGAACAGCGGCTGTCTCGATCGCTGCCGAGTCCGAGCCGTGCTCGGGCTCCGTGATCGCGACGCTGCAGGCCGGCGGCTCGGCGCCGCAGAGCGGTGGCAGCCAGCGTTGTTTCTGCTCGTCGCTCCCGAGCGCGAGGATCGGGCCGGCGAAGAAGCCACCCTGCGCGACCACCCAGAAGATCGGCGAGTCGCCCCACGTCAGCTCCTCGATCACCTCGCACCGCTCGCGCAGCCCCTCGAGCCCTCCCCCGCCGTACGCGGCGGGAAGGTCGTAGCAGGTGAGACCGAGGGCGGCGGCCTTGCGCAGGACCTCGAGCGGGTAGTCCTCGCTCTCGTCGTAGGCGAGGGCGACCGGTCGCATCTCCTCTCGCGCGAACTGCCGTGCCGTCGCGAGGACGGTGGCGAGCGACGTCGGCTGGGTCGCAGTCGTGTGCACAGTACGAACCTCCTGCGAGCATGGCGCACGCCTCCTGGCGCGTCAAGCAGGCTTGACCGCGTGAGGGACGGCACATAGTCTGCGGCGCGTCGCGCCATGTGCACCGCGAGTTCGCATCTCGAACGATGAACTGGGAAGCATTCGTCACCTGCGCGGTCACCGGAGCCGGCGACACGGCCGGCCGGAGCCCCCTCGTGCCCGTGACGCCCGAGCAGATCGCCGACTCGGCGATCGAGGCGGCGCGCGCGGGCGCGGCGATCGTTCACATCCACGTCCGCGAACCCGAGACGGGCAAGGGCGCGCGCGACCCCGCGCTCTACCGCGCCGTCGTCGAGCGAATCCGCGCCGCCGACGTCGACGTCGTGCTCAACCTGACCGCCGGCATGGGCGGCGACCTCGTGCTCGGCGGCGAGGACGCGCCGCTGCCGCCGGACGCAGCCGGCACCGACATGGCAGGCGCGATGGAGCGCCTCGCACACGTCGAGGAGCTCCTGCCGGAGATCTGCACGCTCGACTGCGGCACGATGAACTTCGCCGCAGGCGGCGACTACGTGATGGTCAACACGCCCACGATGCTGCGGGCGATGGCCGCTCGCGTGCAGGAGCTCGGCGTGCGGCCCGAGCTCGAGGTGTTCGACACCGGCCACCTCGTCTTCGTGCACGAGCTGATTCGCGACGGCCTGATCGACTCGCCGCCGCTCGTGCAGCTCTGCACCGGCATTCCGTACGGCGCGCCCGACGACCCGGCGACGCTGCTTGCGATGGTCAATCGCCTGCCGGCCGACACCGTGTTCTCTGCGTTCTCGATCGGGCGGATGCAGCTTCCCTTCGTCGGGCTCGCGGCGGTGCTGGGCGGCAACGCGCGGGTGGGGCTCGAGGACAACCTCTACGTGTCGCGGGGGCAGCTCGCGACGAACGCCGAGCTCGTCGAGCGCGCGGTTGCGATCCTCGAGGGCATGAACGTGCGCGTGCTTCGGCCGGATGAGGTGCGGCAGAAGCTCGCGCTGCGCGCGCGTGGCTGACCGGCCTCGCACGGTCGGCCTGCTCGGCGGCGGCGTCATCGGCGCGGGCTGGGCGGCGCGCTTCTTGCTGAACGGCGTCGACGTGCGCCTGCACGACCCGAGCGCGCGCACCGAAGCCGCGGTCGGCGAAGTGCTCGAGAACGCGCGTCGCGCCTGGTCGCGACTCACGCTCGCGCCGCTGCCGGCAGAAGGAACGCTCGTCCTGTGCTCATCGCTCGAGGAGGCAGTTGCCGGTGTCGACCTCGTGCAGGAGTCCGCACCCGAAGAGCTCGAGCTCAAACGCGCGCTGCTGGCGCGCGCGGACGATGCTGCGTCGCCCGACACGATCATCTGCACGTCGACGTCGGGGCTTCGCCCGACCGAGCTGCAGGCCGAGCTTGCGCATCCCGAGCGGCTCGTCGTCGGCCATCCGTTCAACCCCGTGTACCTGCTTCCGCTCGTGGAGGTCTGCGGCGGAGAGCACACGACGGACGAGTCGATCGAGCGCGCTGCTGCCGCCTACGAGTCCGTCGGCATGCACGTCCTTCGCGTTCGCACCGAGATCGACGGCTTCGTCGCGGATCGCCTGCTCGAGGCACTGTGGCGCGAGGCGCTGTGGCTCGTGCACGACGACGTCGCGACGGTGAGCGAGATCGACGACGCGATCAGGTACGGCGCGGGATTGCGCTGGGCGTTCATGGGCACGTTCCTGACCTACCGCATCGCGGGCGGCGAGGCGGGCATGCGGCACTTCATGAGCCAGTTCGGACCGGCGCTCTCGTGGCCCTGGTCGAAGCTCACGGACGTGCCGGAGCTGAGCGACGAGCTGCTCGATCGGATCGACGGCCAGTCGGACGAGCAAGCCGGCGGCCGATCGCTGCGCGAGCTCGAACGAGAGCGTGACGACGCGCTCGTCGCGATCCTCCAGGGCCTGCGGGGAGTCGGCGCCGGCGCCGGCGAGACGCTCCTTGCCTGGGAGCGCGAGCTGCTCGCCCGCGCGGTGCCCCCAACCGAGCGCCGGGTGCCGGCGTCATGGGTCGACTACAACGGTCACGTGCACGAGAGCCGCTACCTGGAAGCGTTCGCCGACGCCAGCGATGCGCTCCTCGGGCGGCTCGAGGTCGACCCCGCCGTCGCGAGCTACTTCACGGTCGAGACGCACCTGTCGCATCTCCGCCAGCTGCATGCAGGCGACCGCTTCGAGGTCCAGACGCAGGTGCTCGCCGCCGACGACAAGCGGCTGCACGTCTTCCACGTTCTGCTGCGCGAGAACGAAGCGGATCCCGTCGCAACGGCGGAGCAGATGCTTCTGTACGTCGACGCAACGACAGGTCGGACGGTCGAAATCGACGGAATCGTCCGCGAGCGGGTCGAGCACCTGCGCGACGAGCACGCATCGCTCCCGCGCCCGGAGCGCTCGGGACGCGTCGGTCGGCGCAATCGATGAGCCGCGATCTACGTCCGCTCTTCGAGCCGCGGTCGCTCGCGATCGTCGGAGTGTCCGCCGACCCGGCGAAGTGGGGCTACTGGTTCGCGCGCGACGCGGTGCGCGGCTCGCACCGTCGTGCCGTTCACCTCGTCGGACGCAGCGGAGGCGAGGTGCACGGCCTGCCCGTTCACCGCTCGATGGCCGAGCTGCCGGAGGCGCCCGAGCTCGTCGTCCTGAGCGTGCCCGCCGCGTCGCTCGAGGAGGCGGTCGACGAGTCGCTCGCAGCGGGTGCGCAGTGCAATCGTCGCCGTCGCCGCCGGTCTCGGTGAGCTCGGCCCGGACGGCGCGGAGCGCGAGCGCGCGATCGTCGCCCGCGTACGCGCGGCCGGCGCCGTGCTGGTCGGGCCGAACTGCCTCGGCGTCTTCGACGCCGCCGGCGAGCTCGACCTCGCATCGAACCCACTGCCCTCGGGGCCGGTCGGCTTCGTCTCGCAGAGCGGGAACATCGCGCTCGAGACAGGGCTCCTGCTCGCCGACCTCGGCCTCGGATTCTCGCGCCTCGCGTCCGTCGGCAACCAGGCCGACGTCGACGTCACCGACGTGCTCGCGATCTCGCCGAGCACGACGGCACGAAGGTGATCGGCGTCTACTGCGAGGACTTCCGCGACGGACGCGCGTTCGCCGAGGCAGCACGCACGGCCGGCAAGCCGGTGGTGCTGCTCACCGTCGGGCGCACCGACGCCGCGGTCCGCGCCGCGCGCTCGCACACCGGCTCGCTGACGAGCGACCTCGACGCCGTCGACGCAGCCTGCCGGGCCGCCGGTGTGCACCGCGTCGACACGCCGCGGCGGCTCGTCGACGCGGTGCAGGCGTTGCTCGCCGAGCAGAGGCCGCGCGGCCGACGCGTTGGCGGTCGTCGGTGACGGCGGCGGCTACGGCGCAGTCGCGAGCGACCTGCTCGGCCTGCACGGCCTCGAGCTACCTGTCTCTCCGAGCCGAGACGCAGTCGACGCTGCGCGCGACGCTGCCGCCGACCGCGGCGACCGCGAATCCGGTCGACCTCGCAGGCGCGGGCGAGACAGGACACGTTCAGCTTCGTCGCGCGCGACGCGCACGCTGCTCGAGTCCGGCGCGCTCGACGCCGTGCTCTTCACCGCGTACTTCGGCGGCTACAGCGCGCTGTCGGACGAGCTGCGCGAGCGCGAGCTCGCCGTCGCGGAGGAGCTCGCGCGCGGCCGCACGCGAGACGGGGCGGCCGCTCGTCGTGCACACGATGTACTGGGACTCGCCGCCCGGCTCGCGCGCTCCGCGCGGCGGGCATCCCGGTGTACCGGGCGGTCGAGTCGGCGGTCGACGGGCTCGCGGCGCTCGTCGCCGACGCACGCCGCGCCACGACGCCCGTCGCGTCGCTCCCGCCGCAGCGCCGAGCGGGTCGCAGGGACGGCTATCGGGATGCGCGTGCGGCCCTCGCCGCAGCCGGCGTGCCGTTCGGCGCCGCGCGTGACGGTCTGCGATCGCGCGACGAAGCGCTCGCGGCCGCCGCCGAGCTCGGCTATCCCGTCGTCGCTGAAGGCGCTCGGAGCGCTGCACAAGTCCGACGCCGGCGGGGTCGTGCTCGGTCTCGACGGACGCAGGACGCGGTCGCCGCGGCGGTCGAGCGGCCTCGCGGCGGAGCGCGTACTCGGTCGAGGCTCAGGAGAGACGTCGCCGCGGGGCTCGAGCTGCTCGTCGGTGCCCGCCGCGACCCGCGTTTCGGCCCCGTCGTCGTCGTCGGCGCAGGCGGCACTCTATGCGGAGCTCTTTCGCGACACCGCCGTCGCGCTCGCACCGGTCGATGCAGCAGTGGCGCGAGGTGTTGCTCCGCTCGCTCGCGTGCGCGCCGCTCCTCGCGGGCGCACGCGGACGCCCGCCGCTCGACGTGCGCGCGGCCGCCGCCGCGGTCGCGGCGCTCTCGCGCTTCGCAGCGGCGCATCCGGAGCTCGCCGAGGTCGAGGTCAATCCGCTGCTCGTGCGCGAGTGGGGCCGTCGGCTCGACGCGCGGATCGTGCCCGCTCAGTCGGCGTAGCGAGCTCGCCGCGCCGTCGCGCGGCGTCGAACCCGGCGGCCGCCGGCGCGGCAGCACGCGCAGCGCCTCGGCCGGCAGGTGCGCCTGGACGGCGGTTCCCTGCGCGCAGCTCGCGCGAGCGTGCCGTCGTTGACGACGAGCGCGTGAACGACATCGCCGGTCGCGAGGCGGATCACGAGCTGCTCGGACGAGCCGAGGTACACGACGCGCTCGATCATGCCCGGCACGCGGTTCTCACCGGTCGACTCGTACGGCTCGACGCGGACACGCTCGGGGCGAATCACGACGCGCGTCTCGCCGCGCATCTCGAGTCTCGCCGCGCGAGCGCCCGCAGCGAGAAGTCGCCGAGGCGCGCGCGGCACGCACCGTGCTCGCCTCGCGTCGACGCGTCACCGTCATCAGGTTCGAGACGCCGAGGAAGTCGGCGACGAACACCGTCTGCGGCTCTTCGTACATCTCCGACGGCGTCGCGACCTGCTCGACATGGCCGTCCGACATGACCGCGATCCGGTCGGACATCGTCAGCGCCTCTTCCTGGTCGTGCGTGACGTAGACGAACGTGATCCCGAACTGCTCCTGGATCGACTTCAGCTCGATCTGCAGCGCCTTGCGCAGCTTCGCGTCGAGCGCGCCGAGTGGCTCGTCGAGCAGCAGGACCGACGGGATTGAGGACGAGGGCGCGCGCGAGCGCGACGCGCTGCTGCTGGCCGCCCGAGAGCTGCGCCGGCCGGCGCTCGCTCGAGCCCTCCGAGCCGCACCGCGTCGAGCACCTTCGCCACGCGCTCGCGCGTCTCGGATCCGCTTGACGTGCCGCCGGCGCAGCCCGAACGCGACGTTGTCGAAGACGTCGAGGTGCGGGAAGAGCGCGTAGCTCTGGAAGACCGTGTTGACCTTGCGCTTGTGCGGCGGCGTCGCCGCCATGTCGACGCCGTCGAGCAGGATCCGGCCGCTGTCGGGCCGCTCGAACCCGGCGATCAGGCGCAGGGTCGTCGTCTTGCCGCAGCCGGACGGGCCGAGCAGCGAGAAGAACTCGCCGCCGTCGATCTGCAGGTCGATGCCGTCGACCGCGGCGACGTCGCCGAAGCCCTTCCGCAGCTCGACGAGGTCGATCGCGCCGTCGTGCGCCGTCATACCTCGAGCGCCGCGAGCTCGCGCACCGCGGATCCTTTCTCTGCACGCTGGGAGACGTTGAACTGCCGGTAGACGAGCGCGGCGAGATCCGACCGCGATGAGCGTCGTGATCACCATCACGGTCGCGAGCGCGTTCAGAGCCGGCGTCGTCGTTCCGCGCACGCTCGGAGTAGATCTTGATCGGCACCGTCTGCGTCGACGAGTTCGACGACAGGTAGTCGGTGACGACGAAGTCGTCGATCGAGAGCGCGAAGACGACCATCAGGCTCGCGAAGATCGCAGGCGCGAGCAGCGGCAGCAGCACGAGCCGCAGCGCGCCGAGCGCCGATGCGCCGAGATCGCGCGCCGCTTCCTCGTACTCCGGGCCGACCGAGAGCAGCCGGCTGCGCACGACGAGCACGACGTACGAGATCGAGAACGTCACCTGCCCGAGCACCTGCGCGGTCGTGCCGAGCTGGATCTTGTAGAGCGTCACGAAGACGAGCAGCAGCGACACCGCCATCACGATCTCGGGCGTGACGAGCGGGAACAGCATCAGGAAGTTCACCGGCCGCGCGCCGTAGCCGCGCCAGCGCGTCAGCCCGATCGCCAGGCCGACGCCGAGCGGCACGGCGATCAGCATGTCGAGCCCCGCCAGCTTCAGGCTCTGCTCGAGGGCGCCGCGCATCGACGGATCGTGGAGGATCGACTGGTTCGGGTCGCCCCAGTACCAGCGGGTCGAGAAGCCCTGCCAGACGCTGCGCGAGCGACCGTCGTTGAACGAGAACAGGATCGCGATCACGACGGGTACGATCGCCCACACCATGTAGCGCCCACGTGACCACGCCGAGGACGCGCGGCTGGCCCCACGGGTTCGCCCACCAGTCGCGGACGCGCCTCATAGCGTCGGCCGCCGTGCGCGACGCGCGCACCATGATCCAGAGGTAGTACGACATCAGCACGGCGAGCACCGCCGAAAGCACGATCACGAGACATGCACCGACCGTGCGCTGCGGCCCGCCCTGGAAGTACAGGTTGATCTCGTTGCCGATCATGGTCGTGCGCGGCGAGCCCGAGATGACGTCGTTCGTGTAGTAGTCGCCGAACATCGGCAGCGCGATCAGGACGCTCGCGGCGAGCAGGCCGTAGACGGCTCAGCGGCAGCGTGACGTGGATGAACGTCCGGATCGGGCTCGCGCCGAGATCGCGCCCGGCCTCGAGGACGTTCGGCTCGATGCGGTCGAGCGTCGCGTACAGCGGCAGGATCAGATACGGCACGTAGCCGTAGATCAGCGCGAAGATCACCGACGACGCCTGGCCGTCGAGCCAGCCGTACGGCTGCGACAGGATCCCGAGGTCGATGAGCGTGCGGTTGACGAGACCGTCGGGAAGCAGCAGCCCGACCCACGCGAGCATCCGCATCAGGTAGCTGACCCAGAACGGGACGATCAGCAGCACGAGCAGCAGCGTCTTCGTGCGCCGCGCGTAGCGCGCGAGGTAGTAGGCGACCGGATAGCCGATCACGAGGCAGCCGGCGAGCGCGATCCCGACGTACGCGAACGTCCGCACGAAGACGATCCAGAACGGGTGGCCGGGCCGCAGGTCGTCGCAGGACGCCGCGCATGGTGTCGAACTGCCAGTGCAGCGGGTTCCACACCGGCACCGGGTTCGAGAAGATCGGGTCGACGGTGCCGAACGCCACCGCCAGGACGGCGTACGTCGGCACGAGGAAGAGCAGCACGAGCCACACCGCCCCGGGGAGCGCGAAGCTCGGCCAGAAGAATCGCCGGGTCATCCTCCCGCCGATCGCCCGGTCAGCCGGCCTTGAAGGTCGACCAGGCGTCCTGCCAGGTGGACTGGCCCTGCGTCGAGAGCGGGAGGATCGTGACGCCGTTCGCGAAGTCGGACTCGCGCACGATCGTCGACGCGAGGTTCTTCGGGATGTACCCCTGCGCGATCACCTTGTTCGGGTTGATCATCTTGAGCGGCGGCATGTAGCCCATCCACGAGAAGTTCTCGACGCCGTGCTTGTTGTCGAGCAGGAAGTTCAGGAAGTGGTGGGCGAGCACCGGGTTCTTCGCGCCCGTCAGGACGGTGATCATGTCGCTGCCGACGACGGCGCCTTTCGCCGGCCGCCAGTAGCCGATCGTGCTGACCGGCACGCCCTTCGGCATGTAGTTCAACGCGCCCGCCATGTCGCCCGACCAGCATCTGCCCGAGCCACGTCGCACCCGTCGGCACATCGGTGTACTGGGTCGTGTTGGTCTTCACGTTGACGGTCTTCGTCAGCGTCTTCGAGGTCAGTCGTCGCCGCCTTGACGCAGCTTCGCGATCTCGGTGTTCACGTTGCGTGACGCCGCGATGCAGCAGCGCCATCGAGAGCGCCTCGCGCTGGTCGTCGAGGATCGCGACCTTCCCGGCGTACTTCTGCGCATGCCAGAACGCGTCGTAGCCGTTCTTGAACGACGGTCGGCGGTGTCTTGACCTTGTCCTTCCGCCAGGCGATGCCGGTCGTGTAGACCATGTACGGCACCGAGTAGCGCGAGTGCACGTCGTAGAACGGGCTCTGCAGCGACGGCCAGACGTTCTTCAGGTTCGGCAGGTACGAGTGGTTGACCGGCTGGATCAGCTTGCCGGCGACGGCGCGCGAGAGGTACTCGACGGTCGCGAACCAGACGTCGAAGCTCGCCTGTCCGGAGGTCAGCTTCGCGAGCGCCTCTTCCTCGTTCTCGAACGTCGTGATGTTGACCGAGACCTTGTAGTGCTTCTCGAACTCCTTCGACACCGCCGGGTTGATGTAGGCCGACCAGTTGAAGACGTTGAGCGGGCCCTTCTCGCTGGTCTTGCCGGAGGCGATCGACTCGTTGTCGGAGTAGAGCGGCAGCGTGACCGGGATGGTGCGGCGCGCGAGCGGAATGCCGCCCGGGCCGATCGGCGAACCGCCGACGCGACGAGCCGAGCGCGTCGGCGGCCCGCAGCAGCGCGTCGGCGCCCGAAGAGCGCCGCGACGAGCCCTGCCGATGCGAAGAGGAACTGCCGCCTGGTCGATCTACGCTCGCGCGGGTGCACCTGGGTCTCCCGTGAACTGGATCGCACAATGCAAACTGAGATAGCACGATGTGTCAAGAAGTTTGTATGCTTGGCGCACGACATGAGCGGAGGTTCCGCCCCACGCTGCCGGGCCGCGACTACCACGCTCCGGACGTCTTCGAGCTCGAGCGCGAGCGGATCTTCTTCCGGGAGTGGATGTACGTCGCCCGCGGCGGACGAGGCGCCCGAGCCCGGGCGATTTCGTGACCGTCGACGTCGCCGGCGAGAGCCTCGCTGCTCGTGCGCGGCAAGGACGACGAGCTGCGCGGCTTCTACAACGTCTGCCGCCACCGCGGCTCGCGGCTCTGCGACGCCGAGACGCATGGACACGCGAAGGGCGCGATCAAGTGCCCCTACCACGCATGGAGCTACGCGTACGACGGCCGGCTGATCGGGACACCGCTGGTCGGCGAAGGACGAGCTCGACCGCGACACGCTCTCGCTCTGGCCGGTTCGGTCGAGATGTGGCAGGGCTTCGTCTTCGTCAACCTCGGCGAGCCGCGGTCGCCACGCCTCCGGGAATCGCTCGAGCTGCAGACCGACAAGCCGCTGCAGTACGAGCGCTGGCGCATGGACGAGCTGAAGACCGGACACCGCACGGTCACCGAGGTCGCGGCGAACTGGAAGATCCTGGTCGAGAACTACAACGAGTGCCTGCACTGCCCGACCGTTCATCCGGAGCTGGTGCAGGTTGCGCCGACATTCGGCAAGGGGCTCGTGCTCGAGGAGGGACGTGACGACTGGGGCGTCTCGATCGCCGGCGGCGGCGCCGGCTACACCGCGACCGGCACGACGACGATCCCGGTCATGCCCGGGCTCGACGAGCAGTCGGCGAGCTCGATGTACGGCGCGACCGTCTTCCCGAACATGTTCGTCGACCTGACGGGGACGGTCGTGATCGCAACGCGCCTGCAGCCCCGCACCGCCGGAGCACACGACGATCGTCACCGACTACCTCTTCCGCCCCGAGGTCGTCGACGACCCCGCGTTCGACCCGACCGAGGTCGTCGAGTTCTGCGGAGCTCGTCGCCCATCAGGATTACGTCGTCTGCGAGCGCGTCCAGCTCGGTGTGCAGTCGCGGGCGTTCGACCATGGCGTGTACGCCGAGAAGGACGACCTGCCGTACGCTTCACGCAGCACTATCTTGCCGCCCGCGACGGCAACTAGCGCAACTCTCTCCCCCCAAGGCGTGTCCAGGGACAGTCCCTGGGCACGTCCTCTCCTGCCTTGTCCAAGGACGGTCCTTGGACATGTCTCCGCGCGACGGGTTCGCCGAATTGCGATCCTGCACGTCTGAGGGCCGGTAGCTCAGCTGGTAGAGCAGGGGACTTTTAATCCCAAGGTCGCAGGTTCGAGCCCTGCCCGGCCCACTCCAACTTCCCTGCTCGGAAGGCCACTTGGGAACCGACGCACCGTCGGGAGGGGCCGCGCTAGCATTCGAGTCATGGCGAGAACGCTGCTCGCCGCGGTGGTAGTCGGTGTCGCGTTGGCGGGTGTCGCGCCCGCAACCGGTAAGCAACTACCGATCCTCCGCTCCGCCTCGGTCGACGCGCACCACATTGTGCTTCGCGTCGCAGTCGGCGACGCGCGGCCGGTGCAACTGACGGTCGCAAGCGGCGCAGCCATCGGCGCGAACGGAGCCTTGCTCGCGAAGAACGTCGTGCGGCGCGAGAAGATTCGACTCACTCCGGCCACGTCGACGGGGGTCGTGCGGTGGGAGAGCCGGCTCATGCTCACACCGGGGACCTATTACGTGCAGGTGATGGCGGTCGACAAGAGCGGCGGGATCATCGATTGCCCGCCGAAGCTCATGACCACATGTCTCGACCGCTGGTCGAACGTCCGCAGGATCGTCGTGCCGACGTCGAGCTGACTCACCGCGGCCTACCTAAAGAGAAGAGAGCAGTGGGGCCGCCGTGAAGGCGGCCCCACTGCAACGTGCTCTCGACTTACAGCCCGTTCGCGGGACACGGGTTCCCGCGGAGAACGTTCTGGAAGTTGTTGTAGCGCTGGGTGATCGTGAATCCCGGCGCCGGATAGTTCGTCAGCAGCAAGTTCCCGTACTCGGTGGTCGACGAGCCACCGAAGGTGTTGGTCGTGCCGGGGATGTTCGCCCCGCCCTGCTGCCACATGCACGACCTGCCCTTCACCGCCGTCGTGTAGATCGGGTAGAACACCGGCCCGTTCGGGCCGAGCGGCGGATTCACACAGCCGGAGCCTGGACTCGGATCGGCCGGGTTGCTGACATGCCTCTGGCAGTCGTTCGTGGTGGAGAAGTCCGAGCCCTCGATCCGCGGCAAGTCGGCTTCGAACGCAACCTGCGAGTAGTTCAGCGGGAAGCTCAAGCCGAGCAGTGACTGTTGCAGCGTGAAGGTCGGGCTCGAGAAGCTGAACGGGGTCGGAACGTTGCTCGCGACCGCCCCGGGGCCACCCGGCCACGACGTGCCCTGGTACGGCGGGCCGTCGAAGTCGTCGTCAGCCTGGACGCACCCCGTGAGACTCTCGAGGATTGCCCCCGTCGGACCATTCAGCGGGTACGGGAAGCAGAACGTGTCGTCGTCGTCGAGCGACGAGTCGGCACCTGCTGGAGAAGTGCAGTTTCCGCCGAACGAGTCGGCAGTGTTGCAGTACTCGAAGTGACCGATCTCGTCAGAGGCGGCGACGTTGTACGTGTGCGCAGCCCAGATGTTCCGCGTGAACTGGTTCGAGGTGCTGAACTGCGGATGGAACGAGTAGGGGACGACCGAGCACGACGTCGCGTCGGGCTGGAAGAGCGCGTGCCCGAAGCCGTTCGCGGCGCTGGCGGTCATCGACCCGCTCTGTCCTGTCGTGACGTCTTGAATGACGACCTGGAAACCGGCCGGCGTGTCGTGCATGTTGACGACCAGTTGGTCACCGTTGTTGAACTCGAGCGTGTCCCGTGTCACCACGGCCTGCTCGAAGAAAGGTGTGCCGGGCGCCGGCGGTCCGGCAGGGATGCCGTCCTTGGTGATGACCGCATAGTTCACAGGCTCCGGGCCGACAAGGTCGTTACAGGCGTCGTTGTTCTGCTGCCCGGTGTTCATGTTCTCCTGGTCGCTGTCGATGTTCAGCGCGGCGCACCACTTGCCGTCCTGGTTGCCGTTCGAATCGGTGCAGCTGATCGGGCCCCAACCGGGCGGATAGAACTGCATCTCCATGTACCCCTGGCCCGGCGTCAGGCCGAAGTACCTCGACGAATGCGGGTCAGTGCTCGTGAAGATGTTCGAGTCGCTGTCCGGCTTGCAGGTCGCACCGGGATTCGGCGCGGACTGGTCGTCGCACATGATCATGCCGAGCCAAAAGGCCGGGCGAAGCTGGAAGTTCCACGTGCTGCCCGTGCCGTCTTGCTTGGGCGGTGCAGCTGGATCGGTCGGCAGCGTGATGTTGTAGCGGTTGGAGTTGCCCGACCCCGGGATGCTCGAATAGAAAAGGAGCGAGGGCTCATCGTGGCCCGAGACGTACGTACTCCCGTCATACGTGTAGGGGTTGTCCCTCTCCGTACAGAGCGCGGGACGCACGACGCACAACGGTTCATCGGAACCCTTGGGGTTGGTCGCCGCATTTCCGGGAACTGCAGCGAGAAGTGCGATCGCAAAGACGATCGCTCCACCGATCCCGAGACGGCATAGGGCAGAAAGCCGACGCATTTGTGTCTCCCCTTCCTGAGAACTTTGGCCTGCCTCCGTGAACGTCACGCTGGGGGCAGGCGGGATCCTTACAAACGGCCGGGCACTGTCAAGCCGAGAACCGGCTCAGTACGACCGTCGTAGGCCGAGAACGTGGTGCCCGAGATACGCGAGCACGAGATTGTTCGAAATGGGCGCGACCGAGTACAGCCGCGTCTCCCGAAACTTGCGCTCGACGTCGTACTCGGCAGCGAAGCCGTAGCCGCCGTAGGTGTCGAGGCAGGCGTTCGCCGCCTCCCACGACGCCTCGGAGGCAAGCAGCTTCGCGAGGTTCGCCTCGGCGCCGCACGGGAGCCCGCGGTCGAAGAGCGAAGCGGCCTTGAAGCGCACCAGCGAGGCCGCCTCGACCCCCGCGTACGCGTGAGCGATCGGGAACTGAACGCCCTGGTTCGCACCGACACAGCCCGGCGTTCACGCTCAGCGTGTACGTGCACCTGCCCCTGACGACCTCCCCGAGGTCGACCTCTTCGCCGCTCCGCGTAGCCGATGTGGGCAATGGGAGGGCGTTCCAACACACCGCGACGAGCCCGAACCGCGCGCTCACATCATCGGCACCTGCGGCAGCAGGCTCGGCTCGATCCGATCGATGATCTCGGTCAGGCTCTCGCCGGTCGCGGTGATGCCGTGGTTCCGAAGCCCGACTATCGCATGGACCGGATCCGGCGCCGACCTGACCAGCGCGGCGACACTCTCGGCAAGCTCCGCGGTGCCGCAGGGGAAGTTGATCTCGGTTGCGGCAATGCCCTCGACCCAGGCGTGCACGTGCAGAATCGCGCCGACGCCCGGATTCTCCCGGTAGATCATCCAGTGCTCGATCGCGTCGACCGAAACGCGCCGCGGCTCGGCGTCCGGCGGGACGCTGAGGATCATCCGGCCGTGCTCGGCGTCGTAGCCGGACACGAGCAGGATGTCTCGTCCCGGCTCGCGCAACCTCGACTTGTCGACACCGCTCGCGCTCATCCAGAAGCGCGTCGCGTCCCTGCGCACCGAAAGGTTCCCGTAGGATAGACCTCCGATCGCGTAGAGACGCTTAATATGTCGCAGGTCCCGCTCGCTGACGAGCTCCTCGACCGGGAACGGCGCGGGCAGTAGACCGATCCGATCGAGCCGTCGACCGGCTGCGCCGATCTCGCGCGTGTGTAGATCGCCGAGCCAGAGCTCGGGCTCGAGGTCAGGCCGGAACTCGTTCTCGATCACGAGCCGCGACGTCGCGAGCGGCTCGAGCCGCTCGATCACCTTGGCGGCCCGCTCGGGTCCCTCGGGGACGAGATAGTGACCGCGCTCCATCGTCGTGAACAGCACGCCGCGACCGGGCACGTAGCAGAGGCTGATGTTCGCGAGTGCGCGCACCAGCATCGGGTACGTGTCGCGCACGTCGTCCTCGGGCGGCAACGGCCTGCTCCAGAGTGCGGCGACGAACGTGCCCTTCGAGTGCCGGCGGAACGGGCGCGGATGTTCGGCGTCGACCACGTTGAGTACGAGGTCGGCGGTGGCCGGGTCCCCAGTCTGCTCGTAACCGGCGGCGGCCGATTCGCGCTCCAGCTCGTCGACGAGCTCGGCGAGCGCGTCCGTACGCGTCCCCGTGACCGCAAACCGTCGCGGCGCAGTGCGTTGCGCAGCGGCCCTGCGCGCTGTGGGCCGGCGCTCGGCCGTCCCGCGTACCCTCGATCCCGACATCGACGACTCCCTCGACAGCGACCCGGCGGCGAGCGGGTTGCTCGTCGCTGCCCGCATCGCACCCGCTCGCCGTGGGAGTCGAATCGGCTACGACCCTGAGTCGTCCTCAGGGTTTCTCCACACGAAGAGAGCTCAGGCGCGCCCCAACCCCAGGGCGAGCCGGCCGTCGCTCTCCCTCTGCGCGTACTTTCCCGCACTCCTGGTCAGTAGATCCGCGGAGGTTCGGGTCGCCGGGGCCTCGACGATGCAGCGATGGGCCCGGAGCTCCGGCGGGTAGCGGTTACCCTGCGGCGAAGCGGTGGACTCGGCGCCGATTTCCTCGCCGATCACCCAGTGGAATTCCGCGACGGCCTCCCCGAGCCGATCGACCGCGACGGCTGCCGTTACAGCTACGCGTACACGAACCCGGGTGGCGGCTACCTGGCAGCAACCCAACCCGAGGTCTACGTCTTCGTCGAAGACCCCTTCGAGAAGTAGCGATGCACGAGAGCCGATCCCGGCCAGACAGCACATCCGATGACGCCGCCGCCGGGCGGGCGTCGCCGTCCGAGGCGCTGCTCAGGGGCAAAACGGTGCGATACAACAGCCGCGATTACGTCGTGCAAGGAATCGACCCGGTCGGCATCAGCCCACAATGCATCTACCTCGCCGACGCCGACACGGGCACGCAACTCGCCGTCTTACGCGACCAGTTCGACGCGAACTCCCCCTCGCGCGAGCCAGTCGGCGAGTAGGCTCGCGCATCAGAGCGTCATGCAGCCGGAAGTCTGCTGACAGCGGTGGGCGGGTGCTCCACCTCGATGCGCGGCAGCCAGCCGAGCCAGCTCGGCAAGTACCAACTGTGCTCGTCGAGCAGGCCGAGCATTGCGGGCAACACGACCGACCGGATGACGGTCGCGTCGATGAGCAGGGCGACGGCGACTCCGAAGCCCATCTGCTGGAACATGACCAGCTTCCCGCGCGCGAAGCCGACGAAGACGACAACGATGATCAGCGCGGCGCCGGTGATGATCCGTGCCGTCGACGCCACTCCTGACGCGACCGCCTCACGGGTCGAGCCGCTCTGGTCGTAGCGCTCCTTGATCCGGCTCATGAGGAAGACCTGGTAGTCCATCGAGAGCCCGAACAAGACCGAGAACAGAAACAGCGGGACCCACGCATCGACTTGATGCACGTGCTGGAACCCGAAGAAGCCGTGGCCGTCGCCGTAGATGAAGACGAGCGTCAGCAATCCATACGCTGCGCCGACGGAGAGCAGGTTGAGCACGATCGACACGAGGGCGACGACGATCGAGCGGAACGCAATCGTCAGCAGGACGAAGCTCAGCCCGAGCACGAACGCGAGCACGTACGGCGTCGACTGGGTGACGGCGTCGAAGTAGTCGATGTTCTCGGCCGTATTGCCGCCGACATACACCTTCGCGCCGCTGCCCGCAAAGAGCGCCGGGATCACGTGTTTTCGCAGATCCCGCACGGCTGCGATCGCGGGACCTGCGACGGAGTCCCCACGGACGGCCACCGAGACGATGCCGGCGTTCGTGACCGTGGACATTCGCACGGTGCCGGGTCCGAAGCGCGGATCGGCGGCCAGCCGGCGCTCGAGCCGCGCGAGGTCGCCGTGCACGACGGAGGAGTTGCCGCCGACGGCGATCGCGTACACCGGGTAAGGGTTCTGCGTCGGAAACTCGCGCTGCAAGGCGAGATAGCCCTGCTTCGACGGCAGGTTGTTCGACAGCGTGCCGATCCCGCTCGCCCCGATGTGCAGTCCGAAGATCGGCGTCGCAGCCGCCAGCAGCGCCGCGACGGCGACCGTGAGATACACCGCGGGGCGCCGGAGGACGGCATCGACGATTCCGCGCCAGAAGCGGCCCTCGAGCGCGTCCGCACGGCCGATGCTGCGACCGATCACGGGCACCCTCAAAGCGTTGACGCGATCGCCGAACATGCTGAGGAGCGCGGGCAGCAGCGTCAGCGCCGCGATCACCGATACGACGCCGACGACGATCGCGCCCGCTGCGAGGCTGCGCATGATCGTCGTCGGCACGATCAGCATCCCGAACAGAGCGATCACGAACGTCGTGCCACTGAACAGCACGGCCCGGCTCGCGGTCGCGCCCGCGTGGCCGATCGCATCCTCCTTGGAGAGCCCGAGCGTGCGCTCCTCGCGGTAGCGCGAAACGACAAACAGCGAATAGTCGATCCCGAGCGCGAGCCCCATTCCGGTGAGCATGTTCACGATGAACACCGAGAGCGAGAACTCGAGCGAGAGCAGCGCCACGATCCCGAGCCCAACGAGGATGGAGAGGATTGCGAGCAGCACCGGCACGAGACCGGCGACCAGCGCGCCGAAGACGAGGACGAGCACGATCAGCGCCGCTGGGAGGCCGAAGGCAAGCTCACCGTTCTCGAGATCCTTCTGCGACTGCTGGCCGAAGTCGTAATTGACGCTGTGGTCGCCGGTGACGGCAACCGAGAACGCGCCGCCGTTCGCCTTCTTCACGACCGACTCGATCGGCTTCGCGTCCGCGTCGCTCCCGAGCAGGAGCTGAACGAGCGTTGCGTGCCGGTTGGCCGAGACCGGCGCCTCGCGCGAGCTCAGGTAGCTGCGCAGGTTGGCCGTCTTGCCCGTCGCGCCGATGGCGGCAACCAGGTGCGACACGAACTGCCGGAACTGCGGCGCATCCACCTGGTACTGGGACGAGCTGACGACGACGACGTCACTCACCTCGCGCTTCGTCTCGGCGGGGAAAGCCCGCGCGAGTGCCTTCGCCGCCTTCGCCGACTCGGGGGATCCGACGACATGCGCGTTCGACGTCAGCCCGTGCAGCGAGGTGGCGACCAGTACGAGCGCAGCGAGAACTCCCACACCCCAGAACGCGAGCGTCCGCCGCGGCCGTGCCGCGCACGTCCGTGCGAGCCGCTCCGTCAATCCTCGCTCGTTCATGCCGGCTCCCATCCCTGTTTCGGGGCCCCCGGAGCGTACGCGTTCCTCCGTCACAGAACGCCTCTCCGTACTTGTCCGTAGGTTGGTCAGCGCGCCCACCGATAGCAGCCGCGTGCGTGATGACCAGGCTGAGTCGGGAGGTCATGATCGTCGTCGCCGAAGCTCGCTCGCCCCGCACGCCCCGGCGTAGGCTGAACGCGATGCTTGCCCGGCCGTGGCGGCAGCCATGAGCGAACCGATGCGGGACGTAACGCCGCTGCCGGACCTGCTGCACGGTCATGCGCAGGCGGGGCCGATCCGCGAGCGCCGGCCCGTTTACGTCGATCTCCTGCCACCCTGCAATGCGGGCTGCCCCGCAGGCGAGAACATCCAAGCTTGGCTCTCGCACACCCGATCGGGCCGGCACGAGCAGGCCTGGCGGCAGCTCGTCGCCGACAACCCGTTCCCCGCGATCCACGGACGTGTCTGCTACCACCCGTGCGAAAGCGTCTGCAACCGGGCCGATCTCGACTCGGCGGTCTCCATTCACTCGGTCGAGCGGTTTCTCGGCGACCTCGCTCTCGAGCAGGAATGGCAGTTCGATCTCCCCTCGATTCGCAGCGGCCGCCGCGTCCTCGTGATCGGCGCGGGGCCGTGTGGCCTGTCGGCGGCCTACCACCTCGCCCGCCTCGGTCACGAGGTGGAGATCCGGGATTCCGGCGAGGAGACAGGCGGGATGATGCGGTACGGCATTCCCGCCTACAGGCTGCCCCGCGATGTCCTCACCGGCGAACTCGACCGGATCGCCGCGATGGGCGTGCGCGTGACGTCCGGGCACACGGTCGAGGACCTCGCCGTCGAGCGCCGGGAAGGCGCGTTCGACGCGGTCTTCGTCGCGGTCGGAGCGCACCTCTCGAAGCGGGTCGACATACCGGCCCGCGACGCGGGCCGGATCCTCGACGCCGTGTCCTTTCTACGCAGCGTGGCCTCCGGCGAGCACCCGGTGATCGGCCGCCGCGTCGCCGTCTACGGCGGCGGCAACACGGCCATGGACGCCGCACGCGTCGCCCGCCGCATGGGTGCCGACGAGGCGATGATCGTCTACCGGCGCACGCGCACGCAGATGCCCGCCCACCTCGACGAGGCCGAGGATGCCGAGCGCGAGGGCGTGCGGATCCACTGGCTGCGCACGATCGCGGCGTACGACGGTCCCGAGCTCGAGGTCGAGGTGATGGAGCTCGACGAGTCCGGGTACCCGCAACCGACCGGCCGCTTCGAGACGCTCGCCGCCGATACGGTCATCCTGGCGCTCGGGCAGGAGTCCGACACCGCGTTCCTGCGCCGGGTGCCCGGAGTGGAGATCGCACCCGACGGGATTGTGCAGGTGTCGGCCTCGCTCGAGACCGGCAGCCCGGGCCTGTTTGCGGGCGGGGACATGGTGCCGAGCGACCAGACCGTGACGGTGGGCGTGGGCCACGGCAAGAAGGCGGCCCGGCACATCGACGCCTGGCTGCGCGCCGCCGCTCCGGCAAGCCCACCCAAGCACGACCTCGCGAGCTTCGACAAGCTCCACCTCTGGTACTTCGGCGACAACCCACGCAGGCAGCAGCCCGAGCTCGCCGTCGAGCAGCGCGTCACGGACTTCGCCGAGGTGGTCGGCGGCCTCTCCGCCGAAGAAGCCGTCTACGAGGCCGGCCGGTGCCTCTCCTGCGGCAACTGCTTCGAGTGTGACGGGTGTCTCGGTGCGTGCCCGGAGGACGCGGTGATCAAGCTCGGCGAGGGGCACCGCTACCGGTTCGACTACGACCGCTGCACGGGCTGCGGCGTCTGCTTCGAGCAGTGCCCGGTGCACGCGATCGAGCTGATCCCGGAGGCCGGCAACTGATGCGGGCGACGGTCGACGGCAACGAAGCGGCAGCCTCGGTCGCGTTCCGGCTGAACGAAGTCTGCTGCATCTACCCGATCACGCCGTCCTCGCCGATGGCCGAGCTGGCCGACGAGTGGGCGAGCCAGGGACGAACGAACGTCTGGGGCGCCGTGCCGGCGGTCGTCGAGATGCAGAGCGAAGGCGGTGCCGCCGGGGCGCTCCACGGTGCGCTTCAGAGCGGCGCGCTGGCGACGACGTTCACGGCCTCCCAGGGCCTGCTGCTGATGATCCCGAACATGTACAAGATCGCCGGCGAGCTGACGCCGGCCGTGCTGCACGTCGCCGCACGCTCGCTCGCGGCGCAGGGCCTGTCGATCTTCGGCGACCACTCCGACGTGATGGCTGTGCGACAAACCGGTTTCGCGCTGCTTGCCTCGGCCTCGGTACAGGAAGCGCATGACATGGCGCTCGTGGCACAGGCCGCGACGCTCCGGACACGCGTTCCGTTCGTGCACTTCTTCGACGGGTTCCGAACGTCGCACGAGCTGAACACGATCGACCTGCTCTCGGACGACGACCTGCGCGCGCTCGTGCCCGAAGAGCTCGTCCAGGCTCATCGCAGCCGGGCGCTCTCACCGGAACGGCCGTTCATTCGAGGAACAGCACAGAACCCGGATGTCTACTTCCAGGCCCGCGAGACCGTCAACCCGTTCTACGCCCGTGTCCCGGACGTCGTCGAGGAGACGATGGCACGCCTCGCGGAGCGCACGGGCCGCCGCTACGGGATCGTCGACTACACGGGGCACCCGGAAGCAGAGCGCGTTGTCGTGGTGATGGGATCCGGCGGCCAGACCGTGCAGGAGACGGTCGCCTGGCTGAACGCGCGCGATGAGGGCGTCGGCGTGTTGCAGGTGCGGCTGTTCCGGCCCTTCCCCGCGCAGGCGCTCGCCGACGCGTTGCCGCCGACCGTGCGCCACGTCGCCGTCCTCGACCGCACGAAGGAGCCGGGGTCGGTCGGTGAGCCGCTCTTCCTCGACACCGTCGCAGCGCTCACCGAGTCGTTCTCCGACGGCGGGCGGGCGGTGATGCCGCGAATCGTCGGCGGCCGCTTCGGCCTGTCCTCGAAGGAGTTCACGCCGGGAATGGTCGCGGGCGTGTTCGCCGAGCTTGCCGCAGAGCGGCCACGGCGCCGGTTCACGGTCGGCATCAACGACGACGTCTCCGGGACGAGCCTGCGCTACGACACCACGCTCGACATCGAGCCGCCGGAGACGGTGAGAGCGGTCTTCTTCGGGCTCGGGTCCGACGGGACGGTCGGGGCGAACAAGAACACCATCAAGATCCTCGGCGACGAGGGCCTGCACGCGCAGGGCTACTTCGTCTACGACTCGAAGAAGTCGGGCTCACAGACGGTTTCCCACCTCCGCTTCGGCCCGCAGCCGATCCGCGCCGCCTATTTGGTGAAGCAGGCTTCCTTCGTCGGCTGCCATCAGTTCGGGTTGCTCGACCGCGTCGACGTACTCGGTGCAGCGGCGGACGGCGCGACGCTGCTCCTCAACTGTCCGCGCCCGCCCGACCAGGTGTGGGACGCGCTCTCACGACCGACGCAGGAGCAGATCCTCGCCAAGCACATCGACCTCTACACGATCGACGCCGGCCGGATCGCCCGCGACGTCGGCCTCGCCGGGCGGACGAACATCGTCCTCCAAACCTGCTTCTTCGCCCTGTCCGGGGTGATGCCGCGCGAGCAGGCGATCGAGCGGATCAAAGCATCGGTCGCACACAGCTACGGCCGTCGCGGCGCCGAGGTGGTCGCGCGCAACCAGGCTGCGGTCGACAGCGCGCTCGACGGACTGCACCGGATCGACCTTCCCCAGCAGGCAACGGCGACCCGCGAACCGCCGTCGATCGTCCCGGCACACGCGCCCGAATTCGTTCGGACGGTCACAGCCGAGATGCTCGCCGGCCGCGGCGACGACCTGCCGGTCAGCGCGCTGCCGGTGGACGGGACCTACCCGAGCGGCACCGCGGCCTACGAGAAGCGCAACATCTCGGAGCTCGTCGCCGTCTGGGACTCCGACCTGTGCATTCAGTGCGGCAACTGCAGCTTCGTCTGCCCGCACAGCGTGATCCGCTCGACGTACTACGACCAGGCGCACCTGGCCGGCGCACCCGAGGGATTCCGATCGGCGCCGCTCGATGCGGTCGGCCTGCCCGACGCCCGCTACTCGCTCCAGGTCTATGTCGAGGACTGCACCGGCTGCGAGCTGTGCGTACAGGCGTGCCCGGTGGTCGCCCCCGGAGACGCCGGCCGGAAGGCGATCAACCTCGCCGAGCGCGAGCCGCTGGTCGCCGCCGAGCGGGAGAACATCGCGTTCTTCGAGACGCTGCCCACGAGCGACCGGTCGCGGGTCGATTTCGGCACCGTGCGCGGGACGCAGTTCCTGAAACCACTGTTCGAATTCTCGGGCGCGTGCGCAGGCTGCGGGGAGACCCCGTATCTGAAGCTTCTCTCGCAGCTCTTCGGCGACCGGCTGATGGTCGCGAACGCCACCGGGTGCTCTTCGATCTACGGCGGGAATCTTCCGACGACACCCTGGACGACCGACGCCGCCGGCCGCGGTCCGGCCTGGTCGAACTCGCTCTTCGAGGACAACGCCGAGTTCGGGCTCGGCTTCCGGCTCGCCGCCGACCGGCACACCGAGCTGGCCCGCCGGCGTGTCGGCGAGCTTCGCGAGCAGATCGGGCCGGAGCTCGCGGACGAGATTCTCGCGGCGCCGCAACTGCGCGAATCGGAGCTGCGCGCCCAGCACGAGCGCGTGGCCGAGCTGAGGCGGCGGCTCGACCGGCTCGACGGGCCGGGTGTCGCCGACCTGCAGAGCGTCGTCGACCACCTCGTCCGGCGGAGCGTCTGGATCGTCGGCGGCGACGGCTGGGCCTACGACATCGGCTCGGCCGGACTCGACCACGTCCTCGCAAGCGGCCGCAACGTCAACGTGCTCGTGCTCGACACCGAGGTCTACTCGAACACGGGCGGGCAAATGTCCAAGTCGACACCGCTCGGCGCCGTCGCCAAGTTCGCCGCGGCCGGCAAGACCGTGCCCAAGAAGGATCTCGCCCTGCAGGCGATCGCCTACGGCTCGGTCTACGTCGCTCGGGTGGCGATGGGCGCCGACCCCCAACAGACCCTCAGCGCACTTCGCGAGGCGGAGGCCTACGACGGCCCTTCGCTCGTGCTGGCCTACAGCCACTGCATCGCGCACGGGATCGAGATGCGAGACGGGCTCGACCAGCAGTACCGCGCCGTTGCGAGCGGCTACTGGCCGCTGATCCGCTACGACCCGGTGGTCCGCGCCGCGGGCGGCAACCCATTCCTGCTCGACTCGCCCCGGCCACGGATCCCGCTCGCCGACTACACGAACCGAGAGCTCCGGTACCGGACGCTCACGAACACCGACCCGGCGGAGGCCGAACGGCTGCACGGCCTCGCCGAGCAGGCGGTCGAGCAGCGTTGGGACGTGTACGAGGAGATGGCCACGCGCGGCGCGCAGCACTTCGCCGCCGATGCCAGGCAGGACGGCCGATGAGCCTCTCCACGAGCTACATGGGGCTCACGCTGCGCAACCCGCTGGTCGCATCGGCTTCGCCTCTCTCGCGGACCGCGGACGGCGTGCGCCGGCTGGCGGATGCAGGCGTCGGCGCGGTCGTCCTCTACTCGCTGTTCGAGGAGCAGCTTCGCCGCGAGGCCGCCGAGAACGCGCGGCTGGTCGACGCCGGCACCGAGAGCTTCGCCGAGTCCCTCTCGTACTTTCGGGCGGCCACCGAAGACGACGCCGGGCCGCGGCAGTACCTGAGCTTGCTCGAGCGGGCCGCCGCCGCCGTCGACGTTCCCGTGATCGCCAGCCTGAACGGCGTCACACCAGGCGGCTGGTCCGACTACGCGCGTGCCATGCAGGACGCCGGCGCAGCGGCGATCGAGCTGAACATCTATTACCTCCCCGGCGATCCGCGCATCTCCGGCCGCGATGTCGAGCAGCGGCACGTCGACGTCCTCGCGCGTGTCAAGGACGTCGTTGACGTGCCGGTCGCGGTCAAGCTCAGCCCCTACTTCAGCTCCACCGGGGAGCTCGCGCTCCGGCTCGATGCGGCGGGCGCCGACGCGCTCGTCCTCTTCAACCGGTTTCTGCAGCCCGACATCGATGCGGAAACGTTCGCCGTCGAGGCCCAGATCGGGCTCTCGAGCCAGGCGGAGGCAAGGCTGCCCCGCACGTGGATCGCGCTGCTCCACCGGCGCGTGCGCGCCTCGCTCGCCGCGACGACTGGCGTCGAGAGCCCGGCCGACGTCGCGAAGTACCTGCTTGCCGGGGCAGATGTCGTGATGACGGCCTCGGCCCTTCTTCGGCACGGCCCGGAGCACGCGACGGTGCTCCTCGACGGGTTGACCGAGTGGATGGCCCGCAAGGGGTTCGCGGCCGTCGACGATGTGCGCGGACTGCTCGCCGTGCCGTCCGATCAGGACGAAGCCGCCTATGAGCGCGCCGGGTACGTCAGCGCGATGAGGAATGCGAACAGTGGTATGTACGAACCGTGGTGAACGACGTGACCCAGCCGCGGCAAGCCGTCATGACGCCCGCTGCACTCGATCGGCTGCTCGAGGCGCTGCGTGACCGCGGTTATCGAGTGCTCGGCCCTGTCGTGCGTGACGGAGCGATCGTCTACGACGACCTCGAATCGGCCGGCGAGCTGCCGATCGGGTGGACCGACCGGCAAGACGGTGGCACGTACCGTCTGGAACGGCGGACGGACGAAGCACGCTTCGGCTACGCCGTGGGACCACACTCCTGGAAGCGCTTCCTCTTCCCACCGCGCGTGCGTCTGTGGCGCGCGCGCCGGGACGCCAACGGCATCGCCGCTGTCGAGGAGGAGCCACTCGACGAAACACCGCTCGCCTTCGTCGGCGTGCGGTCCTGCGAGCTGCACGCAATCCAGATCCAGGACACCGTCTTCACCGGTGGCAAGCACGTCGACCGGGACTACGCGGCGCGGCGTGACGGCGCCTTTCTGATCGCCGTGAACTGCTTCGAGCCGGGAGGCACGTGCTTCTGCACGTCGATGGGCACGGGACCGAAAGCCGAGTCGGGCTTCGACCTGGCGTTGACGGAGCTGCTCGACGGAGAGCACCGCTTCCTGATCGAGGTGGGCAGCGAGCGCGGAGCAGAGGTGCTCGCCGAGCTGCCGTCCCGCCCCGCGGTCGCAGCCGATCTCGGCTCGGCAACCGCGTCGATCGAGTCGGCGAAGACCCGGATGGGGCGCACGATGGAGACGTTCGACCTCCGTGGCCTGCTCGCGCGCAATCTCGAGCATTCCCGTTGGGAAGAGGTCGCCACCCGCTGTCTCACCTGTGGGAACTGCACGCTCGTCTGCCCGACCTGCTTCTGCTCAGCGGTCGAGGACGAGACCGACCTGGCCGGCGAGGAAGCCGAACGGTTCCGAGTCTGGGACAACTGCTTCTCCGTCGACTACTCGTACATCCACGGCGGCAGCATTCGCCCGTCGGGGAGCTCACGCTATCGCCAGTGGATGACCCACAAGCTCGGCACGTGGTTCGACCAGTTCGGCTCGTCGGGATGTGTCGGGTGCGGCCGCTGTATCACCTGGTGCCCGGTCGGGATCGACATCACCGAAGAGGTCGCGGCGATCCGCGCGACGGAAGGAACCAATGCCCCGGTCGCTTGAGGCGGTTCTCGCGGAGGTGCCGTTCCTCCAGGGCCTCGCCGACGCCCATTTGTCGCTGCTCGCCGGCTGCGCCGGCAACGTCCACATCTCCGCCGGCAGCTCACTCTTCCGTGAAGGAGACGAGGCCGACACCTTCTACATCGTTCGCCAGGGCAGCGTTGCCTTGGAGACGTTCGTGCCGACGCGCGGGCCCATCCTGATCGAGACCATCGAGGCCGGCGACGTCGTCGGCTGGTCGTGGCTCTTTGCCCCGTACCGCTGGCACTTCGATGCCCGCGCGGTGACGACCGTGCGTGCAACCGGGTTCGACGGAGCCTGCCTGCGCGAAAAGTGCGCGGACGACCCCGGGCTCGGGTACGACCTGATGGGCCGGTTTGCACAGGTGCTGATCGAGCGCCTGCAGTGGACACGTCTCCGACTCCTCGACGTCTATGGCAACGGCGACCGTCGCTGAGCACCCGGATCCCGGCGCGCTGACGCCGCGCCTGTTCGCCGTCTCCGCACGCGAACGCAACACCGCGGACACCTGGACGCTCACGCTCGAGCCGGTCGGCGGCGAGCCTCCGACCGTCGCTCCGGGGCAATTCATGATGGTCTACGCCTTCGGCATCGGTGAGGTGCCGATCTCGGTCAGCGGGCCTCCGAATCGCCCGGGCCCGGTCGTTCTGACCGTCCGAGCTGTCGGAGCTGTGTCGAACGCTGTCTGCGCAGCAGAGCCCGGGGCGATGCTCGGGCTGCGAGGTCCGTTCGGAAACCACTGGCCGATCGCCGAGGCGGCCTCCGGCGACGTCGTTGTCGTGGCGGGCGGCATCGGCCTCGCGCCGCTGCGTCCTGTGGTGCTGCACGCGCTCGGTGATCGACCCGGCTACGGCAACGTGACGCTGCTCTACGGCGCGCGCACGCCCGACGATCTTCTCTACCCGGATGATCGAGCGCACTGGCGAAGCGCGATCGGAGTCGACGTGATCGTCGATGCGGCTCACGCGGGCTGGTCGGGCCAGGTCGGCGTCGTACCCAAGCTGGTCGCGGGAGCGGCGTGCGAGCCGAAGCAGACGACGGCGTTCGTCTGCGGGCCGGAAATCATGATGCATTTCACGATCGAAGCGCTCCTTGATCGGGGGTTGCCGCCGGAGCGGATCTTCCTCTCGATGGAGCGGCACATGCAGTGTGGCGTCGGGCTCTGCGGGCACTGTCAGCTCGGCCCGACGCTCATCTGCCGCGACGGTCCCGTCTACTCGTACGCCGAGGCGCGGCCGTGGCTGGCGGTGAGGCAGCTGTGAGCAGCGGCAAGCCGAAGCTCGCCGTGTGGAAGTTCGCCTCGTGCGACGGGTGTCAGCTCTCGCTGCTCGATCTCGAGGACGATCTGCTCGCGCTCGCGGGAGCCGTCGAGCTGGCCGAGTTTCGCGAGGCGACGAGCGGCGTCGTCGAGGGGCCGTACGACTTGTCGCTCGTCGAGGGCTCGATCACGACCGCCCACGACGCGGAGCGGATCCAGCAGGTGCGTCGAGCGTCGAAGGCGCTCGTCACGATCGGCGCCTGCGCAACGTCGGGCGGCATCCAGGCACTTCGCAACTTCGCAGACGTTCGGGAGTTCACCGCGGCCGTCTACGCGTCACCCGAATACATCTCGACGCTCGAGACCTCGACCGCGATCGCGGCGCACGTCCCGGTCGACTTCGAGCTGCATGGCTGCCCGATCAACAAACGGCAGTTGCTCGAGGTCGTGACGGCGTTCCTGAACGGCCGCAAGCCCGGCATCCCCTCGACGAGCGTCTGCACCGAATGCAAGCAGCGGGGCATCGTCTGCGTCACCGTCGCTCACGGCACACCCTGTCTCGGCCCGGTGACGCATGCCGGCTGCGGAGCCCTCTGCCCCGCGTACAGTCGAGGCTGCTACGGCTGCTTCGGACCGATGGAGACACCCAACACCGCGGCGCTCATCCCCAAGCTGCGAGACCTCGGGCTGACCGCACGCGACGTCGAGCGCGTGTTCACGACCTTCAACGCGGACGCCGAGCCCTTCCGGAAGGCGGCGAGCGGCGGTGCCTGAGCGGCGGGTGATCCGCACCGACTATCTCGCGCGGGTCGAGGGCGAAGGTGCGATGACCGTGCGGCTCGAAGGCGACCGGGTCGAGCACGTCGAGCTTCGGATCTTCGAGCCGCCCCGCTTCTTCGAAGCCCTCCTCCGCGGCCGAGGCTCGGCCGAGGCGCCGGACATCACGGCGAGGATCTGCGGCATCTGTCCGGTCGCGTACCAGACGAGCGCGGTCAACGCGCTCGAGAACCTGAGCGGCATCGAGGTGCCCGAGCCGATCCGCCACCTGCGCCGACTGCTCTACTGCGGCGAGTGGATCGAGAGCCACGCGCTCCACGTCTACATGCTCCACGCACCGGACTTCCTCGGCTATGCGGGGGCCGTCGAGCTGGCACGCGACGCACCGCATGCGGTCGAACGCGGACTGGCGCTGAAGAAGACCGGCAACGAGTTGATGACGCTCGTCGGCGGCCGCGAGATCCATCCGATCAACGTCCGCGTCGGCGGGTTCTACCGTGCTCCGACGCGACGCGAACTCCGGAAGCTCGTCGAGCCGCTCGAGCGCGCCCGCGACGCGGCGCTCGAGACCGTCCGTTGGACCTCGGGCTTCACCTTTCCCGAGCGCCGGGTCGAGTGCGAGCTTGTCGCGCTGCACCACCCGGACGACTACGCGATCGAGCGCGGCCGGATCCACTCGGACGCGGGCCTCGACATCACCGCAGGCGAGTACGACGAGCACTTCGAGGAGGAGCACGTCGAGCGCTCGACGGCACTGCACTCGAGGCTGCGCGAGCGCGGCACATATCTGTGCGGTCCGTTGGCGCGGTTCTCACTCAACCACGACCAACTCTCCCCGCTCGCCCAGGAAGCGGCGCGGGAAGCGGGCCTCGATCGCACGTGCCGCGAGCCGTTCAAGAGCATCGTCGTGCGGAGCGTCGAGCTCGTCTTTGCCTGCGACGAGGCGCTCCGCTTGATCGACGCCTACGAGGAGCCCGATGCACCGGCCGTAGCGGTCGAGCCCGTCTCCGGGACGGGTTTCGGTGCCAGCGAGGCTCCGCGCGGCCTGCTCTATCACCGGTACCGCGTCGACGCGGAGGGAACGATCCTCGACGCGAAGATCGTCCCGCCCACGTCCCAGAACCAGCAGGCGATCGAGGACGACCTGCGCGACGTGGTGAGTCGCAACACACGACTCGGCGACGACGAGCTGCGGAACCTCTGCGAGCAGACGATTCGCAACTACGACCCATGCATCTCGTGCGCCACGCATTTCCTGGCGCTCGACGTGCAGCGGCGATGAGGCACGTGATCGTGGGCGTCGGCAACGCGTATCGCCGCGACGACGGCGTCGGTCTCGCCGTCGCTGCGCTCCTCGAGGGCCGCGTCCCGCGCCGCGTCGAAATCATCGCATGCGAGCAGGAGCCGAGCCGTTTGCTCGACGCGTGGGAGCAAGCCGACACGGCGCTCGTGATCGACGCGGTGGACTCCGGCGCCGAGCCGGGGACGCTCGTCCGGTTCGACGCCAGCGAGCTGCCGATTCCCACCCACCTGTTTCGCACGTCCACGCACGCGTTCGGTGTCGGCGATGCAATCGAGCTGGCGCGTGTCCTGGGCAGGCTTCCGGCCCGAGTCGTGGTCTACGGCGTCGAAGGCGCCGAGTTTGCAGCCGGCGAAGGGCTGAGCACGCTGGTCGCCGCTGCGATCGAGTCGACTGCTGCTGCGGTGCTGGAAGATCTGGAACGAGCACTGCAAGAGGAGGATGCTGAGCCATGCACGAGCAAGCGTTGATCAAGGACGTGATGCGTGAGATCGAAGAGGTCGCTCTGGGAGGCGGCGCAACGTGCGTGACACGCGTCACGGTGCGCCTGGGATCTCTTTCCCACTTCACCCCGGGTCATTTCCGAGAGCACTTCGTGGATGCAGCGCGCGGCACGATCGCCGAAGGTGCAGTGGTCGACGCGATACTCGACGAGGACATCACGGACCCACGCGCACGCGATGTCGTTGTCGAAAGCGTCGAGATCGAGGTTCCCGAGCCTGCGGTGGTCTCCTGATGTGCTTGGGATCGATCGCGATGCTCGTCGAGTCGTGGGACGATGCGGGGACGAGAGTCGGTCGACTCGACGACGGCTGCGTCGTTCCGCTGTCATTCGTCCCTGACGCCTCGCCCGGAGCACACCTCCTCCTCCACCTCGGCATCCCGGTCGAGGTGCTCGACTCCGAGGCGGCGCGAGAAGCCGTCGCTCTGCGGGAAGCCGGGACAGTCGAAGCCAACCGAAGAGGACGCTGACATGACCACGCGCGCCACCGGGATCGCCCTCGCCTTCGTCACCGCCGTCGTCAGCGGCGTGTCGATCTTCGTCAACGGCCATGCCGTCAAGCATTTCGGCGACGCCACCGTCTACACGACCGCGAAGAACGCCGTGGCGGGAGCGCTTCTCGTGATCCTCGCCCTGACGACGCAGCGCTCGACCGGAAGCGCCTCGCCCGCCGTGCCGGCGAAACGCGGGCAGTGGCTTGCGTTGGTCGCCGTTGCCGTGATCGGCGGCAGCGTGCCGTTCGTCCTCTTTTTCGAAGGTCTTGCCCGCGCGCAGGCAACACAAGCGTCGTTCATCCAGAAGACGCTCGTCGTCTGGGTGTCGCTGATGGCGGTGCCGCTCCTCAAGGAGCGCTTCCGCACGCCGCACGCGCTCGCGATCGTGCTCTTGCTCGTCGGCCAGGCATGGCTCGCGGGTCGTGCCGGCCACATCGCGTTCGGCTCCGGTGAGACGATGATCCTCGGCGCAACGCTTCTCTGGGCGGTCGAGGTCGTCTACGTCAAGCACCTGCTGGCCGCGCTCACGCCGCGGACGCTCGCGGCCGCACGGATGGGCCTCGGCACGGTGCTGCTCGTGGGCTGGGTCGCAGTCTCGGGAAGGGCCGGACAGCTCACCGGTCTCGACGCGCAACAATGGCGCTGGATCGTGCTCACCGGGCTGCTGCTGACCGCGTACGTCGCGACGTGGTACGCCGCACTCGCCCGCGCGCAGGCCATCGACGTCACCGCCGTGCTCGTTTTCGGGGCGGTCGTCACCGCCCTGCTCTCAGGAGCCGCGGACGGGACGCCGATCAACGCGATCGGCACGACCCTCGTCGCCGCGGGGTCCGCCCTGGTCGCAGTCTTCGCGCTTCGCCGGCCGCTCGTCGAACGAGCCGCTTCGTGACCGAGACGGCTGGGGCGCTGCTCTTCGCACGCTACGCGTACCCGCCGAATGCGCTCGGCCTCTGCGGCGCGGACAGCCCACGCACGTTGCTCGAGTACGGCGACGCCCATGCGAGCGACGGTGGGCTCGCCGAGCTTGCGCGAACGTTCGACGGTGCGTGGCCCTACCTGACCCTGATCGCCGGCGCGAACGGCATCACCGATGCGCTCGACGCGCGGGTGGTCGAGGCGTACTGGGTCGGCAACGAGCTACTCGACCGCGTCCGGCCGGGCGACCTCGCTCGACACGTCGACGAGCGCTTCCGCGGTCGGATCGGTCGCGCACGAGACCACGTCTTCGACGTCGTCGCGGCCGGCGCCGTCCCACACCACTGCTTTCACGTCTTCGCGGTCTATCCGTGGCTCGGGCTGCTGCGTACCGGGGTCGTCGACCAGCCGCTCCACATTCTCGATCAGTGCCGCACGACTCCCGCCGTGGTCTGCTCGGTCGACGGTGACTCACTCGAGGTGCTGGCGCGGCCGCTCCTGTGGGACGCTGAGGGCGCCGTGCTGCGGCTCGGCGACCCGACGATCCGGGACGTTCGCTGGCGTGCCGACGGCCTCGCATTCGTGTCGCGGCCACCCCCCGGCGCGCACGTCTCACTGCACTGGGACTTCGTCTGCGACGTCCTGACACCGTGGGCTGCGCAAGCGCTCGCCCAGGCAACCAACCGTGCTTTGCGCGCGGTCAACCGCCCAACGGCGGCCGCTCCGATCTTCGCGTAGGCCGGTGCGCGGGCCGCGCGCCCGCGGCTCGCGCACCGGCAAGCTTTCGCACTACGCGAAAGCCTTGACGAAGAGCTCGACCGGCTCGGCCGGGAAGGTCTCCGTCCTGACGACCTCGAGAAGCCCGATCTTCGCGAGCGCGCGGAACGCAGTCTCGCTGTCGGGATACTTCACGATCGCGAAGAAGTCATAGGGGCCCATCATCGCGAAGATGTGCTCGAGGACTCCACCCTCCTCCTCGACGATCTTGCGGATCTTGTCGAGATACTCGGGTGCCTTCTCCAGGTTCTCACGCCCCTCGGGCGTCAGCTGGATCAGTCCGACATAGGTGAACACGTTGCACCTCCTTCGGCACTAGCTCACCTGCTCACTGAGGCTCGCACGGGGACCCCTGCAGACGCATCCGCGAACATACCGACGAGGGCCGCTCGAAACTACGGAGCTCCGGCGGTGGAGAGGGCCGCATACCGGCCGTTCTTCGCAGCAAGCTCGGCGGCGCTGCCTCGTTCGACGATCCTGCCGGCCTCGAGAACGAGAATCTCGTCCCAGTCCTCGAGCCCTGCCGTCGTGTGAGTGACTGCGAGGATGCCGCGCTCGTCGCGGTCGTGCGCCAGTCCGGCGAGAAGCCGTTCCGCCGCCGGCTCGTCGAGGTGCGCCGCCGGCTCGTCGAGGACGAGGAAGCGGGCCGGTGCAATCAGGGTCCGTGCAAGCGCGATCCGCCGCCGCTGGCCGCCCGAGACGGCGGCGCCGTCCTCTCCGACCTCTGTCTCGATGCCCTCGGGAAGCGAGCCGATCCAATCAGCCAGCCCAGCCTGGGCGAGCGCCGCGACAACGGAGCCGTCGTCGGCCTCGGGACTGCCGATGCGGACGTTGGCCGCGATCGAGGTCGCGAAGAGATGAGCCTCCTGGCCGTCGAGGCGGATGCTGTGCCGTACGTCGGACTGGGCCGCCGTCCGCACGTCGACTCCGCCGAGCGTGACCGAGCCGACGGCCGCGTCCTGAAAGCGGACGAGCAGGTGCGCAAGCGTCGTCTTGCCGGCTCCGCTTGGGCCGACGACCGCGACGCGCGCGCCAGGTTCGAGGCGAAGCGAGACGCCGTCGAGCGCGGCGGACGACCGACCCGGGTAGCGAACGGTGACGTTCGTGACGACCAGGTCGCCGCCGTCGGGGAGCGGACGGGGATCGCGGGGGTCGACGACGGGCGGCTCGCGCTCGGTCACCAGCTCGAGCCGTTGCGCAGCGGCGGCGCAGGCGCTCAATTGCTGCGCCGCCTGCGGCAGTGGCGCGATCGCCTCGAAGGCGGCGATCGCGCCGAGGACGAGCGCTGCGAGCAGAACGGGGTTGAGCCTTTGCCCATGGACCGCGGGAATTGCGACGACAGTGACCACCACTGCGAGCCCACCGGCGAAAACCGTGCCGGCCCCTGCGGCGAGTCCACCGGCGAGCGTGTCGCGCGCCTGGATCCGGGCCAGCTTCGCCTCGCTCCGGTGTAGGCGGGCCGCCCAGTCGCCCTCACGGCCGTAGACGGCGAGCTCCGGCGCGCCGGCAACGATCTCGACCAGGTCACCGGTCAGCTCGGCGCGCGCAGGCGCCTGGCGACGGCCGGCCGTGCGCGAGAGCGCACCCGTAAGCGCCGGCAGACCGAGCGCCCCGGCAGCGAGGCCGACGAGCAAGACAACTCCGGCGGCCGGGAGGAATGCGCCCGCGCCGACGGCGACCGCAGCGATCGTGACGGCCGCGACGAGCGGCGGCCCGAGACCGCGCAGGTAGAGATCCTGGAGTCGGTCGACATCGGCGACGAAGCGGCTGAGCAGATCGCCCGTGCGCAACGTCCCGAGCCCACCGGGAACGAGCGGCGCGAGCCGCGCGAAGAAGCGCACGCGTACGTCGGCAAGGGTGCGGAAGGCAAGGTCGTGCGACGCCAGCCGCTCGCGCGTAGCGCAGCAGCGCGCGTGCGATCGCGAGCGATCGCACGGCCACGATCGCGACGCTGAGCGAGAGGATTGGCGGGCGCTCGGCTGCGCGGCTGATCAGGTAGCCGGACGTGCCGAGCAGCGCGACCGCAGCCAGGACCGCTCCAACCGCACACCCCACGGCTGTCGCGAGCCGCGCGGGTCGGGCGCCGGCAAACCGAGCAGCGCGCCAGAGCGCCATGGTCGCACCCGTCGGCGGGTTCATATAGCGGCCTCGACAGAAGGATGACCGGCGGCGTTCCGTTCACGGAGGTGGCCGTGAGCAAGCTCGACGACGCGGTCGGCGCCGGCAGCGAGCTCCGAGCTGTGGGCGACGATCAGCGTCGTGCGCCCTGCGGCGAGGCGCTCGATCGCACCGGCGATCAGCGCGGGCGTTCTCGGCGTCGAGGTGCGCGGTCGGCTCGTCGAGCGACGAGCAGCGGCGCGTCGCGCAGGAAGGCGCGCGCGAGCGCGACCCGCTGCGCCTCGCCCGCCGACAGGCGCCGCCCTCCCTCGCCGATCAGGGTCGCGACGCCGTGCGGTAAGGAGGCGACGACCGGATCGAGCGCGGCCGACGCGATCGCCGCGACGCACCGCCTCCGCGGTCGCGCCCGGTACGCCGAGCCGGACGTTCTCCTCGAGTGTCGCCGCGAAGATCGTCGGGCGCTGCGGCACCCAGGCGAGGCGCCGCCGCCAGTCGACGGGGTCGACGTCGCGCAGGTCGATCCCGCCGCACCGCACCGTCCCGTCGTCGGGATCGAGCAGCCGCAGGACGCAGCGACGCCAGCGTCGTCTTGCCGCTCGCCGCTCGCGCCCGACGAGCGCAACGCGCTCGCCCGGCTCGAGCTCGCAACGAGACACCGTCGAGCGACGGGCCTGCCGCGGCCGGGGTAGGAGACGGTCACGCGGTCGAGGACGAGCTCGGACACGCGGCAGGATCCGGTGCCGGGCGCGGCCGCGTGCGGGGAGCGCACGCCCGGTGGCTCGTCAAGCACGGCCAGGATCTGCTCGGCCGCGACGAGCCCGTCGGCGCCGGCGTGGAACTGGGCTCCGAGCTCGCGGATCGGCTGGTAGAGCTCGGGAGCCAGGATCAGGACGGCGAGACCGGTCTCGCAGGCCGAGGTGGCCCTCGGCGAGCTGGATCCCGACGGTCGCCGCAACCAGCGCCGTACCGAGCATCGCGCAGCAGCTCGAGCACGAGCGCGCTCAGGAACGCGATCCGCAGCGTCGCCATCGTCTCGCGGCCGGTACGCCTCGCCGGCGCCGGCGAGCGTCGTCGCCTGCGCCCGGTCGCGGTCGTGGGCGCGCAGCGTCTCGAGGCCGCGGACGACGTCGACGAAGTGCGCGCCGAGCCGCGGCGAGGGTGTCCGCCAGGCGCTCGCTCGCTCGCGCGCGCGCCGGAGGCCGATCAGCACCATGAAGACCGGGATCAGCGGAACGGTGACGAGCAGCACGATCCCGGCCGCGAGGTCGCGCGGCAGCACCCAGGCGACGAGCAGCAGCGGCACGCAGACCGCCAGCACGGCCTGCGGCAGGTAGCGCGCGAAGTAGGCCTCGAGCGCGTCGACGCCCTGCACGGCGGCCGTGACGAGCTCGCCGGCGCGCCGGTCGCGCAGCCCGGTCGGGCGCACCCGCAGGATGTGCTCGCCGAGACGCGCCCGCAGCTCGCGCATCACGCGGCCTGCGGCGCGGCGGCCCGAGAGCTCGAAGCCCGCCGGCGACGAGCGCCCGCGCCGCGACCACCGCGAGGACGAGGCGCACAAGAGCGGACGGCGCAGCTCGGCCAGGCCGCTGGCCGTCGACCGCGCCGGCGATCACCCGGGCGAGCAGCGCCGCCTGGGCGACGAGGAGCACGGCGGCCGCGACGCCGAGCACGACGGCGACCGCGAGCGGGCACGCGCGCGGAGCGGCTGAACCGCAGGAGCTGGCGGTCGACCCGCGGCACGCTACTCGGCTGCGGGAGCGCTGCCTTCGCCGCGGCCGGCGAGCAGGTCGAGCGGGTTGCGCGTCGCCTTCGGCGAAGTCCTCCGGCCCGATCCGGCGGCGGAACACCCAGTACGTCCACGCCTGGTAGGCGAGCACGACCGGCAGCAGGATCACGGCGACGACCGTCATCACCGTGAGCGTGTAGTGGGAGGAGGCGGACGCGTTCAGCGTCAGGCTGTACGCCGGATCGTGGTCGAGACCATCGTGTGCGGGAAGAGATCGACGAAGAACGTCGCGACGAGTGCTGCGATCGCGGGGCACCGAGCGCGAACGCGAGGCCTGTCGCGGTTCCGAAGCTGGGCGAGCGCGTACGCGGCCAGCGCGATCGATCGCGAGCACGGTGACGGCGATCTCGGTCGCCGGTCTGATGCGGCTGGTCGACGATCGTCCAGACGAGGAAGGCGATCCCGGCGCACGGCGGCGGCCGGCGCAGACGACGCGCGACAACCGGCTCGCCCGCACGGTCAGCTCGCCCTTCGTCCGCAGCGTGCAGGAAGGTCGCGCCAAGAGCGAGGAACAGCAGCACGGTCGTCACGCCGCCGAGGATCGCGTAGGGGTTCAGGAGCGTCGTGAGGCTGCCGTCTGCGTTGCCGGCTCTTGTCGATCGGCACGCCGTGGACGATGTTCGCCCAGGCGACACCCCAGAGCAGCGCGGCCAGGAAGCTGCCGATCGTGATCGCCCACTCCCAGGCCGCGACCCAGGACGGCACTTTCGTGCTTGCCCCAGAACTCGAACGCGACGCCGCGCACGATCAGCGCGACGAGGACGAGGAAGAGCGCGATGTAGAAGCCCGAGAAGAGCGTCGCGTACCACTGCGGGAACGCGGCGAAGGTGGCACCGCCCGCGACGAGCAGCCAGACCTCGTTGCCGTCCCAGACCGGGCCGATCGTGTGGATCAGCGCTCGCCGCTCGGCGACGGTCGCGGCCGAGCACGCGCAGCAGCATGCCGACACCGAAGTCGAAGCCCTCGAGCACGAAGTAGCCGACCCAGAGCACGCCGATCAGGACGAACCAGAGAACCTGGAGTGCGGTGTAGTCGTGCATCAGTAGGCGAGCGACGCCTCCGCGCCCGCCTCCTCGTCCGTGCTCGGCCGGGACGCGTGCCGCGCCTCACGCAGGAAGAGCCAGAGACGCGACCCCGCCGAGCAGGGTGAAGATCGCCGACGAAGCCGCCGAGCGTCGTCCAGACCTGGGTCGAGCTGACGTTCGGCGAGCTCGCCTGAGAGGTCTTCAGAAGCCCTTGCACGATCCACGGCTGCCGGCCCGACTCGGTCATCAGCCAGCCGCCGGTGTTCATCAGGAACGGCAGCACGCCGGCGCCGACGCACACGTTCGAAGCCAGCGTCGCGACGTCGCCAAGCCGCCCGCGGCGCCAGAGCCAGAGGCCGTCGCCGGCGAGGAGGAGCACCAGGCCCCACAGGTAGATCATCGAACGGAACGACCAGTAGACGATCGCGACGTACGGCGCGTATTCGCCGGGGCCGTACTGCCTTGCTGGTACTGCGCGTCGAGCTGGTTGACGCCCGGTACCGGGCTGCTCCACGAGCGGGTCGCCAGCAGCGAGAGGAGGTGCGGGATCTTCAGGTCGCGGTTTGTGTGCTGGGGGTTGTGGGTGAAGCTCCCGGTCGCGAACAGCGAGAACGACGCCGGCTGCTCGGTGTTGAAGAGCGCCTCCGCGGCCGCCATCTTCATCGGCTGCTCGCGGATCAGCGTCCGCCCGAGCTCGTCTCCGACGTACAGCGAGCCGAGCGCACCGACGATTGCGAGCGTGAGCGCGATCTTGGCGGCACTCGTGAACAGCTCGACCTCGTTGCCGCGGCGCAGGTGCCAGGCCGACACGCGCGAGCGTGATCAGCGCCGCGGTCGAGGATCGCGGCGAGGATCACGTGCAGGAACGCCCACACCGTCAGGTCGCTGAACAGCACCTTCCAGATGTCGACCAGCTGCGCCTTGCCGTCGACCACCCGGTAGCCGACCGGATGCTGCATCCAGGCGTTCGCGGCGATGATGAAGTAGGCCGAGAGCATCGTCCCGCCGGCGACGCACCAGATCGTCGCCAGGTGCACGCGCGGCGACAGCCGTCCGCGCCCGAAGATCCACAGCCCGAGGAACGTCGACTCGAGGAAGAAGGCGGCTAGCCCTTCCATCGCCAGCGGCGCGCCGAACACGTCGCCGACGTACCGTGAATACAGCGACCAGTTCATGCCGAACTGGAACTCCTGGATGATTCCCGTCACCACGCCGACTGCGAACGAGATCAGGAGCAGCCGCCCCCAGAAGAGGAGCTGGCGCGCGTGCACATCCTTTCCGGTTCGGTAGTGCAGCGTCTGGCAGATTGCGACGTAGAGCGCCAAGCCGATCGAGACCGGCACGAACAGGAAGTGAAAGATCGTCGTGATGCCGAACTGCCACCGCGCCAGATCGAGCGCCGTCACGCGTTCATCCACTGCCGCCCGGCGACCCGCAACTTGGCGGTGAGTGCGAGCACGACGAGCATCGCGTGATTATGCGCGCCGAGCCCCGTCGCCGCGATGTGGATTTCCCGCAGACAAATACGACCGGCTGCGGATTGCGTGTCCTACGACGAACGCAAGGCTCGGGGCGATGGCGGACACGCAACCTCCGAAGAGCTACGACGGGCTCCGCGTTGTCGTCGCCGGCGGCGGCGTCGCCGGCTTGGAGACGCTGCTCGCGCTCCGCGCGCTCGCCGGCGACCTGGTCGACCTCGAGCTGCTCACCGCCGAGCCCGCGTTCTGGTACCGGCCGCTCGCAGTGGCGGAGCCGTTCGATGCCGGCCGGGTCCAGCATTTCGACCTCGCAGAGATGGCCGCCGCGGTCGGCGCCGGGCTCACACTCGCCGAGCTCGCCTCGGTCGATGCCGACGCCAACCTGGCCCGCACGAGCCACGCCATGGAGATCCACTACGACGTGCTCGTGATCGCCTGCGGCGCTCTGCCACGGCCTGCGCTCACGGGTGCGCTCACCTTTCGCGGGCCGGCCGACGTCGACGCGTATCGCCGACTGCTCGTCGAGGCCGAGAGCGGGAGCATCGGCTCGATTGCCTTCGTCGTCCCGGCACTCGACATCTGGCCGCTTCCCCTCTACGAGCTCGCGCTGCTCACGGCGACTCAGCTCGACCGGCAGCACGATCACGTCGAGCTCACCTTCGTCACCCCAGAGCCCTCCCCGCTCGCCGTCTTCGGAGACGAAGCGAGCCGGGCCGTTCGCGCACTGCTGATCGACCACGACATCGGTCTGCGAACGAGCTGCCACGCGACGCGTTATGAGGCGGGAACGCTCGCGCTCGACCCCGACGCGACACTCCTCGCCGAACGCGTCGTCGCGCTGCCGCGTCTCGAGGGACAGCGGATCCTCGGGATCCAGCAGGACGCGGACGGCTTCATCGCCACCGACCTCAGCGGCCGTGTCTCGGGCTTGACGAACGTCTACGCCGCTGGCGACATCACGCAGTTCCCGATCAAGCAAGGCGGAATTGCCGCCCAGCAGGCCGACGCCGTCGCGGAGGCGATCGCCGCGTCGGCGGGAGCCCCGGTGCGTCCGCATCCGTTCCAGCCGGTGCTCCGCGGGCTTCTCCTCACCGGCTCGGCCCCGCGCTTCTTGCGCAGCGAGCCGTACGGGGGCGGGGGCACCCGCGGCACGGTTGCCGGCGAGGCTCTCTGGTGGCCGCCGAGCAAGACGGTCGGCCGCTATCTCGCCCCCTTTCTCGCGCGGTACGACGGGATCGAGCTCGAACCGCCGGCCGATCGGGCCGGAGCGATCGCAGTAGACATCGATCTACCCATAGGAGGCTCGCCATGACCGTCAGCTCGGCCACGCTTACGACCGGCACCGTCGCAGAGGCGATGACACCGGGAATCCTCACGTGCCTGCCGGTGACGCCGCTCCGCGTCGTCGCGCAGATGATGGCGACGCATCGCGTGCACGCAATCGTGGTCTTCGGTCACGAGGACTCGCTGCTGCCGTGGGGTGTCGTCTCGGACCTCGACTTGATCGGCGCGATCGATACTCACGCGCCGGCCGGCGCAATCGCCGCATCGCCTGTGGTCACCGTGACGCCGGGCGATTCACTGCTTCAGGCGGCGTCCCTGATGCGTGAGCACTCGACGTCGCACCTCATCGTCGTGGCAGACGAGTCGTCGCCTCTCCCGATCGGCGTGCTGTCGACGCTCGACATTGCGCGGGTGTTTTCGGCCGAGGCTGCGCCCGTAGGCCGCAGCGCCGCGTGGGATTCGCGAGAGCGCTCGCGGTAGCATCGCGCAGGAGGAGCGACTCGCTCGCAATCCCAAGGGAGGCATAACCCGATGGAGGCCGATACCCAGGGCTCCGGCACGCAGCACTACCCCGTGCGGTTCTCGGTCGACTACCCCGATCGCGCCCTCAATAGGCTGACAACCGGGTTCAGGCTGGTCGTCGCGATCCCGATTCTCATAGTCGCCGCCAGCATCGGAGGCAGCGAGGGACGGTGGAACTCGGCGGGCCATGCTTCCTCGATCGCGATCGGGAGCGGCGGAGCGCTGCTCTTCCTTCCGCCGCTGCTGATGATCGTGTTTCGTCAGAAGTACCCGCGCTGGTGGTTCGACTGGAACCTCGAGCTCCTCAGGTTCTCGAACAGGATCGGCGTCTTTCTCGCGCTGATGGACGACCGCTATCCATCCACCGACGAGCGCCAGTCGGTGACGCTCGAGCTTCCCTATCCGGATGCGAAGCAGGACCTGAACCGCTGGCTGCCGCTCGTCAAGTGGCTGCTTGCGATCCCGCACTACATCCTGCTCGTGTTTCTCACGCTCGCAGCATTCGTGTCAGTCGTGATCGCCTGGTTCGCGATCCTCTTCACCGGGCGCTATCCGCGCGGCCTCTTCGACTTTGTGCTCGGCGTGTTCCGCTGGGCCAACCGCGTGATCGCGTACGCATTCGTGCTCGTGACCGATGAGTACCCGCCCTTCCGGCTCGGCGACTGAACGCGCACCGCTAGGTCCACAGCACCTCGTTCACAAGTCGATCCGGGTCGGTGAGGTGCCCGAAGGCGCGCTCGAGCTTCGGCACTTCGCCCGCGTAACACGCAATTGCGCGCGCCTTCGCGGCGCGCTGGGTCGCTGACAGCGCCACGATCCGACGCGCGCGAACGAGCTCGAACTGAAGCTCCGTGTCGTCGCGGAAGAGGCTGTACGGCTGGTCCGCGTAGAGCCGACAGTCGCCGCGCAGCGCGAGGCACGCATCGCGCACGAGCACATGCTCGCGGTTCACGTGCTCGACTCCGACCCCCGCCGGCGCGTAGACCTGGTCGGCGGCACCGAGGTGTGCCCGCAGCAGCTCCGGATCGACGCCGTCGCCGCCGTAGATCGCCTCCTTCAACCCGAGGTCGAGCGGCTCGCGTCCCGCGATCGCGAGCGCGGCACGATTCTCGTCGACGCGTTGACGCATCCGCGTCGCGGAGTCGACACCCGTATCGCGGTCCCAGTCGGCAACGAGCCCCGGCGCGGGCCCCTCGGTGAAGACGGTGAGCACCGTCACATCTCCCGGGCCGTCCACAAGCGACCAGCAGGAGAGCACTGCGTCGTCGAAATGCGGCGAAACGACCACGATCGTCACCGGCCACTCCGGCAACGGGCCAGCTTGGTCGCGTAGAACGCGAGGTACGCGGCCATGTGCGCATGCCAGTACGACTCGGTGTGGGCTCCAGGCCAAACGTGGTACGTCACGCTCACGCCGTGGCTTCGCAGCAGGGCCACGAAGGCGGCGTCCGCGTCGTGAAAGGGATCCGACGCACCACCGTCGATCCACAGCGGCAGCCCGCCGAAGGCACCCCGACGCGCCGCGCTATAGACATCGTTGCGCGCGTAATCCGCAGCGTCGTCGAACGCACCGGGCGCGCTCTCGCCGCCGCTCTCCCACAGCGCGGCCGAATGGCCGCCGACGGCGCAGAACTCGCGGGGACGAAGCGAGGCGATGTGAAGAGCGCCGTAGCCGCCCATCGAGATGCCGCCGATCGCGATTCGCCCTGGACGTGTGTCGAAGCGTCGAACCGCGTCCGGGATCGCCTCGTCGAGGATCATCGACGCCCACCGTCCGTCGCGCCGGTCGTGGTAGTAGCTGTGAGAGCCGCCGTTCAGCAGCACAACGACCGGGGCTCGATCACCGAGGCGCGCGAGCCCCGCGAAGAGTGCGTTGCTCAACATCGACTCCGGGCCCGTCTTTTGCGGGATCAGCCACGAAAGTGGCGACGGATCGTCTCTTCCGTGCAGCAAAACAAGCAGCGGGCGCACGCCGCCTCCAGCGGGAACGACCGCGATCTCGGAAAGGCTTCGGCCGACGAGTTTGCTCGAGAGCGTGTAGTGGACGACGTGTGCACCGCGTGTGTCCGAGTAGCCGCGCGTCGCGGCGTCAATTCGTGCGTTCGCCACGTACGCGACCAACGCGATGAACACCAGTCCGGCGGCAAGCCAAGCCGTCCGGCGCCGGCGGCGGCGGGCGCGCTCCGCATGTGACCGCGTCGTCCGCAGGCTAGTCGCCGGTATAGGCCTCGTCGAAGCGCGGCAAGCCGTCGTCTGGGAGCGTCTCCCACGGCGCACGCGACGCGACGTGCAGGTGGAACTCCGGACGAATGCCCGGATCGCCTTCGAGCACGCCGAAGCGAATCGCGATCTCGTCGCCTCCGGGCCACTCGTTGCCGAAGAGGCTCGAGCCGCACACCGAGCAAAACGCCTTCACACGACCGTCGCCGGGGCGGAAGACGCGGATCAGCTCCTCCCCCGAGAGCAACTCGAAGCCGCTGCGGGGTACCCGACCGTGCGTGCCGCCGAACGTCCCCGAATGCTTGCGACAGCGCGAGCAATGACAGTGGGCCGACCACAGGAACGGCGCCGTCACGACGAAGCGCACTCCGCCGCAAAGACACGAGCCGTGCAGCGGATTCTCGGGGCTGGGCGCCTTCACCCAACAACTGTCGCACGAACGGAGAGCTTGCCGTGACGGGCGCCGAGGTCGATCGTCCCCGAGCTGTTTGCACGAACGACCGTCAAGCCGACGACAACGTGGCCGATGCGCTCGCCGGCCGGCAGCCGGAGCCGCAGCCGACACCGACAGCGCGCCGGCAGGCTCAGCGAGCCCTCGATCGTCGAGCCACTCCTACTGAGCGAGAAGCTGACGTTGCCGAAGCTGGTCGGCGCATTGCTCACCGAGATCTCCTTGCCGTCCTCGAGCCAGGCGCGCGGCGTCGAGTACGCCAGGTCGAGCCCGACCGGCGCACCGTGCGGCCCGCGACGCTCGTGCACGAGCAACTCGCGCAGCGTGCCGAGATACGACGCGTTCGCGCCCGTGTTCGGCGGCATGAACATCGACCGCTCGTATGCACCATTCACCGGAAGGAGCGACACCGCCTCGCCGGAGATGTACGTGCTCGTCATCCCTGCTGCGAGCATGCCGTAGAGGCTCAGCACCAGCTGGTCGGGCTCGTCGTTGTCGGCGAAGAAGCGCGAAGCGCTCAGGTCGTAGACCTGCGCGAGTCCCGCGCCCGGAGCATCCCCGTACACGGTCTTCGCATACGTGCGCTGGATGCCGAGCAGCCGCGAGCCGTGGCCGAGCAGGTAGCGGACGATCCCGCGCGAGGTCGGCGAGTGCGGCGCGAACCACCCCGATGCGAACGCGTACGGCATCACGAGGTTCCAATACGAGCCGTCTCGTGTGCTCGTGATCCGGTCGAACGGCTTCTGCCCGCCGAGCTCGTCGGGGACAAACAGTGAGCCGTCGTCCAGGCGCACCGATGCGCGCGCGACTGCGGGTCTCAGTGCCGCATCGATGCTCAGCGCCAGGGTCCGGGCCTTGGCTGCGAGCGCGGGGTAGCCGCCGGTGCTCCATACCCGGCTGATTGCGAGCAGACCTTCGACTGCTTCGATCTGTCCCGACACGCTGTCGACGCTACGGCCTTCGAGATCTGTCGAGAGCGCTTCCGGCAGCAGACGCCCGCGCTTCGGTCCCGACGTGATCTGCCGAGCGGCGATGAGCTCGACGAGCGAGCGCAGCGAAGGTGTCTCCTTGTGCAAGAAGGCGTGGTCACGGGTGAGCCGGTAGTACAACGCTGCCGTCGAAAGGATGTGCGCGCCGCGAAACGCGGTGAACCGCCACGGACGCTCCTGCATGCGCAGAAGCGAGAAATCGATGATCGACTTGGAGACGGAGTCGAAGCCGTACTCGGCTGCAACTTCCGCGGCGTCGAGGGACTCTGCGTACGAGAGCTCCTCGTACGGATTGCCGATGCTGTACCGCCAGCCGTACGAGATCAGCTGCGTGAGGATCGCGCTCTCCGCATCCTGCACCGCCGGCTCCGGAACGCTGAAGGTCGCACCCTCGGCGAGCTTCGACTGCCAGAACGAGACGACGATCGCGCGCGCCGCCGCATACGACACGGCGTTCGCATGGAGGTAACGCGCGTCGGACGGAGCGTTCAGCCACTCGGCATAGATCGTCTCCGTCTCACCTGAAGGCACGTGGTAGCTGACGACACCGTGTGCGAACTGCGCGCCTGCGCTGACGATCAGCCGCGTCTGTCCCTTGAGCGCGAGCCGGTCTGGCGCGGAGTGCGCTAGCAGCTTCCACGGAACGAGGCGCACTGTTGCACCGCGAGGCGCGTGCGTCGCGTCGACGTCGAGCCGCACGAAGCTGATCACCGAGCGCGCGCCGTACTTGCCGTATGCGCGCCCGACGAACGACTCCTGGCGGTAACGAGCGCCGCCGACGTCTCGATATGTGGTCTGCAGAATCGGCAGGTAGCCCTCGGCGAGGTGTGCCTGCCCGAGCCGCGCCGAGCACGAGCCGTAGCGCTCGCTGCCGGACCCGACGTCGATCGTGAGCGATGCGCCGTCTGTGCGCCGCGTGACGATCTGGCTGCCGTCCGCAACGTGCAGCGCGAACACGGTCGAGCCGTACGGCGTGAACGGAAACGACAACGGCACGTAGTACGAGCCGCTCGCTGTCAGCGTTTGGCTGCCCCACTGGACCGCCTGCGTCAGCGGCTTCAGGAACCTGCGTGCCGCCGTGTAGGTAGGGCCTCCGCGCGCGTGCAGGAGCTCCGAGCCCCAGAGGTCGCCGTTCGACGCCACCGCCCGCTCGACCGAGGCCGTGTAGTCGGAGGTCGGCTCACGCACCGGACACGTGGAGTTCGCAGCCGGCTGCGCCAGCGCGGTCGTGACCGCGAGCGCGACGAGAGCGGCAACCGTCGCGACAAGAGAGAGACGGGGGCCGCGCATCGGTCGGCCAGTATCGCTGCTACGCGTCGGGGACGACGCCTGCGTATTCGGCGCCGACCGTCCCCTGCTCGGCCCGCCGCCCGCGAGACCAGGAGGTCGCGGCTGCAACGAGGCACGCGACCACGGCGAAGAGAAACGCCTGGTGGAGCCCGGTTCGGAACGGGTCGGTGATCAGCTTCGGGAAGAAGCCGCGGCTGGTGAGGGCGGTCGCGTTCGCCTGCGAAAGGTGGTTGAGCACGTGCGGCGGCACGAGCCGCTCGATCGGGCTGTAGCCGAGGAACGTCGCGAACAGCACCGACACGGGCGGCAGGTTGGCCACCTGGTGCGCCGTTTGCGGCGGCACGCCGTGTGCGGTCAGGCCCGCCGCGAGCGTATGCGGGAGCGAGCCGGCCAGGCCGATGATCATCAACGTGAAGAAGATCCCGATCGAGAGCACCTGGGCCGAGTTCTGGAACGTCTGGTTCATCCCCGCTCCCGCGCCGCGGTCCTTCGCGGGCAAGCTGTTCATCACCCCCGCACGGTTCGGTGACGCGAACGCGCCCATCGAGAGGCCCATCAAGAGCAGCACCAATGCAAAGACGGGATACGAGAAGTCGATCGGCAGCATCGTGAGCAACCCGAATGCGACCGCCGACGCAATCATGCCGCTCGTCGCGAGCACGCGTGAGCCGTGTCGGTCCGACAGATAGCCGGAGATCGGGCCGGCGATCAAAAAGCCCGCGGTCAGCGGCAGGATGTAGATGCCCGCCCAGAACGGCGTTCGCGTGAACGAGTAGCCGTGCTCGGGCAGCCAGATTCCCTGCAGCCAGATGATCAGCATGAACATCAACCCGCCGCGCGCGATCGCCGAGAGGAAGCTCGAGAACACGCCGAAGGTGAACGCGCGGATCTTGAAGAGCGGCAGCCGGAACATCGGGTGCTCCACCCGCTGCTCGATCAATACGAAGACGACGAGCAGTGCAGCCCCGAGCACGAGGCACGTGTCGACGAACGGGCTCGTCCACCCCATCGGGCTGCTGCCGTACGGCCGGATCCCGTAGGTGATCCCGATCATCACGAGCACGAGCCCGACCGCGAACGTGACGTTCCCCGCCCAGTCGATCGGCGCGCGCTCCGGCGGGTTCGTCTCGCGCAGGCTCAGGTACGACCACACCGTCCCGATCACGCCGAACGGCACGGAGACGAGGAAGATCAAACGCCAGTCGATCGGCGCAAGCACGCCGCCGAGCACGAGGCCGATGAATTGGCCGCTGATCCCGACGACGTTCGTGATCCCGAGCGCGAGGCCGCGCTGGTTCGCCGGAAATGCGTCGGTGAGGATCGCGGCGGAGTTCCCGATCAGAAACGCGGCGCCGACGCCCTGCACGATCCGAAACACGATCAGCCAGTCGGCACCGGCCTTGCCGTGCATCCAGTCGATCGTGAGGAGCAGCGACGCGACGGTGTAGACGATGAAGCCGAGGTTGTACATCCGCACGCGCCCGTAGAGGTCACCGAGTCGGCCCACGCCGACGACGAGCACGCTCGAGACGACGAGGAAGCCGAGGATCATCCAGAGCAGGTAGAAGCTGTTTCCCGACTGCAGCGGGTCGAGCCGGATGCCCCGGAAGATGTCGGGCATCGCGATCAGCATGATCGACGCGTCGATCGTCGCCAGGAGCACGCCGAGCGTCGTGTTCGAGAGGGCGACCCACTTGTAGGAGTCCCCCACCGGCCCGCGGTCATGTCGTCTCGTCAACTGCACAGGAAGACTGTGCAGCTTACCTGTATAGTTGAGCCCGGTGAGCCGGACACTCGACGTGACGCGCTCGGCGAGCGAGCTCCGGATCGTGCTGGGTCAGCTCATCCGCCGGCTTCGTGCCGAACACACCTTTCCGCTCTCGCAGGGGGTTGTGCTCGCGCGGCTCGACCGCGAAGGACCGCGCACGACCAGCGCTCTCGCCAGCGCCGAGCGCATGCGCCAGCAGTCGATGGCGCACACGGTTGCGGAGCTGCTCGCGGCGGGCCTCGTGGCGCGACGGCCCGACCCGCTCGACAAGCGCCAGATCCTGATCGAGCTCACCGACGACGGACGCCGGATGCTCCACGACGACCGCCGCCGCCGTGACGGGTGGCTCGCGAACGCGATGGCCGTCGAGCTGACCGACGAGGAGCAGCAGACGCTGATTCACGCCGTGCCGCTGCTCCGGCGACTCACCCAACTCTGACCGGAGGCTCGATGAAGATCCGTTGGTTCGGCCAGTCCGCGTTTCTCGTCACAGGCTCGCAGCGTGTGGCCATCGACCCCTTTGGCCCGATGAACCACCTGGCAGCGCAGCGCGGGATCGAGTTTCGCTACCCGCCGATCGAGGACATCGAGGCCGACGTCCTGCTGATCACGCACGAGCACTCGGATCACAACGCGGTGGAAGCGATCGGCGGCTCCCCGGCGACGCTTCGTTCGACGGCGGGCACGCTCGAGTCACCGCTCGGCCCGGTCGTGGCGGTCGCATCCGAGCACGATGGCGTCGCCGGGACGAAGCGCGGCCCGAACACGATCTTCCGCTTCGAGCTCGACGGGCTCGCACTCTGTCATCTCGGCGATTTCGGGCAGGCACGGCTGCGCGACGAGCAACGGCACGCGCTCGGCCACATCGACGTGCTCTTTCTGCCGGCCGGCGGTGGGCCAACGGTCGGAGGCGAGGAGTCGGCTGAGCTCGTGCGCACACTGCAGCCACGTCTCGTCGTACCGATGCACTACCGCACCGACGCGGTCAACTTCCTCGACCCACCCGACGCATTTCTCGACGCGCTCGGCGCGCGCACAGAGCGCGTCGCAGCATCGGAGTTCGAGGTCGAGCCGCTGCTCGGCGAGCGCGACGCGCCGACGGTCGTACTGCCCGCGGCACCGCAGTAACTCGGTTGCCGCCGCAGGCGCTTGTAACTCGGTTGCCGCCGAAGGCGGAACCGAGTTGTCTGTCTTACGACACGAGCCTGGTTCCGGCTTCGCCGACAACCAGGTTCCCCGCGGGCGGGGACGGGCGGTCGGCGTCGTTCAGCCAGCCGGCCACGCGCTCGGGCAGTCGCGCCTCGAGCTCTTCCGCGTCGCAGTCGCGCCCGCGTGAGCGCAGGTACCGCGCGAAAGAAACCAGCGCTGCGACCTCGAGCAGCCTGCACTCGGTTCCTTCGACCGTTGTTACTGCCTCGCGGAACAGCTGCTCGGCATCGTCGTCTCGCCCCTGTGCCGCGCGAACGAGCCCGAGTGTTCGCAGCGTGGCGGTCGACGACGTCAAGTCGTGGTTGCTCACATGCTCGCGCGCGGCGAGAGCAAAACGCTCCGCCTCCCCGACACGGTCGCGCTCGAGCAGCACCTCGGCGAGCGCGCGTTCCGCCTCGCAAAGGTGACCGAAGTCCTCGTTGGCGGTGAACACCCGCACCCCGTCGCGGAATGCTCGCTCTGCCGCGTCGAGATCGCCGCGGACGAGCGAGATCCAGCCCAGCAGTATGGCCGACCACGCTGCGTCGACCATGAGCCCCGCATCGAGGAACAGCGCCCGCGACTCCTCGAACGCAGCGACTGCCTCGTCGAGTCGCCCCTGCAGACGGTAGAGCGATGCCTCGGCATGACGCACTCGCGCACGTTCCAGCACGTCGTCCGGCGGCGGCCCATACATCGCGACGAGCTCCGCCGCCTCGTCGAGCTCGAGTCGCACCTCGAGCAGCCACTGCAGGATTCGCAGCGAGCGGCTGTGCAGGTCGCGCAGATCGTGTGTGGCGGCGAGGTCGAGTGCCTGGCGCGCATACCCCTCGGCGCGACGGACATCGCCGGGCCACCACGCCGCGGACGTGAGCCGGAAGAGCGCGTCGATCTTGCCCTCGACGTCGTCCGGCGGGAGCGCGTCGAGCGCGGCCTGCGCCCTGCGCTCGGACTCGGCGGCATCGCCGTCTCGGGCCAGTGCGACGAACGCGAGCGCATTCAACGCGTTCCCTTCGAGGAACCGGTCGCCGAGCGACAGCGCTGACTCGCGTACCCGCTCCATCTCGACGGCGACCGCGCCGAGATCGCCCAGCTGGAGAGCTGCCTTCGCGCCGAGGAACTCGCGTCGCGGCGTCGGCTCGAGGTCGGCCGCACGCCGAAGCAGCCGCCGAGCGGTCGCGAACGCGTTGCCCCGGAGCGCACGCTCGCCCGCTTCCTGCAGGGCTTCGGCAGCGTCCGCGGCGAGCGTCGAGTCGACCGCGCCGTCGAGCTCGGCGAGCAGCGTTGCCGCCCGGTCGAGGTGGAAGGCGCGGATTGCAGCAGCGTCCTCTGGCGCTCGCTCGCGAACCCACTCCGCGAAGCGCTGATGGAGCGTCGCGCGCTCGGCCTTCGTCACGCCCGCGTAAGCGACGTCACGGATCAGGACGTGATGGAAGCGGAACGCACGGTCGCCGGAAATCGCCGAGCGCTCTTCGCGCACGACGAGCTCGCGCTCGAGCAGCAGCCCGAGCAGCTCGTCGACGTCGAGCTCGGGCTCGAGCCGCTGCAGCGCTCCTTGCCAGAACACACGGCCGACGACCGAGGCCGTCCTCAGGACACGTCGCGCCTCGTCTGCAAGCAGGTCGATCCGCGCAGCGATCAGCGTCTGGATCGTGCCGGGGATGCCGCCCGCACCGTCCTCGGCGCCGTCGCCCTCGAGCAGCATCCGCGCCGTCTCTTCGAGGAACAGCGGATTGCCTTCCGCCTGCATGAGAATCCGCTCGCGGATCTTCGCCGTCGCGTCCTCCGGCATGAGCAGCTCGTCCGCGAGCTCCCGGCTTTCCTGCGGCGAGAGCGGATCGAGCTCGATCGCCGCTGCGCGTGAGTTTCCTCCACCCCAGCCGGGCCTTACATCGAGCAGCTCCGCGCGCGTCACGCACACGATCAAGACGGGCGCGAGCGTGAGCGAGCGCGCCAGGTGCTCGATCAGATCGAGCAGTCGCTCGTCGGCCCACTGCACGTCCTCGAACACGAGCACGAGCGGCTGTGCCTCCGCGAGCTGCTGCGCCCACTTGAGCGCCGCCCACGCGATCTCCTCGCCCGCGCCCTCGTCTGCTTCGGCGAATCCGAGGACGCCGAGCGCGACGGCGAGCAGATCCGCGACCGCGTCGCTCTCGCAGGAGACGCGCAGCTTCTCGAACGCCTCCGCGGCGGGATCGTCGTCGGTGATCCCGGCCGACGCCTTGATCATCGACGCGACCGGCCAGTAGCTCACGCCTTCGCCGTACGGAAGCGCACGGCCGGTGAGGATCGTCGCGCGCTCGACCTGCGCCGCGAACTCGGCGACGAGCCGCGACTTGCCGACGCCCGGATCGCCGAACACGGTCACGAGATGGGCGCGGCGGTCGCGCACCGCGCGTTCGTAGAACGTGCGGAGCAGCTCGAGCTCGACCTCGCGTCCGACGAACCGCGCCTGCGGCTTGCGGCGAGCTTCGACAACGCGGATCGCTTGCCAGGTCCACACCTCGCCCCGGCCGCGCACCTCGACCGGCCCCACGTCCTCGACCTCGACTTCGGCGAGCGTGAGGCGGCGAGCGCCCGGCCCGATCCCGATCGCGCCCGGCGCAGCTGCCTGCTGCAGGCGCGCGGCCACGTTGACCGCCTCGCCCGTGACGAACGTCGACTCGGTCGAGTCGTAGACGACCTCGCCGGCCTCGACGGCAGCGCGCGCCTCGAGCCCGAGGTCGTGGACGCCGTCGAGGATCGAGAACGCAGCCTTGACCGCGCGCACAGCGTCGTCCTCGTGAGCCTGCGGAACGCCGAACACCGCCATCACGGCATCGCCCGCAAACTTCTCGACGGTGCCGCCGAAGCGTGCGATGCAGTCCGACGCGTGTTCGAAGTACGTGCTGACGCGCCGCCGCACGACCTCCGGGTCCGCGCTCGTCACGAAGCTCGTCGAGTCGACGAGATCGACGAAGAGGACTGTCGCGAGCTTCCGTTCCATCTCACAAGTCTAAGAGCCGGAGCGTCGCAGGCAGAGACTCACGGCCCTTGCGAGCAGGCATTACTTCCTCATTTGTAGTTTTGCCCTTGACGCGGTCCGGCACGACTGGCAGTCTGGGGAGCGTGGGTGGCGACGACGCCGCCCCGGAGGCAATGAGGCCTCAGGACTCTGTGAGTCCTGGGGTCTTTTCGTGGTTGGAGAGAAATCGAGAGGAGACGTCGTGCTGTACCCCCACTGGCTGAACCCCGGTGACAACACCTGGCAGATGACCGCGGCGACGCTCGTGGGGCTGATGAGCGTCCCGGGCCTCGTCGTGCTCTACGGCGGCGTGATGCAGAAGCGCTGGTCCGTGAACAGCATGATGCTGGCGTTCGTGGCGTTCGCGGTCGTGCTGATCGTCTGGGTGCTCTACGCGTTCAAGATGGGCTTCGGCAGCCCGATCCCGATCGGCGGGAAATCGAGCTTCTGGCACAACTTCCTCGGCAAGCCGGGGCCGGTCCTGAACCACAAGGAACTTCAGGGACAAGGCAAGATCCCGAACCTCGGCGCGGCCGGAGTGCTCGACTTCCCACAGTCGTCGCTCGTCTACTTCCAGTTCGTCTTCGCGGCGATCACGCCGATCCTGATGCTCGGGTCGGTGCTCGGCCGCGTCAACTTCAAGGCGTGGATCCCGTTCGTCGTCCTCTGGATCAGCGGCGTCTACACGGTCAACGCGTTCCTGATCTGGGGCGGCGGCTGGTTCGCGCAGCACGGCGCCGTCGACTTCAGCGGCGGCTACGTGATCCATCTCTCCGCGGGTGTATCGGGATTCGTCGCCGCCTGGGTGATCGGCCCGCGACTCGCCCGCGATCGTGAGATCGACGCGCCGAACAACCTCGCGATGGTCGCGCTCGGTGCCGGCCTGCTCTGGCTCGGCTGGAACGGCTTCAACGGTGGCGACCCGTACAACGCAGGCGTCGACGCCGCGGCCGCGGTGCTGAACACGAATCTCGCGACCGCGGTTGCGTTCCTCGTGTGGGTGACCTGGGACTACATGACCGGTCGCAAGCCGTCGCTGCTCGGCAGCGTGAACGGGATGATCGTCGGCCTCGTCGCGATCACGCCTGCAGCCGGCTTCGTCAACGGCTTCGGCGCGATCATCATCGGTGTCGTCGCCTCGTCGGTCGTATATGTCGCCTACAACTACCTCGCACTCGTGCGGCCCTTCCGCAACGTCGACGACACGCTCGGCGTGATCTACACGCACGGGTTCGCCGGCGTGATCGGCGGACTGCTCGTCGGCGTGCTCGCCGACTCCTCGATGGAGGTCGTGCCCGGCTTCTCGGTCACCGGCAGCCTCCACCTGCTCAAGTGGCAGGCGTTCACCGCGCTCTGGGTGATCGTGTTCGCGGCCGTCGGCACGTTCGTCCTGCTCAAGCTCGTCGGCGTGTTCGTGCCGCTACGCATGACCGACGAGGAGCTCGAGATGGGCGACATCGCAATTCACGGTCACGAGGTCTATCCATCCGACATCCCCTCGCTCGGCTTCCCGACAGGGGTGCCGCCGGCGAGTGCCCCGACGGCCGGCAACAACCCGGCACCGACCTCGGCCTGACGCGATGGCGCCGAGAATCATCGTCTCGTACGACGGCACCGAGAACGATCGCGACGCGCTCGCGCTCGGGCAACTGCTCGCGCAGGGCGGGGCGACGCTGGCGCTCGCCTACGTCCGGCACGCGGTCGAGCAGGAGACGTCGCGAGAGCGCCTCGCGGAAAGCGACGCGTACGAGTTGCTGGAAGACGCCGCCGCCGAGCTCGGCGGCGGCGTCGAGACGCACGTGCTGCTCAGCGGCTCCACCCCGGAGGGGTTGCGCAAGCTCGCGCTCGACTCGGGAGCCGACATGATCGTGTTCGGCTCGGAGTACCGAACGGCGAAGGGCCACGTCGACCCGCAGGCATCCGCGCGCCGGTTGATCGACGGCGGGCCGATCGCGATCGGCCTCGCAACAGCAGGGCTCGGTTCAGCGGACGGCCACCCGGTGACGACCGTCGGTGCGGTCGGCGAGGACGGCGACCCGTGCGTGCGTGAAACGGCCGACTCGCTCGCTGCACGGCTCAACGCGACCGTCGCGCCACGCGCGACCGGAGACGTCGACCTGATCGTCGTCGGCTCGAAGCCGGGTACCGTCACCGGCCGCGTCACGATCAGCGCCGCCGCGGAGTACCTGATCGAGCTCGCCCATTGCCCCGTTGTCGTCCTCCCGCGCGGGGTCGCGGTCGCGTTCTAGTGAAGGGGCACTAAATGCCGGCTGAGGCCAGCAGACTCGGCCGCGGCTTCGGCCGGCGCGACCGCCTTGTCATCGGGGCGGCCGCGCTGGCCGGCGTCCTCGGCACGGCGGGAGCCGTCGCCGCCGGTGGCTCGCATTCCCAGAGCACTGACTCCGGCTGTCTGACCTACAGCGAAGCGGGTGTGATGGGCGGCGGGAGCTGGCGCCTCTGTGGCGCGAGCGCGGTCGCGTTCTGCGAGAGCCGCGGCGTCAAGAGCCGCACTCTCGCAGCGCAATGCGACCGCATCGTCGGGAGTGGAGCGGAGCCGGTGTCGTGAGCCGGGTCCTGATCGCCGAGGACGAGACCGTCATTCGTCTGGATCTCCGCACGCTGCTGGAGGATGCGGGGTACGTCGTGTGCGCAGAAGCCCGTGACGGAGCGGAAGCCGTCGAGTTCGCGGCGACGACGCGGCCCGACCTCGCCCTGCTCGACGTGAAGATGCCGGTTCTGGATGGGATCGAGGCGGCGAAACGAATCACAGCGTCGGCGCCGATACCGATCGTGATGCTCACCGCGTACGGCGAGCGTGAGCTGGTGCGGCGTGCGGCATCGGCCGGAGCCTTCGCGTATCTCACGAAGCCGTACCGTGCGAACGACCTCTTGCCGGCCATCGAGCTGGCGATCGCGCGCCAGGGCGAGTTCGACGCGCTACGCGAAGAGGCTGCGACGCTCGCTGACGCGCTCGCCGCGCGGAAATCGATCGAGCGCGCAAAGGGGTTGCTGATGCAGCACGAGGGACTGACCGAAGGCGAGTCGTTCGCGCGGCTGCGCACCGCGAGCCAGCGGAGCGGTCAAACCCTCAAGCTGATCGCCGACGCGATCTGCATCGCGTTGGCCGACGAAGTTCACACGGGTCGCGAGGACGCGACTCGCCGCGCCGAACGTTGAGCTTCGGCACTCAGGCGACGACGCCTACTCCCAAAAACGATGTTGAGAGGAGAGGTGGCACGTGTCGCATTCAACGTGTGTGTTGACGACGGAGCTGAACGGGCTTCTGTCGGAGATCGGACTCGAAGGCCGTCAGCTCGCGGCGGTCGGTGCGCGGCTCGGCTTCGACGGAGCAGGCGGGACGACGCTGCAGGACGCAGCGGAGACGTACGGCTATTCGCGGGAACGCGTGCGCCAGCTGGAGGCACGCGTGCGCGTGCGCGGCCCCGGCCACGTACGGGCTGTACCGTCGCTCGACCACGCCCTGGATGTCGTCGAGGGGGCCGCGCCGGACGAACGCCGTCATGTCGCACGTCTGCTCGGCAGCGATGAGAGCCCCTTCGATCCAGCTGGAGTTCTCTCGGCAGCGCGCGTGCTCGGCGTTCGAACGAGGGCGATTGTCGCAGGGCCGGTGGTGACGACGCCGGGCGCGCCCGAACCGGCGGCGGTGCTCCTGCGCGCCGCCGCCGCGCTCTCCGCACCTACCGGAAAGGTCGACGTTCGGCAGCTTTCGCGGTGTACGGGCATCGACCCCGACCGCATCAGACGGCTACTCGGTGAGACGAGCGCCGTACGCTGGCTGAACGACGGCAGGAGCTCCCTGAGCGTCCACACGAGTCGGCTCGAGCAGCGGGTGGCGAACGTGGCGCAGAAGGCGCTCGCCGTCGCGCACTCGCTGCCGCTGGCGGAGCTCGACGAGGCCCTCAGGAGAACGTTCGTCCCGATCGTGGTGCCAATGCGGGTCCTCGAAGCGATCTGCGACGCGCTGCCGTGGCTGCACCGGGACGTTCGCAACTCGCGCATCACCGCACTCGGTCACCTCGACAGACGGCAGGTTCTCTCGCACGTCGAGCAGCGCCTCGCACTGATCTTCGAGTCGGAAGGCCCGGTGCTCTCGTTTCGGCAGGCGGCCGAACTCGGACGCGCCGAGGGCATCAACAGGAGCACGATCGGTGTGTTTCTCCCTCGCACGCCGATCCTGAAGCAGCTCGCCCGCGGCCGCTACGCGCTCCGCGGTCACGGAGGCGATGTCGAATGAATCCGGTCGAGCACGAGCACATGCTGCCGCCGGCGCAGGAGTTTCGCCTGCGATTGCTCGTCGAGCGCATGGTCGAAGGAGGGCTACGCAGAGGCCGAAATCGAGGCGGCTGTGACCGAAGCTCAGATCGACCGGTCGAGGCGGGGCCAATGAGGCCGGAGCTCACTCATGGTCGTGCCGCAGGTACGCGAGCGTTCCCTGCGTGTGTCCTCCGCGCAGGACCGCTGCAACCGCAGCCACCAGATCGGCTTCGTCGAACGGCTTCACCACATATGCCGCGACGCCCGCAGCGAGCGCCCGGGCGATCAGATCGCCGTAGCTGTACCCCGTGAGCATCACGATCGGCACGTCCAGGACAGAAAGGATCTTTCGCGCAGCCTCGACACCGTCGGCCGCCGGCATCGCCGCGTCGAGCAGGATGACGTCTGGGCGCAACTTCACGGCAAGCGCGACGACCTCGTTGCCGTCGCGCGCTTCGCCGCAGACGACGAGCCCGGCGGACTCCAGAGCCGCGCGCACGTCGAGCCGGACGATCGTGTCGTCGTCGGCGATGAGCGCCCGTGCCGGGGTCATGACAGGCACCTGGTGTGAAGGCCGGGCAATGTGCACCTCCTGCAGAGACGGAACGAGCAGGGGGCGGCGTCGCCCGGACGGCCGCCGCGACGCGACCGAGCTTCGAGTCTAGAGACCGGCGAGGACCGCGCGTGCGCGCTCGAGCTCGCGCACGACGCCGAGCTCCTCGAACACGAACTCCCAGAAGCCCTGCGAGGCGAGCAGCAGCACGAGCGCCTCGCTGTCGTCGTCGCCGGCGCGACGCGAGGCCCAGCTCGAGGTAGGGCGCGACCTCGTCCGCCGTCGGGCCTTGCCGCATCAGGCCCGAGGAGCGAGCCGGGATCATCACCGCGAAGCCGCAGATCTCGCGCGAGCCGCATCCGCTCCGACGGCGCGTCGCGGGCGACGATGTCGGCCGCCTCGCGCAGCGACTCCCACGCGGTCGAGCCGTCGTACGAGACGAACGAGGCGTAGCCGAGCGCCTCGAGCGCGCGGGCGCGCTCGAGCGGCGAGGCCGCGAGCTCGAGCGCCTGCCGGCGAGCGAGATCGCCCGCTCGAAGCACGAACGCGTGTAGGCGCCCTCGGCGGCCTCGACCGTCGACGACGAACGCCGCGGCACGAAGCTCGTCGGTCGCGCCCGACCTCGTAGGCCGCCGCTCGGTGGTGGCGATCAGCTCGACGACCTCGTCGCGGCGGCCGGCGTACGTCCGCTCGATCCAGCCGCCGGTGTCGCTGTGCATGCCGACCCGGTCGCGCCGCGGCAGGCTCTCGATACGCGACGTCGCGGACGAGCGCGTGCCTGAAGATCAACTCGCGCTGGCCGCTCATCGACGACGAGAGACGCCCGAGCACGAGATCGCGGTCCTGCAGGCGGTCGAGCGGCGTCGCTCGACGCGCGCCGGCGTCGAGGGCCGCGACCTCGGCGACGGCTCCCGGCCAGAACACCCGGCCGACGACGGCGGCCGCCTGGAGCGCGCGCTTCTCGTCGCGCGGCAGCAGGTCGATGCGCGCGGCGAGCGCGGCCTGGACAGTGTCGGGGATGACGCCGGCGCCGCGACGGGCCGAACCCACGGGCCCGGACGATCTCCTCGAGGAAGAACGGGTTCCCCTCGGCGCGGGCGAGAATCGCCGGCCGGTCGCCCTCGCCGACGCCCTCGGCCGAGCAGCAGCTCGACGAGCCGGCGCTCTCGGCCTCGCCGAGCGGATCGACGACGAGCCCGGTGAAGCTCCTCGGCCGCCACCCCACGTCGGCCGCCGCGTCGTCAGCTCCGGCCGCGCCGTGCAGAGGATGAGCACCGGGCCGGCGGCGCGCTCGCCGACGTCCTCGAGCAGCTCGAGCATCGCCGTGTCGGCCCAGTGCACGTCTTCGACGATCACGACCGTCGGCGCCTCCGCCGCGAGCGCCGAGAAGAACGACCGCCACGCGAAGTGCAGTCTCCGCGCGAAGCTCCTGCGGATTCCGGTGCTGGTCGACGGGAGCCAGGCCGATGCTGAGGGCGAGGATCGTGGCCGTCTCCGCGGGCCGGTCGACGCCCGCCCGCGCCAGGACGGCTTCAGGCGCGTCGGTGACGCGAGCGAGCGCGACCTCGGCGGGGTCGGAGTCGAGCGCATGCGCGTGCGCCTTCAGCAGCTCGGCGAGCGGCCAGTAGGTGATTCCGTCGCCGTAGGCGAGGCAGCGGCCGCGCACCGCGATCGGTGGCGGCGAGCCGGCCTCGAGCTCGGCGAGCAACTCGGCGACGAGGCGGCTCTTGCCGACGCCCGCCTCGCCGTAGAGCGTCACGAGATGTGGCCGCTCCTCCTCGACCACGCGCTGGTACGTGGTCGTCAGCAGCTCGAGCTCGCGCCGGCGCCCGACGAGCGGCACGCTTCCCGGAGAGCGCTCCTTCGGTCGACGGGCTGCTCGGCGACGAGCTCGACGGCGCGCAGCGGCTCGGCCTTGCCGCGCAGCTCGAGCACCTGCGGCGGCGTCGAACCGGAAGCCGCGCGCCGCCTGCGCCGTCCGCTCCGAGACGAGCACCTGTCCCGGTCGCGCGGCCTGCTCGAGGCGCGCCGCGGCGTTGACGGCGTCGCCGGTCGCGAGCGCCTCGCCGGGCCGGGCGTCGGTGACGGCGATCACCTCGCCGGTGTTGATGCCGATCCGCATCTCGACCTCGACGCCGTATCGCTCGCTCGAGGCGCTGCGTTCAGCTCGGCGAGCTTCGGTCCGCATGCGCAGCGCTGCCCGCAGCGCACGCGCGGGGTCCCCCGCCGCGCTGTCGAGCGCTGCGGCCGCGTCGTCGCGGTGGTCGAGCGCCGAGCACGGCCTCGCCGAGCAAGAGCTCCGTCTTTCAGCGCCTCGGCGTCGAGCCGCTCGCCGAGCGCCGTCGAGCCGGTCACGTCGGCGAAGAGAACGGTCACGATCTTCCGCTCCTCCTGCAGCGGCGGCCGCTCGGCCGTCAACTCGGCGCCACAGGCGCTGCAGAAGCGGGCGTCGTCGGGGTTCTCACGGCTGCAGCGGGCGCAGACCAGCATCGGCAAAGCGTACGGAAGGTCTTAGGCACAGCGGTGAATCCGCCGCTAACGTCGCCCTGTTCTCGTACGCAGCGGGCTCGAAGAGAGGAGACGGGGTTGTCGAAAGGTGAGCGGGCTCTACTCGCGACCGGGGCCGCGATCGGGATTGCGGCGCTGTTCGCCGCACTCGCCACGATCGCGATCATGCTCGTGAACACCCATCACGACCGGACGCGGATCTCCGCGCTCGAGCGTCAGGTTCACGTCCTCTGCACGCGATTGACCGTGACCGGCGTGAAGCTGACGGCGCAGGGCCACGCCACGGTGAGTACATCGCGCGGGTGCTAGACGCCGAACGCGCGCGGCTCGGTGAACTGCCGCGCGGCCGCGCACCGTGGCGTCACTGGGGGCCGTACCTCAGTGAGCGCGCCTGGGGAACGGTCCGCGAGGACTACAGCGCGGACGGCAGCGCGTGGCAGTACTTCCCGCACGACCATGCGCGATCGCGCGCATACCGCTGGAACGAAGACGGGCTGGCCGGCATCTGCGACGACCGCCAGACGCTCTGTCTCGCGCTCGCGTTCTGGAACGGCAACGACCCGATCCTGAAGGAACGCATCTTCGGGCTCGGCGGGCCCGAGGGCAACCACGGCGAGGATGCCAAGGAGTACTGGTGGTTCCTCGACTCGACGCCGACGCATTCGTTCATGCGCTGGCGCTACATGTACCCGCAACAGGCGTTCCCCTACGACGAGCTCGTCGAGGCGAACCATCAGCGTGGCCGCGCCGATCCCGAGTTCGAGCTGGTCGACACGGGCGTCTTCGACGACGGTCGTTACTGGGAGATCACCGCCGACTACGCGAAGGCTGCGCCCGAGGACATCCTCCTGCGCGTCACGGTTCGCAACGCGGGGCCGGAGCAGGCGACGATCGACGTGCTCCCGACGCTCTGGTTTCGGAACACCTGGTCGTGGGACACGGCAGCTACTCGGCCGTCGATCCGACTCGAGAGCGGCGCGCTCGTAACCGACCATCCCGTGCTCGGCCGGCGTCAGCTGCACGCGAGCGGCGCGCCAGAGCCACTCTTCTGCGACAACGAGACGAACAGCAAGCGGCTCTTCGGAACGCCGAGCCCGACGCCGTATCCCAAGGACGCGATCGACGACCACGTCGTTCGCGGCGCAGCAACGGTCAACCCGGCGCAACTCGGCACGAAGGCGGCGCTCCGCTACCGGCTAACGGTCGCTGCCGGCGCGTCAGCCGTCATCGAGCTTCGACTTCGCGATGACGGTGGTGGCCTCGGCGACGACTTCGCCGTAGTGATGGAAGCCCGCGAACGCGAGGCCGATGCGTTCTATGGAGAGCTCACGCCGGCCGGCTGCTCCGATGACGAAGCGCGGGTGCTGCGCCAGGCATTCGCAGGGCTGCTCTGGTCGAAGCAGTTCTACCACTACGACGTCGCGCGCTGGCTCGACGGTGACCCGGCAGAACCGACTCCACCAGCGCAGCGACTGACCGGCCGAAACGCCGGCTGGCGACACCTCGACAACCTCGACGTGATCTCGATGCCCGACACGTGGGAGTACCCGTGGTACGCATCGTGGGACCTCGCGTTTCACTGCGTCGCGCTGGCGCACGTCGATCCGGAGTTCGCGAAGCAGCAGCTCCTCCTGCTCTGCCGTGAGTGGTACATGCACCCGAACGGTCAGCTGCCCGCCTACGAGTGGGACTTCGGCGATGTGAACCCGCCGGTGCAGGCGTGGGCCGCACTGCGGGTGTTCGAGATCGACGGCTCGAACGACGTCGAGTTCCTCGAGCGAATGCTGCACAAACTGCTTCTCAACTTCACCTGGTGGGTGAACCGCGAGGACTCGGACGGCTCGAACCTCTTCGAAGGCGGGTTCCTGGGCCTCGACAACATCGGCCCGTTCAACCGCTCGCAGGTGCCACTCGGCGGGACGCTCGAACAGTCCGACGGCACGTCGTGGATGGCGCTCTACTGCCAGAACCTGCTCGAGCTCTCACTCGTGCTCGCCGAGCACGACCAGACGTACGAGGATCTCGCGACGAAGTTCTTCGAGCACTTCGCGCTGATCGCCTCGGCATTGAACGCACGCGGCCTCTGGGATGAGGGAGACGGTTTCTACTACGACATGCTCCGCCTGCCCGACGGCGAGCAGATGCCACTCCGCGCGCGCTCCTTCGTCGGGTTGCTCCCACTCGCGGCCGTCACGACGATCGGGCCCGAGACGATGGCGCGCCTGCCCGACTTCCACGCGCGTGCCGACTGGTTCATGAAGAACCGGCCCGAGGCGGTGGGTGTGGTACAGCATCTGGGCTCCGACGAGCATGCCGGCTGGCGCATGCTGTCGATCGTCGACGAGACGCGTCTGCGCCGATTGCTTTCGGCGATGCTCGACCCGAACGAGTTCCTCTCGGACCACGGCCTTCGCGCGCTCTCCAAGTGGCATCTCGAGCACCCGCTGCAGGTCGACCTCAACGGCGTCGAGCTGACGCTCGACTATGAGCCGGCCGAGTCGACGAGCGCGCTCTTCGGCGGCAACTCGAACTGGCGGGGGCCCGTGTGGTTCCCCGGCAACTACCTGCTGATCGACGCGCTGCGCACGTACGACCGTTACCTCGGCGCGAGCTTCACCGTCGAATGTCCGACGGGCTCGGGCCGAGTGCTGAGACTGTCCGACGTGGCGGACGAGCTCGCAGCGCGGCTCGTCGCGCTGTTCCTCCGCGACATGAACGGGCATCGCCCCGTGTTCGGCGGGTACACGCTGCTGCAGGAAGACCCAGCCTGGCGCGACTCGCTGCTGTTCCACGAGTACTTCCACGGCGACACCGGCGCGGGGCTCGGGGCGTCGCACCAAACCGGCTGGACGGGTCTCGTCGCCGACCTGATCATCCGCCGCAACCGAAAGGACTGACATGAACCTGACGGGGAAGGTCGCGATCGTCACCGGAGCAGGCAGTGGCATCGGCACCGCGATCGCGCAGGCGCTCTCCGACGCGGGCGCCGGCGTATGCATCAACTACTTCGGCGCGTACGAGGACGACGCAAAGGCGCACGCCGGGCAGTTGCCGCACGCGATTGCCGTCTCGGCGGACGTCTCCGACCCGGCTTCCGTGGCCGCGATGGTCGAGACGACGGCCAAGGAGCTCGGGACGCCGGACATTCTCGTCAACAACGCCGGAATCGAGCATTCGATGCCGCTCCTCGACATCGACCTCGCCGACTGGGACCGCGTGCTGGCAATCGACCTGCGCGGTGCGTTCTGCTGTCTGCAAGCGGTCGCGCGCTCGATGCGCGACTCGGGCGCCGGCGGCTCCATCGTCAACATCTCGTCGGTCCACGAGGACGTAGCGTTTCCCGGCTTCACCTCGTACTGCGTCGCGAAGGGCGGCTTGCGCATGTTGATGCGGAATGCAGCGGTCGAGCTCGCACCGCACAAGATCCGCGTCAACAACGTCGCTCCGGGTGCGATCGCGACGCCGATCAACAAGGCGACACTCGCCGACCCGGCGAAGGTCGCGACGCTGCAGCGAATCATCCCGCTCGCGCGCCTCGGCGAGCCCGACGAGGTCGCGCAGGTCGTCGTCTTCCTCGCATCCGACGCCGCGTCCTATGTGACCGGCTCGACCTACTACGTCGACGGCGGCATGGTCAGGTACGCAGAACCGCTGTAGCTCTAGACGGAGTGAGCAGAACGCCGCGCCGCACCCACCGGTCCTCGACTCGCGCCGGGAACCGGCCGACGACGAAGGCTCCGACCCGCGTCGCATGACGCTCGGCCCTGCGCGGCAGCACGCGCCGCGGCAGAACGGCAAACGTCGTCGTGCGCGCGAGGTCGGCCATGGGCCGTTTGACGAGCACGCGCGCGTGCGGTAGGTACCACTCGAGTGGGGAGCGATAGGTGTAAAGGCTGCCCTCGACGAGCACTGCGTCGCGCGGCCGCCAGCCTTCGCGGACGAGAGCCGCGGCGATCTGGTTGAACGGCAGGATCGTCGTCTGCCTGAGGGCGAACGCGACAACAGCGGTCGCGACGACGGCAACCCCCACCGCCATGCGCCGTCGCTCGGGGAGCGATGCGAGCGGCAGGATGACCACCACCGCCACGAACGGCGCGATACCGATCAGGTTGCGCACGTTGTAGACGCGGGCTCCGGCCAGCCACGTCATCGCCGCAAGCACGAGCGGCAGGACCGCGAGCATCGCACACAGACGCTGCAGCGGGCCTTGGCGGTACGCGACCCATGCGCCGCCAAGCACGCAGAGCAGGAATGCGCCGCCGGTCGCGACCGACGCGAAAGCCGGGCTGAAGATGAGGAGCGGCGTCTCCAGCACGACTCGCCCGTTGAACGGGCCGATCCAGGAGAAGCGGTCGTTTCGGTACTGCGCCACGAACGACGGCAGCCACGGCGAGCAGACGGCGAGCGCGGCAACAAGCGCGAAGGTGACCCGCCGGCGGGCGGAGCGCACGCGAGGATCGGTCCACAGCCATGCGAACCCCGCGGCAAGGGTGAACACAAAGAAGTAGTGCGTCATCAGCCCGGCTGTCGTTGCAGCTGCGAGCGCGACGAGCCTCCGGGTCGTGGGTAGAACCGCCGCGCGGTTCAGCGACACCGCGAAGAGCGACACCAGGAGGACGAACAGCGCGTAGGCACGCAGCTCGTGACCGTGGAACGACAGCTGCCCAGAGACGGCCAACACCGCCCCGACGACGGCGGCGAGCTGAAGCGGCATCATCTTCGCGGCTACCCGCACCGCCACGAAGACCACCGCCCCGTCGAACGCGACCGACAGCAGGCGCACGTCGTGGATGGAAACGCCCGCTTTGTGCGTCAACCAGGCGAGCGCGTACCACAGAGGAGGCGTCGACTCGGTGCGCACGACCTGGTGGAGCATCGCGCCGAATGTCGGCTCCCTCACCACGCGCGCCGACGCAACCTCGTCTTGCCAGAAAGCATCGCCGAGCGCACGCGGCAACCGAAGACCCGCCGCCACGGTCCCGAGCACGAGCCCAACCGTCGTCGCCCGCCGCACGCCGCGACGCTAACCGCCGCTCGTTCACGCGATCCTGGGCCGCGATTAAACGCGCGTTAACCCGTGGGGCAATGGTCTTCCGGGTGATGCAGACTCCACGCATCGCCAGCGACCCTGACCCTCTGAGCGTGGTTGCCGCCCGGGTGAAGCCCCGCCTGCGGGGCGTCTTCCACGAGGCAGGCTTCTACTCGGCGCTCGGGCTCGGGATCCCTCTCGTGTTGACGGCCGAGCCGGGCCGAGCCCGCTTTGCCGCTGCGGTGTTCGCGGCGTGTGTTGCCGGCTGCTTCGGCGCGAGCGCGCTCTACCACCGCCCGACGTGGCGGCCAACCGTGCGCAGCTGGCTGGCACGTCTCGACCACGCAGGGATCTACCTGCTGATCGCCGGCACGTACACGCCCGTCGCACTGCTGGTGATGTCGCACGGCTGGGAGGTGCCCGTGCTCGCCGTCGTGTGGTCGGGCGCCGCCGCGGCGATCGCGCTCAAGCTGGTGTGGGTGCGCTCACCGAAGTGGCTCGCGGCAGTGATCGGGCTCACGCTCGGTTGGATCGGCGTGGTCGCGTTCGGACAGCTCCTCAAGCTCGAGGTGCCGGGCCTCTTGCTACTCCTCGGCGGCGGCCTGCTGTATTCGGTCGGCGCTGTCGTCTACGCGCTCAAACGGCCCGATCCCATACCCCACCTCTTCGGCTACCACGAGCTGTTCCACGTGCTGACGCTGGCCGCCGCCGGTTGCCAGTACGCGGCGATCGCGTTCTACGTCTTGCCACGCGCTTGACGAAGCGCGCGGCGAACCCGCGCGAGCAACGAGCCTGAGGAAGCCGCCCGCACGCGCGCCTCGCGTTCGAGGTCGGCCTTTGCGAACGCGCGCTCGCGCATCCGCCGAGTCGCGTAGCGCGGCTTCCAGATCACAGGGCCCGGTCGCCTTTGCATCAATACCGATCGATCTCGACGAGCCGTTCGTCGCTGATCCCGAAGTGATGCGCTACCTCGTGCAGCACGACGCGGCGCACCTGCGTGCGGAGCCGTTCGGGATCGCCGCGCGAGAGGCGCTCGAGCGGGCCGCGGTAGATGCTGATCTTGTCCGGCACCACACCGCCGTAGCGACTCGTGCGTCGCGTGAGAGGAATGCCCTGGTAGAGGCCGAGCAGCGGCGCTCCGTCGGGCGGCTCGTCCTCGACGACGACGGTGACGTTGGACATCGCCGAGCGCAGGTCGTCGGGCAGCTCGGCGAGGGCGTCGTCGACGAGCTCCTGGAAGTCAGGCTCGTTCATTGCTCCAATTGTCACCGATGAGATCAAGGTGCCGCAGTCATCTGAACGACGGCAACACCTGGCCGCTCAAGAACGCGGGTTCACCGCCTGAGCTCACGCGGTTCGTGCAGGATGCGGGATCACGATGTGGGACCCGCAACCCGACAACGACGCGGCGACGCAGCTTGGTGACGCGCTCCGCGCGGCCGGCTACGACGGCGAAGCGATCGAAGACCTCCTCGGCGAGGACGGCCTCGCCGCCGATCTCGACGACTCCGTGGTCTTCGCGCGCCGGCTGCCGCACGACACGATCGGCGAGACGATCCGGATCCTGCTCCTCGGACGCCCGGTGCCCACCGCGTCGTTTCCGGCGCCCGAGCAGCTGCTGCGCCTCGGCTTCGCCGAGGAGCACGACGGGCTGCTCGTTCCGCGCGCACGAATCGTGCCGACCGAAGGGATCCTGCTGTCGTTCGACACGTTCTCGCTCGGGGACTCCGATCCGCCGGGCTGGGTTGCGAGCTTCTCGCCGACCGCGTACTGGCTCGCATCGCTGACGCCTCGCCGACAGGTCGGTCGGGCGCTCGACATCGGCACGGGGAACGGCGTCCACGCGCTCCTCGCCTCGTCGCATGCCGATCACGTGATCGCCACCGACGTCAACGCCAGGGCGCTCGCCTTCACGGAGGTGAGCGCGGCGCTGAACCGGATCGACAATGTCGAGACGCGCCTCGGCAGCCTGTTCGAGCCGGTGGCCGGCGAGCGCTTCGACCTGATCACCTGCAACGCGCCGTACGTGATCTCGCCGACCGCGCGCTGGCAATACCGCGACGCGGGCTTCCCCGCGGACGAGCTGTCGCGCCAGGTCGTCACGAACGCTGCGGCGCACCTCGCGGACGACGGCTTCGCGGCGGTGCTCGTCAGCTGGCTCGCCCCGTCGGAGGACGAGCCCGACGAACAGATGCATGCGTGGCTGGACGGAAACGGCTGCGACGCGTGGGTCCTGGGCCTGAGCGGCTCCGACCCGCTCGACCATGCCGCCGGCTGGCTGGAGCACCTCTCCGCGGACCCAGACGCGTACGGGAGCGCGATCGACGAGTGGACGCGGTACTTCGCCGACCTCGGGGCCGGCTGGATCACCGAAGGCGGTGTCGTCTTGCACAAGCGCACCGCCGATCGCCACTTCGTGCGCGCGGATGCCGTCGACGAGGACGAGCTCGAATTCGCAAGCGACCAGATCGAGCGCGTCTTTCACGCGTTCGAGGAGCTCGCACTGCACGGCGACGAAGTGCTCGAACGGCGAATGCGACTCGTCGAGGACGTCCGCTTCGACCAGGAGCTCGACCGGACGGGCGCGGTCACGTCGACGTTGCTCGTGCTCGACGAAGGGACCTGCCCGGACCTCGAGCTCGAGCTGGAGGTCGCGGAGGTACTGACAGGGCTCGACGGCGCGACGTCGCTCCAGCGTGCGGTCGAGCGGGTGGCGCGGCGAGGCGATCTCTCGAAGCGTGAGACGGCCGAGCTGCGCGCCGACGCCCACCGCGTTGCGCGCGAGCTGCTCGAGCTCGGCGCCCTGGAGCTCGTCTGACGTCGACCTCGGACGTCTTCGACGCGAACGCGACGCGTGCGCTCGCCTGCGAGGCGCAGCTCCGCGACTTCGGCGGCAAGACGGCGTTCTCCGGTCGCGTTGCGACGGTCCGCTGTCACGAGGACAACGTGCTCGTCAAGCAGCGCGTCGGCGAACCGGGCGACGGCCGCGTGCTCGTCGTCGACGGCGGCGGTTCGTTCAGATGCGCGCTCGTCGGCGACAACGTCGCCGGCCTTGCACTCGCAAACGGCTGGGCCGGGCTGGTGCTGAACGCCTGCGTTCGCGACGTCGAGCCGCTCGGTGGGCTCGCGATCGGGATCAAGGCGCTGGGCGCGTGCCCGCGTCCGAGCGCGAAGACGGGTGCCGGCGAGCTCGACGTGCCGGTCACGTTCGGCAACGTGACCTTCACACCCGGCGACGAGCTCTATGCCGACGCGGACGGCGTCGTCGTCGTGCCGGCGTAGAGGCGACGGCCGAGCACCGGCTCGAGATCAGCGCTGAGGCGAGACCGGCTGAGAAACGGCTGCGGCCGCCGGCGGGAAGGGTGGCCGGCGGCCGCGTTGAGCTCGGTCGTCTCCCCTACGACGACCGGCTGCCGAGCGTGGCCTTGATGGTCTTGGTGGTGCCGTTGCGATCGATCGTCAGCGTCAGCGCCTGGCCGGGCTGGTCGGCCGCGATCAGCGCGCGCAGCTCGGTCGCCGTCACCGGCTTGCCGTCGACGGCGGTGATCACGTCACCGACCTTGAGACCGGCGGAATCGGCAGCGCTGCCCTTCTCGACGGTGCCGACGCGCACGCCGTTCGTTGCGGTCGCGGGGTCGATGCCGAGCAGTGCGTGTTCCGCCTTGCCGGTCGAGATGAGCTCGTCGGCGATCGTACGCACCGTGTTCGAAGGCACTGCGAAGCCGATGCCGTCGTTCACGCCGCTGTCGCTCTGAATCTGCGATGTGATCCCGATCACGTCACCCTGCAGGTTCAGGAGCGGACCTCCTGAGTTTCCGTGGTTGATCGCGGCGTCGGTCTGGATCGCGCCTTCGATCGGTGTGTTGTCGGGTGCGGTGATCTCACGATTGACCGCGCTGACGATGCCGCTCGTAACGGTTCCGTCGAGCCCGTACGGGTTGCCGATCGCGACCACGCCGTCACCGACCTCAACCGCACTCGAGTCCGCGAGCGTGAGCGGCGAAAGCTTCGACGCGGGCGCATCGACGCGCACCACGGCGACGTCCGTCGACGTGTCCTCACCGACGAGCTTCGCCGTGTAGGACGAGCCGTCGGAGAACTTGACCTTGAGGGAGCTCGCTCCGTCGACGACGTGCGCGTTCGTGACGATGTCGCCCTTGGCTTCGTACACGAAGCCGCTGCCCTCGGCCGACTCGGTGCCGCTCGACCCGAACGCGGAGCTCGACGCGCTCGTCGCGTCGATCTCGACGACGCTGTTCGTGTCCGCCTTTGCGATTTGGCCGACGGTCAACGTGCTGTTCGCCACGTTCCGCGGGCTCGAGCTCGTCTGCACGACAGTGGTTGCGTTCGTCGCCGCGGTCGCGGCGTCGTGCGAGCCTCCCGTGTGCGTGATTGCGACCGCGCCGGCACCGACACCGCCTCCGGCGAGCGCAGCGACCCCGATCGCCGCGAGAAGCTTGTTCCTGGCCATGTTCGTTCCTCTCTCCTTCATGCGTTGTCTCCACACCAGTGTTCCCGGTCGCGCTATGGGAGGCCTCTACAGGACCTAAGAACCCCCTGAGAAGGCAGAGTGCACCACGTGCCCTCCCTGCCGCCTGCGCTCGTCCACCGGGACTTCCGCCTCCTGTGGGGATCGATGCTCTGCTCGGGGCTGGCCATGCAGATGGCGCAGGTCGCGATCGGCTGGCAGGTCTACTCGATTCATCACAGCGCGTTCGATCTCGGTCTGATCGGCCTCGCCGAGTTCGTGCCGGTGCCGCTGCTCGCACTTCCTGCGGGGCAGCTCGCAGACCGGCTACCGCGCGTGACGGTGGTGATCGTGTGGGGCTTTGCCGATGCGGCGGTGACCGCGCTCCTGCTCGTCGTGACGCTGCACGGCGCACACCAGCTCTGGCAGTTCGTCGGCCTCGCTGCGCTGACGGGAACGCTCGGGGCGGTCGGGAATCCGGCGGGACGATCCCTCACGCCCGAGCTCGTGCCGACCGATCTCCTGACAGGCGCGATCGCGTTGCGGTCGATCGCCGGCCAGATCTCGACGATCGGCGGGCCCGCGCTGGGCGGCCTGCTCTTCGCGTTGCAGCCTGAGGCGGTGTACTCGACCGGCATCGTGCTGCTCGTCGTCTCGTCGCTGATCCTCGTTCCGATCAGACGGCCGGAGGTAGTGGCGCGCGCGGCGGGCGAAGCGCCACCCCGACTCGACGCTCTCTTTGCCGGCATCCGGTTCATCCGCGAGACGAAGGTGCTGCTCGGCGCGATCACGCTCGATCTCTTCGCTGTCCTCTTCGGTGGCGCGGTCGCGCTGCTGCCGTTGTTCGCGAAGTCGAAGCTGCACACAGGCCCGTTCGGCCTCGGCATCCTGCGAAGCGCAATCGCGGTGGGCGCGCTCGCGGCGGCCGTGTTGATCGCCCGCAAGCCGCTCCAGCGCCACGCCGGCCGGACGCTCCTGCTCGTGGTCGGGGCGTTCGGCGTGTGCATGGTCGTGTTCGGCCTCTCGCACTGGTTCTGGCTCTCGTTCACGGCGCTCGCGGTCAGCGGCTACGTCGACATGTATTCGATGAACATCCGCAGCACGATCGCCGCGTTTGCAACTCCGAACGCGTTACGAGGGCGTGTGAACGCCGTCGAGGGCGTCTTCATCGGCGCGTCGAACGAATTGGGGGCGTTCGAGTCCGGCGCCGCGGCGGCCCTCATCGGTGCCGTGCCAGCAGTGGTCGGCGGCGGCGCGCTCACGATCCTGCTCGCGCTCGTCTGGCCGAAGTTGTTCTCCGACCTCTCGCGCGTCGACCGGATGGAGGAGCTCGGTTCAGCCGCCGGTCTTCGAGAAGTGCTGCCAGTCGGGCGAGCTGGTCCAGCGGCCCCCCCAGAGCCAGCCGACTGACGCGAACGCACGGACGAGCACACCGCCGGCGACCGCCATGCCGCGGCGGTAGTGCGAACGGTCGACGTAGGCGCGGCCGGCAGGCGGCAACACCTTCCCACCCTCGAGATACGGGTTCTCGACGGTGTTGACGTCGATCGCCTCGCCGTAGGCGTGCACCGACCACCGCTTCGGCCCGGGCGCAACCGCATAACGGCAGTTGAAGCCCGAGGTGTTGTCCGCCGCCATCGAGCGATCGTCGCTGCCGCCGAACGACGCAACGGGCTCCATGCGCCGGATCGGGAAGCGTGCGGCGTAGAGACGGCGGAAGACACTCTCGACATCACCGACGACGCGTGCGTTCACGACGATACGACCCGTGTGCGCCACACCGTCGAAGCCGACGTACGAAACCGAGACTGCGCGAAGTTGCGCCGGGCCGACGGGGCAACCGGCACGCCACGATGCACCGAGCTCCGCTGCGGTGACCGTGCTCGCGTGAGCCTGGTACGGCGGCAGTGCGGGCATCGCGCGAGCCAGCGTACTCTGGCTCCATCGTCGCCGTCGCCGCAGCTCTCCTCTTACACGTGTGCGCGCAGCAGATCCGCGTCGTCGCGCCGAGCACATCGTCGACGGTCGCGTCGGTCTCGCTCTTCGAATGCGGCAGACGCGTCGAAGGCCCGTGGCGCGCGCACGTCGGGTACGCGGGCCTCTCGGCGCACCACCGCGAGGGCGACCGCACGACACCGCTCGGCACATTCGCGATCGCGCCGGTCATGTACGGCGTTGGCCCGAATCCCGGTGTTGCCTTCCGCTACCACCGGCTCGTTTGCGGCGATTGGTGGGACGAGGACCCGCAGTCTCCCGACTACAACCGATTCGAGCACGTCGCGTGCGGAACGTCGCCGCCGTTCGGCGGCGCGAGCGAGGCGCTTTGGCGCGCGACCGTCGCCTACCGGCTCTTCGCGGTGCTCGCATACAACGTCGCACCGGCCGTGCCCGGGCGCGGCTCGGGGATGTTCCTGCACGTCGACCTCGGCCACCCGACGAACGGCTGCGTGTCGATCCCGCTGTCACGGCTGACCCGGCTGCTGCGCAGTCTCCGGCCGGGCGCGACGATCTCGATCCGCGCCTGAGAGTGCTGTCCGGCCGGGCCGCAGGCCACGGCCGGACAGCTTTTGATCCCGAGGCTAGAACCCGGAGATGCCGTTCGGCGTGCCGTTGCCGGTCGGGCCGTCGTAGCCCGGCCCTGCCTGGCACAGGTAGCCGCACAGCGTCGTCGGCGTGAAGTTCGAGCCAACGGTGACGTCGTTGAGTCCTTTCAAATGCGAATAGGAGTACGAGCCTGCGACGACCTTGGAGGCGTTGCCGGCAAGCGCGTACACGCTCGCGATGATCGGTGAGCTGATGCTCGTCCCTGCCACGACTCCCCAGCCGCCGATCTCGACCGAGCTGTCATAGATCGCCACGCCGTCCGCGACCGCGGAGACGTCGGCCACTGTTCGACCGGAGCAGCCGGCGTCGTGCTGCCACGCCGGCTTCGGCTCCCACAGCGAGCAGCCGCTGCCTGAGCCCTGCGCCTCGTTCGGCAACGTGCCGGGGAGCGCGCTCCCCCATACCGACTCGCTCCAGCCGCGCGCGGTCGTCGCGTCCTTCACGAGCTCCGTCCCACCGACGGCCGTGACGTACGGCGACGCCGCGGGCCAGATCGTCCCGTAGTCCTCGTCGCCGGCTGACGCAGTGATCGCGACGCCCGGGTGGTCGTAGTAGTGATCCCAGAACGTCTGGTCGGGCTCGGGCCCAGCACTGCCGTAGCTGTTCGAGACCTCCGTTGCACCGAGGTTCACGGCGGTGTCGACCGCAGCGCCGAGGTCGCTGTGCTGCACGGGGTTCGACATCACGGTCGCCTCGTCGGCGGAGTTCGCCTCGACGAGCAGGATGTGGCACTTCGGGCAGATCGCCGACACCATCTCGGTGTCGAGCGCGATCTCGGGATCCCAGTCGGGGTTGGCGATCGGATAGTTCCCCTGCTCGCCGTCCTGGTTCACCTTCTTGAAGCAGCCGTTCGCCGTCGTGCACGGCCCGAGGCCGTAGTAGGCGCGGTAGACGTTCAGGTCCGACTCGATCGTCGGATCGTCGTAGGCATCGACGAGCGCGACGGTCTGATTGCCGCCGCGGCTCGCAGCCGCCGACGCGAGGTTGTACGCAGACTGAAGGTCCTGCGCACCGAAGCCGTCGTGCGCAGCAGTCGCGTCGTGCACGATCGGCAGATCGAGCCGCAACGCGGACTCGCAGCGAATCGGACCGACAGTGCAGAACGGAAGCAGCGACGGTGCTGTTGTCGCGGCCGCCTGACTCGCGACGACCGCGAGCACGGCGACGAGTGCGACGCCGATCGAGAGAGCTCTTTTCATCGTTAGCAGCCTCCGACCACGTAGTCGTTGGTGGGGCCGGCGGCGTCGACGGGCTCGAGCGAGCCGGCCGCGATGCCTTCCCGGATGTAGGTCGCCGCGGACGGCCGCAAGAGCTGCGCCCCGGAGAGGACGCCCGGCAGGTTCGCGAGCGGGACGTCGACCTCCGCGGTGCCGTTCGGCCCCGCAGTGATCGAGCCCGTGTCGACATGCAGTTGCTGGTAGCGGTTCTCCAGCGACAAGCGCAGCAGCTCGCCGTCGTAAGCGTTGATCACGCCACCGGGCTCGACCCCCAGCTGCGTGAAGTACTGCGTGCCACCGTACGACCAGACGAGCTGGTAGTCGTTCTCGACGCCGCCCGTCGGGATCGTCGTCGACATGTTGCGAACGGTGATGATCGAGCGCAGCGTCTGGCCGTCGGCCGAGAGCAGCAGCTTGGCGCTCACGATGTCCGACTGCGGGATCGTTCCCTGTGCGGCGAGCACTTGACCCTGGACGGAGAACGACTCGTCGCCCGTGGGGTCGGTGAAGAGCGTGCCGCACGTCGTCTTCGGTGTTGCGACAACCGGAGCCGGCTTTGCGTTCGAGACCGGCGTGACGCGGCCGGTGAGGTCCTGCATGAGCTGCGTGACCTCCGGCGTGCCCCAGCCCGTCGTGTTGTCGTAGCCCGGCTTCGCCGGGTACGGCTGGTTGTCGCCGATCACGACGTCGTAGAAGTCACGCCCCGGCGACGCCTGGGCGACGCGATAGAGCGACGGGTTCGCGAACCCGAGGCCCTTGCCCTTCGCGGCTGCCTGGATGCGTGTCCAGAAGCCGAGCCAGAGCGGCGAGGAGAGACTCGTGCCCGCGCCCTGCTCGTCGGCGCCGCTGTCGTTTGTGATCAGCAGGCCGTTGCCGGTCGCGACGTCGCCCGAGATCGCCGCGACGTCCGGCGTCGAGCGGCACACAGGCCCGGCGGTGACGCCCGGGACGTAGGGATTCCCGTTCGCGTCGAACAGGCAGTTCGTCGACGCGACGCCGACCTGGTAGCTGCCGGCCGGCTCGCTCGTCGAGTTGCCGCCGCCGGTGTACTCCCAGGCTGTCTCGGCAAACCGCTTCGGCGGCGAGTTGCCGTCGCTCGTCAGGTCGGTGCCGCCGACCGCGACCGCCCACGGGCTGACCGACGGCCACTCGAGCCCCGGGTAGCCCTGCGTCGCGAGCCCGTTCGTGTCGACCGGAGCGACCGGGCACGACGAGCCGGTGTCGCCGGTCGAGGCGAAGAGGGTGCGCCCCTCGGCGACGGCCTGCTCGAGGATCTTGTCGCCTGGGATCTCGACGCCGTTCGTCAGGACCGCGCCGGCGTTGCCGATGTTCTCGCACTCGCCGAACGAGGCGCTCGCCTGCAGCGGCCCTTTGCGGTCGTTCACCCAGCCGGCGATCGCGGCGAGGATGTCGGCGTCGGTGCTGTGGTGCGCGAAGTAAAGAGCCTCAGACCCGACGTTCGGTGCCATCCCGGTCGATGCCTGGGTGTCGAGCTCCCACTCGCCCGTCGCGCCGTCGCCGCTCGTGTCGGGCGTCGACGTGTCGCCGTAGCGCTTCACGCTCACCGGCACGGCGGGAAGCCCCCACTCGGCCTCGAAGCTGCGCAGGTCCGGGATCACGGGGTCGGTGACGCCCCAGCCGATGATCGCCATCGACTGGCCGTTGCCGAGGTTCGTGGCCGGCAGGTCGTAGATCGACCAGAGGTCCTTCGGGCCGAGCAGACCGGTGTTCGGACCGGGGAGCCCGTCGGGTCCGGCCGTCACTGCCTCCGGCGCGATCGGTGCGGAGACGCGCGGCGTGAACCACTGGTTCAGGTCGTTCAGGCCGAGCAGCTCGCTGATGCCGAGCGATGCGGGCACCGCCGGCGCGGTCGCATTCGCGTAGAACGTGCGTCCCGCGGACGTGTAGCGGTTGAGGGTCGTTGCGAATGCGGTGGAGAGCTGTGCGGCGGTGCCGGTTGCGAGCACGTAGTCGGTCGAGCCCTCGACTTCGGTCGTCGAGAGGCCCTGCGCGTGTAGCCACGTCTCGACGGCCTGAAGGTTGGCGGTCGGGACGCCGAACTGCGCCTCGAACTGGTCGGGATCGAGGAAGTTCTGGTAGTTGGAGCTGGACGGGTTGGAGAGGGACGCGACGTACGCGTCCTCCGCCGCCTGGTTCGGGTTCGTCAGGAAGACACCGACGGAGAGCTGCTGTGTCGGTGAGACGGGCCCGGCGAGAGTCGCGAGGGCGAGGTTCCGAACGGTCGCGTGCGTGAGGCGCACGACCTGGTCGCTGTGCGCAGGCCGCGCCGCGCCGACAGCGAGCACCGCTACCGCGCTGACGACGAGCGGCAAGCGGCGGATGAAGCGTCCGTGCATGTGTCTCCTTCCCGAGGCCACAGAGGGGTGCGAGCGATGTCGCGACGGAGATATGCGGCGAGGAGACGAACCAGAAACGGATTGAATGGTCAATCACCGATGTTTGACTGAACGGTCAATCACGATGTTCTCGAAGCATTATTGAATAATCTGCGGTGACCTGTATAGTACGCAGGTGCCTACTGCGGCCATCCTCGGTTCGGCCGGCTATACCGGTCAGGAGACGCTCGACCGGGTGCTCGCCCACCCTGAGCTCGAGCTGATCGCACTGGGCTCCGACTCGCTCGCGGGCAATCCGGCCGCTGCGCTCGACCCGCGCCTGAACGGCTCGCTGCCCGCCTTCACGCCGAACGCCGACGCGGCCGGCTGCGGTGCCGACGTTCTGTTCCTCTGTCTCGAGAACGCCGCTGCTGCCGCGTTCTCGCCGCCGGCCGACGCCGTCGTGGTGGACCTCTCGGGCGTCCATCGGCTCGCCGACGACGACCTCGCGCTTGCGTGGTACGGCACGGCTCCGGGCGCGTGGAGCTACGGGCTGCCCGAGCTCTTCCCGGCGAGCGGCCCATTGATCGCCAACCCAGGGTGTTATGCGACCGCGGCGCTGCTTGCACTCGGCCCGCTCGCCGGCACGTTCGAGAGCGCTGTGATCGACGCCAAGTCGGGCATGACGGGTGCCGGCCGGTCATTGAAGACCGCCTCGCACGCCGGCTTCGTGCTCGAGAATCTCTCGCCGTACGCGGTCGGCGCCCACCGGCACGCGCCGGAGATCTCGCAACAGCTCGGCGTTCCCGTCTGCTTCGTCCCGCACCTGCTCCCTGTGCGACGCGGCCTGCTCGCGACGTGCTACCTGCAGACCGATGCCGACGTCGCAGCGCTCGTTGGTGCAGCGTACGAAGGCAGCGCCGTCGTCCGCGTGCTTCCCGACGGCGTCGCACCCGAGCTCTCCCGCGTGCAGGGCACCGACTCTGCGGAGCTCGGCGTCTTCACCGACGGTGCGACGGGAACGACGATCGTCGTCTGCGCAATCGACAACCTCGGCAAGGGCGCCGCGGGGCAGGCGGTGCAGAACGCGAACCTCGCGCTCGGGCTCGACGAGATTGCCGGTCTTCGGCTGAACGGTGTCCTCGTATGAGGCGTAGGCTCGACGGAGCCGTCAAAGGAGCGGAGGTGCCGGCTTTGCCGGCGCCGGAGCGGGTATGAGCGTCACCGCCGCGAAGGGCTTCGAGGCGTCGGGCGTCGAAGCGGGAATCCGCCACGCCAAGAAGGACGTCGCGCTCGTGCGCTCGACGGTGCCGGCCGTCGGCGGCGCGATGTTCAGCCGCAACAAGGTGCAGGCCGCGTGCCTGCAGGTGAACCGGCTGCATCTCGCCGCAGCGGCTCCCCAGGCGGTTGTCGTCAACTCCGGCGTCGCGAACTCTGCGACGGGCGCCACGGGATACGCCAACGCGATCGCGACGGCCGCGCACGCAGGCGCGCTCCTTCGAGTCGACACCGAGCAGGTGCTCGTGCTCTCGACCGGCGTGATCGGCCTGCAGCTCCCGATGGATCGGCTGCTGCCCGGCGTCGACGCAGCCGTGTCGGCGCTCGCGGACGACGGTGGGCACGAGGCTGCGCTCGCGATCATGACCACAGACACGAAGCCGAAGGAGTCGTTCGCGGCGCGTGGCGGGTTCACGGTCGGGGGTATGGCAAAGGGCGCGGGGATGATTCATCCCGACCTCGCGACCATGCTCGCGATCGTCACCACCGACTATCCGCTCGACGCGGCCGAGCCGTCCGAGCTGCTGAAGCCGGCCGTCGACACGACGTTCAACGCGATCAGCATCGACGGCGACTGCTCGACGAACGACACGGTGATCCTGCTCGCGAACGGCGCGAGCGGCATCGAGCGCACACCGGAAAGCGATGTGGCCTTCGCAGCGGCGCTGCACGAAGTGTGCAACGACCTGTCGCGGCAGATCGTCGCCGACGGCGAAGGCGTGACGGTGCTCGCCGAGATCCACGTCAACGGTGCGGTCGACGGCGCGCAGGCCAAGGCGATCGCCCGCCGCATCGCCACGTCGCCCCTCGTCAAGACCGCGCTCTTCGGTCACGACGCGAACTGGGGCCGCGTGCTGATGGCCGCAGGCAGCGCTCCGTGGAACGGTGGCTACGCCGACATCGATGCCGACCGCGCAACACTCCGCTACAACGACGTCGTCGTCTTCGCAAGCGGCACACCGACCGATGTCGAGCCGGACGTGTCGGGCCCGAGCTGCACGATCGCACTCGATCTCGCGCTCGGCAGCGGCAGCGCGAGCTACCTGACGAGCGATCTCTCGTACGAGTACGTGCGCATCAACGGGGACTACCGGTCATGAGTGGTCTGCGGCTCGTCGTGAAGGTCGGCGGTGCGGTCGCGGGCGAGTCGGCGGGCCGGATCCTGGGGCTGCGCGAGGAAGGTCACGAAGTCGTCGTCGTGCACGGCGCCGGCCCGCAGATCACCGACGAGATGACGCGCCGCGGCATCCCGGTGCAGTTCGTCGGCGGAAGGCGCCGCACGTCGCGGCGCGCACTCGACGTCGTGCGCGAGTCGCTCGTCGACGTCAACGCAACCCTCTGCGCGGAGCTCGGCGAGCTCGCCGAGCCGATCATCGGCGACGAGGCCGGCCTGCTGGCGGTGCCGATCCCACCGCTCGGGTGGGTGGGCGATCCGCTGCCGTGCCGCCCGGCGTCAGTGCTCGACGCGCTGCGCGCCGGGAAGATCCCGGTCGTCGCACCGCTCGCCGTCGGCCCGCTGAATGTCAACGCCGACGACGCAGCGGCGGCACTCGCGCTCGGCCTCGGCGCGCGCAAGCTCGTCTTCCTCACCGACGTGCCGGGCCTGCTGGTCGACGACGAGCTCGTCGACTCGATCTGCGTCGGCGACGCGAACCGGATGCTCGACGCCGGCGCGTTCGACGGTGGCATCGTCCCGAAGCTGCGCGCCGCCGCGATCGCTGCCGCAAGCGGCATCACCGCACACATCGGTCAAACGGCGGTCATTGCATGACCGCCTCTCTCCGCTTCGGCGCCGGCAAAGCCGGCACCTGCGCTCCTTGGCCGGCTCCGTCAAGCCTACGCCGGCAGGCGGTGATCGCATGACCGCCTCTCTTCGCTTCGGCGCCGGCAAAGCCGGCACCTGCGCTCCTTGGCCGGCTCCGTCAAGCCTACGCCGGCAGGCGGTGATCGCATGACCTCCGCTGTCGGCCTGGAGCACGTGCTCCCCACCTACGCCCGGCTGCCCGTCACGTTCGTCGACGGGGAGGGCTCGTGGCTCGTCGACGACCAGGGCAAGCGGTACCTCGACCTGTTCGCCGGAATCGCGGTCGTCGGCCTCGGCCATCGGCATCCCGCGCCGCTCGCCGCCGCCCACGCACAACTCGATCGGCTTTGGCACGTGTCGAACCTCTATTCCACGCAGCCGATGCAAGAGCTCGCCGCGAAGCTGTCCGAGCGCTTCGGCGGCGCGAGCGCGTTCTTCTGCAACTCGGGCGCGGAGTCGATCGAGGCGGCGCTCAAGTGGGCGCGCAAGGCGACCGGGCGCACAGAGCTCGTCGCGCTCGAGGGGTCGTTCCACGGGCGCACGTTCGGCGCTCTCTCGATTACCGGCCAACCGGCGAAAAGGACCGCGTTCGAGCCGCTCGTCCCGGGCGCGCGCTTCGGGCTCGAGCATGTCTCCGAGCAGACGGCCGCGATCGTGATCGAGCCGGTGCAGGGCGAGGGCGGCGTGTACCCGATGTCGCACGAGTTCCTCGCGCACGCGCGTTCGCTCGCGGACGAGCACGGCGCGATGCTCGTGTTCGACGAGGTGCAGACCGGCGTCGGAAGATCCGGCTCGTTCTTCGCCTGGCAGGAGCTCGGCGTCAAACCGGACGCGGTCACGCTCGCCAAGGGGCTCGCGAACGGCCTGCCCATCGGTGCGCTGCTCGTCTCCGACGACGCGCCGACCGCGTTCGCGCCCGGAGACCACGCGTCGACGTTCGGTGGCAACCTTGTGACGAGCGCCGCGGCGTGCGCGGTGCTCGACGCCATCGACGACGACCTGCTCGCGCACGTCAAAGAGCTCTCGCAGCTCTTCGTCGACGCGTTCGACGCGCGCGGCCTCGGGCTCCTGCTCGCGTTCGACACGGCGCAACCTGCCGGCGACGTCGTCGACGCAGCGCTCGCACGCGGTCTGGTGATCGGCTCGGCGGGCCCGAACACGATCCGGCTCACGCCGCCGCTGACGCTTTCACGCGACGAAGCACAGCAGGGGATCGCGATCCTGAAGAGTCTCCTGTGACGACCAAGTTCGAACGGCAGGGTGCAATCCTGCGCCTCGTGCAGCAGCAGCCGATGTCGACGCAGGCCGAGGTCGCGGAGGCGTTGAAGGCGAGCGGCATCGAGGCGGTGCAGGCAACGGTGTCGCGCGACATCACGCAGCTCGGGCTCGTCAAGGTGCGCAACGAAACGGGCCGGCTCGTGTACGCGCTCCCGGGCGCGGCCGACCTCCGCCGCTTCGACGAGCTGTCGACCGCCCTGCGCCGCTACCTGGGCAAGACGGCGACGTCGGGCTCGCTCCTCGTGATCGAGACTCCGCGCGGCTTTGCCGCAGCACTTGCCGATGCGATCGACTCGGCAGCGCTTCCCGAGGTCGCCGGCACCATTGCCGGCGACAACACGGTGTTCGTCGCGTGCGCGGACGGCAGCCGGCCCTTCGAGGTCGACCAGCTGCTGCGGAGCCATCTATGAGCGCGACGCAGAAGCGAAGCGGCGTGATCCTCGGGTCGCTGCCGGTCGGCGAGCGCGTCGGGATTGCGTTCTCGGGCGGGCTCGACACGAGCTGCGCGATCGCGTGGATGCGCGAGAACGGCGCGATTCCCTACGCGTTCACCGCCGACCTCGGCCAGCCCGACGAGCCCGACGTCGGCGCGGTTCCGGCGAAGGCGAAGCTGTACGGCGCCGAGGACGCGGTGCTCGTCGACTGCAAGGAGCGCCTCGCGCGCGAAGGGCTCGCGGCGCTGGCCTGTGGCGCGTTCCACATCCAGACCGCGGGTCGGCGCTACTTCAACACGACTCCGCTCGGACGAGCGGTCACCGGGACGATGCTCGTGCGTGCCATGGCCTCGCACGGCGTCGAGATCTGGGGCGACGGCTCGACGTACAAGGGCAACGACATCGAGCGGTTCTACCGCTACGGGCTGCTCGTCAACGAGAACCTGCGCATCTACAAGCCGTGGCTCGACACGGCGTTCGTCGAGGAGCTCGGCGGCCGCAAGGAGATGAGCGAGTGGCTGCTCGAGCACGGTCTCCCCTCACCCGGCGGCGCCGCGGTCGAGAAGGCGTACTCGACGGACGCCAACATGCTCGGCGCGACGCACGAGGCGAAAGATCTCGAGCTCCTCGAAACGTCGATGAAGATCGTGGCCCCGATCATGGGCGTCGCGCATTGGGACCCGAACGTCGCTATCGAGCCGGAGACGGTGACGATCGCGTTCGAGGGCGGCACGCCCAGCTCGATCGACGGAATCGAGCTGGCCGACCCGGTCACGCTGGTGGAGACGGCGAACGCGATCGGCGGCCGGCACGGGCTGGGCATGTCGGACCAGATCGAGAACCGCGTGATCGAGGCGAAGAGCCGGGGCATCTATGAGGCGCCCGGCATGGCGCTGCTCCACATCGCCTACGAGCGGCTCCTGAGCGCGATTCACAACGAGGCGACGCTCGAGCGGTATGCGGACGAAGGGCGCAGGCTTGGGCGGCTGCTCTACGAGGGCCGCTGGTTCGACCTGCAGGCGTTGATGCTGCGCGACGCGCTCCAGCGATGGGTGGCCGCGCCCGTCACCGGCGAAGTCGAGATCGAGCTGCGCCGCGGCGACGACTACACGATCATCGACACGCGCGGCGAGGCGTTCTCGTACGGGCCGGAGCGGCTGTCGATGGAGCGAAGCGCGACCGCGTTCGACGCAGCCGACCGCATCGGCGCGCTCAACGTGAAGATCAACGACGTCACCGACGCGCGAAGGATGCTCGAGCGGCTCGGGTGGGAGCTGTGACGCTCTGGTCGGGTCGCGTCGGGAGCGGGCTGCGCCCGGAAGTGTGGCGGTACCTCAAGTCGGAGGACGCAGAGCTCCTGCCGTACGACTGTGAAGGCACGCTTCTGCACGCGCGGCGCCTGCATGCGGCGGGGATCCTCGACGACGCGGAGCTCGCCGACGTGGAGCAGCGCGTTGCGCAGATCGACTTCGACGATCTCGAGCCTGACGACGAGGACGTGCACAGTGCAATCGAGCGCCTGCTCGGTCCTGTCGGTCGGAAGATTCACGCCGGCCGCTCGCGCAACGACCAGGTCGCGACCGCGCACCGGCTGTACGTGCAGGATGCGTCCGGCGAGGCCATCGACGCACTGCGTGCGTTCGCGCACGTCGTGCTCGCACGCGCTGCCGACGAGATCGACACTGCGATGCCCGCGTACACGCACCTGCAGCGCGCGATCCCGGTGACGCTCGGCCACCACTTGCTCGCGTGGAGCGAGATGCTCGAGCGCGACGTCGCGCGCTTTGCGTTCGCGCGCGCGCAGGCGGAGCCGTCGCCGCTCGGCGCGGGTGCCGTCGCCGGCTCGACACTCGACCTGCCCCCCGCCGAGCAGCCGATGCGCAACTCGATCGACGCCGTCGCCGACCGCGACTTCGTCCTCAACTACCTCTATGCGTGCGCGGCGCTCTTCGTGCACCTGTCGCGGATCTGCGAGGAGCTCGTGCTCTGGACGACCACCGAGTTCGGCTTCGCTTCGCTGCCGCAGGATGCTGCAACCGGCTCGTCGATGATGCCGCAGAAGCTGAACCCCGACGTCGCCGAGCTGACGCGCGGGAAGGCCGGCACGGCGATCGGCCGGCTGACCGGGCTGCTCGCGACGGTGAAGGGATTGCCGCTCGCATACAACTCGGATCTCGCCGAGGACAAGCAGGCGACGTTCCGCGCGCGCCGGGACGTGCAGCTGGCCCTGCCGGCGCTTGCCGCGCTCGTCGAAGGTCTCGCGTTCGACCGTGCGCGACTCGCAGCCGCCGCAGCGGATCCGCTGCTGCGCGCGACGGACGCCGCGGAGGCGCTCGTCGGCGAAGGCGTCCCCTTCCGCGACGCGCACGAACAGGTGGCGGGCCAGGTGCGCGACGGCACCTTCGCTGCCCCGGAGCTTGTAACAGACTGTTACTTGCAGTCGCGCGGCATCGACGTCGCCGCCGCGGTAGCTGCGGCGAAGGAGCGCTGGTCGTGACCACGCCGCTCGCGACCTCTCTACGCGGGCGCGACCTGCTGCGCATCTCGGACCTGTCCGCCGGCGAGGCGGAGGCGATTCTCGACCGGGCCGTCGAACTGCGAGCCAACCCCAAGCAGCCTCTCCTCGCCGGCGCGACGCTCGGGCTGTACTTCGCGAAGCACTCGACCCGGACGCGCGTGTCCTTCTCGGCGGGGATGGCGCAGCTCGGCGGTGTCGCGATCCCGCTCACGCCCGAGGAATTGCAGCTCTCGCGCGGCGAGTCGCTCGCCGACACCGCGCGCGTCTTCTCCGGCTACCTCGACGTGCTCGCCGTGCGCACGCACCCACACGAGGAGCTCGAGGCCTGGGCCGAATGGGCCACCATCCCGGTGATCAACGCGCTGACCGCGGACGAGCATCCGTGCCAAGCGCTCGCCGATGCGCTGACAATGCGTGACCGGCTCGGCAGCCTCGACGGCGTCAAGGTCGCCTGGGTCGGAGACGGCTCGAACGTCCTTGTCTCGCTCGCCGCGCTTGGCGAGCTGCTCGGCTTCGAGGTCGTCGCCGCGTGCCCCGAAGGCTACGAAAGTAACAGTCTGTTACAAGCCACGGTTCGCGACCCGCGCGAAGCCGTCGCCGAAGCGGACGTGATCGTGACGGACACGTGGGTCAGCATGGGCCAGGAGCACGAGCGCGCCCGCCGGCTTGCCGACCTCGCGCCCTACCGGCTCGACAACGCGCTGCTCGCGCTCGCGGCACCGGACGCGTTCGTCATGCACTGCCTCCCGGCCCACCCCGGCGAGGAGATCACGGCCGACGTTCTCTACGGCAGCCGGTCGGCGATCTGGGCCGAGGCCGAGAACCGGCTGCACGTGCAGAAGGCGCTGCTTACGTTGCTGCTCGAACCCTGACGCCCGCCGTAGCGAGACACAACGCGGCGATGATCGCGAACCCGATCCGGCCGTCGCCCGGCAGCGAGAACGAGAGGCCGAGCAGCGGGGTGCCGACGAGGATCACCACCGCGGCTGCCATGTTGACGAGACCGATCGCCGCACCGGGGGCGTCGGGCCGAATGCGCGTTGCATTCGCAAACGCCGGCGCGAACGGGATGCCCGCCGCAAGACCGACGATCGCCGCGCCCAGAATTGCGACCGCAAACGGCGAGGCGACGAGCAACAGCACCGTGCCCACCGCCGACGCGACGAAGCTCAACCTGATCAGTCCGGGACGTGCGAGCAGCCGTCCGCCGAGCGGGCGCGACACGAGCCCGAGGAAGAGCACAAGGCCGCCGGCGATCCCGGCCGCGCGATCGGACACGCCACCCGCGCGATGGAGCAGCGTCACGACCCAGTTGCCAAGCACCACCGAGAGGCCGAACGATGCCGCGTGGATGGCCGCCGAGCGGCGCAAGCCGTCGATCGAACGGATACCCGCGAACGACCGGGCCGCGCTCGCCGTCATGCGGGGCGAACGCCACAAGACACGCACCAACTGCCGCAACCGCCGCTGCCGAGACGAACGGCGCGCGCCAGCTTCCCCATAGCGGGAGCAGCGCGACTGCGAGCCCGCCGCCGGCCATGCTCGAAGCACCGAACATGCCGATCGCGACCGGCGTGCCGATCGTCGCACGCACGTAGTCTGTGCCGCCGACAAACGAGGCGGCCGTGCCGAAGCCCGCGACGAAGCGCATTGCGATCGCGAACGCAGCCTCGCGCCAGCCGAGCGCCGCGGCCGACGAGACCGCGACGACGACCAGCCCTGAACCGCCGACCGTGCGGGCGCCGAACCGGTCGCAGAGCTTGCCCATCGGCACCTGCATCGCCGCGTGCGAGACGAAGAGCGCTGTCGTGAACAGCCCGACAACGCCAAGGCTCACACCGTACGAACGCGAGACGTGGTCCGCGACTGCACCAACGTTCGCGACATTGAATCCGGGCGTGAACGCCAGGACCAGGCCCCCGAGGGCTGCGCGGTCGACGCGCACTGCGCGACCCTACTTCGCGCTGCGGCGACTGCGGTACGCGCGCGTCTTGCGCCGGTTCCCGCACAGCTGCATCGAGCACCACGTCGCCGAGCGGTTCGGCGAGTAGTCGTAGAACGACCAGCGGCAGTTGCGGCACGCCTTGAGGCGGCCCCAGGTCCCGTCGAACATCGCACCGAGCGCGACGGCCACGACGTGGTCGAGCGCGTCGCCGTCCGTCGAGACCCCGAGCGAGCCGCTCGCATCGACCGCCAGCGACACGCGCCGAGCCGCCTCGTTCACCGTCACCAGCGCATCGGCGGAGAGCGGCACGCCGTTGTTCGCGAGCACGAGCGCGCGCAGCGCTTCGCGGAGCGCGCGCGCCCGCTCTTCCTCGCCGGCGAGATCGTGCTCGGCCAGCCAGTCGGGCAGCCAGTCGCGACCGTTCTCGACGTCAGTGCTGTTGATCAGCAGCTGCACCTGCCGGAGCGGCTCCGGCGCTGCCTTCGGGACGTCGTAGCGCGGCATTGTTGCCGCACAGTCTAGACACCAGTAGACTGCTCCTGGTGGTGTTGCGCCGGATCCTGTTCCCGCTGCGCCTCGCCAGAACCCGCCTCGGGGCGGGCGGCGAGCGGCTCGTGCTCGTCGGGATCGGCGTCGTCTGCGGGGCAGCCGTTCTCGCCGCCGTGCTCGCGGGCAGGCTGGTGATGCAGGATCGCGCACTCGAGCTCGCCGTGCGCGGCCTCGACCCACAGGACCGCACCGTGCAGGTCGTCTGGAGCGGCGCAACCGACAGCTTCGCCGGCCTGAACCGCGTCGTGACGCCGCGGGTCGAGCAGCTGACCGGCGAGCGGCCCGTGGCGGCGATGCTGTTCCGCGAGGCTTCCGTCCAGGGGCGACTCGTCAACCTGCGCGCCGCCGACGACCTCGACAAGTGGGTGACACTCGTCTCCGGGCGCCTTCCGACCCGCTGCGTCCCGACGCATTGCGAGGTACTGCGCCTCGCCGGCAAAGGCCCGATCCCGGCGACGCACTACTTGAACCTGATCGAGGTCGGCGTCGCGAAGCTGAAACCCGACGCGCCCTTCGCGGGCTTCGTCTTGCCGGCGCCACCGACCGAGATGGTCGCGCGCGCAGTCCGGTACCACACGCCGCAGCCGTCGCCCGTCGTGATCGCAAACGGCGTCGCGGCGCTCTCGCACACGCGCGAGCTGGAGACGTTCTACCGCGCGTACGGCTGGTTCCTGCCGGTCGGAAACGGCGAGGTGCATCCGTGGACCGTCGGCGCATTCAGCCGCAAGGTCGAGCGCCTGACCGCGTCCCTCGAGGCGGGCTCGGACGAGTTCCAGGTGACCGCACCGACCGACACGCTCTCGACCGCGTCGAGCGCGTCGAAGGTCGCCGCCCGGCGACTCTTGCTGCTCGGCGGCGAGGGCGGCGCTCTCCTGATCGCGTTCACCATCCTCGCCGCCGCCGCGCTACGACGTGACGTGACGGACGCGCGGCGGCGACTGACGTGGTTCGGGGCGCGCAGATGGCAGGTCGAGCTCTTCACACTTGCCGAGTCGACGGCGGTCGCCACGCTCGGCACGATCGTGGGTTGGGTCGCCGGCGGTGCCGTAGCTGCGGTCGTCGCCTCGCGCGCCGGCTCGCCCGCCGGTGACGTCGTCTCGCATGGACTGCTCTCGGCCGCCGGCATCCTCGCCGCGGTGATCGTCGCCGCAGCCGCCGGCGCGCTCTTGTACGCGACGGTGCGCGCGCCGGCGGTGCAGCTCGGACGCCTGGCCCTGACACCGCTCGACATGGCGGCGATCGGCGCGGTCGCCGTCGTGCTCGTCGGTTGGGCGCGGGGCTCCGTCGGCGCTGCGCAGCTGGCAGGGGGCGGCGGGACGAGCGCGTTCCTGCTGCTGGTCCCGGCCCTGATCGTGTTCGCGGGCGCGGTCGTCTCCGCACGCGTGCTCGCGCCCGCGCTCCGCGCGCTCGGTCGCGCCGGGCGCCGCGGGCCGCTCTCGCTGCGCCTCGCCGCCGCATCGCTCGCGCGCAACCCCGGGCATGCCGCGATCGCCGCCACGTTCCTGGTCGCGAGCCTCGGTCTCGCAATGTTCGCGGTCGCCTACCGCTCGACACTCCTCCTCGGCCAGAAGGACGAAGCGGCGTTCGCCGTCCCGGCGTCGTACGTGCTGACGGAAGACTTCGAGCAGCTCGTGCCGGTGCTGCACGGCGCCCAGAAGCTGCCGGCCAAGCCGACGCCGATCGATCGCCTCTCTGGGAACGTCCCGTCGGGCGCGACCTTCGGCTTTCTCGCGCTGCCGGGCCGCGCGCTGCCGGGGATCGGCGGCTGGCGCTCCGACTTCTCGCCCCGGGCACGCACGCAACTCGCAACCGCACTGCAGCCGACCGGCGCGACGCTGCGCACGCTTACGCTTCCCCACGGCCGCTTCTTCACGCTGCCCGCGACCGGCCCAGCGCACGGCGACGACATCGGCATCCGCGCGTTCTTCCGCGACAACCTCGGCGACTACGTGGCTGTCTCGCTCGGCCATACCGACGGCGCGAAGCGTGTCCTCCTGCATGCTCGCATCCCGTTCCGGCACGCCACACTCGCGCAGCTTCGGTTCGACATCCTCAACAACGGCCGCATCACCGCCAACGCGGGCACCGGCATCCAGCCGAGCGCGAAGGGAACGATCACGTTCGGCACGCCGCGCGTCGACGGCACGCCGATCGCGAATGCGTTCGCGAACTGGGTCGGCACGTCCGGGATCAGCGGCCGCGGCGCGACGGTCGGCTACGTGCTGACCCCGGATCTCGACGCGATCTTCCGGCCGCTCCAGCCGACCGACGGTCACCCGCTGCCCGTGCTCGTCACGCCGGCGATCGCCGCCGCGGCCGGACCGCACGGGATCATCCCGCTCGACATCGAGGGCGAGCAGATCGCTGCGCGCGTCGTCGGTGTCGTGCAACGATTTCCGTCGATCGACGGGGACGCCGTCGTCGCCGATCTCACGCAGGCGGCAACACGCCTCGACACACGCTCGCCGGGGCTTGGCACGCCGGACGAGCTTTGGCTCGACGGCACAACCCCGCCGCACACGCCGGAGCTCACGGTCACCTCGCACGCCGACACGCTTGCGCACCTCCGCGCCGACCCGCTCGCGCGAGGTGCGCTGATCACGCTCGCCGGGACCGCCGCAGTTGCGCTGCTGCTCGCTCTGCTCGGGCTCGTGCTCGCAGTCGTCGGTGACGTGCGCGACGACCGTGGCGAGCTCTTCGACCTGGAGGCGCAGGGCGCGTCGCCGGCAACGATCAGAACGCACCTCCGACTCCGGAGCGCGCTCGTCGCCGCCTTCGGCGTGCTGGGCGGCCTCGGCCTCGGTGCGATCCTCTCGGCACTCGTCATCTCACTCGTGTCGGTGACTGCCGGCGCGGCCGAGCCCGAGCCGCCGCTGCGCCTCTCGCTCGACGTGCCGCTACTCGCGCTCGCAGCAGTCGCGTACATCGCCGCGGCGATGGTGCTCGTCGGCCTCGCGACCACGTTACGCGGGCGTGCGCCTGCGCGCGAAGCGGAGGCGGCGGTGTGACCACGACCGCGATCGAACTGCGCGACGTGTTCCGCGTCCACTCGACGCCGGAAGGCGATGCAGCGGCGCTGCAAGGCCTGTCGCTGCGGATCGCCGAGCGCGAGGTCGTCACGGTTCTCGGCCCGTCGGGCTCCGGCAAGTCGACGCTTCTCCGCCTGCTCGCCGGGCTCGAGCGGCCGTCTGCCGGTGCAGTACGCGTGCTACGGCGAGGAGCTCGGCAAGCTGGCAGCGCGCGGGCTCGCGCGCTACCGCTCGACGATGCTCGGCTACGCCGACCAGCACTACAACCGTGCGCTTTCGCCCGAGCTGACTGCACGCGAGCTCGTCGCGATGCAGCTTGGACTGCGCGGTGCGGCGGGAGCCGAGAGGCTCCGGAGGGCGGACGAGCTGCTCGAGCGCGTCGGCCTCGGCGCAAAGCGCGACCGCCTCCCGACTTCGCTTTCCGGCGGAGAGCAGCAGCGCGTCGCGCTCTGCGCAGCCCTGGCGCATCGCCCGCGCGTCTTTCTCGCCGACGAGCCGACCGGCGAGCTCGACGCCGCGACCGCCGACCAGGTCTACGAGGTCCTCGGCGAGCTCGTGCGCGAGCACGAGTGCACGACGGTGATCGTGAGCCATGACCCCGAGTCTGCGCGGGTCGCCGATCGCATCATCCGTATTCGCGACGGCCGCGTGTCCGAGGAGTGGGCGCGCGACGGCGACGCGGGCGACGCGATCGTCGTCGGTCGCGGCGGGTGGCTGCGCCTGCCCGAGGAACTCCTCCTGCGGGCCGGGATCGGCGCGCGCGCAACCGCGCGCTTTGCCGACGGTGCGGTGCTGGTCGAGCCCGCGGGCGAAGCGCCGGTCGTCGAACCGGTGTCAGACACCGTTCCGGTGTCTGACATCTCGCCAGAGCGCGTCGCGGCGTCTGCTCACGGCCTCACCCGCCGCTACGGATCGACGACGGTGTTCGAGGGCCTCGCGCTCGAGCTGCGTGAGGGCCTCCTGCACGCCGTGACCGGCGCATCCGGTTCCGGCAAGACGACTCTGCTGCACCTGCTCGCGGGCCTCGAGCTGCCGGATGCCGGCTCGATCGTCGTGGACGGCCGAGAGCTGACGCGTCTCGACCGCACGGAGCGCGCCGCTCTGCGCCGCGCCAAGATCGCCTACGTCGGCCAGCAGGCGGGCCTCGTGCCCCACCTCTCCGCTCTCGAGAACGTCGAGCTCGCGCTCGCGCTGCGCGGAATCGACGAGACACGGCCGGCCGCGCTCGCGGCGCTCGAGGCGGTCGGGCTGTCGGAGCGCACCTCGCAGCGCGTGGCCCGGCTGTCGCACGGCGAGCGCGCCCGCGTGGCGATCGCGAGGGCTGTCGCCGCCCGGCCGGCGATCCTCCTGGCCGACGAGCCGACATCGAGGCTCGACGGGGCAAACGCGATCGCCGTGGCGATCCTCCTCCGCCGCCTGGCCCGGGAAACGAGCGCCGCCGTCGTCTGCGCGACCCACGATCCGCTCGTGATCGAGCAGGCGGACACCCAGGTGACCCTGTAAGCCGTCCGGTGTCCCTCTAACAGGGGAGTGACGGCCGCTCTCAGGGCGCCGATCCTGTTTCTGAAGTGGCATCGGTCGACCTGCGGCAATCAACGATCTTCTCCAGGCTGCGCGGCCTGCTCGAGGTCACGCGCCTCGTGCGCACCGGCGAGGAGCTTCCGGAGCTCCTCGGCGCGATCGCCCGCACGGTCTCGGACTCGCTCGGCTACCGCACGGTGGTCGTCAATCTCTACCGCCGCGAATGGGACGACTTCATCGTCATGACCGTGTACGGGAGCGAAGAGGCACGCGAGATGCTCCTCGGACAGGTGAGCGGTGTCGATGAGTGGGTGCCGCTCCTCGACCAGCGCTTCCTGCAGCGCGGCGCGTACGTCGTCCCCGCCGGTGAGTTCGACTGGGACCAGCTCGGCGGCTCGACGTACACCCCCGACGTGCCGGTGCCCGACGACCCGTCGCTGTGGCACCCGGACGACGCGCTGTTCGCGCCGCTGCGCGGTGCGGACGGCTCGCTGCTCGGCGTGCTCTCCGTCGACGAGCCGATTTCCGGACGCAAACCGAGCGGTGACGAGATCGACGTGCTGGTCGCGGTGTCCGAGCATGCGGCGCTCGCAGTCGAGGCGGCGCAGGAGACTGCCCGCGCGCAAGCGAACCGCGAGGCGCTCGAGCGGCTGCTCGACGTATCGACGCATTTGAACGAGACCTGGGACGCGACTGAGTTGCTGACGCGCGTCTGCGGAGCGATCGGCGAGGCGCTCGGCTTCGAGAAGGTCGCTGTCCAGCTGCTCACGCCCGACGGCGTGCATGAGACCGCTGCGCAGATGGGTTTCGCTGACGGTGAGAACATCGGCGACCCTCTCACCGCCGATCAACTCGAGCGGCTGCTGCAGCCCGAGCACGAGCTGAACGGCTGCTTCGTCATCGACCATGCCTCCGCGCGCGCGGCGTTGCCGGAGCGCGCCACCGGCTACTTCTCGCAACGGGATGGTCGCGGACCGCTCGCGTGGCAGAACCATTGGCTCTTCGTCCCGCTGCACGACCGTCGCGGCGGGCGCATCGGGTACATCTGGGCGGACGATCCCGTCGATCGGCTGCTGCCGGACGCCGAGCGGTTGAAGATCATGCGTGCCTTCGCGAACCAGGCGACGACCGCGCTCGAGCAGGCAGCGCAGTTCGAGCGGATCCAGACCGCGGCCCAATACCACCGCGCGCTGATCGACGCATCGCCGACCGCGATCGTCGACTTCGACCTCGAGGGTCGCGTGCGTTCGTGGAACGACGGGGCGACGCACATCTTCGGCTGGACGGCCGGCGAAACGATCGGCCGCGTCAGTCCGATCGTTGCGGACGACCAGCTGGACTTCTTTCTCGGCAACATCGCGCGGATCGCCGAGGGCGAGACGATGACCGACCTCGACCTTCGCAGGCTGCACCGTGACGGCTCGCTGATCGATGTCAATACATCGGCGGGACCGATCCGCGACGCGCACGGGAACGTCGTCGGCGTGATCGCGACGATGATGGACGTGACGGCGCGTAAACGGTCCGAGCGGATGCTGGCCGCGAGCGAAGGACGGAAAGACGCGATCCTGCGCACCGCGCTCGACTGTCTGATCGTCGTCGACCACGAAGGGTTGATCGTCGAGGTGAACCCGGCGACCGAAGAGACGTTCGGATGGACGCGCCCCGAGGTCGTGGGCAAGGCGTTCCTCGAACTCGCTGTAGCACCCGAGCACCGCCCCGACCTCGCAGATGTCCTCGCGAGCGGCAGCGGGCCGTTGCTCGGCGCACGGCTCGAGATCAACGCGCTTCGCTCGGACCGCCGCACGTTCCCGGCAGAAGCCGCGATCACGCGCGTCGACGTGCCGGGCCCTCTGCTCTTCGCCGTGTCGATCCGCGACGTCACGAAGTGGCGCGACCGCGAGGAGCGGCTGCGCCAGGCCGAGGCGAAGTACCGCACGCTCGTCGAGCAGCTTCCGCTCGCGACGTACATCAACTCGGTCGGGCTGCCTCTGCAGACCGTGTACATGAGCCCGCAGATCGAGGCGATGCTCGGCTATCCGGTCTCGCAATGGCTGGAGCCAGACTTCTTCCTCAGCGTCGTGCATCCCGACGACCGCGAGCGAGTGCAGGCCGAGGTCGAGCGCACCCATGCGACGGGCGACACGTTCCGACTCGAGTATCGGCTGCTCGCGGCGGACGGAAGCCTGGTCTGGGTGATCGACGAAACGGTTGCAATTCGCGACCAGGAGTACCGGCCGACGATGTTGCAGGGCTACCTGATCGACATCACCGACCGGCACGCCGCGGACGAGCGCCCGGCGCTGCGCGCCGCCGCGTCGTAGCTAGGCCGCGACGAGCCGCCGCTCGCGCCAGGTCGACCAGCCGCCCTCGTAGGAGCGCACCGCGCCGTCCGCGACCTCGACGATACGGTCGGCGATGCGGTCGAGGAAGTACCGGTCGTGCGAGACGAAGATCGCCGTACCGTCGAACGACTCGAGGGCGCCCTCGAGCATCTCGACGGACTCGATGTCGAGATGGTTCGTCGGTTCGTCGAGCAGCAGGCAGTTGGCGCCTTCGAGCATCAGCAGGAGCAACTGCAGCCGCGTCCACTCGCCACCGGAGAGCGTGTCGAGCGGCCGCCGCACCTGCTCGTAGTCGAACAGAAACTTCATCAGCCGCGAAACGGCCTCGCCTTCCGAGATCGGCGCGGTACGCCGCACGAGCTGCAGCGGCGTGGCCTTCGGGTCGTCGGGCCGGCGATCCTGTGCGAGCCGGCCGAATTTGATCGACGGTCCCGCCTTGCGCTCGCCCAGCTCGGGGTCGAGCTCGCCGGCGAGCAGGCGAAGCAGGACGGATTTGCCTGCGCCGTTCTCGCCGACGACACCGACGCGCTCGCCACGCAGAACGGTGAGGTCGACGCCCAGGAGGACCGGGTTGCCGCCGAGCTCGATTCCGACGTCCGCGAGCTCGACGACGCGCTCGCCACCACGGAGGTGCGGCCGCAGCTCGAGCGCGATCTTGCGCCGCTCGAGGACGGGCCGGTCGACCTTCTCCATGCGGTCGATCTGACGCTGTTTGTTCCGCGCCTGCTTGATGTGGCGCTCGTCGGGAACGCGCCGCGCCCAGTCCTCGAAGCGTCGGATCGCCTCCTCGAGCCTTGCGATCTCCTTCTGCTGCGTCACGAAGAGCTGCTGCTGCCGATGCAGCTCGAGCTCGCGGGCGACGGTGTACGCCGAGTAGTTGCCCGGCCACATGCGGATGCGCCCGCCGGCGAGCTCGGCGATGTGCCCGACGGTCTCGTCGAGCAGATAGCGGTCGTGTGAAACGGCGACGACGGCACCGTCGAACGAGCGCATCAGGACTTCGAGCCGTTCGCGTCCTTCGACGTCGATATGCGCTTCGGGCTCGTCCAGGAGCAGCACGTCCGGGTCGCGCAGCAGGCAGGCGGCGAGCCCGACGAGCTTTCGCTGTCCGCCGGAGAGGACGCGGGTCGGTTTCGCGAGCTCGTCGTCGTCGAGACCGACGTCGAGCAAGAGCGCACGTGCGCGGCCGTCGAAGCCGGGCCCTCCAGCGGTTGTCCAGCGGCCGAGCGTCTCCTCCTGGCGCCGGAGCAGCCGTGCCATGCGGTCGAGATCGTCGCTCGAGGCTGCGAGGCCTTGCTCGATGAGCCGTAGCTCACGCTCGAGCTCGTCGAGGTCCGGTCGCGCGCTGCGCAGCGTCGCGCCCGCGTTGCGGTCGTCGCCCTCGGGCTGCTGAGGGAGATACGCGACCACGAGGCCGCGACGGCGCGTCACCTCGCCGGCATCGGCGGTCTCCTCGCCGGCGAGGATGCGCAGCAGGGTCGACTTGCCGCCACCGTTCGGGCCGATCACGCCCATGCGGACGCCGGCCTCGACGTCGAGATCGAGCCCGTCGAGGATCTGGCGCGAGCCGAAGCTCTTCGCGATCCCGCGCACAGCGAGGACGGCCATGCCCGCACGCTAACCGCGCGCCAGCGCTGCGGCGTCCTCCGTGCGGATGAGTCAGGGCAGCCGGAAGGCGGATTCGCCGAGCCGGCGGTACCCGGCGATGGACGGGTGATCGCCGTCCTCGTTGCACCATTCGGGTTTCATCCGCCCGGGCAGATCGGCGTCCTCGAGCGTGTCGTGGAACGGGAGCACCGGGACGCCGAAGCCGGCGATCAGCGTGTTCAGCGCGCGGATCGCCGGCTCGGCGCGCGGCCAGCCGTTGTTCCACGGGAGCACGTCGCAGACGGCGACCGGCAGCCCGAGCGAGAGCCCGCGCTCGACGAGCGCGCGGAGGTTCGCGGCGGCGGGCTCGATCGGCCGACCCTGTGCGATGTCGTTGATCCCGCCCTGGACGATCAGCACGTCCGCGCCGTCGACGGCGGCGTCGAAGCGCGTGGCGATCTCGTCGGTGCGCTCGCCCCAAATGCCGTGGTTGCGGAAGCGCAACTCGGGGTGGAGAAGTGCGGCCCAGTGCTGCCACTGCCCCTCGGGGTCGCCGGCCTCGCGGCGCGAGTCCCAGTAGGGCGAGCCTTCGGTGATCGAGTCGCCGAGGCAGGCGACGACGGTCGGTTTGGCCATGTCGAAGCTTGTAACAGACTGTTACGAGCCGGGCAGTGGGAGCGCGCCCGCCTTGTAGTACGCACGCGCCTGCGCCTTGAAGTAACCGCCATCGTCGTCGGCCGAGAGGGACGGGCGCGTGTTGCCGTTGATCGGAGGCGGGTTCGTGATCCCGTCCTTCGCCGCGTCACATGCACACGTGGCGCCGTCGGCGCCGCGACCGAAGAGGAACCCTGCGAACCCAGCCGCGACGTACGCGCGCAGGTGTGCCCGCGAGCTCGGACCGAGAATCCATTGCACACGGTTGTCCTGGAAGTGATCCCACGTGTTGTTCATCGACCGCATCACGGTGTTCCCGAGCGGGATCTGCCACGCCACCATGCGAACGTGTGCGAGGCGCACGAACGTCTGTGCATAGAGCAGATGGCGACGGAAGTCGGCGGGCGTGAACCACGTCTTCGGATTGCCTTCCTGCTTCGCGTAGAACCCGGCGTCGCGATCGGAGAAATCCTCGAAGGCGATGTCGAAGTGCGCGTGCAGCGAGTTGTAGAACGCAGCAGACTGCGCGGCGTACGCACGCACGACGGCGTCGGACGGCTTCTCGTAGACGATGTCGTGCTTCGTACCCCAGCCGCTCATGTGGTAGGCGAGGATCACGTTCGGCGCGAGCTTGTCGCGCAGTGCGATCCACTTCTGCGCAAAGGCCGACGCGAGCGAGACGTCACCCGCCTGCTCGAGGTAGCCCCACAGATCCGGCTCGATGTGGACGACGACCGGCTTCGAGCCATGGATGCGCTGGAAGAGCAGCGTCACGTCCTGCCAGTAGGCGACCATCGTCTGCGCGTTCTGCAGGTTGCCGATGTCGGCGTGCGCCTCGTCGCCGCCGCCGGGTTTCGACTGCAGCAGCATGTAGTACGTCAGCACGGGCAGTACACCGTGCGACCACGAATCCTGGACGTACATCGATGCGAACGTGCCGTTCGGGTTCCACGTCGACCAGCCGCTGCCGGTGTTCACGCCGCCGGCGAGATACTGGTAGCGCATGCCGAACGGCAGAGCCTTGCGCAGCGCCGCCGCCCCGCCCGGGTCGTCCGCCATGCCGATCTGGAGCGTCTTCGGCCAGTGCGCGGGAAGCGGCGGCAACGCGGCAGCCGGCCCCGCTCCCGCGCGCGGAACCGTCGCGAGCGCGAGAACGGCGAGCGCGACCAGCGCGACTCGCCGGCCTAAAAGTAGAACTGCCGCCAGGCCGTCCACCAGTCGTCTGCGCGCGACGTGAGCTGCCGCGAGCCCGTGATCTCGACCTCCGGCCGATGCCGGTAGCGCTCGACCGGTTCGGAGGTGTTGAAGTCGACGACGATCTCGCAGGGCGAGGGAAGGACGTACGGCGCGACCGTCGTGAGATCGCCGAGCGCGCGACGCGCGCCGTCCTCGATCAATTCACGTGCCTTCGGCCCCGGCAGTTGCCGCGCGCTGAAGCGGCCGAGGCCCTTCTTCACCGCGACCGTCGTCAAGCCGTCGCCAAGGAGCGCTGTCCCTTCGCGGCACGACGCCTCGTCGCCGGTGACGAGCAGCACAGGGCAGCCCCATGCGCCGCAAAGCGCAGCGTTGATCCCCGTCTCGCCGACCTCGACGCCGTTGAAGCGAAGCCGCCACCAGGACGAGCCGCTGACCGTGTGCGCGAGCACGCCGTCGGGCGTTCCCGCCATCGCGTGCATCCCGACGAACAGAGCCGCATCGACGCCGCCCTCGAGGTACTCGGTGTACTCGGTCCACTGGTTCTGTACGACGTACTCACAGCTCGAATCGAGCTCCTCAGGGATCAGCGAGTTGAACGACCAGCCTTCGCCTGCGCCGTGGCAGTCCATGACGACGACCTCGGTGGCCCCCGCGCGACGCGCCCCGCGAACGGCCGCGTTGATCTCGCCGGTATAGAGCTTGCGGCCCTCCTCGTACATCGCGTGGCCGCCGGTCACCTGCTGCCACCGGACGATGCCCGAGACGCCCTCCATGTCACTGACGATGAAGACCTTCACGTCGTTTCCACCTTTATCACTCCCACGGTCTCACCCCTGCTGTTGACAATCGGCGTCTCGCGCAGCTCCTCAATCCCCAGAACGTGGGCGAGCGCGGGGCCAATCGGCCGGTACCCCCCGTCCTCAGCCTTGAGGGCGATGCCACGGCCATCCTCGTGCGCGGCGCAGAAGAGGCCTTCCGCCCCGCCTTTCGCGATCCAGCCGTCGCGGAGCCGCATGAGCTCCGTGTCGGGCGCCCCGCTCGACGCACCGACGAGCTCCGGCCGCGCTCGCATCGCAACCCGAACGCGCTGTGGGGTGCGCGTGAGAAACGCTGCCGCATCCGCGAGCGTCGTCGCGAATGTCGGTACCCCGCAGCCGTCGATCGCACGCTCGTCAGCCGCGCCGACGAGCTCCGCGATCCGCACCTGCAACGGGTGTTCCGGGTCGCGGTAGGGATGCAACGGCCAGTCGTTGGCTCGGCAGGCAGCGAGCATCCCGGCGTGCTTCCCCGAGCAGTTGTGCCCGAGCTTCCCGTCGGGCCGCCCCTCCTGCAGCCCGTTCTCGAGATCGTCGACGGTCGCGCCGGCCCGCGCGAGCACCTTGCGCACGGCGGTGAGCTGCGCCGGCTCGGCGTGATGCGACGCGCAGGCGATCGCGATCTCGTCGTCGTCGAGGTCGTCGTAACCCTCGGCGAAGGGAATCGCCTGCACCGGCTTCGCCGACGAGCGCAGGAAGAACGCGAGCGTCGCATCACCCCACACGTGGCCCTCGGTCGTCGCGACGTGCACGCGGTGGGTCGCCTCGACGACGTCTCCCCGGCGCACGGTTACCCTGATGGCGTCCACCGACGCTGGAGCCTAGTTAGTTGCCTGAACTACCCGAGGTCGAAGCGTGGCGCCGTCAGCTCGACCCGCTCGTCAAGCGGTCGCCGGTCGAGCATGCAGGCCCCGCGCACATCGCGACGCTGAAGACGTTCGACCCACCGCTGAACGCGCTCGAGGGCGAGGGCTTCCGCGGCGTCGAGCGGCGGGCAAAGCGGTTTCTGCTCCCGACCGACGGTGATGAGCTCGTGCTGCTCGTCCATCTGATGAGCGCAGGACGGCTGAAGTATGTGCCGCAGGGGGGCAAGGGCGCAAAGACGCCCGTCTTCAGACTCCGCTTCGCGGACGGCGGCGAGCTGCAGCTGACTGAGGCCGGGTCGAAGAAGCGCGCAGGCGTGTGGCTCCTGCGGCCCGACGCGGCGCAGCAGGAGCTCGCGCACCTCGGCCCGGAGGCAAACGAGCTCACCGTCGAGGACGTCGCGCGAATCCTCGCGTCGGACTCCCGACGGCTGCACTCGCTGCTTCGCGACCAACGCCTCATCTCCGGGATCGGTCGTGCCTGGGCGAACGAGATTCTCTGGAGTGCGCGACTCTCGCCCTACGCGCTCTCGACGCAGGTCGACGCCGAGGAGACCGAACGGCTCGCGACGGCGATCAACGACGAGATGGAGCGCGGCCTCGAGCTGCGGCTGGCGGGTGCCAACGACGAGAAGACGTATCGCGTGCACGACAAGCTCGGCCGACCGTGCGAGCGTTGCGGGACACCGATCGCGCGGGTCGACTTCGAGGAGCACACGATCTACTACTGCCCGCAGTGCCAGACCGAAGGCCGTGTGCTGAAGGACCGCAGAATGTCGCGCCTCCTCAAGTGATGCAGGTCGAACATGTCATCGCTGCCGACCACGAGCTCGTCGCTGCAATCGCCCGGCTCGTGCCGCAGCTTTCGCCCACGCGTACGCCGCCTGGGCTGGCGGAGCTGCAGTCGATCGTCGCGGAGCCGAGCACGAAGTTGCTCGTCGCGCGCGAGAACGCCGAGGTGCTCGGGATGCTGACGCTCGTCCTCTACCGCGTGCCGACCGGGTTACGCGGCTGGATCCACGATGTGGTCGTCGACGAGTCCGCGCGCGGCCGCGGCGTCGCCGCCGCGCTGACGGAGGAGGCGATGCGGGTCGCGACCGAGAGCGGCGCACTCACGGTGCACCTGACAGCGCGCTCGGGACGCGATGCGGCGAACCGTCTCTACCGGCGGCTCGGCTTCGACGAGTACGAGACGAACGTGTACGTCTGGCGGCCCGGTTAGGCTCCCGCCCCATGATTCGGACGCAGCCACACGCAGGCGGCTGGCTCGAAGTCGTGTGCGGGCCGATGTTCAGCGGTAAGAGCGAGGAGTTGATCCGGCGTCTGCGCCGCGCCGAGATCGCCGGACAGCGTGCGCTGATCGTGAAGCCGCTGATCGACGACCGCTACGACGTAGGTCATGTCGTTTCGCACGCGGGCGCGAAGATGCGGGCGGTGACGGCAGAGTCGAGTGACGAGGTTCGGCGGCTCGCGTCCGGCTACGACGCGGTGGGCATCGACGAGGTGCAGTTCTTCGACGACGGGATCGTCGAGGCGATCGACGCGCTCGTCCGCGACGGCGCGCGCGTCGTGGCGGCGGGGCTGGCGCAAGACTTCCGCGGACTGCCCTTCGGCTCGATGCCGACCCTCCTCTGCGTCGCTGAGTTCGTCGACAAGATCGAGGCTGTGTGCCATCGCTGCGGCGGTCCGGCAACGATGACGCAGCGACTCGTCAACGGCGAGCCGGCGCCGTTCGACGGCGAGACGATCCAGGTCGGCGCCCTCGACTCGTACGAAGCGCGCTGCAGGCAGTGCCACTCGACGGGCCGCGAAGCCACGCTCGTCGCGAGCTCATCCGGTTCGCTGCTCGCCAGCTGATCGCGCTCGTCTCTGACGGGGGCGTAGGATCGGCGCGGCGACCGAGTCTCGAGGAGGCCAGCGATGCAGGGAGTGTTTGTCGAGTTCCAGTTCGGTGACGACTTCGACGCGGCGCGCATCGAGGGCATCGCGCACAAGGCACGGCAGACCTTCGAAGGCATGCCCGGGCTACGTCAGAAAACGTTCACCGTCGATGCCGACAGGCGCCGCGCGACGAACGTGTATCTGTGGACGTCGGAAGAGGCAGCGCGCGGCTTCTTCAACGACGCCCTCGTCGAGCGGGTCACCGGGTTGTACGGGGTGAAGCCGACCGTGTCGTTCGTCGAAGTCGCTGAGATCGTCGACAACGGCTGAGCGGTGCCAGATCTTCGTTGGGACGGCGACGAAGTCGGTGAAGGCGTCGCCGATGCCGCGTCGTTTCTGGAGGGCGCTCGTGAGCTGACCGAGGCAATGCGCCGCCCGAACTGGGTCACCGAGCAGCCCGAGCTTCACCTTCTCCCCCATCTCGAGAGCGCCTGCCGATCGTTGCCGCTCCGGCTGGTCGACGCGCAGACGTCCGGCGACGGCTGCTACGAAGTGCGCCTCGAATGGACCGACGGCAAGCCGGGTGTGGGCGCCGTGCGAGCAGCGGTGTTCAGTCTCGTCGGAAGCGTCTCCGAGCTCTCCAGCTACATCCGGCAGCGACGCGACGAAGGAACGTTGACCTTCGAGGTCGTCACCGGCATGGTCGACGGCGAGACGCGTTTCGCGCCGCACGGGCACACGCTGCGCTTCACCGTCCCGCTCCACGCGCGCTAGTGGCCAGCACGATCTGAGGGCGCGCGCCGCAGCACGCGCCCTCAGAGGATCACGTCTCTAGTCCAACGGCTGGACGACGATCAGCGAGTTCCCGTCCGGGTCTCGCAGCCAGAACATCGGCGGCACCGGGTCGCCGTAGCGGGCGACCTCGGCGTCGACGTCGACACCGTCCGACTTGAGCGACGCGTGATCAGCGTCGACATCCGACGTGTCGAGGCAGATCCCCGTTTGACTCCCGCCTGCGGTCGAGCCCTGCGGCGGCGGCGCGAGCGCAATCGTCGTCTCGGTGCCAGGCAGCTGCACCTCGACCCAACGCCCTGCGTCGCCCATCGGAACGTCGACGACCTTCTCGAACCCGAGCGTGCCGACATAGAAGTCGATCGCGCGGTCGGTGTCCGCGACGGTGACACACACGCGTCCAACTTTGGAAAGGTTCAACTTTGACACCTGAGCCTCCTCGCTCGTCTTTGCTGAACGTACAGACGAGCGAGGAAGCTCGAACTCATCGGTGCTACGCGGCCTCGCTGAGCGGAAGCCGGTCAAACTGCTCCGGCTCCTCGACGTGCGCCGCCGCAGGCTTGATGCCGACGATCGCAACGAGCGCGCCCGCAACGAGCAGCCCGGTCAGGACGTACAGCCCGGTCTGGAAGCCGTGATCGAGTGACGCAGCGCTGCCGGCCACACCGAAGTGACGACTCGATGTCTCCGCAACCGCGCTGATCGCAGCGATGCCGATCGCACCGCCGATCTGACGGCTCGTGTTCACGAGGCCGGACGCGACCCCGGCATCCGAGCGATGCACGCCCTGCAGGCTCGCGATCGTCACCGGGACGAAGGACAGTCCCATCCCGGCGCCGCCGAGCACGAACCCCGGGAACAGATCCCAGAAGTAGTGCCCGTGCACCGGCAGACGCGTCAGCAGCGCCACCGAGGTCGCGGAGACGAGCAGACCGATGGTCAACGTTGCGCGAACACCGATCCGTCCGACGATGAGCTGCGCGACATTCGAGATCACGACGACCGTCCCAGCGAATGCGACGAACGCCACTCCGCTCTGAACCGCGCTGTAGTGAAGGACGTCCTGCACGTACAGCGTCAGCACGAAGAACTCGGAGAACGCAACGGCACCGACGATCGCCATGGTCACGTTCGCCGCTGCGAGCGTCCGCGAGCGGAAGATGCGCATCGGCAGGAGCGGCCACGGCGAGCGAAGCTCGACCGCGACGAACGCAGCGAGCAGCGCGACCGAGCCACCGAGCAGTGTCAACACCCCAGTCGAGCCCCAGCCGTCCGTCGTCGCGCGCGTCAGCGTGTAGACAAGGAGCATGAGACCGCCGGTGACGGTTGCGGCGCCGGCCACGTCGAAGTGGCGGTGCCCAAGGTCGGGCCGGCTCTCGCGCAGAAGCATCGGCGCGAGCAGCGCTGCAGCCACGCCCACCGGGACGTTCACGAAGAAGATCCAGGTCCAGCTGAGGTAGCTCGTCAGCACGCCACCGAGCAGGACGCCCGCCGCCGCACCGCTACCGGACGCGGCACCGTAGATGCCGAGCGCGAGGTTGCGGTCGCGGCCCTCGGCGAACGAGGTCATGAGCAAAGACAGCGCGGCTGGCGCGAGCAATGCGCCGCCGAGCCCCTGCAGCCCGCGGAACGCGATCAGCGAGCCCTCCGACCAGGCGAGGCCGCAGAGCAGCGAACTGGCGGCGAAGAGGAGCAGGCCGCCGATGAAGAGCCGGCGCCGGCCGAGCAGGTCGGCGAGACGGCCGCCGAGCAGCAGCGTGCCGCCGAAGAAGATGGCGTAAGCGGAGATGACCCACTGCAGGCTCGTCTGCGAAAAGCCGAGATCCTGCTTGATCGACGGCAGCGCAACGTTCACGATGGCCACGTCGAGAATGACCATGAACTGGGCAGTGACGATCAGAGCAAGTGCACTCCAAGGGCGAAACGTGGTGTTCGTAGCAAACTTCACTAATTGATCTCCCTGATTGTTGAGCTTGACAACAGTATACACAACGAACGATAGTCGCGCTACACTTGTTCCCATGACCGACACCACCGTGAAACCCCTTGGACCGCGGTTCCCCGACGAGCTCGTCTCGTCGTCGCTGTTCCTGTTGAAGCGGCTCGGCATGACCGCCAAGGAAGGGTCGTTCCGGGCGTACGAGGAGCTCGGGCTGCACCCGTACCACCACGCGATCCTCGCCGTCCTCGACGAGGGCTCGCGCGAGACCCAGGGCGCGATCGCCGATGCGCTCGGCTACGACAAGGGTCAGCTCGTCGGACTCCTCGATGAGCTCGAGGAAGCCGGCCTCGTGGAGCGCCGCCGCGATCCGAACGACCGTCGCCGGCATGTCGTGCAGATGACCCCGGCCGGGCGCAAGACGCTGCGCCAGCTGCGCACGCTGTCACTGCGTCTCGAAAACGAGTTCTTCGCGCCGCTCGACCCCGCCGAGCGTGAGCGCTTTCACTCGCTGTTGCTGCGGCTCGCCGAGCAGCAACTGCCGCACTGCCGGCTCGCTGTTCCGCAGGCGCCTGCAGCGAACAGCTAGAGCAGCTGGTCGAGCCCGCGCGTCAGGCCGACGTGCCCCTGGACCGCGCGAATCGCGAGCAGCGTGCCCGCGACGTAGGGCGCTGCGCTCTCCCCCGCGTCGTGGCGCAATGACAGGCGCTCCCCCGGCGCGGCGAAGACGACCTCCGTCGACACCGTGAAGCTCGGTAGGCGGAGCGAGTGCACCTGCGTCCCTGCAATGGCAGCACCGCGAGCCTCGGGTGCGCCCAGAATGTCGGCGACCGGCACGCCGATCGCCGGCGATCCCACACCATCGAGACGCTCCGCGAGCTCGCGCGCCGTGCCGCTCGGCGCATCGGGCTTCTTCGCGCTCGCGTAGTCGATCACTTCCCACGCACCCAGGTGCCGCGCGGCTTCCATCGCGAAGCGGAGAACGAGAGCAGCAGTGACCGAGAAGTTCCCGGCCGCGATCACCCCGACGCCGCGAGCCTCCGCCGCAGCATCGATCTCGTCGTAGTCCGACGCCCCGAGGCCGCTCGAGCCGACGACGACTCCGACGCCGCGATCGACGGCGGCGAGGACGTTGTGCCTGACCACCGCCGCGTGGGTGTAGTCGACGAGCACGTCGGCCTCGGTGGCGTCCAGCGCCTCCTCCACGGAAGAGAAGTGACCGGGATCGGAGCGCGACACGCCGGAGACGAGCGCCAGGTCGTCCGCGGCCTCGAGCGCCTCGGCGACCGCGCTCCCCGTCCAGCCGGTGATGCCGGCCACGCAGACGCGAATCATCGCTCGAGCTTAGCGACGCTTGAACGCAGGAATGCGCGGGCGTAGGGTCGGCGTCGGCCATGCACTCGGCTGGCCAAGGCCATGAGGAAGGGGAGCAGGCGTATGAAAGGCAGGTTCATCGCGGGGATCGTCCTCGCCGGTGCCGTGGCGTTCGTCTTCGGCGGGAGCGCGACGCCGCACCGCTCAGTTGCACACACAGGTGCGCTCGCAGTGTCACGTGGCGGGCTCCACGCCCACTTCATCAAGTCGGGCGACTCACCGCCGACCGACGCGACGTGCCGGGAGGAGTTCGACAACGCACCCTGCTACAGCCCGCAGGAAGTCCAGCACGCCTACGGCGTCGACACACTCCTGAACAGCGGCGGCACGGGGGCCGGCCAGACGATCGTGATCATCGACTCGTTCGGGAGCCCGACGCTCGCCGCCGACGTCGCAGCGTTCGACGCCGGGTACGGGTTGCCGCCGCTCAACTCGCTGCAGATTCTCTCGCCGCTCGGCACCGTCCCGTTCGACCCCACGAACGACGACATGGTCGGCTGGGCGTTCGAGACGACGCTCGACGTCGAGTGGGCGCATGCAATGGCGCCCGACGCAGCGATCGTCCTGTTGACGAGCCCCGTCAGCGAGACCGAGGGCGTCACGGGGATGCCCGAGTTCGCCTCGTTGATCAAGTACGCGCTCGACAACCACCTCGGCCAGGTCCTCTCGCAGAGCTGGGGCGCGACCGAGAACACGCTCTTCTCGACCGCAGGGCAGCAGGTCTTCGACACGTTCGAGGCTCTCTACCAGCGGGCGGCAGCTCAGCACGTCACCGTGCTCGCCTCCTCGGGCGACGACGGGAGCTCGGACGTCGACGAGAACTTGAACCCCTACCCGTTCCCCGTCGTCGGGTATCCGGCGTCGTCGCCGTGGGTGACCTCTGTCGGCGGCACGAGCCTGTATGCGGATCTGAACGGCAAGTACCAGTACGAAACGGTCTGGGGCGAGCCGCTCGGGCCGTTCGGCTACTGCGGAGCGGGCGGAGGCGGCATCAGCCAGCACTTCTCCGAGCCGGGGTACCAGCGGCTGATCCTCTCCTCGTCGACGCAGTCGATGCTGGCAGGCCACCGCGGCGTGCCGGACGTCTCCTGGCTCGCCGACCCGTGCCAGGGGATCCTGACGTACAACGGGTTCCTCGGCGACCCGAGCCAGCGCGGCTGGTACTTCATCGGCGGGACGAGCGAAGGCTCGCCGCAACTGGCAGGGGTGGTCGCCGACGTGGACCAGCGTGCGCACCATCCGCTCGGCTTCCTGAACCCCTACCTGTACCTGCTCGGCGCACCGCGGGCAGGGTTCTTCCACGACGTGACGATCGGCAGCAACGCCGACCTCGAGACGTCTGTGCCGGGCTACGACGCCGGCACGGGCTGGGATGCCGCGACCGGCTGGGGCTCCCCGAACGCGAGGCTCCTCAAGGCGCTCGCGACGATACCGCCCCTTCATTAGGCACTTGCAGGCGCTGGGCCCGGCTTCGGCCGGGCCCAGCCCTGGTCTAGCATCGAGGCCTGTCTGGGACCGCCTCCCCCCTGACGCTTCCGTTTGCCTGGTACTCCGACGAGGAGGCGCTGCGCCGCGAGCGAGCGCGGGTGTTTGCGCGATCGTGGCAGTACGCCGGGCGCGCAGACGAGGTCACCGAGCCCGGCTCGTTCCTCGCGACGGACGCCGGCGGCGTACCGATCCTCGTCGACACGCGACAACGCGGGCGAACTGCGCGCGTTCGTCAACGTCTGTCGCCACCGCGGATCGGTGCTGACCGAAGGAAGCGGCCGGCGGGCCACGATTCAGTGCCACTACCACGCCTGGACGTACGACCTCGACGGGACGCTTCGCACCGCACCCCGTTCAGAGCGCGAGCCGAGCTTCGACTGCAACGAGTGGTCGCTCCTGCCGGCGAGCGTCGGTGTGTGGGGTCCGTTCCTGTTCGTGAACCCTGATCCCGAGGCGGTGACGCTCGAGGAGCACCTGGGCGACCTGCCGAAAATCCTCGCGCGCGACCTCGACCTCGACCTGCTCGTGTTCCATTCGCGCGTCGAGTTCGGCGCCAACGCAAACTGGAAGATCGTCGTCGAGAACTTCCTCGAGTGTTACCACTGTCCCACCGCGCATCCGGGCTTCAGCGACGAGGTCGACGTGCACCCCGACCGCTACCTGCTCGAAGCCCATCCGACCTTCGGCGCGCAGTTTGCGACGGCGAAGCTGACCGGCGAGCGTGGTCAGTTTCACCTGCTGTACCCGAACACCGGGTTGAACGTCTTCCCTGGGCCGCCGAACCTGTCGATCGGGCCGATCGCGCCGAGTGCGCCGGGGCGCACCGAGCGTTACCTCGACTACTTCTTTGCACCTGACGTCGACCCCGCCTGGCGCGACGAGTTCTTCGCCTTCGACGACCAGATCGGGAAGGAAGACACGGCGCTCGTCGAGTCGGTGCAGCGCGGAATGGCATCCGGGATGCTCGACCACGGGCGGCTCCTCGCCGGCAGCGAGCCGCTGCTCGTCGCCTACCAGGAGTGGCTCGCACGCCAGATAGGCTGACCTTTCTCGCGACTCTTTCGGCGAAAGGCAAGCAAACCTATGTCCAGACGCACGCTCTCCCTCCTCTCCCTCGCAGCGCTCGCGACGATCGCCGCTTTCGCCTCGGCAGCGGCCCGCGGCACTGCGGCGATCTCAGCGGCCTCGGCGTCCTGCCCGACCGTTTCGAGCGGTGAGCTCACAATCGGGACGGACAACCCGGCCTATCCACCGTGGTACGCGGGCGGCACGAAGTCGTCGAAGTGGAAGATCAACGACCCGTCGACAGGCAAGGGCTACGAGTCGGCCGTCGCGTACGCGATCGCCTCGAAGCTCGGCTACTCGAAGAGCCAGGTGAAGTGGACCTACATCCCCTTCAACAAGGCGTTCGCTCCGGGCAAGAAGTCCTTCGACTTCGACATCAACCAGATCTCGTACACGCCCGCGCGGGCCAAGGTCGTCGACTTCAGCGTCTCCTACTACGACGTGAATCAGGCGATCGTCGTCAACAAGGGCACGAAAATCGCCTCGGTCCACTCGATCGCGGGCCTCGCCTCGTTCAAGCTCGGTGCGCAACTCGGGACGACGAGCTACCAGTTCATCACGAGCCGCATCAAGCCGACACAGACGCCGGCCGTCTACCCGACGAATGCGGGTGCGGTATTCGCGTTGAAGAACAAGCAGATCGACGGCCTCGTCGTCGATCTGCCCACGGCCTTCTACGTGACCGCGGTTCAGGTGCCGAAGAGCAAGATCCTCGGCCAGTTCGAGAATGCGGCGGGCTCGTCGACCGATCGCTTCGGCGTCGTCCTCGCGAAACACAACCCGCTCACGTCGTGTGTCAACAAGGCGATCACGACGTTGCGCACGAACGGGACCCTGAAGAAGCTGCAGCAGCTGTGGCTGGCGAAGGCGACCGGCGCGCCGATCTTGAAGTAGGCCGGCGCTCGCGCGTGCTCGACTCACTGCGCTCCGGCGGCGACGGCCGCCGGAGCGTGGCGATCGCGCTGCTCAGCACCGTCGTCTTCTTCACCGTCCTCGGCTACGTGATCACGCACGCGCCGGGATGGCCGGAGGTCCACAAGCAGTTCCTCAGCTGGTCGCAGTTCAAAGCGACGTTTCCCGAGATCGCCCGGGCGTTTCTGCTGAACGTAAAGATCTTCTGCATCGCGGAGGTCTTCATCCTGACCTTCGCGCTCCTGCTCGCGGTGTTGCGGAGCCTCCCGGGGCCGGTCTTCTTCCCGATTCGCGCGCTCGTGATCGTCTATGCCGACGTCTTTCGCGGACTGCCGACGATCCTCGTGATCGCGATGCTCGGTTTTGGCGCCCCGGCCCTCGCGCTCAAGCACGTGCCGACGTCGACGACGTTCTGGGGGATCGTCGCGCTCGTGCTGATCTACAGCGCCTACGTCTCCGAGGTGTATCGCGCCGGGATCGAGTCCGTGCACCCGAGCCAGGAGGCCGCGGCGCGCTCACTCGGGCTGTCGCGCTGGCAGACGACACGGCGCGTCATCCTCCCGCAGGCGGTGAGGCGGGTGATCCCGCCGCTGCTGAACGACTTCATCGGGCTGCAGAAGGACAGCGCCCTGGTTGCAACGATCGGGGCGGTCGAGGCGTTCAACCAGTCACAGATCGACACCAATGCGACGTTCAACTTCACGGCGTATCTGTCGGCGGCAGTGCTGTTCGTGGCGCTGACGATTCCGCTCGCGCGCTTCACGGACTGGCTCGTCGCCCGGGACCGCCGGATTCGCCAGGCGGGGCGGCTCGGATGAGCGACGCCCTCGTGGTCGAGCGGCTCGTCAAGTCGTTCGGCAAGCACACCGTCCTGAAAGGGATCGATCTCAACGTCGGCGAGCACGAGGTGATCGCACTGATCGGCGCCTCGGGCTCCGGCAAGTCGACGCTTCTTCGCTGCATCAACCTGCTGGAGCCGATCGACTCCGGGCGCATCCATCTCGACGGCGTCGACATCACGCGACCACGCAACGTCAACGACGTGCGCCGGCGGATCGGCATCGTTTTCCAGTCGTACAACCTCTTCCCGCACATGTCGGTGCTGCGCAACGTGACGCTCGCACCTCGGGACGTACTCGGTCTCTCCAGGGCGGAAGCCGATGACCGCGCGACAACGCTGCTCGAGCGCTTCGGTCTCGCCGACAAGCGCAACGAGTATCCCGATCGTCTCTCGGGCGGACAGCAGCAGCGTGTCGCGATCGTGCGTGCACTCGCGATGCAGCCCGAGTTGATGTTGTTCGACGAAGTGACGAGCGCACTCGACCCGGAACTCGTCGCCGAGGTCCTCGCCGTCATCGGTGAGCTCGCCGCGGGCGGGATGACGATGGTGCTCGCGACACACGAGATGTCGTTTGCGCGTGACATCGCAGATCGCGTCTGCTTTCTCGATGCGGGGACGATCATCGAGGAGGGATCGCCGAGCGAGATCTTCACCGCGCCGCGCGAGGCGCGAACGCAGCAGTTCCTGCAGCGGATCGTCGAAGCAAAGCGTCTCTAGAGTTGTATGCGCAGCGTGTCGCCTTCGAGCTCGAGCCCGCCGCCGAGTTGCTCGATCACCGCGCGCGCGACGAGTGACCCGAGATCGCGCACCGTCTCGCCCGTGAGCACCGGGGCGGCGGCTTCGGTCACCGGGGCCAGTTCGAGCTCGCGGCCGCGCACGCTCCACGAAACAGCGTCGGCAGGTCCGTAGCGCACTGCCGCCAGGGCCAGCGAGTGCAACGCCCTGCCGACGGCATCGGCCTCGGTCTCGATCTGCTCGCCGCTCCCCGTCACGCGGATGCGCTCGTCGTCCGACGCGACCAGCTCGGCAGTGTCAACCTCGCGGAGCGCGGGCTCCCAGCGACCCGCCTGGATGCGGGACAGGGTGCCGAGGCCGTCGAGCAACCCGGTCATCTGGTCAGCCGCGTCTTCGATCATGCCGAGAAACCGCGCCGTCCGCTCGTCGTGATCCTCCATCCGATTGAGCGTTCGGGCGAACCCGAAGATCGTCGCAAGCGGCGTGCGAAGGTCGTGGCAGGCGAGCGAGACAACGAGCGGGAAGGTCTCTTCTTCCATGGGCGCGCTACGGTTGTACCCCATGACGGACACTCGGCGAGACGCGACCGTCGACATGCAGGCCTCCCTGCCCGAGGTTCAGCTCGGCCTGACCCGCGCCGGTGTCACCGGCGTACAGAAGGCGATCCGCATCCGGCACGAAGGCCGGGAGAAGACGTTCGCCGCCGAGATCTCCTGCACGGTCGACCTCGATCCGGCGCAGAAGGGCGTGCACATGTCGCGCTTCCCCGAGCTCTTCGGCCAGGCGATCGACCAGGTCGTGATCGGCGAAGCGTTCCTGGTCGAGACGCTGGCGGAGCACATCGCCCGCCACATCGTCGAGCGCCAGCACGCGCTCTGCGCCGAGGTGCGCATCGACGCGCAGTACCCGCTCGAGCGGCGGACGCCGGTGACCGATCTCCCGACCCAGGAGATCGCTCGGCTGATCGGGATCGCGGTCGCAACGCCGGAGCGTGTGCGGCGCGTCGTCGGCGTCGAAGCCTGGGGAATCAACGCGTGCCCGTGCGCGCAAGGGCTTGTCCGTGACTCCGCCGCCGGCCGCCTGCTCGAGGCCGGCTTCGCCGACGACGAGATCGGCCGGATCCTCGACCTTGTTCCGCTCGCGACGCACAACCAGCGCGGCAAGGGGACGCTCCTCGTCGGCACCGACGCGCCCGTGAACGCGGAGCATCTCGTCGGGATCGTCGAGCGGTCGATGAGCTCACCGATCTACGAGCTGCTGAAACGCCCCGACGAGCTCTTCGTCGTCGAGCACGCGCATCTTCAGCCGCGCTTCGTCGAGGACTCGGTGCGCTTCGCGCTCAAGGAGGCGCTCGACCGGCATCCCGAGCTCGACGACGACGACTTCCTCTTCGCCCAGCAGGTCAACCTCGAGACGATCCACCGTCACGACGTGGTGGCGGAGCGCACCGGCACGGTCGGCGAGCTGCGCGCCGAGCTCGACGGGCGTGCCGCTGCACGCCACACCGAGCTGCGCGACTGGCTCAGCGCTTCGTAGGCTTCGGAGTCGTCTTCAGCTTCGTGAACGTCGCGTGCGCTGACAGCGTGTAGTTCGTCGCGGGCCGGCAGGTGGGATGCGTGCCCTTGCACGCGCCCGACCAGTGCGCGAACTTCCAGCCCTTCGTCGGCACCGCGCGGAGCAGGAGGGATGTGCCGGCGAGAAAGTTGTGCGAGCACGTCGGGGAGCACGTGACACGTCCCTTGCCCGCGGCCGAGACGGCGACCGAGATCCGCGCAGGCCCGAACACCGCGGTGACGATGGCCGGCGAGGCGAGCGTCAGAGCACAGGTGTCGATCACGGACCCCGTGCACGCTCCGCTCCAGCCGATGAAGTGCGACTGCCGGGCCGCGTACGGCGTGAGTAGGACAGGCGAGCCGAGATCCCACTCCGTCGTGCAGCTCGCCGCGCAGTCCACGCCGGACTGCGCGCTCTTGACGCTCCCAACTCCGCTCACGTCCACCGTCAGCGCAACTGGAGGGACGTCCAGGCGATGGAGCCAGAACGAGTCCTGGATGTCGTCCCAGGTGCCGGTGTGGGCGTAGTAGTCGTCGTTGTTGTAGTCGAGGACGAGCGCGCTCAGCGGCTGCCCCGACGAGACCGGATACAGCACATCGGTGGGTGAGTCGCAGGGATGCCCGAAGTCGGCGTAGGCGCCGAGCGGGTTGTTCGCCGCCGTGCACGCGTTCGGCGCGCCGGCGGGCAACGCCCCCAGCGCATGCAAGAGCTCATGGGCGCCGATCGCGTCGGTTGGAATGCCGGGGCAGCCTGCCGCCCAGATGACCGCGTCGCCAGGGCCGGGAAGGTTGAACTGACCGAAGCCGGTTCCGCAGACATCGTGTTCGACCTCGGGACCGCCGAAGTAGACGTAGTAGATCTTGTAGGGATCGTCGAACCCGAGGCCGGCCAGCTCAATCCGGACGTTGTTGAACGCACCGCCCGCGCCCATGTCGAACCAAGAGGAGATCGGATCCGGCAGGCGGACGAACGAGATGTCCGGGCACGTGACGCCGTTGAACAGCGCCACGTCGAAGCGCGGGATCCTGGTCGGATCCTGACCCTGCCACCACGCGGTGATCGACGCGATGTCGTCGGCGAGCTTCGGAACGTCGGTCGCGAACGTGTCGACACTGTCGCTCGGAATCGCGTAGATCACGTGCACCTGCGGGCCGGTGACGATGTCCGGCAGGTCGAACGACGACTCGCCGGTGCCACACCAGCCGGCCGCAAACGCGCCCGGCGCGCCCCAGAGCGCAGCACCGACTATCGCGAGCAGAACGAGGCTACGCACTGCGCACTCGCCGCAGCTGGAACCGGTGCTCGGTTCCAGCCCGCAGCCGGCGGAGGTTGCCGCGATGCAGATACAGGATCGCCGCTGCTGCGCCAGCCCCGAAGAAGACGACGGAGTGCGGGTAGCCGTAGACGGCGGCGAACACCGGTAGCGCGATGCCCGCGACGATCGAGGCCACGGAGGCGTAGCGGAGAACGACGAACGTCGCGAGCCAGATGAGGCCGGCGGTCAGCGCAACCCAGATCGCGACGCCGAAGAAGACGCCGCCGCACGTCGCGACCATCTTGCCGCCCTTCGCGAACCGCAGGAAGAGCGGCCGCCAGTGCCCGAGCATCGCGGCCGCCCCGGCGCAGATCCCGGCCAGGTGGTGCGGCGACACGAACAACATTCCCGCCAGCGCGGGCACGAACCCCTTCAGCGTGTCAAGCAGCACGACGGGGGCGCCGAGCCAACGCCCATAGGTACGCCAGACGTTCGTCGCGCCGATGTTGCCCGAGCCGACGGCGCGAATGTCCTCGTGCTTGATGAGGCGGACAAGCCAAACCCCCCAAGGACATGAGCCGAGGAGGTAGCCGAAGACGACGAGAACGGCGAACGCCATGCCCGCCTCAATGTATCCGCCCTTACGGGCGGATCCCGTACTTCTGCGCCCAGTCGTTCACCACGTCGTAATCAAGGTTGTTGAAGAAGGCCTCGATATACGCCGCACGATCCGTTCCGAAGTCGATGAAGTACGCGTGCTCGTACACGTCGAGCGCGACGAGCGGCGTCGCATTCCAGATGGGGAACGTGTTCTGTGCGTCGCCGATGTAGTTGAAGAGACGGCCCTCGTCCCAGTCGTAGGCCGTCCACGCCCAGCCGCGTCCGGCGAGGCCGGTGGCCTTCAGGTCGGCCTTCCACTCGGGGACCGAGCCGAAGTCTCGCTTGACGAGCGAGGCGAAGATTCCGGCCGGATCGCCACCCGTCCCACCGAGGTGCTCGAAGTAGATCTCGTGGTTCTTGATCCCGCCGATCGCGAAGCTCAGATCGACCTTCAGCGAGCGGAGCTCGGAGTAGACCTGGTTCGCGGCAGCGAGATCGACGTCGACGAGCTTGCCCAGGATCTCGTTCCGCTTGTTGACGTAGCCCTGATAGAGCTTGTAGTGGGCCTCGATCGTCTCGCGGGAGATGCCGTCGAGCTCGTACAGCGCCGGTTTCAGCTCGCGCGGGGTGATCTGCTCGTAGGTCGTCGCCATGATCCTCTTCGCTCCTTGATCCTCGGGTGCGGCGCGGAGCATATCCTCCTCGGCGGAACCAACAGAGGAGGATATGCCGTGCCCTACGAGCTCCCCGAGCTCCCGTACGACTTCAATGCGCTCGAGCCGACGATCGACGAGCAGACGATGCGCATCCACCACGGGAAGCACCACCAGGCATACGTCGACAACCTGAACAAGGCGCTCGACGGGACCGAGTGGGACGGCCGCCCCATCGAGCAGGTGCTCGGCACCCTCGATGTCCTACCGGAGGACAAGCAGACCGCCGTTCGCAACAACGGTGGCGGGCACGCGAACCATTCGCTCTTCTGGAAGACGATGAAGCCGGGTGGCGGCGGCGAGCCAAGTGGCAGCCTCGGCCAGGCGATCGCCGACACTTTCGGCGACGTCGATCAGCTCAAGGCTGCCGTCAACGACGGCGGTGTGAAGCGGTTCGGCTCCGGGTGGTCGTGGCTCGTCTGGGACGGCACTGGGCTCGCGGTGTACTCGACCGCAAACCAGGACAGCCCGTGGATGCAGGACGACGTGCCGTTGCTCGGCATCGACGTCTGGGAGCACGCCTACTACCTCAACTACCAAAACCGTCGTCCCGACTATCTCGGCGCGTGGTGGAGCGTCGTCGACTGGGACGAGGTCGGCCGGCGCTACGAGGAGGCGCGCGGGTAGCAACCTCCGCGCGCCTCCGTCGAGACCGGTTACTTCAGCTGGCGCCAGTTGAGGACCGGCGAGTACGTCCCGAGGTAGCCGGCGCCCGCCTGGTTCACCGACATGGCAAGCCGAAGGTGGTTCATCCCCTTCGGCAGCTTGAGCACGATGCGTGCGCCGGAGTGGCGGCCGAGCTGCACCTTGCGCAACGTCACCCACTGACCGGTCAGCGGGTTCAGGCGCTGGAACAGCACGTCGCGGCCGGCGAACGACGTGCCGGCGTACGCGTGCAGCACCCAGCCGTTGTTCCGCCCGATCGACAGGCGCGGCTGCACCTGGACCGAGGCCGGTGACGCGAACGCGCCTTTCCACGTCGCCTGGTAGGTGGTGAGGACCTGCGGGCCGACGATGAAGGAATAGGTCCCGCCGGTCGTCGTCAGGACGACGGTCCGCTGAATCAGGTTCGGCTGCGGATACGGCTGGTAGAAGATCGTCACCTGCTCGCCCGCCTGATGGTTCGAGACGACGCCCGAGAGCGTCACCTTGTCGCCGAAGACGACCATGCGCGTCGAAGCCGCGAGCGTCAGCGTCGGCGGCAGTCCCTTCACGTAGATCGTCCCCTTGAGCTTCGGATGCAGCTCGTCCGTGTACGTGTACGTGCCCGCCGCGTTGAACGTGAAGCTCCAGCTCTGCCTCGGTTTCAGGATCGGCGAGACGAACTGTCCCTTGTCGGCGTACACCTGGTGGTTCACCGTGTCCCCGTTCACCCACGTCACGGTGTCGTTCTGCGTGATCGTCGCCGACTTCGGCGAGAACCCTGAGGACTTGATCTCGATGGTCTTGGTGCCTGCTACGGCCGGGCCCGCCAAGGCGAGCGCGCCGAGCGCGGCGAGCATCACGATCGGCGTGCGCATCGATGCACCTCCGGCGTCGGTTGACTCATAGCTCGAATGTTCCACGCAAATCGATCGCCGACGCGTGGTTTCGGCTCTGTTTTACTCACACGCGACATGCCTTTACAGACACCTCAAAAGCGCGCGCTGGTGGCGGGTGGAACCGGACGCCTCGGCCGGGCGATCGCGGCGCGCCTCGCGACCGACGGCTGGCGCGTCCTCGCCGCGGGCAGGTCCGACGGTGATCTGGCCACGGTCGCAGGCACCCGGGAGCTCGTCGCCGGCGCGACCGCGGCACTCGGCGGCCTCGACCTCGTCGTTCACGCCGCCGGGGACGGGTTCGTCCCGCGAGCCATGGCCGACGTCAGCGAGGCCGACTGGGACACAGCGATGGGTGCAACGGCCAAAGGGACGTTCTTCCTGGCGCAGGCCGCCGCTCCCGCGCTGCGCTCGAGCCACGGCGTGCTGATCGTGCTCGAGGACGTCGCCGCGTACGAGCCCTGGCCCATGTTCGCGCCCCACTCCGCGGCGAAGGCCGCCCAGTCGATGCTCGTCCGCGTCCTCGCGCGGACGCTCGCACCCGAGGTGCGGGTGTGCGGCATCGCGCCCGGCCCGGTCGCGGTCGAGCCGGGCCAGGAGGAACGTCGTGCCGCCGAGACGCTCCTCGGCCGCATCGGCTCACCCGAGGATGTCGCGGACGCGGTCTGCTACCTGGCGGGTGCCGGTTTCGTGACCGGGACGACGCTCGTCGTCGACGGTGGGTACCTTCTCCAATCCGAGACGCACCGGAAGCCGTAGATCTTCTTTGTGGCAATGGCCCTCGCACTTCGTACGATGCCCACTGTGACCGGCGAGACCGCCTCGAGCGACGGCGACCTGATCCAGCGTGCTGCCGGCGGCGACCGCTCGGCGTTCGACCTCCTCTATCGGCGCTACGCGCGACCGGTCTTCGGCCTCGCGCTCCGGCGGCTCGGTGACCGTGGGCGGGCCGAGGACGCCGTGCAGGAGACCTTCGCCTCGGTGTGGCGGTCGGCCGCGTCGTACAAACCGGAGCGCGGGCCCGGCGCACCGTGGCTCTATGCCGTCGCGCGCAACGCGATCGTCGACCGCGCGCGCGTGCGCAGCGAGACGCCGGCCGAGATCCCGGACGAGCCGGAGCCCGGCGCCGGCCCCGGCGATCTTGCCGAGCAAGGCTGGGTCGCCTGGCGCGTGCACCGAGCTCTCGAGGAGCTGCCCGAGCGTGAGCGCGAGGTGATCAAGCTCGCCTACTGGAGCGGCCTCTCCCAGAGCGAGGTCGCAGAGTTTCTCGGCATCCCGCTCGGCACCGTCAAGACGCGGACGCGCGCAGCCCTGATGAATCTCGCCGACATTCTCGGAGACGAGCTCACGTGAGTACGGACTTCGACGACATCGTCGGCGGTGACGAGCTCGACCCTCGGGACGAGGCGCGCCTGCGCCGCGTACACGACCTGCTCGTGCAGGCCGGCCCACCGGCCGACCTCCCGCCGGAGCTCGAGCAGCCGACGAGTCCCGAGGAGGGGACGGTGCTCGACGTCCCCTATCTCTTCCAGCGGCGACGCGGCCTCGCCGCGGTGCTCGTCCTCGCAGCTGCGCTCGCGGGGTTCGCCGGCGGCTTCGCTTTCGGACACTCGAAAGCAAAGCCCGCGGCGTTCGCGGCCGAGCGGATCGTTGCCATGCACGGCGCGAACGGCAAGGTCGGCGTGATCAAGGTCGGGCATGTCGACACGGTCGGCAATTGGCCCATGCTCGTCGAGGTGAGCGGGCTCGCGAAGCAGACCGACCCGCACGCGTACTACGAGCTCTGGCTGACGCGCGACGGCAAGCCGGTCGCCCCGTGCGGCACGTTCCGTGTGCATGCAAAGACGACAAGCGTGCGGCTGACCGTTCCGTATGCGCTTGGGAAGTTCGACGGCTGGGTCGTGACACGTCAGCCGGCGAACGACCGAGGCGCCGGGGCCGTCGTGCTCACGACGTAGGAATCTCGCCGCCGACCGCGGCTGCTCACCGCGCCGGCGACGGCTCAGAGGTCGAGCCGGGAAACCTCAAGGTCGATGTCGCGCTGGACGCGATGCATCACCTCCTCTGTGATCACCCCGTCGTTCCGCAGAGCGACGACCGCGTCTCGTTCCGCGTTGAGCAATTCCCGGCGCAGTCGCTGGAAGCGAGCGGAACGGTCTTCGGCGCCGCCGTCGTCCTCTCCGCTCAAACGCGCCTGGAAGCGGCTCGTTCGGAACTGGTACTGCCGGCGCGCGCGCTCGAGCGAATCGTCGAGAGCCCAGCCCTCAGCCGCGATCTCCTCGATCCGCGCGAGCGCGGCCTCGGCAGCCTTGATGCGCGCTTTCGCGTCCTCGCGATCCGCCGACCCGTCCGCCTCGACTCCGAGCAGGTCGACGAGCCCGGGCAAGGTGAGCACCGGGCCGATCAACGAAACGAGCACGACGACGAACGTGACGAACACGATCAGGTCGCGCTGCGGAACGTCGTTGGGAAGCGCGAGCGCCGCTGCAAGTGAGACAGCCCCGCGCACGCCCGCCCACGAGATGACCGCGGGGTACTGCCAGGGCGGATACGGGTCGCGCTCGCGTACGCGCCGGAAGAGAAACCGAGGCACGTACGTGATGATCGGGACGAAGATCACCCGCACCGCAACGACCGCGCCGACGATGGCCGCGCACTGCGCGATCAGAGTCGGCGTCACCGACAACCTGCTCGCGATGTCGTGCAACTGCAGCCCAATCAGCGCGAAGAGCAGGGCGTTGACGACGAAGACGAGGATCTCCCAGAACGCGTTGCCCGACAGCCTCGTTTGCACGGTCGTCAGCTCCGGCGTGTACCAGCCCATGTAGACGCCGATCGTGACTGCGGCGAGCACTCCGGACACGCCGAGCGCGGCGGCCGGGAGGTAAGCGAGGTACCCGGAGAGAAGCGCGATCGCGACCTCAGTCGGCGTGTCGTCGACGCGCTTGCGCACCTGCCGGACTCCGTAGGCGACGATCAGACCGACCGCGATGCCTCCGATCACGTTCACAGGCAGGCGCCACGCCGCGTGCCAGAGCGAGAACGTCCCGGTGACCGCGGCAGCGACTGCGAACTTGTAGAGGACTAGCGCCATGCCGTCGTTGATCAGGCTTTCGCCCTCGAGGATCGAGACAATCCGTCGCGGCAGATTCAGCCGGCTGAGGACCTCGGTCGCTGCGAGGGCGTCGGTCGGCGAAAGGATTGCCCCGAGAGTGAACGCGCCCGCGAGTGAAAGCTGGGGGATCGCGAGGTGCGCGACGATCCCGACGCCGACGGTCGTCGCAGCGACGAGCCCGAACGCGAGGAGCGAGATCGGACGCAGGTTTGTTCGGAGCTCTCGCAGCCCGGTGAAGAACGCGGCCGAGTACAGAAGCGGTGGCAGGATCGCGACGAGGATGAGGTCCGGCGCGAGCTCGACGTGCGGGAGCCCGGGCACGAAGCCCAGGAAGAGGCCGCCGCAGACGAGCAGCAGCGATACGGGTATTCGGCGCAGTGCAGCGGCCACGAGCATCGCGCCCAGCGCGGCGAGAAGCGCGAGGAGCTGAAACTCGTCGTGAGCGGTGAAGTGCACCGACCGAGACTAGTCGGCGAAGGCCGCTAGACCTTGAGCTCGAGCGCCGGGTGCAGCGGTGAGCCCTTTGCGTCGAGCGGTGTGAGCGAAAGCGTCTTCGCGCCGGGCGGCGAGACGATCTCCGTCTCGAAGCCGGTGCGTGGATGGACAGTCGTCTCGCGCGCGGCCGTCACGCGCCACTGGGCGAGCTCGGTCGCCCCGTTCCACGAGGCGTAAACGAGGTGCTGGCCCTTGATGAACTCGACCTTCGCGTCGGGACGCCGCACGGGTCGCCCGGTCCACGGCAGTCGCAGCGCCCGGTAGTTCTCGCCGCCTTTCGGCAGCCGCGCGTCCCACAACACCTTCCCGTCGCTTCGGTACTCGGTGATGTACGGCGCCGTCCCCCAGCCGACGAGCACGTTGTCGTTCGGCATCATCTGGACGCTGCCGAGCGCGCGCGAAAGCACGTTCGGATAGTGCGTGTAGCGACGATGCAGCAGCGCGCGCTTGTGCGTCTGGTCGAGCTTCAGGATCAGCGCCTTCGACTGTGGCTGCACGGTGGGCTGAGAGCCGTCGTCGAACAGGCTGAGCAGGTACTCGCTGCCGCCGTGGCGACGCGCATCGTGCTGCCACGCGAACACCGTGCCGAGCGCCATCTGGAAGTCGTTCTTCTTCCCGCCGAGCCGCCAGATCACGTCCCCGCTGCCGCGGTCGACCTTGTAGATCGTCCACGTGTTGCGTGCCGAGACGAGCAGGTTGCCGTCGCGGTCGAGCTCGACCGAGTTGACGTGGAAGTAGTCGTAGGCGCCCTTCGGAGCCCACGGCTGGTAGGACTCGTCGACCGTCACGTGGTCGAGGCTTCGCCACTCGAAGAGGACGCGCCCGCTCGGCAGTTCGAGCTCCTGGACGACGCCGCCGATCACGGGGCCGTCCGTTGGCCCACCGACCGCGGACAGGTCGGCGGTTGACCTTCTCCCAGGCGGTGACGAGCGCTGTGCCGCGCTCGGTGATGATGAACTCGTGCAGGTCGGCAGGCCGTCCGTTCCCGGCCGGAATGCGCATCAGCTCGCGATAGCCGTCGTCGACGACGACGTGCGTGCCATGGCCGAGGCCGTTGAGCGACTTGCCCTCCCACCACGTGAGCACGGGCTTGCCGCGGTAGACGGCGGCGCGAAAGTTCATCGTGACGACGGGCCGCGAGTTGCGGAACCACACCGGCTGGCCGTCGTCGTCCACGAGCAGCGGGCCACGGTGGCCGGGGCCGGAGTTCGGCGCCAGGAAGATGTGGCCGGCGCTGCGCCCCTCATGCTTCTGGAGCACGGTCAGCAGCGGCGGGACGATGTCGGGCCGCGACCGGAACCGATGGACGTCGGGCACGGCGTGCACGGCCGGCGAGGCGAGCGCCTCACTGACGAAGCGCGGCGCGAATCCGCTGCCGAGCGCAAGCGCGCCGCCCGCCGCGCGGCGGAGAAACGCCTCGCGGCTCACGGAGGATTGTTCAGGTCGAGTGCCTGCCACCCCCGGCAGCTTGCCAGGGGTGGCTAAGGCGAGACGAAAGATCTGGCGCCGGCGGGGCTACGCCGCGTCGGCGAGATCTTCGTTCTGTGCGAGCTTGCGGAGCGCCTCGGTCTCGATCTGACGCACGCGCTCGCGGGTGAGGCCGAGCTGCTTGCCGATCGCCTCGAGCGACGCGGGGCCTTCCCCGACGAGGCCGAAGCGAAGCTCGATCACGTCCCGCTCGCGGGCCGGCAGGTTCGCGACCGCCTGGCGGACAGCCAGGTCGCGGAGCGAGGCGGACGCCTCCTCCTCGGTCGACGGGCCCGTGCCTGCGATCAGGTCGCCGAAGGACGCGTCACCGTCGTCGCCGACAGGCATGTCGGTGGACGCGACGGCGCGTGCCGCGGCGAGCACCTCGTGCACGTGATTGAGCGGCAGCTTGGAATGGGTCGAGATCTCCTCGGGCGTCGGGTCGCGCTCGAGCGTCGCGACGAGCTCGCGACGTGCACGCGCGACCTTCTGCTCGCGCTCGACGACGTGCACCGGAATCCGGATCGTCCGAGCCTTGTTCGCGACGCCGCGCTGGACCGCCTGGCGAATCCACCACGTGGCGTACGTGGAGAACTTGAAGCCCTTGCGCCAGTCGAACTTCTCGGCGGCACGGATCAGGCCGAGGACACCCTCCTGGACGAGGTCGCCCAGTGTGATGCCCTGCGTCTGGTAGCGCTTGGCGATCGAAACGACGAGGCGCAGGTTGCAGTTGATCATGCGCTCCTTCGCAGCCATGTCGCCGCGCTCGATCCGCTTCGCCAGCTCGACCTCCTCCGCCGCGGTGAGCAACGGGTAGCGGCCGGCCTCGTTGAGGAACATCTGGAACGAATCGGTTGTGTACAGGCCAGTGCCGATGCTCAGGTCGAGCTCCTGCTCGTCCTCGTCCTCTGCCTCCGGCGCGATGTCATTCGCGGCAAGCTCGAGACCGAGCAGCTCGGCCTCCAGGTCGTCGAGGTCGTGAGTGAGAACGGCCTCCGCAACGTCGGCAGCGGTCAACGCCCCCTGCTCGGTGCGGAGGTGGATAAGCGCGTCAAGCGCGTCGGCGGTGGCCGCGGTCATGGTGATTTCGGTCAACGAACTCCTTCTTCTTCTTCGAGAAAAACGGGCGCGCGGTTCGGCGCGTCAGCCGTCAATGGTTTAAACGGCCGGAACAGGTGTTCCATTCCCGTTCTCCTACAGCGGCATACAGAACTTAGTGACAAAGTGTTACAAGACTGTTAGGAACCGCCCAACCCCTCCATTAAGGGGCCCCCTCAGGGCGCTGAGCGGCTGTTTTCCAGGAAAGCCGCGTACGTGACGGGCATCTCGCGGGCGAAAAAACGCTCGACCGCCTCAGCGTACCGGCGGATCTCGAGCTGCGCGAACTCCGCGTTTCGAAGCGAGACGAAGTTCATCAGGGCTCGGGCGTTGACCGTCCAGTAGAACTGGGTGTACGCGCCGACCGGGATCACGGAGCGAGCGAGCTCACGGGCGACGCCCTTCTCGACGAGGCGGGCGTATGCGGCGTACGCGGCGCTGTAGACGGCCTCGAGCTCCTCGCGCGTCTCCTCGGCCAATTCGGCATCGACGGGCTCGAAGTGGTACGCGCCGGGCTTGCCGACCTGCGTCCGCACATCGTCGGCGTCCGGCACGTAGAAGTCGTCGGTCGCTTTCGCATAGCGCATGCTGAACTCGTTGAACGAGCCGATCCGGTGTCTGAACCACTCGCGCGCGACGAAGATCGGGCAACGGATGTGGAAGCGAAACGCGTTGTGCTCGAACGGCGAGCCGTGCCGGTCGCGCATCAGGAAGCGAATCAGTCCTTCGTCTGTCTCGTCCATCTCCAGCTTGCGGCGGGCGAACGAAACACGGGCGCCGTTGACGACGGAGAGGTCGTCGGCCATCGCGCCGTCGAGGCGCACGAAGCCGTGGTCGAGAACCTCGATCGTGTCGTCGGTGATCGGTTCAGTCACGGTCAAGGCGGGGGACCGTAGCTCGTCACCCGGACGGCAGCAGTCCTTCCGGATAGCGGGTCTCGTGAGGGAGGTCGAAACGGGCGTAGGCGACCGAGCCGTCCTGTGTGTCCTCGGGTGACGATGCGTTGAACTTCGCGGCGGTCGCGTCGCTGCAGTAGTAGCCCCACGGCCCGTCCTTCTGAAACCGACGTGAGGACGCGCAGAGGAGTACGAGGGTGTGGTTCGGGCCGCCGGCGAACGCGTGCTTCGTCCCGGGCGGGCAGTGGACGAAGTCCCATTGTCTCAACGGGCGCTCCTCGCCTTCGACGATCAAGACGCCCTCGCCGTGCAGGACGAGGAAGTCTTCCTGCTCGGTCTCCCAGTGGTAGGTGCCGATCGGCTCGCCCGGCGCGACGACGCGGATCGCCATCCCGAGCATCGGGAAGAACGTCTCGGCCTCGAGCTCGTCATGGCCCGTCAGCGGAATGCTGTGCCCCTGGCCCGGCTTGGCGAACCAGCGCCCGTCGCGGGCGTTCATGACGAACCAGCCGGCGCTTTCGGGGACGAGGCCCGCGTCGGTTTCCTTCAGCGCCGCCTCGTGCACCTCAGGGTGAGGCTCCACCGTCCGATGATGCCACGTACGTTTTCGACATGGCGATCAAGATCGGGACGTCGGGGTGGTCGTACCCGTCGTGGCGGCCCGAGTTCTACCCCGCCGACCTGCAACCGGCGGAGTTCCTCCGCTACTACGCGACGCGCTTCGACACCGTCGAGCTCAACTCGACCGGCTACCGGCTCCCGAGCGCCGACCAGTTCCGGCGCTGGGCCGACTCCGTGCCTGACGGTTTCGAGTTTGCGGTCAAATTCTCGCTCACCCGCCTCGACCGCGTGACGACCTTCATCGAACGCGTTATCTCTCTCGGCGACCGCCTCGGCCCCATCCGCGTCGTCTACGAAGGCCCGCGCGACGACGGGACGCTCTCGTTCGTCCAGGGCTCGATCGCCGAAGACGTGCGGCTCGCCTGGGACTTCCGCCACGAATCCTGGGCAGGCGTCGATGGAATCGTCGCGGTGAACGATCCCGCTGCCGAGCCCTTCCGCTACCTGCGCCTGCGCGAGCCGCCGTACTCGGACGACGACCTACGCACAATCGCTCCGACGATCCGTGAGCCCGCGTACGTCTACGTCCGCCACGAGGACGAACCGACGGCGCCCGCGATCGCAGATCGTCTGCGCAGACTCCTATAGTCGGACCGCATGTGGGTCATGCGCGAGCTCGCGCGCTTCGTGTTTCGCGTCGCGGTGGCCGTGCTGATCGCGATCGTGATCGCCGAGGTTCGCGCGCTGATCAGCGGGGGCGACGCGTTCCACACGTTCCGCATCGTCCTACTCCTGATGGGCGGCTTCTGTCTGCTGTTGGGAGGCACGGGCACGGGGAGTGCCGCAAGTCGCCGGGTCAACTGGGGCGTCGTGACGCCCGGACGCGGCGGGCGACTCCTCCGCGGCTTCCAGCCGAAGCCGGAGGACCCGACGATGACCGCGAGTGCTGTGTTCATCGGCACCGCAGTCGTGCTGCTCGTGCTCGGCGCGCTCGTCTAGATCTAGTAGCCGGCGGCGACGTGCACGCGCTCGAGGTGTGCGCCCGACGCGAGGATCTCTTGCACCTGCTCGACCGCGAAGCGGATCTCGTCATCGGTGGTGAAGAAGTGCGGCCCGAAGCGAATGCCTGCGTCCGGTCGCGTGTCGCAGATGATGTCGCGACGCGCGAGCTCGGCGTGCACCGCCTGGAACTCCGGGACGCGGAAGACGACGGAACCTCCGCGAACTTCCGGCTCGCGTGGTGACGTGAGCTCAAAGCCGGCCGCGTCGACGAGCTCGACGAGGTATGCGGTCTGCCGCATCGAGTTCTCGCGGATCCGGTCGACGCCGATCTCCGCGATGATCTCGTAGCCCGCACTCGCGGCGTAGTTCGCAGGGACGTTCGGCGTGCCCGTCAAGAACCTCCCGACGCCCGGAGCCGGGACCATCTCCGGCTCGAACGCGAACGGCCGCGCGTGCGCCTGCCAGCCCGCGAACGCAGGCTCGAGCTCATCGGCAACGTCGGGCCGCACGTACAACCAGCCCGCGCCGGGCCCGCCACAAAGCCACTTCACCGATCCGCCGACACAGAAGTCGATGCCGAGCGCGACGACGTCGAGCGGCACCGTGCCGGCCGACTGATACGCATCGAGCAGCACCCGTGCACCTGCCGCACGCGCGCGCTCCGCGATCCGCGCGATCGGCTGGATCTCCGCCGACTTGTAGAGCACGTGCGACACAGGGACGAGCAGCGTCCGCTCGTCGATCGCGTCGATCACCGCCTCAGCGTCGTCGCACACGACGACTTCGGCACCGAAGCGCTCCCACGCCTGCTGCACGTAGCGCACCGATGGGAAGAGGCCGTCCTCGAACACGATGCGGTTCCGCGGCGGACGCATGTCGAAGCACGAAAGGACGATCGCCTCCGCAACCGTCACGTTCTGATGCATGACTGTCGTGCCGGGCGGCGCGCCGACGATGCCGCCGACGAGGTCTCCGACGCGGAACACCGAGTCCCACCAGCCCTCGCCCCACGCGCGGGCTCCTCGCGTGCGCCACTCGGCCGCGAACTCCGCGAGCCGGCGCTCCGCCTCGGCCGGCATCGCGCCGAGCGAGTGGTTGATCAGGTACGTCGTCGACTCGAGGATCGGGAAGCGATCGCGGTAGTCCGTCAGCTCCACAGCGCCGAATCTACATGCGCCAGACGGCGTTTCCTGTCGAGTGCGAGACCCACGTGTGCCCGAACGCGTTCAGCACGACGATCGGGCCTGGGCCGCCCGCGCGGCGCGCGACCACACGCATCGCCGCCGGATCGATGACGTCGATCTTCCCTGCGTCGATACACGGCACGACCAGCCTCCCGTCGACGATCGTCGAACCGAGCGGGTTACGGTCCACCTTCACGCGCCCCGTCACCTCGAGCGTGCGCGCGTCGACTCGGCTGACCACGTTCGTCTCTTGCGAGACATAGAGCGACGAGCCCAGGCCGACGATCCAGTCAGCGCCGGCGAGCGCCACGCTGCCGGTGACCCGATTCGTCGCCGGGTCGATGCTGGACGAGCTTGCCCGCGGTGTGATCCGACACCCAGAGCGAGCCACGGTACGCAACGAGCCCATTCGGCTCGACTCCGACCTTGAGCGTCTTCACGACGCGGTCGTTCGTGATGCGCGAGACGGTGCCCTCACTCGCGTTCGACACCCACGCCGAGCCGAAGCCCCACGCGACGCCGTAGGGGCCGAAGCCCACCCGAATCGTCTTCGCGACCTTTCCTGTGCGCACGTCGATGCGCGAGACCGTCCCGCCGACGTTCGAGACCGCCCACACTGCGCCGGGGCCTGCGGCGAGGTTGAAGATCCGTGGCCCGACCGGTGTGCGCGACAACACCTTGCCGGTCGAGGGGTCGATCCGCACGACGTCGCTTCCGCCAAGCCCGCCGACCCACACGCTGCCGCCGCTCGAGACGAGCCCGTAGGACCACTCGCCGATGTCCGTCTTCAGTGGGGCGGCTCCGGCGAGCACTGCGACGATGGTGGCCGCAATCAGCTTCACGTCGAACATTTCGACGTCGAAGGATCGAGGTGGTTAGCGCGCCACCCCCACTGCTGCCGGCGCCGGCGGAGACGGCGGTCGCGGCGGGGGCTTCGAGTCGACGAGGATCGCCGCAACGAGCAGGACGGCGACGCCGACCATGCTCTCGCCGATCAGGCTCCGGCCGACCTTCGACAGACGGCCGGTGTCTACCCGGTCGAGAGCGGGCCCCACGATGAAGTGGTGGAACGCGCCCCAGAGGAGTGCGAGACAAACGAGCGAGATCTTCACGAGCAGGACGCGCCCGTATCCCGTCGACCACAGGTCGTGCAGATGCGGCAGGCGCACGATTGCGATGTAGGTGCCGGCCGCGAGCACGAGCCCGATCAGGACCGGAGCAAGACGCGAGAAGCGGATGAACGCCGTGCGGCGAAGTTCCGGTGCGCCGGTCCAGAGCAGGATTGCCATCGTCGCGAGCGCGCCGATCCACAGCGACGCAGCAGAGAGATGCACCCAGTCTGCGATCTCGGTCTTCCACGACGAGCCGGGGTCGACGGCGTCGTGGCCGGAGTACGAGAGGCCGCCGGCGAAGACGACGGCGAGCACGAACGCGGGCACCAGGACGTCGACGCGGTCGAGCAGCCAGCCGAGGTAGACGAGTGCGAGCACGAGCGCAAAGACGAGCGTCATCGTCACGAACGCGAGCCCGAAGCGCGTGGCTGCCATCGGCGACAGATCGCCGTAGAGGAACCGGCCGAACGGCAACTGCAGCGCATCCTCCGCACGCAACGAGAAGGCCGCGATTCCCGCCTGCAGCGCAACGACTGCACCGATCCCGGCGGCGACCGCGATTCGCCTGTCGAGAGCGCGCGGCACGTCGAGCCCGCGCAGCACGATCAGGCGCAGGCCGAGCGCGCCGATCGTCAGCGCGATGCCGAGAAACCAGAGCCAACGAACGACGTCCTCCGTACGAGTCGGGCCGCCGGCGCCGTACGCCTCGTTCACCGACGGCGCCGGCACGCGGACACCGAACGTCCACACACCCGAGACGACATGCGAGTCGGCGGAGATCGCCTGCCAGCGCACGGTGTACGCACCGGCAGGCAACGGCCTGATGCCGGCGATCACATTCGTGCCCTGCGTGCGTGACGAGAGTGCGAAGTCGACGCCCTTCGAGCTCAGCACCTTGATCGCGCTCGGTGAGAGCAACTTCACGTATTGGTCGAAGTGCAGCTGGATCGACCTCGGCGCGACCTGCAGCTCGTGGCCGAAGTGCGGCGTCGTCGACTCGAGCGTCGCGTGCGCGAAGGCGACACTCGGGAACGCGAGCACGATGAGCACCACTACGACTGCGCGTCTCATCGGTGTGGCTCCCCGGCGAGCGGCGAGAGATGACCAAAGATCGGCGCGACGTCGCGATCGGAGAAGAGCTGGATTGCGACGACGCAGATCGTCAGCGCGAAGCAACTGCGCAATACGGTCGAGCGCGGGCGCCACACAAGCGCGAGCGGGAACACCGCCGCGACGAGGAACGTCCACCCGAGCAGGTGGTGCAGGAACGCCGACCGCGCGAAGAACCACGGGTTTTGCTCGTGGACGATGAAGGCGGTACCCGTGACGACGAACGCGAGCGGCCAGGTGAGCCGCCAGTAGGGCGACTTGAGACGGCCGTGGACGAGCCCGAGCTCGGCGCCGCCCGCCAGCATCAGCACTTCGGCCCACGAGCCGTGCGCATACATGTGAATGGCCGAGTTCGTGAAGAACGCCATCACGGGCCAGAGGAAAACGCCCATGGCGAACGCAACGCTGGGCCAAAGGTACTTCCGCCACGGCCGAACCTGCCAGATCTCGCGCCCGACGACTGCCTCGCAGAGGAGGCACATGCCGATGAAGAGGATGCCGGCCGCGAACAGCCAGTGCACCATCTCAGCGTGGGGCTTCACCGTGCACCTCCAGGTCGAGGAGCAGCGGCCGCGCGACGACAAGCGCGAATGCGATCCCGACGAGCACGACAAGCAGTGGAGGCTCGATGAGCAGCCACCACACGCCCTGCCCGCGCGGGTGGAGCAGCGTGATGCGGTACGGCTGCAGGATGCCCCAGACGATGCCGGCAGCAGCCGTCAGTGGGCCGAGCAGCGAGACGACTTGCGGTCGCGAGAATCGCGTCCGCTCGACCGTCGCGTTGGGTGCGTACGAAGTGTTCATGTAGTCCTCCCTCCCTCCGAATGCGGCGACACGTCGCCCGCGGGGCACTCGGGGGTGCGCCGCGGGTCAGGCGAGGAGCGGCGGAGGGCGGGACTCGAACGCAAGCCCGAACCTGCGGCGTGGGCCTGCGTCATCCGTCGGGCGGAAACGGCGGCGAGGAGCTGACGCTCGGCGCGTCAGGATCCGATGCACACGGGCGAGCGTGCGGTCGGCGAACTCCTCGATCGCATGCAGCCAGCTGGCGAGTCGCCAGACCAGCGCGACGAGCACGGAGACGACTGCGAACACCGGCAGCGCGTAGGTGTGGAGCCACGGCGCGAACGGCGCCCAGCGCCCCTCGGCCGCACTGTCGATGCTCGAGTGCACGAGATAGAGAACGGAGGTGGCGGCGAACGACGCCGCCCACACGCGCGGTGAGAGACCCGGGCGGAGCCGGGGTGAAGCCGCGTCGTGCCGGTGGCCCGCGGCGGTGAGCAGCCGGGTGCCGGTGTCGGCAGCGGCCCAGGCGCGCAACCCGCGAGCGACGAGCGCCGCAAGTGTCAGTGCGCCTGCGACCTTCACCCCGACGAGCAGGAACGGGTAGTACGACGCATCAGTGCGCGCGAGCGGCGCGACGTGCAGCGCGCGATCGACACGCGCCGTCAGGCTGCGCCCTGCGACCTCCGCCACCACGACCAGGACGCCGAAGGTGGCGAGGCCCTTACGACGAAGAACCCGGGCCGTCATCGTCACTTGATCATATCCGGCAGCAGGGGTTTTCCAGGCCGCCGAAGCTCGAGGGGCCGCCTTGCGGCGGCCCCTCGAAGAGAGCGACGGGTGCAGGCGGTGCCTACCCCGGGATTGCCGTGCCCGCGGTGTGCGGCTTCGCGCCTGTGTGCGCCCCGAACGCCGGGATGTTCTTGAGCGCCGAGAGCCCGAGGCGGAGCCCGCCGGGCGCCGCTGCGAGCAGCGGCACGAGCTTCGCGACGTCCGGTGTACCCCAGCCAGTTGCCAGGTCGTAGCCGGGGCCGGCGTTGAAACCGAGCGGCGAATCGAGTGCGTTGTTCCCGACGGTGATGTCGTGGAACGCGCTCTTGGTCGCCGGGTTTTCGGCAATTGCGTAGAGGGCCGGGTTGGCGAACCCGAGCGGGCCCTTGTGCTGCTGAGCACGAGCCTGGTTGACGAGGGCGAAGATCGACGCCCACTGCGGCGAGCCTGCGCTCGTTCCGCCGACCAGGTACAGGTGCGTCAGCCCGTCGACGGTCGATGTGTAGACCACACCGACACCGCCGAGGATCGACGCGTTGTACGACACGTCAGGGACGGTGCGCATCGAGTAGCCCGTCACGCCGTGCTGGTAGCTCGGCGACGAGAACAGCATGCTCGGCGCGCCACCGGTCGCAGCGTCTGCAACCCCCTCGGCACCTTCGTTCCACGTCTGCTCGCCGCCGTAACCACCGTCGGCGAAGTGCGCGAGATCCGGGAACGTGTAGAGGCCGTCCGGATACGGGTCGCCCATGGTGCCGCTGACCCCGGTCACGAGCGGATCGGACGCGGGATAGCCGGCGAGCGCCGGGGTCTGCGTCCCGGTGTACTGCGTGAACGTCGCACCGGCGTCACCCGACGAGGCGACGAGCGTCTCGCCAAGGAGCGTGGCCAGCGTGTAGATGCCGTGCGCAGCGGCTGCCGCCGACGCGGCACCCTCGTCGGTCTCCCAGTCACCGAAGCTGTGCGAGACGACTGCGCCCGGGAAGAGCGGCAGGATGTGCAGCTCGGTGTTGTTCAGGTCGTTGTCGTCGTCGCTCGGTGCGACCGCGAGGACGATCCGCGCTCCCGGAGCCATCGCATGCGCGTACTCGACGTCGAGCGACGTCTCGACGCCCCAGTCTTCGCGATCCCCCGAGCCGGTGTGCTGCGCGGGCGGGCCGTTGATCTGGAGGAACTTGTTCGGTGCCGGGTCCGGGATCCCGAACCGTGCATCGAACTTCTGCAGGTCGCTCTTGATCGTCGCACTGCCGTAGGCGTCGACGATGATGATCGTCTGGCCCGAGCCGTCGAGGCCCGACGGGAAGTCGTACGCCCGCGCGAGCTCGTACGGCCCATAGCACGGCACGCCGAAGATCTCTTCGAAGAGCGAGTAGCAGCCGTCGGACGCGGACGCAGGCGCCGACGAAGACGTCAGTGCCGGGCCCTGCACCATCGGCAGGACGTGCTGCGACGGCGTGCTCGCCTGCGAGGTACCCGCGATCGACGCGGCAACCACGGCGCAGGTCGTGAGAGCGAGAGCGGTGATCAGCCGCGAACGGGCAATCGGTTTCATGTCCCTCCCCTTAGAAGTTCGACGCCTGGGCATACGGCGTTGGGTCGCGGATATCCTGCCGTGCGCGGCGCAGATGTCAATAGCGATATGCAGGGAGCGATATGCGCTCCGTCCCTGCTCCTCGGAGGTTTTAAGGCAGCGGGACGGAGAGGCCGCAGGCGACGCGGACGGGCGAATGGAGCACGACTCTGATCGCGCCGTCGGTCGCGACGATCGCCGAGGGTCGGCAGCCGTGCGTCGTCCCGGTCGGCCAGGCCGCGCTGAACGCGCCCGCGGCGGTCGTCGCCAGGCTTCGGTCGAGCTTGGTCGCACCTGCGGTAACGGCGAGCTCGACGTTCGAGCCGGCCGGGAAGCCGTTCCCGGCGATCACGAGCGGATCGGCTGAGACGAGCGAGATCGCCGCTCCCTGCTGGGCCACGCAGTCGAGCTGGGGTGTCAGCCAGGTGGCGCGACCGCCGAGCGCTCCGACGGCTGAGACGCGGGCCCGGTCGCAGCCGGTCGTCGTCGCAGGGCGGGCGAAGCGAAGCCGGAAGGAGCCGTGCGGGCTCGCCGTCGCGGCCTTGGCGAAGCGGGCATCGCCGGCGACAACCGTGACGACGACGCGCTCACGCGGCTGGAACCCGGCGCCGTAGACGACCGCGGGGGACACGGCGGTCAGCGTGACCTTCGGCGCACCCGCCGCCAGCGAGGCAGGCGCGAGGGCGAGGAGCGCGAGAAGAGCAGCGACCCGCACCCCGGCATCGTGCCGGACCTCGATCGATCCTGCGGCAGTCGAACCGCGGCCACGCCGGCCGATCTCGACTACCCTTCCGGCATGCGCCGCGGGTCGAAAAGAGCCGCGCTGGTCGTTGCCGCAGCGATCCTCCTCGCAGTGGCCGGAGCCGCCACGGCAGCGGTCTTGACGCGAACGATCACCCTGAAGAGCGGCAAGTGCGTGACCGTCGCCAAGACGAAGGTCTGCGCTGCCAAGCAGCCGAAGACGAAGACCATCACCGGCCCGACGAAGACGACCGTGGTCACGACGACGACCACGGAGACCGTGACCACGCCGCCGCCACCGCCCGCCGTCGCGTTCAGCGACGGCACCTTCCGCGTCGGCACCGACATCCAGCCGGGCACGTACCAGGCATCGACCGGAGACGACTGCTTCTGGGAGCGGCTGAGCGGCTTCGACGGCACGCCCGACGAGGTGATCGCGAGCGCGTTCGGTCAGACGATCGCCACGATCGAGCCGACCGACGCAGGGTTCGTCTCCGCGAGCTGCGGCAACTGGACGAAGGCGAGCTGATGCTCGCGGCCTACGGCATCGTCACCCTGATCGCGACGTCGTAACGCGTCACCGATGTTCGCCTGCCCGGCGTGTCGCCGGTCGGCATCGCGCTCAGGATCGCGTCACCCGCGCGGTAGTCGTCGTCGTTGTCGAAGAACACGATCGCGAGTGCCTGCTCGGTCTCGGGATTGCTGAGCATGATCAGCTCGGTCGCGTTTAGTCCTTCGGGCGGGTCGTTCTCGGACATCTCTTGCCGAAGCTGTGCGACGCGATCTGCGTCGACGCCGTCGAAGAGCACGACACGTGCAACTGCCATCTCGGACCTCCTGCTCGTGGAGAGCCGATCTTCCTCTGTCGTCGACGTCCCCGGCAAGTCGGGTTACGCTCGAGGCATGCACACGCTCTCCGAGATCGAGGCCGCGATCAGAGCGAGTTGGAGCCTCGACACGGCGGAAGAAGACGACGGGTGGACACCCAACAACCCGTCGCGCGGGCAATGTGACGTGACGTGTCTCGTTGTCCACGACATCTTCGGCGGTGAGGTTCTCGCGGCCGACGTCTACCGCGACGGCGAGCGCGTCGAGGCGCACATGTGGAACCGCCTTCCTGGCGGGCTCGAGCTCGACCTCACGCGCGAGCAGTTTCGCAACGGCGAAGTGATCGGCGAGCCGTCGGTACGAGCGCGGCCAGAGAGCTTCGATACGAAGCATCCGCGCTACCACCGCTACGAGGCGTACCTGGTGCTCGCTGCACGCGTACGCGAGCAGCTCGGCGTTATCTCTGCCGCGTTCTGATCCGTTCGCGGACGACGATCAAGCCGCCGACAGCAGCGACCACGGTGCCGACGGTCTGAGCGTGCGCAACGACGAGCACGCCGCCGACAACCAGCAGCAACGCCCCGAGGACGGTGACAACCGGGCCGGTCTTGAAGCGGTCGAGCACGAGCACCGACTCTAGTGCGCCTGCCAGCGCGTGCGGCTGATCGAGAAGCCGTGACCGCTCGTGTTCGTGCACCTCACCCACGCGGTCGTGACGGTGCAGCGGTACGGCCCTTGGTGCCAGGTCGCGCCGGCCGCGAGCCGCGGCGCGCTCTTCAGGTAGGCGAGCACTCCTTCGTCGCCGGTGCAAAATCCATATGCCCGCCCCGTGGCGTTCAGCCGCAGCCGGTTCCCGGCAAAGTCGAGACCGCCGCAGCTCTTCGAGCTCGGGCGCGGTGGCGGCGGCGAAAGCTGCGCGGCGACACCGCATTCGAGGAGCGCCGGCAGCCCGGCCCCGGAGAAGTAGCCGCAAACGACGTTGCCGCCGGGCCCGCGGAAGGTCCGACTCGCGAGAGCTCCGTGGGCGCCGGCGCTCCGAGCGGAGGAGCCGGCCACACAGAGGCTCGAGGCAAGAGCCGCCGCCAGGAGGACAGCCGAGAAAAGTCGGAACACGAAGCCGACGCGGGGACTCGAACCCCGGACCCCTTCATTACGAGTGAAGTGCTCTACCAGCTGAGCTACGTCGGCGGGCCGCGCTCAGTGTAGCTTCGGCCGATTCAGGAAAGCTCGCCCGCGACTTGCACGAACAGTGCTTCGAGCGCGAGCTGTGGCGCAAGGTTGAACTCCTCGAGCGCGCGCCACGTCTCACGCACCGTCTCTGCGGCGCGCTCGGCGCCGAGGAGTCGCTCGCGGCTTGCGTCCTCCTCGAGCAGCGCCAGCTTGTCGATGTGGATCGCCGTGCTCCCGGCTCCGACTGCGACCGCGACGAGGTCGCGATACCAAGCGCCGAGCTCCTCGAGTTGCGCAAGTAGCTCCTCTCGCTCGGCGCCGCGCGCTGCACGTCGCACACGGGTCTCCGCCTCGCGCGCCGGCAAATCGAGACCGGCGATGCGCGCCTCCTCGAGCTCGCGCGCTTCCCCCGCCCGCGCCTGCGCGTTCTCGAGCAACGCCGTCGCCGCGATGCCGGCGTCGAAGGCCGGTTCGCGATACACCGCGCGCGCCTGCGTGATCACCGCTTCGCGGCGCTTCGCGGCCGCCGGATCGAGCAGGCGGTCGAGCCGGTCCATGCGGCCACCCGACGCGCGCGCGAGCGCCGCGCGCTCGGCATCCGTGAGCTCCGGTGCGCGCGTGTCGACGAGCTCGCGCATCGCACGTTCCGAGAGACGACGGAAGGGGACGAGCTGACAGCGCGAGCGAATCGTCTCGGGCAGTGGGCCGAGATCGTCCGCGATCAGGACTATCACCGCGTACGGCGGCGGCTCCTCCAGATCCTTCAACAACGCATCCGCCGCGTCCTCGTTCAGCAGATGCGCGTGCTGGATCAAATAGACACGACGATCTGCCTCGAACGGGCGCATGTGGAGATCACGGCGCAGCTCGCGGATCGCGTCGATCCGGATCATCTCGCCGAGCGCATCGAGCTCGTACAGGTCGGGGTGGAACTCGCGCGTTGTGTCGAGCAGTGCGCGCCCGAAGGTGCGGGCTACCTCCCGCTTGCCTACTCCCGGCGGCCCGTGGAACAGATACGCGTGCGCAGGCCCCTCGCGCAGTGCCGCATCGAGCAGGCGGGCGGCCTCGTGGTGCTCAGAGAAGCGGGCGAACGTGCTCACGGACCTCCTCGGCGATCTCCTCCGGTGCCTTGGCCCCGTCCAGGGTGACGATTCTCTCCGGTTCTGCGGCCGCGAGCCGGCGGTACCCGGCATCCACATGGCGCATGAAGTCGTCGCCTTCGCGCTCGATCCGGTCGTGGTGCTCGCCGGAGCGCCGCCGCGCTTCTTCGGGGTCGAGCAGGACGACGAACGTGCGGTCCGGCAGCAGCCCGTCCGTGACGAGCAGGCTGAGATCGCGAACCGCCTGAGGGCCGAGCCCACGCGCACTTCCCTGGTAGGCGACCGACGAGTCGAGGTAGCGATCGCAGACGACATCCTCTCCGCGTGCGAGCGCCGGACGGATCACTTGCGCCGCGTTGTCGGCCCGCGCCGCCGCATACAACGCCGCCTCCGCCCATGGCGACATGTCTCCGCGGTGCAGCACGAGCTCGCGAACGCTTTCCGCAAGCTCGGTGCCGCCCGGCTCGCGCGACACCGTCACGGTTCTCCCCTGCCCGCGGAGCCAGGCCGTGAACAGCTCGGCCTGGGTGCTCTTGCCCGACCAGTCGACTCCTTCAAAGGTCACGAACATCTAGATGGCTGGTCGGGGATCGGGGTGGTTGCGGGGAGGGTCTGCACCAAGCAGCGTGGCTGACTCGCCCGGGCGAGGCGGGCGCAATGCGCCGCGTGCAGGCCCCCATCCGCGACCGCCTTCGATTCCCGATCAGCCATCTACGCCTAATCTAGGCGCATGCGCGCGGTCGTGACAGGCGGTGCCGGCTTTGTCGGGTCGAATCTCGTCGACACGCTCGTCGAGCGCGGCGACGAGGTGACCGTCGTCGACAACTTCGCGTCCGGCAAGCGCGAGAACCTCAACTCGAGCGCGAAGCTGCTCGAGCACGACATTCGCGAGGCGTTCAACGTCGACGCCGACGTGGTGTTCCACCTCGCGGCCCAAGCGGACGTCCAGACCTCGATGAAGAGGCCGGGGTACGACGCCGCTGTCAACGTCGTCGGCACGGTCAACGTGCTCGCGGCGGCGGGCGACGCGCAGGTGATCTTCGCCTCGTCGGGCGGCGCCGGCTACGGCGAGTGCCCGGTGGCCGCGACCGAAGAAGCGCCGTTCCTGCCTCTCTCGCCCTACGGGATCGCGAAGAAGTGCGGCGAGGAGTACCTCGCGGGATGGAACCGCATCCACGGCACACAGCACGTCTCGCTCCGCTTCGCAAACATCTACGGCGAGCGCCAGGACTCGGGGCTCGAGGGCGGCGTCGTCGCGATCTTCCTCGAGCGCATGGCCCGCGGCGACGAGACGGTGATCTTCGGCGACGGCGAGCAGCGGCGCGACTTCGTCTACGTCGGTGACGTCGTCGCCGCGATGCTGGCCGCAGTCGGGAAGAGCGGCGGCCCCTACAACATCGGCACGGGCGAGGCGACGTCGGTGAACGAGCTGCATGCGGCCTGTCGCCGGGTGGCCGGCGACGCTGGCGAGCCGCGCCATGAAGCAGCCCGGCTCGGGGACGTGCTCCGGTCGGTGATCGACCCCGCTCTCGCAGGTCGCGAGCTCGGCTGGCGCGCAGAGACGAGCCTCGACGACGGGCTCGCGCGAACGTGGGCCTGGACGAAGGAAGCGGCGCGCGCGTAGCGAACCGGGAGCGGCGTGGACGCTCCGTTCTCACCCGACGAACTGATCAGGCCGTGGCGAACCGCAACGGTGGTCGCGAGCCTCGTTGCCGCCGTCGAGCTCGTGCTCCTCGTCGGCGCCGCGGTGATCCTGCTGGCAAAGCCCCTCGCCCACGCGGTGCAGCGCCACGCCGAGTCGGCGGCGCTCGCTCCCGCCTCCTCGTCGACGAAGCCTGCGCCCGTGCGCCACCACCACGTGAAGCTTGCGCCGCCGAAGATCTCGCGGCAGAAGACCCACGTCTTCGTCTTCAACGGCAACGGCCAACAAGGCGCTGCGTCCACCGCCGCCTCCCGGCTGATCTCGCTCGGCTACCGCGTGCCCGGGACGGCGAACGCCAAGCGCCAGAATTACGCGAACACCGTCGTCATGTATCGCCGCGGGTTCGCGTCAGAAGGCATGCGGCTTGCCCACGACATGCACGTGAAGGTCGTCGGGCCGCTCGACGGTGTCAGCACGAGCGCGCTCCAAGGCGCGCAGCTCGCCGTCGTGCTCGGCGCCAGCTGACCCGGCTGCGGCTAGCAGTGGTACTGGTGGTTGTTGACCCGCTTCAGCGCCTCGTTGTAGAGCGCGCCGCCCTGACTCGGTAGCGCCTTCTGGTTCAGCTCCGTGTACGGCTCGAGGTAGTCGTACGCGAGATACGGGCAACCCTGGGTCCACGCGTAGCGCCCGGCGTAGTACCACGCCTGCGAGTTGTGGGGCTGACGCTTGACCGCGGCGACGTACTCGTCGAAGGCCGGCTGTGTCTGGCCCCGAGCGTCCAGCGCGAGCGCCTTCGCCCAGTACGGGATCGAGCAGCAGCGGGTCGAGCGAGTGCGCGCGATTCGCGAGCGTGATCTCGCGCTGCGGCGAGGAGGCGAAGTACGCATCGTTCGCCCAGCGTCGAGCGAGCCACGGCGAGAAGAGCGCGCCCGCAAGCAGAAGCGCGACGCCGGCCGCGGGCAAGAGCACGGTTGCGCCGACACGTCGCGCGGTCGGCCGGGCCGCGATCGCGCCGGCGGCGACGAACGCCGGGATCGCAACCGCGACGAAGTCCCAGTCGACGTCGACGAGTGAGTGCACGATGAACGCCGGCAGGAGCAATGCGAGGGCGAGCTCATGACCGCGTCTGCCGATGCCGCGCCGCACCAGGAAGCGCGAGCGCGACGACGAGCAGCACGAGCCCGACGACGCCGAGCTCCGCGAGGAACTGGAGCGGGAGGTTGTGCGGCTCGATCGTCTCGTCGAGGTAGGTCTTGCGGTAGAGCAGGTTGACGAGCTTGAACGAGCCGGCGCCGGTCCCGGCGAGGACGTGATGCCGGAACGCGCGCCACGCCTGCTCCCACCACGTGAGCCGGAAGTTCGAGCTGGTCGAGGTGAAGCGACCGCCGCTGTTACCGACCGCGCCCGACCCGACACCGTGCACGGCGACGAGCACGATGCCGCCGACAGCGGTGGCACCGGCAATCGCCGCCCCGAGCCACCGCACGATGCGGGCTTCGCGCAGCCACGGTCGGCTCCAGAGCGCGAGCGCCGCGACAGCTCCGGCCAGCAACACGACGCCGAAGATGGCGCCGTCGCGCCAGCGCACGTGTGACGACTGATCGTCGCTCGTCACTCCGGGGAGCACGAATGCCACCGCGACTACGGCGCCGGCCGGAACGAGTGCGGCGAGGAGACAGGCGGCCGCGTCGACACGCTCGTCGCCCAGCACGAACAGCGCGACGAGCAGCACAAGCGCCGTGAGTACGCCGCCACGCGAGTACGTGAGGAGCAGCGCGACGAGCGCGACGTAGGCGAGCAGCACGCCGCCGCGCCGCCGGAAAACGAGCGCGAGCACGAGCGCGAAGTCGGCGGCGAGCGCGAGCTGGTTCCAGAGGCCGATCGGCCCGCGCAGGCGTGTGACAAAGGGGCCGCCGTAGTCGTAGATGACGGGAAGGACCTTGCCGAGCAGCGACCAGCACGATCACCGCCCCGAGCAGCACCGCGAGCCCCGCGGCGAGCGCACGCGTGCGCCCGGACGCCCACAGGCCGAGCAGGGCGGCGAGCGCATATACCGCGGTGCGGTTCGCGTAGTCCCAGGAGCGATCGGGGAGCCACGACCAGGAGATGGAGACGGCACACCAGACGGCGAGCGCACCGAGCGGCACGACCGAGAGCGCCCCGCCCGGCAGTCCGCGCACGGCGAGCAGCACGAGAATCGAGAGCAGCGCGAGACCGCCGAGCCACGAGACCGAGCCGTCGGCCGGGCCGCCTCCGAAGAACAGCGCGAGCCCCACGAGGAGCAGTGGGGCGGCGAGCGACAGTTCGCGGACCGCCCGCATCTCGCGCGACGCTAGCATCCTCCCCCGATCGCACCCTCGGCCGCACACAGAAGCCTTACAGCCGCGTCGTAGGCTCGTTCGGCGAGTGCGTCACAATCCCCCGTTGATTCCGCCCGACAGAAGCCACCGGACGCTCCTCCCGAAGTCGCTCGCCTGCGCGCTGCTCATCGCTGCGGCGCTCGTCGCGGCGGTCGCCCGGCCCGCGATCGCGACGGCCTCGACCCCGTGCTGGAAGACGCTTTTGACCGACTGGTACGACGGCCGGATCGACAACACCTATCCGCTGCACTGCTACAAGGACGCGCTCAAGCACCTGCCGGCTGACGTGCGCACCTACTCGAGCGCACACGACGACATCCTCCGGGCGCTCCAGAGCGCGAAGGCAAAGCTCCGCCAGTCGGGCCACGCGATCACGCCGACCACGCCGATCGTGCCGCCGACGACTACGACGCCGAGCACGACGAAGCCGACGAAGACGAAGCACCGTCGCACGCAGACGACTCCCGTCACGACCACGTCACCGAGCCCCGGCCGGGACGAGGGCAAGGGCCTGAACCACCTGGCGAACACGCTCAACCCGTCGAGCCCGTCGTCTCTGCCGCTGCCGCTCCTCGTGCTCGGCGGCCTGGCGATCCTGCTCGTCGCAGCCGGGGCCGCGGGCATGTTCGTGAAGCGATTCCAGAACCGCAAGCCAGGCACCTGAGCGCCTCCTGCGGCCCGTTCCCGGGTGCCGGCCGGCGGCTAAAATGTGTCGTCCGGGCGGCGCTCTAGGGTCCATCTCCCTTCAGAGACTGAACACCGATCCGCGCGGCTCGTCGCCTGCGCGCAGGAGGCAAGACATGGCATCCGTAGAGCAAGAGAGCGCTGTCCATATCCATCCTGACGAACTCGTCAACAGCGTTCTCGACGAGGATGCCAGCCTCGCGGTTCGCCGCCATTTCACGATCGAAGGGCGCGATCCCTTCGGCGAGATCGAGTGGGAGACGCGCGACGCGCACATCCCGGGCAAGAACGGCCCGGCGTTCGAGCAGCGCGGCGTCGAGTTCCCGAAGTTCTGGTCGCAGACCGCGACCAATATCGTCGCCCAGAAGTACTTCCGCGGCCGGATGAGCAGTCCCGAGCGCGAAGGGTCGGTCAAGCAGATGATCGGCCGCATCGTCGACACGGTCTCCATGTGGGGCCGCAACGGCGGCTACTTCGCCGACGATGCCGAGGCGCAGACGTTCGAGGACGAGCTGAAGGCGATTCTCGTCAACCAGCTCGCCGCGTTCAACTCGCCGGTCTGGTTCAACGTCGGCTTCGAGGAGAAGCCGCAGTGCTCGGCCTGCTTCATCCTCTCGATCGACGACTCGATGGACTCGATCCTCGACTGGATTCGCCGCGAGGGTGTCATCTTCCGCGGCGGCTCGGGCTCGGGCGTCAACCTGTCGAAGCTGCGCTCCTCGAAGGAGCAGCTCTCCAAGGGTGGCTACGCGTCGGGCCCGGTGTCGTTCATGCGCGGCGCCGATGCGTCGGCCGGGACGATCAAGTCCGGGGGCAAGACGCGGCGCGCGGCGAAGATGGTCGTGCTCGACGTCGACCATCCTGACGTCGTCGAGTTCATCTGGTGCAAGGCGCACGAGGAGGAGAAGGCGCGCGTCCTCGAGGCAGCCGGCTACGACATGTCGCTCGACTCGCCCGACTGGGCGTCGATCCAGTACCAGAACGCGAACAACTCGGTGCGCGTCTCGGATGCGTTCATGGACGCAGTCGCCGCCGACTCGGATTGGAACCTCACCGCGCGCACCGACGGCAGCGTCGTCGACACGATCAAGGCGCGGAAGCTGCTGCGCGACATCGCGGAGGCGGCGTGGCGCTGCGCAGATCCGGGCGTGCAGTACGACACGACGATCAACTCGTGGCACACGCTCCCGAACACGGGTCGCATCAATGCGTCGAACCCGTGCTCGGAGTACATGTCGATCGACGACTCTGCGTGCAACCTCGCGTCGCTGAACCTGATGAAGTTCCGCCGCGAGGACGGCGAGCTCGACGTCGAGGCGTTCGAGCATGCCTGCGACGTTGTGTTCCTCGCGCAGGAGATCCTCGTCGGCAACTCGTCGTATCCGACGGAAGAGATCGAGCGGAACGCCAAGGCGTACCGGCAACTCGGCCTCGGTTACGCGAACCTCGGTGCGCTCCTGATGGCACGCGGGCTTGCGTACGACTCGGACGAGGGCCGCGCGTACGCAGCCGCGATCACGGCGCTGATGACCGGACGCGCCTACCGCAAGTCGGCGGAGATCGCGAAGCGCATGGGCCCGTTCGCCGGGTACCGGCCGAACGCGGCGGCGATGGTCGGCGTGATCGCGAAGCATCGTGCGGCGGTCGGCAACATCGCCAACTCCGACACGATTCCGTCCGACCTGCTCGGTGCGGCGCGCAAAGCATGGGACGACGCCCTCGACCTCGGCGAGGTCTACGGCTTCCGCAACGCGCAGTCGACGGTGCTCGCGCCGACCGGGACGATCAGCTTCATGATGGATTGCGACACGACGGGCGTCGAGCCGGACTTCTCGCTCGTCAAGTCGAAGAAGCTGGTCGGGGGCGGCGAGATCACGATCGTCAACAAGACGGTGCCGCTCGGTCTCGAGAAGCTCGGCTACGCGCCGAACGAGGTCGACGAGATCGTCGCGTACATCGACGAGCGCAACGGCGTCGTCGGCGCGCCCTACGTGAAGAGCGAGCACTACCCGATCTTCGATTGCGCCGTGGGTGAGCGGGCGATTCATTACCGCGGCCACGTGAAGATGATGGGCGCGATCCAGCCGTTCATCTCGGGCGCGATCTCGAAGACGGTGAACCTGCCGGAGACTGCGACGATCGACGAGGTCGCGCAGCTGTATGTCGAGGCGTGGCAGCTCGGCGTGAAGGCGATCGCGATCTACCGCGACAACTGCAAGGTCGCGCAGCCGCTCTCGGGGAAGAGCGAGAAGGGCCAGCAGCTGCTCGCGCCCGCGGGCGCCGGAAGCGCACCGAAGCGGCGTCGTCTCCCCGAGGACCGCACCGAGGTCGGACGCAAGTTCCGCGTCGGCGAGTACGAGGGGTACATCCACGTCGGTCTCCACGAAGACGGGACTCCGGGCGACATCTTCGTCGACATCGCGAAGGACGGCACGACCATGGCGGGCCTGATGAATTCGCTGATGATCGCGGTCTCGATGGGCCTGCAGTACGGCGTGCCGCCCGAGGTGTACGTCTCGAAGCTCTCGCATCTCCGCTTCGAGCCGTCGGGCCCGACGAACGACGCCGACATCCGCACGGCAAAGTCGATCGTCGACTACATCTTCCGCTGGTTCGGCAAGAAGTTCCTCGACGTCGACCAGCAGGAGGAGGCCGGCATCCTCTCGACCGAAGTCCGCGCGAACCTGGCGGCACGGTACGCAGGCGAAGCCACACCCTCTACGCCTGAGCCGTTGGCGCCGGGGCAGACCGCGCTCTTCAACTCGTTCGAAGATGCGATCGAGTGCAACCGCTGCGGCGGCCGCATGGTGCGCGCAGGCACGTGCTACACGTGCCGCGACTGCGGCACGTCGACCGGCTGCGGCTAGCCCGCCGGCGCTACTCGTTGTGATTTGGGCCGCCGCAAGGCGGCCCAAATCGTTCTAGGCCGACTCCAGAACAGCGAGACGCACACGAGTGCGCTCTACGAGCGGGACGATGCCCTTCTGCTCGTAGACGGCGAGTGCCCCTCGCAGTGCGACGATGGCTTCGCCAGGTTGTCCACCCGCCTCGAGGACGTGCGCGAGGTCGGAGAGCGCGTCGCCGCGGATCCAGAGTCCGTCGCTCCGATGCGTGTACTCCACCGCTTCGTGGGCGAATCGTTCGGCATCGGCATGGCTTCCTCGGTGCGAGAGCACGAGCGCCGTAACCTGGCGCCAGAGTGCCTGCGCGACGGGATCGTCCTCGTCCGCGTTTTCCCGCCCTTCGGTTGCCGACAGCTCAGCCTCGTCGCATTCGCCGAGGAGACAAAGGGCACGCGCCGAGCATCGAGATGTATGTCCCTAGCCCCGACTTGAGACCTTGGCCACGCATGTAGGCGCATTCACTGCGGAGACGATCAGCAGCGATGTGATGGTTTCCGGCGATCGTTTCGATGTCCGCGATGTAGATGTGGGCGACGTTTTCGTCACCGAGCTCGTGGAGTTCCTGTTCGGCGGCCCGCGCGATGCTGCGCGCGTCGTCGAGCCTGCCGGTCATCGCGATCAGCACCGCCAGGTCGCACTGCATCCCGGGATGAGGATCTCTTCCGGCGATCATCGACTCCAGTATCCGAAGAGCTTCGGGAACAGGACGCGGGCCCCAGGTGAGGGCAATCGACAACACTGCGTACCGGCCCGGCTCACCCGCCAGCATGGCGCATCGGCGCGCCTCGAGAGACGCGTGCTCCATCTGCGCGTAGGCGCAACGCACGTTGTAGACGCCCTGAGCCAGCGTTCTCCACACCTCTGCGAGCCCAACGTTGTCGTCGGCCGCTTCGAGCAACGGGAGAGCGGCAAGTGCTAGACGTTCTTGCTCGTCCCCGGACAGCTGCCCGGTCCACGTCCGGTTGTACCCGGCGACGGCTCGTGCGAGTGCGGCGCTCGCGGCATCGCCCTCGCGCTCGGCACGTTCAGCGGCGAGGTCAAGAAGCTCTGCGCCCGTGTGCGGATCGCTGAGTCGTGCGAGAGCGACCACGACATGTACGTCCGGGTGCTCACTGAGCGCCGACGCGCGCTCCAGCAGCGAGACGGCGGCCTTGCGATCGAGCCGCCAACTTGCCCGCCGACCTGCGGCCGCGAGCTTGTCCGCCGCGGCAGCGGCCAGACCTTCGTCGGGCCGGCCAAGCTCGGAGAGATAGCGCGCGGCCTGCTCGAGGTGGTAGCCGAGGATCTCTTCGAGCTCGACGAGGCCCTGCCCGTGAGCCTCGAGCCACTCGGCGAAGCGGCGATGCAAATCAGCGCGAACGCTCTTCGGCAGTGCGTCGTAGGCGGCGTCCCGGATGAGCAGGTGCCTGAACCGGTAGGCGTCCTCGGCCGGCAGCTGCGGCTTGTCCGGTCGCACAAGCTGCTTGCGCACGAGCGAAAGGAGCCGCTGGTCGATCTGCGGTTCATCCTCCGCGAGCGCAGCGACGGCGCCTCGGTGGAACAGTCGACCTTCGACCGAACCACGCTCGAGCACCGAGCGCTCTGCCGGGTCGAGCTGATCGAGCCGCGCGGCGAGCAGAGCCTGGATCGTCGGCGGGACCTCGACGATCGCGTCGGGGCTGGCGCGGACGAGCGCCAGCATCTCCTCGAGGAAGAGGGGGTTTCCTTCGGCGACCTGGACGATCCGGTCCCGAAGCTCCGCCAACACGCCACCCAGCGATCCGATGAGCTCGTCGGTCTCGCCGGCATCGAGCGGCTCGAGCAGAACCGCCGTCGCGTTCCACTTGCCACCGCCCCAAACCGGTCGGCGCTCGAGCAACTCGGGTCGCGCCATACAAAAGAGGAGCAGGGGTGCGTCACGAGAGAGATCCGCGACGTGCTCGACCAGGTCGAGCAGAGTCTCCTCCGCCCAGTGCAGATCGTCGAACACGACCACGAGCGGCTGCAGCTGCGCCTCCTGCTCCACCAGCTTCCGGAAGGACCATGCGATCTGATCGGCGGACGTGGACTCCTGTGTCTCCCCCAACAGCGAGCGAAGCGGTCTTGCCGCATCTCCGTCCGGAAGTGACGCAAGCTGTTTCACGACCTCGATCACCGGCCAGTAGGTGATCCCATCGCCATACGAGAGACAGCGGCCGCGAACGACGCGAGCGTCCAAGTTCTCGAGAAACTCTGCAGCAAGGCGGGACTTACCGACACCGGCCGAGCCGAGCACGGTGAACAGCTGGCACGAGCGGTCGCGCACCGCCTGTGCATACGCGTCGCTCAACCGGCGCAGTTCGGTCTGCCGTCCGACCATCGGCGTTGCGAATCGGCGCTGAAGCTCGCCCGTGACCGTGAGCAGCCGAAAGACCGGCACGGGCTCGGCCTTTCCTTTGAGCGACAACGGCTCGACGACTTCCACGTCGACCGCCGACCGCGTCAGGGCGAACGTCGACTCGCCCACGAGGATCTCGCCGGGCGGCGCCGCCTGCTCCAGCCGCGCTGCGACGTTGACTGCGTCTCCGCTCGCGAGGAGCTGGTCGGCGGTTGCCATCACCTCGCCCGTGTTGACGCCAATGCGACAGACGATGCCCAACTCGGGAAGCGCGTCCCGCATCTCCACCGCAGCCCGGCATGCACGGAGCGCATCGTCTTCGTGCACCACCGGCACGCCGAACACCCCGACCACCGCGTCACCGATGAACTTCTCCACCGTGCCGCCGTGGAGCTCGACGATCCCTTTCATCCGCTCGAAGTACCGAGCGAGCACAATCCGGACGGCTTCCGGATCGTTCGACTCACCCATCGCCGTCGACCCGACGACGTCGCAGAACACCGCAGTCACGACCTTTCGCGACTCGCGCGGCGCGTTTGCGGCGAGCGGCGCAGCGCAGGCCATGCAGAAGCGCGCCTCGTCCGGACTTTCGCGCCCGCAACTAGCGCACGTCAGCACCGATCGAGGCTAAACGATTGCGCGGGTTACTTCTTCCTTTTCTTCGCGATCACCTTGTGCGCGCTCCACGAGCCGCCACCCTCGGGACTCGTCCAGCGTCCCGACATCGACGTGCTCGATGCCGTGCCGGTGTACTTGGCACCGACGCTCACCGCGCCGAAATGGATCTTGCTTCCTGCGATGCTCCCACCGATCGCGTACTTCCCGGAAGGCTGCGAGAGCGTGATCGACCCGCTCAGAATCGACCCGGTCTCCGTCCACTTGAGGGTGAACGTGCCGGAGACCGCACCGCTGTACTTGCCCGACCAGGTGCCGCCGAGCTGGAGCGGTCGTGACGACCCCTGCGCCCCCGCCGCGGCGAGCAGAACAACAGCGCCGAGAACGGCGACGCTCAGTGGAATCCTGCGACGCAGCGAATCGACGTGCATGACTGATTCCCCCTATTTCAGATGTGCGCTGTTAGACCCCTGTGCCGACGATGCCACACCGCCGCGGTGGGAGCAAGACGCGGCACGAGACTCCTAATAGAGGCCTTCGCCGCGCGCGTAGCGCGCTGCCCGCGCGCGCTCATACTCGTCCACATCGAGCTTCGCATCGCTGGTCGCGCGCAGCACCTCGCCCGTCGACGGCAGCTCCGAGCGCTCGACGTGGTGATCGGCATTCCACAGGTCGGACCGGATCAGCGCCTTCGAGCACTGCGTGTACGCCTCGTCGATCGAGACGAGGATGCCGAGCTTCGGCGCCTTGCCGTCGACCTCGCTCCCGGCGAGCAGCTCGGGGTCGTCGACGATCACGGCGGTGCCGTTGACCCGGAACGAATCGCCGATACCCGGGATCAGGAAGAGCAGACCGATCCGCGCGTCTGCAAGCAGGTTCGTCAGCGTGTCCGCGATTTTGTTCCCGGGCCGATCCGGCAGGAGCAGCGTGCGCTCGTCCAGGATCCGGACGAAACCCGCGGGATCGCCGCGCGGCGACACGTCGAGGCCGCCGGCCGGGCTGGCAGTGGCGACACAGACAAAGGGCGAGCGCTCGATGAACTGGCGCGTCAGATCGTTCAGCCGGTCAGCGACCTTGCCTGCGACGAGCGGGGTCGGCGAGCCGATGATCTCGCGGAGCTCACTCTCGGTCGTCAGCGTCCTCGCCGCCACGACTTCGAGGATAGCCCGTTGGGCGAACGCTACTTCGAGTCGATCTCGCGCGTGCGTGCGGCCATCGCCTCGAGCAGCGGCCAGGCGATCTCGGCGTGGGTCTCGACGAGCGGCCGAAACTCCCACGTCGTCAGCCCGTAGGCGACGCCGTCCGAGGTGGCGGTGATCGTCGCGGTGCGCAATCCCCCGTCGATCAGCGCGATCTCGCCGTAGTAGTCGCCGCCACTGAGCTTGCGCCGCTCGACGCCGTCGACGGTCACGACCGCGTCGCCCGACTCGATCACGAAGAAGCCCGCGCCGCCGCTTCCTTCAGCCGTGAGCTCCTGCCCGGCGCTGAACCGGCGCTCGGTGAACGACGTGGCGATCGTCTTGAGCTGCTTCTCGGGAACGCGCTGAAAGAGCGGGACGCGCTTGAGAAGTTCGACTGGTGCAGCCATGGCGATCGATCCTAGACGATTCTGCCTTGCCGAGCTAGAGCTCGAAATCCATGCCTTCTGTCGCGAGCTCGACCTCGACGCCGTCGGATCGATCACGCGCCTCGGAGAGCATCCGCTCGAGCTCCGGCGAGCCGTGGGTCGGGTCGTGATGGAACATCAGCGCCCGGCCGGGCCGCGCGCGCTCGACATAGGTCGCGAAGTCGTCAAGCGCACTGTGACCCCAGCCGACGCGCGCGTCGTACTCCGGCCGCGTGTACTGGGCGTCGTGCATCAGCACGTCCGCACCTTGGGCGAGCTCGGAGCCGGCGTCGGCCTTCAGGCCGAGCTCGTTGTCGGGGATGTAGGCGAGTGACCGGCCGTTCTCCTCGAGGCGATACCCCACCGTGGGACCGGGATGCTGCACGGGGCCGCTCGTGATCTGCACCCCGTCGAGCGACCACGAGTCCTCCCACACTTCGTTGAACTCGAACTTCGTCCCGAACCGCTCGAACGGCAGCGGGAAGAAGGGCGGCGACAAGTAGAGCGCGACCTGGTCGGCGAGCGAGTGCTCGCCCGGCCGCGGGCCCCAGAAGCGAATCGTCCTACCCTCGTCGAAGAGCGGCGCGAAGAAGCCGAGGCCCTCGACGTGATCGAGGTGCATGTGCGTCAGCAGGACGTCGATCTCGCGTACGTCGTCGCCGAGCGCGAGGCCGAGCGGGCGGATCCCGGTGCCCGCGTCGAGGACGATCGAACGGCCGCTCGCGGTGCGGATCTCGACGCAGCTCGTGTTGCCGCCGTACGCCGCCGCGTCCTGGCCCGGCGTGGCGAGTGAGCCGCGACACCCCCAAACATGGACGCGCATCGCCGGAACCCTAGACGGTCGGGTGGATCAGCCGACCGCCCCAGTGCCGAGCCGCGCACCGATCACATCGGCGGCCCGTGCGCGCGCCCGCGCCTGCCCGGTCACCGCGGCGAGGAAGTCCTGGCGCTCGAGCGCGGCTAGCAACACATCCTCGACCGCGCGTACGCTCGCGGTTCGCGGAACGTCGTGCAGCAGGGCGATCTCGCCGACGTACGCCGGCGCCTCGAGCAGCTTGTCGCCGGCGTCCAGCTCGACGGCGAGCACGCCCTCGCGAAGGACGTAGAAACGGTCGCCGTGATCGCCGCGCCGGAAGAGCTGCTCGCCTGCGGCAAGCCGCACGTCGACCACACGCTCGGCCAGGTACTCGATCGTCTGCAGCGGCAGCACGGACAGGAAGGGCACGGTGCGCAGGGCAACGACCTGCGCCTCGGGCACGTGCGCCCCCGCGTCGATGCGGCCGAGGGCACGCCAGGAGGCGACAGCGAGGACGGGCAGGATCGACCCCATCAGGATCAAGGTGGCCCTGAGCCCGATGGTGGCAATGAGCGCGGGTGCCGCAACCGCGCCCAGTGCGAGCGAGGCGACCAGCATTCCCTCCAGAACGCCGAAGACGCGACCCGCCACCTCAGGGGCAGCAGTGCGCTGGATCAGCGTGATCGCCGCGATGTCGACGATCGTGTTGCCGACTCCCAGCACGCCGAGCGCGACGGCTGTCAACGCAGTGCTCGCGACGAGCCCGATCGCAACGAGTGGCAGCCCCCACACGACGAGCCCGAATGCGAAGTCGCCGCCGAGTCGCCGGCGGCCGACGAGCGACAACGTCACACCTGCGCCGATGACCGCACCGACGCCGCACGCGGCCTCCAGCAATCCGACGCCGGCGTTGCCCAGCCCCAGCCGGTCCAGCGCCGTCGCCACGACGAGCACCGTCAGCGCCCCGGCGACGACGCACTGCGCGCCGTAGAGGCCCAGAAGCAGGCGAAGCCTCGGCTCGCCGGCAATCGCCCGGAAGCCGCCGACAAGTGCACCAATCCCCTCGTGCGGCAGGTCTGCGTCCACCGGCGGCAACGGAGTCGCCGGGATGCGCGCGACGTTCAAGCTGCTCCAGAGGAATGCCACCGCAACGAACGCGAACCCGCTCGCGGCCCCGCCGAGCGCAAACAGCAGCGCGGCGAGGGCCGGGCCGGCGAACACGCCGATGCTGTCGAACGTGCTCGACGTGACGTTCGCAGAGGTCAGCTCTTCAGGGGACGTCGCGAGCGCCGGTAGAAGAGACGCCTCCGCCGGCCTGAAGACCGTGCCGAAGACCGAGCACGCGACCGCGAGGCCGTAGACGGCGAGCCTGGGGCCGCCTGCCGCGGCGGTCGCCGCGATCGCCGCGGCCGAGCCGAGCCGGCCAAGATCCGAGGCCAGCATCACCCGCCGCCTCGGGAACCGGTCTGAAAGCGTGGCCGCGAACGGCGCAATCACCCCGGCAACCGAGTAGCGAACCGCCGACACGACGCCGACTGCCGTCGCCCCGCCATGGTGGAAGGCGTAGACCGCGACGCTGAGGGCAAAGGCGTAGTTGCCGATCGCCGAGCCGGCAAAGGCGAGCTCGACCCGGCGAAGACCTGGATTTGCGAAGACGCCCCGAAAGGCTCCAACCGACTCCGAAAGCCGTCCACGGATACCGTCCATGGGCTGACAATCGCATCGTTTGACAGATGAGGGAAGAGACAGGGAAGATTTGTATGGTGTCGCCCGTCTAGTGGTCGTTATTTCCGCGAAGCGGGTGCCAAAGCACCCAAAGCCAAGGAGGACTAACGGTGTCTGACGAGCGCAACCGGCTTAAGAGCGACGAAGGCGAGAAGGAGAACGACGACGTCGAGGCGCATCGCTTCCACGCGAACGACGAGGGTGCGAGCAACGACGACGACGGCGACGACGACGTCGAGGCGCACGTCCTCAAGAAGTAAGTAGCCTCGAGCACTGAGGTTCGCTGCCAGTGGGGCCCGTGAAAACGGGCCCCTTTCTTATTGCCGGAGCAGGTCGCGAAGAGCCCGAACCAGCGCGTCGGCCGCCGGCCGACGGTCTTCGTCCAGCCCTTCGAGCGCGGTCGCAAGCGAGGCGAGCTCACCGGCGTGGCCGTCGCCCTCGAGAGCCTCCCGCGCGCGACGCGCGGACGCGAGCAGCGAGAGCGCGAGAGCGGCCTGCGAGGCGAAGAGGCCGAGCAGCTCGATCTCCTGTAGCGAGAAGCGCGAGTTTTCGGGACGGTCGAGGACCTGCAGCACCCCGAGCACCTGCTCGTCCTCGAGCAGGGGCACCGCCATCAGGCCGTTCGGCACGTAGCCCGTTCCCTCGGCGACGTCGCGCGCGAACCGTGGGTCGTTGCGTACGTCCTCGAGGACGAGCGGTGTCCGAGACGACGCGACCCAGCCGGCGATCCCGTTCGACGCCGGGAACCGCCGACCGACGAGGAACTGCTCCTCCTCGCTCGCGACGGCGGCGAACACGAGCTCGTTGGCTTCCTCGTCGAGCAGAAGGATCGACGACGCCTTCGCGCCGAAGATCGACCGCGCCACCTCCACGATCGCGCGCAACAGGCGGCCGAAGGTCTCCTCGGCGGGCAGGACGCCCGCCGCGACGATCGCGCGCAGGCGGTCCTCAGCCATCGCCGCGCGTCACGTTCGTCGAGGTGAGGTGCAACACCGTCTTCAGCTCGAACGGCCTGAGAGCGGGGTGCTTGCCAAGGATCAGCGCGGCGATACCCGAGACAGCCGGTGCCGCAAAGCTGTTGCCGGTCGCCCGAATCGTGCTCCCCCCGATCCACGCCACGTCGACGTCGACGCCGCGCGCGAAGAACTCGACCGGCGGATCCGGGTTCGCGTAGTAGACGAAGGGATCGGCCTCTTCGTGACTACCGACGGAGATCACCGACGAGAACCGCCATGGAAACGACTCGACCGGCATGTTGTGGGCGGCTGCGACGAGCACAGTCCGGCGAAAGTACGCGCTATCGGCGACTTCGCGCAACAGGTCTCCGAATTGGCGCTTGGTCGTCGAGAGGCTCATGTTGATCACGTCGAATCCTTCCTGCACCGCCCAGCGCAGCCCGGCGAGCAGCACCTTCCCGGAACCGGAGAAGTTCGCGCCGAGCACGCGCGCGGAGTGGATTTCCGCCTCCGGCGCAAGCGCGCGGATCACACCGGCGCAGGCCGTACCGTGCCCGCAGAGGTCGCCCTCCTCGTCGTCGACTGCGACGGGCTCACCCTCCTCGTCGATCGAGATCGCGACGGCCCCGGCGAGCTCGCCGACCGCTGGGTGGTCGCGCTCGACGCCGCTGTCGAGGACACACACGCGGACGCCGCGCCCGGTCGAGCCGCCGAAGGCCCACTCTCGGTCGACCCGCTCCGGCAACGGGTTCGCGAACCCGATCCCCCCGGTGTCCGCGGCGCGCAGCGACCACGCGGGCCTCGGCCCTGCGTCAGAGTCTGCGTGCGCGACCGTCGACACGCCGACGATGCTAAAGACTTGTCGACACCGCGCGAGCCGATTCGGCCGCGGCGCGTGCGCGGAGCAGATCGTCGTCCCCCTCGTGCGCCGAGAGATTCACGCTGACGAGATGCGCAGCCGCCGCCGCTGCGGCGGAAGCGAGCAGCCCGGCGGCAGTGGCGTCGGCACGCAGGTCGGGCACGACCTCGCCTGCCTCCGAAGCGGCGAGCAGCGCCAGATCCGCGCACGCCTCGGCTATCTCGCGCGGAATCGCAGACGCCCGGCGGAGGGCACGACCGAGAGCGAAGTCTCGCTGGGGGCTCTCCCCTCCCCCGGCGTTGGACAGCGCTGCCCGGGCGGTGCCGAGCGCCTCGGTGTCGGCGGTGGCGAGCCGGGCGAGCCGCTCACGCAGAGCCGCAGCCTGTGCCGCCTCGCCGCGGCGGCCCGAAGTCGCCGACGCCTTGCCGACGACCGCGGCAGCCAGAGCGCCGGTGAGCGCCGCTGCGGCACCCGCCGCGGCAGACGTGTCGGGCGACGCGAGTAAGGCGAGAGCCGGCCCGAGCTCGAAGTCGGGCCGGCTCTCGTTGCTGGTGTCCGTCACGCGGTCAGGCGCCGGTGGGCTTCGGCGATGGCGTCCGGCGTCGGCTCGATCCCAACGTCCGTGAGCGCCGACTCGAGATCGGCAACGAGACGGGCGCGCACCTCCGTGTCCTGCTCCGCGCGGGCGACCAGTTGGTCGATCCCCGCACGAAGCTGCGGCAGCCGCTGCGCCGCTTCGACCCACCCGGTCGGCGCAGGCGGCAGAACGGACAGAAGGCGTGCGATTTCCTCGATCTCGTAGCTCATCTTCGAATCACCCGTCTACAGGACGGTCGACGGCGTGCGGATCTTCCATGACGGACTTCAACTTTTCGAGGCACCGCGAGATCCTGCTCGCGATCGTTCCGGGCGGAAGCCCGAGCTGGTCCCCGATCGTCCGGTAGCTCTCGTCACGGGCGAAGAACCTGTCCAGGATCTCCTGGCACATCTCAGGCATCTGCTCGAGCGCGTGACGCACGTCGAGCGCACGGTCGATCTCGGCCAGCTCGTCGACCGCCGTGTCCTCGAGGTCAGCGACTGCTGTCTCGCGATTCGCGCGCAGGCGGTCGATGCAGGCGCGGCGCGTCAGCTGCGCAAGCCACGGCTTGATCGCGTTGTCGTCGCGCAGCCGGTGCAGCTGCTCGAAGGTCTTGGCGAAGACCTCCTGGAAGACATCCTCGGTGTCGGGCTCCGAGAGTCGAAAGCCCCGCATGCAAATCGCGTAGACGAGGCGGGAGAACCGCTCCACGAGCAAGTCCCAGGCGGCGCTGTCGCCGGCCCGGCAGCGTGAGACGAGCTCGAGGTCGGTGACCGCGGCGGGCTCCATCTGCAGATCTTAGGACGCCTGCGGCGTCCCGGCCGGGACGCCGCAGGCATCAGGGTCACGCGTTGTCGGTTGCCGGCTCGGGCTGCGGGTCGCGGATGAACAGCACCGTCCGCGTCCAGTCCGGCATCCACCAGTTCGCCGGCCCGAGCAGGCGCATGAGCGCCGGCACGAGCAGTGCCCGGATCACCGTGGCGTCGAAGATGATCCCGGCCGCGAGCCCGATCGCGAACTCCTTGATCTCGAAGCCCGGGCTCGACGAGAGCACGAGGAAGGCGAACATCAGGATCAGCGCCGCGCTCGTCACGAGCTTGCCCGTGCGGGCCAGGCCGAGCTCGATCGCACGTTCCGTCGAGCCCGTCTCGTCGTAAGCCTCCCGCATGCGCGTGAGCATGAAGACCTCGTAGTCCATCGAGAGCCCGAACAGGAACGCGAAGATCATCAGCGGAATCCACGCCGTGATCGCCCCCGTCGCCGAGATGTTCCAGAGACCTGAACCGTGGCCTTCCTGGAAGATGAACACGACGATCCCGAACGCCGCGCCGAGCGACACGAGGTTCAGCAGCGCCGCCTTGATCGGCAGCACGATCGACCTGAACGCGCGTGCCAGCAGGATCAGCGTGAGGATCACGACGAATGCGAGTACGTACGGGAAGTTGCCGTACACCGCGTGCACGAAGTCGCGGTCCTCTGCTGCCGTGCCGCCGAGCGTTCCGTTCGTCCCGTCGAGGACGGAGTTGACGCGGTTGATGATCCCCTGGATCTTCGGCGCGGCTCCGTCGACGGCCGGGAACGCCTCGACGAGCGAGTCCGCGCCCGCGTGCCAGCCGGGCGGGACCGTTGCGCCGACAACACCGTCGACCTTCGCGACTTGCTTGGCGACCGCGTTCGCGTTGCCGTTGTGCTCGACGAGCACGATCAACGGCTTCATCACGCCCGGCGAGATGCCGGCGTCGGCGAGCATCTGGCGGCCCTGGATGGCGGTGCCCGAGCCCGGGAAGTTCTTCAGCTGCGACTCGTTCGGGTTGAGGCTTGTGCCGACGATCGCGAGCACGACGACGATCACGATGCCGACGGCCGCGACGGGCACCGGCCGGCGCATGACGAGGCGCGCCCACTTGCCCCACAGGCCGTCCTCGGGATGCCCGTGGTCGACGAACCGCTTCGGCAGCACGCGCACGCTGTTGATCCGCTCGCCGAGCACGGCGAGGAGCGCCGGCAGAAGCGTGATCGCGGTGAGCACGGAAACGGCCGGGATCAACATGCCGCCCAGACCCATCGAGCGGATGAACGGGAGCGGCAGGACGAGCATCGAGAGCAGACCGACGGCGACCGTCGAGCCGGAGATGATCACCGACCTGCCGGCGTGCGTCATCGTCTCGACGAGAGCGGTCTCGACGTCTGACCCTTCTCGCAGCTCGTCGCGGAAGCGGAAGATCATCAGCAGCGCGTAGTCGATGCCGACGCCGAGACCGACGAGCGCGATCAGGAACTGCACGATGATCGACACGTTCGTGATGTAGGTCAGGCCCCACACGAGCGTGAACGTGTTGAGGATCGCTGCGATCGCGACCACGATCGGCATCAATACGGCGGGCAGCGTGCCGAAGACGAAGAAGAGGATCACGAGCGCGCCGAGACCGCCGACCAGCGCCTCGACGAGCACACTCGGCCCGCCGCTCGAGCCGGCCGTGCTCGCCTCGTCGAGCGGGTCGTGGCCGGTCACGTTGACGGTGACGCCGGCGGGCAGGCCGTTCGCGGCCGCCGCGCGCATCTCCTTCGCGTGCGACTTGGTGTCGAATTTCGGCTGACCGGGCGGATAGACCTCTTCGAATGTCGTGTGCTTGTCGCTCGACACGTACATCGAATTGTGCGTCGTGAAGTACGAGCTCACACGCGCGCCCGGCATCGTCCCCGCCGCGCGCTTCATGGACGCCTGGATGGCAGCGCTCTGCGTCGCATCACCGTCCGTGTGGTAGACGACGACGTTCGGCGGGCGCACACCTGTCCCGAATGCCTTGAAGGTTCGCTGGTCGGCCTCGTAGGCCGACTTCCCGGGGATCGAGAAGCTCTGGTACCAGCGCTTCGACACCTGTCCGGCCGAAAACGCGCCGAAGGCGGTGAGGACGATCCAGATGCTGATCACGACCCAGCGCCTGCGGGCAATCAGATGTGCGAGACGAGCGAGCAAACGAGCTCCTTCCGTTCGACTACGATCAGCGGTCAGACAAAGTTACACACGCTAAAAAGTTTCTGCAACTGAAACATTCTGGATACACTGCCCCAGTGGGCCTGCGGGAAGCGAAGAAGCTGGCAACACGGCAGCAGATCGCCGAGGTCGCCATGCGTCTCTTCGCCACACGCGGCTTCGATGACGTTACCGTCACGGAGGTTGCCGCGGCGGCAGGCATCTCCCAAAAGACGGTCTTCAACTACTTCCCGACCAAGGAAGACCTCTTCTTCGACGAGGTTCCCGAGCGGGCGCGCGCGCTCACCGAGGCGGTGCACGGACGCCCGGACGGCGAGTCGATCGTCGGCGCTCTGCGCCGACTTCAGGTGAGCCAGTGCGAGCGATTGTGCAGCCCGTCGTTCGCCGTCTTCGCGCGCATCATCGAGGAGTCCCCCGCGCTGCAAGCGAAGGAGCTCGAGGTGATGTCCCAGTTCGCGTCCGCGCTCACCGACACGCTCGAGGCGGAGGGCGTCGACCAGCGCGACGCACGGATCGCCGCCGGCCTGCTCGTGAGCGTGCACCGCCAGTTCTTCCGCGCCGCACGGACGCAGGCGCTCGCCGGGCGCCACGGGCCCACCGCAGTTCGTCGCTTGAGCGGCGATCTCGAGCGCGCATACACGTTGCTCGAGCACGGCCTCGCAGATCTCGGCCGCACGGTCGCCGCGCGTTCGGCATAAGCTCCTCGCCGTGGCGCGGCAGCTGACGATGCCCGATGGTCGGACGCTCGAGGTGCACGAGCTCGGCGACCCGCACGGATTTCCGATCGTGACGCACCACGGCACGCCTGCCTCAGGCCCGCTGTACGACAGCTGGCAGACGCCCGGCGTGCGGCTGATCGGCTACGACCGCGCAGGCTACGGCGGCTCGGACCGCAACCGTGGGCGCACAATCTCGTCGATTGCCGCGGACGTGGTGGCGGTCGCGGACGAGCTCGGGCTCGAGCGCTTTGCGACCTGGGGCATCTCGGGCGGCGGCCCGCACGCACTCGCCTGTGCCGCGCTGTGCGGCGAGCGCCTCACCGCCGCGGCGAGCCTGGCCGGCATCGCACCGTGGGGCGCCGAAGAGCTCGACTGGCTCGCGGGGATGGGCGAGGACAATGTCGACGAGTTCGCGCTGGTGCTCGAGGGCGAGCACGCACTCGCCCCTTCTCTGGCCGCGCACCGCGAGCCCATGCTCGCCTCGAGGCCGGAGGATCTCTTCGCGACCGTAGAGACGCTGCTCGGCGCCGCCGACCGCGCGGCGCTCACAGGCGCGCTCGCCGAGTTCCTGCATGCCATCACCTCGCACGGACTGGAGCACGGCGTCGACGGCTGGGTCGACGACGACCTCGCCTTTGCCGCCGACTGGGGCTTCGACCTCGCGTCGATCTCGACGCCTGTGCTGATCGTGCAGGGCGGCGACGACCGCTTCGTGCCGAAGTCGCACGGCGAATGGCTCGCCGCACATGTACCGGGCTGCGAAGCGTGGATCGACGACGAGAACGGGCACCTCACGCTGCTCCAACATCGCGTGGCGGACGTTCACCAGTGGCTGCTGTCACACAGCTGAGCTCGGTCGCTAACGCGAGCATGCGGAAGGCGATCCTCGCCGCCGCCGACAGCACGCGCGTGCGACAACTCGTCCGACGGTACGGAATGCAGCTCGGAGCGGGCCGATTCGTCGCCGGCGAAACACTCGACGAGTGCATCGCGGTGCTGCGCCGGCTGAACGACCTCGGCTTTCAGGCGAATACCACGCTCCTCGGCGAGGGCGTCCTGGAGCCGTCGCAGACTGAGCCGGTCGTCGCTGCCTACGACGCAATCATCGACCGGATCGCGACGGAGGGTTTGCGCGCAAACGTCGCGCTGAAGCTCACGCACCTTGGGCTCGAAGTCGACGAGGAGCTTGCGTACGCCAACCTGTGCACGCTGCTCGACAAGGGATCGTTCATCCGCATCGACATGGAGCAGTCGGAGTACGTCGACGCGACCCTTCGTATCTACCGCAGGCTTCGCAAGGCAGGGCGCGACAACGTCGGCACCGTGCTGCAGTCGTACCTCTACCGAACGCCTGACGATCTGGAGTCACTGCTCCCACTCGCTCCCAACCTGCGGCTCGTGAAAGGCGCGTACCTGGAGTCGCCGTCCGTCGCCCATCCGCACAAGTCGGATGTCGATGCGATGTATGCACGACTCCTCGAGCGCATGCTGTCGGGAGGCGGCTACACCGCCGTCGCGACGCACGATCGTGCGTTGATCGACCACACGATCGCGTACGCCGACGAGCATGGCATCGGCCGCGACCGGTTCGAGTTCCAGATGCTGTACGGCGTTCGCCCGCAACTCCAACAGGAGCTCCTGCATCGTGGGTACAAAGTGCTGATCGCCACGCCGTACGGGCCGGAGTGGTACCCGTATCTGATGCGCCGGCTCGGCGAGCGGCCGGCGAATCTCTTCTTCCTGCTGAAGAACACCGTGCGCGGGTAAACGCCGTCTACCATTCTGGGGTGCGGAAGCTCCTCGACTGGGTGATCACGTTCGCGATCGCAATCGGCTTTGTGCTCGTGTTCGAAGCCGAGATCGCGAAGCCGTATCGCATTCCGTCGGCGTCGATGGAACCGACGCTCCACTGCGCAAAGCCTGGCCTCGACTGTGAGGGGTCGTTCAACGACCGTGTGATCGCGAACCGACTCGACTACCGCTTCGCCAACCCGAAGCGCGGGCAGATCGTGGTCTTCACCGCGCCGAAGGACGCATGCGGGATCGGCGGCACGTTCGTGAAGCGCTTGATCGGAATTCCGGGCGACACGATCGTCGAGCGAAACGGGTTCGTGTGGGTCGACGGCAAGAAGCTCCACGACTCGTACGTGACGCCGAGACTTGCGCGACCACATGTCAGGGACGTGGCACGTCGGCAAGGGCCAATATTTCTTCATGGGCGACGACCGCGTGAACTCCTGCGACTCGCGAACGTGGGGCACCGTCCCCCGTTCGAGTCTCATCGGCCCAGTGCTCTTCATCTACTGGCCGCCTTCACGCTGGTTCTGACAGCGCGCGCGTAGGCGCCCAGAAGACGCCGTCGCCCATGCGCGACGACATCCGCGAGCGCATCCGTCGCGCCGTCGGCAACACCAGCTCCGTGACCGACGAGAATGCGCGCCGGTGCCACGCCGCGAAACGACCGCGGCGGGAACGGGCGAATGAATGGATGCCAGCCCGCGCGTTCACCGCGCGCACGAAAAAACGACAACGTGCCGAGCGCATCGGCGCAGACGAGCGTTGCGTGCTGCGGCTCCCACAAAGCGACCTCACGCCAGACCCGGTTGTCGCGCACCGCAAGGGCTGTGAACGGCGCGTCGCCCAGCGCCTCCCAGGTACGGACGAGCGGCACACCGAGGCGATCCGCAATCGCAGCGCTGTCCCGGTTGTGGCGGTCGAGCAGCTGCAGCACTCCGGCCGGCGCGCCGAGCCTGCGCACACGGTCGTCGAGCCCGGGCACGTCGACCGGATCCGTCAGCCAGACGCGACCGTCGACGAGCAACGCGTGCGACGCGCGGCCGATGCGTTCATCGAGGATCCAGCCGAAGCCGCCTTCCCATTCGTCAATCGGCCGCCACTGCACGCGTCTCCATGATCGCATCGACGAGGCCGTACTCGACCGCTTCCTCGGGGGTCATGAACCGGTCGCGATCGATGTCGCGAAGCACTTGATCGACGTCCTGGCCGGAGTGACGCGAGATGATCTCCGCCATCCGCTTGGTCATGTCGAGAATCTCGCGGGCGGCGATCTGGATGTCGGCCGGCGTGCCACGGAAGCCTCCGGAACCCTGATGGATCATGACCTTCGCGTTCGGCAGCGCAAATCGCTTGCCCGGCGCGCCGCCGCAGAGGATCATCGCCGCCGCGCTCATCCCCATCCCGAGGCAGACCGTCGACACGTCGGACTTGACGTACTGCATGGCGTCGTAGATCGCCATTCCCGCGTACGCCGACCCACCGGGCGAGTTGACGTAGAGGTAGATGTCGCGGCCGGGATCCTGCGCGTCGAGGTGCAGGAGCTGCGCGGCGATCAGGTTCGCCAGGTCGTCGTTCACCTCCTGGCCCAGGAACACGATTCGCTCGCGAAGGAGCCGTGAGTAGATGTCGAATGACCGTTCCCAGCGACCGTCCTGCTCCACCACCATGGGGACGACAGAGCCCATCAGCATCTCGACCTCCTGTAACGTGCAACCCGTTAGTTGCCGAATGGTATAGCAACCAGGAGGTTGCACATGATCCGCAAGGAAATCGTCCTGCCCGCCACCCGCGACGACGTGTGGGAGGCGCTCACGAATCCCGACCGGCTCGAGGACTGGTTCGCGAACGACGTCGACCTCGACCTGCGGCCCGGGCGGCGGCGCGAGCTTCCGCTGGTCGAACGGCGAAGAGCGGAGCGCGACCGTCACCGAGGTCGAGCCCGAGCGCCGGCTCGCGTTCGACTGGGCCGACGAGGGCACGGTCGAGTTCACGCTGGCCGACGACCCCGAGGGGACGAGGCTCGTCGTCGTCGAGTCGTCGCCCGCGTGGAGCACCGCGCTCGACCTGCAGGCTTTCGCGCTGGCGCGTGTCTGACCAGCTCGGGCTCGTTTTCGGGGCGCTGGCAGATCCGTCACGGCGGCAGGTAATCGGGTATCTCTCCGAGCGTGGAACGGCGACGGCAACCGAGCTCACGGGCGAGCTGCCGATGACGCGGCAGGCGGTGTCCAAGCATCTTGTCGCGCTCGCGGGCGCCGGGCTCGTCGAGTCGGAGCGACACGGCCGCGAGACGCGCTACCGCCTCACCGAGGCGGGCGAAGAGTGGGACGGCCGGCTCGACGCGCTGCGCGCGCATCTCGAACGGCGGAGCGGTTGAACCTGGTTGCCGCCGAAGGCGGAACCAGGTTGCGCGTCTTTCGACCGACGCTTCGGACCCGAACTAGGCTCAGCTCATGAGCCTGTACGACGCCGTGCGCGACCTGCGGCTCCACGTCGACGGTTACTACCTCGAGCCGCTCGAGCGCGAGGTCGCCCGCGGGTTCACGTTGCGGCGCACGGTGGTCGTGCTGCACGGGCGCGGCGAAGAGGGCCGCGGCGAGGAGGTCGACTACGACCCGCAGACGCAAGAGACATTCCAGGGGGACGAGGGGAAGCTGCCCTTCGCAGGCGAGCACACGCTCGACTCGTTCTCGGTCCTCCAATCGGGCCAGACCGAGTACCGGCGCTGGGCGTTCGAGTCGGCCGCGCTCGACCTTGCGCTGCGGCAGGCAGGGCTCTCGCTCGGAGACGCGATCGAGCGCAAGCCGAAGCCGCTCAGGTTCGTCGTCTCGACGCGGACCGCGAACGTGCCGGGCTGGCTCGAGCAGTATCCCGATCTGCACTTCAAGCTCGACCCCGACCGCGACTGGACCGACGACGTGATCGCGACCCTCGACAACGTCGAGACGGTGGATTTCAAGGGGATCTACCGCTACGCGTTCGGCAATCCGCCGGACGCCGAGCTCTACGCGCGCGTCGCCGACGCGTTCCCCGACGCGTGGATCGAGGATCCCGCTTTGACGCCGGCCACGATCGCGGCCCTGGAGCGGCATCGCTCCCGGATCACCTGGGATGCCGGCATTCACGAGTGGAGCGACGTCGAGGCGCTGCCGTTCGCCCCGCACTGCCTCAACTGCAAGCCCTCGCGATTCGGCTCGGTGAGGCGACTCTTCGACTTCTACGACGGGTGCAAACGTGAAGGGATCGCGCTGTACGGCGGCGGCCAATTCGAGCTCGGCGTCGGACGCGACCAGATCCAGCTGCTCGCGTCGCTCTTCCACCCCGACGCACCGAACGACGTCGCGCCGGGTGCGTACAACGCCGCGTCGCCGGTCGCCGGGTTGCCGGAGAGCCCGCTGCCGCCGCGCTCGGTCGTCGGCTTCGGCTTCGGCTAGAGCCGGGCGAGCTTGGCGGTGAGCCGCGCGACCGACGCGTCGCCGTCTTCGCCCAGTCCGTGCCAGGCCGCACCAGCGCAGGGCTCGCCTCGCCCGATGAACAGGTAGCGAACGTCGAGGTGGAAGTGAGCCGGCTCGCCCGGGCGCTCCGGGATCTGGTGGATGTCGAGATCGAACGGCCTGGGCGCCGTCGGATGGAGCTCGAGCTCGAGCGCCGTCTCCTCGATCGCCTCGCGCAGCGCCGCCGCCTCGAGCGAGACGTCGGTCGGCTCCACGTGCCCACCGGGCTGCAGCAACCGTCCGAGCTTCGCATGCGCCACGAGGCAGACGCGGGCGCCGCGTCTCGTCGACGACGAACGCCGAAGCGGTGAAGTGCGCGGTCGGTTCGTCGCGCGACGTGGGCCGCTCGAGCTCCTCGGCGAGCCGCAGCATCGCGCAGCGGTCGGCCTCCTCCCGATCGTCCGAAGCGATGTACGCGCGGAGAAGGTCGGCGACGTTCACTCGTACTGCAGTGCCTCGAGGACGTTGAGCCGTGCCGCGCGACGGGCTGGGAAGATCGCGGCGACCAGGCCGGCGATGATCGCGGCGATCACGAACGCGATCAGCGTCCCCCACGGAATGGCAATCGTGAACGAGCCGAGCGCCTCACCGACGAGGATCGCGAGGCCGACGCCGAGCGGGATGCCGAGCGCAGCGCCGATCAGGGCCGTGACGACGCTCTCGTGACGGATCATGCGCCGCGTCTGCCTGCGGGTCATCCCGACTGCGCGCAGCATCCCGAGCTCGCGGGTGCGCTCGAACACCGACAGCACGAGCGTGTTCACGATCCCGAACAGGCTGACGACGATCGACAGCGAGAGCAGCACGTAGAGGAGGTTGAGGAAGACGTTGATTCCCGACTCCTGCTGCTTCTTGAACTGTGACTCGGTCTGCAGTTTCGCGTCCGGGAACGACGCGAGTGCCTTGTTCAGCGTCGTCGTGTTCTGCGGCGTCACGCCGCCCGTCATGTCGACGAACGCGAAGACGTTCTGCGGCGACTGGTACACGCGGTCGAAGAGCCTGGTCGAGATCGTGACGTTCCCGAACGGAGAGCCGCCGCTCGGCGCCTTGAAGATGCCCTTGACCGTCAGCGGGATCTCTGCACCGGTCGGAACCTCGAGCGGGAACTGCGAACCGGCGTCGAGGTGGTGGTCCTTCGCGTAGTTCGAGCTGATGAACGCGCCGTTCGGCGCCGAGCGCAGCAGGCACGCCCGGGCCGCCCTTCTTCCACGTGATCGCGATCACCTTGCCGACGTTCGGCTCGACGCCGGTGACGCTGACGTCGCTCCCGTTCACCCGCCCGTCGCCTGCGCGCACGCCCGAGACTGCGACGACACCGGGCACGTTCTCGACCGCGTTCTCGGACGCAACACCCGTCGGCGTGAAGCCGTTCTGCGACGTGAGGGCGTAGTCGCCGAGGAACTGGGAGTCGACGGAGTGCTCGAACGTGGTCTTGATGCCGGAGGCGAGCACACCGACCGCGGTCACGAGCGCAAGGCCGATCATCAGCGCGGCGGCCGTGGACGCGGTGCGTGCCGGGTTCCGCATCGCGTTCTCGCGCGCGAGCCGGCCCGAGACGCCGCCGGTGCGCGCGCCGAACCACCCGAGCCAGGAGGCAAGCCACGGCACGAGGTGCGGCGCAGCGAACGCCATGCCGATGAAGCTCGCGATCACGCCGACGCCGATCGCAAGCAGCCGCTGGCCGCCGGAAAGGCTGGTGCCGAGCCCGCCGAGCAGGAGCAGTGCAAGCGCGACGGCGAGCACCGCCACCGCGGCCGGCACTCCGAAGCGGGCGAGCCTCGACGGCGGCAGGACTCCCTCGCGCACCGCAGCGATCGGCTCGACGCGCGTTGCGCGCATGGCCGGCATCAGGCTCGCGAGCACGGTCACGATCGTGCCGACGAGCAGCGAGACGATGATCGTCCGGGTCGCAAAGATGGTGTTGCCGTGCGGCAGGTCGATGCCGAACGACGTGAAGAGCGCCTCGAGGCCCTTCGCGAGCCCGAGGCCGAGGAAGAGTCCGATCACCGACGCGACGACGCCGATCACGAATCCTTCGATGATCACCGAGAGACGAACCTGCCGCCGCGTCGCGCCGAGGGTGCGCAGCGTGCCGAACTCGCGCGCTCGCTGCGCGATCGTGATCGAGAGCGTGTTCGCGATCACGAAGATGCCGACGAACAGCGCGATGCCGCCGAACGCGAGCAGGAACTTCTGCAGGATGCTCGTGAAGTCACTCGTGTCCTTGACCTGCTTCGCGGCCTGCTGTGCACCGCTCCGCACCTGCGTCGCAGGCGGCAGGATCGGTTTGATCTCGCGACACGAGCTGCGCCGGCGAGACACCCGGCTTCGCCGCGACGTCGATCTCGTCGAACTGCCCGACCTTGCCGAAGAGCGTCTGCGCTGTCGGCAGGTCGAAGATCGCCATCGTCGCGCCGCCGATCGACGAGACGTTGCCGAGCTTCACGATGCCGGTGATCTTGTACTGCTGCACCGGCCCGCGGGCGACCGCGCCGATCGTCTGTCCGACCGACGTAGTGCTTCTTGTCGGCGGTCGCCTTGTCGATCGCGATCTCGTGCGGTCCGCGCGGCCACGTGCCTGCGGTGAGGACGAGCGGGTTGAAGTGCTGGTCGCCGTTCGGGTGAACGCTGAACGCGAGCCCGGGCGAGAAGCCGTTCGAGATCACCTTGCCGTTGCGACCGACGAGCTGAGCCTGGTCGCGACCCCGCCGTCCGCCTCGGCGACGCCGGGCAGCGTCTGCGACCTTCGCGAGCAGTGCGACCGAGAACGACGGCGCGTTGTTGCCGTTGCTTGCCCGTTGCCGATCGCGCTCTTGCCGGTGATCACCGCGTCGGTCGACTTGTAGACGCTCGTGAAGATCTGGCCGAAGCCCGGCCTTCAGCGTGTCGGTGAGCACGAACGTGCCGCTGACCATCGCGACGCCGAGGACGATCGCGAGCCCGGTCAGCAGCGCCCGCAGCTTCCGCCCGGCGAGCCCTTTGAGCGCGACCTGCAGCATCAGCTGTCGAGCGTTTGCATCAGCGTGACGACGTCGGCCGCGCGAGATGTCCTTGCGCTCCTCGACGATCAAGCCGTCCGCCAGGAAGAGCACGCGGTCGGCGATCGCCGCCGCGCGCGCCTCGTGCGTGACCATCACCGTCGTCTGACCGAGCGTGTCGACGGAGTCGCGCATCAGGTCCAGGATCTCGCCGCTCGTCTTCGAGTCGAGGTTGCCGGTCGGCTCGTCCGCGAACACGATCGCGGGGCGCGAGACGAGCGCGCGCGCGATCGCGACGCGCTGCTGCTGACCGCCAGAGAGCTCGGAGGGGCGATGCGTGCGCGCGGTCCGTCAGGCCCGTCTTGGTCAGCAGCTCGTCCATCCACGCCTTGTCCGGGATCCTCGCCGGCGATCGACAGCGGCAGCACGACGTTCTCCTCGGCGGTGAGCATCGGCAGCAGGTTGAAGAACTGGAACACGAAGCCGATGTGCCGCCGGCGCAGCTTCGTGAGCTCGGTGTCGTCCATCTTCGCGATCGTGCTCGCCGGCGATCTCGACGTCGCCGCTCGTCGGCTTGTCGAGGCCCGCGAGGATGTGCATCAGCGTCGACTTGCCGGAACCGGACGGGCCCATCACTGCGACGAGCTCCTGCGGTTGCACTGCGAGCGACACGCCGCGCAACGCGTCGACCGCTGCTTCTCCTTCGCCGTAGCGACGGGTGAGGTCCACGGCACTGCACAACTGCCCCGTTCGCGTTCACGGTACCGACACGCGTACCTACTCGTCTATGACGGATGCGATGCAGCGAACTGAGGAATGATGCGTCTCCGTACGCCTGCAGCGTTTCTTCCTGGCCGTGCGTCATCAGGTAGATGTTGAACTGATCGACACCGATCTCCTCGAGCTCGCGCAGCTTTGCTCGTGCACTGATCGATGTTGCCGATCACGCAGAAGCGGTCGCAGATCTCGTCGGTGACGAACTCGCCGTGCTTCGCACCGACGCGCGAGTGCTCGTTGTAGTCGTAGAACTTCGCGCGCGAGCACGTACTCGGTGAGCGCCTTCGGAACGGTGCTGCCGTCGGTGCCGTAGCGGTCGATCAGGTCCTGCACGTGGTTCGAGACCATCGCCGGGAACCAGCGCACCTGCTCGCGCGCGTCCTGCGAGGTCGTCGGTGACGTGGCTCGGCGCGCTGACGATGCACTTGAGCGCCGCCGGATCGCGGCCGGCTTCCTCGGCGGCCTGCGCGCGGTGGCCATGATCCACTGGATGATGTCGGGGTCGGCGAGCTGGATGATCACGCCGTCGCCCTGGCGTCCGGCGACGGCAAGCGCCTTCGGGCCGTAGCCGGCGACGTGCATCTCGATCTCCGGCAGCTCCGGACGCACCCACTTGAGCTGGAGATCCTTCTCGTTCCAGTGCGACTTCGCTGCCGTTCATGAACGGCTTGATCATGCGGAGCGCGTCCTCGAACTCGGCGACCTTCACCGGCTGCTGGCCGATGTAGCGCCGCGCGGAGTCGCCGCGGCCGATGCCCATGATCATGCGGCCGTTCGAGATGTCGTGCAGCGTCGCGTAGGCGCTTGCAAGCACCGTCGGCTCGCGCGTGCCCGGGTTCGTGACCATGTGGCCGAGCTTGATCTTCGAGGTGCGGTCGGCGGCGATCGCCAGCGTCGGCATCGACTCCTGCCAGAGGACGTGCGAGTCGTACGTCCACGCGTATTCGAAGCCCTGCGCCTCGGCGAACTGCATCAGCTCGATCATGCGCGTGTACGGCGGGTCCGGCAGAACGGTGACGCCGAAGCTCAGGGCCATCGCAAGACCTACTCGTCGGGGTCAAGCGTAGTCCGATATCTGCAGCGTGAAGATCATCTGCGTCGGGCGAAACTATGCGGAGCACGCCGCCGAGCTCGGCGACGATCCGCCGACCGAGCCGCTGCTCTTCGGCAAGTTCGAGAACACGCTGATCGGCCCGGGCGACGCGATCGTCATCCCGCCAGAGGCGACGCACGTCGACGCCGAGGCGGAGCTCTGTGTCGAGATCGGCGTCGGCGGCAGCCGGATCTCGGAGGCGCGACGCGCTCGACGCACGTGCGCGGCTACCGCTGCGCGAACGACGTGTCGGCCCGCAACATCCAGTACGCGGAGAGCCAGTGGACCCGGGCGAAGGGCTTCGACACGTTCTGTCCGCTCGGCGATCGGCTCGTGCCCGTCGCGGAGCTCGGCGACGGGAGCGGGCTGCGCGTCGTGCAGCGGCTGAACGGCGAGGTGCTGCAGGACGGGTCGACCGACGACCTGATCTTCGGCGTCCCGTTCCTCGTCGCGTTCTGCTCGAACGTCTTCACGCTCGAGCCGGGCGACCTGATCCTCACGGGCACGCCGCCGGGCGTCGGCTGGGCGCGCGACCCGAAGGTGTCGCTCAAGGCCGGTGACACGGTCGAGGTCGAGGTCGAGGGCATCGGCGTCCTCTCGAGCCCAGTGCGCGCGCTGGAGCTCGGGGGCTTGTAACAGTCTGTTACTAGCCTAAGCGCCCTCGGACGGCCGTCGCGCCGTGGAGTGCGACGTGCTTGTAACAGTCTGTTACTAGGTTGCGGTGGCGCTCGCGAGGCGCTGCAGCGACCGGACGACGGCCTCCTTCGACAGGCCGGCGCCGCGCCGCAGCTCGAGGTAGCTCTCGAAGCTCGTGATTACTGCGAGCGCCGCAAAGCGCTCGCCGCCCCACTCGCCGAGCACCCGCCGGAGCTCTCCGTAGCGGTCACGCCGCTGCCGCTCGACGAAGTCCTGGGCCGCCGGGTCGATCGCAGCGACGTGGTAGAGCTGGGACAGGAGCCGCTCCTCACTCGCCCAAAAGTCGACCACCGCGGACACGAACTCCTCCAGATCGCTCGTTCGCTTGACGGCCTCCAGCACCGGGTTCGCGTCCATCGCGTCGCAGATCGCGTCGACGAGGCCAACACGCGAGCCGAAGTGCTGGTAGAGCGTCGCCCGCGCGACGCCCGCACGCGCAGCGACGTCCTCGACGGTGGTCTCGTGGAACGTCCCCTCTTCGAGCAGCGACCGCACCGCCTCGAGCACCCGTGCCCTCGAGTCCGTGCTGCGGCTGGACGGACGCGTTCCGTACACGGACTCTCAGTCTAGACACGATGTCTGACGGAGCAGATGCGCCCGCACAGGTCAACGCGGACACGGTGTCCAGATGATGATGTCCAGTTCAGGTTGTGAGACTCAGCGAGCGTCTTCGACGCCAAGCTGTCGAGCGCCGCGCACGCGACAGCTCCAGGTGCTCGCGCTTCGTGTCCTCGAGCTTCGTGTGCGAGAGACCGCGCAGGCTCTGGACGAAGAGCATCACCGTCGGGATGCCTGCGCGCGAGACTTCGGCGGCGTCGTGCAGCGGGCCCGACGGAAGCTGGTGCGACGTCCCCGACACTTCCCGCACCGCGTCGTCCGCGAGCGCGATCAGCCGCTCGTCGAACAGGATCGGCTCGATGCTCCAGATCCGCTCCCACTCGACGTCGATGTCCTCCTCGCGGGCGAACCGCTCCGCTGCCTCCTGCGCCATCGCGAGCATGCGCGCAAGCGAGGCCGCATCGAGGTGGCGCTGGTCGAGCAGCTGCTCCGCCGTCTCGACGACGGACGTGACGATGCCCGGCTTGCAGACAACTCCACCCGACGTGCAGACGGCTCCTCCGCCCACCTCGGCCGCGATCTCGCGGATGTAGAGCGCGAGCTTCGCGGCCCCGGCGAGCGCGTCACGGCGCTTGTCCATCGGCGTCGAGCCGGCATGCGCTGCCTGGCCGCGCCACGTGAAGCGCGAGCGCTCGACGCCGAACGTCCCGAGCACGACGCCGAGCGGCAGGTCCATCGACTCGAGCACCGGCCCTTGCTCGATGTGTAGCTCGAGGTAGGCCGCCGCGTTTTCGAGCTGCGCCCGGGCGTCGAGCGCGCGGTCGAGCTCGACGCCGTGCTCGTGCAGCGCGTCGGGCAGCGCGATCCCGTCGCGATCCTTCAACCCGCGCAGGTCGTCCTGGTCGCGCATCGATCCCGCTGCGGCCGACGAACCGAAGAGCGAACGCCCGAAGCGCGCGCCTTCCTCGTCGGCCCACGAGACGAGCCGCACCGTCAGCGGCGGCTCACCCTCAGCTGCGATGCGGCGCAGCACCTCGACGCCGGCGAGCACGTTCAGGCAACCGTCGAGCCAGCCGCCGTTCGGCACGGAGTCCAGGTGGCCGCCGATCAACAATGCGCGGTCCGAGCTGCCGTGCAACGTGAACCACTGGTTGCCGGCCTCGTCGATCGCCTCGACCGCGCCGGTGCCGTCGAGCTTCGCGCGCAGGAACGCACGCGCCTGCTCCCACGTGTCCGTCCAGGCGACGCGTTGCGCGCCATCGGCGTCGCCCGTGAGTGCGCGCAGTTCCTCGAGTTCGTCGACTGTGCGAGCCGGATTCAGCGTCATGTGAACGATCCTAAAGCGTGATAAGACCTCCGCTGTGAGCAAGGCTTCCGTTCGCCGCGCCGCGGGACAGTCGCTCGCCGTGCTCGTGCTGGTCGTGGCGCTGCTCGGATTCTGGGAGCTGTACCGCTGGGTCTGGTCGTCGGCCGGCTGGACGTGGCCGTTCGCAGTCGACGACACGTCGATGCCGCACATCTGGACGATCGCGAAAGCGTTCGGCCAACCGGCGCAGGTGAACCAGCCGGCCCTGATCACGATCCTGTTCCACAAGGCTCTCTTCACGGCGAAGGAAGCGCTGGCCGGGTTCGCGCTCGGCGCCGTGATCGGCTTCGGGCTCGGCATCGTCCTCGGCGCACTCGCGCCTGCTGCAACGCGGCTTTCTGCCGTATGTCGTCGCGAGTCAGACGGTGCCGATCCTCGCGATCGCGCCGATGGTCGTCGTCTGGGTGAACCCGAAGTTGCCGAGCGGTCTTCAGGGCTGGGGCGCCGTCGCAGTGATCGCCGCGTATCTGACGTTCTTTCCCGTCGTGATCAACACGTTGCGCGGCTTGAAGTCGGCGGATGCGCGTGCCCTCGACCTGATGCGCACGTACGCAGCTTCCCGCTGGACGGTGCTGTGGAAGCTGCGCGTGCCGGCGTCGCTGCCCTTCGTCTTCTCGGCGCTACGGATCGCCGCCACCGCGAGCGTCGTCGGCGCGATCATCGGCGAGCTGCCGTCGGGCCTGCAGTCGGGGCTCGGCGGAGCGATCATCAACTTCAACCAGTACTACTCGATCGAGCCGCAGGAGCTCTGGGCGACGAACATCGTTGCTGCGCTGCTCGGCATCGTCTTCTTCGTCGCCGTCGTCCTGACCGAGAAGGCGCTCGTGCACCGCGCGCCAGAGGTGACGGCATGAGCTCGCCCGACTCGGTCGTGCAGGTCAGCGGCGTCACCAAGACCTTCCCGCGCGGCAACGTGACTGCGCTCCAGGACATCGACCTGACACTTGCGCCACGCGAGTTCGTCTCGCTGATCGGGCCGTCGGGCTGCGGCAAGTCGACGCTCCTGCGCGTGATCGGCGACCTGATCGAGCCGAGCGCAGGGCAGCGTCACGGTGAACGGCAAGACGGCGCGGCAGGCACGCGCCGACCGCGACTACGGAATCGTCTTCCAGGACGCGGTGCTCTTCGACTGGCGCACGGTGTGCGAAGAACATCGCGCTGCCGCTCGAGTTGCTCGGCTGGGACCGCGCGCGGCGCAAGCGGCGCGTCGCCGAGATGCTCGAGCTCGTCGAGCTGCAGCAACTTCGGCGACCACCATCCGTGGCAGCTCTCCGGCGGCATGCAGCAGCGCGTTTCGATCGCGCGAGCGCTCGCGTTCGAGCCGGCGCTCCTGCTGATGGACGAGCCGTTCGGCGCGCTCGACGAGATGACGCGCGAACGGCTGAACCTCGAGCTCCTCTCGATCTGGCAGAAGCTCGAGTCGACAGTGGTCTTCGTCACGCACTCGATCTCCGAGGCAGTGTTCCTGTCGACGCGCGTCGATCGTGATGAGCCCTCGTCCCGGCCGCATCGCAGGTGCCGTCGAGATCGACCTACCGTCTCCGCGAACGGCCGACACGCGACTCGAGCCACGCTTCTTCGAGCTGGTCAAGGAAGTCCGCGAGCTGCTTGCACCTGCGCGGCGAGCACCTGCTTCCCGAAGAGGAGGAGCTTCTGCAGGAGACGGCGGAGTGACGACTGTCGCCCGCCGCACGACCGAGTGGCTGCCGGCACTTGTCGTCTTCGTCGCCGTGATCGCGATCTGGGACGCGTCGATCCGCATCTTCGACATTCAGCAGTTCCTGCTGCCGAAGCCCGGCGCGATCGTCTCGACGTTCTGGACCGCGCGCCACACGCTGTGGCCGGCTGGGTGGTACACGTTCAAGGAGGCGCTCGGTGGCTTCGCGGCCGGCTCGCTGCTCGGCATGGCCGTCGCGACACTGATCGGGCGGTTCCGGATCGTCGGAACGGCGCTGATGCCGATCGCGATCGCCGCGAACGCCGTCCCGATCATCGCCTTCGCACCAATCTTCGACGTGTGGTTCAACCCGCTCTCGCCGCATTCGAAGATGGCGATCGCCGGCGGTGCTCTGCTTCCTGCCGGTGATGGTGAACACGCTGCGCGGCCTCCAGAGCGCGAGCCCGCGCCAGATCGAGCTCATGCGCTCCTACGCCTGCAGCGATCTCCAGATCTGGCGTCGGGTCCGCGTCCCGGCAGCGTTGCCCTTCGTCTTCACTGCCCTGAAGGTGGCCAGCGTCCTCGCGATGATCGGCGCGATCGTCGGCGAGTACTTCGGCGGAGCCTTCAACGCACTTGGCGTCCTGATCAACTCCGACGCCGCCGTCTTCAACTTCACACGGGCCTGGGCCGGGATCCTGGTCGCATCACTGCTCGGCCTGGCCCTCTACGCGGCGGTCGCGACCGCCGAGCGGTTCGTGATCCGCTGGGCGCCCGAGACGGGAGACTCGTAATCGCTCGCCGATCTGGTCAGAATCGGCCGCACGACCCCCAGGCAATCCTGAGCACGAGGAGGACAGGCATGAGGAAACGCTGGATGGCGGGCGCGCTCGTCGTCGTGGCTCTGTCGGCCGCGGCGATCGTCGGTGCATCGACACGTGCATCGGCGGCGCCCAAGCTCACCAACGTCACCCTGCAGCTGAAGTGGGTGCCCCAGGCGCAGTTCGCCGGCTACTACGCGGCGGCCCTGAAGGGCTACTACAAGGCTGAGGGACTGAACGTGACCCTGAGGAACGGCGGCCCGAACATCATCCCCGAGCAGGTCGTCGCCTCCGGCCAAGCACAGTTTGGCGTCGACTGGCTTCCGAGCCTGCTCGCTGCGCGCGACAAGGGCACGCAACTGGTCAACATCGCGCAGGTGTTCGCGCGCTCCGGCATGACCCAGCTCACGTGGAAGTCGAGCGGCATCAACACGATCGCGAAGATGCGCGGCAAAAAGGTTGCGAACTGGCTCGGCGGCAACCAGTACGAGCTCTTCGCCGCGCTGACGAAGAACGGCATGGACCCCGCTGCGAACAAGGGCGTGACGATCGTCCAGCAGCCGTTCACCATGGATCTGTTCCTGAAGCATCAGGTCGACTCGGCCTCGGCGATGACCTACAACGAGCTGGCGCAGGTCCTCGAGTCGAAGAACCCGAAGACCGGCAAGCTCTACCAGCTCTCCGACCTGAACGTGATCAGGATGCAGAGCGTCGGGACGGGCATGCTGGAGGACGGGTTGTTCTCGACTGCGTCGTGGCTGAAGAGCCCGGCCAACCAGGCGATCGCGGTGAAGGTGATCGCCGCAACGCTGAAGGGCTGGATCTATTGCCGTGACCACCAGGCCGACTGCGTCAACATGACGCTGAAGGAAGGCCCGACCCTGCCGAAGGGTCACCAGACCTGGATGATGAACGAGATCAACAAGCTCGTCTGGCCGAACGCGTCCGGCATCGGTCTGATGAACAAGGCCGACTACACACGCACGGCCTCGATCTCGAAGCAGTTCGGCGTCGTCGCGAAGACGCCGTCGGGCGCCTACCGGACCGACCTCGCGAGCAAGGCGATCGCGAGCCTCAAGGCCCAGGGCCTCGACGTCAACGGCGCAAGCTGGAAGCCGCTCGTCGTCCACGTGACGGCAGGCGGCAAGTAAGGACACGCCGTCCGGTGCGGCTCGTCGCGCGCGAGCCGCACCGGACAGCCTGGACGAAGGGAGCGAGCAAATGTCCGTGCTGATCAAGGGCGGCCGGGTGATCACGGCGGCCGACGACTACGTCGCCGACGTCTTCGCCGACGGCGAGCGCATCTCGCTCATCGGCGAGTCGCTCGACGTTGCGGCGGACACCGTGATCGACGCGAGCGGCAAATACGTGCTCCCCGGCGCCGTCGACCCACATACGCATCTGGCGATGCCGTGGCGCGGCGAGACCACGATCGACGACTTCGAGTCCGGCCAGACCGCCGCCGCGTTCGGCGGCACGACGACGCACGTCGACTTTTGCATCCAGGGCAAGGGACAGACGTTCGCGGAGGCGCTCGAGGCGTGGCATGCCAAACGCGACGGAAAGGCCGTGATCGACAACGGCTTCCACATCGCAGTCACCGACCTGCGCAGCGGCGGAACGCTCGAGGAGCTCGGGCGACTGCCGGACGAGCACGGCGTGACGTCGTACAAGCTCTTCATGGCGTACAAGGACTCGCTGATGGTCGATGACGAGACCCTGTTCAGGACCATGCAGGTCGCTGCCGAAACCGGCGCGCTCGTGATGGTGCATGCCGAGAACGGCGATGCCATCGAAGTGCTGATGACGGAGGCGATCGCCGCAGGCAACACCTCGCCGCGCTACCACGCGCTGACGCGCCCGCCGGAGACCGAGGGAGAGGCGACGAACCGCGCGATCCAGCTCGCCCGAGTCGCCGGGGCGCAGCTGTATGTCGTGCACGTTTCGTGCCAGGAGTCGGTCGAGCCGATCGCGATCGCGCGCGAGAAGGGCTGGAACGTCTGGGGCGAGACCTGCACGCAGTACTTCTTCATCGACCAGTCGTTCCTCGACCGCCCCGACTTCGAGGGTGCGAAGTACGTCTACACGCCGCCGCCCCGCGCGAAGGAGAACCAGGAGGTGCTGTGGAACGCCGTGCGGACGAACGTGCTGCAGGCGATCTCGACCGACCATTGCGCGTACCTCTTCAAGGGTCAAAAGGACGCGGGCCTCGACGACTTCCGCCAGATCCCCAACGGCGGCCCAGGTCTCGAGAACCGGCTCCAGCTGATTCACCAGTTCGGTGTGCGCGAAGGGCGGATCTCCCTCAACCGGATGGTCGAGCTGCTGTGCACGAACCCGGCGAAGCTGTTCGGCCTGTATCCGCGCAAGGGCACGCTTGCGGTGGGCTCGGACGCGGACGTGGTCGTGTTCGACCCCGAGAAGCGCGTCACGATCTCCGCAGCGACGCACCACTCACGCTCCGACTACAACCTCTACGAAGGCACGGAGGTGCAGGGCTCGCCCGAGACCGTGCTGCTGCGCGGCACCGTGATCGTCGACGGCGACCAGCTGCTTGCAAAGCCGGGTAGCGGCCGGTTCATCAAGCGTGCGCGACCCGGCGAGGAGCTCAAGCCGGCCGCGCTTGCCAACGTCTAGACCCCCTACGAAAGGACCCTGGCGACGATGACTTCGATAGCGACCGGCGACAAGGGGCTCAAGCGCGACGCGATCGGCTACCTGTCGAACCTCGTGATCGGCGTCGCCTCGACGGCGCCGGCGTACTCCCTTGCCGCGACGCTTGGCTTCGTCGTCGCGGTGGGCGGTGTCGGCGTGCACGCGCCAGCCGTGCTGCTCGTCTCGTTCGTGCCGATCCTGCTCGTGGCCTTCGGCTACAAGTACCTGAACCGCGCCGACCCGGATGCGGGCACGACGTTCGCCTGGGGAACCCGCGCGGGCGGCCCGTACCTCGGCTGGATGAACGGCTGGGCGATCTTCGTCGCCGACGTGATCGTGATGGCGTCGCTCGCCGTGATCGCGAGCACCTACACGTTTCTCTTCTTCAACTGGAAGGGCGCCGAACACTCGACGCTCGCCATCCTGATCGGCTCGGCCGTCTGGATCGCGCTGATGACCTGGATCTGCTGGCGCGGGATCGAGCTCTCGGCGCGCGTGCAGCAGTTCTTGCTCGCGGCGGAACTTCTGATCCTGACGATCTTCGCGATCACGGCGTTCATCAAGGTCTACGGCAGCCACCCAGTCGGCTCGATGCACGTCAAGTTCGATTGGTTCAACCCGTTCTCGCTCGGCCTCTCGCCGCTGCTCGACGGGATGCTCCTCGGCATCTTCATCTACTGGGGCTGGGACTCCGGCGTTTCGGTGAACGAAGAGACCGAGGACTCGCACGAGGCGCCCGGCCGGGCCGCGGTGCTGTCGACTCTGATTCTTCTGCTGATCTACCTGATCGTGTCGGCGTCGGCGATCTCGTACGCCGGCCCGGGGTACCTGGTCAACCATCCTGACGACGTGCTGAGCGTGCTCGGATCGAAGATCTTCAGCTCGCCGTGGGACAAGCTGCTGATCCTGGCCGTGCTGACGTCGGCGTCCGCGTCGACGCAGACGACGATCCTGCCGACAGCCCGCACGACGCTCTCGATGGCGAGATGGGGAGCGATCCCGAAGATCTTCGGGCGGGTGCATCCCCGCTACCTCTCACCCGACGTGTCGACACTCGGCATGGGCGCGCTCTCAATCGTGTTCACGCTTGTACTCGTCGGCTTCAACTCGTCGCAGGACGTGCTCAACGACTCGATCACTGCGCTCGGCTTCGCCGTTTGCTTCTACTACGGCTGGACGGGGATCATCTCGGCGATCTACTTCCGGCGTGAATGCAGCAAGAACTGGAAGAAGCTTCTGTCGGCAGCAATCTTGCCGGCGATCGGCGGATTGATCATGTTCCTGATCTTCGTGAAGGCGTTCGTCGACTACAGCAAGTCCGGGTCGGGCTACGCCCATCCACTGTTCGGGATTCAGATCCCGATCGTGATCGGCGTCGGCGGCCTACTGCTCGGCATTCCATTGATGCTGATCTGCGCGGCGAAGTACCGCGACTACTTCTCGCGCAAGCCCGAACTCGCTCCACCTGGTTCGCTCGACGCGCAGTGGCACGTGCCGGCGGCGCCGGAACCGGCAGTCGTCGACTAGTGCTCGGCGATGCCGTGCGGCACGCCGTAGTCGGCAAGTAGCTCGAGAAACGGCCCCGGGGCGAATGCCTCGGGGCCGAGCACGCCAACGCCCTTCCACGCACCCTCGGCCAGAAGCTCGAGCGCGACGATCGGGTTGAACGCGGTCTGCAGCACGACTGCCTGGTGGCCGTAATCGCGCATCGCCTCTTCGTTGTCGACGACGTGGTACAGGTAGGTCCGGCGCGGCTTGCCGTCCTTGCCGGTTCCCGTCACGAACGTCCCGGCGCACGTCTTGCCACGCATGCGGTCGCCGAGCGTCGCCGGGTCGGGTAGCGCCGCAGCGACGACGTCGCGCGGTGCAACCTCGACGCCGCGCACCTTGACCGGCACGGTCGAGTCGAGACCGAGCTTGTGGAGCGTCTTCAGCACGTCGATGAACTCCTCGCCGAGGCCGTACTTGAACGTGACGCGGTTGCAGTCGACCCAACGCGGGATCAGGACGACTTCTTCGTGCTCGACGTTCACGCACTCGATCGGGCCGATGCCCTCGGGAAACTCGAACACCTCGGGCTCCGAGAACGGATCGGTGGTGAACCAGCCGCGCTCCCGCTCCCAGACGAGCGGTGGGTTGAGGCACTCCTCGATCGTCGTCCAGATCGAGAACGTCGGCGCGAAGTCGTAGCCCTCGACGACGAGATCTGCACCGTCACGCACACCGACCTCGTCGAGCTCCGAGAAGAGCTCGTCCGCGGCGTAGCGCGCAAAGATGTCGGAGAGACCCGGCTCGACGCCGATGCCGGCGAGACAGAGCAGGCCTGCCTCCCGCCACGCTTCGTCCTGTGCGAGCTGCTCGGACCCGAGCATCACGCCGGGGCTCGAGAGCGTCATCGCCATGTCGAGGTAGGTGACGCCGGCGTTGAGCGCAGCCTCGAGAATCGGCGGGTTGAAGCGCGGGTCGCACGCGTTGAGGATCGCGTCTGCGCCAACCGACTTCGCCAGCTCGACGATCTGCGCAGCGTTCGACGCATCGACCACTGCCGCCTCGAAGCGGTCGCCGAGACCGGCGATCGCGCGCTGCGCGCGACCCTCGTCGACGTCGGCGAGGATCATTCCCTCGAAGAAGGATCTACGGGCAGCGATTGCGGCCGCGGCGCTGCCGACGCCGCCGGCTCCGACGACGAGGATCTTCATCAGCGTGTCTGCGGGAAACCGAGGTCGACCTTCGATGTGGCCGGATCCGGCCAGCGCGACGTGACGACCTTCGATCGGGTGTAGAAATCGATTCCCTCGGGCCCGTAGATGTGGCGATCACCGAACAGCGAGGCCTTCCAGCCGCCGAACGAGTAGTACGCGACCGGCACCGGAATCGGGACATTGATGCCGACCATCCCGGCCTGCACCTCGAACTGGAATTGTCGCGCCACGCCGCCGTCGCGCGTGAAGATGGCCGTGCCGTTGCCGTACGGGTTCTCGTTGACGAGCCGCACCGCCTCGTCGTACGTGTCGACGCGCGTGACGCCGAGCACCGGCCCGAAGATCTCGTCGTCGTAGGCGCGCATGCCGGGCTTCAGTTCGTCGATCAGCGAGGGCGCGAGGAAAAACCCGTCGTCGGGACAGCTGTCGCGTCCGTCGACGACGACCTGACCGCCACCGTCCTCGAGATACGAAGCGACCTTGTCGCGGTGCTCGCGCGTGATCAGCGGCCCCATCTCGCTCGAGGCATCCATGCCGTCGCCGACCTTGATGTCCGGAATGCGCTGTTTGATCGCGTCGATCAGCGGCTCGGCGACATCGCCGACCGCCACGAGCATCGACACCGCCATGCAGCGCTCGCCCGCCGACCCGTACGCGGCCGAGACGGCAGCATCGGCTGCCATGTCGATGTCCGCGTCAGGGAGCACGATCATGTGGTTCTTCGCGCCGCCGAGCGCCTGGCAGCGCTTGCCCGACGCGGTCGCCGTCTCGTAGACATATCGCGCGATCGGCGTCGAGCCGACGAACGACACCGCCGAGATGTCGGGATGCTGGAGGATCGCGTCGACCGCCACCTTGTCACCGTTCACGACGTTGAACACGCCGTCGGGCACGCCCGCTTCCTTCAGGAGCTGCGCGGTGTACACCGACGCCGAAGGATCCTTCTCAGACGGCTTGAGCACGAACGTGTTGCCGCACGCGAGCGCCGGCGCCCACATCCACATCGGGACCATCGCCGGGAAGTTGAACGGTGTGATCCCGGCGACGACGCCGAGCGGCTGGCGGAGCGAGTACACGTCGACACCGGTCGACGCCTGCTCGGTCATCCCGCCCTTCAGAAGGTGCGGGATCCCGCAGCAGAACTCGATCACCTCGAGCCCGCGCGTCACTTCGCCCATCGCGTCCGAAAGCACCTTGCCGTGCTCGGCGGTGAGGATGCGCGCGATGTCCTCGCGCCGCGCGTGCACGAGCTCGCGGACCGCAAACAGGATCTCCGCACGCTTCGCGATCGAGAGCGCGCGCCACGCGGGCAGCGCGGTCTTCGCAGCTTGCACCGCCTTGTCGACCTCGTCGACCGTCGCGAAGTCGACCGCCCCTGCCTGCGCACCCGTCGCCGGATTGAAGACCGGGCCGCTCCGGCCCGACTTTCCCGCGTAGGTGGCACCCGCGATCCAATGGTTGATCGGCTTGACAGCGGTTGGGGCGTCGACGACGTCGGTCACATTCTCCTCCTCGTACGGATCTGAGCAGACTAGCGCCGTGCCCAGTCTCGAGGAGCTTGCAGAAGACACCGCCGCAGCGCCGCAGACGTCGCAGAAGCGCGCGCCCGCACGGTTCTCCGCGCCGCAGACAGGACAGATCACCGCGCGAATCTACCCCTAGGCGTAAGCTTCCGGCCATGGCGACGACGGAGACGAACACCGAGCTCGGCAGGCAGATCGTCGAGGACGCGAAGCGCTATGTCCTCTACTCGTGGAGCGTTCAGAACGCGATCAACCCGATCGCGGTCGAACGCGCCGAGGGTCGGTATTTCTACGACTACGACGGCAACCGCTACCTCGACTTCGCCTCGCAGCTCGTCAACGTCTCGATCGGCCACTCGCACCCGAAGGTCGTGCAGGCGATCAAAGACCAGGCAGAAACGCTCGCCACCATCGGCCCGCCGATGGCGACGGAGTCGCGTTCCCGTCTCGGCAAGCTGCTTGCCGAAGTGACTCCGGGCGACTTGTCGATGTCGTTCTTCACGAACGGCGGCGCCGAGGCGAACGAGAACGCGATCCGCCTTGCCCGCTGGTACACGGGCCGTCACAAGATCATCGCGCGCTACCGCAGCTACCACGGTGCGACCGGCGGTGCGATCACGCTCACCGGCGACCCGCGGCGCTGGCCGCCGGAGCCGGCGGATCGCCGGGCGTCGTCCGGATGTTCGACCCGTACACGTATCGGTGTTCCGCCGGCCACCCCGACCCGTGCCCGGTGTGCACCGGGGCGCCGCATCTGGAGGAGATCCTGCAGTACGAGGGTGCGCACACGGTCGCGGCGGTGATTCTCGAAACGGTCACCGGCACAAACGGGGTGATCGTCCCGCCCGACGGCTATCTCCAGTCGATCCGCGAGGTCTGCGACCGGCACGGGATCCTGCTGATCTGCGACGAGGTGATGGCCGGCTTCGGCCGCACCGGCAAGTGGTTTGCCGTCGACAACTGGAACGTCGTCCCGGACATCCTGACCGTCGCCAAGGGGATCAACTCGGGCTACGTGCCGCTCGGCGCGATGGTCGTGCGTGAGCCGATCGCGGAGTGGATGCGCGACAAGTTCTTCGCCGGCGGCCTTACCTACAGCGGTCATCCGCTCGCGTGCGCGTCCGCCGTCGCATCGATCGAAGCGTTCCAGGAGGAAGGCATTGTCGAGAACGCAGCCGCGATGGGGGACGTCTTCAGGACGGAACTCGCGCGCCTGCAGGAACGGCATCCGTCGATCGGCGAGGTGCGTGGGCTCGGCTGCTTCTGGGGCATCGAGCTCGTCAAGGACCGCGCGACGCGCGAGCCGCTCGTTCCCTTCAACGGCAGCGGCGACGCGGCGAAGCCGATCGCGGCCGTCATGAAGCGCGCGCTCGACCACGGCCTCTACCTGATGACGCACTGGAATGTCGTCATGTGCTGCCCGCCGCTGACGATCACGCGGGACGAGCTGGACGAGGGCCTCGACGCGCTCGACGACGCACTGACCGTCGCCGACGAGTTCGTCGCGTAGGTCTTGGTAAGCGAGGACGTCCGCCGCTTCGCAGAGGATCCCGCCGCCTATGGCGAGATTCGGCCCGAGAGCGGGCTCACACGCATCATGACCGACACGTACTGCGTGCTGCTCGGCCCAGTGCCGTCGTTCACGCTCGTGATGCGACTCAGGCTCGACGCCGAGCGTGTCGCCGAGACGATCGCCGAGGTGCGGCAGGTGATCGCGGAGCATGAGCACCGCGGCGCGAACTGGTGGGTCGGATCCTCGTCGACACCGGGAGATCTCGCCGACCGGCTGCAGGCGCACGGCTTCGTCCCGGACGAACGACCGGGGTGGGAGCCGCATGCGACCTCGCTCGTGCTCGCAAGCGAGCCGCCTGCGATGGACGGTGTCGAGGCGCGCCGCATCGAGTCGTACGAGGAGTACCGCCTCGCGGCCGAGATTTCTCACACCGCGTTCGGCTCGGGCGAGCAGGAGCACGCAGAGTGGGAAGCGATCGCCGAGACCCGCTACGAAGCCGAGCGCGCGGGCCACGGGCCACGGTCGTACATCGCTTTTCTTGACGGACGCGCGGTCGGCTCCGCCGCCGCGGTAATCGAGGCCGACCTGCCCGCCGTCTTGATGATCGGTGGCGGTGTGCTGCCCGACGCGCGCGGAGCCGGCGTCTACCGTGCGCTCGTCCGCACACGTTGGGACGACGCGGTCGCGAACGGCACGCCTGCGCTCTGCACCCAGGCGGGAAAGATGTCGCGCCCGATTCTCGAGCGGCTCGGTTTCACAGCGGTCGACGAGCAGGAGATCCTGTTCGACCCGGCGACGCTGTGACTCCCGAGCTCCGCGCCTTCGCCGAGAATCCCGATCGCTACACCTGGCTGTCCGACGACGTCGAACGGTTCGCCGACGACCGCGTCTGCGTCATCCAAGGGAGCGTGTGGGCCGGAGTCTCAGGCGTGAGGGTCGCGAGCGGCGAGGTCGACGCACTCGTCGAGGAGGTGCACGGGCTCGTGCCACGCGAGAAGAAGCTCGTCTGGTGGCTCGGCCCCGACACGACGCCTGCGGATCTCGAGACGCGGCTGCTCGCGCGCGGTCTCCGTGAGCCCGAAGACCGAGCCGGGACCCTGCATGCGCTGGCCTGCGTCGACGAGCCCGCTGCCGGGCCACCCGACGTCGCCGTCTCGCGCGTCGAGACGTTCGAGGAGTTCTGTACGGCATACGACGTGATGTGGGATGCATTCGACATCGGCGGAGAGCGGCGAGACCAGCAGCGTCCTCACCTACGCAAGGAGTTCGAGGCGTCAAGGCGCGCAAGTGTGCCGGTGACGTTCCTCGCCCACGTCGACGGACGGCCGGCCGGTGTCGGCCGCTCGATCTACTCGGATCGCGGCGTCTTCTTGATCGCCGGGTCCGTCGTCGCATCGGCGCGCGGCCAGGGTGTCTACCGCGCACTCGTCCGTGCGCGCTGGGACGATGCGGTTGCGCGCGGCACTCCGGGTCTCGTCACCGAAGCGATGCCCGACACCTCGTACCCGATCCTGAAGCGGCTCGGGTTCGAAGACGTCTGCACGATCAGACGACTCGAAGACCCGCGCGAAGACGGCTAAGAGCTCTAAAGCGCGACGAGCTCGCCCGCCGCGTGGAGGCGCGCAAACGCCTCGACGACGTCGGGATCGAACTGGCTGCCCGCTGCCTCGCGCAGGCGACGAAGCGCCTCTTCCGCAGACAAACGCTTGCGGTACGGACGATCGGTCACCATCGCGTGGAAGGCATCGCAGACGAAGACGATGCGCGCTTCGATCGGGATGTCGGCGCCTGCCTTCCCGTCCGGATAACCCCGGCCGTCCCAGCGCTCGTGACAGGCGCGGACGATCGGCCGCACGTCCGCAAGACGATCGATGGGAGCAAGGATGCGCTCACCGAGCTTCGGGTGCTCCTTGACGACATCGAACTCCTCGTCCGTCAGCGGTCCCGGCTTGCTCAGGATCTCGGACGGAATACCGATCTTGCCGATGTCGTGGAACAGTGCACCGAGCTCGACGCGCTTCAGCCCGTCGCGATCGAGCTCGAGCTCGCGACCGACGAGGAGCGCGACGTCGCTGATCCAACGAGCGTGCGACGAGGTGTACTCGTCGCTCGCCTCGAGGGCGTTCGCGAGAGCGGTCACGGTCTCGACGAAGGTTCGCTCCAATTCCTCGTAGTGCTCGGCGCCCTCGATCGCGATCTTCGCCTGGTGAGCGAGGCCTGCGACCAGCTCCAGCTGGCGCGGCGCGGCTGCACCTTCGCCCACGGTTGCCGTCAGCGCACCGACACGCCCGCCCTCGAGGCGGAGCGGCGCGATGATGATCCGCGTCGGCGGGACATGCTGCGCCCCTTCGATGGTTGCGAGATCCTCGGGCTCGAGCACGAACGGCCCGGGCCGCTCGAGCCAGGCGTGTGCGACAGTCGCGGAGAATCGCCGGGACCCCGCAGGGTCCGATGCGGGGGCATAGCCGTGTGAGGCGCGCGCGACGAGGTCGCGGGGCGCCGCCTCCTCCTGGATCCAGAGCGCCGACCGCTCGACGCCGAGAACGCGGTGCGTGACCGCGACGATGCGGCTGAGAACTTCCTCTGGCGACTCGGCATTCGCGAGCTCGCGGCCGGCTTCGAGCAGCGCATTCGCGATCTCGGCAGCCTCCATCTGCTGCGCGTACAGATGCGCCTTCTGCAGCCCCACCGACAGCTGATACGCGAACGATGTGAACAGCCGCCGACGGTCGTCGTCGAGTTCCTCGACGTCAACGACGACGCGGCCGCTGATCCCGTCGCCTTCCGCAAGCGGTACCGAGACGGGATGCACGGGGTCGTCTCCGATCCGCGCAACGCAGGTGTCGCCGAGCCAGAGTGCCGCGCGCTCGGTCTCGAAGAGCCGCGTCGCCACCTCAACGGCGAGAGCGCAGATCTCCTCGACGCCGTTTGCCCGCGAGAGCTCGTCCGTGAAGGCGAGCATTGCCTTCGCATTCTCGGCCTCCCGGCGCTGCTGCTCGTAAAGATGCGCGTTCTCGAGGGCGACCGAGGCCTGGCCCGCGAGCACCTCGAGCAAGCGCACGTCGTCCTCGTCGAACTGATTGACGCCGAGCTTCGAGATCGTGATCGCACCCGTGATGCGTGAGCCGTAGCGCAGCGGCACCACGGCGAGCGACTCCTCGAGCTCCTCGGTACCCGGGATGCGATAGGCGAACTCGCATTCGAGGGCGTTCGGGACGAGCAAGGCTTCGCCCCGCTCGACCGCTCGGCCCGTGATGCCCTGGCCGACCTTCGACGTATACGCGTCGGCCGCATTCCCGAGTCGATGGTCATAGTCGCCGACGAAAGCGATCGGCCGTAGCTCGTCGCCGTGTCGCAGCGAAACGCGGCAGTTGTGGTAGTCGATCAGCAGCCGAAGCTCCGACGCGATCGTCGTGCCGATCTGCGCGACGTCGTTCAGCCGGTTCAACTTCCCAGCGAGCGACTGCAGCATCTTCAGGTGTGCGATCGAGCGGACGTCCCGACTCGCAGACGCGGCGTTCGGACGCTGGGTCGCTCCCTCGTCGTAGAGCACCGCTTGGTTTTTGCCACGCGCCTTCGCGGTCATCATCGCGGCCTCCGCGCACGCGACCAACTCGCGTGGATTCATCGCATGCTCCGGCCCTTGTGCAACACCGATCGAGACGGTCATGCGGCCTGCCTGCTCGAAGTCCGCGGAGCGAAGCGTCTCGCTGAGGCGCGCAGCGAGACCGAGCGCATCGCCGGCGTCGCACGACGGCATGATCACCGCGAACTCCTCGCCGCCGACGCGACACACGACATCGGATCCGCGCACGGTCTCACACGCGAGCTTCGCGACGTGCACGAGCATCTGGTCGCCGGTCCCGTGACCGTGCACGTCGTTCACCCGCTTGAAGTCGTCGAGGTCGAACAGGATCACGGCGACGGCGTCATGCAGGCGCGAGGCACGCGTCAGCTCCGAACGAAGGCGCTCGTGGAAGTAACGGTGGTTGTAGAGACCGGTCAGCGAATCGGTCTGCGCGAGGTGCTCGAGCCGCGCGCGGATCTGCGCGTTGTCGAGCGCCAGCGCCGCAGCGTCGCCGAATCGCTTCGCGAGCTCGAACTCGTGCTCGGCGAAACCGGCGTCCTCGCCGATTCGATAGATGTTGAGCGCACCCTTGAGCGCGCCGCGCGCGATCAACGGCATCGAGATCATCGCCTCGGGCTCGACCGGTGTGCCAGGGACGTTGACCGAGCGCGGATCGAGATGCGCGCGGTTCGTCCAGACGGGACGACGGTTCTCGACCGCCCAGCCGGTGATTCCCTCACCGAAGCGCGGACGGCTGCGCATGATCTCGTCCTCATACTCGTTCGATCGCGCGAGCAGCGGCACCAGCTCGCGACGATCCTCGTGCGCCTCGTAGATGTGCAACGCCTCGTAGGGCACGAGGTCGCCGAGCGCCACGGCGATCCGATCGAGCAGCGCGTCGAGGCTCTGCTCCGAAAGCACTTCGTGGAACACCTCGGCGACCCGCCGGTACGACTCGACGAGGGCCTCAGGGCGCCCGGTGACCTCCCCGACCAGGGCCGCCTGATCCTGCCCGTCAGCGCGCACGCCAGCGGATTGCCGCACCATGCGGAGAACATCGGCTTCCGCGCTACCGAGCTTGACCCCCGACGGGCCAAAAAGGCTAGATCAAGCCACAGACGCGGGCCGTGTTGGGCCACGGCCAGAAGCCGCGACCCGAGCGATAGGCACGCGCAGCCGTTTCGATCTGCGCCCAGGCCGGCCAGCGGTCGGCCGTCCCCCAACGGCTGGTGAAGTCATGTCCATAACGCCGCTGGAACGGGACGTCCATCTGGAGACCTCCGTAATAGCCGTTGCCGGTATTCGCGTTCCAAGCGCCCTCGAAGCGGTGGATGCAGAGGAACGCCCGGCGGAGCGACGCCGGCAGGGCGGCATGCGCGTAGCCGTGGAGCGCGACCGCGAGTGCCGCGTCGGCGCTTCGGAGCTGCCAGAGCCGCAACGTGGCGGAGTCGGTGCCGAGCCGGGCGCTGGCAAATTGGCGCGTGGCGCGTCCCGGGTAGATCCGGCGCAGCCTGAGCGTCAGCCGGCGGCTGTACGAGAGGCGGACGGAGAGCGTGCTCCGAAGCCCAGGCCCGGCGGGGAGGGCCACCGAGAACGCGCGGTCGATCCGGGCGATCGCGTGGCGGCGCGCGGCGTCGGCGCGGCGCGTCCAGCGGTCGGCCGTCCACTCCAGGTAGTGGCGGTCGGTGCTCCGCCGGTACCTGAGCGATGCAGGCGTGCGCCGGAGGTGGGCGGCCCGCTCATACGTCCACGTCAACTCGCGGTAATGGTCGATCACAACGCGGATCGTGCGAGCCGAGGTGGGCCGCGCCGGTCGCGCGCTCCCGCGCGCAAACGCCGCGCCGGCGAGAGCAAAGGTCAGAACTGCCGCCAGCCCGGCCAGGCTCAACGGATTGGAAATGCGCACGGGTATTGACCTCCTTGGCCCTGGAGTCAGTGCTGATGGAAAGGGGTGTGACAGGCAGACGCTGGGCTGGCGTCCGCCACGTGACGGCGGGACGGTAGCGACCCCGGCAGACGTGAGGCCGCGGTTCTGTAAAGGAATTGTTAGGAGATCGTCCGGATTGTCGATCTCGGCTGATCGGAATGTCGGTCTTAGCTGAAGAGATCGAGCTCGGCTTCGATCACGATCTCCGAGGCAGAGCCGTCTCCTTCGAGCGTCAGGCCCCTGATCACGACGGCAGGGACCCCTTCTGCCTTGCCGCGCGCGAGATCGGCTGCGGAGGCGATCTCGTCGGCGATGGCAACCCTGCTGGAACGGAGCTCGTAGCCGATTCGGTCGGTCGTTCCGCGCAGGTCGACGATCGCCGGAATGCCGGCGACACCGATGGCCACATCGGTCGTCCCCTGCCGGAACGGGCGCCCGAAGGAGTCGGTGATGACCACGCCGACGTCGAGCCCCACCAGCTCGCGCACGTGGGCCCGGAAGGCGCGGGCGCTCGCGTCGGGATCGACCGGAAGCAGCACGAGCGTTCCGGGCTCGGGTGCGTTCGAATGATCCACACCGGCCGAGGCGCACACGAACCCGTGCGTCGTCTCCGCGATCACGAGCGGCCCACGCTCACGCACGATGCGCTTTGCCTCGCGCAGGATCACCTCGATCTCGCGCGGATCACGCTCGTCCGCCGCGAGCTCGATCGCCTTTGCCGACGCCTCGAAGTCGTCGATGCGAACAACCCGGCCCTCGGCTTTCGAGACCGCCTTCTGCGCCAGCACCACGACGTCGCGGGCCTGCAGCTCGACCAGCTTGACGATGAGCGCTGCGAGGTCGTCGCCCTCGCGAATCTCGGGCAGACCGCGCACGGGGATCAGAGAGATCATTCGATCCCGGTGACGCGGACACCCGCGTGCGCCTTGTAGCGGCGGTTCAGGTTGACGATCACCGCGGTGACACCTTCGAGTGCGCGCGCGCTCGCAAGTGGGCCCGCATCGAGCGCGCGACCCGCCACCAGCCTGCCGGCGAGCTCGAGCGACAGGTCCTTCGCGCGCTCGTCGTCGCCGCAGACGAGTGCGTCCTCGTCCGGTCGCTCGCCATCGAGACTCGAAGCTGCAATGGAATGCAGGCCGGCCGCCACCGGCGCGTCGACGATGTCCTGAACGCGCTCCGCGAGACTGCGCGCGTCGGGATCGGGCAGCATCCCGCGGCCCCGCTCGAACCGAATCGCGCTCGCGACACAGAGCAGAGGCGTCGTGGCGAGGGTGCCCGCGACGTCGCGCGCGGTGTCGAGCGCGGCATCCGCATTGACTGCGAGAACGGCGAGATCAACCGAGCGCACCGCGTCCGCGTTCGCCGCACCCGTCGCTTTACCGCCGAGCTCCGCCGCAGCCGTCTGCGCGCGCTCCACGTCGCGCGACCCGATCACGATCTCGTCCTCGCCGAGCGCAACGAGCGTCGCAGCGAGTGCCCGGCCGAAACTTCCCGTGCCGCCGAGAATTGCGACTTTCACGCGGGCGCGCCTGCTGCATCGAGCGTCACGGCTGCAAGCCTGCGCGCCGCGTCGAGGTCGGTCATCAGCGTGCGCGTAACCACGGCGTGCACTCCAGCAGGCAGCGCCACCGGCTGATCGGCCTCGTCGACGACCAGCGCGTCGATGAGGCCTCCGTAACAGCTCGCGACGTGCGCGGGGGTGGTGCCACCGGCCAAGCGAGCGAGCATACGGTCGGCCGGGCCTTTGACGGCGCGTCCGCCGACGAGCGGGCTGACGGCGACGCACGGCACCGTGCGACGCGCGAGTGCGTCGCGGATCGCGTCGACCGCGAGGATCGAGCCGATCGAGACGTACGGGTTGCTCGGTGCAACGAGGATCACGTCTGCGGCGTCGAGGGACTCGAGCACGCCCGGCGCAGGTGTCGCCTCGGGCGCGCCGGCGTAGTGAACCGCATCGACCTCATCCCGATGGCCGCGCGCGACGAACCAGGTCTGAAACGGGAAGGTGCCTGCCGGTGTCTCCAAGAACGTGCGCAGCGGATCGTCCGTAGCGGGGAGCAGCACGGCTTCGAGTCCAAGCGCGAGCGCGATCCTGCGTGTCGCCTCGCTGAGCGGGGCACCGGCGCGCATCAACTCGGTGCGCACGAGGTGAAGACCGAGGTCGCGGTCGCCGAGCTTGAACCAGTCGTCACCGCCGAGCTCGCCGACGGTCTCGAGAGCACGCCAGCTCTCGTCCGCGCGACCCCACCCGCGCGCCTCGTCGGAGCGGCCGGTGAGCGTGTACACGATGCTGTCCAGATCGGGCGAGACGCGCAGCCCGAGCACCTCGAGGTCGTCCGCCACGTTGCCTATGATGGAAACGTTGCCTGGATCGACGACAGACAGGACGCCGCGGAGGAACCGCGCCCCACCGACGCCGCCCGAAAGGACAGCGACGTTCATGCCGCCGACGGCAGGTCGAGTGCGGCGAGCGCCCGTCGGGTCGACGAGCCGAGCCGGTCGCTGAGGCGGAGCAGATCGTCGAGCGTGTCCACGTCATCAACCAGATTCGGGACGTCGAGCAGGCGGGAAGGTGCGAGCGCGGCGAACCGCTCGGCGCTGCCGGCACCGTAGAGCGGCTCGAAGAGGGTGCCGTCGGCGAGCGCGAGGGCGTTCGTCGTGCCGTCGGCCGCAGCCGCGAGTGCCAGGCCGCCGTCGGGAGTCGCACCGGCGAGCGCGAGCAGGTCACGTGTGCCCACGCACGGCAGGTCGGCGTTGACGACGAGCACCGGTCCCGCATACCCGGCCGCTGCCGCCGCGTCGAGCGCCGCCTGCACAGCTGCGCCCTGGCCCCGACCTGGGTCGTCGACGCGCGCCACGGCGGCGGGGAGCTCGTATGCCCCCTCGGCGACGACGAGGACAGGCCCGACCGGGACCGCAGCCGCCAGGACGTCGGCCAGCATGGCGTGCGCGAGGAAGCTCCGGCCGGCGGCGCTCAGCCCGTCCAGGCGCCGTTTCGGATCGTTGCTCCGGAAGGGGACGACGACGGTCGTCATTCGTCGAGGACACTACCCACGTGGCTGACCCCGACAACGCCGGGATCGCGGCGCAGCTCGACGCGCTCGCGTCGCTGCTCGACCTTTCCGGAGCGAGCCCATACAGCGTGCGCGCCTACCGCCGTGCAGCAGAGCTGATTCGGGGGACGGCGGCGCCCGTCGCCGAGCTCGTGCGCAGCGGACGTGCGCGCGAGCTCCGGGGAATCGGGCCGTCGATCGAGGCGCGTCTGAGCGAGCTCGTGCAGACGGGACGTTTGGCAGAGGTCGCGGAGCTCGAGACGGACGTGCGCCCGGAGCTCGTCGCGTTCGGCCGCCTCGCCGGACTGGCGCCGCAGAGGATGGTGGATCTCGGCCGTGCGCTCGAGGTCTCGACACTCGACGAGCTGCGGACCGCAGCCGCGGCGGGCCGGCTCGCACAGGTCCCTGGGGTCGGCCCGAAAACCGAGGCGAAGATCCGTGCCGCGCTCGAAGGGCCGCTGACGACGCCTCGGCGCGGGCTGACGCTCAACCGCTCACGCGAGCTGAGCCATGCGATCGCCGAAGCGCTCGGCGGTGAGATCGCGGGCGAGCCGCGGCGATTCGTCGACAACGCAAACGAGCTCACGGTCGTCGTCCCGTCGGAGCGCCCCGACGAGATCGTCGCGCAGTTCGAAGAGCTGCCGGGGATCGTCGGGATCACCGACCGCACGGCGCGCGGTGCGGTCGGCGTGACGCTCGACGGCATTCCGATCGAACTCGTCGTCGCGGCGCCTGCACAGTTCGGCACGGAGCTCGTCCGCGCAACGGGAAGCCGCCGCTACGTCGCAGCGCTTGGCGACTTGCCCGTCGCGGCCGACGAGAGCGGCGTGTACGAGCTCCTCGGCCTGCCGCTTTTACCGCCGGAGCTTCGCGAGGAGCCGTTCGCCGACGCACCGCCGACGCTGGTCGAGCTCGGCGACGTACGCGGCGACCTGCACGTCCACACCACGTGGTCGGACGGCAAAGCATCGGTGCTCGAGATGGCCGAAGCGGCACGAGATCTCGGCTACGAGTACCTCGCGATCTGCGATCACACGACGAGTGTTCGCGTCGTGCCGGGACTGACGGCCGACGACGTTCGCCGGCAGGGCGAAGAGATCGCCGCGGCCAACGAGCTCATCGCGCCGTTCCGCGTCCTGCGCGGAATCGAGTGCGACATCCTGTCCGACGGCTCGCTCGACCTGCCCGATGACGTGCTTGCCGAGCTGGAGTGGGTTCAGGCCTCGGTGCACGCGGGCCAGCGCGGAACGCGCGACGAGCTGACGAAGCGCACTCTTGCAGCGGTCGAGCATCCCGCTGTGCGGTCGATCAGCCATCCGCAGGGCCGCATCATCAACCACCGCCCACCGAATGCCGTCGACCTCGAAGCGCTCTACGCCGCGTGTCTCGAGACGGGAACCGCGCTCGAGACGAACGGGCTGCCGGATCGCATCGATCTGAGCGCACCACTTGTGCGCGACGCGATTCGCGCCGGCGTGCGCATCACATGCTCGACGGACGCGCACTCGGTGCGGGGCCTCGCCAACATGCGCCTCTCGGTCGGGACCGCACGCAAGGGCTGGTGCACCGCCGGCGACGTGCTCAACACGCGGCCGCTGAGCGAGTTGCACGCAGAGCGCTAGCGCGACGAGCTCGAGCCCGACAGCTCACGCACGTCGATCCAGTGCGTGCCCTTCAACGCCTCGACGATGCGCGGGTCCGTGTGCTCGGGATTGAAGACGTGTGCTCCGAGGTCGCAGCAGAGCACGATCTCGTCGGGGGGAATGCCCTCCAGCTGCACGAACGCGTCGACCGGCAGATGCGCCTCGGCGAGCGTGTGATGACGGAACTGGAGGTCCGGCGCGACCTCCATCAGCGAAGGCCAGTCCGGGCAGGCGCGCGCGCTCACGTGCCCCGAGTTGGCTCGGACGACCCGATCTCCTGCAACGACCACGTTCCTTCCAGGAGCACAGCCCCTGTCGCCGGGCCTGACGGGAACACGAAGAACCGCAGGGCATCGTCCAGCGTGTGGAGCGGACGCCCCGTCTCCGGATCGGAGAGCCCGAAACGCAGGTGGAAGCGCCCGTCGGCGAGCGGCAGCCGGTCGACGCGGAAGCGGAGCTCCCTCGGGCCGCCTCCGTTCCAGCCGAGGCTCGCCGTCTCCTGCGCAACACTGCCGAGCACAAGCCCGCCCTCGTCGCGAAGCTCGAGCGAGACGACCGGGGGGGCAACACCGGGCTCGGCATCGACGACAAGCCGGACCGTCGCCTGTTCGCCGGCAGCGAACTGCTCGCGCTGGTCACCGTCCGCGTCGACGAGCTCGGCCGAGACGATCCGCGCCTCGCCGCTTCCCCACTCGCGCAACCCGGCTTCGAGCTCGGCCGGGTTCGCATCGGCTGCGAGCAGCCGCCGGTACGCGGCGATCGCGTCGCGCGTCGCCCCGTCGAAGGCGACCTCGCCCGAACGCAGCAGCACCGCGCGGTCGCACAGCCGCTCGACCGCCTGAGCATCGTGCGAGACGAAGACGATCGTCCCGCCGCGATTCTTGAACTCCGCGATCTTGCCGAAGCACTTGCGCTGGAACTGCTCGTCGCCGACCGCGAACACCTCGTCCAGCAGCAGGACATCCGCCTGGATATGCGCAGCGACCGAGAACCCGAGACGCATGAACATCCCCGACGAGTACGTGCGCACCGGCAGGTCGATGAAGCGCTCGAGCTCCGCGAACGAGACGATCTCGTCCATCAACTCGCGCACTCGCGCTCGCGACAGCCCGTGAATCGAGCCATTCAGATAGACGTTCTCGCGACCGGTGAAGTCCTGGTGGAACCCGGCGCCGAGCTCGAGCAGCGATGCAATGCGCCCAGACGACTCGATGTGGCCCGTCGTCGGCTTGATGATCTGCGAGATCAGACGCAGCAGCGTCGTCTTCCCCGAGCCGTTCCGGCCGACGAGAGCCACCGCATCTCCCGGCTCGACGCGGAGCGACACATCGCGCAGGGCCTGCACCTCGCGCGCCCCGAGACGGCCTCGCGCGACGAAGACGTCCTTGAGCGTGCGCTGCGCTTTCGGATAGACGCGGAACGTGCGCGAGACGCGGTCGACGACAATGCGCCCCGGCGTCACGCTCGCGTCCTTCACACCGGCACCCGGTCGAGCGCACGGCGCACGATCGCTGCGAGCACCTCGACGAACCGCGGCTCGTCGTTCGGCATCTCGATGCGCTCGAGCGAGATTCCGAGCGCGTCCGCGCGCTGCTGCGCCTCGTGGTCGATGTCCCACCGGATCTCCAGATGATCGGAGACGAACCCGACAGGGCACACGAGTACGCGCTCGACGCCGCGCCCGGCGAGATCGTCGAGGTGGTCGAGGATATCGGGGCCGAGCCACGGTTCGCCCGTCGGTGACTCGCTTTGAAACGAGAACGTCCACTCGCCGACGTCGGCCTGCTCGGCGACGAGACTCGCGGTCTCGAGCAGCTGGTCGCGATAGGGATCGCCTTCGTCGAGGATGCGCGCCGGGAGCGAGTGCGCAGTGAAGACGACGTGCGCCGTGGTTCCACGGATGCGGTCGGCGAGGAACGCAACGAAGCCTGGGTCGTCGTGCCAGCTCTCGACGAACGCCAACTCCGCGCGACCGGCGACGGCCTCTTCGAGGAGGCGACGGTAGCCACCGATCGACAGGCGGCTGTAGTGCGGCGCGAGCACCAGGCCGACGATGCGCGTCGCGCCGCCGTCGATCGCGTGCCCGACTGCCTCTGCGATGCGTGGCGTCCAATGCTTCATGCCGGTGTGCACAGGCAGGTCGAGCTCACGCTCGAGCGCCGCGCGCGTCGCCTCGGTGATCGCGTTCAGCGGATTTGCGTCCTCGATGCCGAGGGCGCGATAACGCGCGACGAGATCGTCCAGCCGCTCGGGTGGGATCGGCCGCCCACCACGAATGTCGGCGTAGTACGCGGGCACGTCGGCCACGCGCTCCGGAGACCCGTACGCCATCAGGACAACCGCAGTCGAGCCCGCTTCAGCCACGTGCCTCCACGGTAGCCTCCTGCACGAACTGGGCGAGGCGCGCGATCGTGCCCGGGTCGGTGCCGGGCAGCACGCCGTGACCGAGATTGAAGATGTGGCCCGGGCGCCCGTCGGCCTGCCTCAGGATGTCGCGTGCCTGATCCTCGATGCGCTCCCAGGGGCCGAGGAGCGCCGCGGGGTCGAGATTTCCCTGCACACCGTGGTTCTCGCCGACGGCAGCCCACCCGTCGTCGAGCCGGATGCGCCAGTCGAGGCCGATCACGTCGCCGCCGGCATCCCGCATCGCCGGCAGTAGCGTCGATGCGCCGGTGCCGAAGTGGATCGTGGGCACGTCGACGGCGTCGAGGATGCGCTGCGACCACGGCGCGACGAACTCCTCGTAGTCGGCGGGCGACAGCACGCCGACCCACGAGTCGAACAGCTGGATCACGTCGGCACCCGCACGCGCCTGCGCTGCGACGTAACCGGCGAAGCAATCGGCGAGCTTCTCCATCAGCTCGGCCCAGACGCCCGGTTCGCCGTACATCAGCGCCTTCACACGCGCGAAGTCGCGCGACGGCTTTCCCTCGACGAGGTAGCCGGCGACCGTGAACGGCCCACCGCAGAAACCGACGACCGCCCGCGACGCGTCGAGCTCGGAGCGCACGAGCCGGATGGCCGCGAGCACGGGCGCGAACGCCTCGTCGGGGTCGGGCACGACGAGCGCTCCGACGTCGCGTGTCGTCCGCACCGGCTCGGCGACGACCGGGCCGACGCCCTCCACGAGGTCGACGCCGATCCCCATTCCGAGAACGGGGGTCATGATGTCCGCGAAGAGCACCGCGGCGTCAACGCCATGGCGCCTGACGGGCTGCAGCGTCACCTCCGCACAGAGCTCGGGCGTGTTTGCGAGGTCCCAGAACGAATGTTGCTCGCGGATCGCGCGGTACTCGGGCAGCGAGCGCCCCGCCTGCCGCATGAACCAGACCGGGGTGCGCTCCACCGCCTCCCGGCGTGCGGCTCTGACGAGCAGCGGCTCCATCCCGGAAAGCTAGATACTTACTCGCCGTGTCGAAGGGACCGCTTGCCGTCCGCTGGGGCGCGCCGCCGCAACTCGCGCCGCAGGCCGGCGCCGTCTCGCTTGTCGAGGTGGAGCTGCAAAACGCGGGCAGCGTCGCGTGGCGCCGCGGGATCAACGTCGCCTACCACTGGCTCGACCGGCGCGACAACCCGATCGTGTGGGACGGGCT
>CAVZEA010000014.1:0-82278 GCA_963774225.1 uncultured Thermoleophilia bacterium
GAGGTCCGGCAACTGGTCCCCGAGCTGAAGCCACCGACGATGTTGCGTTCGATCCCTCGCTGGACGTCGAAAACCGTGAGCGGCTTTCCCGTCGACCAGCGGACGCCGGATCTCACGTGGAAGGAATAGGTGAGACCGCCGTTGGTCGGATCCGGGATCGCGGTGGCCAGATCAGGGACGAGGGCCGTCCCGGCGGCTCCGGTCGCGACTCGGAAGCCAACCAGGCCGTCATACGTGCCGTTGAGCAACCAACGTGTCCAGGGAGTATCGACATACGTCGGATCGATCGTCCCGGTAGGCCTACCGAGAATCCGGATAGTTCCGCCGCGATGAATCGCCGGCTGGATCGTCGCCGTCACCCAGAGACGTCCCGAAACAGCGGTCACGCCACCGGGGACGACACCGACATGGACTGTGCGCACAACGCGGGGTGAGGCCGGATCGATCTCGGCGAGAGATTCGTCGGCTTGCGTCGCGACCCACACGTCCCCGTGAACGCCAGCGATTTGCGTCGGCTCGGCACCGACGTAGACCGTGGCGTCGACGGACGTTCCGGTGGTCGATATCTTCGCCACCGTTCCGTCGAGGTTGTTCGTCACCCACACGTCATTGCCGACGATGGCGATGCCCTGCGGGTCGTTGCCGACGTGGATGGTCTGGGCAACGGAAGACTTGTCGCCGCTGCCTGTGATCTCGGAGACCGTGTTGGATCCGGAGTCAGCGACCCACACGTCCCGACCAGCCGCGATGCCGGTTGGATCGTCGCCAACCTGAATCGTCTCGACAACCCTGCCTCTCGACGGATCGATTCGGGAAACGGTTCCGTCCTCGCTGTTGGTCACCCACACTGACCCGGCGGCGACGGCGACTCCGGCGGGCTCATCTCCCACAACGATGGTTTGCGTCGATCCGGACCCCGGCTCGATACGCGTGACCGTGCCGGAGTCGTCGTTCGCAACCCAGATCGAGCCCAGGCCGGCGGCGATGGCTGAGGGGTGCGCCCCGACAATGATCGTCTTGACGTCATCGGTGGTCGTGTTGATCTGCGAGACGCTGTCGCCGCCGGTGTTGGCTGTCCACACGGAGCCGTAGCCCGCCGCTACGGCGCTTGGCCCGGTGTCGACGGCGACATCGGACACGAGGCGGCCGCTCGCAGGATCGACCACACCGACAGAATTCTCACCCAGCGCCTTCAGATTCGATCCGCCGGTCCGCACGACAGTCAAGACCGCCACGACAGCCACGCCCGCGACTACGGCGGCAGTGACCGCCGCGAGAGTCGCGAGCTTCCGGCGTGACATTCGCGACAGCGGGCCTGGTAGCCACGGCAGTGCCGGCGCCGCACCGCTGGGCGAGCCCGCAATCAGTGCGGCCAACTGTGTTGACGGGTCTTCGCCTTCGGGCACGACGCGCACCGGTCGGACGGGATCGGGCAGACCCTTGAGGGTGACCCGGTCGAGAACGACGTATCGAACTCCGTCGATGGCGCGAGCCAGGTGCGTGACTTCCCGACTGGCGAGGACCTCTCCGGGCTTTGCCAGGGAGCACAATCGTGCCGCAAGGTTGAGGGCGCCGCCGCGATAGCCGTCGTCGCTGCGCACTGCCTCGCCGGCGTCGACCCCGATGCCAACCGTCATCGGCAACGTGGGGTCGGCAGCCGTTTCGTCGACGAAACGCTGCTGCAACGCAACCGCGAGCCGCAGCGATTGCCGCGGCGACGCGAAGACGCACATCGCCTCGTCGCCGCGCAACTCGAAGACCGTGCCGGCGAATTGCTGGACGAGGTCGCGCACGACCTGGGCGAATTTGCCGGTCAGTCTTGATGCGGCTTCATCACCCCGCTGTTGGGTGAACTTCGTATAGCCGCGAATGTCGGCGAACAGAAACGTCAGGAGCTCGGAGGATTCTCCGAGGGGAGTCGCTTCATTGCCGGCTTGCAGGATTCCTTCGATGAGGCCTTCGGCCGGCTCTTCCGGTCCCCGGGGCGGTGGCACGTCAGTCAATTGTCGGGCTGCCAATCGTCCGGCTGAGCGTGAACGCGATCAGTCCGAGGCGAGCAGCACGAGGATCGTCTGCGCGCTATGCCGCGAGCAGGAGCCGAAGCAGGACCGCGGCCGGGAGTCGGTGTCAGACGCGACCTCCCCCTTTGTCCCTCACATTCCAACTCTACGCCCACAGCGACTCGACGACCGTTGGCGCGCGCCTGCGCCGCTCAGGTCGCGACCGCGTCCGGGGCGGCGAGCACACGGTCGACCACGAGTGCGGCCGCGCCGCGCACCGCGCCGTCCGGACCGAGTGCCGACTGGCGCACCGCGACGGGCCGAGAACGAGCTCCCATCACCTGCGTTGCGAGCGTGGCTCCGAGAGGGCCCGCGAGCCAGGGCGCGATCGACGCGTACGCGCCGCCGAGGACGATCGTGTCGGGGTCGAGGACGTTCACGACGCCCGCGAGCGCGATTCCGAGCGCCGCGGCGGCGCGCTCGATCGCTGCGTGGGCCCGTGTGTCTCCGCCCTCGAGCAACCCGACGAGGTCATTCATCGCGTTGCCTGCCTGGCCGAGGCGCGTGGCCGACGTGCTCGGGAGGCCCGCCGCGCGCAGGATTGCCTCCTGGCCCGCGACGCGCTCGAGGCAGCCTTTGCCACCGCACAGGCACGGCTCGCCGTTCGGCTCGACGACGACGTGCCCGATCTCGCCCGCGAAGCCGTGCGAGCCGCGGAAGAGTGCGCCGTCGACGACGATGCCGCCGCCGACGCCGATCTCGCCGAAGACGTGGACGTAGTCGCCGCACTCGCGGCCGATCCCCAGCCACAGCTCACCCAGCGCGGCGAGGTTCGCCTCGTTGTCGACGAGCACAGGCACCGAGAGCGGCGCGAGGTGCGCCGCGAGCTCTGCCGGGACCGCGACGTCGTGCCAGCCCAGGTTCGGCGCGTCGAGCAGCACGCCGCGCTCCTGGTCGATCGTGCCGGGGACCGCCACCGCGATTCCTGCCGGTGAAAGCCCCTCCGCGGCCGCGGCAGCGAGCGCCCCCCGGAGGAGCAGTGCGGCGCGGTCGAGCACGACGTCGTGCGAGACGTCGCGGTTGTCGATCGCCTCGACTCGATGGAAACGTGACCGTAGGAGCAGGTCGACGACCGAGACCGCGAGGTAGTCGACGTTGATCTCGAGGCCGACGCCGCAGTGACGCTCGCCGTTCAACGCGAGGGCGGTGTGCGGGCGGCCGATGCGGCCTTCCGCCTGCGCGCCGAGCTCGACCAGCAAGTCGAGCCGTAAGAGCTCCTGGACGTGCGCCGAGACGGTGCCCTTCGCGAGCCGCGTGGCGCGCGCGAGCTCGGCGCGGCTCACCGTTCCGCGCTCGGCGACGTGCTGGACGACGACCGCCAGGTTGTGGCGCCGAACGTCGTCGGCACGAGCGGGGGCGGGTGAGGCCGAGTCGAGCATTGCGCACCTCCACCTTAATTTGTAGACTCGACGAACTAAAGAGGGCTCCTCGAGCGGATGGAGCGCAACGCAGCCACGACCGCCTTTCTGGGTCAGTGAGCTCGCCGCCCCAAGCGGCGAGCGGCGGGGCCGAGCTGCGTGATTCGTCCGCTCGAGGACGGCCTCGCTCTACGCTTGTGGCGTGCAGCGTTGGGAATACAAGATCGTCTCGTTCGCCGACGGCACCTACACGACCTCGCTGAACGAGTACGGCCGGGACGGCTGGGAGCTCGTGAGCGTTGCGCCCGATGTGCGGGTCGTGCCTCCGCGCGAGGAGCGCAAGCTACCGATGCCGCGCGCGCTCGAGCAGCTCGAAGGCGTCGCGTCGAAATGGGGCGGCGGCGAGAGCGCCGGCTCCGGGCCGCCACCCGGCGCGATCACGACGACGCTCCTCTGGGTCTTGCGCCGGCCGCTCGACGAGTAGCACGCGGAACCCCAGCCTTGACAGGCCCCGCCCGGTGATGCGAAATGCACGAGGAGGCGGCGAAAGGGCGGCACGCGGGCATGAAGGTCGTGTTCTTCTGCGGCGATCTCGGCATCCGCATGGGTGAGGAGGCCGGCGGATACCAAAACCGATGATCGCCGTCGAAGGACGGCCGATTCTCTGGCTCATCATGCGGCGCAATCAGGAGGGGCACGTCGGTGTCTTCTCGTAGAGCGCTGATCCTCGTCGAGAACCTCTCGGTTCCATTCGACCGGCGGGTCTGGCAGGAAGCGCGTGCGCTTCGCGACGCGGGGTGGCACGTCGTCGTCGTCTGCCCTCGCGGGGAGGTGTACGACGTCGACGAGCACGAGATCCTCGACGGCATTGAGATCCACCGTTACCGCTCGTCGCCTGAGCAGGCCGGCCGGACGTTCTCGTACCTGCGTGAGTACGGGACGGCGTTTCGCCGCATGCGGCAGCTCGCGCGCGCACTCCACGCCGAAGCGCCGTTCGACGTCGTCCACGCCTGCAATCCACCGGACTTCCTGCTGCACGCCGCCCGCTCGCTTCGACGCAGCGGCTGCGCATTCGTCTTCGATCATCACGATCTCGTGCCTGAGCTCTACCAATCGCGCTTCGGCGGTCGAGGCGTCCTTCACGCAGCAGTGCGTGCGCTCGAGCGAAGCGCATTCCGTCTCGCCGATGTCGTGATCAGCACCAATGAGAGCTATCGCACGGTTGCGCTCGAGCGCGGCGGGAAGGATCCGCGAGACGTATTCGTCGTCCGCAGCGCGCCCGACAGCGATGTTTTCGCGGCGGTCGCGCCTAACGAAGCGCTCCGGCGAGGCAAGCGTCATCTCCTCGCGTATCTCGGTGTGATGGCGCCGCAGGACGGAGTCGACCACGCGCTACGCGCGCTTGCCCATCTGCGCCGGACGCGTGACGACTGGCACGCGGTCTTCGTGGGCTCCGGCGACGCGAGCGCAGATCTTCACCGCCTGACTGAAGAGAGCGGCCTCGACGATGTCGTCGAGTTCACCGGCAGGCTTTTGGATCGCGACATCGTCGACATTTTCTCAACGGCGGACATCTGTCTCGTGCCCGACCCGAAGAGCCCGCTGAACGAGATCTCGTCGATGAACAAGGTCGTCGAGTACATGGCGCTGGGGCGTCCGATCGTCGCCTTCGACCTGCACGAGACGCGGGTGACGGCGGCAAGCGCGGCCGTCTATGCGCGCCCGAACGACGACGCCGACTTCGCCGACTGCATCGCTGCGCTTCTCGACGATCCCGGCCGCCGTGCCGAGATGGGCGTCGCCGCGCGAGAGCGGTTCGTCAGCCGTCTGTCGTGGGAGTCGTCGAGGTCGCAGTTGGTCGCCGCCTACGACCGAGCGCTGCTCGTCGCGGACGCGCGGCAGGCCTTGGCTTCCGGCGCCGTCTCGTCCGAGGCGTAGGCCCTCGATCTAACGGGGCCGTGCTTGCAGCGGCTATGCGCGGGCTATGCAGCCCTTGGCTTCGATTGGCGCATGGACACGCGCACAAGGAACGGAGGAGCAATGACATCCGGCAGAAACGTCTCGAAGCGAAGGGTGGCTGCAATCGCAGTGGTTGCAGCGGCGGTAGGAGCGCTCGTGCTTGCGGGCAGCTCGCTCGCACGGCCGGCAGCAGCTTGCTCGTTCTGCGGCAAGAACCTGATCAAGAATCCCGGCGCCGAAGGCGGAAAGGGGCAGAACGCCACAGGGGAGACCGGCAACGTCCCGCATTGGACGAGTGTCGCGGGGCAGTTCGGCGCGGCGGCCTACACCGGCTTCGGCGTCGGGTGGTTCAACGCAACCTCGCAAGGCCCGAAGGACAGGGGCAAGAACTACTTCTTCGGTGGTACGACGACAGCCGCCACCAGTGCGAAGGCCACCATCGGCCAGCAGGTGATCGCGCTGCCTGCAGCGGCGGCACATCACAAGGCCACGTTGAGTGGCTGGCTCGGGAACTACAGCTCAGACACCGCGTCGGTGCGGGCGCAATTCACGGACGCGTCAGGGAAGTCGCTCACTGCACTGCGGATCGGGCCGGACACGACGATCGGCGGCGGGAACATGTCGCTTCGCTCCCGCAGCGCCACCGTACCGGCGGGCGCGAAGTCGGTGACGATCGTCGTCACCTTCACCGACCACGCGAACTACAACCTCGCCGGAGCCGACGACCTCTCGCTCGTGCTCAGCTGACGGCGCGCAGGGAGGCGCGGACGACGACGTCGTCGAGCTCGAGCTTCGCGCCCGAGTCGAGTGCCTCCGCCAGCTCCGCGGCGCCCAGGGCGTCGCGGAGCCGGTTGCGTGTCCTGTCGTGCAGACGCTGTTCGTTCGGTTTCATCGTCGCGCCGATCTTTGCGAGCAGCGCCGTTGCGAACCCGAGCAGCTCCGCGCTCGTGCGGGCACGCTTGTCCGCTTCCGCAACTGCGGCGAGCGCGATCAGGCACCACGCAGTGTCTTCCTCGTCGGCCAGCCGATGTGAGAGCTCGAGCCCTTCGGCGAGCAGCGCTCCGGCATCGTTCAACCGACCCTGTTCGACGGCGACCGCGCCAAGGTTGTAGAGCGCGCGGGCGACGTTCGCAAGATCGTCGAGCGCGCGAAGGAGCTCGAGGCTCTGCGCGAACTGTTCGCCCGCGACATCGAGCTGTCCCTGCGCGAGCGCGATGTCGCCACGATTGTTTCGCGCGACGGCGGTGAGCCTGGAGTCGCCGAGCGCTTCGCATGCCGCGATGCAGTGGTCCATCGTCTCTGCGGCGCGGTCGAGCTCGCCTTGCGCGAAAAGGATCGCACCGAGGTTGATCAGGCCGCGCGCTCTTCCTTGCGCATCGCCGAGCTCGTCGTGCAGCTCGAGCGACCGCTCGACGAGCTCGCGCGCGAGCGGGTAGGCGCCGCGAAGGAGGGCGAGCGCGGAGGCGGCGCGGAGGGCGTTCGCCAGCAACTCCTCGAGGCCCGCCCGGCGGTGCTCCGTGGCATGGAGCAACCGGTCGAGCCCTTCCGACACGTAACCGCGCATGCCCCAGAACCGGCCGAGCGCCGCGGCGAGGGACAGCTCCAGATCGCGGTCGGATGTCGCCGCCCAGTCCAACGCGGCGCGCAGGTTGTCGTGCTCGTGGTCCAGCGCGGTCAGCCACTGCCCCTGGTCGGCGCTCGTCAGATGCCCCCCGGCTTCCTCGGCGAACGCCAGGTAGTGACGCGCGTGCCGCTCGCGTGCGCCGTCGTCCGCTGACTCGAGCTCGGCTGCGTACTCGCGTACCACGTCGAGCAGCAGGTGCCTGCCGTCACCCGAGCGCACGAGGCTCGCATCGACGAGTGCGGCCAGATCGGCGAGTGACGTCTGTTCGCCGCCGACCGCGAGCGCCGTCTCGCTCGTGAAGCCACCGTTGCACACCGAGAGTGCGCCGAGCAGGCGTTGCGCGCTCGGCTCGAGCAGCTCGAAGCTCCAGTCGAGCGCCGAGCGCATCGTGCGCTGGCGCTGCGGTCGGTCGCGCGCCCCTTCGCCGAGCGTATGCAGGCGTGAGTCGAGTAGGCGCAGCAGCTCGTCCGGGCGAACGGTGCGGAACCACGGCGCGGCGAGCTCGATCGCGAGCGGCAGCCCTTCGAGCCGTGCGCTGACAGCCTCGAGCGGCGGTTCGCCGGGCCCGACGCGCACGCCTGCTGCAGAGATGCGCTCCGCGAGCAGTGCGCGGGCGGCAGTTTCGTCGAGCGGCTGCACCTCATAGATCTGTTCCGCTTCGAGCCGGAGGACGCGCCTGCTCGTCGCCAGCACGAGGAGCTGCGGCGCAGCGGCAAGCAGCTCGCCGATCGGCGCGGCGCCGTCCACGAGATGCTCGACGTTGTCGAGGACGAGGAGCAGCTCGAGCCCACGCAGGCGCTCGGCGAGAACCGCCTGCCACGGCCGCGCCTCTTCGCGGACGCCGAGGGCAGTGCCGATCGCGGGCAGGAGCTGGTCCGGGGAGGTCACCGGCGCGAGGTCGACGAACACCGCGCCGTCGGCCAGCTCGCCCTCGAGCATGCGAGCGGCTTCGACGGCGAGACGCGTCTTGCCGATGCCGCCGGGCCCGAGCAGCGTGAGTAGACGTGGCTGTCGGGCACGGAGTCGCGCGGTGATCTCGGCGAGCTCGCCCTCACGGCCGATCGTCGCTGTCGGCAGTGCGGGCAAGGCGCGGCCCGGTGACGTTGCCGGCATGAGGTCGAGTGCCGGGTCTTGTTCGAGGATCCGTCGTTCGAGCGCGCGCAGCTCGCCGCCCGGCTCGAGGCCGAGCTCGCCGACGAGCGCGTCTCGCGCTTCACGATAGGCGGCCAGCGCGTCGGCCTGCCTGCCGACGCGGTAGAGGCCGAGCATCAGCTGCGCGCGGAGTCCTTCGCGAAGCGGATGAGCGGAGACGAGCTGCTCGAGCTCGGGCAAGACGTCCGCATGGCGGCCGAGCTCGAGATCCGCCGCGAGCCGGCCTTCGAGACAGACGAGTCGAAGGTCGTTGAGACGGCCGGCCACGGCGTGTGCGTCGCCGTCGTCGGCAAGACCGGCGAGCGCGTCGCCGCGCCAGAGGTCGAGCGCGCGTCCGTAGAGCGTGCGTGCGAGGCGCGCACTGCCGTCGTCGAGCGCCGCGCGCGCGTCCGTCACGAGCGACTCGAACTGCACGGCATCGAGCTCGCCGTCGTCGACGACGAGCATGTAACCAGGGTGCTTGGTGACGATGCGTTCATCGCCGAGCGCGCGTCGGAGCTGCGACACGTACACCCGAAGCACGCTCGCTGCGGACGCCGGAGGTTGACCGTTCCACAGTGCATCGGCGAGTGCGTCGACCGCCACGACTTCGTTTGCGCGCAGGAGCAGGGCCGCGAGGAGTGCACGCGGTCGTCGCGCGGTCAACTCGACCGGCGTACCGTCGATCGCAACCTCGAGCGGGCCGAGCACGCGAAACTCCACGGGCCTTAGGTTACGAGGCCTCATCTACGATGGGGCGCGCTCGCGCAAACGGAGGGGTGTCCGAGCGGCCGAAGGAGCGCGACTGGAAATCGCGTACGTGCTGAAAGGTGCGTCGAGGGTTCAAATCCCTCTCCCTCCGCTTCGATCGAAAGCCCGCCTTGCGCGGGCTTTCGCCTGCGAAGAGCCGACAAGGGCTGCGGTACGATGCGCGCGCCCGGAGAAGTGGCCGAGTGGCTGAAGGCGGCGCCCTGCTAAGGCGTTAGGTGGGGAAATCCCTGCCTCGAGGGTTCGAATCCCTCCTTCTCCGTTCTCGGCGCGCCCCCGGCCTCTCGGCGCGAATCCCCCATTTGGTTGATGGCGCGTTTCCGGGATGGCGATCACCATGCGTGAGCCGGCTCCCCCTGACACTGTCGGCAACTGACATGACTGCGGCGATTCCCGCTCCTCCCCCGGGCGGGTTTCGTCTTTTCAGGGCCGTGTTTCTCTAGGAGTGGGTCGCTGTGTAGACGAACGCAGCGACGTCCTGGATCTGCTTCGCGCTCAGCTTGCCGGCGAACGCGGGCATCGGCCCGCCGCCGTGGATCACCTGGTTCTTGACCACGGCCTCGGCGGGCTTCAACTGATCGAGGTTCGGGCCGATCGTCCCCTTCGACCCGGCCGCCTTCAGGGTGTGGCAGCCCGTGCACCCGGCCGTTTCGAACACGGTCTTCCCGGCCGTCGGATCGCCGACGACCTGCGCGCCTCCGCCGCCCCCACTCGGAGCAGCAGCCGTCGTCGTCTGCTTTTCGGCGCCGCCTGCCTCCTTCGCCTCGCGCCCGAAGACGAGCACGGCACTGAGCATCGCGACGAAGAAGAGCACGCACACGACGATGTACCAGCCGAGCCCGCGGCCCGGGAAGTTCGGGTTGCGGCGCGGCAGGACGAACGACGAGATGAGGGCAAAGACGATGAACGTCGCGCCGACCGCAGCGAGGCCGATCTTGTGGCCTGTGGACAGGCCTGCGACGACGAGGGCGATCGTCGAGAGCATCGGGGCCGGAACCTACCGGACCCTAGGAGCGGGCTGCGTCGCCTGGCGTGGGCTCTTCGAGCCCGGTCTCCGGCCGACCGACCGGCTCCGGTCGCGCCGGACGCAGGTAGAGCAGCTCGTACAGCGCGGCGGCGATCACGGCCCCGGCGAACGGCCCGATGTACCAGACCCAGAAATGCGCCCAGTGGTTGCCCGCCAGCTGCGGGCCGAACGCGCGTGCGGGGTTCATCGCGCCGCCGGTCAGCCCGTACGCCATCAGCACGTCGAAGGTGATCGTGAAGCCGATCGCAAGCCCGGCGATCTGCTTGAACGCTCCGCGCTCGTCGACCGCGGTCGCGAAGACGACCCATACGAGGAAGAACGTGAGGACTGCCTCGATCACGACGGCGACGCCCGAGCCGACGCCCGAGCCGAGAGCCGGCACGCCGAGCTTGCCTGCGCTCCTCGCAGCCGACGGGAGCACCCACCTGAGGAGCAGGGCGGCACAGACCGCGCCTCCGAACTGCACGAGCCAGTAGAAGCCCGCGAGCGCCGGTGCGATGCGGCGCGTGACGAGGAAGCCGAGCGTGACGGCCGGATTGAAGTGGCCGCCGGAGATGAACCCGAACGAGGAAACCATGACGGCGATCACGAGGCCGTTCGCGAACGCGAGGTCGACGGGGTTCTGCGCGTAGGCCGCGCCACCCGCCGCGACGAAGATCAGCGCGAACGTGCCGATGAACTCGGCAACACCGCGGCGGAGGTAATCGCGTTCCAGCACGGGCCGGATCATACGGCTTGGCGCCGGACGGAATGCGATCGACCCGAACACTCCGCGCTCAGGCCGGGCTCTCGTAGGCCCCGGCGCGCAACGACGATCGTTCGGTGAGCGCCGCGAGGACGAACGTCGCCGCCGCCACCGTGTCGACTGCCAGCACGACCGCGAGCACGCTGTGGGTGTCGTAACGGGCGAGCGCGGCGCCGGCGAGCAGCAGCCCGATCGGCGAGCCGATGCACTGGAAGACGCCGAACGAGGCGAGCGCCTGTGTGCGGATCTCGCGTGGGATCCGCAGCGTGATCAGAGCGTGCGTCGGCGCGTTCACGATCGATGTGAAGAAGCCGGCGAGCGCCATTCCCGTGAACGCGAGCTCCCAAGGCGCGGGGATCGCCAGGATCCAGAGCGACGCCATCTCGAGCGTGAAGGCTGCCGCCCCGAGCGTCAGCGCCTCGACCCTGCGCACGACGAGCATCGAGACGAATGCTCCGATCAGCGCACCGCCCCCGAACGCGCCGAAGAGCCAGCCGAGGATGCGCGGGTTCGCGTGGTAGGTCGTCACGACCAGGACCGGGAGCGACGCGAACAGGAGCTGCCAGCAGATGTCGATCACGGTGAACGCGGGAGTCCACAGCCGAAGCAGCTTGTCGCGCGCCATGAACCGCACGCCGTCCAGCACGCCGGTCGGAGGTCGTTCGGTCGCCACATCTGGCAGCCGCACGAAGGCCGCCACGAGCAGGAACGACGCGAGGTAGGTCGCTGCGTCGACGTACAGGACGTTCGCCGTGCCCATGAGGCTGATCAGGACACCTGCGAGTGGCGGGCCGAGGAAGATGGTGAAGCGGTTTGCAGCCTGGAACAACGCGGCGCCCTGGGCGACGTTCGCTTGGTCTTCGCCGATGAGTTCCGGCACGACGGCCCGCTGCACCGAGAAGTACGGAGCGAGGAAGACACCCGACACGGCGACGAGGGCGAGTAGCACGGGGAAGGGGAGTGCGCCCGCGGCGTTGAGGATCGGGATCGCGGCAAAGAGCGGGACCCGCGCGAGGTCGCACGCGAGCATCGTTCGTCGGGTGCCGACGCGCGCGGCAATCGCGCCGCCCCAGAAGCCGAGTACGGCGACGGGGACGACCTCGGCGATGATCACCCAGGTCATGCGCTGCGGCGACCCCGTTTGGCGCAGCACGAACCACGGCAGCGCCAGCCAGGTCATCTGCGTGCCGGTCGACGAGATCATCTCCGCAACGAGGAGCGCCGAGAGGCGGCGGTCGCGCAGCACGTCGCGGGTTCTCACGGCTCGAAGACAGCGCCGAAGCTGACGACGACGGAGCGTGCGCGGCGGCGACCGTTGCGACCGCGGAACTCGTCGAGGAGCGTCTCGAACCGCTCGCCGAGCTCCTCGAGCTCGGCCGGCGTCAACTCGATCGTCGCCGACGACGTCTGGGCGGCGCGGCGAAGCGAAGGGGCCAGCTCGTGCTCTCGCCGCAGTGCGTTTCGCAGTCGAGCCTGCTGCCGCCCGACGAGCTCGTCGCGGAGCACGGTCGCCTCGAGCCCATCGGACGGGAACTCGATTCGCGCGGCCGTGGCCCGCCAGGGCCGCTCGCGTCCCGGCCCGCGCGGTCCTTCCTCGACGAAGCCCCACTTCGCAAGCGCGCGCAGGTGATAGCTGCACGACGACGGGCTGTCGTCGACGAACTCGGAGCATTCGGTCGCGGTCGCGTGCTCGACCGCGTGGAGATGGTCGAGGAGCGCAAGCCGCGTCGGATGCGCGAGCGCCCGCATGGCGCGTGGGTCGGAAAGGGTGAGCGAGTCTTCGAAAGAGATCTTTCGAAACTATTCTTTCGAGAGCCATCTGTCAAGCACTGCTTGCTCCTTCGCTCGCTCGAGGCCCGCGGGTGGATCCGCCGGTGCGTCGCCGCTTTGCGCCCAAGCAAGCGTGTCGCGCACCGTCTCGACGAGCGGGCGTGGCTCGAGACCGGCCGCGAGCGCCGGCGACGCGTCGACGGAGAGCATCCCCGCGTACTCGGGGCTCGCCAGCCAGAGGGGGAGCTCCATCCACTCGCCGACGTCCTGCTCGAGCAGGAACGCCGAGTCGACCCATTCGATCTCCGCGTCCGCCGCCGCGACCTCACGGCAGGTCTCGACGAGCACGTGGCGCGTCGTCGGCGTATCGACGGCGTTGAACGTGCCGGCAAGCCGCTGCTCGGCCGCGTGCACGAGCCACGCGGCGAGGTCGCGAACGTCGATCACCTGCGCGCTCGCGTCCGGTGGCGCCGGCGCGAGCACACGGCCGCCCGCAGCGAGCCGCACCGGCCAGTACGTGAAGCGGCCGGTGGGGTCCCACGGCCCGACGATCAACCCCGGACGTGGCACGAAGGCATCGGGATGACGCTCGCGCACCGCTTCTTCGCACAGCGCTTTGAGCGGGCCGTACGCCTCGCGCCAGTCTTCGGTCGGCGTTTCGAGCTCGGCGACGGCGGACGAGACCGTCGGCGGGCTCGAGAGGTCGGCGTAGACCGAGACGCTCGACACGAATGTGTAGTGACCGACGTCGCCGAGCGCGTCGAGCGTCTCGCGCACGAGTCGCGGCACATAGCCGCTTGTGTCCACGACCGCGTCGAAGTCGCGCCCGCGCAGCGCACCAAGGTTTCCGTCGCGGTCGCCGTGGAGCTTCTCGACGTCCGGGTGGAGCTCGGGTCGCGTCTGGCCTCGCGTGAAGATTGTGATCTCGTGCCCGCGTTCGCGTGCAGCGTCGACGGCGTGACGACCGAGGAACTGCGTGCCGCCGAGGAACAGGATCCGCATAGGCTCCGCGAAGCCTATGTCGCTCGAGATCCGCCACGCCGAGCCGGCCGACCACTCTGCCGTGATCCGCGTCGTCGACGATTGGTGGGGCGGCCGTCAGATGGCGGCGATGCTGCCGCGGCTCTTCTTCGTCCACTTCCGCGACACGTCGTTCACGGCGGTGCTCGATGGCCGCGTCGTCGGGTTCCTCGTCGGGTTTCGCTCGCAGACGTTCGACGACGAGGCGTACATCCACTTCGTCGGCGTCGATCCCGCCGTGCGTGCCGGCGGGGTGGGTCGGCAGCTCTACGAGCGGTTCTACACGGCTGTCGCGCCACGCTCGGTCGTGCGCGCCGTCACGTCACCACAGAACGTGCAGTCGCTGGCGTTCCACCGTGCGCTCGGCTTCGAGGTCGAGCGCGTCGACGAAGGCTACGACGGCGCGCGGCGAGGGGCGCGCCCTGCTCGTGAAGCGCTTGTAGACGCGACTACTCGTTCCAGGGATCGGCGCCGGCCGGTGTGTGGCCGACGATTGTGGACGTGGGGGCACCGGTACACCGGGGGACGTTTACCGTGGCGGACGCAGAGCGGCTCTTGTGGCGCGCGGGCTTCGGGCCGCGGGCCGGCGAGGCGGAGTCGCTCCAGAAGCTCGGGCTCGAAGGCGCGGTGCACTCGCTGCTCAACCCCGGCGACGAGAAGCTGGTCGGCCCGAAGCCGCACGACTCGAAAGGGCGGCCGCTCGCGCCGTTCGACGTGTGGGGCCACGACCACTGCTGGTGGTTCGACCGCATGATCCGCACGTCCCGCCCGCTCGTCGAGCGGATGACGCTCGTCTGGCACGACTGGTTCGCTACGTCGAACGCGGGAGTCGGCAGTCAGAAGCTGATGATCGACCAGAACCAGCTGTTCCGGAAGCACAGCCTGGGGTCGTTCCCGCAGTTGCTCGACGAGGTGACCGCGAACCCGGCGATGCTCCTCTGGCTGAACGGCACCGAGAACCGGAAGGACGCGCCGAACGAGAACTACGCGCGCGAGATGATGGAGCTGTTCACGCTCGGCGCCGACCGCGGCGCGTACACCGAGCGCGACGTGCGCGAGCAAGCGCGCTCGCTGACCGGTTGGACGAATCGCTGGAGCAACGGCCGCGGGGACTACGACTTCCACTTCGACACCGGGCAGCACGACACCGGGACGAAGATCGTCTTCGGCAAGCGCGGCGATTTCAGTTGGCGCGACGCCTGCCGGATGTGCCTCAAGAATTCGAAGCACCCGTCGTTCTTCGCGCAGAAGCTGTGGAGCTACTTCGTGCCGATGCCCGCGGATGGCAAGACGCAGTCTGCGCTCGAAGCCGCATACCGCAAGGACGGGCAGGTACGCGACGTGCTGCAGGTGATCCTGATGCACCCGACGTTCTATCGCGGCCCGCGCATGATGAAGCCTCCGACGGTGCACGCGGCTGGGCTCCTCCGCCGGATCGGCGGCGGCGTGACGACGGACGCGTGGGCCTGGATCGGCTCGCTCTCCGGCCAGCAGCTCTTCTATCCGCCGAACGTCGCGGGTTGGGACGACACGCGCTGGCTCGACACGGCGACGTTCCGCGGCCGCTGGATCGGCGTGCAGCAGATCTTGCAGACCCATCAGATCAACCCGAGCAAGGTGAAGAAAGCCGTCGATGCACCGACGACGCTCGCGCAGGCGCTTTCCTTTTGGCGAAACCCCGCTCTCTCGAGCGCAACGCATTCCGCGCTGCTCGGCTTCACGCACGGCGCGATCGCCGCAGCCGGAAAGTCGACCTGGGAGCAAGTGCAGTACCCGGTGCTCGCCGAGAACGCGGTCCGCCAGTTGATCGCCGTGTCCCCCGACCTTCAGACGTCATGAGCAGGATCGTTTGCGACGAATGCACCCGTGCCGACGCGCTGCGCGCTGTGGCGGGCAGCGGCCTGCCGACGATCGAGCCGGGCATGCCGATGCCGGCGGGCACGGGCCTGTCGCGCCGCGGGTTCGTCTCGCGCTCGCTCGGGCTCGCCATGACCGTGTACGGGGCGGGCAGGCTCGGCCTCTTCGACGAAGGGATCGCCAACGCCGCGACTGTGTCGGCGCAGAGCCCGATCCTCGTCTCCGTCTTCTTGCAGGGCGGTGCCGATGCGCTGTCGCTGCTCTACCCAGACGGCGACCCGCTCTATCGGAAGTTCCGGCCCGTGCTCGGCGTCGAGGGTGGGACGCCGTTCACCGAGGACACGCGGCTCATGTGGAACCCGGCACTGGCGCCGCTCGCGACGCTCCACGACGAGGGCAAGGTGACGGTGCTGCCGTCGGTCGGCTACGACCATCCCGACCAGTCGCACTTCACCTCCCGCCATTTCTGGGAGGTCGGCGCCACCGACACTCGTCTCCTCACGGGCTGGCTCGGTCGCTACCTCGACGCACGCGGGTCGCTGGACAATCCTCTGCAGGGCCTGTCGCTCACCGGCTCGCTCGAGCCGTCGCTCGCGACCGCGAAGGTGCCGGTCGCAACGCTGGACGGCCCCGGCCAGTACGACTTCTGGACGGCCGGCGTCTGGGGCGAGGTCGAGCAGCGCATGCTCGGCTCGCTCTATGCACTCGGCCGCGTGGGCGGTGCCGATCCGGCGATGCGGACCGCAGCAAACGTGACGAAGCAGGTCGACACCCTGCGCAAGCAGCTCGCGCCCTTCCAGGGGCAGAAGCTCGGCACGCCGGCCGTCCCGTACCCGACCGGGGATTCCTTCCCGCAGTCGCTGCAGGGTCTGGCCGCGATGATCGCGGCCGGGCTCCCGTTGCATTGCGTCGCGCTCGAGGCAACCGGGTCGTACGACACGCACGCGGGTCAGGCGGACGAGCTCACGCCGGCGCTCACGACGACGGCGCAGGCGCTCTTTGCCTTCCAGCGGGACCTCGAGGCGCGCGGCATCGACCGGCGCGTGCTGACGATCGTCTGGAGCGAGTTCGGCCGGCGGGCGGAAGAGAACGGCTCGGGCGGGACCGACCACGGCGCCGCAGGAACGGGCTTCATCATCGGCACGCGTGCCGCCGGCGTGCAGGTGGGCGAGTACGCCGGCCTCGCGAGCGGGCTCGACCAGGACGGGAACCTCAAGCCGACCGCGGACTTCCGCGGCGTGTATGCGTCGCTGCTCGAGCAGTGGCTCCAGTTCGACGCTGAGCGTGTGATCCCACACGCCTCTCGCTTCGCGCGGCCGACGCTCGTCAAGGCGTGAAGGCGCTCGCCGCCGTCGGCGCCCTCGTCGCTGCGCTCGTCCACACGCAGGCCGCCCCCGTCTCACGTCTCCAGGTGGTCGCGCGCGAGTACTCGCTCGGGTTCTCCCGCCTGCATCTGCACGCAGGCACCGCTGTGATCGAGCTCGACAACTTCGGGCAGGATCCGCACGACCTGCGCGTGCAGCGCAGCGGCGCCAAGCACATCTCCGGGCTGGGCACGATCGCGCCCGGTGGCCGTGGGGATCTGACGGTGAAGCTCGCTCCCGGGCGATACTCGTTCTGGTGCTCGCTCGCGAACCATCGTCGGCTGGGAATGCACGCAGTGCTGATCGTCACGCGCTGACGATCGACGACGTCGGCGACCCGCAAGGAAAGCCGGTCGTCTACCTGCACGGAGGCGGCGACTCACGGCTCTCGCGTCACCCGGACGACTCGATTGCCGCAGAGCTCGGTGTGCGGCTGGTCGCGGTCGACCGTTCCGGGCCCGCACGCCGCCTGCGGACGCTTCGCGCGTGGGCCGAGGAGACCGCATCCGCTCTGCCGGTCGAGCGCTTCGCCGTCGTCGGCTGGTCGGCCGGCGGGCCGCACGCGCTTGCGCTCGCAGCGGTGGTGCCGGCACGCGTCGAGCGCGTCGCACTGGTCGGGGCGATGCCGCCGGTCGATCTCGTCGGGCACTTGTCCGCAGACGTGCGCGCGGTGATGCGCGTCGCCAAGCTCTCGCCGCGGGTCGCCGCGCGCGGGCTCGAGCGCTGGGGGAGAAAGCCGACGCCGCCCACCGGGGACGCGGTGACCGACGACGCCTATGCGCGCGGGCGTGTCGAGTCGTTTCGAGCAGGTGGGCTGTGGCTCGCGCGCGAGCTCGCCTACCTCGCCCGGCCGTGGGGCTTCGAACTCGCCGACGTGCAGGCACCCGTGACGCTCTGGTGGGGCGACCGCGACCGCGTGTGCCCGCCGCCGATCGCGCGGGCGTACCTCGAGCGGCTGCCGCACGCCGAGTTGCGTCTCGTGGACGACAACCACCAGCTGCTGTTCGGCCGCTGGCGCGCGATCCTCGAGGACGCGATCAGCGAGTAGGAGGCCTCAGCGCAGCGAACTCGTCGGTCACCTCGAGTCGCGTCGCCGCGAAGCGAAACAGTGCGGCCGGTCTGCCGCCGCTGCGACCCGGGGCACGCCTCCCGTCGACCCGCACGATCGCACCGCGGCGCAGCAGCACGCGCTGGAGGTTCGTCGCGGAGACGTCGTAGCCGAGCGCGGCGACGTACACCTCGCGCAGCTCGGAGATGGTGAACACCTCTTCGGCGAGGGCGAAGCCGAGGTTCGTATAGGAGAGCTTCGCCCGCAGTCGCCCGACCGCGGCGGCGACCAGCGGACGCTCGTCTGCGTCCCGTCGTGCCTCGATGGAACGCCAGCTGCCGGTCGGCCCATCGGTTCCGCGGACGAGAGCCGAGATACGAGGTGGCGAGCGCGCCGCTGACGAGCACGCGCGTGTCCAGTTGCTCGACGTGCGCGAGTGCCCCGACGTCGATCGCGCGCGCGAGTGCTGCGTCGAGCGTCTCGCGCGGCCGCCGCTTCACGTGCCGGACGAGAGCCTCGAGCCGTCCTGCGCGCACTCTCATGGCGACGGCGACCACTTCGTGGGAAGTAGAATCGGCCACGGTTTTCGTCCCACAGTCTAAAACCTCGGAGGGCAGGTGCAGAGACGTATCGCGCTGGGCGTTCTCGCCGTCGCGCTCGCTGTTGCCGTGAGCGGCTGCGGCTCGGGCTCGAAGGCGACGTCACACTCGTCGACGTTCAAGGTCGGCCTCAACACCGACACGGGCGGCCTGAACGACCGCGGGTTCAACCACCTCGCCTACGTCGGGCTGCAGCGCGCGCAGGCGCAGCTCGGCGTCCAGACGCGCGTCGTGACGTCGAACACGCCCGCCGACTACATCCCGAATCTGAGCGCTCTCGCGAAGCAGGGCTACAACCTCGTGATCGCGGTCGGTTTCACCGAAATCGACGCTCTCAAGGCGGTCGCGAAGCAGTACCCGAAGACCCAGTTCGCGATCGTCGACGTCTCGGACGGCGACGAGGGTGGGCTGCCGAACGTCGAGGGACTGCTCTTCCGCGAGCAAGAGGCGGGGTACCTCGCCGGCTATGCCGCCGGTCTCGCCGCCAAGCAGCGGGGCGGTCATGCCGTCTCCTCGGTCGGCGGCGAGAAGCAGCCCCCGGTCGACCGCTACATCGCCGGCTTCGAGGCGGGGGCCAAGGCCGCCGATCCGGGCATCACGACCCTGAACGACTACTCGCAGGACTTCGAGAATCAGGCGAAATGCAAGGAAATCGCGCTCAACCAGATCGCCGCCGGCTCAGTCGTCGTGTTTCAGGTGGCAGGCGGCTGCGGCCTCGGCGCGCTCGATGCAGCGCAGGAGAAGGGCGTCTGGGGCATCGGCGTCGACGCAGACCAGGGCTACCTCGGGCCGTACGTGCTGACCTCGGCGCTCAAGCGGGTCGACACCGCGGTCTACGACGCGATCCGCGACGCGAAGTCGGGCGACTCGAGGGGCGGGCAAGACGCGATCTACGGTCTCGATGTCGGCGGCGTCGGGATCGGGAAGTTCTCGCCGAAGGCGCCTGCGGGCATCGCGGCGAAGGTTGAGCAGCTGAGGAAGGAGATCGCGGCGGGGAAGATCACGAACATCCCGACGACCGTGAACTGAGGAGACGCCTGCGATGACCGCGCTGACCGACCAGCACCTCGAGCTCCTGCGTAGCAGGAGCTTCGCAGCCGTGGCGACGCTCAAGCCGGACGGGACGCCGCAGACGAGCATCGTCTGGGTCGACACCGACGGCGAGCACGTCGTCTTCAACACGACGAACGCGCGCGCGAAGGGCAGGCACCTCCGCCGCGACCCACGCGTCAGCGTGACGGTCTTCGACCGTGACGATCCGTACCGCTACTTCGAGGTGGAGGGCGTCGCGCACTTGCAGGTCGAAGGTGCAAACGACCACATCCACGAGCTGTCCCACAAGTACCGCGGCAAGGACTTCCACACGCCGGAGGACCGAGTGATCGTCCGGGTGAAGCCGGATCGCATCTTCACGTACGGCTTCGACTAGGACTCGCAGCATGCATACCTGAATGCCGCGTATGCTCGCGCGATGACGGTCACCGACCTCCGCGCGGACGCCACCCGCCACCTCTGGCTCCACTTCACCCGCATGAACGGGTACCAGCCGCCGGTGATCGTGAAGGGCGACGGCTGCTACCTGTGGGACGACCAGGGCAAGCGCTACCTCGATGCTCTCGCCGGCCTCTTCTCGGTGAACATCGGCTACGGGTACGGCGAGGAGATCGGTCAGGCCGCGCTCGCCCAGATGCGCGAGCTGCCCTTCTACACGAACTGGTCGTATGCCCACCCACGCGCGATCGAGCTCGCGCGCGAGCTCGCGGAGCTCGCTCCCGGGGATGTCAACCGCGCGTTCTTCGTGTCCGGCGGCTCCGAGGCTGTCGAGTCGGCGTGGAAGCTCGCGCGCCAGTACCACCAGGCGAAGGGCGAGCCCCGGGTCAACGCGATCGAGACCTCGTACGTCGACCCGCGCCAGTACCAGTCGAAGCGCAGCGAGCGCCGCTGGAAGGCGGTCTCGCGCCGAACCGCCTACCACGGGACGACGATGGGCGCGCTTTCGATCAACGGCATCGCCGCCTTGCGCGCGCCGTTCGAGCCGCTCGTCCCGGACGTCATCCACGTTCGCAACACGAATCGCTACCACCGGCCCACGGACGAGACCGAGCAGGAGTTCACGGCGTTCCTGCTCGAGGACCTCGAAAGCTCGATCCTGCAGGCAGGTCCCGAGACGGTGGCGATGGTGATCTTCGAGCCGGTGCAGAACGCGGGCGGCTGCTTCACGCCGCCGGCCGGTTATTTCCAGGGCGTGCGCGCGATCTGCGACCGCTACGACATTCTGCTCTGCGCCGACGAGGTGATCACCGGTTTCGGTCGCACCGGCGAGTGGTTCGGAAGCATCAAGTACGGCTTCGAGCCCGACATGATGACGTGCGCGAAGGGCCTCTCGTCGAGCTATGCGGCGATCGGCGCCGTGCTCGTCTCCGACAAGGTGTACGAGGCGTTCGGCGACGAGAGGTCGATGTACGCGCACGGCATCACGTTCGGCGGGCATCCGGTCGGCTGTGCGATTGCGCTGAAGAACCTCGAGATCATGAAGCGAGAGCGCATCGTCGAGCACGTGCGCGAAAAGCAGGTATCGCTCGGCGATCAGCTGCGCTCACTGCTCGAGCTCGACATCGTCGGCGACGTGCGTGGCACGGGCTACCTGTGGGCGCTCGAGCTCGTCAAGGACAAGGAGACGCACGAGACGTTCTCACGCGAGGAGTGTGAGCGTCTCCTGCGCGGCTACCTGTCGCAGGCGCTTTACGAACAAGGGATGATCTGCCGCGCCGACGACCGTGAAGATCCGGTCATCCAGATCTCGCCGCCACTCATCGCAGATGAGGAGGAGTTCTCAAAGATCGTCGGAATACTCGGTGACGTCCTCACCGAGGCCTCGAAGCTCGTCTCGTAACCCCCCGATGTAGGAGGCACTCATGTCCGTCGCCGAGCAGACGACGACGCTGGCCCTCTCCGAGAAGAGCAAGTTGATCAAGTCGTTGCGTCGCTTCGACATGGTCTTCTTCAGCATCTGTGCGTTCGTCGGGCTCGATACGCTCGGGAGCGTCGCGTCGAACGGCGCCGAGGGTTTCCTCTGGCTCGTCGTCCTCGCGATCGTCTTCGTCGCGCCGTACATGCTTCTTTGCGCGGAGGTCGGCGCGGCATTCACGCAGGAGGGCGGGCCTTACGAATGGGTCAAGCTCGCGTTCGGACGCGTCCACGGCTCGATCTTCTCGATCCTCTACTGGATCACGAATCCGCTCTGGGTTGGCGGCTCGCTCGCGTTCGTCGCGCACGACTCGTGGAGCGCCAACGTCTTCAAGATCGGCAGCGGCTCCGCCGGCGACTACATCTTCAAGCTGACGTTCATCTGGATCTCGATCGGGGTCGCGATCGTCTCGTTGCGCTACGGCAAATGGATCCCGAACGCCGGCGCGATCGTGCGCGGCATCGTGCTCGGCTTCTTCTCGCTGACCGTGATCATCTACGGCTTCAAGCACGGCGTCGCCGGCTTCCAGTGGGGTCACCTGAGCCCGACGCGCGCGGTGTTCTTCGGTCTGGTGCCGGTGCTCCTCTTCAACTACGTCGGCTTCGAGCTGCAGAACGGCGCCGCCGAGGAGATGGAGGACCCCCAGAAGGATGTGCCGCTCTCGATCCTGCGCAGCGGCATCACGGGCGTCCTCATGTACTCGATACCGATCTTCTGCATCCTGCTTGTCCTGCCGGCGAGCAAGGTGACGTCGATCGGGGGTTTCATCGACGCCGTCACCCTGACGTTCCATGGTGTCTACGGCGGCGCGGCGCATGCGCTGCTGATCGTGATGACGCTGTGCTTCATCCTCGCGCTCGTGACTTCCGGTGCGGTCTGGATGATCGGCTCCGACCGCATCCAGGCAGTTTGCGCCTACGACGGCGCGTTCTTCCCGTACTTCGGCGTCTTCAACAGGCGCCTCGGCACGCCGGTCCGCGTCAACGTGATGTCGGGCGTCGCTTCGAGCATCTTCTGCGTCGCGGCGATCATCATGCTTCGGCACCAGAGCACCGCGAGTGCGTTCACCGTCGTGCTCGACATCGCCATCTCGACGACGCTGCTCTCGTACCTCTGGATCTTCCCGGCGGTGCTGAAGCTGCGCTACAGCAGACCCGATGTGACCCGGCCGTTCGTCCACCCGTGGGGGATGACCGGGTTGTGGGTGTCGACGATCGTGACCACGTTCTGGATCGTCCTCGGTTCGTTCGAGGCGGTCTTCCCGGACGTGCTCGAGAAGATCTTCGGCGTCGGCTACGGCTTCAAGGGCTCGTGGGGCGTGAGTCGCTGGGAGTTCGAGGCGCTCACGCTCGGCACCCTCGCCGTGATCACGATCTTCGGGGTGATCGGCTACTACTCGGCCACGCGCGTGCGCGAGGACGTCGCGGTCATCGGCGGAGATGCAGAGCCGGCAGCCGCGCCCGCATAGCTCTGAGTAGCCTGGCGACGTGAACAGATCGGCGGGCATCGTTCTCGTCGCGGTCGCGGCCGCCCTCTGGGGCCTCGACCAGTGGATTCGCGGTCCGCTCTCCGCGACGACGAAGGCGGGCACGATCGTGTTTGGCGAGCACCTCGTGCTTGTCGCGCTGACGCTTCCGCTAGCGGCCGGCGCGCTCACTGCGGTGCTGCGTCTCGGCTGGCGCCACCTGCTGGCGGCGATCGTGATCGGCGCCGGCTCGTCCGCCGTCGCGACTCTCCTGTTCACCGAGGCGCTCTTCGCGCACGGCGACTTCGTCACGCCCGTCGTGCTCCAGAAGGTGCAGCCGCTCTTCGCCGTTCTCGGAGCGGTTGTGCTCCTCGGTGAGCGCCCGCGCCCACGCTACGCGGTGTACTTCATCGTGGCGATCGCCGGGACGTGGTTGATGGGCGTCCCGCATCCGTTCCACCCGCAGGCGCACGGGCTCTCGACGACGCTGTATGCGCTTGGCGCCGCGGCGCTGTGGGCGCTCGGCACGGTGCTCGGCCGCTACCTGGCGCGCGACATGCGCTTCGAGCACGTGACGACGCTGCGCTTCGTGTTCGGGCTGCCGGCGAGCGCGATTGCACTGCTCGTCGTCGGCGCGCCGGCGTTCGCGTCCTGGCACGACACGAAGTGGATCGCGCTGCTCGCGTTCGTCACGGGCTTCGTGGCGCTGTTCATCTATTACTACGGCCTACGTGTGACGCCCGCCGTCTCGGCGACGATCGCGGAGCTCGCGTTCCCGATCAGCGCGATTCTCGTTGGGTACTTCAAGTTCGGCCAAGTGTTGACCGGCTGGCAGTGGATCGGTGTCGGTGTCACGACGGCCGTGGTTGCACTGCTGCCGGTGCGGCCGCAGGACCCGATCGGCGTCGTTCCTTCTCCGGCGCCGGCGCCGGCCTAGCGCGTGCTCACGGTGTGCGACGTCGGCCCGCGTGACGGCCTCCAGAACGAGCCCGAGGTGCTCGCGCCCTCCGTCCGCGCCGAGCTCGTCTCGCGGCTTGCCGCGTCGGGGGTGCCGAGGATCGAGGCGGTCTCGTTCGTGCGCGACGACCGTGTGCCGCAGATGGCCGGCGCGGAGGAGGTCGTCGCCGCGGCCGATCGAGGGAGGGCCGAGCTCTCGGGGCTCGTGTTGAACGAGCGCGGACACGAGCGTCTGCGTGCAACGTCTCTCGATCGCGTCAACTGCACGCTCGCCGCCACCGAGTCGTTCAACCGCGAGAACGCCAACGCGACGACCGACGAAGCAGTCGCACGCGTCGCCGCCATCCTGGCGGAGGCGACACTGCCTGTCACGGTGACGGTCTCGTGCGCCTTCGGCTGCCCGTTCGAGGGCGAGGTCGATCCGGCCGCGGTTGCCGCGCTCTGCGAGCGGCTCGCCGACGCCGACGAGCTCGTGCTCGCCGACACGATCGGAGTCGCGACGCCGCGCCGTGTCCGGCGTCTCGTTGAGCGCGTCTCGATCCTCGGACGGGTCGGCGCGCATCTGCACAACACGCGCAACACGGGCTACGCATCCGCGTGGGGAGCGCTCGAAGGCGGGGCGGAGGTGCTCGACGCGTCCGTCGGCGGTCTCGGCGGCTGCCCGTTCTCACCGCACGCGACCGGGAACATCGCGACGGAGGATCTCGTGTGGCAGCTCGAGCGTGACGGCGTGCGCACCGGCGTCGACGTCGACGCGCTCGTCGAGGTGTCGCGCTGGCTCGAAGGCGTCCTCGGCCGTCGGCTCGAAGGCGCGCTCTACCGCGCCGCGAGCTGGCCGGCGTAGGCCGCAATCGTCCGCTCCACGTCGGCGTCGCTCGTCTGCCAGGTGCAGATCGAGATGCGAATCGCGGCCCGGCCTTCCCAGACGGGTGCCGCCCATCCACGCCTCGCCCGACTCCTGAACGGCGTGCAGCGCAGCGTTCGTCTCGTCGTCGGTCGCGAAGCGGAAGAGCAAGGGAGCGGTGACTCAAAGGTCCGGCGGAGCTCGGCGACGGTGATGCGCGGGTACACGGGGCGGTCCGGGAGCGTGTCGTAGAAGTCGGCGGCGAGCGATGCTGCCTGCGCAAGCAACGGGCGAAGGTCGTCCACGCACCCGAGCCTAGAGCCGGGCCGAACAGCAGCAAGTAACAGTCTGTTACAAGCGCAGAGGAGCTGCGGAGCCGTCCCGAGCCGGCTTTGTAACAGTCTGTTACGAGGAGCGACGGGGCTAGACGCGCCAGGGCTCGGAGGTGCCCGGGAAGCCCCTCTCGGCGATGCCCGCCTTCGGCACGAGGAAGCTGCGCGCGAACTCGCACACGACCTCGCCGCGCTGGTTCACGCCGCGCGTTCGCACTGCGACGATGCCCTGCTCCGGACGGGAGGCAGATTCGCGCACGCCCGTCACCTCCGTCTCCGACCAGAGCGTGTCGCCGACGAACACCGGCTTCGGGAGCCGGATCTCCGTCCAGCCCAGGTTGACGCCGCCGGACTGCGTCGTGTCGGCGACCGATAGGCCGAGCACGAGCGCGAGCGTGAACGTCGAGTTGACGAGCGGGCGCTCCCATTCGGTCGCGGCCGCGGCGACCTCGTTGAAGTGCAGTTCGTTCGTGTTCATCGCGAGCGTCGTGAAGAGCAGATTGTCGGTCTCCGTGACCGTGCGCCCGATCGACGAGCGATAGACGTCACCCTGCGCGAAATCCTCGAAGCGGCGCATCAGAAGAACGCAAGCTTGATCACGAGCCCGATCACGACCAGCACGACAACGACCATCAGGAGCACCATGAGCCCGCCGGCCGCGAGCTTCGTCGGCACCTTGGGATTGACCGGATCGAGCGCGTGCTCGAGCTGCTGCTCGACGAAGGCCTGGACGCGCGCCTCGAACCGTGACTCGAACGACTCCGGCGGTGCCGCTTGCGTCTTGAGCGGCTTCGTCGACGCCTGTGCGCCGTCGACCGAGATCTCGTAGATGTGCTCGTGCTGGATGTCCTTCAGGTTCTGCTCGCCGAGGTCGTGCACCTGTGCACCGTCGGGTAGCTGGTTCCCGAGCAGCGCGCGGGTCGTCTCCGAGAGCAGGATCTGGCCGCCGTGCCCGGCCGCCGAGATGCGTGCGGCTCGCACGACGTCGAGGCCGAGGTACCCCTCGTCGCCGAGCTGCGGCTCGCCGGTGTGAAGTCCCATCCGCACGCGCACGGGCGCGCCCTCCGGCCATTCGTGGTCGCGAAGCGCGCGTTGCGTGTCGATCGCGGCGGTGACCGCGTCGCGCGCGCGGGGGAATGAGAAGAAGAACGAGTCCCCCTGAGTGTCGATCTCCGTCCCGCCGCGGGCCGTGAAGTGCTCGCGCACGATCCGGCGATGGTCACGCGAGACCTCGGCGAAGTCGTCGCCGAGCTGCTGCAGCAGGCGTGTCGAGCCCTCGATGTCGGTGAAGACGAACGTGACGGTTCCGCCGGGGAGCGTGCTCACCATGCCTACGCTATCGCCGATGAACCGCCTCTCACAGGAGACCTCGCCCTACCTCCTGCAGCATGCGGGCAACCCGGTCGACTGGTACCCCTGGGGAGACGAGGCGCTCGAGCGAGCTCACAGCGAAGACCGTCCGATCCTGCTCTCGATCGGGTACGCGGCGTGCCACTGGTGCCACGTGATGGAGCGCGAGTCGTTCGAGGACCCGGCGACTGCGCGCATCATGAACGAGCGGTTCGTGTGCATCAAGGTCGACCGCGAGGAACGCCCCGACGTCGACGCGATCTACATGGACGCGGTCGTCGCGCTCACCGGGCAGGGCGGCTGGCCGATGACGGTGTTCGTCACGCCCACCGGTGAGCCGTTCTTCGGCGGCACGTACTTCCCACCCGAGCCACGACATGGGCTGCCGTCGTTCACGCAGGTGCTGCTCGCCGTCTCGGACGCCTGGCACGAGCGACGCGACGACGTGCTCGGTACGAGCGCGAACCTCACCGAGCACATCCGCGCCGGCTCGCGGCTCCAGCCGTCCCCCGACGAGCTGGGGCCGGACCTGCTCGAGCGCGCCGTCGAGAACCTGCGGGCGGTCTTCGACCCGGCGTGGGGCGGGTTCGGCCGCGCCCCGAAGTTCCCGCCGGCGTCTGCCCTCGATCTGCTGCTGCGCACCGGTGACGAGGAGATGACGCGGCTCACGCTCGACAGGATGGCGGCGGGTGGGATGCACGACCTCGTCGGCGGTGGCTTCCACCGCTACTCCGTCGACGGCCAGTGGCTTGTGCCGCACTTCGAAAAAATGCTCTACGACAACGCGTTGCTCGCGTCCGTCTACCTGCAGGCGGCGACGCGGTTCGGCGACGATCGCTACCGGCACGTCGCCGAACGCACGCTCGATTTCATGCTGGACGAGCTCGCGGCCGACGGCGGCGGCCTCGCTTCGTCGCTCGACGCGGACACCGACGGCAGCGAAGGCCTCACGTACACCTGGGAGCGCAGCGACGTGGACGCTGCGCTGCTCGCCCCGTTCGAGGACGGCCGGTTCATCGTGCGTGGCGACCTCGACGACGAGACTCGCACGCGGCTGCTCGCGATCCGCGGCACACGGCCGCAACCGCCGCGCGACGACAAGGTGATCGCTGCCTGGAATGGGCTCGCACTCGCTGCGCTCGCGCAGGGCGGCCGCATCGACGATGCCGTCCGCCTAGCGGGGTTCCTGCTGGGCCCGCTCTCGACGCCCGAGGGACGGCTGCACCGCACGTTGCGCGACGGCGTCGCGAAGGGAACCGGCTACCTCGAGGACTACGCCGACGTCGCGTACGGGTTGACGGAGCTCCACGTCGCAACGGGCGACCCACGCTTTCTGCGCGAGGCGCACAGGCTCACGCTGCTCGCAGTCGAGCTCTTTGCCGACCGCGAGGCCGGCGGCTTCTTCCAGACTCCGGTCGACGGCGAGCGCCTCATCGTGCGGCGGAAGGACGTCGACGACCACCCGACGCCGAGCGGCAACTCGATGCTCGCCTACGTGCTGCTGCGCCTTGCCCGCATCTGGGGAGACGACGAGCTCGAGCTCCTCGGCGTCTCTGCGCTGCGTCTCGTTCGCGATGCGATGGTGCGCGCGCCCACCTCGCTCGCATTCGCGCTCGTGGCGCTCCACCAGCACCTGGCACCTCGCCGCGAGCTCGCGATCGTCGGCGACCCGAGCGCTCCCGTCGCCCGCGAGCACGTTGCGCGGGCGGCGCCCACGGACGTGATCGCGTTCGGGCCCGCCGACGGCATCCCGCTGCTCGCCGGCAGAGGCACGGTGGGCGGGAAGACCGCCGTGTATGTCTGCGAGCGCTTTGCGTGTGCCCTGCCGGTGACGGATTAAGCTGCCCCGGTGGCGCTTCTCTCGGTTCGGAACGTAACGCGGCGGTTCGGCGGCATCGTCGCAATCGACGAGGTGTCTCTCGACGTCGAACAAGGGCAGATCGTCGGGCTGATCGGACCGAACGGTGCCGGGAAGACGACGCTCTTCAACGTGATCACGAGGCTGTATCGGCCCGACGCCGGAGAGCTCGACTTCGACGGGAAGACGCTCCTGCGCACGCCGCCTCACCGCGTGGTCCGCCGAGGAATCGCGCGAACGTTTCAGAACGTCGAGCTCTTTCGCACGATGACGGTGCTCGACAACGTGCTCGTCGGAGCGCACACGCGCACGCGGCCGTTCCGCCGTAGTGCGATCGAGACTCGCGCGCGAGAGGTGCTCGACTACGTCGGGATCGCAGACTTCGCGAGCCGTCCCGCGAACGGTCTTCCCTTCGGCACGCTCAAACGCGTCGAGCTCGCCCGCGCGCTTGTTGCCGAGCCGCGGCTGTTGCTGCTCGACGAACCGGCCGGAGGGCTCAACCACGAGGAGGTCGGCGCACTCGGTGCGTTCATCCGGCAGCTGCGCGACGACTTCTCGCTGACCGTTCTCCTCGTCGAGCACCACATGGGGCTCGTGATGGGCATCGCCGAACGGATCCACGTGCTGGACTTCGGACGCAAGATCGCCGAGGGCACGCCGGACGAGGTGCAGCGCAACCCCGCGGTGATCGAGGCCTACCTCGGGGCCGAGCCTGCCGCCGCGTGACGCGGGCGCTCGACTGGGACGGGTGCTCGAACGTCCGCGATCTGGGCGGCGTTCCGCTACCCGACGGACGTGAGACACGCGCTGGAGCGTTAGTGCGCTCCGACAACATTCGCCGACTCACCGACGACGGCTGGCGGTCGCTCGCCGAGCACGGGGTCGCGCGCATCGTCGACCTGCGCTGGCCGGAAGAGCTTGCCGCCGATCCTCCCCGCGAGGTCGACATCGAGGTCGTCCATGTCTCGCTCCTCGGCGTGCTGGATCCCGACTACAGCGACGACATCAAGGAATACATCGCCGCTGACGATCCGGTCGGGTACTGGGCGAAGCTGAACATCGAGATCATCGAGCACTATCGCGAGAGCATCGGCGCGGCGATCGGGGCGATCGCAGACGCCGAAGGACCGGTCGTCTTCCACTGCGCCGGCGGCAAGGACCGGACGGGCGTCGTCGCGGCGCTGCTGCTCCGGAACGCGGGCGTGGCGATCGCGGATGTCGCCGACGACTACGCCTTGACGTTCGAGAGCCTGAATCGCGTCTCGAACCACGACGGTCTGGACGAGCCCACACGTCGTGAGCGGACGTTCAGGCTGAGGTCACCCGCCGAGGCGATGCGGCTCACGCTGGAGCACGTGGAGCGGGAGTACGGCGACGTCGCCGGCTATTTGCGCAGCTGCGGCCTCGACGACGCCCGCATCGAGCGGCTGCGAGACCGCCTTGCCGCTGCTTGAGCTTCGCGGTCTCGAGGCGCGCTACGGCGACATCCAGGCTCTGCACGGCGTTTCGCTGACCGTCGACGACGGCGACTTCGTCGCAATCCTCGGCGCCAACGGCGCGGGCAAGACGACCACGTTGCGGGCGATCTCAGGCACGGTGCGCGCGAGCGGTGAGGTGATGTTCGAAGGTGAGCGTCTCTATCGGCGGACGCCTGAGGGCATGGCGCGTCGCGGAGTCGCCCATCTGCCCGAAGGGCGCGGCACGTTCTCGGCGCTTTCAGTGCTCGACAACCTGCGCCTCGGTGCGTGGACGCAGCGGGGCACGTCGGCCCGCGACCTCGTCCACGTCTTCGAGCTGTTTCCGTTCCTCTACGAGCGTCGCCGCGAGCGAGCGGCCTCGCTCTCCGGAGGCGAGCAGCAGATGCTCGCGATCGGGCGCGCGATGATGGCGAAGCCCAGGCTCCTGCTCGTCGACGAACCGTCATTCGGCCTCTCGCCTGTCGCGGCTCGAGCGATTTTCGACACGCTGCGCTTGTTGAACGAGCGCGGAACCACGATCGTGGCCGTCGAACAGAGCGTCGGTCTCGCACTCGCGACGGCGAAACATGTCGTCGTGCTCGACGCCGGTCGCGTTGTTCGGGTGGGGACGCCCGACGAGTTGCGCGACGACGATGCAGTTTCGCGCTCGTATCTCGGCGACTGACGATGGCTGCATTCGTCGCCCACGTCGTCACCGGGCTCGCGACGGGCGGCATCTACGCACTGCTGGCGCTGGGGCTCGTGCTGATCCACCGTTCGGCCGGCGTCCTCAACTTCGCCCAGGGTGAGATGGCGACCTTGTCGGCGTTTGTGTGCTGGGCGCTCACAGTGCACGGCTGGGCGTTCTGGCCGGCGTTCGGCGCGACGGTGCTGCTCGCGTTCGGCGGCGGCTTCTCGCTGCACGCATTCGTGATCCGGCCGATCGAAGGTGGGTGGGTGCTCGGCGTCGTGTTGCTCACCGTCGGCCTGTTGCTCGCGATCAACGGGCTCGACACGTGGATCTGGGGCGACAGTGTGAAACGTCTGCACGAGCCGTTCTCGACCTCCTCGGTGCACGTTGCGGGCGCGGCGCTTTCCAAGCAGACGCTTGGTGTTGCGGCGGTCGCGCTCCTGGTGGTGCTTGCAGTCGGGGCGCTGCTCTCGCGAACGAAGCTCGGCCTCGGCCTGCGCGCGGCGGCGACGAGCCCGGCCGAGGCCCGGCTGGTCGGGGTGCCGGTTGGAGCGCTCGTATCGTCGGGCTGGGGCCTCGCCGCGGCGCTCAGCGCGGTCGCGGGAGTGCTCGCGGCGCCGTCGTTCGGGCTCGAGCCGAACATGATGCAGACGGTGCTCCTCTACGCGTTCGCCGCCGCCCTGCTCGGCGGCATGCGCTCGCCGCTCGCCGCAGTGCTCGGCGGGTTCGCCCTCGGTGTGACGCTCGAGCTGCTCGGCACGTACGTGCATTGGATCGACGGGGTGTTTCGCCTACCGTTCGCCTTCGCGGTTGTACTTGTGCTCCTGCTGGCGCGACCGGGGCGCGTCTTCGGGCCTGGAAGGTGGTACGGGTGACGCGGAAGACGGGTGCGCTGATCGTCGTGTCGCTCGTCAGCGCATGCGTGCTGCCGATTGCGCTCTCCGACTACCGCACGGGTCAACTCGCGGCGGTCGGCGCGTACTTCATCGCGATCCTCGGGCTCGATCTGCTGCTCGGGAGCACCGGGCAGGTGTCGCTCGGCCACGGCGGCTTCATGGCACTCGGTGCCTACACGACGGTGATCCTCGTCGCGCAGCACGGCGTGCGCGACCTGGCAACGGTCCCGGTGGCCGCGTGCGTGGCGGGCGCCGCGGGGCTGCTCGTCGCGATCCCGTCGGTGCGTCTCCCCGGTGTCTATCTCGCGCTCACGACCTTCGGCGTCGCCGTGTCGATTCCGTCGCTGGCGGCGAAGTTCGACGGGCTCACCGGCGGCGACGCAGGCAACTCGTTCTATGGCAGTCCGCATCAGACCGGACACGGCGGCAACGTGCAGCTCGCCGGGCTGAGCCTCTCGCACGCGCAGTGGACCTACGCGCTGACCTGGGCGATCGGCGCGGTCCTGCTCGCGCTCGCGTGGCGGCTCGTACGCTCCCCGTTCGGACGATCGCTGCGCGCGGCGCGGGACAGTGCTCGTGCGGCAGCCGTCGTCGGGCTGGATGCGACGGCCTCCACCGCGCTCGTCGCCGCACTCTCCGCAGCGTACGCGGGCGTCGCCGGCTCGCTGGTCGCGATCGATCTCGCGTTCTTCAGCCCGGACACGATCCCGCTGCAGGTGTCGCTCTACCTCGTCGCCGCCGCCGCACTCGGCCTCTTTGGGTCGATCTGGGGCGCGCTGGCAGGCGCACTCCTCGTCGAGTACCTCGGCGACCTCGTCGGCAGGATCCCGCACGTCGACACGACTCGACCCGGCCCGACGACGTTCGCGTTCGGCGCGATTCTCGTCGCGCTCGTGCTGGCTCGGCCACTCGCCCGCTGGAGTGCTACCACGATTGCAAGCAGGAAGCCGTCGTGGAGGAGAGAACGGTCCTGACTCGTGACCCGTGTCGTCGTTCTCTTCGCGTCCGTCGCGCTGCTCGCCCTGCCTGCCGTAGCGCGGGCCGGCACGAACCCGCAGGTCGCCGGCCTGCAGGTCGCGCTGCGTGCGCACGGGCTGTATCTGGCCCAGATCGACGGCATCGCAGGGCCGCGCACCGCCAGGGCGGTGCACGCGTTCCAGCGTGAGCACGGATTGCCGGTCGGCGTCGCCGACGCGCGCACACGCGCCGCGCTCGGCCCGCTCGGGCGTCCCCTCTTCGGGTCGCGCACGATCCGCCGCGGCGACTTCGGTTTCGACGTCTCGGTGCTGCAGTTCCTGCTCACACGCAGCGGGGTCTACTCGGGAGCGCTCGACGGCTACATGGGGAAAGAGACGAGTGCCGCGCTGCAGCGCTACCAGCGTCGGATGCACTTGAGTGCCGACGCGATTGTCGGCCCGAGCACGCTCGCGGTGATCGTCCGCCGAGACAAGGTGCCGGTCGTCCGGGCGAAGCCCACACCTGCGGTCGTCGTCGTGATCCACGTCGTCAAGCCCGGGGACACGCTGACCGCGATCGCTGCGAGCGTCGGCTCGACCGTGACCGCCGTTGCTGCCCTGAACAAGATCGACCCCGCGCAGCCGATCGTGATCGGCCAGAGGCTCAAGCTGCCGGCCACGGTCGCTTCTTCGACGCCGAGCGCGGCCGTCGTGCGCGCGCGTCTCGACGCCTGGTCGGAGAAGCTCGGAGTGGATGCACACCTCGTGCGCGCGCTCGCGTGGATGGAGTCGGGGTTCCAGACGCGGATCGTCTCCTCGGCGGGTGCGCGCGGCGTGCTGCAGACTCTGCCGACGACGCGCGCCTACGTGGAGACGGTGTTGGTCGGTCACAAGGTCCCGCGCACCGTCGACGGCGACATCGAAGTCGGCGTGCTCTACCTGCGGCACCTGCTCCAAGCGTTCGACGGAAACGATCGGCTTGCGCTTGCGGCGTGGTATCAAGGCGAGCGCGCCGTGCGGGAGCACGGCGTCTACAAGGTCTCGAAGCCGTTCGTCGACGACGTGCTCGCGCTGCGCACGCGCATGTAGACGCCGGGGCGCGCTTACGCTTCGAACGCGAGCAGGTCGTCGACCGTCTCGCGACGGCGGATCAGGCGAGCCTCGCCGTCGACGACGAGCACCGCGGCCGGCCGCGGCACAGCGTTGTAGGTCGACGCCATCGCGAGCGTGTACGCGCCGGTGACGGGAACGACGAGCACGTCACCACGGTGCGGCTCCGGCAGCTCGACGCGTTCGATCAGCACGTCGCCCGACTCGCAGTGCTTCCCTGCGACCGCGAAGACGCCGTCGGGCGCGGCGTCTGCTCGGTTCGCGAGCAGCGCGGCATAGCGTGCGTTGTACATCGCGGGCCGCGGGTTGTCGGACATGCCGCCGTCGATCGTGACGTAGGTCGTTGCCGAGCTTGCCCGCTTGACGCCGCCGACGGTGTAGAGCGTCACCCCGGCGCGCGAGACGATGGAGCGGCCGGGCTCGAGGACGATGCGTGCCGGAGTCAGGTCGTGCAGCTTCCACGCACGATCGAGCTCGCCGAGGAGACCGCCGACGAACTCTCCGATCGTGAACCACGGCTCCTCGGGGACGTGACGGACGCCCAGCCCGCCGCCGAGGTCGACCACCGATGGTGTCCAGTCGAGCTCCTCCCGAAGGCGTGCCGCAAACTGCGCGATCCAATCGACCGTCATCAGCGACGCACCGAAGTGAAGGAGCTGCGAGCCGACGTGCACGTGGAGCCCTTCGCACTCGGGTACGCGGCGCAGCAACTCGAGGGCGTCGTCGGGTGGCAAGCCGAACTTCGAGCCATGGTGCGCCGTCTTCACCGCCTCGTGCGTGTCGGCTTCGATCCCCGGCGTCACGCGCACGAGGAACCGGTGGCAGCCATGATCGCGTGCGCGGGCGAGCTCGTCGAGCGAGTCGAGCACGACGAGCGCGCCGACGTCGGCCGCACCGCGGAGCAGCTCGTCCTCCTTGTTGTTCCCGTGCACGACGAGGCGATCGCCCGCGAGCCCGGCACGGGCCGCGAACCCGAGCTCCCCGGCCGTCGACACGTCGGCGCCGAGCCCCTCTTCCGCGAGGATGCGCAGGACGGCGACCGATGGGAATGCCTTTGTCCCGTACACGACGAGCGCGTCGGGCGCAGCCGCCAGGTAGGCACGGGCGTTCGCACGGAGCGTCACGTCGTCGTAGACGACGAGCGGGGTTCCGAAGCGGGCCGCGAGGTCGCTTGCACGCACGCCGCCGAGCCAGAGCTCGCCACCCGCCACCTGCGCGGAGTCTGGGAGGAGGCCTTCGATCACCGTCCCATTGTGCGCATCCGCCGCCCTCGGGCGCTAAGATGCCGCAGATGGCGCAGCTGCTTACGTGATGCAGGAAGACCTCCGCGGCCGACAGCCGCGACGGCTTCCCCATGGCCTCTCAACCGAGAGGCTTTTTCGTTTCTAGGGCGAGATTCGCAAGGAGCAACACGGTGGACGGATACGACGCACGGGCGATCGAGACGAAGTGGCAGGCGGTGTGGGAGGCGGAGCGCGCCTTCTACGTCGCGAACCCCGAGCCGGGGGACGACCGGCCGCGCTTCTACCAGCTCGAGATGCTGCCGTACCCGTCAGGTCACCTCCACATGGGCCACGTGTTGAACTACACGCTCGGCGATGTGATCACCCACTTCCGCCGCCGGACCGGCCACCGTGTCCTGCGGCCGATGGGCTTCGACTCGTTCGGCCTGCCGGCCGAGAACGCAGCGATCCGCGAGGGCGGCCATCCGCTCGAGATCACCGAGCGCAACATCGCCTCGATCACGCGTCAGATGCGCCGGATGGGGTGGGCGATCGACTGGGACCGCGAGGTGTCCGCGCACGAGCCGACCTACTACCACTGGACGCAATGGCTCTTCCTGAAGTTCCTCGAGCACGGGTTGATCTATCGCAAGGAGGCGCCGGTCAACTGGTGCCCCAACGACCAGACCGTGCTCGCGAACGAGCACGTCGTCGACGGGCGCTGCTGGCGGTGCGACGCGGTCGTCGAGGCGCGGAACATGGCGCAGTGGTTCTTCAAGATCACGGCGTACGCCGACCAGTTGCTGGACGACCTGGCGACGATCGACTGGCCCGAGCGCACCAAGAAGATTCAGACGAACTGGATCGGTCGGTCCGAAGGCGCGGAGGTGCTGTTCCGTGTCGACGCGCTCGACCTCGACATCCCCGTTTTCACGACGAGGCCGGACACGCTGTTCGGTGCCACGTTCTTCGTCGTCGCACCCGAGTCGCCACTCGTCGATCGGCTTGTCGAAGGCACCGAACGTGCCGACGAGGTGCAGGCATACGCGCGCATCGCCGCCGCGCGGCCGACGGAGGAGCGCGAAGCGAGAGACAAGACCGGCGTCTTCACGGGTCGGCAGGCCACGAACCCCGTCAACGGGCAGCAGATTCCGATCTGGGTCGCCGACTACGTGCTGATGGAGTACGGCACGGGCGCGATCATGGCGGTGCCCGCGCACGACGAGCGCGACCGCGAGTTCGCCGAGACGTTCTCGCTGCCGGTCGTGCCTGTGATCGGTGACGACGGCTTGCTGCTGAACTCGGGCCCGTTCGACGGCCGTCCGTTCGAGGAGGCGAAGGGCGAGATCGTCGCGTCGCTCGCCGAGCAGGGGAGAGGCTCGCCGGCGATCAACTTCCGTCTGCGGGACTGGAGCTTCTCGCGCCAGCGCTATTGGGGCTGTCCGATTCCCGTCGTGCATTGCGGGCAGTGCGGGATCGTGCCGGTGCCGGAGAGCGAGCTGCCGTTGCTCCTGCCCGACGTCGAGGACTACCGGCCGAAGGGTAAGCCGCCGCTCGCCTCCAACGAGGAGTTCATCAACGTCGACTGCCCGGCGTGCGGCGGCCCCGCACAGCGCGAGGCCGACACGATGGACACCTTCGTCGACTCGTCCTGGTACTTCCTGCGCTACGCCGACCCGCACAACGCGACGGCCCCGTTCACGCGCGAGGCGGTCGACGCTTGGCTGCCCATCGACCAGTACATCGGCGGGATCGATCACGCGAAGGGCCATCTGCTCTACTCGCGCTTCTTCGTGAAGGCGATGAACGACTGGGGCATGCTCGGTTTCCGCGAGCCGTTCGCGCGCCTGTTCCATCAGGGCTGGGTGAAGCTGGGTGGGAAGAAGATGTCGAAGTCGCTGAGCGGTGTCTCGCCCGACGAGCTGATCGACCAGTTCGGCGCCGATCCGATTCGCATCTACATCCTCTTCCAGGGGCCGGCCGACCAGGACATGGATTGGACACCGGACGGCATCGAGCCGATGGTGCGCTTCATCCGGCGCCTGTGGCGGGCCGTCGGCGACGCGGCGGTGAGACCGACGTCTTCGGGGCGACTGGACACGCCGCTCGCGCGCAAGGCTCACGAGACGATCGCACGCGTCACCGACGACATCGAGCGCCGGTTCGTGTTCAACACGCCGATCTCGGCGGTGATGGAGCTGATCAACGAGCTGTCGAAGGCACCGGACGACCCGGCCGCGCGCTTCGCCGCGGAGACGGCCGTCTTGCTGCTGCAGCCGTATGCCCCGCACGTCTGCGAGGAGCTCTGGACGACGCTCGGGCACGGGCGGCTGTGGGACACGCCGTGGCCGGTGGCGGACCCGACGATGCTCGAGCGGGAGACGGTGGAGCTGGTGCTGCAGGTGAACGGCAAGGTGCGCGACCGCGTCGAGGTGCCGGCGGGGTTGAGCGACGACGAGTTGATCGCATACGCGCGTGCGTCGGAGAAGGTGCGGGCGTACCTGAACGGCGAGGAGCGACGTGTCATCGTCGTGCCGGACAAGCTCGTCAACATCGTCGTCTGACCGACCGCATAGTCGCGAAGTCACACATTCGGCACACACGCGTTTCCCACGTGTGACGTTGTGCGCGGCACCCTCGTTGTGTGCCCGCGCTTGCGCTTCCCGTCTCGACCCGTCGACTGGTCGTCGGCGTGCTCGCGCTCGTCGTCGTGCTCGTGGTCGTCGTGCGCCACCTGGGCCCGCACACGGCTGCGCCGCAGTCACTGCAGGTCGCGCCGATCCGGCCGTCGGCCGGAGCCGGCGTCCGGCCCGCTGCCGCTGCGACCTCGGCGACGCAGGTAGTCGACGTCGAGGGCGCGGTGCGCCGGCCAGGGCTCGTGCGCCTGCCGAAAGGCGCGCGGGTCGCGGACGCGGTCGCCCGCGCCGGCGGCCTGACCGCGAGGGCCGAGCGATCGGGCGTCAACCTCGCCGCACCGATCGCCGACGGGCAGCAGGTGCTCGTTCCTCGAACAGGCGGCGTAAGTGCTGTGGCGGGCGCGACCGCGGGCGCTCCGGTGAGCGGGCCGATCTCGCTCAACGCGGCCACCCCCGAGCAGCTCGACACGCTGCCGGGAATCGGTCCAGTGACCGCGCAGAAGATCGTGACGTTCCGCGAGCAGCACGGTCCGTTCACGTCCGTCGACGGCCTCGATGCGATCCCCGGCATCGGTCCGGCGCGCATCGCGGAGCTGCAGGGGTTGGTGACTCCGTGAGCCGAGTGTTGCCTGCGCACGTGCTCGGCGCTGCTCTTGCTGCAGGCCTCTGCCTCTCGCAACATCGCGCGGCTTCCGGAGCGGCCGCTGCTCGCCGCCGGGGCCGCAGTCGTCGTGGCGGGGCCGCTGGCAACGCGGCGCTTCTGGCTGGTCGCGGGCGCGTTGTGCCTCGCGGGCTGGTGGTGGGGAAGCGTTCGCCTCGACTCGCTCGACCGCTCACTGCTCGTGCCGAGGATCGGCACGGCCGGCGACCTCGTCGCCGTCACCACCGCTGAAGCGCGACCAGGGACGTTCGGGCAGCGTCAGTTCGCCCGTGTGCGCCGGTTCGACGGCCGCAAGCTCGACGAGCGCGTCGAGCTCGAGCTTCCGCTCGGCCGGTCACCGCCGCAGGGGGCAATCCTCGCGCTCCTCGCCGTGGTAGCGGCGCCGAAGGGACCGGAGCACGGTTTCGACGAACGCACGTGGCTTCGCCGGCAAGGCGTGCATGTCGTCCTGCACGTCGACCGGTGGCAGGTGATCGGCCACCGCGGCGGGCTGGGCGGTGTTGCAGACCGCATCCGTGCCTGGCTCCGGGCTGCCTCGTCGCCCGGTCTGGGTGGGGAGCGCCGCGCTGTCGTCGAGGGTGTGTTGCTCGGCGACGACACCGGCCTCTCGGACGGGCTGAAGCAGTCGTTCCGTCGCGCGGGTCTCTACCACCTCCTGGCCGTTTCGGGTCAGAACGTCGTGCTGCTCGCAACCGGCGTGCTCGGGTTTGCCGTCCTGGTCGGTGCCGGCCGTTCCTGGGGGCACGTCGCGGCGATCGCCGCGATCTGCGCCTATGTGCTCGCGGTCGGCCCGCAACCGTCGGTCATTCGCGCGGCGATCGCCGGCGTGGCCGTGTCGGTCGCGTGGCTGCTCGGCCGGCTGAAGGACGCCTGGCACGTCTTACTGCTCGCCGCGGTTGCGTTGCTGGCCTGGAACCCGTACACGGTGTTCGACGCCGGGTTCCAGCTCTCGTTCGCCGCTGTCGCGGCGATCTTTTTGCTCGGCGGGCCGGTCACGCACGCGCTCGACGGCTACCCGATGCCGGGGTGGCTGCGGCCGGTCGTCGGGATCTCGACTGTCTGCACGGTCGCGACTGCGCCACTGCTCTGGCTGCAGTTCGGCCGGGTGCCGGTCTACGGGATCCTGGCGAATGCGCTGGTCGAGCTCGCGGTGCCGCCACTACTCGGTCTTGCGTTCGTCGGTGCGATCGTCGATCCGGTTGCGCCGTCTGTCGCGGGGCTGCTGGCCTGGGCAAACGGCTGGGTCGCGGCGTACATCGCGTTCTGCGCGCGACTCGTCTCCGGGCTTCCAGGCGCGCAGGTGTCGGGCCGGGCGGCTGCGGTTGCGGCCGCTGTGACACTGCTCGCGCTCGTCCCGGTGCTTCGGTTGCTCAGGCGGGAGCGAAGTGCCATACGTTGACGTCGATCACCGGCCGGTAGCCGATGCGCTGGTAGATCGAGTTCGACGTCGGGTTCGCGAGGTCGGTCGAGAGAAAGCAGAACAGCCGGTCGGCGAGCACGTGCTCCGTGACTGCCGCTGTGAGCGCGCTTGCGTAACCGCGCCCGCGCAGCTCCGGCGGTGTGTAGACGGGCCCGACGCGCATCCCGTTCGGCGTCGGCGAGCCGAACCCGGCGAGCGACCGAGGCTCGCCGTCATCCCAGAGCACGAGCCGGCTGGTCGGCTCGGCGAGGCGACGCGTCAGGAACCCCCCGGCGTCCGACTCCGGCGTCCCGGGCATCGCTTCGGCGAAGAACGCGGTCAGCCAATCGAGGACGAGCGGTCTGTCGGCGTCCACATAGGGTCGCATCGATCCCGCGACGGGCCGCGGCGCGATCACCTCGCTCGCCTCGAACAGCCGTTGGGCGACGGCGAGGGTCGCGCGCTCCCGTCGCAGGGCGAGAAACGCCTCGCCGGTCGCCACCGGCGCGATCACCCCGGGCAGCTCCTCGTGCTCGAGGTCGGCCGCCAAGGCGGCGAGAGCAAGCTCGTCGTCGATCAGCGAGAGCACGAGGTTGTACGGTGGCGTCCGAGTCGCCACAGCGACGACGCGGCCCGCGTCGTCGATCACGGCGGCGAGGTACGGATCTTCGTCGCCGTACGCATGCGGGTTGCGCTCGAGGGGCGCTCGAAACCCGACCAGCAGAGCGTGGGCCGCCTCGTTTCGGAGCAGAAACGGCTCAACCCGCTCGAAGAACGGCCGGACCTCGGGGTGACGCTCGACCCGCATCGCCCTCGTATTGTTCCCTGGGTGGCCGACGAGCTGAAGCCCGCCTACCTGATCGCCGGCGGTGACCGACCGAAAGTCGATCGCGCGGTCATTCGCCTGCGCGGCCGGTTCGACCCGGACGCAGTCGAGGTTCACGATGGCGCAGAGACGACCGGTGACGACACCGTCGCGGCGTGCAACGCGCTCGGCCTGTTCGGCTCGGGCTCGCGGCTCGTGCTCGTCGACAACGTGGGCGCCTGGAAGGCACCGGACGCGAAGGCGATCGCCGACTACCTGAAGTCGCCGGCGCCCGGCACGACGCTCGCACTCGTCGCGGGCGAGCTCAAGAAGGACGCGCCGATCGCGAAAGCGGTTGCAGCCGCCGGCGAGGTTCTGATCTGGGACGTGCAGGCTCGGGCGATCCACCGCTGGATCGCCGATCAGTTCAAGCTGCACTCGACGACGGCCGACGCCGAGGCATGTCGCCGCCTCGCCGACCTCGTGGGGGACGACCTGTATGACCTGGCCAGCGAAGTCGACAAGCTCGCAACCTGGGCGAACGGCAGTGAGGTGACGGATGCGGACGTCGACGCGCTCGTCGCGCCGCGCGCCGAGTCGCCACCGTGGAGCCTCACCGACGCGTGGGGGCAGCGCGACATCGCCGGTGTGCTCCGTGCCGCGGAGCGCATGCTCGACCGGACGGGCGACCCGATCTCGCGCACGATCCCGCGGCTCGTCGGCAGCCTCACGAACCACGTCCGGCGGGCGCGGGTCGCACATCGGCTCGAGGCCGACGGCGTGTCCTCGGCGGACGCCGCAGCGACGATCGGGATCAAGCCGTTCCCTGCGCAGAAGCTCTACGGACAGGTGCGCAACTTCACGTCGGGCGAGCTCGACGCGGCACTCGTGCGTCTCGCGCAGCTCGACCATGCGTTGAAGGGCGGCTCGCGACTCGCGAACGAGCTCGAGCTCGAGCGCGCGCTGGTCGAGATTACGCAGCCGCGTGCCGCGTAGTCTTGCTCGCGTCCGATCTTGCGTCTAGACCGATAGTCGAGACAGGCTATGCCTGCGGGCCGGCGGCGAGCTTGGCCGCCTGCGACTTCTTGCGCGCCGCTGCGTTCCGGTGGAGCGCACCACGGCTGACGGCGCGGTCGATGAGCTGGACGAGGCTCTTGTGCTCCGTCTCGACGCTCCCGCCGTCGCCCTCTTCGACCGCAGCGGCGAGCCGCTTGGTCAGCGTCTTGATCGTCGAGCGGTAGCGAAGGTTCTCGAGCCGCTGCTCGCCGGCGATCCGGACGCGCTTCTTCTGCTGCTTGATGTTCGGCATGAAAAGAGTTGCCCGCTTGGCGGGCGCGCGAAGGGTAGCAGCAGAGTCAGTCCCTATGCTCAGGCGCGTGGAAGAGCAGCAACGCGCCGCCGAGCGCCTGGCGCGGCTCCAGGCACGGAACGAGCGGCGGCGCGCCCGGGGTGAGCAGGCGTGGGAGCCCGTCGACGGCCTCTACCCAGCCGTTGCCGCACCAGCCGCGGAGGATGCGGTATTCGGACCGACGCCCGGCGTGCCGCCGCCGGCCGCGGCTTCGCGCGACCGGCTCGCGGTCTCCACCGCGATCTTCGGCATCGCGACAGGCGTCTCGCGCGTGGTCGGGCTGGTACGCGAGATCGTTGCCGCCTACTACTTCGGCGCGAGCGGGCGCATCAATGCATTCACGGTCGCGTTTCAGGTGCCGAATCTCGTGCGAGCGCTGCTCGCAGACTCCGCGCTCTCGTCGGCGTTCGTGCCGGTCTTCACCGATCTGCTCGAGAAGGGTGAGCGACGTCGTGCGTGGCGTGTCGCGTCGAGCCTCTTCTGGCTAATGCTGCTCGGACTGACGGCGCTGACCGCGCTCTTCATCCTCGTCGCGCCGTGGGTGATCGGCATCTTCGGCAACCCGGGCCACGACCGCGGCCTCGCCGTCGGGCTCTCGAGGGTGCTCTTCCCGATCGTCGTGCTGCTCGGTCTCTCCGGGATCGTCGTCGGGATCCTGAACAGCTACGACCACTTCACCGTCCCCGCGCTGACGCCGATCGTCTGGAACATCCTGATCGTCGTCGGGCTCGCGATCGGCGTACCGCACGCCGGGACGATCAACACGAAGCTGTACGTCTACGCCGGCGCGATCGTCGTCGCAACGTTTGTGCAGCTCTTCCTGCCGATGCCGTGGCTGCGCGGGCTCGATCGCGGCGAGGAACGACTCCGCATCGTGCTCGACTGGCGCGATCCCGCCGTGCGCAAGGTCTTCAAGCTGATGATTCCCGTCACGCTCGGCCTCGGCTTGATCAACGTCAATGCATTGATCGACTCGATCTTCGCCAGTCGCTACATCGACCCGAACCTGTCGCCGACCGCGATCCAAAAGGCGTTCCTCGTCTACATGATGCCGCAGGGCATGTTCTCGGTCGCCGTCGCGACCGTGCTCTTCCCGACGCTGTCGCGGCTCGCGTCACGCGGCGATCTGCGCGGCGTCGCCGACACCGTCTCGAACGGCCTGCGCCAGATCGCGTTCCTGCTCGCGCCGACCGCGGTGGTGAGCGCCGTGCTCGCGCAGCCGATCATCCGCATCCTCTACCAGCACGGCCACCGCTGGACGACCCACCAGACGCTCGTCGTCGCCGGCGCGCTGGCAGCATTCAGCGCCGGACTGGTCTTCAACGGCGCGATGCTGATGCTGAACCGGGCGTTTTTCAGCCTGCAGTCGAACTGGGTGCCGACCATCGTCGCGCTCGGGAACCTGTTCCTGAACGCGATCCTCGACGCGCTCTTCTACCACTTCGGCACGTGGGGAATCCCGCTCGGCACCGCGGTCTGCAACATCGTCTCGACCGTCGTGCTCGTCGCGCTTCTGCGTCGGCGGCTCGGCCGGATCGACGGCGCCAGAATCGCTTCGAGCGTCAGTCGCATTGCTATCGCCTCTGCATTCGTCGCCGGCGTCGCCTGGATCGTCTGGCACCCGCTCGACTCGGCCCTCGGGCGCTCGTTCCCGGCGCAGGTCGTCTCGCTCGGCGCCGCGCTGATCGCCTGCGCGCTGACGTACTTCGTGGCCTGTCGCGCGCTCCGGGTGCGCGAGATGCAGGCGCTACTCTCCTTGCGAAGGCGCCTCCAGGGCGCCTGACGTGCCCATGGACCAACAGCACATCCGCAACTTCTCGATCATCGCGCACATCGACCACGGCAAGTCGACGCTGGCCGACCGCATCCTCCAGCTCACCAACACCGTCGCCGCGCGCGACATGCGCGACCAGCTGCTCGACTCGATGGAGCTCGAGCGCGAGCGCGGGATCACGATCAAGGCGCAGGCAGTGCGCGTTCACTGGAAGGGTCACGAACTGAACCTGATCGACACGCCGGGTCACGTCGACTTCACGTACGAGGTCTCGCGTTCGCTGCAGGCGTGCGAGGGTGCGCTGCTCGTCGTCGACTCGGCACAGGGGATCGAGGCGCAGACGCTCGCGAACGCGTATCTCGCGATCGAGAACGACCTCGACATCGTCCCCGTCGTGAACAAGATCGACCTGCCGCAGGCAGACCCCGACGGCGCGTCGGCCGAGCTCGCGGATCTGATCGGCGACGACCCGGCGAACGTGCTGCGGATCTCGGCGAAGACCGGGCAAGGGGTCGAGGCAGTGCTCGACGCGATCGTCGCGCGCGTTCCTGCTCCGACCGGCGAGCCGGACGCGCCGGCGCGCGCGCTGATCTTCGACTCCTCGTACGACCAGTACCGCGGCGTGGTCGCGTTCGTCCGTGTCGTCGACGGCGTGTTCACGCCCCGCAAGCAGCTGCGCGCGATGGCGCTCGGCACGCGGTTCGAGGCGCAGGAGATCGGCTACATGTCGCCCGCGATGCGGCCGGTCTCCGAGCTGCGCGCCGGCGAGGTCGGCTACGTGATCACAGGGCTGAAGGACGTCTCCGAGCTGCGTGTCGGCGACACGCTCACGTCCGAGCACGGCGGGGCGCGCGAGCCGCTCCCCGGGTACAAGGACGTGAAGCCGATGGTGTTCGCCGGGCTTTTTCCGACGGAGTCCGACGACTATCCGGAGCTGCGCGACGCCCTCGAGAAGCTGAAGCTGAACGACGCAGCACTCTTCTACGAGCCCGAGACCTCGCAGGCGCTCGGCTTTGGGTTCCGCTGCGGCTTTCTCGGGCTGCTGCACATGGAGATCGTGCGCGAGCGGCTCGAGCGCGAGTTCGATCTCGACCTACTGGTCACTGCGCCGAACGTCGCCTATCGCGTCAAGCCGCTCAACGAGGATTGGGTCGAGGTTCACACGCCCGCCGACTTGCCCGACTCCTTCGACGAGGTGGAAGAGCCGTACATCAAGGCATCCGTGATCGTGCCAAAGGAGTTCGTGGGCACGGTGATGGAGCTCTGCAACGACCGCCGCGGCAAGTTCGATCACCTTGAGTACCTCTCGGAGCAGCGCGTCCACCTGATCTACGAGCTGCCGCTCGCCGAGATCGTCCTCGACTTCTACGACCAACTGAAGTCGCGCACGCGCGGCTACGCCAGCTTCGACTACGACCTGGCCGGGTTCCGCCCGGGCGACCTCGCGCGCGTCGACATCCTTGTCGGCAGCGAGCCCGTCGACGCGCTTTCGTTGATCGTGCATCGCGACTTCGCGTACGAGCGCGGGAAGGCTCTGGTCGAGAAGCTGCGCGAGGAGATTCCGCGTCAGATGTTCGACGTCGCCATCCAAGCCGCGATCGGCGCGCGGATCATCGCGCGCGAGACCGTGAAGGCGCGGCGCAAGGATGTGCTCGCGAAGTGCTACGGCGGGGACATCTCCCGTAAGCGCAAGCTGCTCGAGAAGCAAAAAGCGGGGAAGAAGCGGATGAAGCAGGTCGGTGGCGTCGAGGTGCCGCAGGAGGCGTTCCTCGCTGTGCTCAACCTGAACGACACTGCGAAGCGGTGACCGGCTGATGGCCCTCGAGATGCGGACGCAATGCGAACGCTGCGGCACTGCACTCGCGCCTGACGGCGATGCGCGGATCTGCTCGTACGAGTGCACATTCTGCGCCGACTGCACCGAGCAGCTCGAGGCGCGCTGCCCGAATTGCGGCGGAGAGCTCCTGCCTCGGCCGCGTCGTCGCTCGTGATCGGTCGCGTTCGCCACCTCTACGTTCATCTGCCGTTCTGCTCGTCACGCTGCGGCTACTGCGACTTCGTCACCGTCGTCGGCCGCGACGGCGACCACGACCGCTACGTCGAGGCCCTCCTCGGCGAGCTCGAGCTCGAACGTGGCGCGCTCGCGCCGGCACTCGAGACCGTCTACCTCGGTGGCGGCACGCCGACACTGACGTCGCCCTCCGCCCTTCACCGCCTACTCGCGAGCCTGCCGCCTGCGGACGAGGTGACGATCGAGGCGAACCCCGAGACGATCACGCCGGAGCTGGCCGAGCTGCTCGCGGCGCACGCGACGCGCGTTTCGCTCGGGGCGCAGTCCTTCTCGGAGCGGCTCCTCCACGTGCTGGACCGCGCGGCGCGTCCGGCCGACGTTCGTCGCGCCTTCGTGACGCTCCGCGACGCCGGCATCGCAAACCTCTCGCTCGACCTGATCTACGGGATCCCGGGACAGACGCTCGCCGATCTCGATCGCGATCTGCAGTGCGCTCTCGAGCTCGCGCCCGAGCACGTTTCCGCCTACGAGCTCGAGGCGAAACCCGGCACACGCTTCACGCATGCGCACGGCGAGGAGCTCGCGCGCCAAGCGGACGAGCTGGAGTCGTACTTCGAGCACGTCGTCGGGACGCTCACCACGGCCGGCTATCGCTGGTACGAGACTGCGAACTTCTGCCTCGCGCCGGAGCGGGCCGGCGGGCGTGACCTGCGAGCTCGGCACAACCTCGGCTACTGGCTCGGTCGTGAGTACCTCGGGCTCGGCATCGGGGCGGTCAGCACCGTCGGCAGCCGGCGCTGGCGGAATGCGCCTTCGCTCCCCGGCTACCTCGCAGCGCTCGCCCGCGGCGACAGGCCTGCCCGCGAGCACGAGGCGCTCCCGGAAGACGTTCGCGCCTTCGAGCGGATCATGCTCGGCCTCCGTCTGGACGAGCCGCTGCCGCTGGCCGGGCTCGAGGCTGCGGTCGACGAGGCGGAGCTCGAACGCCTGGCCCGTGCAGGGCTCGTCGAGCGCACGGAGCGAACATTGTCGCTCACGCCTCGGGGCCGGCTGCTGGGCGGCGGGGTGACCGCGCGGCTCCTCGCCTGACGCGCCACCTACCATGGGACCCGTGCAGATCCTGCTCTCCGAGCGCCAGCGCGACATTCTCCGGCTCGTCGTCGAGGAATACGTCCAGACGGGGCAGCCCGTCGGGTCGAAGACTCTCGTCGAGAGCTCGGGGCTCGTGATCTCGCCGTCGACGGTGCGGAACGAGCTCGCCGAGCTCGAGCGGCTGAGTCTGCTCACGCATCCGCACACCTCGGCCGGCCGCGTGCCGACCGAGGCGGGCTATCGGCTCTACGTCGACGAGCTGCTGCTCCGGCCCGAGTCGCGCGCCGAGGCGTTCCCGCTCGGGCTGCCGGACCCGCGTGCCGAGGTCGAGGAGGCGCTTCAGGCGACGACCGAGATGCTCTCGCAAGTGACGCGTCTGCTCGCGCTCGTCTCCGCGCCGCCGCTGCAGGCGGCGACGATCCGGCACGTCGAGGTGCTGCTGCTCCAGCCCGACGTCGTGCTCGTCGTCGTGATCGCCTCGAGCGGCAGCGTCACCGACCTTCGTTTTGCGTTCCCCGCTCCTCTCGACCCAGGGCTCGTCACGTGGGCGGGCGACTACCTCGCCGAGCGGCTGTCCGGAGCGCGCGTCGGATCGCGCGCCGTGAAGCTGGCGTTCGACGAGCCGGCGCTCGGCGCGCGGGAGCGTGCGTTTCTCGGGACGATCCGCAACGCGTTCGAGCAGGCGGCCGACGAGAACCGGCAGCTCTTCATCGGCGGCACCGCCGGCCTGCTCGACGAGCTTCGCACCGAGGAGATCGGTGTCTACCGCAGCCTGATGGAGGCGCTCGAGAAGCGCGCGGCACTCCTCGATGTGCTCGCGCAACGACTCGACCCGCACCGCTCGTTTGCGCGGGTGGGTGAGGAGCTCGAGGCGCCGGGCCTGCGCGAGCTCGCGCTCGTCGGCGCAACGTACGGGGTCGCGCATCGCACGCTCGGCTCCGTGAGCCTGATCGGACCGCTGCGCATGGACTACGAGAAGGCATTGCGTTCGGTGCGCGCCGCTGCGCACGAGCTCTCGCGGTTCGTCGAAGACATCTACACGGACGAGCGATGAGCACCGAGCGGGACTACTACGAGCTGCTCGGCGTCGCTCGTGACGCCGACGAGCGCGCGATCAAGAAGGCATTTCGTACGCTCGCCCGCCGCCTGCACCCGGACGTCTCCGAAGAGCCCGATTCGGAAGCGCGGTTCCGGGAGGTGACCGAGGCGTACGAGGTGCTCTCGAACTCGGAGACGCGCGTCCTGTACGACCGGTACGGCCACGCCGGCCTCCGTTCGGGAGGGTTCACGCCGACGCACTTCGACATCGGGGGGCTGGGCGACCTGTTCTCCGCGTTCTTCGGCGACGACGTCTTCGGAGGCGCGCGAGGGGGAGGCGGAAGGCGCGGAGCGGACGTCGGAGCGGAGATCAGAATCGAGCTCGTCGATGCCGCGCGCGGCGCCACGGTGGAGGTGCCGTTCGAGGCGGCGATCACCTGTGCGCGCTGCGACGGCTCGGGCGTGAAGCCCGGGACGACGCCGGTTCACTGCGAACGGTGTGGCGGCACCGGGCGTCTGCAACAGGTCTCGCGAAGCGTGTTCGGCGAGTTCATCCGCGCGCATGGTTGCCCGCAGTGCAACGGACGCGGGGAGATCGTCGAGCATCCATGTAGCGACTGCGAGGGCTCGGGTCGCGTCGTCGAGCGGCGCAGAGGTCTCGGTCGACGTCCCGCCCGGCATCCACGACGGCCAGCGCATCCGCCTGAGCGGAGAAGGGCACGCCGGTGCGCTCGGCGGTCGGTCCGGGGACGTCTACGTGCTCGTCCGTGTCGCCACGGATCCGCGGTTCGTCCGCGAGGGCAACGACATCTACTCGCAGGTGGATCTCACGATCGTGCAGGCGGCGCTCGGCGCCACGCCGACCGTCGAGACGCTGGACGGGCCGGTCGAGCTGGAGCTGCCCGCAGGCGTGCAGCCGGGTGAGGTCCGCGTGCTGCGTGGGAAAGGCATGCCGGTGCTCCAGGGATTTGGCCACGGCGACCATCGCGTGCTCGTGAACGTCTCCGTGCCCCGGCATCTGAACGACGAGCAACGCCGGCTGCTCGAGGAGTTCGATGCTGCGAGCGACGAGCACACCTACCGGAACGACGAGAGCTTCTTCGAGAAGCTGAAAAGTGCGTTCCGCTGACGGGTTTGCGCCGAGTCGCGGTCGAGGTCGGTCATGCGCGCGCCGAGTCCGCTCGCGCGACCATGCTCGAGCTCTTTCCGGAGGGCTTCGAGGAGGTCGAGCGCGCGGCCGGTGTCGAGCTCGCCGCGTACACGGACGCCGCGGGCGAGGAGCGCCTCTGGGCGTTCTTCGGCGGAGGCTGGGCTTCGGACGTCGACGACGACTGGGCCGACCGTTGGCGTGCCTTCCATAAACCGGTGCGGATCGGCGACCTGTGGATCGGCCCGCCGTGGGAGGACCCACCGCCCGGGGTTTCCACCGTCGTCGTCGATCCCGGCCGCGCCTTCGGAACCGGGTCGCACCAGACCACTCGCCTCTGTCTCGAGTCGTTGCAGGCCCTCGAGCGGACCGAGTTGCTCGACGTCGGCTGTGGCTCCGGCGTGCTCGCGATCGCCGCGTGCGTGCTCGGCTTCGCCCCGGTGCACGGCATCGACATCGAGGCGCCCGCGGTCGAAGCGACACGGCTGAACGCAGCCGCGAACGGCGTCACCCTCGACGTACGCCTCGTCGACCGCGATGCACCCCTCGGAAAAGTGCCGACCGCGGTTGCGAACATCGCCCTTGCCGCCGTCGAGGCGCTCCCGGCGCGGCTCGAGGCGCAGACGCTCATCACCTCGGGTTATGTGGTCTCCGAGCAGCCGCAGCTCGACGGCTACGTCCATGCCGAGCGCCGCGTGCGCGACAGCTGGGCCTGCGACGTCTTTCGTCTCCGTTAACCGCGTACGATCTGCGCGTGACGACGTTCAAGGTCGAGTTTCTCGGCTGCAAGGTCTCGCACGTCGACGCGCACGAGGTGCGTGAGGCGCTGCTCCGCGACGGGCACGCAGAAGACCGGGCCGGCGGCGCCGACGTGGCGGTCATCAGCACCTGCTGCGTGACGAACGAGGCGGTAGCCAAGAGCCGCAAGGCGGCGGCGCGCGCGGCACGCACGCACGAGCGCGTGTACGTGACGGGCTGTGGGGCGAACCTCGGCGCCGGTGCCTTTGCCGGCCTCCCGCCGAACGTCATCGTCGTCACGAAGCGCAGCGAAGAGACTGCCGCCTTCGTCGCCGGCGACGTCGGCGCGATCGGCTGCGTCCAGGCCGACGCGCGCCTCGATCGGGTGCGCGCGTTCGTCAAGATCCAGGATGGGTGCTCGTTCTCGTGCAACTTTTGCGTCATCCCGCTCGTGCGAGGCGGCTCGCGGAGTCGAACGGCGAGCGCCGTGCTCGCCGAGATCCATCGTCGCGTTGCGCAGGGACACCGCGAGGTCGTGCTCACCGGGATCAACCTCGGCTGCTTCCGCGACCGCGCCGCGGGCTACGACCTTGCGCGTCTCGTCCGCGAGGCAGGCGCGACACCGGGGCTCGACCGGCTGAGGCTCAGCTCGATCGAGATCAACCATGTGAACGACGAGCTGATCGCTGCACTGCGCGAGACCCCGACCGTGGGCTGCCATCTTCACGTCCCGCTCCAGTCCGGCGACGACGGCGTGTTGCGAGCCATGCGGCGCCGCTACACGGTGGACACCTACCTGCGCCGGCTGGCGCCGGTGGCCGGCGAGTTCAACCTGACGAGCGACGTGATCGTCGGTTTCCCGGCCGAGGACGACGCGGCTTTCGAGCAGACGCTGCGCACGGTCGAACGTGCCGGGATCACCAAGGTGCATGTGTTCCCGTACTCGCCGCGGCCCGGCACGGTGACGGCTGCCGAGGATCCGGTGTCGCCGCAGGTGAAGAAGGAGCGCAGCGCGCGGCTGCGTGCGCTCTCGCACGAGCTCTGCCTCGAGCGCTGGCGTGGGAAGGACGTCGACGAGGTGCTGGTCGACCGGCCGGGCCGTGGCTACGGCACCGACTACACACCATGGCTCGTGGACGCGCCGGTCGGGGCGCTCGTCCGTGCACGGGCGGAGCGCGTGACGGAAGAGGGGATCCTTGCCCGAGCAGCGTGACGACTGTTTCTTCTGCACGCTCGCGCGCGAGGGTGACCACGTGCATGCCGCGGACGGCTTCGTCGCGATCCGAGACATCAGGCCACAGGCGCCCGTTCACCTGCTCGTCATCCCCGTAGGCCACGTCGACACGTTCCGCGATGTTGCAGAGTTCACCGATGCCGAGGCGGGGCGCATGCTCGCCTTCGTCGCCGAGACCGCGGCAAGAGCCGGTTTGGAGGACTACCGTGTCGTTGTCAACGTCGGTGCGGGCGGTGGGCAGAGCGTGTTCCACCTGCACTGGCATATTCTCGGCGGCCAACCGATGAGTGAGACGCTATGAGGCTGATCCCGGAGCTCGAGGACGAGGTGAAGGAAGCGATGCGCGCCGGCGACGCCGAGCGTCGCGACGCATTGCGGTTGATCATCTCGAGCCTGAAGTCGGCGGAGAAGGACTTGCTGCGTCCTCTCTCCGAGGACGAGGAGCTCCAGGTGCTGCAGCGCGAGCGCAAGAAGCGAATCGAAGCCGCCGAGGCGTTCCGGTCGGGCGGGCGTGAGGAACAGGCGCAGAAAGAAGAAGGCGAGCTCGCGATCCTCGAGGAGTTCATGCCCGAGCCGCTCTCCGAGGACGAGCTCGAGCGCATCGTCGACGACGCGATCGCCGAGAACGGCGCGACGAGCATGGGCGACATGGGCCGCGTGATGGCCGACGTGATGCCGCAGATCGCAGGACGTGCCGACGGCTCTGCCGTCAGTCAGCTCGTTCGCGAGAAGCTCGCCTAGCTCTAGATCGCCGTCGTTAGGTTGTGGGCTTGATCCACAGCGATGCGTGGACCGGCTCGACGACCTGGCCGACGGTCTGGAGCAACTCGTTGCGGATCGTGTCGAGCTCGACGGCTTCGCGTAGACGCGTCGTAAACGCGGCGCCGATCGCTTCGGCGTTGTACCGGCTGCGGTTGAAGCGCTTGTCGACCAGACGTTGGACGCGTTTTCGGAGCGGGTTGAACAAGGCGGCGGCGGCGAGGGTTGATGCGGCGACGGCGACGGGTGAGGAGAAGGGCAGCACGTCGGTGGCGAGGACGACGATGCTGACGAAGACACCAACCAGGAGTGCGGTGACGATCGCGTAGGAGAGCGTGCGGCTGATCAGGCGATCGATCTCGTACAGACGGTATTTGAGGATCGCGATTCCGATCCCGACTGGGAGGGCGAGGAGACTGACGATGAAACCGATGCCACCGACGACAGCAAGCAGCGAATGGCCGCCGTTGGTGGAGACCGCGAGCACAAGCCCTGCGATGCCGATCGCAGCGCCCGTCAGCAACCACTTCAACTGCTGGCGGTAGTCGCCGGCCGAGCCGCGGTAGGCCAAGAGAAGCCGGCTCAGCCAGGCCACGCCGAAGCCGAGATACACCAGAATCAAGACGACGTCCGTGATGGACAGGCCCGATGAGGCGCTGTTCGACGCGAGTTGGCCACTCGAGTCGACCCGGACGTGCGCTGCCATGGCTCCGTGCACGTTCTGCCAGCCGGCAATCGTGAGGAACGAGCCGCAGAAGCCGGCGAGATAGGCGAACAGCACCCATCGCCAGCGTCGCGTCAGCGAGCCGTCGGGGAACAACGCGAGCGCCACCGGCAGCAACGCGACGAGCCACACCCACCCGCCGGCCGCAAGAACGACTGCGAGCCGGCCGAGCGGTAGATGGTCGCCCCTGCGGTACACCATGAGCGCGTACGACCCGGCATCAGAAGACGCTACGACCGCGAGTGCGAGCAGTAACAGGACCGAGCCGACCGGGTTCGACGGCTGCCGCCACGCGATGAGTGCGCCCACGGTGCCGAACGGAACGAGCGCGAGCGCAAACCCGCTGTTCCCGCCGCCCGCAAGGATCGACAGGGGAACGGACGCGACCATCGACACTGCAAGCGCCACCCCGAGCACCAGTCCAACCCTCGGGGTCGTCAACCGGCTCGTCACAAGGCGATCGGGACTCCCATCCGAACGTGTAGGCACGGCGATGGAGCAGCCTAAAGTGGAGGCGTTCCGAGAACGTTACGACCCGGGGGCTTGAGCCACAACGATGCGTGGCTGGGGTGTATGGCCCCGGTGACGGCTGCGAGCATTTCGTTGTGGACTGTGTCGAGGTCCACAGCCTCACGGAGCCGAAGCGCGAACGCCGTGACGATTGCATCGGCGTCGTAACGGCGGCGGTTGAAGCGGCGGTCGACAACTCGTTGCACTCGACGGCGGAGCGGGTTGAAGAGTGCGGCGACGACGAGGGTTGAGGCCGCGACGGCGACCGGGGAGGAGAACGGCAGCACCCGTGTCGCCAGCAAGACAATCCCCAGAAACGCTCCGACCAGTAGCCCGGTCACGATCGCGTACGAGATGGTGCGGCTGATCAGGCGGTCGATCTCGTACAGCCGGTACTTGAGGATGCCGATACCCATCCCGATGGGCAGCGCCAGGATCGCGCCGAACGCCCAGCTCTGACCGACCAGGGTGAGAACGAGCCCCGTGAGACAGGTCGCGCCGCCGCAGAGCAGCCACTTGATCTGCTGGCGACGGTCGCCCGTCGAGCGGCGGTAGCCGATCACCTGTTTGAACACACTGACCAGGCAGAACACGAGGAACACCACGTACAGCGGGCCGGTGACAATGGACGACCCGCCCGTCGACACGAGCTCGCCGGTCGAGTCGATCCGGATCTGCCGTGCACCGATGCCCGCGATGTCTTGCCACGTATTGACCAGCACGAGGCAGGCGGCGGCGACGCCATAGCCCCAGACCGCGAAACGCCAGCGGCGCGAGAGGCGGCCGTCGGGGAAGAGGCCGATCGGCAGCGGCAACAGAACGACCAACCAGATCCACCAGGCGGCCACGAAGACCGCCGCGCGCGCGAGCGGCAGGTGATAGCCCTGCCGATACACCATCACGGCGTACTGCCCGGCGTCGGAGGCGAGCAGGAAGGTGATCGCCAGCGCGAGCAGGATCCAGCCGATCGGGTTCCGCGGCTGCCGCCGCGCGACGAGATAGCCGACGACCCCGAACGACGCCAACGGCAACCCCGACGACTGCCCGTTGCTGAGAACGGCCAAAGGCACCGCCAGAATGGCCAGGAGGGACATCGCGCCGCCCAGCAACAACGCAGCGCGCGGAGTCGCGAGCCGCAGCCAGCCGGCCGTGGTCGGATCCGCCTTTCGGTCGTTCGCGAACAGAGTGATCTCGCGAATCTAGACCTCGGCCCGTCCCGAAAGCGTTACGGACGGCCGCTGCTCCTCAACATCGCTCCTTGGCCCGAAAGCAGGGCCGTGTATCTGAGAGAGTCTTGCGATGCCGGCAGTGATTGATCGCGAGGTCGTCGAAGCCCAGCTCGCCTACGGGAGCAAGGTCGTCGCGGTCGAGCCCGGCGGCGTCGAGGTGATCCCGCTCGAGGAGCGTCACGGCAGCGCGCTCCAGCTCCTCTGGACGTGGTCGTCCCCGAACATGGAGTTTGCGACGATCGCGGTCGGCCTGCTCGGTGTTCTCTACTGGGGCCTCACGTTCTGGCAGACCGTGCTCGCCATCGTGATCGGGACAGGTCTCGGCTCGGTCACGCACGCCGTCCTCTCGACCTGGGGACCGAAGAGCGGCCTTTGCCAGATGGTCCTGTCGCGAACGGGCTTCGGCTTTCTCGGCAATGTGCTTCCCGCGGGCCTGAATGCGCTCACCGCCGGGATCGGCTGGTTCGCGGTCAACAGCATCAGCGGCGCGCTCGCGCTGCATGTGCTCTGGGGCTCGCTCCCGAAGGGCCTCTGTCTCGTGATCGTCGTCGCCGCGCAACTCACGATCGCCTATCTCGGACACAATCTCGTGCACGTCTTCGAGCGCTACGCGTTTCCGATTCTGACGATCATCCTCGTCGTCTCGAGCATCATCGTGCTCTCCAAGTCGCATCCCGGTCTGCCGGCGATGAAGACCGGCGCACCGCCGTCGATCGGTGGCTTCCTGTTGATGGTCGGCGCAGCGTTCGGCTATGCCGCGGGTTGGAACCCGTACGCCTCCGACTACACGCGCTATCTCGATCCGCGGACGCGCCCGATGCGTGTCGCGCTCTGGGCAGGGCTCGGCATCTTCACATCCTGCGTCCTGCTCGAGGCCGCCGGAGCGGCTGTCGTGACCGCGGGCGGAAGCCAGGTCGATCCGAGCTCGTTCACCCATCTTCTGCCCACCGTGATCGCGAAGCTGGCGCTGCTCGCCATCTGCCTCGGTGCCGTCGCCGCCAACGTCCTGAACATCTACTCGGGCTCGATGTCGTTCATGTCGATCGGGCTCAGGCTGCCCACCCGCACCGCGCGCGCGGCCGTCTCGGTTCTGCTGGCGCTGATCGGCCTCGTCGTCGCTTTCGAGGGGCTCAAGAACGCGGGTCAGAACTACGAGAACTTCTTGCTCGTGATCGCCTACTGGATCGCGCCGTGGCTGGCGGTCGTCTTCGTCGACCGCATCCTGCGCCGAGGCACCGATGTCGCTGCGCTGGCGCAGGACACGGGCTATCGCAACTGGGCCGGGCCGGTGGCGATGCTCGCCGGCATGGCGATCTCGATCTGGCTCTTCTCGAATCAGACGAAGTACGTCGGTTACTTCCCGAAGCATCATCCCGCAGTCGGTGACATCACCTTCGAGGTTGGCTTCGCGATCTCCGCGATCGTCTACTTCGCGCTGCGCCGCGGCGTCCGAACGACATGACCGACGACCGCGCGATGCTGGCGGTCGCGATCGAGGAGGCGAAGGCGGGTCTGGCAGAGGGCGGCATTCCGATCGGCGGAGCCCTCTTCGCCGCGGACGGCACGCTGCTCGGGCGAGGGCGCAACCGGCGGGTGCAAGACGACGATCCGTCGATGCACGGCGAGACAGCTGCGTTCCGGAACGCCGGCCGCCAGCGCAGCTATCGCGGGACGACGATGGTGACGACGCTCTCCCCGTGTTGGTTCTGCAGCGGCCTGATCCGCCAGTTCGGCATCTCCCGCGTCATCATCGGCGAGGCTCAGACCTTCTACGGCGGACACGACTGGCTTGCCGAGAACGGGGTCGAGGTCGTGCTGCTCGATGACCCCGAGTGCGTTCGGATGATGACCGACTTCATCGCCGGCAACCCGAAGCTCTGGAACGAGGACATCGGCGAGGACTAGCTGCTTGCGGGCCGCGCCTGCGGCCCGGACGCGACGAAGTCCCTCTGCCGGACGAGCGCAAGGGCGAGCAGGGCGCCGACGAGGGCAATCGCGGCGCCGACGAGCAGGATGTCGTGCAGCCCGTGCACGAACTCGCCGGCCGACGCGGCCCCGTGGGTCGCGCCTGTGACCGACTCGAAGATCGCGCCGAGCGCCGCGATGCCGGTCGCGATCCCGACCTGCCTGAACGTGTTGTTGATCCCCGAGGCCATCCCGGCGCGCTCGACGCGCACTGTCGACACGGCTGTGGTTGCGAGCGGCGCGTTCACGAAGCCGATCCCGACCCCGCCGAGCAGGAACCCGGGGAGCAGCACCGTCCAGTGTGAGCCCGTCGTCACGCGGCTCATCGACCACATCGCGATTGCGTTCAGCAGCAGCCCGAACGACAGCAGAACGCGGATCGGCACGGTGCCGGTCAGCCTGCCCGCCAGTGGTGCCGCGAAGAACGAGATCAGCGAGAGCGGCAGAAAGCGCACACCGGTCTGCAGTGGCGACAGATGCAGGACGTTCTGTAGATAGAGGGTCAAGTACAGGAACATCGCGAACATCGAGGACGAGATCGCGAACGCCGTCACCTGCGCGCCGACGAACGCCGGCCGCTGGAAGAGCGTGAGGTCGATCATCGTCGTCGTGTCGCGTGCCTGCGACCAGACGAACAGTGCGAGCACGACGACGCCCACGACGAGCAACGTGAGGATGAACGAGCTCGTCCAGCCGTGGTCGTTGCCCTCGATCAGCGCGAGGATCAGGCAGAAGAGCCCGGCAGTCAGCGTCACGAGACCGACCGGGTCGAGGCGGCTGAGCTCAGGGTCACTCGACTCGTCGAGCTCGCGCCACCCGAGCACGACGGCCGCGACGCCGATCGGGATGTTGACGAGGAAGATCCAGCGCCACGAGAGCCACGACGTCAGCATTCCGCCCGCGAGTGGGCCGACCGCGACGGCGGCGCCGATCGTCGCGCCCCACAGTCCGAAGGCGGTGCCGCGCTCCTTCCCGTGGAACTGCTGCGAGAGCAGGGCCAGCGCGGTCGCGAACATCATCGCCCCGCCGAGGCCCTGGATGCCCCGGGCGATGATCAGAAACAGCGGGTCCCAGGCGGCGCCACACGCGACCGAGGCGACGGTGAACAGCACGATTCCGAGCAGGAACAGGCGCTTGCGGCCGAACAGGTCGGCGAGCGCACCGGCGGTGAGCACACAGGTTGCGAGCCCGAGCGCGTAGGCGTCGACGACCCATTGGAGGTCGGAGAACGACGACTTCAGCGCCCGTTGGATCGAGGGCAGCGCGACGTTCACGATCGTGATGTCGAGCAGGAGCATGAACGTCGCAATGCAGACGACGATCAATGTCCACCATTTCCGATCCATCACGGCAACCTACACTTGGCATAGATGGTCGAAACACTCGATGTCTCGAACACCGTCGCCGCCGAGCTCGCCGGGATCTCGGACGGCGTCCTCGACGCGCTCAAGGAGCGTCTCCACTGCTCGGTTCGCCTGCGCGGGAACCAGCTGACACTGGACGGTGACGAGGGGGATGTCGCGCAGGCGCGCGCGGTGATCGACGAGCTCGTCGAGCTTGTGGAGGGGGGCCATCAGATCGGCTCGCACACGGTCGACGCGGTGCTCGGGACGCTCGAGGCGGGCCAGGACGTCCGCGACGTCTTCGACGCTGTCGTCTGGCGCCATCGGGGCAAGAAGATCGCGCCGAAGACGATGACGCAGAAGGAGTACGTCGACGCGATTCGGCGTTCGACCGTGACGTTCGGGATCGGCCCCGCGGGAACCGGCAAGACCTACCTCGCGATGGCGCTTGCGGTTGCGGCGCTGCACGACCGCGAGGTGCAGCGGATCATCCTCACGCGTCCTGCGGTCGAGGCGGGCGAGCGGCTCGGCTTTCTGCCGGGCGACCTGATGGCGAAGGTCGACCCGTACCTGCGCCCGCTCTTCGATGCGCTCTACGACATGCTCGACCCCGACAAGGCGAACAACCTGATCGACCGAGGGACGATCGAGGTTGCTCCTCTCGCCTTCATGCGTGGCAGGAGCCTCAACGACAGTTTCATCATCCTCGACGAGGCACAGAACACCTCGCCCGAACAGATGCAGATGTTCCTGACGCGGCTCGGGTTCGGGTCCAAGGTGGTCGTCACCGGCGACGTCACGCAGATCGACCTTCCGCGCGAGCAGCGCTCCGGCCTCGTGCACGTGCGCGACGTCCTGATCGACATCGAGGGCATCCAGTTCGTCGAGTTCGGTCACCGCGACGTCGTGCGGCACAAGCTCGTCCAGCGGATCGTCGAGGCGTACAAGGATCACACGGACGAACGCAACCGCGCCGGATGATCTCTGGATGATCTCCGTCGAGATCGAGAACCGCAGCGGCTTGCAGGTGGACGAAGGCGGTGCCGCAGAGCTCGCCGGGCGCGTTCTTCATGCCGAAGGAATCGACGAGGGCGAGCTCGGGATTGCGTTTGTCGCCGAGGACGAGATGCGGCAGCTGAAGCGCGACCACCTGGGCATCGACGAGTCGACCGACGTCCTCTCGTTCCCGATCGACGGTCGCGACGAGCTGCCGGACGGCGTGCCGCGCGCCCTCGGCGATGTTGTCCTCTGCCCGCAGGTCGTCGGTGACGACTGGCGCTGGCCGCTCGCTCACGGGATCCTGCACTTGCTCGGCTACGACCACGGAGACGAGATGCAGGCACGCGAACGTACGCACGTCGGAGACATTCCCGGCGTAGGCTCGACGGAGCCGGGCAGCCGCGCAGGTGCCGGCTCAGCCGGCGCCGGAGCAGAGGAACAAAGCGCATGAACGGTCGCCGCTCCCCGACGGTCCTCGACTCGTTCAACTATGCGTTCGAGGGGATCATCCATGTGCTGCGCACGCAGCGGAACCTGCGGATCCATTTCGCCGTCGCCGTGCTCGTCCTGATCGTGGCGCTCGTCATCAACGTGACGAAGCTCGAGCTGATTGCGCTTCTGATCTCGATCACGTTCGTGTTGATCGCGGAAATGCTGAACACCGCGGTCGAGGCGGCGATCGACATCGCCACAACGTCGTTCGACCCGATGGCAAAGCTCGCGAAGGACATTGCGGCAGGCGCAGTCCTGATTGCCACGGTGAACGCCGTTGCGGTCGGCTACCTCGTCTTCGCCGGCAAGGTCGCCGATCGCTCGGGCGAGCTCCTCGACCGGCTGCGCGACGCGCCGGCGGAGTTGACGCTGGTCGCGCTCGTGTTGACGATCCTGATCGTGATCGCGACGAAGGCCTACACGGGACGCGGTTCCCCGCTGCGTGGCGGCCTGCCGTCCGGTCATGCCGCGGTTGCCTTTGCCGGCTGGATGGCGGCGACGTACGTCGCGGGTCACGAGCATCGATTCCTGATCTCGTCGATCGCGCTGATCATGGCCTTCCTCGTTGCCCAGACACGAGTCGAATCGGGCGTGCACTCGGCCCTCGAGGTGACCTACGGTGCGCTCGTGGGTGCGCTTGCCGCGTTGGTCGTGTTCCAGGTGTTCAGATGAACGAAGAACTGGTCGAGAAGGCCACGGCAGCTGCGGAGCATGCGTATGCGCCGTACTCGCGGTATCGCGTCGGCGCCGTCGTGCGCACCGTCGACGGACGCGAGTTCGCCGGCGTGAACGTCGAGAACGCGGCGTATCCGCTCTGCCAGTGCGCCGAGAAGACGGCGATCGCCGCCGCCGCTGCGGCAGGCTGCCGTCCGGGCGACCTGGCGGCGATCGGGATCACCGCATCGCCGTGCGGCGGCTGCCGGCAATGGCTCTTCGAGTGGCAGGTCCCCGAGGTCACGTTTCGCCGGGAGGACGGCACGCTTGCGACGTATGCGGCCGCCGACCTGCTGCCCGACACCTGGGAGCTGCCGCAGGACGCAGGCGTGTGAGGTCGGGTTTCGTCGCGGTCGCGGGCCGCCCGAACGTCGGTAAGTCGACGCTCGTGAACGCACTCACCGGCTCGAAGGTCGCGATCGTCTCGAACAAGCCGCACACGACCCGTCATCAGATTCGCGGCATCTACACCGGCGAAGACGCGCAGCTCGTCATCGTCGATCTGCCCGGTTGGCAGAAGCCGATCGACACGCTCACCGAGCGTATGCAAGGTCGCGTCGACGAAACGATGGCCAGCGACGTCGACGCACTTCTGCTCGTCGTCGACGCGCGCGCGCATATCGGCACCGGCGACCGGTATGTCGCACGCAACGTCTTTTCGATCGGCGTGCCCGTCGTGATCGTCCTCAACAAGGTCGATCGCTTGAAGCCGGGCCACATCGCGACGCAGATGCAGACCGCCGCCGCGCTCGGCCCGTTCCACGCGCTGCATCCGGTCAGCGCGAAGACCGGCGACGGCATCGACGAGCTGCGGGGCGATCTCCTCTCGCTGCTTCCCGAAGGGCCGCTCCTCTACCCGTCCGACACGACCACCGACATGCCGCTCGAGGCGCGCATCGCCGAGCTCGTGCGCGAGCAGGCCCTGCACGTGACGCGCGAGGAGGTCCCGCACGCGCTCACCGCCGAGGTGGTCGAGATCGAGGACGGGCACGTCCACGTTCGGCTCTACACGGAGACCGAGAGCCAGAAGCAGATCCTGATCGGCAAGGGCGGCTCGATGGTGCGCGAGATCGGCCGCGGCGCACGGCCGCACATCGAGGCACTGCTCGGCCGGAAGGTGTTCTTGCAGCTTCAGGTGAAGGCGTCGCCGCGCTGGCGGCGCAACGAGACGATGCTGGAGCGCCTGGGCTTGTAGGCCAATGAGGAACGCAGTTGCCGCCGCGGTCGTCGCCGCCGCGCTTGTATGCACGGCGTGTGGCGCGCGGCACGACTCGCCCGCACCATCGGCCGACTGGCGCGGGGCCGCCGGCGCAGTTCTGCGACAGCTGCAGTCCGATGTTGCCGCAGCCGAGGTCGGCGGCACGACGAATGCGTCTGCGGCTCGCGCGCTCCGCGATCTCTCCGACATGTACGCGCTCTCGTTCGCGTTCACCGATCTCGGGGGATGTCGCGCGATGGTGGCTCGTGCGAGTGCCCCGCCCGGCGTCACGCGCGCGCTCGCACAGCTGTGTGCCCGGCTCGAGCGTGCTGCGGCGCTGTTCACGCGTGCGGTGACGCGGTCCCAGCCGTCGGCGCTCGTGCGTGCGACGCGTGAGGTGCAACGTGCGGAGCCCGAGCTCGTCCGCGCTCTCGCGCAGATCTCTACGCGGGCCTGATCGACCCGAGCAGCCCGTGCACCGATTGCTCGGTCGGCCCGCGCCACGTGTGCGGCCCCGAGGTGAAGTACAGCGTCCTCGGGTCGCCTGCGAGCCCGCCGTTCCCGAAGGCGATTGCCCAGAGACCGTTGATCACGAGCGGTTTGTGGTCGGCGCCTGTGAGGGCTCCCTCGAGCGTCCAACCGGCCGTTCCGTGGCGAAACGCCTTGATCGTGCCGTCACCGAAGTTCGCGACCAGCAGGTCACCGCCGAAGCGGCCGAACGAATGCGGCGCGAGCGCGAGCCCCCAAGGTTCGTTCAGGCCTGTGCGCGGCAGCCGGGCGATGAGCTTGCCGGCAAGCGTGAACTCGTCGACGTAGCCACCGGTCGGCGAATCGTTGCCGTTGACAGGCGCGCGCCAGGCGTAGGTGACGAAGACGTCCCCGTCGATCACCGCGACTCCGAACGGCGCATACCACGTGGGGATCGTGGGATCCGCGAAGGCTCCTCGAGCAAGGTGCACCTTGTGCCACCGTTCGTCCAGGACGACGATGCGCGCATTGTGGAAGTCGGTGGCGTAGAGCCGTGAGTCGGCGAGCGCGAGCCCGCGGAAGATCGCACCCGCGCTGCCGTCGTCGTAGCCGACCACGGCTTCGTTCGACCAGCCTGTCGGCACGGTCGGCGTCCAGGCGCGAATCACGCCGTCCTCGCAGGCGTAGATGAAGCGCGCCGGGTCCGATCGGCCGCCCCCGTGGATCACGAACCCGCTGCCGCCGTTGTAGACGACACCCGTCGGGCCGCCGTCGACACGCACCGTGAGCAGCTGCTTGCGCCCGCTCGCCGAGTACAGCGTGCTCGACTCGTGTGCTTCGTTCGCCGTCCACCACGGCCCCGTCGGGCTCGCAGCGAGGCCCCATGGGTTGACGAGGTCGGGATCGTGGTACGTCGCGTGACTTGCGCGGTCGGCGACGAGCGCGCTCTCGACATAGCCGCCGGATCGCGCGGCCGACCGGCCGGCGATCGCAGCGGCGAGGACGGCAGCCGCGACCGCCGCCAGGACGGCCGCTCTACGCGTTTGGCGCTCCCCGCGGCGGAGCGGTCGACGCGCGCACGACAAGCGTCGTCGAGAGCTCCATGCGCAACGCCTCGACCCGCTGACCCTCGAGCAGCCGCATCAAGAGGCTCACACCGGTGCGGCCGAGCTCTTGTAGCGGCTGGCGCACCGACGTCAGCTGCGGCCAGACGATGCGCGATTGGTTGGTGTCGTCGAAGCCCACGATCGAGAGGTCATCCGGCACGTGCAGCCCGAGTCTGCGCGCCGCGTTCATCGCGCCGATCGCAACGTTGTCGTTGAACCCGAAGATCGCGGTCGGCGGGTTCCTGTGGCCGAGGATCTCCTCGGCCGCCTGCTCGCCGCCCTTCATCTGCCAGTCGGAGTAGCGGAGGAGCTCCGGGTCGGGCAGGATCCCCGCCCCTGCGAGCGCGGCGCGAAAGCCGAGCAGCCGCTCCTCCGTGGCGTACCACCCTTCCTCGCCCGCGATCGCGCCGATGCGGCGATGGCCGAGCGCGAGCAGATGCTCCGTTGCTTGCTTCGCGCCCGAAGCGTGCATCGCCGACACGCACGGGATGCCGTCAGGGGGCGGCTCGAGCGGGTCGACGAGCACGAACGGGTAGTTCTGCGCCTGGAGGGCGCGGAGCTCTTCGGTCGACTCCGACGGCAGGATCAGGATCGCGCCGTCGGTCGCCTCGCGGACGAGTCGCTCGAGCATCGAGACCTCGCGGTCGTGCTCGTGCAGGGTGGGCCCGAGGATGATCCGCATGTCCTCTTCGTAGAGCGCCTCCGAGGCACCGCTCAGGATGGGGCCGAAGTACGCGTCGGCGATCAGCGGGAGGGTGAGTCCGACGAACCCGGTGCGGCCGCGGGAGAGCGCCCGGGCGCGGGGATTCCGGCTGAAACCGTGCTCGCGGACGACCTGAAGGACGGTCTCGCGGGTGTCGGGAGCGACGTCCGGCCGGTCGTTGAGGACGCGCGAGACGGTCGCGATCGAGACGCCGGCCAGATCGGCGATGTCGCGGATCGTCGTGCGGCCGCGGAAGCGGGGGCCTTCGGGGTGGATGTCGGGCTGTGCCATGGAAACGGTTCCGGGAAGAGTCGCAGAAGCGTACCTCCCGATCAAGACCACAGAAGTGGGTCTTCGTGGTTGACATCGTGCAGCGAAGCTGTTAACCGTTCCCGGAACATTTCCGGAAACGCCGGAAGCCCTCGGGCAGACTCCGCCAGGGCCCTAGGAACTGAGGGAGGTAGGTCACGCAGATGTCACGTTCAGCTCATCCCCGGCGACGCCTGACACTGGCCACCACGGCCGTCGGTGCGGTTGTGCTGGTCGCCGTGCTCGTGGTCGCGGCGGTCTCGTCGGCCGCGTCGCCCCGGAAGTCGGCAGCCCCCGCCGCCGCTTCGCGCACGACAGCCCACAAGTGCCTCGTCATGACGGGCTCGGGCGATCCCGCGTTCGTCCGCAACTTCAACCCCTACACCGCCACGGGCCTGCCCAGCGGCCAGTTCATCAAGGGCTCGTTCTACGACGGCCTGATCGTCACTCCGGCCGGCGGTCTCCCCGCACGCCCCTGGCTCGCCCAGAGCTGGAAGTGGTCGAACGGCAACAAGACCTTGACCCTCAACATCGTCCACAACGCGAAGTGGTCGGATGGGAAGCCGCTCACGTCGGCGGACGTCGTCTACAGCCTGAAGGGTGGCGCCAACGCCACGCAGCAGAAGACGATGGACATCCTCGGCTACTCGCGGCCGGACTCGAACATCGCGTCGATCTCGGCGAGCGGCCTCTACACGGTCGTGATCAAGTTGAAGACGGTCGACTCGCAGTTCATTGCGTCGACGCTGAACCTCGCCTTCGTCGTCCCGCAGCACATCTGGTCGAAGGTCGCGAACCCGGCGACGTTCACGAACCCGCATCCGGTCGGATCGGGCCCATTCGACTCGATCGCACGGTTTACGACGCAGGACTACGTGTTCTCGAAGAACCCGCACTACTGGCAGGCAGGCAAGCCGCTCATCGGCTGCCTCGAGTATGTGCAGGCAGCGTCGAACGACTCCGCCCTCGCGTTGATCCAGAGCGGCCAGGTCGACTGGACGCACAACTTCGTCCCGAACGTCGCCAGCGCGTACGAGTCGAAGGACAAGGCGCACTTCCACGCGTTCTATGCAACAACGGCCTATCCGCAGTCGCTCGTGTTCGACGACACGCAGTACCCGTACAGCCTTGTTGCGTTCCGCAAGGCGCTCTCGCAGGCAATCGACCGCAACAGCATCTCGAAGCTCGGTGAGTACGGCTACGCGCCGCCCACCACCGCGCTCGGGCTCGAGTTCCTGTTCCCGCAGTGGGTTACCGACCCCTCGGTGAAGGCGCAGGCGAAGGCGCTCGCGACCTACAACCCGACGGCTGCGAAGGCAACGCTGACCGCCGCCGGGTTCACCTACAAGGGAAGCCAGCTGATCGATCCGAAGGGCAACCCAGTCAGCCTCGACATCCACGTGATCTCGGGCTGGTCGGACTGGGTGGCATCGGATCAGATCATCGCCAAGAACCTGACGGCGATCGGGATCGACTCGAAAGAAGTGCTCGAGCCGGACTGGAACTCGTGGTATCCGAACGCTTCGAGCACGAAGAACCCGACCCTGCTCTGGCAGAACGGCGGACAGGGATCTCCCTACAGCTTCTTCAACGCCAACTTCTCCAACAACGCGTTCGTTGCGTCGGGTCAAGACGCCACGAACACGGGTGACTGGGAGCACTACAAGAGCGACCAGGGAACATCGCTCCTGAACCAGTGGAAGACGAGCCTCGACGTTTCGAAGCAGAAGCAGATCGCGACGCAGCTCGAGAAGCTCTGGCTGCAGCAGCTTCCGATCGTTCCGCTGTTCGTCGGGCCTCGGTGGTCGACGTACAGCACGAAGTACTTCCACTGTTTCGACTCGCAAAACGATCACTTCGGGGACCCGATCTTTACGACCTTCCCCGACAACCTTCTCTCGTTCACCCACATCTGTCCGGGCGGGAAGGCCGGGCAATAGCAAGCCCTTCCTGAGCAACGGGCGGCGGGCGACCTGGGGGTCGCCCGCCGCCATACTCACCGCTCACGTATGCGCTTCATCCTCCGCCGAGTCGTGTTCTACGTGTTCGCCGTCTGGGTGGCGATGACGCTCAACTTCCTGCTTCCGAGGCTGATGCCGGGCAGCCCGATCGGCGGTGTGCTGCAGCACCTCTCGCCGGCGCAGATCCAGTCGAATCCCGGAATCATCAAGACGTACGAGGCGCTCCTCGGTGGCGGGAACAAGTCGATCTGGCAGGACTACGTCACCTACCTGCACCGCGTGTCGCATCTGAACTTCGGCGTGTCGACGTCGAACTATCCGACCCCTGTCTCCGAGGTGGTCGGCCGGGTTCTTCCCTATTCGATTTTCCTCGTCGGTGTTGCGTTCATTCTCGCGTTCGCCATCGGCATTACCGTCGGCATGGTCGCTGCCTGGCGGCGTGGGGGTGCGTTCGACACGGTCGTCGTGCCCGTGTTCATGGCGCTCTCCGCGTTTCCAGCGTTCTTCACCGGGCTGCTCGGCGTCTATTTCCTCGGGCTCGAGCTGAACTGGTTCCCGATCCAACACGCGTACGACAGCACGCTCATCCCAGGGTTCCATTGGCACTTCCTGACGAGCGTCTTGCGCCACTCCGAGCTGCCGATCCTCGTCGTGATCGCCGCGTACGCCGGCGGCTGGGTTCTGAACATGCGCACGGTCATGATCAACACGGCGGGAGAGGACTACGTGACGATGGCGCACGCCAAAGGTCTGCGCGATCGCCGTGTGATGACGCGCTACGCCGCTCGCAACGCGATCCTGCCGCCGCTGAACGGCTTCGCGGCGCAGTTCGCGAGCGCGGTGGGCGGCCTCGTGTTCATCGAATACGTGTTCAGCTACCCAGGGGCGGGATTGACGTTGCAGCAGGCCGCACTTGGCAACGACTATCCGTTGACACAGGCGTTGCTGCTCGTCTTCGCGCTCGCCGTGATCGCAGCGAACTTCGTGATGGACCTGCTCAACCTCGTCCTCGACCCTCGCGTGAGGGCCAGTTAGCCATGTCGCAGCTGCAACCGACGATCGAGCTCGCACCGTTGCTTCCGTCCGATTCGAGCCGGCGCCTCCTGCGCGTTCCGGGGTGGTTGCGGCTGTTGCTGCGCAACCCGAAGTCGCGGTTCGGTCTGTGTCTCGTCGGCTTCATGGTCGTCGTCGCGCTGATTGCGCCGCTCATCTCGGTGTCCGACCCGACGGGCTTCAGCATCTTCGACGCGCGGCAGGCTCCGTCGTGGCATCACCTGTTCGGAACGACCGACCAGGGAAGCGACATCTTCTCGCAGGTCGTGCTCGGCACGCGCCGCTCGTTGATCCTGGGCGCTGCGTCGGGAGCGCTGGCAACGATCCTCGCGACGACGCTCGGGCTGCTCGCGGCGTATTCCGGCGGAATCGTCGACGAGGCGATCAATTTCTTGACGAACGTCTTCCTTGTCATCCCGACGATTCCGCTGCTTGTCGTCGTCTCCGGCTATCTCCACAGCCGCTCGATGTCGACGATGATTCTGATCCTCGCGCTGACGCTGTGGGCGTTCGAGGCGCGGATCCTCCGCGGGCAGGCGATGCAGCTCAAGAACCGCGACTTTGTGCTCGCCGCGAAGGTTGCGGGCGAATCGACCTGGCGAATCGTCTTCGGCGAGATCATGCCGAACATGATCAGCCGCATCGCCGCGGCGTTCGTGCTCGTCTTCTATATCTCACTGCTCGTCGACGCCGGCCTCGAGTTCCTCGGGCTCGGCGACACTTCACACGTGAGCTGGGGCATGGTGCTCTACTGGGCGCAGACGAACTCTGCGGTGCTGCAGGGCGAGTGGTGGCCGTTCGTCTTCCCGGGGCTCGCGCTCGTGATCACCGTGCTCGGGCTGACGCTGATCCTCGCCGGTATCGATGAGCTCTCGAACCCGCGACTGCGTGAGGAGGCGCGCGTCCACCGGCGCGGCCTGCTGCGCTCGCTCGTGCGGCCCGGCGCGAAGGCGGCAGCGTGACGGCGGCCTTGGCAACATCGTCTCGCGACGACGCGACGACCGTGCAGCCGCTCGTCGAAGTCGAGCGTTTGACGGTCGACTACGTGTCACGGTCGCGCACGACCCGCGCGGTGGAGGGCGTGAGCCTCGCCATCCGCCCCGGCGAGATCCTCGGTCTCGCAGGCGAATCGGGCTGCGGGAAGAGCACGTTGGCAAACGCGCTGATGCAGATCCTGCGGCCGCCCGCGACGTTGACCGCCGGCCGCGTGCTGTTCGCCGGCGAGGACGTCGCGCTGAAGAGCAAGGAGCAGCTGCGGAAGTTTCGCTGGCGGAACGTGTCGATGGTCTTCCAGAGCGCGATGAACTCGCTCAACCCGGTGATGCGTGTCGGCGACCAGTTCGTCGACATGATGCACGCGCACGAGCGCGTCTCGAGGTCTGCCGCACTCGGGAAGGCGGGCGAGCTGCTCGAGCTCGTAGGCATCGATCCGCGTCGTCTGCGGGCGTACCCGCACGAGCTCTCAGGCGGGATGCGTCAGCGCGTGATCATCGCGATGGCGCTCGCTTTGCGTCCTGAGCTGGTGATCATGGACGAGCCCACAACAGCGCTCGACGTCGTCGTGCAACGCGAGATCCTGCAGCAGATCGGCGACCTGCAGCGCGAGCTCGGCTTCGCGGTGCTCTTCATCACGCACGACCTGTCGCTTCTGCTCGAGCTCGCGCACACGGTGGCGATCATGTACGCCGGCGAGATCGTCGAGTCGGCGCCCGCCTCGGTCCTGCGCGACGACCCGCGCCACCCGTACACGGTCGGGTTGCTGCAGTCGTTCCCACCGCTCTTCGGATCGACCGAGCGCCTGGCAGGCATCCCGGGGTCGCCGCCGGACCTTTCGTCGCCGCCGTCGGGCTGTCGGTTCCATCCGCGCTGCCCGCACTGCCGCCCGGAGGACGCGGCGCTCTATCACCGTCAGACGACGGAGCGGCCGGTGCTTCGCGACCTCGCGCTCGGGCAGCGCGTGGCCTGCCATCTGGTGGAGAGCGGCGGATGACCTCGCTCTTGGAGGTTCGTGGCCTCTCGAAGGAGTTCCCCGTGGGGGGAGCGCTGCGACGCGGGCGCCTGCACGCGGTCGACGACGTGAGCTTCGTGCTCGCGCCCGGCCGCGTGACGGCGCTCGCGGGCGAGAGCGGCAGCGGCAAGAGCACGGTCGCGCGGCTGCTCGCGCGGCTGTACACACCCACATCGGGCGCGGTGCTCTACGAGGGGCGCGACGTGTCGGAGGATCGGCGGCGTCGAGACGTCCTCCGCTACCGCTCGCAGGTTCAGATGATCTTCCAGGACCCGTTCGGCTCGCTGAACCCAGCGAAGACGGTTCGCCATCACCTCGCGCGGCCACTCCGCATCCACGGGATGCGCGGTGCGAACGTCGAAGCACGCGTTCTCGAGCTGCTCGAAACGGTCGGTCTCGTTCCGGCGAGGCACATCGCCGACAAGTACCCGCACGAGCTTTCCGGCGGCCAGCGTCAGCGAGTCGGGATCGCGCGGGCGCTCGCCGTCGGTCCGCGCGTCGTGATCGCGGACGAGCCGATCTCGATGCTCGACGTGTCGATTCGCGTCGGGATCCTCAACCTGATCCGCGACCTGAAGGACGAGCTCGGGATCGCGTTTCTATACGTGACGCACGATCTCGCGAGCGCACGTTACGTCGCCGACGACATCATCGTCATGTACGCGGGGCAGGTCGTCGAGCAAGGGCCGGTCGACCAGGTCCTCACGAGCCCGCTTCACCCGTACACGCGTCTGCTCATCGCGTCCGTGCCAGATCGCGACCGTGGCCTCGAGCGGATCGAGATCCGCAAGGGCACGGCCTCTGCCGCGGTCGATCCGGTTCCCGGCTGCCGTTTCGTCGACCGGTGTCCGCTCGCCGTCGAGACGTGTCGCCGTGTCACTCCCGAGCTCGTCGAGGCGCAGCCGAACCAGTCCGCACGCTGTCACGTCACCGCTCCGTCACCACATCACCGAGAGGACGTCCATGCCGAATCTACCCCTTAGCGCGTTCCCCGCCGACTTCGTCTGGGGCGCCGCTACCGCCTCGTACCAGATCGAGGGAGCTGCGACCGAGGACGGGCGCGGTGAGAGCGTCTGGGACCGGTTCTGCGCGACACCGGGCAAAGTCCGCAACGCCGACAGCGGCGCAGTCGCGTGCGACTTCTACCACCGCTACCGCGACGACATCGCGCTCATGCGCGAGCTCGGCATCGACGCGTTCCGTTTCTCGGTCGCGTGGCCGCGCGTCATCCCCAGCGGCCGCGGCGCGGTCAACGCGAAGGGTCTCGACTTCTACGACCGGCTCGTCGACGAGCTGCTCGGGAACGGCATCACGCCGTTTGTCACGTTGTTCCACTGGGACACGCCCCAGCCGGTCGAGGATGCGGGCGGATGGCCGGCTCGCGAGACGGTCGACGCGTTCGCTGACTACGTCACCGCTGTGGCGAGCCGGCTCGGGGACCGGGTCGGGAACTGGATCACCCACAACGAGCCGTGGGTGGTGTCGTGGGTCGGCCACGGCTGGGGGCATCACGCTCCCGGCCGCACCTCTGACGCCGACGCGCTCGCAACGGCGCACCATCTCCTGCTCTCGCACGGTCGTGCCGTTCAGGTGCTGCGCGAGCTGTCGCCCAATTCCAACGTCGGTATCACGCTCAACCTCGATCACGTCTACGCGGCGAGCGACGACGCCGAGGACGGGGCGGCGGCCGCGTGGGTCGACGGGTTCCACAACCGCTGGTTCCTCGACCCGATCTTCCGCGGTGCGTACCCCCAGGACATGCTCGAAGCATGGCGCGAGATCGCACCGCACATCGAGGACGACGATCTCGAGACGATTGCGCAGCCGATCGACTTTCTCGGCGTGAACAACTACACGTCACCGCTCGTGGCTGCGGACGAGGACGGAGGCCGCTCGCGCATCGTGCGGCGCGCCGACGTCGACCACACCGACATGGGGTGGGAGGTCGTACCCGACGGTCTACGCGACCTGCTCATCCGGCTCCACCGCGATTACGCGCCGAAGGCGATCTACGTGACCGAAAACGGCGCTGCGTTCCCGGACGTGCGCAGCCACGATGGCTCGATCGGCGATCCGGAACGGGAGTCGTACCTCGAGGAGTACATCGGCGCGGTGGCGGAGGCGGCCGCGTCGGGGGTGCCGATGCGCGGCTATTTCGCGTGGTCGCTGCTCGACAACTTCGAGTGGGCGTGGGGCTACTGGAAGCGCTTCGGGCTCGTGTACATCGACTACGCGACGCTCGAGCGTGTGCCGAAGGGCAGCTTCTACTGGTATCGCGACCTGATCGCAGCCCAGCGCGCGCAGGGCGAGGACTCGGAGGCGGCCTAGCCGCCCGAGGGCTTCGGTGGTGCCGGGCACTGTCGCGTCGCAGACCCCCGCGACGGTGCCTGGCACCTACCGAAGAGCCCTGTCGGCGGCGGCCCCGTCCCGGTGCCTGGCACCTACCGAAGGGCGGTCGCCAATTCGGCCCGCACTACACTGGCGTCATGGCGCAGGCGCCCGTCCTTCCGCGCGGATTCGAGTTGCCGCTCAAGCAGCGGCTGCCGCGGATCGGCTCGATCGACCAGGTCGCTCTCGAGGTGCGCGCGGGTGAGCTCGCGAAGCGCTCGATCAAGAAAGAGGCCAAGGTCTGGGCGCTCGAGCTCGCGATCCGCTGCTGCGACCTGACGACGCTCGAGGGCCAGGACACGCCGGGGAAAGTCGCTGCACTCTGCTCGAAGGCGATCCGCCCCGATCCGAGCGACCCGAGCGTGCCGTCGGTTGCCGCGATCTGCGTCTACCCGAACCTCGTCCCCACCGCGAAGAGCAGGCTCGCCGGGAGCGGCGTGAAGGTCGCGAGCGTCGCCACTGCGTTTCCATCCGGGCAGAGCCCGCTCGACGTGAAGGTGCGCGATGTCGAAGACGCAGTCGCGTTCGGAGCCGACGAGATCGACATGGTGATCGACCGCGGCGCGTTCCTGTCGGGTCGCTACGCAGCGGTGTTCGACGAGATCGTCAAGGTGAAGGACGCGTGCGGCGACGCCCATCTGAAGGTGATCCTCGAGGTGTCGGAGCTTGGCACGTACGACAACGTGCGTCGCGCGTCGCTCCTCGCGATGGCGGCCGGCGCCGACTTCATCAAGACGTCGACCGGCAAGCTGCCCGGCGCGGCGACGCTGCCCGTGCAGCTCGTGATGCTCGAAGCGATTCGCGACGTGCACGAGGAGACAGGGCGCAAGGTCGGCATGAAGCCCGCCGGCGGCATCCGCACCTCGAAGAACGCGATCCAGTACCTCGTGCAGGTGCACGAGACGCTCGGCCCGGACTGGCTGACGCCCGACCTGTATCGGATCGGCGCCTCGAGCCTCGTCAACGACATCCTCATGCAGCTCCGCAAGGAGCGCACAGGCGCCTACCAGTCGAAGGACTACTTCACGAATGACTGAGCATGACTGACATCGCCAAGCGCGCCGATCGCAGCCCCGTTCCCGCCGGCTGGACGTACGCGCCCGCCCCCGAGTCGACCGAGATCGTCAACCTGCGCGAGCGCTACGGCCTCTACGTCGGCGGCGAATGGCTCGACACGAGCGAGCACTTCACCACCATCGCACCGCGCGACGAGTCCCCGCTCGCCGAGGTGGGTCAGGCGAGCGACGCGGACGTGACGAACGCCGTCGCCGTCGCCCGCGAGGCGTTCGCGTCCTGGTCGGCACGTCCACCGACCGATCGCGCGAAGTACCTGTTCCGGATCGCGCGCATCCTCGCCGAGCGGAGCCGCGAGTTCGCGGTGCTCGAAAGCCTGAACGGCGGCAAGCCGATCAAGGAGTCGCGCGACGTCGACGTGCCGCTCGCCGCAGCGCATTTCTTCTACTACGCAGGCTGGGCCGACAAGCTCGAGTACGCGTTCCCGAACCGCACCCCCAAGCCGCTCGGCGTTGCCGGCCAGATCATCCCGTGGAACTTCCCGCTCTTGATGCTCGCCTGGAAGATCGCGCCCGCACTCGCGGCCGGCAACACGGTCGTGCTGAAACCGGCCGAGACGACGCCGCTGACAGCGCTCCTCTTCTGCGAGGTCGTCCGCCAGGCCGAGCTGCCGCCGGGAGTCGTCAACATCATCACCGGCGACGGCCGCACCGGCGCTGCGCTTGTCGACGCCGACGTCGACAAGATCGCGTTCACCGGGTCGACCGAGGTCGGGAAGGCGATCCAGCGGCGGCTCGCGGGCACCGACAAGAAGCTCACGCTCGAGCTCGGCGGCAAGGCGGCGAACATCGTGTTCGACGATTGCGCGCTCGACCAGGCGGTCGAAGGAATCATCAACGGCATCTACTTCAACCAGGGCCACGTGTGCTGCGCAGGCTCGAGGCTCTTCGTGCAGGAGTCGATCTACGAGCCGGTCGTCGACAAGCTGAAGAAGCGGATGGCGACGCTGCGCGTCGGCGATCCGCTGGACAAGAACACGGACGTCGGAGCGATCAACTCGCGCATGCAGCTCGACCGCATCGAGGAGCTCGTCGAAGCGGGGAAGGCCGAGGGCGCCGAGATCTACCAGCCGCCGTGCCGGCTCCCGGAAAAGGGCTACTGGTTCGCGCCGACGATGTTCACCAACGTGGCGCAGAGCTACCGCATCGCACAGGAGGAGATCTTCGGGCCGGTGCTGTCCGTGCTCACGTTCCGCACGCCGGACGAAGCCGTCGAGAAGGCGAACAACACGCCGTACGGGCTGAGCGCGGGCGTGTGGACGGAGAAGGGCTCGCGCATCCTCTGGATGGCGGAGCGCCTGCGCGCCGGTGTCGTCTGGGCGAACACGTTCAACCGCTTCGACCCGACGAGCCCGTTCGGCGGGTACAAGGAGTCGGGCTTCGGCCGCGAAGGCGGCCTGCACGGCATGGAGCCCTACCTCTCGTTCGACGGTGCGGAACCCTCTGGTGGCTGAGCCGGTCCCGGTCACGGGGATCAACGAGCTCGTCCTGGAGGTGCTCGACCTCGACCGTGCGGTTGCGTTCTACGGAGCAACGCTCGGCCTCCCGCTCTACTCGCGCCGTGACGATCGCGCCTGGTTCATCGCAGGCCGCTCTCGCATCGGCCTGTGGAGCCCACAGATCGGCCTTGCGAACGGACGCGGGGGCGTGCACGTCCACTACGCGTTCAACATCGACGAGCGCGATTTCGGCGCGATCGTCGGTCGCCTCGAAGAGGCAGGGCTCGCGCCGGAGGTGATCTCGTTCGAGGACGACGGTCACGGGCGCGCGGTCTATGTCACCGACCCGGACGGGAACGTCGTCGAGTTCTGGACGTGGGACGTGGCCCGTGACGCGGTGACAGCGTGACGCGGCTGCCCGTCAAGAAGACGTACAAGCTGTTCGTCGGGGCGCGTTCCCGCGCAGCGAGTCGGGGCGCACGTATGAGGCGCAGGGGCAGAACGTCGCGCGCGCATCGCGCAAGGACGCACGAGATGCAGTGCTGGCAGCCCGTGGCGCACAACCGAAGTGGGCGTCCGCGACTGCCTACAACCGTGGGCAAGTGCTCTATCGCATTGCGGAGATGATGGAGGCGCGCGTCGCGGAGCTCGCCGAGCTGTGCACCGGCGAGGACGAGGTGCATCGCGCGATCGATCGTTGGGTCTGGTACGCGGGCTTTGCCGACAAGCTTGCGCAGGTGATCGGCTCGTCGAATCCGGTTGCGGGGCCGTACTTCAACTTCACGATCCCCGAGCCCACCGGTGTCGTCGCCTTGATCGCGCCGGACGAGCCGCCGCTGCTCGGTCTCGTCTCGCGCCTTGCACCGGCGCTGACCGGCGGCAACGCGGTCGTCGCCGTCGCGTCCGAGACGCAGCCGCTCGCGGCGATCGAGCTGGCGGAGGCGATCGCGACGAGCGACGTCCCGGGCGGCGTCGTCAACCTGCTCACCGGTCACCGCGCCGAGCTCGCGCCGTGGCTCGCGAGTCACATGGACGTGAACGCGATCGATCTCACCGGCGCCGACGGCCTGCGCACGGAGCTCGAGATCGCCGCGGCCGAGAACGTGAAGCGCGTCGTGCACGGGAAGCCGGACAGCCAGTCGCTCTACGAGATCTCGGCCTTCCTCGAGCTGAAGACCGTCTGGCATCCGATCGGGACGTGAGAGACTCACAGGCATGAGCAATTTCTCCGACGTCCGTGAGCTCGAGGTGCTGCAGGTCTGGGACACCGTCACCGCACGCGCGGTGGGGGGCAGCGAGGCGACGCTCGCCTACATCGAGCTCGAGCCGAACGCCGAGGTGCCGGAGCACCGGCATCCGAACGAGCAGACCGGTCTCCTGCTGCGCGGGAGCCTGACGTTCCGGATCGACGAGGAGACGAAGGAGCTCAGACCGGGTGCGATGTGGGTGATACCCGGTGACGTGCCGCATCAGGTCAGCGCCGGGCCCGACGGCGCGGCGCTCGCCGAGCTGTTCGCGCCGCCGCGTTCGGACTGGGCGGGGCTCGAGCGTCGACCGGGCTCGGCGCCCGCAGGCTTCTAGGCGCCCGACAGGCGCGTGATCTAGTCTGTCTCCGAGCAGGTTGCCCGCGTTGCGACGACTCAGCCAGCGCATCTCCGAAGGAGATGGGATCTCGATCATCGTTCACGTCGGCGACGCGGGCGCGGCACGCGACGCCGAGGCACAAGGGGCCGAAGCAGTGGCCCTCACGAGCGCGATCGACGGGATTCGCGAAGCGACGTCGCTGCCGCTCCTCTGGCTCGGCGCGGGCAGCCCGGTCGACGTGGACGCCGTCTGCATCCGACCCGAGGACGAGCCGGAGCACATCCACCTCGAGGCGGTCGTCGACGTACGCGACGAGGAAGAGCTCGAGCTCGCCCTCGAGCGGCTCGACCCCGAGATCTTCCTGCTGAACGCCGAGCACGGCGACGACGACGTCGACCCGCTCGACGCGGTGCTCGAGCTGCTGCCGGATGTGCCGGCGGGCAAGCTCGCGATTGCACAGGTCGCGGTCTCCACCCGTGAAGAGGTGCTCGCGCTCGAGCGGGCGGGCGTCGATGCCGTGCTCGTCACGACGCGGGACGTGGGCGTCCTGGTCGGCGATCAGCCGCTCGACGTGTAGAGAGGGCTACCATGCGCCCGTTGAGAGGGCTTGCGACGATCTGCCTGCTCCTGGCGGCCTGTGCTGCGCTCGCGACCGGCTGTTCGAGCGGTGGCAAGAAGGCTGACGCGGCGACGTCTCCGCCCGCGGCGCCGAAGCCGAAGTGCGCGCACCCGGCCGGGTGGCAGCGCCTCGCGAACCGCATCAAGGCGCCCGTCTACTGCCCCGGCTGGCTGCCCGACCCGCTGACCGATCAGATCGGCGGGGTGTGGAACAACATCAATTCCGTTTCGGCGGATCGCAGCTACCTCGAGAGCTTCGTGTGGCAGGACACGGACGCCGGCGGCGGTGGCGGTGAGCTGCACGTCAATCTCCGCGCGTACCCGGGCGTCACGAAAATCCCGACCTGCCGTACCGGCGGCATCGACAGCAAGAACGTGCCGTGCTACGCCGACGCGAACGGGACGATGACGGCGAACGGCATCACCGCGACCCTCTACACGGTGAACCAGGACGCAGACCTGTGGCACTACCTGCTGCTCTGGCGGCGCTACGGCAACCTCTACACGCTGTCCGAGCATCTCGCGCCGCCGCTCAACGGCCCACATCTGCGGCGCTATTTGAAGCAGGAGCTCGCGGCGCTCGTGTTGGTCAAGCCCGCCACGAGCGCGTAGAGACGCACATGAAGCTGACGCGCAAGCAGGCGCTCGCCGGTGCTGCTGCGGGCGCTCTCGGCGCGTCCGGGATCTACGAGCTCGTCGACAAGCTGGCGGGCAGTACGCCGAAGCGCTCCACGTCGATCGCCACGCTGCCGGAGCAGCACTTGCTCGACGGCATCCGCGTCGTCCAGTCGAACAAGATCGACGTGCTCGTGCCGCCGCTCCATCACGAGCTCATCACCGCGCGGTTGACCGCCGACGCGAGCGATGTCCGCGACGCGCAGAAAGAGCTTGCGCATCTGCTCGCGGGTCTCGACGACGACTACGTCGTGTCACCGGCCGGGCTCGGGGTGACCGTCGCGTGGGGGCTGCCGTACTTCCACCGGCTCGTTGCCGCGCAGGCGGCTCGGCTGCTGCCGCACGACCGGCGCGCGAACAAGCCCGTCGTGTTCGACGCCGAGCGCTTTCAGAGCGACCCGCCGCAGACAAAGCTCGAGGCGAATGAGGTCGCAATCCTGCTCCGGTCGGACGTGCGCGATCACATCCTCGACGCGGAGAAGCGTTTGCACGATTCCTCGTTGTTCCAGTTCACGTCGATCCGTCGCGGGTTTGCCGGCGGCGGATTCGACGGCAAGACCTCGCTGCCGAAGCAGATGGCGCTCGCGGCGCAGCTCCCCGGCTCGGATCTGATTCCCGCGACCTCAGAGCTGTTCCTCGGCTTTACGTCGACGCAGAAGGCCGGCATGGGCCCGGGCAAGATCGCGAACTTCGAGACGCTCGGGTACGTCGACTTCCGGGGGAGCGACTACTTCCACGAAGGCACGCACATGCACCTCTCACACATCCACGAGGATGTCGAGGCCTGGTACGTCAACTTCGACTTCGACGAACGCGTCTCGACCGCGTTCCGCCCCAACCTCGACGTCAAGCAGGGCGTGCAGACGGTGCGGCAGGGGCCACAGGACGTGTCGACCAGCAAGGACGTCCACCGTGACTACGTGCGTTCCGGTCAGATCGGTCACAGCGCGGCGATCCAGACGACCTCACGACTGCTCCGGCGCGCGATCGGGCCCGACGGCACCGTCTATCCGAAGGGGGCCGCGGTGCCCGTGCGCGCGGACTTCAACACGCTCGACAACCCCTTCGCCTGGGCCGAGCACGGCTTCGAGTACAGCAAGGTTCCGACGGCCGGCGTGCACTTCGTCGTGTTCAACCCGACGGGCGACGACTTCCGCCGCAACCGGCTGGCGATGGACGGCCAGCTGCCGGACGGGAAGATCGCGTTTGCGCCGCGCGCGCGCGGCCAAGGGATCAACTCGATCCTCTCGACGACGCACCGGCAGAACTACCTCGTCCCACCGCGCCGCCACCGAAGCTTCCCACTCGCCGAGCTGTAACTCGGTTGCCGCCGAAGGCGGAACCGAGTTGGCTGTCTTTCAGCCGAAGAAGGCTTTCGCGACGTCGTACCACTCGGGCGGCACGGTCTTCAGCTCGGCGGTCGCCTCGTCGAGGGAGCAGGCGATCACGTCGTCGCCCCGCAGCGCGGCCATCTTCCCGTACGCGCCTGCGTCGACGAGGTCTGCCGCCTTCAGCCCGAAGCGGGTCGCGAGGATGCGGTCGCGCGCCGTGGGGGAGCCACCGCGCTGGACGTGCCCGAGCACCGTGACGCGGGTCTCGTAGCCCGTGCGCGACTCGATCTCCTCGCCGAGGCGTTCGCCGACACCGCGTTTCGCGAGCAGTTTGTGCCCGAACTGGTCGACTTCACCCTTGTCCTCCGCGCCGGGGAGCTCGCAGCCTTCCGAGACGACGACGATCGAGAAGTTCTTGCCGTTCGCGTGGCGCGTGCGGATCTCGTTGCACACCGCGTCGAAGTCGACCGGCTGCTCCGGAATGAGGATCACGTCGGCGCCGCCCGCGATCCCGCTGTGCACTGCGATCCAGCCGGTGTGCCGGCCCATTACCTCGACCACCATCACGCGGTTGTGGGACTCGGCCGTCGTGTGGAGCCGGTCGATTGCCTCGGTGCAGATGTGCACGGCGGTGTCGAACCCGAACGTGTAGTCGGTCCCCGAAAGGTCGTTGTCGATCGTCTTCGGGACGCCGACGACGGGTGAGCCCTCCTCGCGGTAGAGGCGGGCGGCGACCCCGAGTGTGTCCTCGCCGCCGATCGCGACCAGCGCATCGATGTGCTCGAAGGCCGCTTTGACTGCGTCGACGCCGCCGTCGACCTTGTACGGGTTGGTGCGCGTCGTGCCGACGATCGTCCCGCCGCGCGGCAGGATCCCGGAGATCTCGGAGCGGCCCAGCGGCTGGAATGTCTGCTGGACCATGCCCCGCCAGCCGTCGCGCACGCCGATCACCTCATGGCCGTGCGACCACGAGCGGCGCGCCACGGCGCGGATCACCGCGTTCAGCCCTGGGCAGTCACCACCGCCGGTCAGCACTCCGATCCGCATCGGGCACGAAGTCTACGGCGACTGAGCTTCGAGCTCGGCGGCTACTCGATCGACGGCCTCAGCCGGTGATGCCTCGACCTCGCTGTGCTCGCGCCACTCCCATTGCTCGAGATAGGCGTCGCTCCCGAGCAGGCCTTGCTCCATTGCGACGCGGTCGATCTCCTGCTGGAACCAGTCCGGGAGCTGGCGCTTGACGTCGCCCGCGCGTACGACCGACGGGATGTCCTGCCAGTAGAGCACCTGTACACGTGTCATCTGCGCTGTACGAATTCGAACCCGAAGCGTCCCTTTACGCACAGGTTCCCGCGTGTGACGTCATGGTCGTCGGGCGAAGTGACATTGACGATGTCGCCGTCCTGGACGTGGAGCTCGAGGTTGCAGCCGACGCCGCAGTACGCACACACCGTCGTCACGACCTGTTGTTTGCCTTCGTCCCATGTTCCGTCCTGCCGCATGTCGTACTCGCGCTTCGACATCAACGCGCCGGTGGGGCAGACGGCGATGCAGTTACCGCAGTAGACGCATGCCGAATCGGGCAGCTCGACGTCGAACTCGGTCGAGATGTGCGTGTCGAAGCCACGGCCCGCGACGGCGATGGCGAACGTGTTCTGGTGGTCGACGCCGCACGCCTCGACGCAGCGATAGCAGAGGATGCACTTCGAGTAGTCGCGCACGTAGAGGTCGTTGTCGATCTTCACGTCGTACTCGACGCGCGCCGCATCAGGCCCGAAGCGAGCGGTTTTCGCGTCGTAGTCCTCGATGTAGCGAAGCGCGTCAGGGGCGGTCGAGAGGTCGACCGACGAGCCGAGCAACTCGAGGACAAGCCGACGCGACGTCCGCACGCGCTCGGAATCGGTCAGCACGACCATCCCTTGCTCCGCTTTCCGTGAGCAGGCAGGCACGAGCGTGCGCGCGCCCTCCAGCTCCACCACGCAGACGCGACAGACGTTCACGGGTGTGAGCGTGTCGCCGTAGCAGAGCGTCGGCGTGTCGATGTCGAGCTGCCGGCACGCGTCGAGGATCGTCGAGCCCGCGAAGACGCGGACCTCGCGCCCGTCCACGGTCAGCTCGATCATCTTCTTCGCCGAGAGCAACGTCGTCATGCCGCAAACACTCCCAGGTTCGCGATCGCGGAGGAGATAGCGCTCGCCGCAGTCTGGCCGAGGCCGCAGATGGACGCGTCGCGCATCACCTGCGCCAGCTCGGCGAGCGTCGCGAGCTCGTCGGCGTGCGGCCGACCGGCTGCGAGTCGTTCGAGCGCCTCCTGCTGGCGCACCGTCCCGACTCGGCACGGCACGCACTGGCCGCACGACTCGTCCGTGAAGAACTCGGCGATCCGTAGCAACGCGGGAACGAGCTCGGCGTCTTCGTCGTAGACGATCACCACACCGGAACCGAGCGTCGCACCCGCGGCGCGCGTGTCTTCGTGCGTCAGCCGCAGCTCGAGCTGGTCCGGCCCCACGAACACACCGGCCGCACCGCCGAGGAGCACGGCCTTCGGCGGCCGCGCATGCGCGAGTTCGAGCAGCTCGCGTAGCGTCGCCCCGAACGGCAGCTCGTAGAGGCCTGGGCGCTCGACACAGCCGGACACACAGAACAGACGCGTGCCGGCCGAGCCCTCGGTCCCCGTCTCTGCATACGCCTCGCCGCCGAGACGCAGCACCTCGAGCACGTTGAAGAGCGTCTCGACGTTGTTGACGGCAGTCGGCTTGCCGAAGAGCCCAACCTCGACCGGGAACGGCGGCTTGTTGCGAGGCTCGCCGCGCTTGCCTTCGATCGACTGGAAGAGCGCCGTCTCCTCGCCGCAAACGTACGCACCGGCGCCGATCCGCAACTCGATCTCGAAGTCATCGAGGAAGGGGGCGGCAGCGTCGATCGCCGCCTGCAGTCGCAGATGCGCAAGGGGGTACTCGGCGCGCACGTAGATGAAGCCCTTTGAGCTGCCGGTCGCGAGACCCGCGATCGCGATCGCCTCGACGAGCGCGAACGGGTCGTTCTCCATCAGCACGCGATCCTTGAAGGTCCCCGGCTCCGACTCGTCGGCGTTGCAGACGACGTAGTGCGGCTGGGCGGGCTGCGAGAGCACCGCTTGCCACTTCTGCCCGGTGGGGAACGCCGCACCGCCACGCCCGAGCAGGTGCGATGTCGCGACCTCTGCGACGACCCCCTCCGGCCCGAGCTCGCGTGCGCGCGCCAGCGATGCGAGCCCACCGGCCGCGACGTACGCAGCCAGTGATGTCGGGTCGACACCGGCGGCGATTCTCCTCAGCAGTCGCAACGACGAGGGGTCGCCGGCCTGCGGAAGCGGTGGCTCTTCGGCGGGCAGCTGCTGCTCGAACGGCTCCAGGCCCGCGACGGTGCGGTACTTCGCGGGAGCACGCTCGCAAAGGCCGAGGCACGGGCTCGGGTGCTCGCCGGGGCCGACGGTTGCTCCGCGCAGCATGCACGTGAGGTCGGTGCAGACGTGCGTGACGTCGGCCGGCTGCTCTTCGAGCGCAAGCAGGGCGTAGAAGGTCGCGACGCCATAAGCCTCTGCCGGCGGTACCGATAGACGGCGCGTCACATACGCGAGTGCGCCCTCGCTCACCCAGCCGACGCCGGCGCTGGGCCGCTCGGAGCGAAGGCAGGAGCAGATGCCGGCTGTCACGATCGGCGCGGGACATGCGATCGCGGCTCGCGGTTGGAGCGGGACCGAGCACTGCGTCGATCGCGTCGCGCTCCGCCTCGCTCGGCTCGGCGTCGAGCAGGCGGAGATCCACTAAACCGCCTCGACGCGGATCGCGGTCGCCTTGAACTCCGCGGTGCCGGAGAGCGGGTCGGTGGCGTCGATCGTGAGGATGTTCGTGTCGACGAGCTCCGGGAAGTGCAGGTTCATGAACGCAAGCCCGGGACGCAGCGTTGTGTCGAACGCGACCGGCGCCTCGATCGCGCCGCGGCGCGACGTGACCCGGGCTCGCCCGCCGTCGACGAGTCCGTAGCGCGCACCGTCGGCAGGCGAGACCCGGAGCGCCTCGCCGCCCGCGTGGAGCGGAGACGAGTAGCGCCCGGTCTGGACGCCGGTGTTGAACGACTCGAGCCGTCGGCCGGTTGTGAGACGCAGCGGGAAGTCGTCGTCGAGCTTGTCGACCGGAGGTGAGTGCCGCACGGCCATGAATGGCGCACGGGTCTCGACGACCGGCTCCCACAGACGAGCGTGCAGGAACTGATCGCCGGGATGCTGCTCGTCCCAACACGGCCACTGGATGCCACGGAGCTCTTCGAGGCGCGCGTAGCTCATGCCGGCGTGCATGGGGGAGAGGGCTACGCACTTCGTTCCAAATGTCCTCGGCGCGTGTGCTGCCGAGGTCGGCACCGAGCCTGCGGCCGAGCTCGTACACGATCTCGATGTCGTCGCGCGCCTCGCCCGGCGGGTCGATCGCCTTGCGAACACGCTGCACTCTTCGTTCGCTGGACGTCACGGTCCCCTCCGACTCCGCCCACCCGGCGCAGCCGGGGAGCACGACGTCGGCCAGCTCGGCGGTGCGGGTGAGGAACAGGTCTTGCACGACGAGGTGGTCGAGCCCTTCGAGCAGCCCGATCGCGCGCTGTTTGTCGGCCTCCGACTGCGCGGGGTTCTCGCCGACCACGTAGAGCGCGCGGAGCGTGCGGTGCTCCATCGCCTCGAACATGCCGGTCAGGTGGAGGCCGTTCTTCGCCGGCAGCTCGGCGCCCCAGGCGGCTTCGAAGCGCGCGCGGATCGCGGCGTCCTCGACGTCCTGGAAGCCCGGGAACTTGTTCGGGATCGCGCCCATGTCGCCGCCGCCCTGCACGTTGTTCTGTCCGCGCAGCGGCGGCAGCCCGGCGCCGTGACGACCGACGCCGCCGACGAGCAGCGACAGGTTGATCAGCGCGAAGACGTTGTCGACTGCGTTGTGATGCTCGGTGATGCCGAGGGTCCAGCAGAGCTGCGGGTGTGTCGCACGGCCGAACGAGTGCGCAAGCTCGCGGATCGCCTCAGCGGGCACGCCGGTCACGCGCTCCGCCTCCTCGAGCGTCCACGGCTCGACCGACGCGCGGAACTCGTCGTAGTTCTCGGTTGCACGGGCGACGAACTCCTCGTTCGCGAGGCCTGTCGCGATGATCTCGCGTGCGACGGCGTTCGCGAGCGGGATGTCGGTGCCCACGTCGATGCCGAGCCAGAGATCCGCCCACTGCGCGGACGCGGTGCGCCAGGGTCGACCACGATCAGCTTCGCGCCGCGGTGCACGGCCTTCAGCAGATGG